>NZ_BAAAWD010000014.1:0-724179 GCF_039534895.1 Streptosporangium longisporum | reverse complement strand
GTGATGTCCCATTCTCAATGTCATTGGCGCATCGAACACCTATCCATCAGACACATGCCTCGCTGACCAGCGTACCAGCGGCGACGATGAAACAAATGCTAGGAACCCCATCATGATTGTCGGTAGCCATGCGAAAGGGGAGAGCACCGAAGAGTATAAGAACCCAGGCAATGCCCACCTTTCTGAACTAGAGTGTTCACTTCATTTTCTTGCAAGAATACGGAGTCTTTCTTGTCAGACACTCTTTCACCCATGCAATATTCCTTCTACCTTGTTGCACGACAAGCTTTCTTGAGGAGGCATGTTCGAGTGAGCAAACAGTCTCCCGTTTGCCTTGGGCAACGTTTCCTCTTTTAATCCCGTTCGCTGGGATCTTGAAGAGCAGTTGCTCTGTTCGTGTCACTACGGTCGATTCCGAGCGAAATCTTCGCCTTACGTGCTTACGTTTTCGTTGCGACCATCAGTGGGAAGTCTGTCTTGAACCGTGGGATCGCGGGAACAGAGACTTGTTGACACAAGAGTGGCAGGGTTATCTAGCTTAACGGGAGATTGTCGACAGCCAGAATGTGTTCGCTTTTGTATCGGAGGAGGGATGGGTGAACGGTGGGCCATGCACGCAGCTCGAGATTTTGCCAAGCCATCACCACCAGCGCCTTCTGAACAGGTTTGCCGACAGAACTCGGCCGTCTCAACATCATGCCTAGACTTGGGCATGCTCATCCAAGGTATCCCGCATAGGCGACAACACACCCCACGCCATGAACCACCACATGCAGTGGCAAATGCGCGAGGCCTTTGACTCTCCAGGATAGCGCCCTGCACGCCTGTGTCCGCGACGACGACATTCCCCGGCTGCGGCAGCTGCTTCCCATCTCCAGCGCCGCAGATCGAGGCCGTCAGCACTGTATCTGGGGCGCGCCGCTCCACGTTGCCGTCCTTTGCGACAACTGGCGGCCGCCATCCTTCTCGTGGATGCCGGCGCAGACCCCCTAGAGGAAAACCCCCGACGACGCACCCTCGTCGCCACTCATGCTGTCTATTCGCAACGGAACCCGCCATATTCTTCAGAGCATGTGGACTCACATCCCACCCGAGAGCCACGCGAATGGCTCCCACCCCTGCCTGTCCTGCCTCGTCAGGGCCGCCACCTATGGCCAAGTCTCTATTATTGGAGACCTCTTGGACTGGTGGCAAGGTTGGTCTCGCGGACGTCAAGGACTATGCCCTATGCTCTGCTGCGGGGAGGTGGCATGTTCACGCCGTCGACCTTCTATTGGCGAGAGTTGTCTATTCCCAGGAGGACGCTTTTCGACGCCCTCCAGAAGGCGACCAACTTCAAGTTTAGTACATGCGACGAGTCACGCGGTGCAGAGTATGACGGTGTGGATTATCTACACCAGCAACAGCTTATTGCACGCCTGGTTGATGCTGGTGGCAGATCCCAACGCTCGCCACCGCGGCCTACATCTCACGCTCCAGGCTGCGAGGGCAGTCGACTTGGCTGGAGGCCTCAAGGCACTTCTCGAAAAGGGCGCAGATCCCGATGCAAAGGGCGACGACGAGCAATCCGCGCTTCATCGTCTTGGCTCGCAGTCCCGGTTGGTCACGGCCCGGGCAAACGCCTTCATGAGGCTGGTATTCGCCTCTTGCTCGAGCACGGTGCTTCTGTCTGCCCAGAGAGACGCAGCAGGCAACACGCCTCTGCACTGCGCTGCGTTCGGGGTCGAACCTCCGCATCTTCCGCCTCTATCTTCTGGATGCTCTGCCCAGGATCAGGATGTCGTCATAACGACGGCGGAAAAACGAGTACGGAGAGACACTGCTGCACTGGGCCGCAGCTGGCGGCAAAATTGATATACTAGAGTATATTCTATCTCGCGGCGTTGAAATCAATAAGTCAAGTGCTACCGGCTGGACTCCCATGATGTGCGCGCTGGCGCCTTGTAGCACATCAACTAAGGGAGCACCAGAGGCAGTGCAAGCTGCCGGGCTTCTTCTCCTTCACGGCGCTGATCCTCTGGTCTCTACGGCCGAGGCCTGGACGCCGCTGCATTGTCTCGCCACTATATCTGGATAGAGACGAAAGCAGCCACATGGCGCGCCTAGCCGAGGAGTTGATTCTACGAGGTGCTGATGTCGAAGCTCGCGCTTCGATGTTGGTTCCCGGTTCGACTAACCGTCGACAAGGGGCCGGCCATCACAGCCGTCCTTGGGGATTCGATCCACAAGAGGTCATGCAGCTTGCCGCCAGTCAGGCCGAGACGGTCAAGTCGAATCAAACACCCTTCACTGGGCAGCCCAACACGGTGCGGTCGGCATGGTAAAAGCCCTCTTGGCACACGGCGCTAATCCATCATCCGAGGACGAATTCGGGAACGCGCCAGCTAGGCTCGTGGTCGAATCAAGCTTGCTTCGGGATAGGTTGGATGTGAGGGAGCAACTCATCCAACTCTTGGTTGGTGCTGGAGGCAGTCTCTAAAGCCGCCGACGCCGTGCGAATGCCTCTTCCAGCCACCTGGGGATTGTAAAGGACATACTCGAGCACGCTGCGAGGTTCATAGTTTGGGAAGCGGTCCATAAAGTCCCGGAGCCCCGTGTACTCGAGGTCTGTCTCATAGCTGGCGGCAAACTCGTCGTTCCAAACGTTTTTGAGAGGGTCCATCTCTTTCCGCTTCACGGAAAACAGCAACACCGCATAGGTGAGGATTCTGACCCAGTTGTCCAGAGTGCAGTCGACAGCTCGTCCTCGGAGAATCTCGGGTTCAGCGCGACCGATCTCGAGGGATCTCGTCCGTTTCGACGCCGGACCCTTGAACTTGTCATGCAGGGTCGGCTCGGAGTGGTGACCGGAACAGGTCGAATTTTCCATGTATTTTTGCATCAGCGTTCGGAATTCCCATTGCCTGCGCTGATCCGAAGCGCCATCAGAGCGAGGCTACAGGGGTAGCTCTTGACAGCAATATGCTATGTCCCCCAAAGCATCCATCGGCCGCCTTCATCTCCTTGTGCCCATCACGCTGCACCTCCGTCAATGCCGGACGGGCAGCCTTCAAAGCAGCTAGTCCACCGGCACGTCTTGGAGGCCATGACGGCATCGGCTGGGACCTCGCCGCCCTTGCCCCCAAAGTCGGGAAAGTCCATCTTTAGCCGCCCCAGGGCTGAGACGAGCGCCTGCGCATTCGTGCCACCCCATCGTCCTAGCTAATGGCCCAGACCATGAAGCCAGTGATACACTAACCGCACAGGGTGTTGGCCTTGAGGCGCCAGTCGCAACGTCGTCAATGGAGACCCATTAGTTGCCCCACGAGACCGTCTTGACGGCGGCGTGGCGTGGAGAGTCGCCTGAAGGCCCTGTTCCCTTGACGACATCTTGGATTTCGGATGCGGCAAGACGCCCGCGGTTCCCGAAGAGCTGACACCGACAACCGGGCGTGCTCAGCCCGGGTCGGTGAGAGTGAAGCTGCGACTGTAGTAGGACATGCCCATGGATAGTGACCTTTTTGGGGCTATTGTCGTTCCGCCACAGTAGGTCTAGGCCTCATTGGATCTCAGTGAGATTCGTGTGCACGTTGGCCCAGGGGCGGTGAACTTATATATGTCCCAGGCCCCGTGCATATCGTTGGTCATCAAGTTGAACCAATCCACTCTTTCTTCAAGCGCAACAAAGCATACCCGCAATAGTCAGGTCCCAAAGCCTGACTTCTATACCAGGATATACATACCATTGCAGTATTTGCCACCGTCTTTATCCCTGAGGCACGCCTCGTTCTAGCCAGTGATGACCGACTCTACCAACCCAATAATTCGATTCGGTCGCGACTGACAAGAGCTTTTACCACAGAGTGCGACGTCCAGAGTCCAAAAAAGACCCAGCCAGAACCCATCCAAGTCAACGTCACTCAGCAAGTTGCATATGTCAGTGGGCACTACAATACCCAAGATGGCGACACATGCGACAGCATTGCGCTCGCAAAATCAGTCTCGGCCGCGACCCTATACTACCTCAACCCAAATCTGTCCAACTGCAGCGGAATTCCCCGGCGGCTGAAGCTGTGCCTGCCAGAGAAATACCAGACCACCTAGCCAGATGCGGGAGAAGGACGACTGCGTCGTGGTCGCCGTGAATGCCGGAACCTCATGGATGAGGCTGGTGAGCTGGAACCTGGCGCTCGACTCTCGCTGCTCTAACCTCTTGAGCACCAACCCGTTCTGGGGCCGCGTCCTCTGCGTTAACCCGCCGGACGGTGATTACAAGGATACAGGTTCCCATAGTGGCAACACGGCAACGGTAGTATCGGTAGCGAGGAAGGCTCCGGCGACAGCTACTCCGATGACATTGTGGATACTCCAGACGGAACCATGGCCGAGGGCCATGACTAGTTTTCTATTTGCCTTACGGCAATATTTTTTCTTTCTTTGCTCTGTTATTAGGACCTTAAAGAGTAGTACTCCAAAATGTATCTTAAAACTACGTAGATATCATAATAGAGTTATTACTATGAAATTAGCTATTTACTTGGCTTACTTGAGCTACGATACCTATAGGAGAAGCACTTTATTATGAGCCATAGTATTAGAGGCTAGCAAGGGCGGGTCGCTGTCACTAGCTACGGATTTTTTTTCGGTACCTCTCCTAGTAGTGCTAGGATCACGAGATTGTTCCTTGGGGCAATTTTTGCGCCGCCGGAGGGGCGCTATGCCGAGTTTCTGTTGCGATACGTAGATCCTCGTGCGGAGGCGTTAGAGTTTGCTCCAAGACGTGCACGCCCTGTTGCTCTGGTGCCCAACAAAAAGCGGCTGGCTCGATCAGGAGTGCTGAAGTGGCGGTTGCTGGCTTGATCGTATTTGGAGCGGCAAGAGAAGTGTCTAACGAGTTTTGCGTTGCCGACTGCTGAGCCAGAGAGGCGTTGAGTCGCTGTGGTATTCCCTCCACGTTGATCACAGACAGAGAAAGTCGCGAAGTGCGCATTGGTTGTGTGTCATAGCAAGATTTACTTCTGAATGAGGTTACAAAGACCCGTATGGTGGGCGGTGCGAGTCCCAGGCGTTCAACGTCGTGATCAATGCATTAGTTAAAGGACACTCCGAGGTCGCATTGTGTACTAGTTTTCCGGGAAGCCACTATAGAGAGACTGCAGTACAGAGGAGTCGCGAGATGATTCACGATTAAAATCGAGCCCAAAATTGGCGTGCACATATGCGACAAGCGATGTCTGTGAATGATGCATCGCGAAGGGGAATAATGTGCGTGACCTCTGACTCAGTAGCTCCCCAAGGAAGTTGGTCAGCAGTCGTCACAATACAGTGCCCCATAGTAAAGCTATGCACAAGCAAAGCGTGAGCAGTCATGGCTCGTGACAATGCTTAGGGCAGGTTTCGGACATCTGTCACGAAGAGTGGTGGCGGGCTCAAGCCAAGCTCGGTCTAAAAGAGGCGCTGCTCAGCTAACCATCGATCAATGAACCCATCCTTTGGGGTTGCGATCTACGATATATTGCCTACGTAACACGAGGTCCTGATCTTTCCGCTAGAATAAAAATGGTACAGCGGTCGAAAAGAACGAGGCCGCCGCTGGCTGAAAGAGGAAGATGGAGGCGGCGTATGTGGAGACAGTGCGTCAAAGGGCAACCGGGGGAAGACAGGCGTAAATGGGGTTTCGGTCAGCGCACCGCTCTTCGGTATCGCAGGGCTGGTGTTGGAGGTAGGCCGATCGCGAGCAGGCGGCCGGGTTGTGCGGAAACATCTAGCAAGTTCAACAGCCATGGAGAAGAGAGTCGCGTTCGCTCTCGTAATGTACAGGTCCTCAGACGCGCCCCAGCCACAAATTAATTTACGGCGTACTCCTAGATCGAATATATATCTAATTCGCAAGGTTCCAAGTACATACGGCCATACCTACTAGACAGCACGGGATCCGCCGCTCTCCCATAGTTAAGCTGGTAGGGGCAGATTAGTAGTTGGGTCGGTGGAAGACCAGCGAACACCGAGCCTGCTGTATGTTTTTTGTATTTTTTTGCCATTTTTAACGTTCTTATGGACGTACGTTATTCTTTTCTCATGTTCGTACATGTAGTCGAGGCGCTGGTATAGGTACTCTGGGAGGACAAGGGAGGGCGGCTATTATGCGGCGCTTCTTAGTTGTGTTAGCTCCGATTTTAGACTTACGCTCTCCCATGAGATCCTTGCATATCCCCTGTTCCATAATATGTCTTATCTTCTCACACATACGTCAGTTTCCCTCGGCCGCAGCTCTCAATCTCAGTAAGAGCTACATTAAGGTAGTGTAGTAAAGAAACGAGACATTCATCTAGTAGAGCAGACAAACTCCCACCTCTCCTGCTCTCACTGAGGCGTCTGCTCCAAAGTCCAGACCTGAGTCGCAACTGCTCGCCGCAGACGACGCAGTTCTGGGAAATTGCCAACTGGAGGCGCAGTTGCACCGGCCATTGCACCCTCGGGACGTTCATTGTAAAACCGTCGTAAGCTCACAACGACAGTGCATCAGTGACGCTCACCCTCCAGGTCTTCCACTTTGCCGCTGCGAAAAAGCATGGATGTAAAGTTCACAATCGTGACCCTTCGGGTGAATTCCTTCTCGGCAACCTTCTTGCTGAACCCTCCGGCGCTAACGAACGCTGTTCCAGGGTACTGAGCTTGGTTCGTGCCTACAAGCAGTTCACAAGTTAGATGTTTTGAGAAAGCAAAGCAAAACTAGGTCCTAACAATAGGGTGATCACGGGTCATTGGTTCATTAGTTCCAAACGGGTTTGGTCAGTCTATCTCACTCTTGCCTGGTAAATATGCCGTCTGTAGAATACCACCCATACAATGATTCACGTCGACCATTTTCAATGTTACCTAGGCATTCTTGCCAACCGCCGCCGCGTAATATGCACCACCATGGGGTTATTTTATATACGCTTGTAACCAAACGTTGAATATAGGGAACAAACGCAGCTAGATATAAATTGAGTACCAGATTGCTATAGGGCCCTTCGCTGTGAAAAAGTAGAAGGGACGTACCATGAGGGATTTACATAAGGGGAAGGCTTGTTGATTACTCTTGGCTTAGATATAAATGATATGAAATTCCTTTGCGGCATTATGTAAAACAACGAAGAGTGACGCCGACCAAACACCTTGACGGGGGAGTTGACCACTTCATTAATCACACACACACGAATTTGCACACAATGTCCTTTAGGCCCCCCCCCCCCGCCAATATACCGCATAAAGCAAAGCCAGCGTCTCTCCTTGCCATTTTCGATGTCCCACGACGTAGCTTACTGATGTCTCTCTCAGTTGTAAATGGCAACACAGCCATGGGCATGGGAACAAACCGCCTTGAACAAACCAAACCCTCACTAAGCCCATCGGCCTATGGCACGTAAGGTAGATGCAGGTCTCGCGCATATCTCGTGATAGAACTCCCGAGAGTCCAGGTCATCGTGAGAATTTCTAAATGGTATGGCCGACTTTTCGGCACCACAAAGTAGCCACTGAGAGTAATGAAACCGAACGAGCCACAGTACACCCCCGTGCGCCAGAACACGTAAAATTCAATATGTGGCCAATCCAAACGGGGAGGATCGCCAGCGAGGACAGTTCGATGTGGTTGAGCAATCAACGTCACACCACCGTGAATGCTAGCCAGTTAGCGGTCGGCTACAGACTGAAGCGAGCTGAAGGGCCACCAACTGAGTAAAACTCTGCATGCGAGCGCGCCCACTACGGCTCTCGACATTCTATTTGATTATATAGTGATAATAAAAGAACGAACGAGCTATTTTAAAGTTCTTAGGGTTGCTGCGTTTGAGGAGACTGCTCCTGGGTTACGTACCATTTGGATCTCCGCTGGATGTTTGCAGGATGAATTAATTGGTAGACATTTTGCGAATGCCGGCGGAGTAGCCAGTGACGCTCGGTGGCTGACCGGATTGTCCTACGCACGATGAAGCAAGTAAGCTATATTCAAAATTAGAGATTGGTTGCACGGGGCTGGACCGTAGGGAGCAGTGGCAGTTCGGGGGGTGAGGTTGGTTGGAACACGACCTACGACGTATTTCCACCGTCTGCTTTCTCGGCTAGTCGCCATAACCCTACAATGTAAGATCGGGTGAGCTGTGTGTGACTCTAGTCCGCCCAGGCACGCCACGCCGTATTTCAGCCCTGCGGAATGGCCGTAGTAGTGCAAATCCTAGATACCACCGCATGCTGGGACGTGGCGTGTCATTCCGACCGGTCCAAACTTCTGACGCTTCTGTCGAAGGATTAAACCAGACTGCGAAAACTCGAGCACACAGCTCGACAGTTAGAGGTTCATGGTCTGAGGATGGTCCGCTTCGAAGGATGCTCCCATCGACGTCACAGAACCGGTGCGAAAACTTATAGAACGACACCTTGGGCTCCACGCCTGACATGCATGCTTTTGTTGGCGCGAGCAAGCGGATTTATTTTTTTCAAGAACGAATCTCACGGCGTGATGCACCGTAGAGTTAAATCCTCCCTGTGTCTTCTTCAGCCACCACAGCCGGATCCATCCTTACAGGAGACCCATCCGTGTGACACCACGCGAATAGTCGATTACCGTGAACCAAGCAGCAAAACACCCACTCGGCGTCCCGCGCCTTCTAGTGTTTCGGGATTCACAATTGCACAGTCTTTTTATTCCTCATCACTTAGCCTTCACAAGCGGGTAGAACTAGCTCGTGTAAGCATAGAGAGCGTCCGCAAACGGCGATCTGCTTCTGAGAGCTTCGTGGGGTGCGCCGAGGAGTGGCCTGTCCGAACTGATCGCCATTTCCCCTTTGAAAGAAGGATAGTAAGGAAGCGCCGGAGGCTCGTCGACTGCTAGGTCTGCTGATACCTTGTCGATGTCGCAAACTGGCATGGAGCTTCACTTACTAGGCTCAAAGGCTTGTTTGGTGTAGACGGGGCGATGAGCTCGTGTCTTCTCGCCAGGGGCTTCCCACACCACGTCGTGCTTTGCAATTAGGAAAAGTTCGACGCGCAGCCGGCACGCGAACTTGCTACGCTCCTTGGACTGAAGGCTCGCGAATGCGCACTCTAAGGAGAATTCCCTGGGGTTTTCGGCCCGCTGAATGACCGGACAACTCCGACATCGCCCTTGTTTGAAACCCCCCCCCCCCCCATGTGTGAGCTGGGAGATTGGGTTGTGCGAATTACGGAGTTCACTGTGATGTAGGTGCAGACTGGAAAACCACGGGCGTTCGACCTCTTTATAGCCTTATTCCAGGTTCTCGTCGCCACGTGTAATGTCTCACAATCCTGGCATTTGCAACAAAGCTCCTCCGTGCATACCATCTATAACTCCGTCTTTGGCCTATAACATGGGCAGGATGCCTCCACAATCACACCGATCGCGGCCTATTTTATTGTCCTTTGTTATGGGACACGTCCACGTTGTCCAGTATCAACGCGCGGCGTGCCAGACACTGTCCCTGGACTCTCCCCTAGCTGATGGTGCTCAGCACCGGAGAGGTTGAATTGCTTTCAAGCAGCCGCAGCGACCAACCAGGCAAACCCAGCTACTCCAATACCTACCTGTGGGCCCCTGTACTCCATCTTCCAATGCATCCGGTCTGCCCCACCATAGCATACTCTTCCTACCACCACCACTACCGTATCCGGGGGAACTTTGACGCGACACAATTACCGACCAGATCATACGGCAACGCCCTTGGACTAATCGCGCTGTAGCGCTCCATCTTATCGTCTCACTCCTACCGGTAGCATTCCACTATCAGAGCTGGACGGGGTTTGCGTCTTTTGGCCGCAAGAGGACTAACGGATACTCTGACCGACGCCGAGATGGTACGAGTTTGACATGTCCTGTGACCAGATGTTAGCGGATAGCATATCCAGAATTCAGTAGGCTCGTCGCATTTCCAGTGTTTACTACGCGACCTCCTCGAGAAAACAAAAATCTGAGTCAGCTTCTCAACACGATTCAATCGTTGGGGGCCCACTTGCTATCTAGCGCACAGTCTGACATCTAGGTCTACCAGAGGCGACACTCCTGAGCGACTTGCGGACACATGTGGCTAACCATCACTCTTAGAGCAAGCACAGCGACCACGATAGAAAGTACCGACATTGTTGCAACCGAAAGGTCTCCAGTCTGGGCCGCCTATCTTCGGCACGTCCTTCTGGCGGGCCGACGTGTCCATGCCAGGTGGTTGGGTAGGAAGCCGTACTCTTAGCTGGCTATCGGCCAAGGAGGGAGCACGGAATGGGTAGTTGTCTTGGTAGTATGTTTCCTTTTCCTTTAGCCGCTGCGCACCTGGCCGCGTGGAGCCAGCGGCAGCGCTGATCCTGATTGGTGCCTAAGCTGGGGCACAGGGCCGCCAGAGCAATGGGATTGGGGCTCACCTACCCGAGACCCACCGCCGAACGCTCGGCACTCTTTGCCTGCCATAATAACTCAGCTAGGGGAACAGCGAATCGTGACGTCGTCTAGGTACATAACATTCGTCCTTTTCGGCACTGAGATGCTTGGTCTGGGAGTGTGCGAATGCGCAACATGATTCGGGGGGCTGGCTAGGTTGATTGCCCTCCGCGCATATAGTCTGATGGCTACTTTCTCATGTCTTTCGTTTGAGAGATGAAAGGGAAGCGGTTGGTTCACGGATGGAGAGTCACCTGGTGCGGCATTTTGATCGGACAGAGCCACACTAAGTTAATGACGAAGCCGTGGCTAGTCGTTCAATGCGGTGGATAGCCGTTATATTGACAGATCGAACAGCTTGGCGATAAAAGGCGTTTGGGACCGTAGAACATGCCAGCTTCCGGTTACCTCGAGTCACTTGTAAAAACGCGGCCGCCCATATCTTGCTAGACCCAGACGCAGAGTAGCCGCCACCGGCCACGAGCTACCCACAAACTTTTTCCCACTGCTTCAGTGACATCACCAACCACTCCGTCATGTCATGTTCGATTGCGCCGAGCTCGCCTATTGCCCTCGGGGACCCCGTCTTCGCAGGGACCCTACTTTTATTTGTTCCCTGTACGGGGAAGCCAAGGAACCAGCTTGGTTGCTTGACTACAGAAAAGAAACCGCAACTCTCTTTCCCTTGTTCTTAACAACCCGGCCCATCATAACACAAGGGCAAAGTGCGAGAAAAGCTGATTGGTGCATCGCCTCAGGAGGTTTGTTGACGACCCCTTGCGGGCAGGAAGAGATCCTGCTCCCAACAGAATAGAGCCACCGAAGAAAGTACCAGCGCTCCAGGCAACAAAGCAACGGGTCCATTGTTAAGAGATGGTCTGCCTGTCTTAGATTCAACGGGGTGGGGGAGGGGGGGGGGTGGGGCGCTACAAAGGCCGGGAGTATGGGGCCTTTCTGCTACGCGTCCCAATCTGTGTCCCTCCGTCCGCACGCGTGTTAGCGCTGGTTCCGGGCACCGGTTGGATGGCGGGTAAGGAGTCTTGTTGGTCACTTAATGTATAGATCGTAGCTCTCTTTTCCAACTCATCCGTAAGCACCACAGCACTCACCAACCCCCCCCCGTACCCGTGTTGTTCGGTATGATTGGAGAATGAAGCAAGAAGATTAGTATACCATAGTGAATTGATGTCAATCACGGCACCCTTCGATAACAGAAACAAGGGACCATACGCCATCAATACGACCACACACGTTGTTTTCCGAAGCTAACGCCCAAGACTGCGACGAGGGCGTAGGGAGTACCTGGGGGGAAGAGGATCGTAATGCTAGACAAAAACCATCCGGACTATGGCACGACAGGACCAGGAGGACTCTCCAGGCCTCTTCCGGGCTTCTCGGGGCTCGGGAAGACGGGCGGACCCAGTCTGAGCTACAATTACGACCGGACGCTGCGGCACCCATGTCTGCCTCAGGTCCCAGTCTACGACCGTGAGGGCGGAGTTAAGGAAGTGTAGGTAAGTATCGGATATATCTAACGGTGTCACAGCAGGACATGTTCTAATATTCGTACGACAAAGAGTAAGATAGGACCCCGGAGCAACAACAGGTCCCAGAGAGAGGCGCCATAGACGAGCGTCGACGAAGCAACGAAAATAGATCCGCCGCAGTTGAGTAATTCGAAACAATAGACATGAAGCGGATGGAAAGTTGGGAGTGCCACAATGAGGAAAGGAGTGGGAAAGAAGGAAGTTGGGGTGGTACGGAAATGTAGACGTGCACGGTGAGGCGCGGCGGGTACTCCGTCGACCGGTCCACAAAATCGGGTAAACTAGATAGCAAAGACTCTGATGAGGCACAGAGGGAACCCGTGGCACGTATTACACAGACTTGACGAACTAGAGGACACCGGTCTAACTAAAACAGTTAGAGGAGGACTGGTCATCGTCCACAGAGGTATCACCAAAAACGCGCTTTTGCGTCCGAAATTTCGATCTGGTCATATATAAGGGGGCTAATACCAGCATGACAGCACCTGCAGCTCTAACCTTAGGTGTGGCTCCTCGTCCGAGCAAATGCCCCGCACCTGTGACTCTCTTCCGTAGACCAAAACGACCTTCATTCCTCATATCTACATCGAAAGACATGGAGTGGGAATGAGAAGCCATGTCTATCCGGCCACAGAACATGTACGACACGCGTAAGACCGTTGATACGAGGAGAGATATGAGGCTCAAAGGTTCGCGAAACCGCCAGACACAAGCTACGGTAACAAAGCAAAATGTGTATGTCTGATACCGACGTCCAACACCTGTTCTATGGCTATATTAGACGCGGGCGTATGCCGCACCCTTACAACTAATAGATTAATGGCAAGGCAAAATAGACCGACCCCGCTGCAAAGTCCCCAAAACGCCACATATAGCATCCCATCATCCCGGACTGGTCGGGCGGACAGTTAAGCCGGTGGCCCAACACCCATGGCGTACTTCTAACCCTAAGCGTAGCACAAATACAAGACAGATAAAGCGCCGGCTGCTGAGCCTGCAAACATAGGACCGCGTCATCACTAGGACGCAGGAATAGTAAAAAAGCAGAGCAGTGACTCGAAAGGAAAAAAAGGGAGAAAACATCGACTACGCCTACATAATAAACCATCACGGTGCTCTGACCAACTGCCCCGTGTGATTAGCAGGACGGCTTATCCGTCCAACCAGACAGTCATATGACAGGACCTACCGCCAGCCGATACCCCTGGGGGAACGAGGGGGAGACAGTCGGCGCAAAGAAGGGGACTCGCAAAATGTGAACGAAAGAATAGCAGTGCACACTAAGTAGAGGTGGAACACGGTGCCTACCATACGAAGTTCCACGTCGACGCGTAGTAAGACTGTTATTCGAGGGAAGCACAAAGCACAGGCAATGTGGTCATCGGGGTACACTTAGAATTGAGTGCCACCAGGATAGCACCAGCGTCAATTTTATGTGCGAGAAAAGACGAGTGCGCACAGATTAATCAGTTGCTGAGAAGATCATCGATTCCAGAAGTGGTTCATTCCGAATTGTAAAAACATCATCACGGCAATAACGGAGGGGGTGCACGGAGTAGCCCCTACCAACGAGAAGTGACCCAAATCGTTAAGAGGAGTCAGAAGCAAAAAATCGGAAATAGGTCGCCGTTGGGTTGCACCGTAACACTGGACTGCACCGATAATCGAATGCTCGTTTAGGCGCCCAAAGCAGTCACGTCGTCAGGGCGGATTAACCGATTCCATTTGCACGCACGGGGGTTGCTACTTAACGTATCACCCTAGGCGATGCCAACACGTCACAGACATGTCAACGAACTCCATCACGCGTCGGTCAGAGCCTGAGTTTTTTGTCCAACGTGCACACTATTCCCCACGCGCGCACCCAACTGAGCTAGGAATTAACAACGGAACCATAAAGATGACGAATAAATGGATAGCGGCGATTAACGGTTGCCTATGTGCGGTCGGTGTTCCAAGAGATACGCCAGAGACGCCGGATCCGCATATGGCGAAGAGATGTGTAGTGGCAGATAGAATCGGATATTAGGAATAGCTTGCTGGACACAGAGACAGAGCGGGGACACCTGTCCCCATAATCTGGCGGATTTGGAAGAGAACAAGCCACACTTATTGGAAGTGCAAGCTGGTTGCTGCTTTTCGTAATCTGCGGGCCATGTCCGATGAAGACATTCTCGGTAGCAGACCCACAAGAAGTCGCCGAGAGCTCAGGGAAGAGACAAGCTCACTAGTGCACTAGAGTCGAAAGGTGTTTAAGACAGGGCGCCAGACCGAGGCGATTGGATATGAGCAAAACGGTGGGCACGGGGGCCCACTGAA
The DNA here is from genome assembly GCF_039534895.1 of Streptosporangium longisporum. Lineage (NCBI taxonomy): Bacteria > Bacillati > Actinomycetota > Actinomycetes > Streptosporangiales > Streptosporangiaceae > Streptosporangium > Streptosporangium longisporum. The sequence continues at coordinate 709,905 of NZ_BAAAWD010000014.1, read as the reverse complement.
ACAACAGGGACGACTTCAAAAACATTGAGACCGGCGCGACCTGACATCAGTAGCGGAGTATGGTAGGAGAGACATACATAGACGAGCCCATGCTCTGTGAGCAATGCCATGGTGTCGAGAGACATGACACGTGGCGACCAGGAGGAGGAACTGGAATGCAAGAGGATATATAAAGAGCGCGGCGAGCGCCCGACGTTGTACGTCTGCGCCCTACATACACAGTGAACCCAACCAACCCAGCTCACACAACAGTCAAACAAGCAGATCATGTCGGTCATAACGAAATCAGTTACAAGGAGACGAGCAGTTCGACCACGAGCGCCTAAGTCACAAACGAGCGGCAGGGCCTAAGCGACCGTCTCGACCCCTCACGAACTGTAGCACGACGTAGGGTAGAGTGGGCCCAGCCTGCAAGAAGACATGCTCGCTCCGTCTTCCACAACAGCTTATGCTCGAGGAATACTAACCAGGCGGCGAGACCATGGCTTTGCCAAAGTGCGACATCGACAGGTCATCGAGGCGACTAGCGCCACGAGCCCGCGCCCGCGTATCCCTCCGTTCTATCAGTTGCTTCAAAGACTGGCAGGATCGCAGTTCGACAGCGCCACTATCCATCAGGCGCCAACCACGAAGTCTCACTGCAAGCAGGCCTACAAGTTTGGCGAAGCTGTCACTCAGCTTTAAACAGTTTGCTCGCGTGATCATGATGGAAACGAACGATATGACACACAAACTGAAGGGCGGCGAGACGAAAACGTGGATGTGTTTATTGATGCGGGGTTACGGAATCACCGGACCAGTCGATGCCTTGCGCGATGTGAGGACCCAGTTGTGTGTGGACAGTACGTGGGTCCTAGATGTACGGCTGTGCTGAAGAAGACACAGGGAGAGATTCCGGTGACATCACGGCTTGACAAATTTGACCCCGTTCTGTTATTACTGGTCTCGGATCGACAACACGGAAAAGCAAAAAATAAATCTCCCCACACAAAAAGCATGCACCGGACCAAAGGTGTCGTAGGCGCCCGTCTGGACGTCATGGCGTCCAGCACCATCCTCACCCTCTGCTCGAGCTGGTTATCTCAGCGCAGGCCAGGAATGGAGCCCACGTCCAGCAGCGGGGTACAGATTCACACCGGCTGAAATAGCGGCGTGGCGTGCGCGTGCGACAGAGTCACGACAAGCTAGCCTCCACTGTAGGGTTAGTGGCGAGAGCCGAAGAAACAGCGGTGGAATACTGTAGTCGTTGCCTTGGATTCAGCTCAAAGTATGGAGTGCCTCCACATGCGGCTGAGGCTACGTTCCAACAACCTCCCCGAACCACTTCCCGCCGCACGCATCTCTATTTTGAATAAAGCTTACTTGCTTCATCGTGCGTCCGTCACACGAGAGACCCCGCATGCAAATGTCTACCATGATTCATCCTGCAAAACTCGCGAGATCCAAACGTACCCAGAGCGTCTCAACCCTAAACTTAGCTCTTCTTCGTTTATCAAATAGAATGTCGAGAGCCCGCCGCATGCAGAGATCCATGGGGCCTTCAGCTCTCAGCTGTACCGCTAACGGCTGCATTAGTGGGGTGGTCTCACCACGCCACTGTCCGCTGCACCCGTTTGGGGCACATGAATTTACGTTTGGTGGCTGGTTTCTTACGAGTAGCTATTCATTGTGGCCAGTCCAGTGCTCTGTGTGGCCGCCAAACGGATTCCGATGACCTGCTCTCGGGAGTCTAGACGAGGCGGAGCTGCATCGCCAAGGCGAGGGCTGAGGTTGTTTGTCACGTTGTCTCCATGGCGTGTGCATTTACACAATGAGACATCAGAAAGCAGGTGCACGGAAATGGGCAAGGAGAGACGCTTTGCTTTAGCGGTATTGCCAAGGACGTGGAATTGTGCTTAAAGTGGTCAATCCCCCGTCAAGCTGGTCACTCTCCCGCAAGGAATTCTATCATTTATATCTACCAAAGTAATCAACAAGCATTCACCTTGAAACCATGTAAAAGCTCTTTCACGGCTATAGCAACTGCTGGACTCATTTATATCTAGGCTGAAGTTGTTCCCATCACGGGAAAACTATACCCAGGTGCATCGCGGCGTGCAGGCCCTAACATGAATGCCGTGAGCATGGTATTTACAACGGCATATTTACCCAGGAAGGTGAGATACCCTTGAACAATACATACCCTTCATTTACTAGTTGGCTTTCTCAAACATCTAACTTGTGAACTGCTTGTAGGCACGAACCAAGCTCAGTACGCTGGAACAGCGTTCGTAGCGCGGATGGTTCAGCAAGAAGGTTGCCGAGAAGGGAATCACCGAAGGGTCACGATTGTGAACTTAAACATCCAGGCTTTTTCGCAGCGCAAGTGAAGACCTGGAGGGTGAGCGTCACTGGGACTGCACTGTCGTTGTGAGCTACGACGGTTTTACAATGAACGTCCCTGAGGGTGCAACTGGCCGGTGCAAACGCGCCTCCAGTTGGCAATTCCCAGAGGCTGCGTTGCGCGAGCAGTTGCGACTCAGGTCTGGACTTTGAGCAGACGCCTCAGTGAGAGCAGGGAGGTGGGAGTTTGTCTGCTCTACTAGATGAATGTCTCGTTTCTTTAATACACTCCCTTAATGTAAGCTCTTACTGAGATCTGAGAGCTGCGGCCTGAGGGAAACTGACGTATGTTGTGAGAAGATAAGACATATTATGGAACAGGGGATATGCAAGGATCTCATGGGAGAGCGTAGTCTAAAATCGGAGCTAACACCGAGCTAAGAAGCGGCCGCATAATAGGCCGCCTCCCTGTCCTCCAGAGTACCTACTACCCAGCGCCTCGACTACATGTCCGAACATGAGAAAAGAATAACGTACGTCCATAAGAACGTTAAAAATGGCCTAGCATACAAAAAACATACAGCAGCCGGTGTTCGCTGGTCGTCACCGACCCAACTACTAATCTGCCCCTTACCAAGCTTAACTATGGGAGAGCGGACGGAGCCGCGTGCTGTCTAGTAGGTATGGCCGTATTTGTACTTGTGACACCTGCGAATTAGATATATATTCGATCTAGGAGTACGCCGTAAATTAATTTGTGGGGCGCGCGTGAGGACCTGTACATTACGAGAGCGAACGCGACCTCTCTCTCCATGGCTGTTGAACTTGCTAGATGTTTTCCCGCACAACCCCTGGCCGCACTGCCTAGCGATGCGGCCTACCTCCCACAAGCCCTGCGATTACCGAAGCAGTCTCCTCTGTGCGACGAACGAAACAAAATGTTACGGCATGCGTCTTACACACCCACAAGGTTGCCAATTTGAACGAAGACTGTCTCAAAATACGCCAGCATGCAAATATAATTCTTTTCAGACAAGAGGCAGGCATCCAATTATAGTTCCGTTTCAGACACAGATTACATGCTGTTGTAAAAATTTTTTTGACTTATAGCGGAAAGCGGACAAGAAGAGAGAAGGAAATAGTTAGTTAAAACATCCAGTAGGCAATATATAGTAAGGTAGTTAGAGATACAAACAACAAAAGATGGGCTTAATTGATTTTAGACCAGGATTGGGTTAGACAGTCCGAATCTTTGAGAGAACTTGGAGTGGAGGATTGAGCCCACAACGAAAAACTCCGCAGATCGTGACAGATGTACATCGCTATCACATAATATCTCGTAAGCAGACACGAAAAACCTGCTGCCACTATAACTAAGATCATTCTTGGTAAAGAGCAATAAGATTAATAAATATAAGGACTGCCAACCCCACTGCCATAAGCATTTGATTCGTCCTGACATAGATTTCTTGTTACTGATGGGGCAAGGTATTTGGGACAGAGACTGCGCCTGAAACAAGTCTTGGGGAGATAGAGGAAGCTTACATTGACGTTCAACGAGGTATCCCGAGGGTCGGGTTCAAGCACACATTATTCACAACTTGAGAGAATCTTGATCAATGAGAATAATCATTTAAAACAGACATAGCTCTCTTGTCTTGGAGACGAATAAGTGTGCATGGAAAAGACAAAATCTTGGGCGAGATTTTAAGCGTGAAATCATCTACAGCGATGTAGCAGAATCCTACTACCTTCCACTGTACTGCTAAGTCTCACTCTATAAGGGATCTTACCCAGAAAAAGGAAAAATGAGTATCAACACACAATGAGACCTCGGAGGAAAAGTTCGCTCAGTGTACTGTTAAATAATGCATTGGATAACAGACGTTTTGCGTTGGAAAGCACTAGCCATGGTACCGGACATGTGGGGCATGGCTGGGCGGGTTTTCTGGCGAAGACTCGCACAAAGAATACACCCAAACCAGCCCCCGAACAACGAAAAAAAACCCAAAAACATTTAGGGGTGATTTGGTTCTGGGTTAACCACTCATTCAGATATACGTAACATATTGCTTGATGGACACACCCAACAAATGATTGCCGGGGAAGGCAAAATCGTAGCGACTTTCTCTCCCCTTTTGCTGCCTCTCGCATGTGATTTACAACATGGTGGATGGAGAAAGAAATACCAAGCGAATCACCCAAAGACTCCTATGGACCCATCACGCACCTCAGTAAGTATCCAGGTTTTTTTAGGAAGTACGGCAAACGCACGGCAAAAACTACGTTAGGGACTAGACACTTCTAGTTTTTGCCAGCTCGCCTTCCAAATACGAATCCAAGCCCGAGCACCAAGCTCCTCTCAACTCCAGTCTTAAGATCAAGCCAGCAGCACACAGGCACACCGACACCACTTTCAGCACTCTGCTCTCCCGACGCCCAGCCGTCTTCTTTTGCTCTGTTTCCCAGCAGCCTTTACTTTCTTTTCCTCGTCCCCTTTTACGACGCTTCCGGCTTCCTTCTTTAGCCGGCTCCACCCGTCTTTTTGTCCTTTCAAGCCCGCCTTCATTTCAATTCCACGTTTTAATAGAAGCCCAAGAACCCCCACGCCCCGGCCGCTTAGCCAGCCTTCAAGCTCTTTCTTGTTACTTTTTCCAGCCCGAGCTTCTTTTCGATTTCCACACTTTTTGCTTTTGTTTTTGGGGCACCACCTCGAAAGCCAGCATCAGAGACCCCACCGTCATCGGCCCGTGCCCGGGACGCGGGACGGTCCGGCTGCGGCTCCAGGAGGTCAGGATCCGGTCCCGGTCCCTCGGCCGTCATGAGCGGGATCCGCGCCACCGGGGTCTGCGGCGCCTCGGCGAAGAGGTCGAGCAGCGACCGCAGCCGGGAGGCGACCAGCTCGACGCGCTCGCCGTCGAACACGTCGGTGCGGTGGTTGATCTCCAGCCGCAGCCGGGGCCCGGGAACGGCGACGACGCTCAGCGGGTAGTGCGTGGAGCCCGAGATCCGCTGCTGCCCGTTCGCCTCGCTCTCGTCCTCCAGCACCTTCACCAGCAGGCCGGGCGTGCCCTGCTGCACGGACTCCCAGTCGAAGGGCGCGTTGCCGAAACCGGTGGAGGTGTCGTAGAGCGTGCCGAGCCCGGCCAGGCGCTGCACCTCGGCCAGCCCCAGGTACTGGTGCGGCTCCAGCGCCGACTGCTCGTCCTGGATGCGGGCGAACAGCGCGGCCATCGACTCGCCGGGGGAGATCCGCACCCGGACGGGGACCGCGTTCATCAGCAGGCCCACGATGGAGTCGGCTCCGGGCAGGGTCGGCGGGCGGCCGTGCACGGTCTGGCCGAAGACCACGTCGTCGCGACCGGTCAGCAGCGACAGCAGCAGCGCCCAGGTGCCCTGCACCACCGTGTTGAGGGTCAGGCCGTGCCTGCGGGCGGTCGCCGTCAGCGCCTCGGTCGTGTGCTCGGACAGCGTCACCGTGGTCAGGCCGGGCATGGTCCCGGCGCCCGCGGGCAGCGCGCCGGGGGGCGACGAGCGTCGGCTCGTCCAGGCCGTCCAGGGCGTCGCGCCACGCCCGCTCCGCGGCCGGGCGGTCCTGCCGGGCGAGCCAGCGCAGGAAGGTGTCGAAGGGGGTGACCGGGCCGAGCCCGGCGTCCGCGTCGTCGGCGCCGTCACCGGTGGTGTCGCCGTCCGTGCCCGTCGCGGCCTCGCGGCCGTACAGGGCGAACAGGTCGCGCAGCACCAGCGGCAGCGACCAGCCGTCCAGCAGGATGTGGTGGTACGTCAGGACGAAGGCGTGCCGTCCGCCGGGCAGGCGGATCAGGGCGAACCGCATCAGCGGCGGCGCCGTCATGTCGAAGCGGCGCCGCCGCTCCTCCTCGACGAAGGTCAGCAGCCGTTCCCGGACCATCGCGTCGGGCAGCGACGACAGGTCCATCCACGTCCACGGCGTCTCCACCGCGCGCCGGATCACCTGTACCGCCTGGCCGTTCCTGCGCTGGCGGAAACCGGCCCGCAGGGCGGGATAGCGGGCGAGCACGCCGGAGCAGGCCGCGCGCAGCCGTTCCGCCGAGACGTCCTCGCCCAGTTCGAAGGCGGTCTGGATGTTGTAGACGTCCACCGACTCGGAGTCGTACAGGGCGTGGAAGAGCATGCCTTCTTGCAGCGGCGTGAGAGGAAGCGCAGACTCGATCGGCGACTCTGTCGTTGTTTTCACGTGAGGACTTCCCTGGAAGCGGTCGGCGGCGCGGAAGACGGCCGGCTGCACGCCGGCCGGACGGGTGGGAGACGCGGGCCGGGCGGGAGGGTCACCCCCGGCCGGCGCCGGACGTCCCCACACCGCCGGGACGCCGATCGGGCGGCCGGTCGGCGGCCTCCCCGCCCGGCACCGGGCCTTCCCGTGGGCCGGAGCGTCAGTACGTGACCGGGGTCCGGCGGCTGATCAGGTCGGACATGGCGACCAGGACCTTGCGTTCCCCGGTGAACGCCTCCCGGCCGTGGGACCAGCGCATGTTGTCGATCACCATCAGGTCGTTGCGGCGCCAGTCGAAACGCTGTGAGCGGCGCTCGAACGCCGAGCGGGCGGCGGCGACCATGTCGTCGGGGATCGGGGTCCCGTCGCCGAACAGCACGTCGTGGGGGAGCCTGTCCTCGCCGAGCAGGCTCACCAGGGCCTCCCGGGTGTCACCGGGCAGCGAGGACTGGTGGAACAGCACCAGGTGGTTGAACCAGATGCGGCGCCCGGTCCGCGGGTGCACCGCGATCGCCGGGGCCTGGCGGAACGTGCGCAGACAGTCGTCCTCCAGCCACTCCCACTCCAGGCCGTTGGCCGCGCAGAACCGGTTCACCTGCTCGCGGCCGTCGGCCTGGAAGGCGTCGCGCCAGCCGAGGCCCACCCCGTTGCCGTAGTTGCGCACGTAGCGCAGCCCGCGGCTCTCCACCGCCTCGACGACCTCGCCGGGGATGTCCTCCAGCACCCTGGCGACGTCCGTGATCGGGGTCGCGCCGCCGGTCTCGGCGGGGGTGACGCAGAAGAACGCCAGCCGTCCGGGCCAGGCGCCGGCGTAGGAGGACTCGCAGTGCTGGGGGATCACCTCGCGTGCCGGGTACTCGGTGGAGGTGAAGACCCCGTCGCCCACCTTGGTGCGCGGCGTGGAGCGCTCGGTGTACTCCAGCGGCTCGAACCCCAGCGCGGTCAGGGCCCGCTGGAAGTCCTCGGCGCCGTGGGCCTGGGCGTTCCTGATCAGCACCGCGCCGTTCGTGGCGACGGCCTCGCCGATCTCCAGGACGTGCTTGGACGTGAACGGCTCCAGGGGCTCGCCGTCCGCCTCGATCACGGTGATTGCGGTCAGATCGTCCAACTCTCTCAACTCCCTGCGAAGAGGACCGGCAGGAGATGCCCTGAGTCCACGGAACGGCCGGCGCTCATCCGAGCGTCGCCGCGAGTGCGCCGAGCATGGCCGGCGCACCGGTGAAGAGGTAGTCGTGTCCACCGGGCAGCAGATGAACGGTCGGCTCGTCCGTGGTGCAGTCGCGCCAGCGCTCCAGGTGGGTCGGTTTCACCAGGGGGTCCTCGGTGCCGCCGAAGACGTGCAGCGGGCAGTTCACCGGAACGGGTTCGGGCAGGTACGCCTCCACCAGCGCCAGGTCGCGGCGGACGGTGCGGAGCGCGTACTGCAGGTACGCGGGGTAGCGCGCCAGCTCGGGGGGCAGGCCGCCGAACCCGTCCAGCCACTCGCGCAGGCCGCGGTCGTCCAGCTGGGAGATCAGCCTGCGCACGGGCACGTGCGGCGCCCGCGACGCCGACACCACCAGCGCGACCGGCGGGGTCAGGCCGCGCCGGGCGATGCGGACGACGAGCTCGTACCCCAGCAGCGCGCCGAAGCTGTGGCCGAAGAACGCGTACGGCAGGTCGAACTCGTCACCGATGCCGTCGAGCACCGCGTCGGCGAGTTCCTCGATGCTGCCCGGCAGGGGGTCGGCGCCGCGCATGCCGCGGCCGGGCAGTTCCACGGTCGCCAGTTCGATGTCGGACGGCGGTGTCAGCCGCCAGGGGGCGAACGAGGTCGCGCTGCCGCCCGCCTGGGGCAGGCAGAACAGCCGCAGCCGCGGGACGGGCGGGGTGACCCGGCCGACGATCCACGGAACGTCCGCGCGACGCGGCGACGCGCTCTCGGAGTAGGGGGAGTGTGCGGCGGTGTGAGTTCGCATCCCGCTCCTTCTGTCGGCCGGCGGTCCTCCGCGAGCGGCAGCCCGCGCCGCTCATCGTGGTTCCAAAGCCGTGACCGGACCAGGCACGCGGACCGGCAACCGCGCTGCCGCCCAGTTGCCCCACCGCTGCCTGGAGAGTCGCTCTCCCGCGCGTCCAGAATCATGGCCCACAGTCCTGTTCTGGGTCCGGTGTTCGGGGGCCCGAGAGATGGAGCTCAAGTCGATGACCGCTACTTCTGACGAGGCGTCCGACACGATCGCCAGGGGAGACGACGCGTCCACGCGGACGCTGTTCACCCTCGACGCGGTCAAGGCCGACCTGATGAACGTCGACGCCATGTTCCAGGCCTGCATGAACTGGAACTACGGACACCGCGAGAGCCGGGTGTGGAACCTCTACGAGAAGAACAAGGTCTCGCAGTGGAACGCCACCACCGACATCGACTGGAGTCACGATGTCAGGTTCGGCTCCGAGCTGACCGAGGAGCAGAGCGTCAACCTCGCCTCCTTCGTCGTCGGCGAGGGCAGCCCGGTTCCGCGCGAGCTGCTCAACCAGTTCCGCTGGGAGTACCAGGCGTGGATGGTCAGCCAGTTCCTGCACGGTGAGCAGGGCGCGCTGGTGACCACCGCCCGGCTGGTGGAGACCGTGCCCGACATCGACGCCAAGATCTACGCCGCCTCGCAGGTGGCCGACGAGGCCCGGCACGTCGAGGCGTTCGCGCGCTACATCGACGAGAAGCTGCGCACGTCCTACCCGATCAACCCGGGCCTGAAGACGCTGCTGCGCGATCTGCTGTCGACGTCGGAGTGGGACATCGTCTACCTCGGCATGCAGGTGATCGTGGAGGGGCTGGCCATCACCGCGGTCCGGCTCGCGAGCAGCGGCTTCGGCGACCCGATCATCCGGCAGATCACCCGGATGGTCGCGGTGGACGAGGCCCGGCACATCGCCTTCGGCGTCACCTCGCTCACCGGCATGTACAAGGAGGCCTCCTCGGCCGAGCTGCGCGACCGCGAGAACTTCCTGATGGAGGCGATCCACCTGATGTCGCGCCGCTTCATGCTGTACGAGGTCTGGGAGCGGATGGAGCTGGACGTCACCCTGGGGACGCACTTCGCCCGTACCAACCCGATGATGGTCGCCTACCGACAGCTGCTGTTCCAGCAGGTCGTCCACGTGCTGCGGCAGCTGGACCTGCTCTCCGACAGGATCCGCATGCTCCTGATGTCGGAGAGGCTGGCACGTCCCGAGGCCCTGCGGGCCAGGTGAGACGGCGCGGGCCGCGCCCCCGCCGGGAAGAGCCGTCCTGCCGGCCGACGAGACCGTCGACCGGCAGGACGGCTCTTTCGCGTTCTTTTGCGTTCTCCCGGGCTCTTTCGCCTTCTCCTGGACGCGGGGCTCGCGGCCGATGCCGGTCCCTCTCGTACGAGGAGGGGGATTCCCTCATACGAGAAGTGAGGGTGATCCCTGCTCATGCGAGAAGGGGACCGGTCCCTGTCATGCGAGGAGGGAAGGTGATCCCTGCCCATGCGAGAAGGAGGACCGGAAGCTCCGGCCCTCCCTTCTCGTGCCCACCGCGGTCTCCCGCGGTCACGCTCAGTCCGCGACGGATTCCGTGACGGGCTACGCGACGGGTTCCGCGGCAGGTTCCGCGACGGGGTCCGCCACGAGGGGCTTGGCCTCCGCGGGGAGCTTGCCGGCGCACAGGGCCGACCAGATGACCCGGCGGCGCGGCTTGCCGCTGGAGGTCACGGCGATGCCGCCCCGGGGCAGCTCGACCGTCAGGAGCTCGGCGTCGCCGAGCCACTCGGTGAAGACCTCGTGGGCGATGGTCCGCCAGCCGGGCTGCACCCCGCCGAACACCGCCACCCCGGTCGGCACGCCCTCGCGGTGGCCGAGCAGGACCGCCAGGCAGCGCTCGGGGATGCCCCGCTCGTGCAGCATGGTCTCCAGGCTCTCGGCGAAGACCATCCGCCCGTTGACCTTGAGACCGTCGCCGAGACGCCCGATCACGAAGAGCTGCCCGTCGTGGAGGAAGCCCGCGTCGCCGGTCTTGAGCTCCTGCCCCAGGCTGGTGCCGGAGGCGGAGCCGGGGTCGCCGACGTAGCCGCTCGCGATCGACACGCCGGTGACGACGATCTCGCCGACGCTGCGGTCCGGCAGCTCCTCGCCGTCCTCCGACACGATCCTCACCGTCCGGCCCTCCAGCGGGCGGCCGCAGCCGACCACCGGTGCCCCGCCGAAGGACTCGGCGGTGGCGTCGTCCGGCGTGTGCGCGGACCAGCCCTCGCGCAGCGGCAGGCCCGTCACCGCGAGCGTCGCCTCGGCGCCGCCGTACGCGGGCAGCAGGGCGTCGCGCCGGAGACCGTACGGTTCCAGCAGGGCGTGGAAGTCCGTCAGCACCTGCGGGGAGATCCGCTCGGCACCGATGATCAGCGACTGCAGCGCGTCGAAGCGGAACCCCTCCAGGGCGGCCGGCTTGACCCGGCGCTGGATGTACGCCAGGGCGAAGTTGGGCATTGCGGTCCTGACGATGCGCCGGTCGCTGAGGCAGCGCAGGAACCGCAGCGGCGAGCGGATGAAGTCGTCCGGCTGCATCATCCATCCGTCGCAGCCGGTGACGATGAAGTTCAGCAGGCAGCCGATGAGGCCCATGTCGTGGTGGACCGGCAGCCAGCTGCTGCAGGGGTGCTCCGGCTTCCACTCCAGCCAGCGGCGCATCCCGGTGAGGTTGTCCTGCAGCGCCCGGGAGGAGATCCGCACCCCGCGCGAGAAGCCGCTCGATCCGGACGTGAACTGCAGCAGCGCGGTCTCCGGCAGCGGCAGCGGACGCTCCAGCGGCTCGACCCCGTCGATGAGGTGCTCGAAGACCACCGGCTCGTCGAGGCCGGCCGTGGCGGTGACCTTGCGGATCCGTTCCAGCGACTCGTCGTCGCTGATCGTGAAACGCGGCTGGGCGGTCGCGAACAGGTGCGCGGCGTGCTTCTCGTAGTCGTCGGCCCGCTGGAAGGCGAACGGCGGGGCGATGGAGCAGGGCGTCGCGCCCGCGGCCAGCGCTCCGAAGAACCCGGCCACGAACCCCGGGCTGGAGCGCTGCACCAGCGCCACCACGTCACCCGGCCGGACACCGCCCGCCTGCAGCGCGGCGGCGGTCCTCAGCACCAGGTCCGTCAGGTCGCGATAGGACCAGAAGTTCCAGCTGTCACCGCTGTCCGCGTAGTACAGGCCGCGCTCGGTGGACGGGTCGTCGAGCCACTCGAGCAGGCCTCGGTCTGGAATGTGCAACGTCCTAGTCCTCTCCGGTGTTCTACTGCACGCCCGGCGCGTATGGGACGCGGCGGCATGCCCGCCGCGTCGAATCGTCGCCGCACGTCCACCGGGGTCGCCAGGCAAACGGCCGGTAACTCACCCCCCACCGAGCGGCATTTCCACCAGCAATTGTGATTGCCGGTCATTTGCCTGGTGACGCGACGAGCGGGCGATGCAGCATCGTCGCGAAAACTCGAGCTTTCGACCCATCGGAGTACCCGGAGAGAGCGGTTACCACCTCATGGCTTCACGCGACGCCGAGAACGGCCTGCTTCCGCTGACGGCCGCCCAGCGAGGAGTGTTCTTCGCCCAGCGGCTCGACCCCGGCAACCCCGCCTACAACACGGTGGTCGTCATGGAGATCCGGGGGCCGGTGAACGGCGACCTGTTGCTCCGCGCGGTCCGCCAGACCGAGGGGGAGAGCGGGAGTTTCGACGTCGAGCTGGTGGAGCGGGCCGAGGGCCTCTACCAGCGGCCGGTCGAGCCGGGCTGCTCGACGTGGACCGAGCTCGACCTCAGCGGCGAGCCGGACCCCGAGTCCGCGGCCCGCGCCTGGATCGAGAACGACCGCGCCACCGCCCGCGACCTGCTGACCGGCACGCTGTCGGCGCAGGCGCTGCTGCGCGTGGGCGTCGACCACTACTTCTGGTACCAGCGCAGCCACCACATCCTGTCCGACGGCTACGGCTCGGTGCTGCACACGCGCAGGATCGCCGATGTCTACGCGATGCTGACCGCGGGGACCGACACGGCGGACGGGGCACTGGGCCGGCTGGAGGACCTGCTGGCCGACGAGGCGGACTACCGCGCCTCGGAGCACTACGCCGAGGACCGCGAGTACTGGAACCGGACCTTCGCCGACCGCGCCGAGACCGCCAGCCTGGCGCCGGGGACGCCGACGAGCGCCGCGGGGATGGCGATCACCGCGACCGGGGAGTTGTCACAGGCCCGGATGCGGGAGCTGTACGCGGCCGGACGCGAGGTCCGCACCTCGTGGCCGGTGGTGATGCTCGCCGCGGTCGCCGCCTACCTGCACGGGATGACCGGCGCCGCCGACCTGACCATCGGCGTCCCGGTCACCGCGCGGCTCGGCGCGCGCTCCCAGAACGTGCCCGGCATGCTGTCGAACACGCTGCCGCTGCGGCTGCACGTCGACCCCGCGGCCGGCCGGGCGGAGCTGCTCCGGCACGTCGCCCGGCGGCTCGGCGAGCTGCTGACGCACCAGCGCTACCCCTACGACGAGCTCCGGCGCGACCTGCGGCTCCTCGGCACGAACGAGCAGCTGTTCGGCGTGGTGGTCAACATCATGCCGTCCGGCATCGAGCCCCGCTTCGACGGGCACGGCGCGGTCGTGACCGCCCTGTCCGGCGGCCTCATCCCCGACCTCAACATCGCCTGCCATTCCGGCTCGGGCGGGCAGGGCACGCGCATCGACTTCGAGGCGAACCCCGACCGCTACACCGCCGGGGAGCTGGCCGCGCACCACCGCCGCTTCTCCGACTTCCTCGCCCGGTTCCTCGCCGCCCCGCCGGAGACCCCGATCGGCCGGGTGGACGTCGTGACGGCGGACGAGCGCGAGGCGGTGCTCGCCGCGGGCCGGACCCCGGGGATCACCGAGCCGGTCGCCGCGCGGACGTTCCCGGAGATGTTCGAGGAGCAGGTCCGCCGCACCCCGCACGCCCCCGCGGTGATCTCCACCGCCGGTTCCGTCGGCTACGCGGTGCTCAACGCCCGCGCCAACCGGCTGGCGCGGGTCCTCGTCGAGCGCGGTGCCGCCCCCGAGCGCCTGGTGGCGGTCGCCCTGCCGCGCGGCGCCGCCGCGCTGACGGCGGTCATCGCGGCGATGAAGGCGGGCGCGGCCTACCTGCCGGTCGACCTGAACTACCCGCGAGCGCGGGTCACCGCGATGCTCGACGACACCGCGCCGCTGCTCCTGCTGACGACGCGCGACGCCGACGACGCGACGCTGGCGCCGGGCGTGCCGCGGCTGTACCTGGACGACACCGGCGCCCCCGACTCGCCGGGGAGCTCACCGGAGCCCGCGGGCACCGACCTGACCGACACCGACCGCCTGGCACCGCTGCGTCCGGCGCACCCGGCGTACGTCATCTACACCTCCGGCTCGACCGGCCGCCCCAAGGGCGTCGTCGTCACCCACACCGGCCTGGCCGCGCTGCTGCGCCTCCAGACGCACCTGCTGCCGGTGACCCCGGACATGCGGGTGCTGCAGTTCTCGTCGCCGAGCTTCGACGCGTCGGTGTGGGAGCTGTGCACGGCGCTGCTCACCGGCGCGGCCGCGGTCGTCGCCCCGGCCGAACGGCTGGCGCCCGGACGCCCGCTGGCGGACCTGGTGGCCGAGCTGGGCGTCACCTGCCTGCTGCTCGCGCCGTCCGCGCTCGCGGCCGTGCCGCCGGACGGGCTGCCGGAGGGCGTCACGCTGGTCGTGGGCGCCGAGGCCTGCTCGCCGGACCTGGTCGAGCGCTGGTCGCGGGACCGGCACATGGTCAACGCCTACGGTCCCAGCGAGTCGACGGTCATCGCCCTGCAGACCGGGCGGTTGTCGGGGAAGGTCGTCCCTCCCCTGGGCACCGCGACCCCGGGCACCCGGATCCGGCTGCTCGACACCGCGCTGCGGCCGGTGCCGCCCGGTGCCGCGGGCGAGATCTACCTGAGCGGCGACGGGCTCGCCCGGGGCTACCTGGGCCGTCCCGGGATCACCGCGGAGCGGTTCGTCGCCGACCCGTTCGGCGCGCCCGGCACGCGGATGTACCGGACGGGCGACCTGGCCCGGTGGACCGGGGACGGCGGCCTGGTGTTCCTGGGCCGCGCCGACCGCCAGGTCAAGGTGCGGGGCTTCCGCATCGAGCTGGGGGAGATCGAGAGCGTCCTGGCGCGGGCACCGGGCGTGGAGCGGGCCGTCGCGATCGTCCGCGAGGACCGGCCGGGGGTCAGGCAGCTGGTCGCCTACGTCGTCCCCGCCCGGACCGGCGCCACCGGCGCCACCGACGCCGACGACACGGCCGGCACCAGTGACACTGCCGAGGCGGGACGGGCGGACGCGGCGGCGCTGCGCGACTTCGTCGCGCGGCGGCTGCCCGACCACATGGTCCCGGCCGCGGTGGTGCACCTGCCCGAGATGCCGCTGACGCCGAACGGCAAGCTGGACCACCGCGCACTGCCCGCACCCGAGTACACCGGCTCGCGCGACAGCGGCGTCCCCAGGAACGAGCGGGAGACGCGGCTGTGCGAGCTGTTCGGCGACCTGCTCGGCGCCACCGCGGTGGGCATCCACGACAGCTTCTTCGACCTGGGCGGCGACTCGATCATCGCGGTCCAGCTCGCGTCCCGGGCCACCCGCGCCGGCATCCCCCTCACCCCCCAGGCGGTGTTCGTCCACAAGACCGTGGCCGAGCTGTGCGCGCACCTCGACGAGTGGTCCGCCGCGTCCGACGCCTCGGGCACCACCGGTGAGGAGACCGAGCTGGTCGCCCTGCCCGAACGGGAGCGGGAGCGGCTGGAGCGCGACTGGGAGGCCGCGGGCGGGCTGGAGGACGTGCTGCCCCTGGCCCCCCTGCAGAAGGGGATGCTCTTCCACGCCTGGTTCGGCGACGGCACCGGCGCCGACGTGTACAACGTGCAGAAGGTCTTCGGGCTGCAGGGCCCCCTGGCGGCGGACGCCATGCGCGACGCCTGCCAGGCCCTCGTCCGCCGGCACTCCGCGCTGCGGGCCGCCTTCGTCCAGAACGACGACGGCGAACCCCTCCAGCTCCTGGTGCGGGACGCGGACGTCCCCGTGCACGAGTACGACCTACGGGGTTTCGCCGCGCAGGAGCAGGACGCCCGGCTGGCCGAACTGCTCGCGCGGGACAAGCAGACCCGCTTCGACATGGCCTCGCCGCCGCTGATGCGCTTCTTCCTGGTCCGCCTGGAGGACGAGCGCCACCTGTTGGTCCTGTCGGCCCACCACATCCTGTTCGACGGCTGGTCGCTGCCGCTGCTGCTGCGGGACCTGCTCGCGCTCTACCACCGGGGGGACGACACGGACCTGCCGGCTCCCGTCCCCTTCCGCTCCTACCTCTCCTGGGTCGCCGGTCGCGACCGGACCGTGGCGGAGCGGGCCTGGAGCGCGGCGCTCGCCGATCTGGACGGCCCCACCCTGGTGGCGCCCGGAGGCTCCGGCGAGGGCGGCGCGCTGCCCCGGCTGCTGATCACCGAGCTTCCCGAGGACCTGACCGCGGCCCTGGAACGGACGGCCCGCGCCCAGGGCCTGACCCTGAACACCGTCGTCCAGGGAGCCTGGGCGCTGCTGCTGAACACCGTCACCGGCCGCCGGGACGTCGTCTTCGGAAGCACCGTCTCGGGCAGGCCGTCCCGGCTCGCGGGCATGGGCGAGATCGTCGGGCTCCTGATGAACACCGTCCCGGTCCGGGTCCGCGTCGCTCCCGAGGAACCCCTGGCGGAGCTGCTGTCACGGACGCAGGACGACCAGATGGCGCTGGCCGACCACCACCACCTCAGCCTTCCGGACCTGCACCGCCTGGCCGGGACGGCCGAGCTGTTCGACACCTCCGTCGTCTTCGGCAACGCCCCGATCGACCGCGCGGAGATCGGCCGCCACGCGAACGACCTGGGCATCACCGTCGAGGAGTCCGACCCCACCGGCGGCACGCACTACCCGCTCAGCCTCTCCGCGGTGCCCGGCGAGCGGCTGCGCCTGGAGCTGACCTACCGGGGCGACCTGTTCGGCGACGACGCCGCCGAGAGCTTCGCCACCCGCCTCCGGCTCGTCCTGGAGACCTTCGCCGAGGACCCGCGCCGGCCGGTCGGCCGGATGCCGTCCCTCACCGAGGCCGAACGGCGCAGCCTGGTGCACGAGGTCAACGACACCGCGCTCGCCGTGCCGCCCGCCACCCTGCCCGCGCTCTTCGCGGCGCAGGTGCGGCGTACCCCGGACGCGGTGGCGGTGGTCTGCGACGGCGAGCGGATCGGCTACGCCGAGCTGGACGACCGCGCCGCGCGGCTGGCCGGGGTGCTGGCCGCCAAGGGCGCGGGACCCGCGCAGGTCGTCGCGGTCTCGCTGCGCCGCTCCATCGGGCTGTTCGTCGCGCTGCTCGCGATCCACAAGACCGGCGCGGCCTACCTGCCGGTCGACCCGGAGTACCCGGCCGAGCGGATCAGGCACATGCTCGACGACGCCCGGCCGGTGTTCGTCGTCGACGAGGGCTTCCTCCAGGAGGCGGACGCGGCGGCCGAGTCCGCCGAGGCCGTGCACGGGACACCGTCCCTGCTGCCCGCACACCCCGCGTACGTGGTGTACACCTCCGGCTCGACCGGACGGCCCAAGGGCATCGTCGTCACCCACGCGGGCATCCTCAACTACCTGGCCGGCATGCAGCACCGGCACCCGATCACCGCCGAGGACCGGGTGCTGCAGCGCACCTCGCTCAGCTTCGACC
The DNA here is from genome assembly GCF_039534895.1 of Streptosporangium longisporum. Taxonomy (NCBI): domain Bacteria; kingdom Bacillati; phylum Actinomycetota; class Actinomycetes; order Streptosporangiales; family Streptosporangiaceae; genus Streptosporangium; species Streptosporangium longisporum. Next base: position 692,607 of record NZ_BAAAWD010000014.1, on the reverse strand, counting down.
CGTCGGTGTGGGAGATCTTCTGGCCGTTGCTGCACGGTGCCACCGTGGTCGTGGCACGGCCCGACGGCGCCGAGGCCCCCGGGTACCTGCCCGCGCTGATCCGCGAGGAGCGCGTCACGATCGCCCAGTTCGTGCCCTCCACGATGGAGGTGTTCCTGCGGGAACCGGGCAGCGACCGGTGCGACGCCCTCAGACAGGTGTTCGTCGGCGGCGAGCAGCTCGGCGGCCCGCTGGCCGACCGCTTCCACGCCACCGTCGGCGTGGAGCTGTACAACCAGTACGGCCCCACCGAGGTGTCCATCTACACGACCACCGGCCCGGCGCGGCCCGGTGAGAACCCCGGCGCCGTACCGGTCGGGACCCCCCTGGCCAACCTGCGGGTGTACGTGCTGGACGGTTTTCTGCGGCCGGTTCCGGCCGGGGTGGTGGGGGAGTTGTACATCGCCGGTGACGGGGTGGCGCGCGGGTATCTGGGGCGTCCGGGGTTGACGGGTGAGCGGTTCGTGGCCGATGTGTTCGGCCCGCCCGGGGCGCGGATGTATCGGACCGGGGATCTGGGGCGGCGTCGTGCCGATGGGTTGCTGGAGTACAGCGGGCGTTCGGACTTCCAGGTGAAGGTGCGTGGGCATCGGATCGAGCTGGGGGAGATCGAGGCGGTGCTGGCGGCGGACGCGTCGGTGGGCCAAGCGGTGGTGACGGTCGCCTCGGGTGCCGGTGGCGCGCAGTCCATCGTCGCCTACGTCTCCCCGGCTTCCGGTGGCACGGTCGACGCTGAGGCGTTGCGTGAGCGGGTGGGGCGGGTGTTGCCGGAGTACATGGTGCCGGCGGTGGTGATGGTGGTGGAGGCGTTCGCGCTGACCACCAACGGCAAGGTGGATCGGCGGGCGTTGCCGGCGCCGTCGTTCGGGGTGGGGGCTGCTTATCGTGCTCCCAGTACCGATCGTGAGCGCCTGTTGCACGAGATGTTCGCCGGGGTGCTGGGGCGCGACACGATCGGGGTCGACGACAGCTTCTTCGAGCTGGGTGGCGACTCGATCGTGTCGATGCAGCTGGCCGCCCGCGCTCATCGCGCGGGCCTGGCGCTGACGCCCAAGGACGTCTTCGTCCACAAGACCATCGCCATGCTCGCCCAGGTGGCCCAGGACATCGACCCGGCGGAGATCGCCGAGGCGCCCCGCGCCGAAACCCTGGTGGAGATCGATCCGCAAGAACTCGACGAGCTCGAAGCCCAGTGGGAGACATCACTGTGAGACAGACGTCCCTCGAAGAAGTTCTGCCCCTGTCCCCGCTGCAGCAGGGCATCCTCTTCCACGCCCTCTACGACGGCGGGAGCACCGACGGCGAGCACGTCGACTTCTACAACGTGCAGACGCCCCTGGAAATGGTCGGCGACCTCGACGTCGACGTGCTCCGCGGCTCGTGCGACGCGCTGCTGGCCCGCTACGCGATCCTGCGCGCGGCATTCCTGCGGCGCCGCTCGGGCGAGCCCATCCAGGCCGTCGCCCGTACGGTCAGGACGCCCTGGGAGGAGATCGACCTCTCCGGCTTCGGCCCGGACGAGCGGCGGGTGCGGCTCGCGCGGCTGCTGACCCAGGACCGCTCCCGCCGCTTCGACATGACCAAGCCACCGCTGATGCGGTTCACGCTGGTACGGCTCGCGGCCGACCGGCACGTCCTGGTCCTCACCAACCACCACATCCTGCTGGACGGCTGGTCGCTGCCGCTGGTCTTCGGCGACCTGTTCCGCATCTACCGGGACGGCGGCACCGCCGAGCACCTGGAGCCGGCGGTCCAGTTCGCCGACTACCTCGGCTGGCTCTCCCAGCAGGACCGCGAGAACGCCGAACGCGTCTGGCGGGCCGCTCTGTACGGCGTCGAGGGTGCGACGCTGGTGGCGGGCGAGACCGGCACCGACGTCCTCGACCGCGGCCAGCAGCGCCTGGTCGCGGAACTGCCCGAGGACGTCACGGCGCGGATCGCCGCCGCCGCCCGCGACCGCGAGCTGACCGTGAACACCCTGGTCCAGGCCGCGTGGGCGCTGCTGCTGACCGAGCTGACCGGCCGGGACGACGTCGTCTTCGGCAACACCGTCGCCGGCCGCCCGCCCGAGCTGCCCGGAAGCGAGCGCATGGTGGGCCTGATGCTCAACACCGTGCCCGCCCGGGTACGCGTCGATCCTGACGAGCGCGTCTCCGCCCTGCTGGAGCGGATCCAGGCCGAGCAGACCGACCTGCTCGGCCACCAGTACCTCGGGCTCGCCGACATCCACCGGGCCCTCGGCGTCAGCGAGCTGTTCGACACGACGCTGTCCTTCGAGAGCTTCCCGGTCGAGGAGTCCATCCAGGGGATCGAGGTCGCCGGGCTCTCCGTCGGCATCCTCCGCGACGCCGTCGAGGACACCCCGGAGGGCACCCACTACCCGCTGAGCCTCGCCGTCTACCCGGGCGAGCGCCTGCGGTTCGAGCTCAACCACCGCGAGGACGTCTACACCGCCGACGCCGCGGCCGGTGTCCTGAAGCGGGTGTGCGCCCTGCTGGAGGACATCGCGGCCCGGCCGGAGCTGCCGGCGGGACGGTTCCCGCTGCGTTCCCCGTCCGAGCAGCGCGACATCCTGCGGGTCTCCAGCGGACGGCCCGTCCCGCACCCGTCCCAGACCCTGCCCGACCTGTTCGAGGCGCAGGCCCGCGCCACCCCCGACGCGATCGCCGTCGTGGACGGCACCGCCCGCCTGTCCTTCGGGCGGCTCAACGCGGACGCCAACCGGCTCGCCCGGCTGCTCGTCGCCCGGGGTGCCGGGCCGGGCCGTCTCGTCGGCGTGGCCCTGCCCCGCACCGTCGACGCGGTCGTGGCGATCCTGGCGGTCCTGAAGTCCGGGGCCGGATACCTGCCGATCGACGCCGAGCACCCCGCCGAGCGCGTCGCGGCGATCTGCGCCGAGGCCGACCCCGTCCTCGTCCTGGCCGCCGACGCGACCGCGCACGCCGTCCCCGGCGGCGTCCCGGCGCTGCTGGCGGAGAAGGAGACGCTTCCCGAGGACGCCACCGACCTCGTCGACGGAGACCGCCTCACCGCGCTGCTCCCCGCCCACCTGGCGTACGTGATCTACACCTCCGGCTCCACCGGCACCCCCAAGGGCGTCGCCGTCGAGCACCGCAACCTCGTCAACATGTTCCACAGCCACCGGGCGAACTTCTTCGAACCCGAGCGGGACAGGGCGGGCGGCAGGCCGCTGCGTGCCGCGCTCACCAACTCGCTCGGCTTCGACGCCTCCTGGAGTCAGCTGCTGTGGATGGTCGCCGGGCACGAACTGCACATCGTCGACGACACCGTCCGCAAGGACGCCCTGGCCATGACCGGCCACGCCCGGAGCGCGGGGATCGACGTCATCGACACCACGCCGTCGGTCGCCCGGCAGATGCTGGCGGCGGGCATGTTCGCCGACGGCGACCGGCACCGGGTGAGCGTGCTCGCGCTCGGCGGCGAGGAGGTCGGGGACGACCTGTGGGACGAGCTGCGCGCCGTCCCGGGCCTGTCGCTCTACAACCTCTACGGCCCGGCCGAGTGCACCATCGACGCGATGCTCCACCACGACGACGGCGTCGTGCGGACCGCGATCGGCACCCCGGCCGACAACGCCCGGGTGTACGTGCTGGACGGTTTTCTGCGGCCGGTTCCGGCCGGGGTGGTGGGGGAGTTGTACATCGCCGGTGACGGGGTGGCGCGCGGGTATCTGGGGCGTCCGGGGTTGACGGGTGAGCGGTTCGTGGCCGATGTGTTCGGCCCGCCCGGGGCGCGGATGTATCGGACCGGGGATCTGGGTCGGCGTCGTGCCGATGGGTTGCTGGAGTACAGCGGGCGTTCGGACTTCCAGGTGAAGGTGCGTGGGCATCGGATCGAGCTGGGGGAGATCGAGGCGGTGCTGGCGGCGGACGCGTCGGTGGGTCAGGCGGTGGTGACGGTCGCCTCGGGTGCCGGTGGCGCGCAGTCCATCGTGGCCTACGTCTGCTCCACCCCCGGGGGCGTGGTCGACGGTGAGGCGTTGCGTGAGCGGGTGGGGCGGGTGTTGCCGGAGTACATGGTTCCGGCGGTGGTGATGGTGGTGGAGGCGTTCGCGCTGACGACCAACGGCAAGGTGGATCGGCGGGCGTTGCCGGCGCCGTCGTTCGGGGTGGGGGCTGCTTATCGGGCTCCCAGTACCGATCGTGAGCGCCTGTTGCACGAGATGTTCGCCGGGGTGCTGGGGCGCGACACGATCGGGGTCGACGACAGCTTCTTCGAGCTGGGTGGCGACTCGATCGTGTCGATGCAGCTGGCCGCCCGCGCTCATCGCGCGGGTCTGGCATTGACGCCCAAGGACGTCTTCGTCCACAAGACCATCGCCAGGCTGGCACGGGCGGTCCAGGAGACCGGCGAGCGGGACGGCGCCGCACCCGGCACGGCCACCGCACCCACCGTGCCCGCCGGGCCGCTGGTCGTGCTCGGCGACGACGACAGGGCCGAGCTCGTCACCGCGTACGGGCCCGGCGACACCGACGTCTGGCCGCTGACGCCGCTGCAGCAGGGCATGCACTTCCACGCGCTGCTGGCCGCCGACGGTGTCGACGTCTACACCACGCAGCGGCCCCTGAGGCTGGCCGGCTCGCTGTCACCGGCCGTGCTGCGCACCTCGTTCGACACCCTCATGGCCCGTCACCCCGCGCTGCGCGCCTGCTTCACGTCGCTCAGCTCGGGCCGTCCGGTCCAGGTCGTCCCCGGGGACGTGCGCGTGCCCTGGCAGGAGATCGACCTGTCCGCGCTGGACGAGGACGAGCGCGCGCGCCGGCTCGCCCGGCTGCTGGACGAGGACCGCGTCCGCCGCTTCGACCCGGCCACCCCGCCCCTGCTGCGGGTCACCCTGGTCCGGCTCGCCGACGACGACCACCTGCTGCTCGTGACGCACCACCACATGATCCTGGACGGCTGGTCGCTGCCGCTCGTCTTCCGCGACCTGTTCACCCTCTACGCCCGCGGCGGCGCCGACGACGGCCGCCCGCCCGTGCCCTTCACCGGCTTCCTCGACTGGCTCGGCCGCCAGGACGGCGAGGAGGCCGCCAAGGCGTGGGCCGGGACCCTGACCGGCCTGGACGAGCCGACCCTGGTCGCGCCGGACGCCGACGCCGCCACGGCCGTCATCCCGGAACTGGTCACGCGGCGCCTCGACACCACCTCGACCACGGCGCTCACCACCGCCGCCCGCGAGGCCGGCCTGACGCTCAACACCCTGATCCAGGGCGCCTGGGCGGTGGCGCTGGGCCAGCTGCTCGGCCGCGACGACGTCGTGTTCGGCGCGACGGTCGCCGGACGCCCGCCGGAGCTGCCCGGCGCGGAGGAGATCGTCGGCCTGCTGATGAACACCGTCGCGGTCCGGGTACGGCTCGATCCGGCACGGCCGCTGAACCGCATCCTGGCCGACGTCCAGGCCGAGCAGGCCGAGCTGAGCCCGTACCGCCACCTGGGCCTGGCCGAGGTGCAGCGCATCGCGGGCCTGGGCGAGCTGTTCGACACCGTCATCGGGTTCGAGAACACCCCGGTCGACGGCGAGGCGGTCCAGGAACAGGTCCCGGGCCTGCGGATCTCGGTGGACGGCGACCCCGCCCCGGGCGCCTCGCACTACCCGCTCAGCCTGGTCGTCGTGCCCGGCGAGTCGCTGAGCCTCGAACTCAGCTACCGGGGCGACGTGTTCACCGCCGAGGCGGCCGGCGCGCTGCTCGGCCGGGTGCACACGGTCCTCGACACCTTCGTGACGGCCCCGGCCACGCCGTTCGGCCGGATCGACCTGCTCACGCGGCAGGAGCGCGAACGGCTCCCCAAGGCCACCGGCCCGGTCCGCGACCTGCCCCGCACGACCTTCCCGGAGCTGTTCCGGGAGCGGGTGCTGGCCCGGCCCGACGCCGTCGCGATCCTCGACGGCCCGCTGAGGGTCCGCTACGACGACCTCGACGCGCAGGCCAACCGGCTGGCGCGGGCACTGGCGGCGCGCGGCGTCGGCCCGGAGAGCATCGTCGCCATCGCGATGCCGAAGTCGGCGCGCTCCATCCTCGCCGTCGTGGCCGTGCTCAAGGCGGGCGCCGCCTACCTGCCGCTGGACCTGGCCTACCCGATGGACCGGTTGCGCCACATCATCGGCGACGCGCGGCCCGACATCGTCCTCACCGTCACCGAGGCGGTGCCGACGCTGACCGAGGCGGGCGCCGGCCGGACGCTGTGCCTGGACGGCCCCGCCGCCGCCACCGGTGAAACCGACACCGGCGCGCTGCTCGGGGGAGCGGCGGACATCACCGCCGGCCTGTCCGACGCGGACCTGACCGACGAGGACCGGACGGCGCCGCTGCGGCCGGAGAACACCGCGTACCTGATCTACACCTCGGGATCCACCGGACGCCCCAAGGGGGTGCAGGTCTCCCACGTGGGCCTCGCCGCCCTGGTCGACCAGCAGCGCGACGCGCTCGCCCTGCGCGCGGACGAGCGGGTGCTGCTGTTCGCCTCCCCGAGCTTCGACGCCTCGGTGTGGGAGCTGGCCACCGCCCTGCTGACCGGGGCGACCGCGGTCACCGCGCCCGCCGACGAGCTGCTTCCCGGACCGGCCCTGGCCCGGACGGTGGCCCGGTACGGCGTGACCGCGCTGCTGCTCCCGCCGTCCTCGCTCGCCGTGATGCCCGACGGCGGCCTGCCGCCGGGCGTCACGCTCGTCGTGGGCGGCGAGGCGTGCCCGCCCGACCTGGTCGAACGCTGGTCGGCCGGGCGCCGCATGGTCAACGCCTACGGCCCGACCGAGACGACCGTCATCGCGACGATGAGCGGCCCGCTGTCGGGCCGGGTCAACCCGCCGCTGGGCGAGCCCGTGGTCAACGCCCGCGTGTACCTGCTGGACGGCGCGCTGCGCCCGGTGCCGCCGGGCGCGCCCGGCGAGCTCTACCTGGCCGGTGACGGTCTCGCGCGCGGCTACCTGCGCCGCGCCGCCCTCACCGGGGAGCGCTTCGTCGCCGACCCGTTCGGCCCGCCGGGCTCGCGGATGTACCGCTCCGGCGACGTCGCCCGCCGCACCCCGGACGGCACCCTGGAGTACCTGGGCCGGGCCGACCAGCAGGTCAAGGTGCGCGGCTTCCGGATCGAGCCCGGCGAGATCGAGGCCGTGCTGGCCGAGGACCCGGCGGTCGCGCAGGCCGTGGTGGTCGTCCGGGAGGACCAGCCCGGACGGCGGAGGCTGGTGGCGTACGCGGCCCCGGTGCCCGGCACCCGGCCCGACCCGGCGGCGCTGCGCGCCCGCGCCGCCGACGCGCTGCCCGACTACATGGTGCCGGCCGTCGTGGTCGTCCTCGACCGGCTGCCGGTGACGCCGAGCGGGAAGCTCGACCGGGGCGGCCTGCCCGCGCCCGACTTCACCGCGGGCACGACCGGCCGGGCGCCCCGCACCCCCCGCGAGGAACTGCTCTGCGGCCTGTTCGCCAGGGCCCTCGACGTGGAGCGGGTCGGCGTGGACGACAGCTTCTTCGACCTCGGCGGCGACTCGATCATCTCGATCAAGCTCGTCACCATGGCCCGCCAGGAGGGCCTGGACATCGCCCCGCGCGACGTGTTCACCCACAAGACCGTGGCCGCGCTCGCGGAGACGGTCAAGGACCTGGCCCCGGACCCGGTCGCGGAGGCGGCCGGCCACGACATCCCCCTGATCACCCTCGACCAGGACGAGCTCGCCGAGTTCGCCGAGGGCTGGGAGGCGCCGGTCTGAGCACCGGCCTCCCCCGCACGACCTTCGGACCAGCACGGCCGGGACCCTGCTCGGCCGGTCCGAAGGAGCACCACCACGCGGCCCGGCCGTACGGCGCGGGCCGCACAGGAACGAACGACGGACGACCCCAGCGGTCACGACCCCCGGTAAGGACACCGAATGCCGAACATCCCTCAGACACTTCCCGCGTCCCTCCGGGACGTGATCGACCCTGACCTTCCCGCTGCGCCCGGAGGCATGGACACGCCCCTGGAGTACCACCTGGACACCGGGGAGGTCGAGGAGCTGCGGGCCGCGGCCCACGCGCTCGGACAGGTCGGCGAGGCACCCGGCCTGCCGGGCTTCTACGACCGCGGCCTGCCGGCCGAGGAGCTGCTGCCCGCCGGGCTGCGCCGCTTCCTGCTCTCCTACCGCAGGAGCGAACGGGCCGCGGGCTGCCTGGTACACGGCTTCCCGGTGGACGACGCGCTGCTCGGCCCCACCCCGGACCACTGGCGCGAGGCCATCCGCGGCGACACGGCCAGGGACCAGGAGATCTGGCTGGCGCTGTGCGGGATGGCGCTGGGCGACCCGTTCGGCTGGGAGACCCTCCAGGAGGGCCGGATCATCCAGAACATCCTGCCGATCCAGGGCGAGGAGCAGCGGCAGAGCGGCTACGGCAGCGAGAGCCTGCTGGAGTTCCACACCGAGGACGGCTTCCACCCCAACCGCTGCGACTACCTGCTGCTGTTCGGGCTGCGCAACCCCGACCGGGTGCCGACCATCATCGCCTCCGTCCGCGACATCCGGCTGAGCGAGCACGACCGGAACGTCCTGGCGGAGGAGCGCTTCCACATCCTGCCGGACACCGAGCACATCCGGCAGCTGGAGGAGCACTTCCCCGGCCACCCCGCGCTGGAGAAGCTGTACCGCATGGTGCGCCGGCCCGTGCCGACCGCGGTGCTGTCCGGTGACCGGCTCAACCCCTACCTGCGCATCGACCGGCCGTTCATGGACGTGCGCTCCGGCGACACCGAGGCGGCCGCCGCCCTCGACCGGCTGATGGCCGAGCTGCAGCGCGTCCAGCAGGACATCGCGGTCGGCCCCGGCTCGCTGCTGATCGTGGACAACTACCGCGCGGTGCACGGCCGCAGGCCGTTCAGCGCCCGCTACGACGGCACCGACCGGTGGCTGAAGAAGCTCACCGTCAGCCGCAACCTGCGCCGCAACTTCAGTGGCTATGCCCTCAAGAGCCACCGCGTCATCGTCTGAACGCGGGTCCCCCCGGGAGACCCGCTCCCCGGAAGCCCTGTCCCCAGAAAGCGCTGTTCTCGGAAAGTCCCGTTCTCGGAAAGGCGGCATCGACCATGCGAACGGTCATCGTGTCCGGCGCGTCCAGCGGCATCGGGGCCGCCGTCGCCGAACGGTTCGCCCGCTCGGGCGACCACGTGGTCAACTTCGACGTGCGCCCGCCCGCGCCGGACACGACGGCCGGCACCCCGGCGGACGCCGGACGCGTCCCCTGGGTCGAGGTCGACGTCGCGGACTGGTCCGCCGTCCGCGACGCCGTCGACCGGGTCCAGGCCGAGCGCGGCAGGCTCGACGTCGTCATCGCCAACGCCGGGATCAGCATCCGGCACGGCATCCTCGACATCACCGAGGCCGAGGCGCGGCGGACCCTGGACGTCAACCTGATGGGGGTCTTCGCCCTCTGGCGGCACGCCACGCCGCACATGGTGAACCAGGGCGGGGGCGTGCTGCTGGCCACGTCGTCCGTCAACGGCATGCGCGGCTATCCGCTGTACGCGGACTACAACGCCAGCAAGGCGGGCGTGACCTCGCTCTGCCAGACCTTCGCCATCGAGCTGAGCCCGATCATCAGGACCGCCTGCGTCGCGCCGGGCGCCGTCCTGACCCCCATGCAGCGCGCCGAGTACACCGACGCCATGCTGGAGGAGGTCAACGAGCGCATCCCGTCGCGCCGGCACGCCTCCCCGGAGGAGATCGCGGAGGTCTTCCACTTCCTGGCCTCGCCCGGGGCGTCGTTCGTCTCGGGCCAGCAGTTCGTGGTGGACGGCGCCGAGACGGCCGGCGCGACCACCGCCTTCTTCCCCGGCCCGCCGAAGCACTGAGCCGCCCCGGCCCGGCCGGAACAGCCGTCCCCGGCCGGAGCCCGGGGCCGCTCACGCCCCCGGAACACCGGGCCGTCCCCGCTCCGCCGGAGCACCGGGCCGTCACTGGCCCGGTGCCCCGGCCGGGAACGGCCCCTTCCACCGTCAACCCCCGGAGCCCGAGGAAGCCGACCATGGTCACCCGCTCAGAGCTCACCCCGGCCACGCTCGACGAGGTGGATCTCACCGATCCCCGCCTGCACGCCCACCACGACCTCGGGTCGTTCTGGCGCCGCCTGCGCGCCGAGGCCCCGGTGCACTGGCACCCCGAGGCCGAAGGCCGTCCCGGATTCTGGGTGGTGACCGGCTACGACGACGTCGTGTCGGTGCTCAGCGACGCCGAGACCTTCTCCTCCGAGCGCGGCAACGTGCTCGACACCCTGCTGGCGGGCGGCGACTCCGCGGCCGGGCGCATGCTGGCCGTCACCGACGGCCGCCCGCACAAGGCGTTGCGCAGCGTCCTGCTCAAGCCCTTCTCGCCGCGGTCCCTGGAGGTCGTGATCGAGAGCGTGCGGCGCGGCACCCGGCGGCTGGTCGAGGAGGCCGTGGAGCGGGGCGAGGTGGACTTCGCCGCCGACGTCGCCGCGCACATCCCGCTCGCCGCGATCTGCGACCTGCTCGGGGTGCCGCCGTCCGACCGCGGGCACATCATCGAGCTCACCTCGTCCGCGCTGGGCTCGGAGGACGGCGTCCCCGACGAGGAGTCGACCTGGCTGTCGCGCAACGGCCTGCTGCTGTACTTCTCGGAGCTGGCGGCCTCGCGCCGCAGCAAGCCGTACGACGACGTGGTCAGCCTTCTGGTGACCAGGGAGGTCGACGGCCGCACGCTCACCCACGAGGAGATCATCTTCAACTGCTACAGCATCATCATGGGCGGTCACGAGACGACCCGGCTGTCGATGATCGGTGGTCTGCGGGCGCTCATGGAACGGCCCGACCAGTGGCGGGCGCTCACCTCCGGCGAGGTGGGCACGGCCCCGGCGGTCGAGGAGGTGCTGCGCTGGACCACCCCGGCCCTGCACAGCGGGCGGACCGCGACCCACGACACCTTCCTGGGCGACCAGTTCGTGGAGGAGGGCGAGATCGTCACGACCTGGATGGCCTCGGCCAACCGCGACGAGCGGGTCTTCGACGCCCCGGACGACTTCGTCCTGTCCCGCAGCCCGAACAAGCACCTGTCGTTCGCGCACGGGCCGCACTTCTGCCTGGGCGCGTTCCTGGCCCGCGCCGAGCTGACGGCCCTGCTGGAGAGCCTGTGCGAGCTGGTGTCGGTGGCCGAGCCGGCGGGCCCGCCGCGGTACGTCTACTCCAACTTCCTGAGCGGCATGTCGGCTCTCCCGGTCACCCTGACCGGGAGGTGACACCCGTCCCCGTCAGGCGCGGACGGGGACGGGGTCGAGGCCGGGGTCGGGGCCGGCGTCGGGGGACAGGGCCGGGGTCGGGGACGCGCGCCGGGCCGCTACCGCTCCGCCTTCTCCAGGGCCCCGATCTCCGTCAGGGCCCCGAGGACGGCCGCGAGGGTCGCCTCGGGATGCGTCTGCGGGAAGGCGTGGCCGCCGGGCAGCACTCGCATCCGGTGCGCGGACGAGGTGTAGCCCGCCCACGGCTCGACCTGGGGCACGGTGGCGACGTGGTCCTCGGCGCCCGCCAGGGTGAACAGCGGGCAGCTCACCGGGACCGGCCGCGGGATGCGGTAGCCCTCCGCGAGCGCCATGTCGCCGCGCACCGCGCGCAGCAGGTCCCGCAGGAAGTCCGGGAAGTCCAGCAGCTCGGGCGGCAGCCCGTCGCCGTTCTGCAGCCAGGCGACCAGCTGGGCGTCGTCACCGCCGGCGACCGGCTCCCGGTCCAGGGGCAGGTGCGGCGCGCGCGATCCCGAGGCCAGCAGGGCGCTCGGGGGCCGCAGCCCCAGCCGTTCGATCCGCAGCGTCAGCTCGTACGCCAGGACCGCGCCGAAGCTGTGCCCGAACAGGGCGTACGGCATGGTGAACTCGTCGCGCAGGCCGGTCAGGAGCGCCTCGACCAGCGGCTCCAGCGCGTCCGGCACGGGCTCGTCGATGCGCGAGCCGCGTCCGGGCAGGTCCACCGGCACCAGCTCGACCCCCTGGGGCAGGTACTGCCGCCAGGGACCGAAGGCGCCCGCGCTTCCCCCGGCCTGGGGAAAGCAGATCAGTCTCAGCCGGGGACGTCCGACGCCGAACCGGGCGCTCACCCAGCAGGTCCTCGACGTGCCCGACGCGACGGCGTCCGCTGTGCTCATGGCGACCAGCCTCACCGCTCCCACCCCGGCCACGACAGGCAACCCGGGCGGCAACTTGGGCGGTCACCCGCGGAAATCCGAGCGGCAGGTGATCGAAAATTGCCGTGCGCTTGCCGGGCCCGTTGCCTGGGACGGGTGCGCGGCCCTGCCTAACGTCGAGGCCATGACTCACACTCCTGCCGCCGTCGGCGCCGAAGTCGTCGCCCCCCTGGTGACCAACCTGGTCTCGCTCATCGCACCGCGCAAGGTCGATCAGGTCGAACCGGAGCATCGTCTCGTCGGTGACCTCGGCTTCCACTCCCTGGTGCTCGCGGAGCTGGGTTACAACCTGGAGGAGCTGTTCGGGCTCGAGACCCTGGGTCCCGAGGAGGCCATGAAGCTGGAGCGCGTCGGCGACGTGATCCGGCTGATCATCACCGAGGTGGGCGAGGGCCGGGGGACCTACCCCGACGCCGACACCGTCTCCTCCATCTTCGCCCGCTTCGGCGTCGACAGCCCCGCGCTGTGACCGGCCACGGATCCGAGCGCCCGGCGTACGAGCTGGTCGCGGAGCTGGAGCGGACGCTGGGGGACCCGGCCGCGGGCACCGGCCCGTTCAGCCACGCCGAGACCGTGGAGCACGAGGAGAGGGACGCCCTGCCCCCGGGAGCGGTGGACCTGCTGAGATCCTGGGAGTTCCCGCGGTACCTGGTGCCCGAGGAGTTCGGCGGCCGGCTGCGGAACCTGGAGCACCTGTTCCTGCTGACCCGTTCGTTGTCGCGCCGCAACCTGACCGTGGCGGTGATGTTCGGCTCGACGCTGCTGGCCATCAACCCGGTGTGGCTGTGGGGCGACGAGGAGCAGCGCGCGCGGGTCGCGCAGGGCATCATCGGGGGCGACCTCGCGTGCTTCGCGGTCTCCGAACCCGACCACGGCAGCGACCTGGGCACCAACGAGACCACGGCCGTGCCGGACGGCGACGGGTACCTGCTCACCGGCGAGAAGTGGCCCGTCGGCAACGCCACCCGGGGCCGCTTCGTCATCGTCTACGCGGCCGTCGAGGGCAGCGGCTCGTCGCTGCTGCTGGTCGACAAGGAGCACCTGACGCAGGGGACGTGGACCAACCGTCCCTTCGTGCGGACCGTGGGGCTGCGCGGGCACGACCTCAGCGGGATCACCTTCCAGGCCACCCGGGTGCCGGGCGACGTGATGCTCGGCCGCAGCGGCGCCGGCCTGGTCGAGATCCTCCAGGTGCTGCAGATAACGCGCACGGCCATCGGCGCGCTGTCCATCGGCACCATGGACTCCGCCCTGCGGATCGCCCTGCGCTACGCCCACGAGCGGCGGCTGTACGGCAAGGAGATCTACCACCTCCCCGTCGTACGGCGGCACCTGCTGAACGCGCACCTGGACCTGCTCATCGCCGAGTGCACGGCGCTGCCGGTGGCGCGCTCGCTCTCGGTCGTGCCGTCCCGGCTCAGCCTGTGGTCCTCCGTCGTCAAGTACCTCGTGCCGACGCTCGGCGAGGGGGTCATGGAGGAGATCGCCCGGGTCCTGGGAGCGCGCAGCTACCTGCGGGAGGGGGTGGCCTCGGGGATCTTCCAGAAGCTCCAGCGCGACCACGCGATCGCGAGCATCTTCGAGGGGACCACCCACGTCAACCTGCACAACATCGCCGTGCAGCTGCCCGCGGTGGCCCGGCTGGCCGCCCGCCCGCCGGCCGGTGGGCAGGAGGTGCTGCGGCAGTTGTTCGACCTCTCCGAGGAGGCGCCCGTGTGGCACCCCGCGGGCCGGTCGCTGCGGCTGACCAACGGCAGCGAGGACGAGATCACCCGGGGCTGGGACCCGGCCGCCGCCGAGGCCTGCGAGATCGCCGAGCGTGAGCTCCCGGCGTCGGAGGCCGACGCGCTCGTCAAGGTCATCGGGGAGTTCTCCGCCCGCCGGACGACCTTCTACGCGCGGCTCGCCGAGGACTACGTCGACGCGGCGTCGACCCGGGCGCAGGACCTGGCCGCGGAGCACTGCGTCCACCACGCCGCGGCGTCCTGCCTGTACACCTGGCTGTACTCCTTCGAGGGGGAACGCGCCTCGGAGGGCGGCACCGGCTGGCTGGTGCTGGTCCTGCAGCGGCTGCTGCAGCGGCTGGACCGGACGGTCGAGCTCGACGAGGGCCACCTGTCACGGCTGGAGACGCTCGTCCTGTCCGGCCTCGACGGCCCGGAGTACTTCTCGCTCCGTACCGTCAGGGCCGCGGCCGGGGCGGCGGGGGGGCTGAGCCGGGCGGGTGCCCGGTGCTCCGCCGTCGTTCCCGCCGCCCGCACGGCCGTCCCCGTCACCTCCACGGTCGTTCCGGTCTTCTCATCGTTCTCGTCGTTCTTGCCGGTCCCGTCGTCGTTCCGATCGCCTCGGGCGCCCCGCCCGGCGACGTCCCCCCGGACGTCGCCGTGTCAGATGGCGGGGCGCCAGGCGCCGTCCACGGCGAGGCAGTAGTCGTCGTTGCCCAGTGACCAGTCCGGGCCCGAGGTTCCGCGTCTCTCCAGCTGGGCGACGAAGTGCCGCACCACCGCGTAGATGCGGTACCTGTACTGCTGCCCGCGCCTGATCTGGATGAGCGAGGCCTCGGCGAGCTCGGCCAGGAGCTGGGCGACGCGCGACCGCTCCGAGCCGTTCGGCCGGGTGGCCAGCGCCTCCTCCAGCGAGAACGTGTCCGGCATCGCGACGAGCTCGTGGAGCAGCTCGCGGTGCGGGGGGCTGAGCAGGTCGTAGCTCCACCGCACACTGTCGGACAGCGTGCGGTGCCGGGACAGGTCGCTGGCGTCGGTCTTGCCGAGCAGATGGAAGAGCGTGTCCTCCTGGAGGAGAGAGGTGAGCGGCAGCGTCCTGAGCCGCCGTGCCGCGATCTCTATGGCCAGCGGCATGCCGTCGAGGAGCCGGCACAGCTTGGTGACGAGCGGCAGGTGGTTGCCCAGGTCCAGGGTCGGCAGGCTGGCCTGCGTGCGGCGCAGGAAGAGCTCCACCGCGGCCGCCATGGACCCGTTGTGGAAGTCGTGGTCGTCGACCGGGAGCGGCTCGACCTCCCAGGTCTCGGCCTCGCCGATGGTCAGCATGCGGCGCGAGGTGACCAGGATGTGCAGGCCCGGGTACTCGTCGAGCAGCCGTCGCGCGAGGTGCACCGTCTGGTGGGGGACGTGCTCGGCGCCGTCCAGGATCAGCAGCCGCCGCCCGGCCTGCGCCTCGCCGTCGAGCCAGGTGTCCGCGCCGATCATCTCCCGGACGAGGTACGTCAGCTCGTCCTGCGCGCGGGGTCCGAGCTGTTCGGACAGGCAGTGGTGCAGCTCCGCGGTGGCCACGCCCTCCAGGAAGAGCGGCCGCAGCCGGGCCGCCACCGTCAGGGCGAGGCGGGTCTTCCCCACGCCGCCCGGACCGGTCAGGACGGTGAGCCGGTTGCGCTGGGCGGCGGCCAGGATGTGCCCCATGTCGGCCTGCCGCCCCACCAGCGGATTGTGCGGAGGATGGGGCCCCCGCCAGGGTGGAAGTCCCGGCGCGTTCGACTGCTGCGGCTCGGAATGGGGCCGCAGCAGCCTCGGCCGGTCGTGATCCCAGGTGGACGGTTCCGCGAACGAGGCGGTTGCGGTGCCCAGTGCCTTGAGCAGCAGGGCCACGGAGCTGCGACGCGGATTGGTGTTGGTGCCGGTCTCCAGGTTGCGGATGGTCCGGACGCTCACCCCGGAGCGCTCGGCCAGTTCCTCCTGGGTCCAGCCGGCGATCTTCCGCTGGTTGAGCAGGAAGTCGCGCAGCTGGTGGATGTTCGCTCGGTCGAAAGGAAAGATGTAATCAGGAATCAACATATCGATGAATTGCCCCCGTTGGCGAACGACACGTGTTACCCATATGCGCACTTGCAACGGTCGCGAAAATTCGATTTCCGCATCTTTCGGTCAGAGAGGCTGACGGGTGCGCGTCGTTGCGGAACAGCGCTATGGTTCCTGGTGGACGGTGCATTAGGGCCTGACCCGTATGCACGAGGGTCAGACTATTCGAAGGTGACTTCTCGTGGGAGGTGACGGAGTTGGCAGGAACCTACGGTTGGCCGTTTGCTGCCGACCGTTATCGGAGTGTCATTACTTGATCACTCGACGCGTGTCAGGACGCCTTAATCCACGGCATGAATTTCCTTGGGTGTATTGACAGGGACGCGGCTTCCGTACCGAAGGCGTGACGATTGGGCCCGTCGAGCTGTGACGATCGCCCAAGCCGGTTGTGACGATCGCCCAGAAGTGCCGTGTCGAAAGCCGGGGAACCGCCCGGAGTGACGGGCCGATCACCGTCCATCACTGTCAGGAACCCCCTTTCGGGCCCCGGTCCGTTCTCCACGGAAATGCATCCGTCCCGGGTGCCCGAATGGCGGCGGGACATATCGGTGACCACCGCATTCGATCGGGCCGTTTATCCTCGGGTGTTCCCGACCCGCGTTTCGAAGACCATAATATTTTCGGTCATCGTATTTTCGGTCTGCCCGATATCGAGATGAAATGGTCTGCGTCCCCGGAGGCGCCCGCCTTTCACCGCGTGGTCGCCGGGAAGTGCCGGACCGGGCGCGCGCTCGCTCCGATATGCGGGGAGCGCTCGCTCCGATATGCGGGGAGACGCGGGAACGACAGCCTTCGCGTCCGGCCGGTGACGACGATCGCGAATGTAGCGGTCCAAAGAATTGCAAGCGGCCGGCGGTGGTGCTCGCCCGCCCTCGGGGGCCGTCTTCCCTGGGAGAACACCGTCGCCTCCGCCCGGGACGACGGCCCTCTTTGTTCTTGTCACGTTCCAGGACGGAAATCCGGGTGAAATGTTTAGATTTCAATCGTCACGCGGGCGTAAATACGAGCGCGCCTCAGCGCCACGGTCCGGTCACATAGCGACATGGGCACGACCCGCGCCTTTCCTGTGCCACCCCGGGCGGCGCCCCCGAAGGCAGGAAAGCGCCACCCCCGGTGCCGGTGGCGAGGCCCGCACGCCCTTCCGGGCGGCCGGGCGACGCCCGGGCAGGTCGTGACGGATTTCCGGGCCCCGCGCGGAGCGGACGAGTAAGGAAAGGCGCCCCGGATCGGGAACACCGGGCCATGAGGCATCGCGGAGTGGGCGCGGTACCGCGTGATGGAACGCGGATCACGGTTACGAATCGGACGAGTGCTTTACCGAAAAATGTGCGCTACTCTCCCGAAAGAGAAGGGGTAAGCGAGCGGTGTGCATTCGTCTTCGCCGAGGGGGCCGACTTTCCCGTGGTCGTCACGTGTCGTCCTCTCGGGGTCTTCGTGCCACGGCACCGCGAATGGAAGGGCCGGTCCGTACCGGCCACGGGGCGATGCGGGCAGGGGTCCTGGGAGATGTATCGGCTGTTCGGCGACCCGGGCGGAGGTCGTGGGCGGCGAGGCCACGCCGGGCCGTCGCGGCCGGTCAGGGCCGTCCGGCGAGGGACGGGGCGGCGGCTCGTGCGCCCGGCGGGACCGATGTCGTCCCAGGTCCAGGCCGGAGCGGGCCGGTCCGCCGTCACCGAGGCGATCCGGGCGGCCGCGCGGATCGCCCCTTTCCCGGTGAACGCGACCTTTCATTCCGGCAGGGAGAAACGACGCTCCCGGGCCGATTCCAGCGAGAAACCCGACCGGCGCGATATCGGAAGCCGGGCGGCACGGACAGGAAGATCTCCCGACAATGTGATCGCCATGTTCTTTTCCGGGGAATCCGAAGAGGAGTTCACGCGTCATCGGCCGCCCGATACGCGCGTGGAAACACGTCGATTCACCGCCCGGCACATCGGCGGGGACCCG
Source organism: Streptosporangium longisporum (assembly GCF_039534895.1). Lineage (NCBI taxonomy): Bacteria > Bacillati > Actinomycetota > Actinomycetes > Streptosporangiales > Streptosporangiaceae > Streptosporangium > Streptosporangium longisporum. Next base: position 674,634 of record NZ_BAAAWD010000014.1, on the reverse strand, counting down.
CGAACCCGTGGAATACATGTCATCGGGAAACGCGCGTCCTCTGCCGGACGGCTTTCCGGTGAACGGCCGATGAAGCCCATGACGGCGTGACACGGCCCGCCGGCTCCGGCGTACGGAGAACATGGGGCTCGTCCCCGCCCGATCACGACGGACCGCCCGATCGCGCGGCAGGTCCGGGCCGGAGGGCGGCAGGTCCGGGCAGGAAGGTGACAGGCCGGGCGAGGGTGACGAAATTCCGGTACCGGCCGTGCCGGATCGGCGGCCGTCCGGCCGAGGGAGCGGTCCGCACACCGCGCCTTCACGGGCCTTCATGGGCCGTCACGGACCGGCTCGGCGTTCGGCCATGTGGTGTCGATCGACTGATTCATGATCAGGTGCGTGTCAGCGGTAGTAGGGGCACTGGAACAAACGGGGACGCAGAATGGTGGAAAAACCGACGTTGCAGCGATTAGGACTTGATGGCCCCACCGAGGCCGTGTACCGGGCGATGATCGACGATCGTCGCCGGCACATCGACGACCTGGTGGATCGTCTGGGGCTTCCGGAGGGCGAGATAAAGGCCGCTCTGGACCAGCTGGCGAAACTGGATCTGCTGCGCCCGCTCGGAGACGGCACCGGGCAGCTGGTGGATCCTCATCTCGGTCTCAAATCCCTGCTGCTCCAGCGCATCTCCAGGATCGAGGATCTGCTGGAGGAGTTCGAGGAGGACCGGTCCGCCGTCCTCACCCTGCTGAACCGGTACGACGACCTGAATCCCGGGGACGAGGCCGGTGACTACGCGATCGGCTCGGACGCCGTGCTGGACCGGCTGCGCGGGCTCGCGGACCGGGCCACCGTGGAGTGGGCAGCCTTCGTCCCGGGCGGCACCGGGTTCGCGAGCCTGCTGGCGCCCGCCTGGTCACTGGAGCAGCGGGTCCGCCGCCGTGGCGTCTCGACGCGCACCGTCTACACCGACAGCATCCGCAACGACGCCAAGATGTCCCGCCGGGACGCCGGGATGCCCGACCATCCGGCGTACGGGGAAGAGCTCGGCGACCGGGCCAGAACGGTGCCCTCGCTGCCCGTCCACATGGTCGTCATCGACCGGTCGGTGGCGGTGCTGCCCCTCGATCCGGACGAGCCCTGCAAGGGCGTCATACAGCTCTCGACGCCCGGCGCGCTCGCGGCCCTGTCGACGCTGTTCGAGAGCACCTGGGAGCGCGCGGTCCCGCTGGAGACGGACATCCCTCCCAACGAGCACGGTCTCACCCCGCAGGAGAGGGAGCTGCTCCGCCTGCTGTCCCACGGATTGACCGACGACGTCATCCGCAGGCGTCTCGGCGTCTCGCTGCGCACGGTGCGCAGGATGGTCGCGGACCTCTTCGTCAGCCTTGGGGCGGACAGCCGCTTCGCGGCGGGTTACCAGGCCGCCAAGCGGGGCTGGCTCTGACCCCACCCCCGCCCGCGCGTGCGACCGGGGCACTCCGCCCGCGCGTACCGCCCAGGTACTCCGCTCGCGCGTGCGGCCGGGGCGCTCGCCCGCGCCCCGGCCGTACGCGCGAAGGGCGGGGGGCGTGAAACCACAGGTGAGAAGGCGATCCTCCCGCGGATCCGATACCGGGCCCGCGCCTCGTGGGGCACGGGACGCACCGGCGCCATCCACCGTTCGGTGGATCTCCGGGTCATCAGCATTCGCCGACGAGCATGGCCGGCAGGTCGATTCGCCCGGAACGCGGTCACACCATGCTTGAGCCATGGCAGTCATCGAGGTCACGGACCTCCGCAAGCGGTACGCGGACCTGACGGTCCTGGACGGGGTGTCGTTCTCCGTGGAGGAGGGCGAGATCTTCGGCCTCCTGGGCCCGAACGGGACCGGCAAGACCACCACGGTGGAGTGCGTGGAGGGACTGCGGCGGCCCGACAGCGGGTCGATCAGGGTCCTCGGGCTCGACCCGGTCGGCGACGCGCGCAGGGTGCACGAGCAGATCGGGGTGCAGCTCCAGCAGACCCAGCTGCCGGAGAACCTCAAGGTCTGGGAGGCGCTCGACCTGTACGCCTCCTTCTACGCGGCCCCGCGCGACTGGCGGGAGCTGCTGGAGGAGTGGGGGCTGGCCGACAAGCGGAACGCCCGGTTCGGGAAGCTGTCCGGCGGCCAGAGGCAGCGGCTGTTCATCGCGCTGGCCCTGGTGGGCAACCCGCGGGTGGCCTTCCTGGACGAGCTGACCACGGGCCTGGACCCGACGGCCCGCCGCGCCACCTGGGAACTGATCAAGCGGGTCCGCGCCGGCGGCGTGACGGTGGTGCTGGTCAGCCACTTCATGGACGAGGTGGAGGAACTGTGCGACCGCGTCGCCGTCCTCGACCGCGGCAGGGTCGTGGCGGTCGACACCCCGGCCGGGCTGGCCGAGGGCGAGCACCGGATGCGGTTCACGCTGGTGGCCGGGGACCTGACCGGCCTGGAGAACCTGCCCGGGGTCACCGGGGTCTCCACCGAGGGCGACCGGGTGGTCGTCACGGGGACGGGCGAGTTCGCCACCGTGGTCACCGCCCACCTGGCCCGCCACCACATCCTGGTCGGCGACCTCCGCATCGACAAGCGCACCCTGGAAGACGCCTTCACCGCCCTGACCGGCCGAACCCTCGACTGAAGGAATCCGATCATGATGAAGCTCGCCGTCGTCGAGACCAAGCTGCTGACGCGGGAACCCGGGGCGCTGTTCTCCCTGCTCATCCCGCTGTTCATCCTGGTGGTGTTCGGAAGCTCGATCCAGCCGGGCGACACCGTACTGCTGCCCATGGCGCTGGCCATCGCCGTGGGACTCGTGGCCCTGTACCTGGTGCCCACCACCCTGGCCACCTACCGCGAACGGGGCATCCTGCGCAGGCTGTCCGTCACGCCGGTGAAACCCGGAAGCCTGCTGGTGGTGCAGCTGCTCCTGCAGCTCGTCCTCGCGGTGACCGCCTGCGGGCTGCTGATGGTCGTCGCCGGCACCGTCCTGAAGGCCCACCTGCCCACCGGGGTGCTGTCCGGCCTGCTGGTGTTCGGCCTCGGCACGGCGAGCATGTTCGCGATCGGGCTGCTCATCGCGGCGCTGGCGCCCAACGGCCGGTCCGCCAACGGGTTCGGCGTCCTGCTGTACTTCCCGATGGCCTACCTCGCCGGGCTCATGCAGCCCCCCGGCCAGATGCCCGCCATCGTGGCGCGCATCGGGGAGTACACCCCCCTGGGCGCCTTCCGGCAGAGCCTGGCGGACGTCTGGGCGGGGAACGCCCCGAGCCCCGTGCTGCTGGGTGTGATGGCCCTCTACGCCCTGGTCGTCGGTGCCGCGGCCGCCGTGTTCTTCCGCTGGGAGTGACGAATGACCGGCCGGCTCGACCGATGGGAACGGCTGCTGGAACGCCAGATGGCGGCCGTTCCGTACGTCCTCCTGCTGGTCTCCGCGGTGCTCTCGCTGCTCACCGGCGGCGACCCGTGGATCACGACGGTCCTTGTGGCCGTCGCGATCGCCTGGATGTGGCTGGTACCGCGCGGCGCGGTCTACGTGGCCGGGCTGGTGGTCCTGATCGGCCTGCTGTGCACGCAGGAGGTGTGGTTCGCGACGTTCTTCGCCTTCATCGGTTACCTCCACTCCTGGCAGTACCTGAAGGGGAGGTGGCGGCCGGTCGGGGTGACCGCCACGGCGGCGATCAGCGTCGCGGCCTACAACGGGGGCCCGCCCGAGCCCACCCCGTCCGGGATCCTCACGTACCTGTTCTTCACCGCGGCCATCGTCGCGGCGGTGAGCCTGTTCAGCTTCGTCGGAGAGATCACGAACGAGCGGAGCAGCGAGCGCGAGCGCATGGTGGCGCGGCTGGAGGAGGCCATGCGGGAGAACGCCGGCCTCCAGGCCCAGCTCCTGTTCCAGGCCCGCGAGGCGGGCGTGCTCGACGAACGGCAGCGCATGGCGGCCGAGATCCACGACACCCTCGCGCAGGGCCTGACCGGCATCATCACCCAGCTGCAGGCGGCCCGGCAGGCCGAGGACCCGCACCGTCACCTGGACAACGCGGTCCGGCTGGCCCGTGAGAGCCTCGCCGAGGCCCGGCGCTCGGTGCACGCGGTGGGTCCCGGGCAGCTGGAGGCGGCGCCGCTGCCCGAGGCGCTGCGGGACGTCGTGACCCGGTGGGGCGAGCTCAACGGGACGCGCGCCGACGTCACCGTCACCGGTACGGTCCGTCCCATGCACCCGGAGGTCGAGGAGACGCTGCTGCGCACGGCGCAGGAGGCCCTGGCCAACGCCGCCACGCACGCCGGCGCGTCCCGCGTCGGCCTGACCCTGTCGTACATGGAGGATGTGATCACCCTGGACGTCCGCGACGACGGCGCCGGGTTCGACCCCGGGCGCGTCCGTGACGGCGGAGGCTTCGGCCTCACCTCGATGCGCAGGCGGGTGAGCCGCCTGGCGGGCACGTTGGAGATCGAGTCCGAGCCCGGCGCGGGCACCGCGATCTCCGCGAGCGTCCCGGCGGTGGCCCGTGACTGAGACCCCCATCCGGCTGCTCATCGCCGACGACCACCCCATCGTCCGCGACGGCATCCGCGGCATGTTCGCCGGAGACCCGGCCTTCGAGGTGCTCGGCGAGGCCGGCGACGGCGCGCAGGCCGTCGAACTCGCGCGGGCGCTGAACCCGGACGTGATCCTCATGGACCTGCGCATGCCGGGAACGGACGGCGTCACGGCCATCAAGGAGCTCGCCCGGCTGGGCAGCACGGCCCGCGTCCTGGTCCTGACCACCTACGACACCGACCGGGACGTCCTGCCCGCCATCGAGGCAGGCGCCACCGGCTACCTCCTCAAGGACACCGGCCGCGACGAGCTCGTCCGTGCCGTGCGCACGGCCGCGCGGGGCGAGGCCGTCCTCTCCCCGTCGGTCGCCACCCGCCTCCTCGGCCAGGTCCGCACCCCCGCCGACCCTCTGAGCGCCCGGGAACTGGAGGTCCTCCGGCTCATCGCCGACGGCGCCACCAACCGCGAGGCGGCCGTGCGCCTGTTCATCAGCGAGGCCACGGTCAAGAGCCACGTGCTGCACATCTACGCCAAGCTCGGCGTCAACGACCGCGCGGCCGCCGTCGCCGTGGCCTTCCGCCGCGGCCTGCTCACCCTGGACAACGGCTGACCGGCCGTCCGCTCGCGCCGGGGCCGGGGGAGCGTCCGGTGATCCGTTCCACCAGGCCGGGCACGTCCACCGGCTCCGTCGTGTCCACCCGGTGCACCGGACCCAGCCCCAGGGGCCCGGCCGTCCTGGCCCATTCCCGCCACTGCGCGTCGTCGACGTGCGCGTCGTGGTGGACGGCATGGCGGTCGGCGATCCGTTCCGTGTACCGACGCCGGGCGACGGACAGGGGGACCTCGCACCACACCTCGTGGACGTCCCCGGCGCCCGCCCGGTCCAGCCCGGAGATCACCACCGGCCGCAGACCGGCCGGCCAGGGGCTCTCCAGGACCGCGCCCCGGCCCGCGTCCGACAGCAGGGTCCACAGGCTCTCCGCGGCCGCGGCCCCCAGGATCCGGCTCCACTGCCGCGAGCCGTACCCCTGGGGAGGGGTGGCGCCGATGACGTCGGCGAGGGTCTCCTTGATGCCGTCCTTGCTGAAGAGCGGCAACCCGAGCTCCCGGGCCAGCTCCCTGGCCAGGGTCGTCTTCCCGGAGCCCGGAAGGCCGTTGACGAGTACGACCAGCACGGCACGATGCTAGATCACACGCGCGCCGCTTCGCACGGTGTCGCCGCGAGGGGGCGACGACGGGTTCGGTGCCTGCTGGTCCTGTCAGGGATCGTCCACCGAGATCGGAGCGCCTACGGGACGGGGCCGTCGGTGAGAGGACCGGCACGCCGTTCGAAGACGGCGCGATCGACCCCGGTGTCGGTCACGGAGGCGTCTGGGTCCCCCATGCCGAGGACTCCGTCGATCCAGGCTTCATGGGCCCCGTCGTGCCGGGTGGCGGACCAATGGCCATGAGTTCACCGATCGAGAGGCCGACACCTCCGATCATGACGGCCAGGCCGAATACGCCGAAGAGCGTTCCCACGTCGGCCGTGATCTCTCCGATGAACGCGTAACCGAAGCCGAACAGCACGATCAGGAAACCGAGCAGAAGTAACGCGCCCGAAGGGCGTCTCAAACTTCCACGGGAGCGCCGCGTGTCTCGCCCGGGCGTTGTGATCCATAGGACATGGTGAGCCGATCTTAATGGATTTCGGTTGGACCCGCGCAGGCGGCGTTCGGCCCGCAGCAGTCGCGCGAGATGCCGAGCGAGCTCACGGGAGAGGTCGAGCGTGACACGGTGGGAAATCACGTGGAGCCTTCCGGTCGATCAGGGCTCTTGTGGTGAGACCTCTTCTGCCGGAGGCTCCGCACCCGTTTCCGGCCGTCGACGTTCTCTCCCGACAAGCCCGGAATTTCACCGTCCATGCCTCGGAAATCCCGGCTGTCGGAACTATTCCGCTGAGATCATCTCATTGAATGGCTGAAACTTTCAGTGTCGTTGACGGTATTCGACGCCGACCGTATCGTTCGTTCATTGCTTATGCGCGCGTCTTTCGTCGCGCGCACTTCCTGACAGGAGGGTCCCATGACAGAACGGCGCGTCCGTCGGCGACGGCGTCTGATCATGTGGCTGGTGGCCGCCTTGTTCGGCGCGTTCGCCGTCGTCACACCCGCCGACGCCGCCACCACCTGCACGCTGACGTTCCGAGCCAACTACTGGGGGACCGTCGGCGGGCAGTACAGGTGGCAGGTCGACGCGCAGCTGACCAACACCGGCACGACACCGTCGACCACCTGGGAGGCGGTCATCGACTTTCCCTCCTCGGCGGGTGCGGTCGTTCACATGTTCTGGAACGTGAAGAGGTTCTCGACGAACGTGTGGAGGCCGGCGTCGTGGAATGGCGCCATCCAGCCGAACCAGTACGCGAACTTCGGGTTCGAGGTCCGCATGCCCATGACGACCACCTCGCCGCCTCTTCCCACCTCCAGTCAGTGCACCATCACCTATTGATGAAACGGGCGAGTCCGTGGGGCCCGCCCGTTCGCCGGATTTCAATGTGTCACGGGATCATGAATTTCTCGTATTCTCCGACGACGTCCGCCTGGGCCATGAGCATGGCGTAGCAGTCGCCCGCGTAGGTCGGATCGGCGCTCACGTATTCGCCGTCGGCGAGAAACTTGACGGTGTCAACGAGGTGATCTCAGCGAAACAGTTCCGACGGCCGGGATTCCCGAGGCATGAACGGTGGAATTCCGGGCTTGCCGGGAGAGGCCGTCGAGGGCCGGAAACAGGTGTGAGGCCTCGCTCTGCCTGCCTGGCAGGCCGCTCCACGACCGAGCGCGACCTCCGGACGTCGCACCACATCTCGAAAGAACCGCACCGAGCACGGGGAGAGCATTTCCGGTGCGCCTCGCCACGGCGGCCGGTCCTGCCTCGGATCACGGCACGGTTTGCTGATGCTGATCAGCGGTCGTTTCCGGGTGGAACTACCGGGACGCGGCGTGGTGCTGGCCGACCAGGGTGATTACGTCGTATGGGGACACGGTGTCGATCACTCCTGGTACGCCGAAGAGGAGTCGGTGGTGCTCACCGTCCGATGGCCGTCCGTTCCGGGATACGCGGTTCCCGGCGCGGGCCCGGACGCCGGAACCGGCTCAGACGGGGACGGTGACGGGGACGGCGGTGACGAGGGTGAGCCCGTGGGGCAGGGCCGCGGTGGAGGAGACGGCGAAGCCCGCCTCGCGCAGCAGGACGGCGTACTCGGTGGCGGTGCGCTCGTGACCGCGGGGGAACAGGCTCATCATCCGGAGGTTGAAGCCGTGCAGCAGGGCGTTGCCGGTGGCGGCCGCCCACGGCGGGTCGGGTGGCAGCGCGTCCACGCACACCAGCCGGGCCCGGCCGCCGGCGTCGCTCATCGCCGCGCGAACGCCGCGCAGCAGGCGCAGGGCGTCGGCGTCGCCCCAGTTGTGCAGGACGCTGCCGAGCAGGTAGACCTCGTGTCCGGCCGGGAGGTCGGTGAAGAAGTCCCCGGCGATGAGCTCGCACCGGTCCGCGACGCCGTGCCCGGCCAGGTACGCGCGGGCCTGGGGGACGACCACGTCGCGCTCCAGCAGCACCCCGCGGCAGGTGGCGCGGCGCGTCAGGACGGCGGCCAGGAGAGTGCCGCGGCCACCCCCGACGTCGACGACGACGCTCCCGTCGGGCACGTTCTCCGGGGTGGCCCAGGCGCCGAGCCGTTCGGCGATCGGGGCGCTGCGGTGGGTCATGAACCGGTCGAACAGGTGCTGGGCGCCGGGATCGTCCGCCAGGTAGTCGTACCCGGACCGGTAGGGGGGCGGCAGGGACGGCCTGCCGGTACGCACGGCCGCGGACAGGTTCCACATCGCCTCCCACCACACCGGGTCGCCGCCCATCAGCACCGCCGTCCGCATCGAGTCGGGCCGGTCGTCGCGCAGGGTACGGCCCGCCTCGGTGAGCGCGTAGCGTCCATCCGGCAGGAGGCCGACCACGCCCAGCCCGGCCAGGGTGCGCGCGATCCCCTCGATGTCGCCGACGGGGGCGTCGAGGCGTCCGGCCAGGTCGGGCGGGCTCAGCGGGCCGTCGGACAGGTGCTCGGCCCAGCCCTGCCGCGCGGCGGCCAGAAGGGCACCGAAGTCGCCCAAGGCGTTCAGCATGCTGAGGACGTGCCGGTGCGCGTCCGCCGTCTCTCCGCCCGCCGCCGATGACGGTGACAGTGGCGACGTCGAGGACGGCGGGGACGGCGGCGCGGGCACGGCCGGTGCGCGGGAGGCGGCGCCGCCGGGCAGGGTCCGCAGCATCCGCCCGTGGGCGGGGTCCCCGTGGCGCCGTACGGCCGACCGCGGGGAGTCCGGGTGGTCGTGGACGAGTGCCTCTCCCGCGGGCAGCAGGTACCACTCGCCCGCCTCGACCGCCACCAGGCCGGCCGGCGCCATGGCCCGCAACAGCCAGGTCAGCGAGTCCGGGTCGGCGCCACACCACGCGGCCAGCCGCTCGACGCCCATGCGCTCGCCGGACAGGGCACGGGCGACGTCCAGGTCGACGAAGGCCAGCAGCCCGCACGCCAGCCAGTAGCGGCCGATGACGGACTGGATCACCTCGCGCGGGTGGCCGCCGGGAGCGATGGTCACGACCCCTCCGCCCGCGTCGGCAGTATCGAGTCCACGTCGACCGTGACGCCCTCGCCGAGGTAGCCCTCGTGGGAGCGCATCAGGTCGGCGACGCGCTGCAGGCGCTTCGCGTCGAGCGTGGTCGGGAAGGTTCCCAGCGTGATGACGCCGGCGACGGCGGGCGGGATCCTGGTGTAGGTCGGGATGATGTCGGTGACGGCCTTGCGGTCGGTGGCGGCGAGCCGTTGCGCGCGGCCGATGGCGCGCTGGAAGGCCGCGACGGTACGGGGGTTCCTGGCCGCGTACGCCTTGGTGATCCCCCATCCCGCCACGGGGAGGCCCGCGGTCGGGCCGTCGGCCGGAGCCATGTCCTGGACGATCCGGGCGCCCGTCGTGGTCCCCTGGGTGATGAACGGCTCAGTGAGCCAGGCGGCGTCGACGATCCCCTGCCGGAGCTTGTCGATCATCTCCGGCAGGGGGAACTCCAGGAGTTTCACGTCGCTCTCGCCCAGGCCGTGGGCGGCCAGCGCCGCGGCGATCGTCAGCGATCCGATGCTCCTGCGGCTCGCGACCCCGATGGTCCTGCCTTTCAGATCCGCCATCGTCCTGACCGGCGAGTCCTTCGACGTCATGACGACGAAGGTCCTGGGGGCGGCCTGGTAGGCGTCGGCGATCACCGTGAAGCTCGCGCCTCTGCTGACGGCCTGAAACACGCTGACGTAGTTGACCAGTGCGACGTCCAATGCGCCGCCCTCCAGAGCGGGAAACGCGTGGGGAGCGCTCTGGACGGGTTCGATCGCGACGGTGAGTCCTTCGTCGGCGAAGTAGCCGCGGGCTTTGGCCAGATAGAGCGGCGCCGAGTCCGGAACCGCTATGGCCCCCACCTTTATGGAGGATTTCTCCAGGCCCCGACCCGGCGGTGGAGAGGCTTCACGGGTGCATCCGATCACCATCGTCAGAAGGCATGCCAATGCGGCGATCGACCGAATGGGAGAACGCAAGGACCACTCCGGGGATGGGAAACGGATGTAAAGGCCGGCTGTGGAGGACCGCCGCTTCGCGAGGGGCGCGGGGCCGGTGCGGGCGGATCCCCGGGCCGGACCGTGCGACGGCCGGCCCGGCCCGGAAGCGCGCTCGCCGGCAGGCGAGGGTCGTCCCTGTCACCCCGCGATGTCCGCGGTCCCGCGCGGCGGCGGCCGGCCCGGGGACCACGGGCACGCCTCCGTGGCGGGCACCCTTTCCGGAGGGTCCGTGAAGAACGGGCATCGCGCGATTCCTCTCCGGTGACGCGGACCGCGGACATCGTGACTTGACAGGCTTGTCATTGAACAACCCGCCATCGGGGATGACCAGGTCTTACCGTTCAGGAAATGCCGGTCGTCACCCGGGGATCGGCCTTTTCGCGGCCTTCAGGCGGACGTTCGGCAATTCCCCGGTCGCGATCCACGAGCGTACGCATGATGACGCGGTACTTCGTTACGCTCGGAAACAGTGGACCGGCCGGGAGGGTGAATGCGCGAGGGCGAGGACGAGAAGTGGTCTTTCAGGCGCGCACGACAGGACGTTCACCTCACCCAGGAAGGATTGGCGGAGAAGCTCTCGGACCTGGCCGAGGCGATGCGGAGGGACGGCAGGCTGTCGCGTGACGTACGGTTCAGCGCCCGGCAGATCCGCCGCTGGGAGAGCGCGGACCCGCCCTATCCCCGCCCGGCGCATCGCACGGTCCTGCAGGAGTACTTCAACAGGACCCCCGGACAGCTGGGGTTCGCCTCGCCCGTACCGTCGCCGGACAGGACGGCCGCGGTGCCCGCGCCGCCGACGCCGCCGGCGGGACGGCACGACCTGCGGGCGGGTGCCCTTCCCGGCGGCGAGGCCGTCGCGGCCGCGGCGACGGGCACCGGCGGCGGTCCCGGCCCGCTGCCGTGGACGGTTCCGGCCCTGTCGCGCGGTCCCCGCGGCTCGAAGGTCGGGATCGACGAGGTGGAGCTGCTGAAGGCCACCGCCCGCGACCACGACGCGATCGACCAGCGCCTGGGCGGTGAGGTCGTGTGGCGCAGTGCCCACGCGCACCTGGGCCTGGTACGCCACCTGTGCGAGCAGGGAAGCTACAGCGACGCGATCGGCGAGGAACTGACCCTCGTCGCCGGGCGGCTGACCACGTCGCTGGGCTGGTACGGCTACGACGCCGACCGGCAGGCCGAGGCGCGCATCTGCCTGTCGGAAGGGCTGAACGCCGCGATGCTCCGCGGTGACGCCGCCCTGGCGACGCGCACCCTGACGATCCTGGCCCGGCAGGCGATCGATCTCGGCGCACCCAGGGAGGCGGTGCGCTTCGCCCGCTCGGCCCACCAGCGGGCCCTCGCCTGGCGGTCGCGTCCGCGCGCGAAGGCGCCGCCCCGGGTGATGGCGCTGGTCGCCATCAGGGAGGCGCACGGGCATGCCGCCACCGGTGACGGACCGGCGTTCGAGAGCGCGGTCACGCGGGCGTGGACGGCCTTCGCCCGAGGCACCACCGACGACGACCCCTCCTGGGTCGCCTTCCTCAACGAGGCCGAGCTGACCTGCCTGGAGGGCATGGCCAGGGCCGACGCCCGGCAGCACGACCGCGCCGTGAGGCTGCTGGAGCGGGCCGGGCGGATCCAGAGCGCACGGTTCGCCCGCAACCGGGGCATGTCCCTGGTGCGCCTGGCCGATGCCACGCTGGCGTGCGGGCGGGTGGACCACGCCGTCGCCGCCGGTCAGGAGACGCTGAACCTGGTCGATCTGGGCCTGAGCTCCGCACGCGTCCTGCGGCGTCTCACCTCGCTGGCCCGCGACCTGGCCCCGTACGCGGACAGCGTTCCCGTACGGGACCTGCGGGCACGGCTGGCCGGGCTCACGGCCTGAACGGTGGTCCTGGACGCCTCGGTATCCGACCGTACATCGTTATGTCATGACATAAGGACGTTCTATTGATTTATCGTAAATCCCTAGTTACGTTCTTGTCCGACATCATCCCCCCACACGAGGAGGCGCAATGCGTCCCCTGTCCAGGATCTCCCTGGCGTCCCTGGCGTTCTCGCTGGTAGGAGTGCTGGCATTGCCGGCGTCGGGGCAGGTCGTCCCCGTCGTCAACCCGGAGCTGGAGACCCCCGCCCTGTTCGACGACGCCGCGGGCGGCAACGCCAACGGCGACGATCCGGCCATCTGGCTTCACCCCTCCGACTCGGACGAGAGCGTGGTGATCACCACGGCCAAGGAGGGCGGGCTCTACGTCTACGACCTCGACGGCGCTCAGATCCAGCACGTCGCGGCCCCGGCGGCGCCGGGACCCGACGACGAGGCGGGACGGTTCAACAACGTCGACGTCACCTACGGCTTCGGCGGACGGGACCTCGCGGTCGTCTCCGACCGCGGCCGGGACCATGTGCGGCTCTACTCGATCGGCCACGACGGTCACCTCACCGACGTGACCGACCCGGCGGCGCCGTTCGTCTTCAACACCACCCAGGAGCAGGTCAACGACGCCGAGACGGCCTACGGCCTGACCACCTGGAAGGACTCCAGCGGCACCTACGCGCTGGTCAGCCGCCGGCACAAGACCTCGATCGCCCTGGTCAAGCTCCTGGCCAAGCCGGGGGGCAAGGTCGGCTACCAGGTCGTCAGGACGCTGACCCTGCCCGCGTCCTTCACCCTGCCGAACGGGCAGAGCTGGGCCCCCTGCATGGAGCCCGACGAGCTGGCGCAGGTCGAGGGCATGGTCGTGGACCAGCAGGCCGACGTGCTCTACGCGGCCCAGGAGGACGTCGGCATCTGGCGGATGCGGGCCGACCTCACCGGTACACCCGTGCTCATGGACAAGGTCCGCGGCTACGGCGTGCCCGGCACGTACGACCCGGAGACCGAGGAGTGCACGCCCGGCGCCGACCCCGGTTACGGCGGCACGCGCCTGACGGCCGACGCCGAGGGCCTCACGATCTACTACCGGGACGACCGCAAGGGTTACCTGATGGCCTCCAGCCAGGGTGACAACACCTTCGCCGTCTACCGCAAGGAGGGCTCGAACGCCTTCCTCGGCCGGTTCGCCGTCGGGCCGCACGACGGTGTCGACGGCGTCGAGCACAGCGACGGCTCGACCGTGCTGAACGTCCCGCTGGGCGACTTCGACGAGGGGCTGTTCATCGCGCACGACGGCGCCAACACTCCCGCCGTTCCCGACCGGGAGAACACCAACTTCAAGTTCGTCGGCTGGGGTGACATCGCGGACGAGCTCGACCTGGACGTGGACACCGACGGCTGGAACCCCCGCGACTGAGAACGAGGAGGGCCCCTCGGCGTCCCGGGTGGATCCGAGGGGCCGGTCGCGACATGTGATCGGCCCATCGATCGGGCCGTGAGCGATCCGATCGGACGCCCGGCCGGGATTCCCCGGCCGGGCGTCCCGCGTGGGCGGCCGCCGGGTCCGGCGGCGACGGTACGGGCCGCGATCCGGCCGGGCGGCGACGCCGGACCAAGATGCCGGACCGCGGCGCCGGACCGCGATGCCGGACCGCGATGCCGGACCGCGATGCCGGACGACGACGCCGGACCGCGGCGTTCACGACAAAGCCGGCGCCGCCCGGGGAGGAATCCGGGCGGCGCCGGCCGTGTCGCGTCCGTTCGCCGGTTCAGCCGTGGTTGACGCGCCAGAAGTCGGAGACGGTCTGACGGTTCTGCAGGTCGCCGAGCAGCCCCTTGGGGTCGGTATGGAAGAGCTGTCCCTGCCAGTCGGTCAGCCCGGGAGGGACGACCAGCGGCTTGACCGTGCCGTTGCCGGAGACGCCGCCCTCGCCGATCTCGTGCTTGACGCCCTCCTCGGTCATGATGAAGCGGACGTACAGTTTGGCCGCGTTGGGGTGCTTGCTCTTTGCGGCGATCGCCACGTACTTGGGGTAGCTGAAGCCGGTGAACGGCGCCATCCCCTCGCACGTCGCCTGGGTGTAGCCCTTGTCCTCGTTGTTGCGGAACTTCGAGATCGACATGAACCCGATCTTCTTGTCGGTGGCGTTCGGCGCACCCACCGCGCCGGAGATGTCCTCGTCGGACCCGGTGAGCACCGGCTTGTTGACCGAGATCCGCTTGATCCACTCGTAGGCGGCGCTCTTCTCCTCGGTCTCCAGCGGCTTGCCGTACTTCGCCTTGTAGGCCTGTTCCAGCGCCTGGTTGCCGTGCGCGTCCAGCTGGGTGAAGAACGACAGGACGGTCGGCTTGCCCAGCGGGTCCTGCATCACCAGCTTGCCGGACCATTCCGGCTCGGTCAGGTCCCACACGTTCTTCACCGGGCATCCACCGGGCGAGAGTTTCGTGTTGTAGGCGAAGACCGTGGCCTTCGACAGCGCCAGCAGCGGGTTCTGGTTCTCGGCCGCGATCTGCTCCTTCAGGTCGGCGGGCACCCAGGTCCGCGCCACCCCCTGCGGGATCAGCTGGCCCACCAGCACCCCGCCGTCCTCGTACATCGCCGCGTCGATCGTGACGTTGTCCGCGGCGTGCTCCCTGAGCATCTTCTCGGCGGTCTGCGGGGTGTCGGACTTCACCCCCTCCATCGCGATGCCGTACTTGGCGGTGAACGCCTTGGCCACCTCCTCGATGTCGCCGCTGGAGTCGTAGACCAGCACGCTGCCCTCCTTCCTGGCCGCCGCCACCAGCGCGTCCAGATCGAGGCTCGCGTCGATCGAGGCCGAGGGGAGGGGGGCGGCCGCGCCGGCCTCCGGCCGGGCACCGGCACCGGCACCGGCACCGGTGGAGGGTGCGCACGCGGCGGCGGCCAGCGCCAGCAGTGCCGCAGGGATGATCTTCCGGGTACGCCTCACGGTGGCGTCACTCCTTCTGGCTCTCATGGATCGTGCGCGCCGGCCAGGGCCCCGATCCCGGCGCTGCAGTCCGCCAACGATGTACGTCACGTGAATGCTTTGTCAAGACATACTTACTTGTTTGCGCGGTCGCTGCGTCTCCGCCGCCGGTGTGTGGCCGAAGGTGGCCGATCGATGGTCAGGACATCCTGATGCCTATTACTGTCTGATGGTGACTGTGACGAAATTGGACATCGACCTTGATCGTTCGAGCCCCGTGCCCCTCTACTTCCAGGTGGCCGAACGGATCGCCGGGGCCATCCAGGCCGGCGAGCTGCCGCCGGGGACCCGGCTCGACAACGAGATCCAGCTCGCCGACCGGCTCGGGCTCTCGCGTCCCACCGTCCGCCAGGCCATCCAGTACCTCGTGGACAAGGGCCTGCTGGTCCGCAAGCGCGGCGTGGGCACCCAGGTCGTGCACGGCCAGGTCAAGCGGGCGGTCGAGCTCACCAGCCTGTACGACGACCTTCGCAGGGCGGGGCAGCGGCCACAGACCCGGGTGCTGTCCATCGACACGGTTCCGGCCGAGGAGGACGTCGCCGTCGCCCTGGGGGTGGCGCCGGGCATGGCGGTGCTCCGGCTGGAGCGGCTGAGGTACGCCTCGGGGGAACCGCTGGCCCTGCTGCACAACTGGCTGCCGCTGGAGCTGGCGCCCCTGACGGTCGAGGCGCTCCAGGAGCGGGGGCTGTACGAGCTGCTGCGCTCGGCCGGCATCCGCATGCGGGTCGCCAACCAGCGGATCGGCGCCCGCTCCGCCACCCCGGCCGAGTCCCGGCTGCTGGAGGAGCGCCGCGGCTGCCCCCTGCTGACGATGGTCCGTACGACCTACGACGACCAGGGCAGGGCCGTGGAGCACGGCTCGCACGTCTACCGCGCCTCCCACTACTCCCTTGAGGTCACCCTCGTGGAACGGTGACCGCCTTCCCGCCACCCCGATCTGAAGGGTGGATATATCGTCAGTATGTCAGGACAAAGTCTTGACTGTTCACCACCCGTTCATCTAGAAATGGAGGCCCCCGGACAAGGAGTCGTCATGCGTGTGGGCTTGCTGGGCCTCGGACGTATAGGTCTGTTCCATGCCACCACCCTCTCCACCCTCGCCGACGAGCTGGTCGTCTCCGACGCCGACCGGAGCAGGGCCGAGAAGGTCGCGGAACGGATCGGAGCGCGCGTCGGAGACCCCTTCGACGCGGACGCGGTGGTGATCGCGACCCCGACGTCCACGCACGCGGAGCTGCTGATCCGGGCGTGCGAGCTGAGGGTGCCGGTGTTCTGCGAGAAACCGGCGGCGCCCGGGGTGGCGGAGACCCTGCGGGTCGCCGACGCCGTCGCGCGGACCGGCACCGTCGCGCACATCG
Source organism: Streptosporangium longisporum (assembly GCF_039534895.1). Lineage (NCBI taxonomy): Bacteria > Bacillati > Actinomycetota > Actinomycetes > Streptosporangiales > Streptosporangiaceae > Streptosporangium > Streptosporangium longisporum. Next base: position 658,276 of record NZ_BAAAWD010000014.1, on the reverse strand, counting down.
GCTTCCAGCGGCGCTTCGACGCCGGATATGCGGCCGCGCGCGCGGCGCTGCGCGACGGCGAGCTGGGCACGCTGCACCGGGTCCACATGCTGACCGGTGACCCGTGCCCTCCCGCTCCCGACTACATCCCGCTGTCGGGCGGCATCTACCGCGACTGCCACATCCACGACTTCGACATCCTGCGCTGGGTCACCGGCCGCGAGGTGGACACCGTCTACGCGATCGGAGCCAACCGGGGCGAGGCGTTCTTCGCCGAGGCCGGGGACGTCGACACCAGCGCCGCGCTCCTGACCATGGACGACGGCACGCTCGTCACCCTGCAGGGCTCCCGCTACAACGGCGCCGGGTACGACGTACGGATGGAGCTGGCCGGCACCCGCGCCACCTGGGCGGTCGGGCTCGGCGACCGGACCCCGCTGCGCTCGGCCGAGGGCTTCGGGCCGGACGGCAAGCCGTGGCCGGACTTCCAGGCCAGGTTCGAGGACGCGTACGTCGCGGAGATGAGCGCGTTCCTGGCCGCGGCCCGGGGCGAGCGCGAGAGCCCCTGTACGGTCGCCGACGCCCTGGCCGCCCTGCACATCGCCGAGGCGGCGGAGCTGTCCCGCCACGAAGGCCGCCCGGTCCGCCTGCCGGAGGTGACCGCGTGAGGATCGCCGCCGCCCCGATCTCCTGGGGCGTGTGCGAGGTGCCCGGCTGGGGACACCAGCTCGACCCGGAGAGGGTGCTGGGGGAGATGGCGGAGCTGGGCCTGACCGCCACCGAGCTGGGTCCCGACGGCTTCCTGCCCCCGGATCCCGCGCGCCGCGCCGCTCTGCTCGGCCGGTACGGCCTGCGCGCCGTCGGCGGCTTCGTCCCCGTGGTCCTGCACGACCCCGCCCACGACCCGCTGCCGGGCCTGCGGGACGCGCTGACCTCCTTCGACGAGGAGACGGTGGTCGTCCTGGCCGCCGCCACCGGCGTGGACGGGTACGACGCGCGTCCCCTCCTGGACGCGCAGGGCTGGCGGACCCTGCTCGGCAACCTGGCCGAGATCCGGCGCCGGACGGCCCACCTGACCGTCCTGCACCCGCACGTCGGGACCATGGTCGAGACCGGGGACGAGGTGAACCGGGTCCTCGACGGCTGTGACATCCCGCTCTGCCTGGACACCGGTCACCTGCTCATCGGCGGCACCGACCCCGCCGAGCTGGTCTCGCGGGCAGCCGGGCGGATCGCGCACGTCCACCTCAAGGACGTCGACGCCACCCTCGCCGAGCGGGTCCGGGCGGGCGGGCCGACCTACACCGAGGCGGTACGGGCGGGCGTCTACCGCCCGCTCGGCATCGGGGACGTGGACGTGGCGGGGCTGGTCACGGCACTGGACGCCGCCGGGTACTCCGGCTGGTACGTCATGGAGCAGGACGTCGTCCTCGACTCCGAGCCCCCCGCGGGCGAGGGCCCGCTCGGTGACGTCCGCGCGAGCCTGGCCTTCCTCGAGAGCATCGGGAGCCTCCCGTGACCGGCGGACCGCCAGAGGTGCTGACCATCGGACGGGTCGGTGTGGACGTCTACCCGCTGCAGGTCGGGGTCTCGCTGCGGGAGGTGGAGACCTTCGGCAAGTACCTGGGCGGCAGCGCGACCAACGTGGCCGTGGCCGCGGCCCGGCTGGGCCGCTCCAGCGCGGTGATCACCCGGACCGGGGCCGACCCGTTCGGCGCGTTCGTGCACGACGCGCTGCGTTCCTACGGGGTGGACGACCGCTACGTCACCGCGGTGCCGGGCCTGCCGACACCGGTGACGTTCTGCGAGATCAGGCCTCCGGAGGACTTCCCGCTGTACTTCTACCGCTGGCCCAAGGCGCCGGACCTGGAGATCGCGCCCGAGGAGCTGGACCTGCCCGCGATCGCGCGGACGCGGCTGTTGTGGGCGACGGCGACGGGACTGTCGGCCGAGCCCTCGCGCGGCGCGCACCTGGCGGCCTGGCGGGCCCGGGGACGGGCGCCGCACACGGTGCTGGACCTGGACTACCGGCCGATGTTCTGGCCGGACGCCGAGACGGCGCGTGAGCAGGTGCGCGCGGCGCTCGGGCAGGTCACCGTGGCGCTGGGCAACCTGGACGAGGTCGAGGTGGCCACCGGCACGCGCGATCCGTACGCGGCGGGCGAGGCGCTGCTGAAGGCCGGGGTCGGGCTGGCGATCGTCAAGCAGGGCTCGGCCGGGGTGCTGGGCATGACCGCCACCGAGACGGTCGAGGTACCGGCGCTGGACGTCGAGGTGGTCAACGGGCTGGGGGCGGGCGACGCCTTCGGCGGGGCGCTCTGCCACGGGCTGCTGGCGGGCTGGCCGCTGGAGCGCACGCTGCGGTTCGCCAACGCGGCCGGCGCGATCGTGGCGGGACGGCTGGCCTGCGCCCCCGCGATGCCCACGACCGGCGAGGTCGAGGGCGTCCTGTCGGGTGAGTCTCTGAGGGAAGGCACCGCGCATGCGTGAGGAGGACTACCGGCGGCTGCTCGACGACCGGGCCTGGCATCCGGAGCGGGTGGCCGAGGCGGCCGCCGCCCGCAGGCGCAGGCCGCTCCCGGCGGGCCGCGACCAACTGCTGATCATCGCCGCCGATCACCCGGCCCGGGGCGCGCTCGGCGTCGGGAGCCGCCCGATGGCCATGGAGAGCCGGGCCGGTCTGCTGGACCGGCTCATGACCGCCCTGTCCAGGCCGGGCGTGGACGGCCTGCTGGCCACCCCCGACATCGTCGAGGACCTGCTGCTGCTCGGCGCGCTGGACGACAAGATCGTGATCGGTTCGATGAACCGCGGTGGCGTGCAGGGCGCGGTGTTCGAGTTCGACGACCGGTTCACCGCCTACGACGCCGAGTCGATCGCGGCGATGCGCTTCGACGGCGGCAAGATGCTGTGCAGGATCGCGCTGGAGGACGCCGCGACCGCCGCCACGCTGGAGAGCTGCGCACGCGCCGTCACCACGCTGGCCGGGCACGGCCTGATCGCGATGATCGAACCGTTCTGGTCCCGGCACGTCGGCGGTGCGGTCACGCACGACCTGTCGGCGGAGGCGATGATCCACGCGATCAGCGTCGGCCAGAGCCTCGGCGCGACCTCCGCCCGCACCTGGCTGAAGATCCCGGTGATCGAGGACATGGAACGGGTGATGGCCGCCACCACCCTGCCGACCCTGCTGCTCGGCGGCGATCCCGCCCAGGCCTCCGACCGGGTCTTCGCCTCATGGCGCAAGGCGCTGCGACTGCCCGGTGTCCGGGGCCTCGTGGTGGGCCGCGCGCTGCTCTACCCGTCCGACGACGACGTGGCGGCGGCCGTGGACACCGCCGTGAGCCTGCTGGAGGTGTCATGACGCACATCCCCCACGGCGCCGCCGCCTCACCGCCGTGGTCGGTGGCGATCACTCCCGAGTCGGCCGGCTGGACCTACGCGGGGCTGAGGGTCGTGGACCTGCCGGCCGGGACGCTGGAGTTCACCACCGGCGGTGAGGAGATGCTGGTCCTGCCGCTGGCGGGCTCGTGCGTGGTCGAGTGCGACGGCGTACGGCTCACGCTGCACGGCCGGACCTCGGTCTTCGAGGCGGTCACCGACTTCGCCTACCTGCCCGTCGAGGCGACGGTGCGGATCATCGGCGAGGGCCGCCTCGCCCTCCCCTCGGCCCGCGCCTCCCGGCGTCTCCCCGTCCGGTACGGCCCGGCCGACCGGGTCCCGGTGGAGGTGCGCGGCGCCGGCCAGGCCAGCCGCCAGGTCAACAACTTCTGCGCCCCGGACACCTTCGACTGCGACCGGCTCGTCGCGGTCGAGGTGCTCACCCCCGGGGGCAACTGGTCGTCCTATCCGCCGCACAAGCACGACACCGCCACCGACACCGAGGCCGTGCTGGAGGAGATCTACTACTACGAGGGCGGCCCCGGCTACCAGCGGGTCTACGGCAGCCACGACACCCTGGCCGAGGTGGGCGGCGGCGACGTGGTGCTCGTCCCGCACGGTTACCACGGTCCGTCGATGGCCGCCCCCGGCTACGACCTGTACTACCTCAACGTGCTGGCCGGACCCGCCGAGCAACGCTCCATGGCCTTCTGCGACGACCCCCGGCACGCCTGGATCCGCTCCTCCTGGACCGGCCGGCCGGTCGACCCCAGGCTCCCCGCGACCAGGGCCGGCCGAGCGCGGAGCACATCTTCCGGAGGTACCCCATGAGACTCACCACGGCTCAGGCGCTCCTGCGGTTCCTGGCCAACCAGTGGTCGGAGCGCGACGGCGTCGAGCAGCGGCTGATCGCCGGCTGTCTCGGCATCTTCGGTCACGGCAACGTGGCCGGGATCGGCCAGGCCCTGGCCGAGCAGGGCGCGGGCACGCGGGACGCGCTGCCGTACTATCCGGCCCGCAACGAACAGGCCATGGTGCACACCGCGGTCGGCTACGCCCGCACCCGCGCGCGGCTGTCGGCCCTCGCCTGCACCACCTCCATCGGCCCCGGCGCCACCAACCTGGTCACCGGCGCGGCTCTGGCCACGATCAACAGGTTGCCGGTGCTGCTGCTGCCCGGCGACGTCTTCGCCACCCGGGTGGCGAGCCCGGTGCTGCAGGAGCTGGAGGACCCACGGTCCTACGACGTGAGCGTCAACGACTGCCTGCGCCCGGTCAGCCGGTTCTTCGACCGGATCAACCGGCCCGAGCAGCTGCCCTCGGCGCTGCTGGCCGCGATGCGGGTGCTGACCGACCCGGCCGAGACCGGCGCGGTCACCCTGGCGCTCCCCCAGGACGTGCAGGCCGAGGCCTGCGACTGGCCCGAGGAACTGTTCGCCCGGCGGGTGTGGCACGTGGCCCGCCCGGTGCCCGAGCCCGCCGCCCTGGCCAGGTCGCTGGAGCTGATCCGCTCCTCGCGCAGGCCACTGATCGTGGCCGGTGGCGGCGTGAAGTACAGCCGGGCCTGGCAGGAGCTGACGCGCTTCGCCGGCGACCACGGGGTGCCGGTGGCCGAGACCCAGGCGGGCAAGGGCGCCGTGCCGTACGACCACCCGGCCGCGGTCGGCGCGATCGGCCACACCGGCACCGCCGCCGCCAACACCCTGGCCGCCGAGGCCGACCTGGTGATCGGGATCGGCACCCGCTACAGCGACTTCACCACCGCCTCGCGCACCCTGTTCGGCTCGTCCGGCGGAGGGGTCCGGTTCCTCAACGTCAACGTGACGGCCTTCGACGCGGCCAAGCACTCCGGCGAGATGCTCGTCGCCGACGCCCGCGAGGCGCTACGGGCGCTGACGCCGGGAGACTGGCGGGCCGACCCCGGATGGACGAGCAGGGCGGCGGCCCTGGCCACCGGCTGGCAGGCCGAGATCGACCGGGCCTACGGGCGGGCGGAGCTCACCCAGCCGGTCGTGCTGGGCGTCCTCAACGACGTCGCCGCGGGCGGCGTGGTGGTCAACGCGGCCGGGTCCATGCCGGGCGACCTGCACCGGCTGTGGCGGGCCGCCGACCCCGAGCAGTACCACGTGGAGTACGGCTACTCCTGCATGGGCTACGAGATCGCCGGAGGGCTCGGGGTGAAGCTCGCCGCCCCGCAGCGCGAGGTGTTCGTGCTGGTCGGCGACGGCTCCTACCTGATGATGGCGCAGGAGATCGTCACCGCCGTGCAGGAGGACGCCAAACTGGTGATCGTCCTGGTGGACAACCGCGGCTTCGCCTCGATCGGCGACCTCAGCGAATCGGTGGGAGCGTTCCGGCTGGGTACCTCCCACCGCGGGCGCGGCGAGTCCGGCCGGCTCGACGGGGCCTGGCTCCCGGTGGACCTGGCCGCCAACGCGGCCAGCCTCGGTGCGGACGTGCTGACGGCGGACGACCCCGCGTCGCTGCGGGCCGCGCTGGCCAAGGCGGTGGCGTCCGCGCGCACCACGGTCGTGTACGTCGAGACCGTCCCCGGGGCCGGGCCCGGCGCCCAGGCGTGGTGGGACGTGCCCGTGGCCGAGGTGTCGCAGCGGGACGAGGTCAGGGCGGCACGTGAGCGCTACGACGAGGCCAGGCACGGCCGGCGGTCCTACCTCTGATGGAGTGGACCCTGGCGTTCGCCGTGGTGGCCGTCCTCTTCGTGCTGATCAGCGGGGCCAACGACGGGGCCACGCTCATCGGTCTCGGGCTCAGGTTCCCCTCCTCACCGGGGTGGGCGATGGCCGCGCTCCTCGCGGTGGTGATCTTCACCGGGCCGTACGTGCTGGGGATCGCGGTCGCGCGGACCTTCACCGAACGGCTGACGGGGCTCGGCACGAGGGATGGCGCGACGGTGTTCCTGGCGGGAGTGCTGATCGCGGTGGCCGTGGTCGCGGTGCTGAGCGGCAGGGGACTGCCGACCAGCCTGACGCTCGCGGTGATCGGCGGCATCACCGGCGCGGGGCTCGGCGCCGGCCTCCCGGTGTCCTGGCCCGCGCTGGGCGCCGTCCTGGCGATCGGTGCCGGCGCGCCCCTGGTCGGCCTGCTCCTGGGCTACCTGCTGGGGGCCCTGTCGCGCCGGGTGCCGTCCTACCGGCGGATGCCCCGGCTGGTGTTCGCCGCGCACCTGCTGGCCTACACGGCCCAGTGCGTGGCCTACGCGGTGAACGACGGCCAGAAGATGATCGCGGTGGTGAGCGTCGCGGTCGGCGTGGGCCGCCACGGGCCGGGCGGGGTCGGGCCGGTAGAGGTCCCGCCGGCGTGGATGGCGGCCCTCGCGGCGCTCTTCCTCGTCGGCGCCCTGACCAGCCTGACCAGGGTCGGGGAGCGGCTGGGCCGCGGCCTGGTCATCACCCGGCCGCTGCACATCGTCTCGGCCGAGACGGCGGCCACCGGCGCCGTCCTCGGCAGTTCGGCCCTGGGAAGCCCGGTGAGCATGACCCAGTCCATCACGGCGGGAGTGGTCGGCGTGGCGGCCAGCGAGGGAGCACGGAGGGTGCGATGGCAGAGCGTGATGAACATGGGCACGGCGTGGCTGATCACGCTTCCGTCGTCGATGGCGCTGGGCGGCGTGGCCGGGCTCACGCTGAGGCTGCTGTGAGCGGCGACGGTCGCGCCCGGCGGTTCGTCCGGGCCTGGGACGACCTGCGAGGCCGGTCGGGACGGCAGGTCGTCGGCCTGCTCAGCGCCCAGGTGACCGTCGCGCGGACGGGGGCCGTCCTGGCCCGTTCGACCGCGTCCGGCGCGATCGGGCGGTCGGCGGCCCGTACCCGGATGGCCGAGGTGGAGCACGAGGGCGACGCGGCGCGGGCGGAGCTCGTCCGGATCCTGCGCCGGGTGCTGGCCACCCCCATCGACAGGGAGGACCTGTTCCGTCTCTCCCGCTCGGTCGACGACGTGCTGGACCACCTGCGCGACTACGTGCGCGAGACCGACATGTTCGGGCCGCGCGAGCTCACGTTCGCGGTCGAGCCGCTGCAGGCGGTGATCGACGGTCTCGACGAGCTGGAGAACGCCATCTCCAGGGTGATCGACGACCCAGGCTCGGTCACCGAGGCCGTCCTGGCCACGCGCAAGTCCTGCAGCCGGGTCCGCCAGCTCTACCAGACCCGGCTCACCGACCTGTTCGCCGGACCGCTGGAGATGGACACCCTGCGCCGCCGCGAGCTGCTGTCGCGGCTCGACGCGGTGGGCCGGCGACTGGGCGAGGCCGCCGACGCGCTCGCCGACGCGATGCTCAAACGAAGCCACTGAGGGGGCGGCGAGCCGTCGACCACTCCACCGAAGCCACTTGAAAGCGGACGGGCCGCGCGCACCGCGGTGGTCCTCGTGAAACCCCCCGAAGGAAGTCCCATGGCTGTTCTCACCAAGGCGAAGACACCGCCGCCGCCCCCGTCGAGGTGGCGCAGGCTGGTGTACCGGCTCCGCGTGCTGCGCCACGACCCGACCGCCGCGCTCGGGCTGATCCTCGCGATCCTGCTGGCCTACCTCGTCGTGGCGCCGCTGATCGCGGTGGTGTCGGACGCCTTCCGCCTGCAGTACGGCGACGAGGTGCACGCCGGGCAACGGCCGGGCGAATGGACCGGCTACTACCTGTGGAGGGTGTTCCGCTCCACCATCAGCGGCCTGCTGTTCTGGGAGCCGCTGCTCAACACGCTGGTCATCGCGGTGGGCACCACGCTGTTCGCGCTGGTCGTCGGGGGCGGCATGACGTGGCTGGTGACCCGGACCAACGTGCCCGGACGCAGATGGCTCGCGGGTGCTCTGGTGGTCCCCTACATGCTGCCCTCGTGGACCTTCTCCCTGGCCTGGCTGTCGCTGTTCAAGAACGAGCGCGCCGCCGGGCAGGTCGGGTTCCTGCAGGCCCAGGGCATCCGCACACCCGACTGGCTCGCCTACGGCGCGGTGCCGATCATCATCACCCTGGGCCTGCACTACTACCCGTTCGTCCTGCTGCTGGTCGGGAACGCGCTGCGCCGCATCGACGCGCAGCTGGAGGACTCCGCGCGGATCCTGGGCGCCCCCCAGCGGACCGTCATCCGGCGGATCGTGATCCCGCTGATGCTGCCCGCGCTCTCCTCGGCCGTGCTGCTGGTGGTCGGCCGGGTGCTCGGCACGTTCGGCACGCCGTACGTCCTCGGCCTGCCCGCCGACTACCGGGTGCTGTCCACCGGGCTGTTCCAGTCGATCCGCGACCGCAGCACCGGCGTGGCCTCCGTGCTCGCCACAGTGATCGTCGTCATCGGGGTCCTGATCGTCCTCACCGACACCCGGCTGATGCGCGAGCACCGCCGGTTCGTCACGGTGGGCGGCAAGGGCGCGATGGAGCGGCTGGGCGACCTGCGCCGCTGGCGCTGGCCCGCCTTCGCGCTCGGCCTGGTGGTCTTCGGGGTGAGCGTCGTCATCCCGGTGGCCACACTGCTGCTGTCCACGCTCACCCGGACGCCGCTGGACCTGTCGACCTTCACCTTCGACTACTGGTTCGCCGAGCGGCTGCCCGGAGCGGTGGGATTCCCGCACGGCGTCTTCCGCGGCTCCGAGCTGTGGGAGGCGGCCTGGAACTCGCTGCGCATCGTCGGCCTGGCCTCGGTGATCTGCGCGGTCATCGGCCTGCTGGTCGGGTACGTCGTGGTGCGCGGGATGGCGCCGCGCGTCGCCGGCTTCCTGCGCCAGGTCTCCTTCCTGCCCTACCTCATCCCCGGCATCGCGTTCGCGGCCGCCTCGCTCTCGCTGTTCGCCGTCGCCAGGGGACCCGTCCCCGCGCTGTACGGGACGACGTTCCTGCTGATCCTGGTGATGGCCGTGACGCACCTGCCGTACAGCTCGCGCTCGGGCATCGCGGCGATGATGCAGCTCGGCCGCGAGCCGGAGGAGGCCGCGCAGATCGCCGGCGCCTCCTGGTGGCAGCGGATGCGGAGGATCATCTTCCCGATCCAGAAGGGCGCCCTCGTCACCGGGATCGTGCTGCCGTTCATCTCCGGGCTCAAGGAGCTCAGCATCGTCATCATGCTGACCACCACCGGGACACAGCTGCTCACGACGCTCTCGATCGGCCTCGTGGACTACGGATACACCCAGCTCGCCAACGCGGTCGTGCTCGTGATCGCCCTGATCTCCTTCACCATGACCTACCTGACCCAGCGGCTGACCAAGAGCAGCCTGGCGTCCGGCCTAGGAGGATAGATGCCGAACATCACCCTGCGCGCAGTCGCCAAGAGTTACGGCGGCGGCGAGTACGCCGTGAAGAACCTCGACCTGACCGTGCCCGACGGCGCGTTCATGTGCCTGCTCGGCCCCTCCGGCTGCGGCAAGACCACCACGCTGCGGATGATCGCCGGCCTCGAACAACCCACCGCGGGCACCATCGCCGTCGGGGACCGGATCCTCGACTCCGTCGCGCAGGGACTCTACGTCCCGCCGGAGAAACGCGGCATGGGGCTGGTCTTCCAGAACTACGCGCTCTGGCCGCACCTGTCCGTGCGCGAGAACGTCGAGTTCGGCCTGCGCATGCGCAAGGTGCCCGCCGCCGAGCGGCGGGCCAGGGCCGAGGCCGCGCTGACGATGGTGCACGTCGACGCCGCGATGGACCGCTACCCCTCCCAGCTGTCTGGCGGCCAGCAGCAGCGCGTCGCGCTGGCCAGGATGCTGGCGGTCAACCCCACGGTGCTGCTGCTCGACGAGCCGCTCTCCAACCTCGACGCCCGGCTCCGGCTGGAGATGCGCGCCGAGCTCAAGCGCATCCACGAGGAGTCCGGGGCGACGATCGTCTTCGTCACCCACGACCAGCTGGAGGCCCTCACGATGGCCACCGACGTCGCGGTCATGAACGAGGGCGAGCTGCAGCAGCTCGCCGCGCCGATGGAGATGTACGCCAGGCCCGCCAACCGGTTCGTCGCCGAGTTCGTCGGCAGCCCGCCGATGGCGATCGTCGACATCGGCCCCTCCCCGGGCGGCCTGGCCGGTTCGCTGCTGCGCTTCGTCGAGTCCCGGCCGGGAGGGTGTGCCCCCGCCGGCGTCGGCATCCGGCCGGAGGCGCTGCGCTTCGGTGCCCCGCCCGGCTCCGTCTGGAGCGAGGAGGCCCTGGTCGAGGCCATCCTGCCGGCCGGCTCCTCCTGGACCGTACGGCTGCGCGTCCGCGACACCGAGCTGTACGCGCTCTCCTACATCCCGGTCGAGGCCGCCCCCGGTGACGTGCTGACCTGCTGGACCGAGCAGATGCACCTGTTCGGCGAGGACGGCGCCCGGATGTCCACCTGGGACCGGGCGGAGGTCGGCGCGTGATCCGGCCCAAGGCACTGCTCCTGGACTTCGGCGGAGTGATCGTGGAGACCGTCAAGCGCCCGTCGTGGGCCGCCGAGCTCGCCGAACAGGTGCACGCACTCCTGGGCGGGGCCGGTTTCCACAACCTCACCGTGGACGACGTCGAGACCGACATCCGGGCGGGCGCGCGCGCCGACGGGTACTGGAAGGACTCCACCTCACGGCAGTTCGCGCCCAAGGAGATGACGCACCGCGGATTCTGGGCCGACTTCGTCGCGGGCGACTGGCCCGAGCAGGCCCGCGCGCTGGTGGTCGCCGAGGCGACGCCGCTGTGCAGGCGGATGGGCGAGCTGCGCAGCGACCGCAAGATCCGGCCGGGCACGGAGGAGCTGCTCACCGCCTGCCGGTCGCACGGCGTCGTCCCCGCGGTCGTCAGCAACGCCCTGTGCGGAACCGTTCATCGTGACCACATGGCCTTCAGCGGTCTCGACCGCCAGGTGGCGGTGCAGGTCTACAGCGACGAGGTCGGCGTCCGCAAACCCAACCCGGAGATGATCTGGATCGCCTGCCGGGCGCTGGGGGTCGACCCCGGACAGGTCTGGTACGTCGGCGACAACTACGACCGGGACGTGGTCTGCGGCGCCAGGGCCCGGGTGGGAGCCACGATCCTGATGCGCTCCCGCAGCACCGAAGAAATCCCGTACAGCGTGCGGCAGAGCCCTCAGGCGATCGTCGAGGACCCGCGCGGCCTGCTGGATCTCCTGGAGGAGACATGGACCTGAACACCTCACGTGAACTGGCCGCCATCGCGGTGGAGGCGGCCAGATCGGTCGGCGACCGGCTGAGGAAGGCCTTCCGGTCCCGGCCCGCCGTACAGACCAAACGCGACTTCCACGACCCGGTCACCGAGCACGACAAGGCGGCGGAGGAGGGCATCCGCGAGGTCCTGGCCCGGCGCTGCCCCGACAGCGTCGTGGTGGGGGAGGAGGGCGGCAGCCGGGGGGAGGGCGCCATCAGCTGGTACGTCGACCCCATCGACGGCACCGCGAACTTCGCCGCCGGCCTGCCGTTCTTCTGCACCTCCATCGGGGCGGTCGTGGACGGCGCGGTGGTGGCGGGCGTCGTCTACGACCCCGTCCGCGACGACGAGTTCACCGCCTCGCTCGGCGGAGCCTTCTGCAACGGCGAGCCGATCCACAGCTCCGGCGCGCGCACCGACCGGGAGGCGGTGCTGCTGTCGAGCTACCCCAGCCCTCGGGACCTGGTGAGGGAGGGGGAGCCGGCGCTGCACCGCTTCGCGCGGATGACCCATGCCTTCGCCACCGTCCGCCGCCCGGGAAGCGCGGCGTTGAAGCTGGCGCACGTCGCCGCCGGATGGTCCGACGTCGCGTACGGCACGTATGTCAACGCCTGGGACGTCGCGGCCGGATCCCTGCTGGTGGAGCGGGCCGGAGGACGCTACATCCCGCTGTCCGGCAGCGTCCTCGCCCCCGGTGGCTACCTCGCCTGCGTGGGCGGGTTCGACCTCGACGGCTCCGTGATGGCCGAGGTCCTCACCCGGGGAAGGCAGGCGTGATCCGCTGGATCGTCACCGACCTGGACGGCACCCTGGTCGGACGCGACCTGGCCATGGTGCCCGCGAGCAGGGACGCGCTGCGCCGGTTCCGCGCCGCCGGCGGAGAGGTCGTCATCGCCACCGGGCGCATGGAACGGTCGGCCCGCCCCTACTACGACGAACTGGGCCTGGCCGGGGAGGCCATCCTCTACAACGGTGCCCGGACCGTGAACCTGGCCACGGGAGCCGTGCCGCGCTCCCTTCACCTGCCGGTGGACGCCTGGAAGACGTTGCTCGGCCTGTTCGGAGAACTCCCGGAGGGCGTCCACCCGGTGGCGTTCTCCGGCGGGGAGGCGCTGGCCGTGGACGACGTGCCCGAACTACGGACCTACGCCCGGCGGGACGGGATCACGCTGCGGGACCCGGGTGGCTGGGCGGCACTGCCGCCCGGTGAGATCACCAAGTGCATGCTGATCGGGGACCGGCTCCCCGACCTGGACATCCCGGGAACGGCCACGGTCCGGTCCGAGGCCACCTACCTGGAAGTGCTGCCCGAACGGGCGTCCAAGGGTGCCGCGCTCCGCGAGCTGGCCGCGGCCCGGGGAGTGCCGCTGCAACACGTCGCGGCCATCGGAGACAACCCCAACGACCTCGACATGATCACGACGGCCGGAGTGGGGATCGCGGTCGGTGACGGCCACCCGGACGTCCGGGCGGCCGCCGATGTCGTGGTGGGGGCCTGTGCGGACGGAGCCGTCGCCGACGCGGTGGAGCTCGCCTTCCGATCCAACGCATGGTCCTGAACCCGTCTACCCGCCCAATGGGCGGAAGGAGCCGAGAACCGTGAAAGACATCAGACACTGGATCAACGGAGCTCTCGCGGACGGTGACGGCCGGACCGCGGACATCTTCGACCCGGCGACGGGGCAGGTCGCCGGGTCGGTCCAGCTGGCCTCGGTGGCCGAGGTCGACGCGGCGGTGGCCGCGGCCGTGGCCGCCTGGCCCGCCTGGCGGGACGCCTCGCTGGTCAGGCGCGCGCAGGTGCTGTTCCGCTTCCGCGAGCTCGTGCACGCCAACCGCGACGAGCTGGCCCGGCTCGTCTCCGCCGAGCACGGCAAGGTCCACTCCGACGCGCTGGGCGAGGTCGCCCGGGGCCTGGAGGTCGTGGAGTTCGCCTGCGGTATCCCGCACCTGCTCAAGGGCGGCTTCTCCGAGGGGGTCTCCACCCGGGTCGACTCCTACTCGATCCGCCAGCCGCTGGGCGTCGTGGCCGGGATCACCCCGTTCAACTTCCCGGCCATGGTGCCGATGTGGATGTTCCCGATCGCGATCGCCGCGGGCAACGCCTTCATCCTCAAACCGTCGGAGAAGGACCCCTCGGCGTCGCTGCTGATGGCCGCGCTGTGGAAGGAGGCCGGGCTGCCCGACGGCGTGTTCAACGTCGTTCAGGGCGACAAGGTCGCGGTGGACCGGCTGCTGGAGCACCCCGACGTGGCGGCGCTCTCGTTCGTCGGCTCCACCCCCATCGCCCGCTACGTCTACGAGACCGGTACCCGGCACGGCAAGCGCGTCCAGGCGCTGGGCGGCGCCAAGAACCACATGCTGGTCCTGCCCGACGCCGATCTCGACCTGGTCGCCGACGCCGCGGTGTCGGCGGGCTTCGGTTCGGCGGGCGAGCGCTGCATGGCGATCTCCGTGGTGCTGGCCGTCGACCCGGTCGGGGACGATCTGGTCGACCGGATCGTCTCGCGGGTCGGCGAGCTGACCGTCGGCCCCGGCGACGACCCGGCCTCCCAGATGGGGCCCCTGATCACCGGCGCCCACCGCGACAAGGTCCTCTCCTACCTCGACCTGGGCGTCTGCGAGGGTGCCAAGCTCGTCGTGGACGGCCGCCGCACCGCCGTGCTGGGAGGCGCCACCGCCCAGGAGACGCCCGGCTTCTGGCTCGGCCCCACGGTGCTGGACCACGTTGCGGCCGGCTCGCGGGTGCACACCGAGGAGATCTTCGGCCCGGTCCTGGCGATCGTCCGCGTCTCCTCCTACGAGGAAGGGCTGGCGCTGATCAACGGCGGCGAGTTCGGCAACGGCACCGCGGTCTTCACCAACGACGGCGGCGCGGCCCGGCGTTTTCAGAACGAGGTGGAGGTCGGCATGATCGGCATCAACGTGCCGATCCCGGTCCCGATGGCCTTCTACAGCTTCGGCGGCTGGAAGTCCTCCCTGTTCGGCGACACCCACATGCACGGCACCGAGGGCGTGCACTTCTACACCCGCGGCAAGGTCGTCACCTCCCGCTGGCTCGACCCCAGCCACGGCGGCGTCAACCTCGGCTTCCCCGTCAACGGATAGACCGGCGGGACGGTCGCGGCCGAGACCGGACTGACAGATCCTTACAGCGTGGGCATCGGAGGAAGGGGAGCGGCGGTGCCGGAATCCGTCCTCCGTGACAGACCGGTCGCCGGGAAGGACCGTCTCGACGTCCGATGTGAGTGTCCCGGCGGTGCGCTCGTGGCCCCGAAAGATCGGGTCTCGGCACGACGAGGCGTCTTGACGTCAAGATAATATATCTTGGCGTCAAGATACCTGACGGGAGCCGTGATGATTCATCATGTCCAATTGGCGTGTCCCCCCGGAAGCGAACCCGTCCTGCGGGCCTTCTACGAGGGGGTGCTCGGCCTGGTCGAGATCCCCAAGCCGCCCGCCCTCTCCTCGCGGGGCGGGTGCTGGTTCTGCGGTCACGACGGCATCGAGCTGCACCTGGGCGTCGAGGCCGCCTTCCGTCCGGCTCGCAAGGCGCACCCCGGCCTGCTGGTCCACGACATCGACCGGTGGGCCCGGCGCCTGGACGAGGCCGGACACCCGGTCGTCTTCGACGACGACTTCCCGGGGATGCGCCGCTTCCACACCGAGGATCCCCACGGCAACCGGCTGGAGTTCCTCGAACCGATCGACGCCGCCCCCGCCGGAGGCGAACGGTGAAGGACGCGGAGCCCGCGCGGCCGTCGCGCGGTGAAACCCGTCACTTCACCCCGGTGAGAACCCGTTCGTCGCCCAGGGACTCCTCGGACCTCTTGTTCCGGGTCAGGTACACGTAGGCCAGCGCGCCGAGGAACAGGGCGATCGACGTCCACTGGTTCAGCCGCATCCCGAGGATCTCGTTGGCCGGGTCGACGCGCATGCCCTCGATCCAGAACCGGCCCGCGGTGTAGCCCGCTACGTACAGGGCGAAGAGCCGGCCGTGCCGCAGCGCGAAACGGCCGCCGATCCAGATCAGTGCCAGCGCCAGCGCCAGGCTCCACAGCGACTCGTACAGGAACGTGGGGTGATAGGTGGCGACGCCCGGCACGGTCCCGGGACGGCCCGGGTCGATCTCCAGCCCCCAGGGCAGGTCGGTCGGGCCGCCGAACAGTTCCTGGTTGAAGTAGTTGCACCACCGGCCGATGGCCTGGCCGATGGCGACGGCCGGGGCCACGGCGTCGGCGACCGCGCTCACCGCGATGCCCCGGCGGCGGCAGCCGATCCACACGCCCACCGCGCCCAGGGCGATGGCGCCCCAGATGCTCAGACCGCGCCAGCCCGGTCCGGAGTCGCTCCAGATCAGGATCGCGTCGATCGGCCGGTGGGGGGCGCCGGGCCCGAAGTACAGCTGCCAGTCGGTGATGACGTGGTACAGCCGCGCGCCCACGAGGCCGAACGGAATTCCCCACGTCGCCAGGTCCAGCATGGTCCCCGGTGCCCCACCGCGATTCCGCCAGCGGCGATCGGCGACGGCGACGGCCACCACGACCCCGAGCATGATGCAGATGGTGTAACCACGGATGGGCAGAGGCCCCAGATACCAGACCCCTTCGGAGGGGCTGGGAATGCCGGCGAGCACCATGGCAGGCAATCTAGTGCAGCCCGCCGCGATCACACATCCCACCGAAGTCCATATTTCGTACGCCTTCACCTCGCCGGCCGTTCCGAAGACCACGGTGCGCGCAGATCATGAGGAGGCGCCTGGAATCCGGACCCGGAATCCCGCTTGCCGGGACATGGGGGGCGGGAGACACTGCGGCATGCGTCCCTACGAGCAGGACGACGAGCTCAGGCGGATCGTCGACGAGCTGGGCGCCCGCGTCCACACGGGGTCGCGCGACGGTGGTCTCGACGCCGGACCTCTCGTCGAGCTGGCCTGCCTGGTGGAGGAGCAGGGCGTGTCCACCGCTGTCACGCGGGAGCTCCTCGAACGTCCCGCCGCCGAGCTGACGGCCGCCGACCTGGCCCGGCTGGGTGAGGCCCTTCTCGGCGACGTCGGCTTCGAGCCGTCCTTCGCGCTGGATCCGGGCCTGCCGGCGCCGCTGGAGGAGGCGCTGAGGATCGTGGAACGCGACGTGCGCGCCGCCGGGATCACCGGGAAGCTTCGGATGATCCTTCCCGACTGGGACGGCGTGGGCCTGGCATGGGTCGAGTTCCGGGGCGTCTGCCAGGGAAACGGCCTCGGATCCCGGAACGGTGGGCTCTGGGCCGTGGCCGACGCCACCCAGGAGGTGGTCATGGAGGTCCTCTGGAGGACGTGGCCGGTCTGCCCGGTGCACGACCGGGGCCTGCGCGCCGAACCGGGGGACGGGACCGCCGTGTGGCGCTGCACGGGCGGCGGGACGCACACCGTCGCGCCGGTGGGCGAACTACCGCCCGGACGCCGTCAGCGATCCGCCGGTCCGCGGGCCCGGCCCGGCTCCTGAGGGAAGCCGCCGGGGGAGATCAGGCCGGTCTCGTAGGCGACCACCACGGCCTGGACACGGTCGCGCAGGCCGAGCTTGGACAGGATGCGCGCGACGTGGGTCTTCACCGTGGCCATGCTGAGGGTCAGCCGGTCGGCGAGCTCGGCGTTGCTCAGGCCGGTGGCGAGCAGGCGCAGCACGTCCACCTCCCGGGGCGTCAGCCGGGACAGGTCACGGTGCAGGTCCGGCCGCACGGTGTCGTGGCGGGCGAACCGTTCGACCAGGCGGCGGGTGATGGTGGGCGCGAGCAGGGCGTCGCCGGAGCGCACCAGGCGTACCGCGGCCACCAGGTGCTCGGGGGTGACGTCCTTGAGCAGGAACCCGCTCGCCCCCGCGGCGAGCGCGGCGTACACGTAGTGGTCGAGGTCGTAGGTGGTCAGGATCAGCACGCGGGTGTCCTCGGCGCCGTCCGCGAGGATCCGCCGGGTGGCTTCGAGGCCGTCCATCCTCGGCATCCGGATGTCCATGAGCACGACGTCGGGCCTGGTACGGCGGACCGCGGCGACGGCCTCCTCCCCGTCGGCGGCCTCGGCCGTCACGTCGATGCCGTCGGCGGCGAGGATCATGCGGAATCCCGTGCGTACCAGTGCCTGGTCGTCGGCGATGACGGCGCGCAACCGCTCGGTCATGCCGCCCTCCACGGGATACGGGCCCCGATCCGGAATCCGCCCCCGGCCGTCGGCCCCGCGTCCAGGGTGCCGCCGTAGACGGCGAGCCGCTCGCGCAGCCCGATCAGCCCCCTGCCGCCGCCGGTCCGCGGTCCGGCGCTCGGTGTCCCGCCGGTGTCGGTCACCTCGATCTCCAGCCGGTCGCCGTCATGACCGATCGTCACGAACGCGGCGGCCCCGGCCGCGTGCTTGATCGTGTTGGTGAGGGCCTCCTGCACGACGCGGTAGGCGGCGAGGTCGATCCCGGGAGGAAGCGGCCCGATCGGCGACACCTCGACGCTCACCGGCACTCCGGCGGCGCGGACCCGTTCCACCAGGGCGTCGAGCCGGTCGAGCCCGGGCTGGGGTTCGAGCCCGTCGGAGAGCCCGTCGGAGAACTCGTCCGAGGGCCCGTCGAGGCGCTCGCCGCCCGGCCCGGCGAGCAGGCCCATGACGTTGCGCAGTTCGGCCATGGCGGCCCGGCCACCGGACTCGATCGCGAGCAGGGCCTGTTTCGACTGCTCCGGCTCCATGTCCATGACCTTGCGGGCCGCGCCGGCCTGGATCACCATCACGCTGACATTGTGGGTCACCACGTCGTGGAGCTCGGCGGCGATCCGGGAGCGCTCCTCCGCGACGGCCCTGCGCGTGGCGTCCTGCTGCTCCCGTTCCAGCTCGGCGAGCCGATGCCGGCCGGCCCCCAGCTGCCGCCGCCAGGAACGGACGAAGCCCCCGAAGACGCCGACGCTCAGCAGGACGACGAACGGCGCCATCCAGTCCGGCAGCCCGGGCGCGACGTTCCGGAAGGCGCCCCCGGCGAGCCCGGCCGCGAGCACCAGACCCCCCATCGCCAGGAACCGGTTACGGCCGTGGACGACGGCACCGTACGCGGCGACGGCGCAGGTCAGAACGGTGATCCAGGTCGCGACCCGGTACGTGGCCAGCGCCGCGGCCAGCACCACCCAGAAGGTGACGAGCGGGTACCGGCGCCGTACCGCCAGCGGCAACGCTGTCAGCGCCACGAGGAACACGGGCAGGACGTGGGATAGGAGCCAGGCGGGCACCGTGCCGGACGGATCACCGGAGGACGGGGACGAACCGTCGGACGGGACGCCAGGACGCGGTGGGCGGCCGGGCGCGGGATCCGGGATCGACGGCATGTCGGTCATCGACGGCAGGTCGGGCATCGACGGCATGTCGGGCAGCGAGGGGAGGTCGGCCATCGGCGGCAGGGAGGAGGCGGTGGGCCGGAGCCGCAGGTACTCGATCACCTCTGGCTGGTCCGCGGCGGGGCCGGTCACCGGATATCTCACCGACACGGTCACCGCGACGGCCGTCAGGACGAGCGCGACCACCACGTCCGCGGTGAGGGCTCCGCGAGACGGTCCCGGGCGGCCACCGTCACCACCCGGCCCCGGTGTGTCCCGGACGCCGCGCCGGTCCGGACGGTCCTCGTCCGGCCGGTCGTCCGGGTTCAGCAGGCGCCGCCACCACGCCGGTCGCTCATCGGTCTCCACCGGCACATTGTCACGCCTGCCCGCCTGTCCCACATCGGCCGTCGTGACGGGGCCCGTGTCTCGGGGAGTACATCGCGGGGATGACCCGGCGGCCCCTGGTTCCCAGGAGGTACGCGATCTCGGCAGGACGGCCGACGCGCGCCGGCGGGGGCGGTGCCTAGTTTCGTTCCCACCGTCACGTCGCTCCGGGACCACGACCTCACCGAAGGCACGCGGCGCTGTTCACGACCACCTTTCGGACCCCATCAGGAGGACGCAGCGTGACCGCTGTCCTGGAAGCCCGGGCACTCGGCAAGAAGTACGGCAGGCGCTGGGCGCTGAGCGAGTGCACCATCGACATCCCGGCGGGTCGCGTCGTCGGGCTGGTGGGTCCCAACGGGGCCGGCAAGACCACGCTGCTGAAGCTCGCGAGCGGCCAGCTGGAGCCGACGGCGGGCGGTATCACCGTGCTCGGTGGCTGGCCGGGGAGCACGTCCGCGCAGCTGGCGCGGGTCGGTTTCGTCGCCCAGGACACCCCCCTCTACCCGGCACTGACCGTGGCCGAGCACCTGCGGCTGGGGGCCCGGCTCAACCCCGGCTGGGACGAGGTCATGGCGCGGGACCGGATCGCGCGGCTCGGCCTGGTTCCCGCTCATCGGGCGGGCCGGTTGTCGGGCGGTCAGCGTGCCCAGCTCGCCCTCACCCTCGGCGTGGCCAAGCGGCCCGAGCTGCTGATCCTGGACGAGCCCGTCGCCTCGCTCGACCCGCTGGCCCGCCGCGAGTTCATGCGGGAGCTGATGGAGGCCGTCGTCGAACACCGGCTCAGCGTCGTGCTCTCCTCCCACCTGATCTCCGACCTGGAAAAGGTCTGCGACTTCCTGATCGTCCTCGCCGGTTCCCACGTCCGGGTGGCCGGGGAGGTCGACCGGTTGCTGGCCGGCCACCACCGGCTCACCGGCCCGCGCCGCGACCCCGACCGCCTTCCCGCGGGCCGGCACGTGATCTCCGCGCGTCACACCGACCGGCAGAGCACGTACGTGGTCCGTACCGATTCCCCGATCCACGACCCCGCCTGGACGGTCACCCCGCTCGGCCTGGAGGACCTCGTCCTGGCCTACATGGACGAGCGGCCCACAAAGAACCGGCCGGTCGCCACGGAGGTGCGGCGATGATCTGGCTGACCTGGCGCCAGTTCCGCGGCTCGGCCGCGATGACGGCCGCCGTCCTCGTGGTGCTCGCCACGACCTTGGCCCTGACCGGCCCGGGCCTGGCCTCCGGCTACGCCGCCGGGATCGCCGACTGCATTCCGGACGACACCTGCCCGGACTTCTTCGACCGGTTCTTCGGCGAGTACGACATCCCCTTCCTCGCCCTCACGCTCGTCGTGCTGGTCCTGCCGGCGCTGATCGGGCTCTTCTGGGGGGCGCCGCTGATCACCCGTGAGCTGGAGGCGGGCACGCACCTGCTGGTGTGGAACCAGAGCGTCACCCGCGGCCGCTGGCTGGCGGTCAAGCTCGGGCTCATCGGCCTGACCGCCGTGCTCGCCGCCGGTGCGTGCGGTCTGCTGGTGACCTGGTGGTCCGGTCCGCTGGACAGGTCGGCCGTGCCGGAGCTGGCGATGATGGCCCCCCTGGTGTTCGGCGCGCGCGGCATCGCCCCGATGGGGTACGCGGCCTTCGCCTTCGTCCTGGGCGTGACCGTGGGCATGCTGGTGCGCCGCACGCTGCCGGCCATGGCCCTGACCCTGGCCGTCTTCGTCGCGATCCAGCTCGCCGTGCCGCTGCTGGTCCGCCCCCACCTGATGCCCCCGGTCACCGGCACCTTCGAGATCAACCGGGAGAACATGGACGGCCTCGGCGCGCCGGAAGGCGGATCCCTGCAGATCTTCCTGAGGACGTCGGCCGTTCCCGGCCACGCGGGCGCCTGGGTGCTGTCCAGCAGGCTGGTCGATCCGTCCGGACGGACGATCTCCGGCGGGGACGGGAGCTCGGGACCGTCGTCGACGATCGTGCGGGCCGTCCCGGTCTCCACGACGTCGGGCCCCTGTTCACCGCAGGGACTCCCCGCGGGGGGATGCGTGGCCGAGATCAACCGGCTCGGCTACCGGCAGCGGGCGAGCTACCAGCCGCTGGAGCGCTTCTGGCCCTTCCAGTGGATCGAGACCGGGATCTACGCCCTGCTCGCCCTCGGCCTCGCGTGGTCGTCCTTCTGGTGGATCCGGAGACGCCCGTCATGACCCTCATCAGGATCGCGGCCTGCGGGCTCGCCCTCCTCCTGGTGGCGGCCTGCACCACGCCGGAGCCGCCGCGCGTCCAGGCGGGCACGGTGGCCGGTACGGCCTGCACGCCGCCCACGGGTCCCGTCGAGGCGGAGACGGCCACCACGATCGACGTCGTCGAGCAGGCCTACCTCTGCATCCTCGGCAGGTACCACGGCGGCGCGACGCTGGACGCCCGCTCGCTGCTGACCACCGGATTCGCGGCCCTGACACGGGAGCTCGACCGCAGCGGACGCGAGGTGCCCGAGGCGGTCATGCCCGCGCTGACCGGTGACCGCGGAACCGACTGGGCCGCCTTCGAGACCGCCTACCGGAAGATCGCCGACCGGGTGCCCGACCTGCGCGACAGGCTGGCCGCCGTCACCCTGCGGGCGCTGGTGGCCGCCCTCGGCGACGGCCACGCCCGCTGGACGCGCCAGGACGGACGGCCGCCCGGCCACTACGACGGCGACGGCTACGGCCTGGGTCTGCAGACCAACGTCACCGGCCCGCGGGCGGACACCGGCCCCGGCAGCGCCGTGGCCCCGCTGTTCGTCACCGGAGTGCTCGGCGGCGCGGCGCGGGCCGCCGGGCTGCGTCCCGGCGACGTCATCGAATCGATCAACGACTCCGCACCCTTCGCCGACGACAGGGCCGGCCCGGCCATCGCCGCCCTCCATCCCGAGTACCCGGAGGCGCGGCCGGTCCGGCTGCGGCTGCTGCGGCAGGCCACCGGCCGCCGCTGGTCCGTCACGCTCAGGCCCGGCCTCTTCCCGCAGGACCCGGCCGACCTGCGGGTGGTGCGATCGGAACTGCTGGACGGCGATGACGGCGATGACGGCGACGGCGGCGGCATCGCCTACGTGCGGATGACCGGGTTCACCCCCGACTCCGCGAACCGGGCCCTGCGGGCGATCGCCAGGCTGCGCACCGGCCGGACACTGTCCGGCCTCGTGCTGGACCTGCGCGGCAACGGCGGCGGCAGCCCCCTGGAGGCGACCCGGCTGCTGAGCGCGTTCGTCCACGGCAGGAACACCGCCTACCGGTGCACCGCCGACGGCACCTGCCGGGCCACGCCGACCGACGACACCGTCGAGCTGCTCGGTCTGCCGTCGGTGGTGCTCGTCGACCGCGGCTGCGCCTCGGCGTGCGAGCACTTCAGCTCCGCGGTCAAGGACCTGCGCATCGCCCCGCTGGTCGGCACCAGGACCGCCGGAGTGATCTCCGGCCCGGTAGGGACGTACCTGCTCGGTGACAACACCTTCCTGCACCTGCCCACCGGGTACCACCTCGGGCCGAACCGCGAGGTGATCGACCGGATCGGCGTGCCGCCCGACCACCACGTGCCGCTGACCCCCAAGGACGCGGCCGCCGGACGCGACCCCGCACTGGCCAAGGCCCTGACCCTGCTGCGCACGTGAGGGACCCCACCATGAGAAGACTCCTGACCCTCGCCGCCGGGCTGGCCGTCCTGGCCGCGTCCGCCTGCTCCGCGCCCGCGGCGCCCAGGTCCGACGCGCTGCGGGCCGAACCGCCCGGCCCCGTGACCCTGCCCGCCCCCACCGGCCCTCATCCGGTCGGCACCACCGCCCTGCACCTGACCGACACCTCCCGCCCCGACCCCTGGAACCCCGACGCGGACGCCAGGGAGCTCAAGGTCACCCTGTGGTACCCGACCCGGCAGCGTCACGGGCGGCGCACGCCCTACATGACGGCCAGGGAGGCGGAACTCCTCCTGAAGGGCTCCGGGACCTCGGCCGTGCCGTCCGGCACGCTGAGCAGGACCCGGACCAACGCCGTCGAGGACGCCGCCCCCTCCGGACGCGGGCTGCCGCTGGTGGTGCTCTCCCCGGGCTTCACCAAGCCGGTGAGCACCCTCACCTCCCTGGCCGAGGACCTGGCCGGCCGCGGGTACGTCGTGGCCGGGATCGACCACACCCACGAGAGCCACGCCACCACCCTGTCCGACGGCCGGGTCGCCGAATGCCTCGCCTGCGACAGCAGCACCGACCCCGGCTTCGGCGCCGGGCTGGTCCGGGGCCGGGCCGCCGACGTCTCCTTCGTCCTCGACCGGCTGACCTCCACCCCGAGGCATTCCGGCCTGATCGACCGGAAAAGGATCGCGATGGCGGGCCAGTCGATCGGCGGGGCCGCGACCGTGGCGGCCATGGTCGAAGACCCGCGCATACGCGCCGGGATCAATATGGACGGCACCACCTACGCCCGCATCCCCAAGGGGGGCCTCTCCCGGCCGTTCATGTTCCTGGGGTCGCGCGAACACGTCCCGGGCGGTCGCGACACCTCCTGGGACCGCGACTGGAGGCTGCTGACCGGGTGGAAGCGCTGGCTCGTGCTGTCGGGCGCCGAACACCAGTCCTTCACCGACATCCCCCTGCTGGCGGGCGTCCTGGGCCTCGAACCCCTCCCCGGCATGCTGCCCGCGGCCCGTGGCTCGGAGCTCACCCGCACCTACGTGGCGGCCTTTTTCGACCGGCACCTGAGATCACGGCGACAGCCCCTCCTGGGCGGGCCGTCGTCACGCCATCCCGAGGCCGGTTTCTGCCCGGCGACCTGCGGCCGGTCCTGAACCTCCGCGCTTCCCGGCACGCGGGGCACGGATGCCGGGCCTCAGGCCCGTGGCCGCGGCCACGGAGACCCCGGGCATGCGCGCCGTCCCCCCGTACCGCACCGATCCCCTGAGGACGGGTCGCCGGACGGCCCCGGGCGGCCGGCCGGACGTCGAGGGGAGCCCATCAAGAGTGGAGTCACTCAATATCTTTAATTGTTCAGGTTTATGGGGGTATATTGGAGCCATGACCGCATCCCAGCCCCCGACCATCGCCGAGGAGCTGCGAGGTGCCGGCCTACGGGTGACTGCGGCCCGTGTCGCGCTACTCGAAACCGTCCGAAACGGTGACCATCTCGGTGTCGAGGCGCTCACCTCCGGAGTTCGTGATCGTATCGGCCAGGTGTCCCTCCAGGCCGTGTACGAAGGCCTCCACGCGCTCACCACCGCGGGGCTCGTCCGTCGTATAGAACCGCCGGGCAGTCCGGCCCTCTTCGAGGGGCGGGTCGGCGACAACCACCACCACATCGTGTGCCGATCGTGCGGTGTCGTCGCCGACGTCGACTGCGCGGTCGGCGAGGCGCCCTGCCTGACCGCGTCCGACGATCACGGTTTCGCGATCGACGAGGCCGAGATCATTTACTGGGGCGTGTGCCTCACCTGTTCCACCGCCAGCTGATCCGGAAGGATTTTCATGACCGAGAACCACGACGCGACCGGCTTCGACCCGAAGAGCGGGGGTGAAGGGGGCGGCTGCCCGGTCGCGCACGACTCCGTGACCGCGCACGGCAGCGAGAGCGAGAACCCGGCCATCGACTCGCCGACCCCGAAGACCGGCGGTCGGCCGCACACGAACCGGGACTGGTGGCCCAACCAGCTCGACCTGTCGATCCTGCGCTCGCACTCCTCCAAGACCACCCCGCTGGCGGAGGACTTCGACTACGCCAAGGAGCTCGAGAAGCTCGACGTCGAGGCCCTCAAGCGGGACATCACCGAGGTGCTCACCACCTCGCAGGACTGGTGGCCGGCCGACTTCGGCCACTACGGCGGCCTGATGATCCGGATGAGCTGGCACGCCGCGGGCACCTACCGCATCCACGACGGCCGCGGCGGGGCCGGTGACGGCTCCCAGCGTTTCGCCCCGCTCAACAGCTGGCCCGACAACGCCAACCTCGACAAGGCCCGGCGGCTGCTGTGGCCGGTCAAGCAGAAGTACGGCCAGAAGATCTCCTGGGCCGACCTGCTCGTGCTCGCCGGCAACGTCGCCCTGGAGTCCATGGGGTTCAAGACCTTCGGCTTCGGTTTCGGCCGCGAGGACATCTGGGAGCCGGAGGAGATCATCTGGGGTCCGGAGGACGCCTGGCTGGGTGACGAGCGCTACGTCGCCGACAACGAGATGGCGCCGGACGTCGGCGCGGCCGAGATGGGCCTCATCTACGTCAACCCGGAGGGGCCCCGCGGCAGCGCGGACCCGCTCGCGGCGGCGTACTTCATCCGCGAGACCTTCAAGCGGATGGCCATGAACGACGAGGAGACCGTCGCCCTCATCGCCGGCGGCCACACGTTCGGCAAGACCCACGGCGCCGGGCCCGCGGACGGCCACGTCGGACCCGAGCCCGAGGCCGCGCCGCTGGAGACGCAGGGGCTGGGCTGGCTGAGCACCTACGGCACCGGCAAGGGCAAGGACACGATCACCAGCGGTCTCGAGGTGACGTGGACCGACCGGCCCACGCAGTGGAGCAACCGCTTCTTCGAGATCCTCTTCGGCCACGAGTGGGAGCTCACCACGAGCCCCGCCGGCGCGAAGCAGTGGGTCGCGAAGGACGCCGAGGCGATCATCCCCGACGCCCACGACCCGTCGAAGAAGCACAGGCCGACGATGCTCACGACCGACCTGTCGCTGCGCGTCGACCCGGCGTACGAGAAGATCTCCCGTCGCTTCCTGGAGAACCCCGACGAGTTCGCGCTGGCCTTCGCCAAGGCCTGGTACAAGCTGCTGCACCGCGACATGGGTCCGGTCAGCCGCTTCCACGGACCGTGGGTCCCCGAGCCCCAGCTGTGGCAGGACCCGGTGCCGGCCGTCGACCACGAGCTGGTGGGTGACGACGACATCGCCGCCCTGAAGGCCAAGGTCCTGGAGTCCGGTCTCACGACCGCCCAGCTGGTCTCCACCGCCTGGGCCTCCGCCGCGAGCTTCCGGTCCACCGACAAGCGCGGCGGCGCCAACGGCGCCAGGATCCGCCTGGAGCCGCAGCGGAACTGGGAGGTCAACCAGCCCGAGCAGCTCGGGAAGGTCCTGGACGTCCTCGAGGGCATCCAGCGCGAGTTCAACGAGGCCGGCGGGGCGAAGATCTCGCTCGCCGACCTGATCGTGCTGGCCGGCTCGGCCGCCGTCGAGAAGGCGGCGCGCGACGCCGGCGTGACGGTGACGGTGCCGTTCCGCCCGGGCCGCACCGACGCCACCCAGGAGCAGACCGACGTCGAGTCCTTCCAGGTCCTCGAGCCCCGCGCCGACGGGTTCCGCAACTACCTGGCCGACGGCGTGAAGATCCAGCCGGAGACGCTGCTCGTCGACCGTGCCTACATGCTCAACCTGACCCCGCCCCAGATGACCGTCCTGCTGGGCGGCCTGCGCTCCCTCGGGGCCAACGTCGGCGGCAGCCGGCACGGCGTCCTCACCGACCGGCCCGGCGTGCTCACCAACGACTTCTTCACCAACCTGCTCTCCCCGGGAACCCGGTGGAAGGCGTCGGAGTCCGAGGAGCACGTGTACGAGATCCGGGACGTGAACACCGACGAGGTGAAGTGGACCGCCACCGCGGTCGACCTCGTCTTCGGCTCCAACTCCCAGCTGCGGGCCCTCGCCGAGGTCTACGCCAGCCAGGACGCCTCGGACAAGTTCGTGACCGACTTCGTCGCGGCCTGGACCAAGGTCATGGAGCTCGACCGGTTCGACCTCGCCTGATCCGTTCCACCTGATCCGTTCCACCCGGCGAGCCCGGTCGAGCCACCACGGCCGGCCGGGCTCGCCCGTTGCCGGACCCGGTGATCGACCGGATGAGCGTGACGTCGCGGGCTGAGACCGCGGCGTTCCGGGCGGAGCCCCGCGGCCTTCCGCCCGGAGGTCGGCGGCCTCCGGGCGGAGGTCAGCCGCTCTTCGGGGTGACGAGGGGGACCAGGGTACGGTCGCCGACGTCGGTCATGAAGGCCAGCGGCCTCACCGAGGCGCCGACGAACGCGGCCAGCGCGGGCCTGCCCGAGGCCCTGGCCAGGCCGGGTCCCAGCGCGGCCATCAGCGCGGTGAGCGCGGGCAGCGGCCGGACCCACATGGTGACCTCCTCGATCAGCCCGTCGTCGTCGAGACGGACCAGGGCGGCCTCCTCCAGCTCGTGGTGGCCGAGCCGGGCGGTGGCGGCGAGCATGCGGGTGCGGTCGTCGCCGACGTCGGTGTGGTAGCGAAGGTCCCGCAGAGCTCCGAGGGCGACGCCGAAGAGCCGGCGGATCTCGGCGTGCCCGGAGAAGCCGGCCCTGCTGCTGAGCGGGGAGCGGAAAACCACCGTGGGGGCGAGCGTCGACATCAGGGCGTCGACGTCCTTTGCCTCTCCGGCCTCGCGATAGCGCTGAGTGATGGCGTTCATGGAGCCTCCGGTGAGTCCTGAAAGTGAACTATGTGGGTTCACTTTAGCAACTGACTATGCTGGGGTCATGAACAGGTTCGGGGAGATGCACTGCTCGATCGCGCAGGCCGTCGGCGTGGTGGCCGAGCCGTGGACGCCGCTGATCCTGCGGGACCTGTTCCTCGGGCTGCGCCGCTTCGACCAGCTGAGCGAGGACCTCGGGATCTCGCGGAACCTGCTCACCCAGCGCCTGGACCGCCTGCAGGCGGCGGGCGTGGTGGAGAAAGTGGCGTACCAGGAACGGCCGGTCCGCCACGAGTACCACCTGACCGAGGCGGGACGCGACATCGTGCCCGCGCTGATCACCCTGATGGCCTGGGGCGACCGGTGGTCCACGCCGCCCGGCGGGCCACCCGCCCTGCTGGTCCACTCCTGCGGCGAGCGGTTCACGCCCACGGTGACGTGCCCGCACTGCGGCGGTCCCGCCGACGCGGACACGATCACGGTCGTCGCCGGCCCCGGCGCCGCGCAGGGCCCGGGGACGATGGTGCTGGCCAGGCCCGACTAGCGGCCCCGTCGTGCCGCTCCTCACCGAGGAGACCGCTCCGCCCGGTGCCCGGCCTGTCCGGGATGTCCCTGGCGTCGCTGGTGTCCAGGATGGCCCGCCCGCGTTCAAGGTGGTCTGCCCGTGTCCAGGATGGTCCGCCCATGTCGCCCACGCCGCGTCAACCGGCCGGTCCACCGGTCGCCGGACCGCTTCCCGCGCGCTCGGGTCCCGGGGGAGCCGATCTCAGGGTGCGTACCTGAGGCGCGCAGACGGTGAACGCGGCGGCCGCGCAGACGAGCACGGCACACCCGGCGAGGGTGGGCCGGAGACCCAGCTCGCGCGCGCCGACACCGGCCGCCACCACCGCCACGGGAGCGAGCGCCAGCGATCCGAACCAGTCGTAGGCGCTCACCCTCGACACCGCGTGAGCGGGAACGTGCTGCTGGACGACCGTGTCCGCGAGGACCATCAGCAGGCCGCCGCCGACGCCCGCGACGACCGCACCGGCGACCACGACCGGCGCGGGCAGCGCGGCCGCCAGCAATGCGATGGGAACGGCACCGGCCGGGAGGAGCAGCGCCGCGACGAGGGCGGGACGACGGGGCCGGACCCAGCGGGCGACGACCGCACCGGCCAGGGTGCCGACGGCCTGACCGGCGAGGACCGCGGACCATGCCCGGGGCCCGCCCAGGTAGGACTGGGCGGCCGACGGCCCGAGTACCCCGGTGACGGCGGAGGTGACGGCGTAGCAGACCGAGTAGCCCGTCACCAGGACCCACAGCCACTGGCGGCCGGTGAACTCCCGCCACCCCGCGACGAGCTCCCCGGCCAGACCGGCCCCCGCCCCCGAGACCGAGACCGACGCCGGGACCGGGGCCGACCCCGAGGCCGGGACGGCCGGTCGTAGCGCGGCGAGGAGCACGGCCGCCAGCAGGTACGTGGCGGCGTCGACGGCCAGCGCCCAGCCGGCACCGGCCCACGCCACCGTCGGACCGGCGGCGACCAGTCCCACGGTCCGCGCCGTGTACGTGGCGGACCGCAGCACGGAGTTCGCCCGGGGACGCTCGGACGCGGGCACGACGTGCACCACCAGCCCGGTCAACGCCGGTCCCACCGGCGCGGCCGCCACACCGGCGACGACCGCGCAGGCCGACAGAAGGGGGACGGGCGCGGCGCCGGTGCCCACCATGACCGCCATGCCGCCCCACGCGAGACCGGCGGTCACCTCCGCGGCGGCCAGCAGGACGGTCCTCGGGAGGCGATCGGCCAGCACACCGCCGAGGAGGACCAGGAGCAGGTGGGGAACCGTCTGGCAGGCCACGATCAGCGACAGCGTGCCGGTGTCGGCTCCGGGCAGGCCGAGGACGCCGAACGCGAGCGCGACCGGCCCGAAGCCGGTGCCCGCCGAGGAGACGACCCGCGCGGCGAGCAGCAACCGGAAGTCACGACGCCACCCCGCCGCCCCCGGCCCCCGCGCCGTCGCGATACGCCGCGTGTTCGCCATGTTCCCGCAATGTACGCGGAAGCTCCTGTAGGGAAGCTGAGACGGATCGAGAGAACATCGAGAGGGACGGGGACACGGTGCTGTTCTCCACGACGACAGGGCGGCAGAAGGCGAAGAACCTCGGACGTGACCCACGGGTCAGCCTCACGGTCTACGACACCGGGGACCCGTACCACTCGGTGGACATCCGCGGCACCGCCGAGCTCGTCCGGGACGAGGAGAAGTCGCTGCCGCGCAGGCTCTCGCAGAAGTACCTCGGCGAGGACCCTCCACCCGAGCCGGAGGAGACGCTTCGGCTGGTCGTCCGGGTGACCCCGCAAAAGATCACCGGCTTCGTCCGATAGGAACACCCGGCCGTACGGCGGTCCGGGCCACCGGCCTCCGGGACCGGCCCCCAGCGGCCCTCGATCGCCCGTCTTGTCGGTACGGTTTTGGCCGAGCAGAGTGATGAGTGGACCGAGGCCCGCCGCTGTAGGGGTCTGGACGTTCTGGCCAAGACCCGGATGGGCCTTCTCGTCGGCGACACACCGCAGCAGAACCCAATTCCGCAGAGACTTGCCGCTTTACCTGCAGAAACAGGATCACGCGAAGGTCAACTCATACACCACTTCGCTGGACGTGACCCACGGAGACAAGACGAAGTCCTTACCGGAGAAACCCTCTTGGCCTGGAAATTCGGTAATCGGAGTCACTGAGCCTGCGACGGAAGCACATGGACCTGGACAATGTGGTGATCCAAGCGTTCTGGCAGGCCGAGCGGTTTCGATACCGGCCCGGACGTAAGAATCCGCACACCTGCGTTGCCCGGTTCCATCGCCGTCTCTGCCTGAAGGGTCACACAAGGCCAAGCGCGCCTTTGGACGTCAGTACTTCCACCTCATCGTGTGCCGTAAAAATTGCACGGAGCGCAGGGGCATGTTCGAGATTCTGTCCCGCCGACCGTACCGAGCCCGCTCTCGCACGCGCGGATCGTGTCGAGGATTGAACGATGGCAAAGGCAAGCGGGTCCAGCCCCCTGTCCCTTCGCCCCTGATCGTCCTCCGCCCCCCACAGGAAGGCGCAGAAGCTCGGACAGGTGGAAAGAGCGGGATCTCATGTGGTGCACGCCTGATGGTGACTCGATCGCTGAGAGCGACTGGGACGACCGAAACAACTCCCGCGTCCCGCCGAGATCGACAAGGATGCCCACGTTCACGATGCGCGCCACACGGCCAGGGATGGGCATCCGAGTGATTCAGGCGGCCTCGGCCACTCCCCGCTCACCACGACCGAGCGGTACACCCGCATCCCCGAGACGCCCTCGATCGAGGCGGCGGGCCGGAAGGGACGGGTACGTGGGTCCCCTGACGGCGACGGACCGGCCGTCGTAACCGCAGCCGGAAATGCAACCGGGCAGACTTCCCGATCATGAAAATAGGGAGTCTGCCCAGGTCATTGAGGTAGGGCGCCTGGGACTCGAACCCAGAACCTACGGATTAAAAGTCCGCAGCTCTAACCATTGAGCTAACGCCCCGCAGGTGACAGCGTACCGAGGATAGTGTCCACTAACGTCCGTCGCCAGGCCCATTCATGGTCACCTGTTTGCGGAACGGCAGGTGGAGGGCCGGGACGGCTCCTAGAGTGGCAGGCATGACGAGCTCGGGGCTTGAGCCCGCCCGCGGTGCCCACGTCTCCACCGTCTCCACGCGGCAAGGGTATGTCGTGGTGGACGTGGAGACCACCGGATTCTCCCCGTCGAGGGGCGACCGGATCTGCGAGATCGCGCTCGTCTCGCTGGACGCCCGGGGCGAGACCGTCGACGAGTGGCACTCGCTGGTCGACCCCCGCCGCCCCACCGGGGCCGTGCACGTCCACGGGATCACCGGCGCGATGGTCGCGGGAGCGCCGATGATCGAGGAGCTGCTGGACGAGATCTGGCGGCGGGTCGCCGGCCGGGTCCTGGTGGCTCACAACGCCTCCTTCGACCTGCGATTCCTGCGGCCGCTTCCCGGGAGCGAGTGGGTGAGCGAGACCCTGTGCACGCAGCGGCTGGCCCCCGGTTTCCTGCCGGAGGGCAGGTGGACGCTGGCCGCGTGCTGCGAGCGCGCGGAGATCCCGCTCACCCGTGCCCATGCCGCCCTGGCCGACGCCCGCGCCACCGCCGATCTGCTCCGCTTCTTCATGGCCTGCGGCGCCTCCTGGGAGGACGAGCTCCGCAAGGCCGCCGAGACCCCCGAGTGGCGGCCCTCCGGCCTGCCCCAGAGGCATCCCCGCCCGCGGTGACCCGGGCGGGCGTCACCGTCCCGCAGCGGCCTCAGTGGCGAGGACGGAACCGTCCCGCCGTGACCCCGGGCGAGAACGGAACCGGCCCGTGGTGACCCTGAGGCGAGAACGGGACCGGCCCGTCCGGGCGACGGTCCGCGTGGACGTCAGCGGTAGGCGGCGATGCCGGTCAGGGCCTCGCCGAGGACCAGCGTGTGGATCTCCTGGGTGCCCTCGTAGGTCAGCACGCTCTCCAGGTTGTTCATGTGCCGGATCACCGGGTACTCCAGCGTGATGCCGTTGCCGCCCAGGATGGAGCGCGCCTGGCGGGCGATGTCCAGGGCCGCGCGGACGTTGGCGAGCTTGCCGAAGCTCACCTGACGCGGCGTGAGGGTCCCCGCGTCCTTGAGGCGGCCCAGGTGCAGGGCGGTGAGCTGCGCCTGTCCCAGGCCGACGTACATCCAGGCGAGCTTGTCCTGGGTGAGCTGGAAGCCACCGATGGGCCTGCCGAACTGGACGCGGGACGTGGAGTAGTCGACGGCCGCCTCCAGGCAGGCGCGGGCGGCGCCGGCCACGCCCCAGACGATGCCGAAGCGGGCCTCCGACAGGCACGACAGCGGGCCCTTGAGGCCTCGTACACCGGGCAGTACGGCCGACGCGGGCAGGCGGACGTCGTCGAAGTAGAGGGAGGAGGTCACCGAGGCCCGCAGGGACATCTTCTTGTGGATCTCCGGGGCGGTGAAGCCCGGGGTGCCGGCCGGCACCACGAACCCGCGGACGCCCTCTGAGGTCTGCGCCCAGACCACCGCGACGTCGGCGATCGAGCCGTTGGTGATCCACATCTTGGCGCCGTTGAGGATCCAGTCACCCGAGGGGTCCTGCTCGGCGTGGGTGCGCATCCCCGCGGGGTCGGAGCCGTGGTCGGGCTCGGTCAGCCCGAAGCAGCCGATCGCCTCGCCCGCGGCCATCCGGGGGAGCCACTCCTCCTTCTGCTCGTCCGAGCCGTACTTCCAGATCGGGAACATCGCGAGCGAGCCCTGGACGGACACGAACGACCGCAGCCCGGAGTCCCCGGCCTCCAGCTCGCGGCAGGCCACGCCGTAGGAGACCGCGTCCAGGCCCGCGCAGCCGTACCCGTCCAGGTGCATGCCCAGCAGGCCGAGCGAGCCGAGCGCCGGGGCCAGCTCGCGGGCCGGGAAGGCCGCCTGTTCGAACCAGTCGCCGACGTACGGGAGCACCTTGTCCGCGACGAGGTCCCGTACGGTGTCGCGGATGAGCCTCTGCTCCTCGGAGAGCTCGTCGTCGATGCGCAGGAGATCGTCCATGGTGTCCCTCTCTCGTCGGCCCTGTCAGGGTATTGCGGCCCCGGACGGGGTGCATGTCAGGGTCCTGCCAGGGGGAATCCCGATGTGAGACCGTCCCTCGGCCGGGCATTCTCGATACATGAACGAAAACGACTTCTCAGGCGTCAAGAAGCTCCAGCGGACCAGGGACGGGCGCATCGTCGCGGGTGTGGCCTCCGGTCTCGGACGGTACACCGGTATCGACCCCAACATCATCCGTGCGGCCCTCGCCGTCGCCACCTTCTTCGGAGGGCTCGGCGTGGCCGTCTACGCGATCGGCTGGGCGCTCCTGCCCG
Organism: Streptosporangium longisporum; assembly: GCF_039534895.1. Lineage (NCBI taxonomy): Bacteria > Bacillati > Actinomycetota > Actinomycetes > Streptosporangiales > Streptosporangiaceae > Streptosporangium > Streptosporangium longisporum. Next base: position 624,767 of record NZ_BAAAWD010000014.1, on the reverse strand, counting down.
AGGAGGGGCACGAGCGGTCGGTCCTGCAGGACGTGATCGACAAGAACAAGGACAACCCGATCTGGGTGGACGCCAGGACCAAGGCCGAGCAGGGCTGGGCCAAGGCCACCAGCCAGCACCGCGCCCCGAACCGGCCGGTCGCGGACTACCCCACCCACCAGGAGCCCTTCCCGCCGGCTCCCGAGCCCGTCGTCACCCCGGCGCCGTACCAGGCGCCCAGGCAGGGCGACGACCTCCGTCCCCAGGGCTGAGTCAGGTGTTCGCCTCCACGCGAACCCTCTCGATGACCTCCCTGCGGGACCGCCTCCAGAGCACGGCCAGCGCGGCCGCCGTCACCAGACCGGCCGCGCCGGCCAGTGCCACCACGAGCTCGGGGCCCAGGTGGTCGGCCGCGACCCCGCCGATCAGGATGCCGATGCCCTGGGAGGCCAGCAGGCCGGACTGGACGAGCCCGAAGGCCTGACCTCGCTGCCCGGCCGGTACGTACTGCACGAACGCGGCGTTGGCCGCGAGCTGGTACGCCCCGCCCAGCCCCGAGGTGAACCAGAGCAGCAGGACCACGACGAGCGGCGGCCTGGCCGCGCAGAGGATCAGGGGCGCGCAGGTCAGCATCGCCATCCAGCCCATCGACCGCAGCCGGTCCGACGGGCTGACGTAACGGCTGAACAGGAACGCGCCCACGACCGTCCCGGTGGGCATGGCCGCCATGAGCAGGCCGGTCACCAGGGAGAGCTGCCGCGGATCACCCGTCAGCTCGTCGGCGTACGGGGTCGCGATCCCCTCGGGCAGCACGTAGAAACCGCAGAGCCAGGCGAACAGCACCAGCGTCCGCAGCCGGGGGTCGCCGAAGACCAGCCCGGCGCCGGCGCGGGTCATCTTCCACATCGAGGGCCGCTTCTCGTCGGGGGAGCAGGGAGCGGGACGCCGCCGTACGCCCGCGACGAGGATGAGCGCGGAGGCCAGGTAGGTGGCCGAGTCCAGCGCCAGCGCCCGGTACGGGCCCATCCCCATGATCAGGATGCCGCCGAGGGTGAAGCCCAGCATCTGCGCGCCCTGGTTGGTCATGTTCTGCAGGGCCGAGCCCGCGACGTAGCGGTCACCCTCCAGGAGTTCCGGCAGCAGGGCCGCCCGCGCCGCGGAGAACGGCGCGCTGAGCAGCACCACGCAGAAGACCAGGACGCACAGCGCCGAGAACGAGGTGCCGGGGACCGCCATGAGCGCGACCAGGGCGGCCCGGAGCAGATCACAGGTGATCATGACGCGCCGCCGGGCGTAGCGGTCGGCGAGGCCCGCGAGCAGCGGCCCGCCGACGATCGGCGGCAGGTAGGTCAGGGCGTAGACCGACGCCGTCGCCAGGGGTGAGTCCGTCCGCTCGAAGACGAGGACGGACAGCGCGACCCGCGAGAGCTGGTCGCCGAGCAGGGAGAGCCCCTGGCCGATCCAGAGCGCGCGGAACTCCCTGATGGCGATGACCTCGCCGTAGGTCGCTCGGCGTTCCGCCGGACGGCGGTGCCGACCGGGTAGTCGGCCGGACTTGGTGGCCGCCATAGGACTCCGCTGAGTTCGCAGGCACACTGACTGTGGGTGTTCACCGTGTGACCTACGGTGCCTTCTGTGAGGCCCGCGCGCAACCTAAAGCAATCAAACGCATGCAAACCGTAACGATAAGCGACGACATTTCGAGAACGGTGGCATTTGGTGCGTGTTCCGGGGGTACCTACCAACCCAGCTCGTGCAGCCGGTCATCATCGATCCCGAAATGGTGAGCGATCTCGTGAACGACGGTTATCTGTACCTCCTCGACGACCTGGTCCTCCGTCTCGCACATCGCGCAGATCGGCCCCCGGTAGATCTCGATCCGGTCGGGTAGCACCCCCGCGTACCAGTCGCCGCGCTCTGTGAGCGGAATGCCGGTGTACAGACCTAGGAGTCCTGGTTCGGGGGGATCGTCCACGACGACCAGCACCACGTTGTCCATGACCTTCGTCAGCTCGGGGGGAATGCTGTCCAGAGCCTCGGCCACGAGTTCCTCGAACTTCTCCCGCGAGATCTCGATCACACATGTCATTCTGCCCGCGCATTCCTGGGTAGAGGTGGAGGCGGATGAAACTCACTGATCTGGCCCCCCGGGCCCGCCGTCTCGCCGGCGGGCGGATCGCCCGCGGCGTCGCACGCGCCGTGGCCGTCGCCGCCGTCGCCCTGGCCGGCACCTGGCTCGGCATCATGCTCGGCGGGACCGTACGGTCCAACGTCGGCCCGGTGGAGCTGGGCATGTCGGCCGAGCCCTCCTGGAGCGGCGAGACCGTCGTGGACGCCCACCCGTTCGGCACGCTGCTGTTCGACACCCACAACGCCCCCGTGGGCCTGCGGGTGACCCTGGAGAACATCAACCCCGACCGGGCACGGGGCTTCCTGGACGACCCCCGGTTCTCCGCGGACCGCCTTCCCGCGCTCCTGGAGGAGGAGCTGGGGGCCGGGGTCAGGACGCTGGTCGCGCGCGCCGCGTTCTGCGGCCTGGCGGGCGCCCTGGTCGCGTCCCTGATCGTCTTCCGCAGGCCCGGACCGGCCCTGGCCGGTCTGACGGGCGTCGCCGTGGCGATCGCCGGTACGGGCGCGGCCGTCGCCCTGACCTTCCGGCCCGACTCGGTGGTGGAGCCCAAGTACACCGGCCTGCTGGCCGGGGCGCCCTCCCTGGTCGGCGACGCCGAGTCGATCGTGACCAGGTTCGAGTCCTACCGGGTGCAGCTGGCCAAGCTGGTCAACAACGTCTCCCAGCTCTACGACGTGGTCTCGGCCCTGCCCGTCTACGACGCCGACCCCACCTCGATCCGGGTGCTGCACGTCTCCGACATCCACCTCAGCCCCATCGCGTGGAACCTCATCCGCTCGGTCACCGCCCAGTTCAAGATCGACGCGATCGTCGACACCGGCGACCTGACCGACCACGGCACCGGCCCCGAGGACAGGTTCGTCGAGGAGATCGGCACCTTCGGCGTCCCGTACGTCTTCGTCAGGGGCAACCACGACTCCGCGACCACCCAGCGGGCCGTGGCCCGGCAGAAGGGGGCGGTCGTCCTCGACGGCCAGGCCGCGACCGTGGCCGGGCTGCGCGTCTACGGCCTCGGCGACCCCCGCTTCACGCCCGACAAGACCGTCCCGGTCGACTCCGACCTCGAATCCCTGGCGGCCCTGGGACGTACGCACGCCGCCAGGCTGGCGCGGCTGCCCAAGCAGGTCGACCTGGTCGCCGTGCACGACCCCACGATCGCCAGGGGGTTCTCCGGCTCGGCCTCGCTGGTCCTCACCGGTCACTCGCACCAGCGCTCCACCGAGCTGCTGCCCTCCGGGACCCGGGTCCTGGTCCAGGGATCCACCGGCGGAGCCGGCCTGCGGGCGCTCGAACACGACGAGCCGACCCCGGTGGAGGCCTCGGTCCTCTACTTCGACGCGCAGACGCACCGCCTGCGGGCCTGGGACGACATCACCCTCGGGGGGCTGGGCGAGCAGTCGGTTCAGATCCAGCGTCACGTCGAGGCCGACCCTGGCCGTACAATTTCTCCTGTGCCGACGACCGCTCCGTCTCCAACGGGGTCCGTCAGCGTCACACCGACACCGTGACCGCAAACCGCTTTGGCATCGAGGCAAAAGTCCCCTATGCTTCAGAGGTCTCCAGCGGAGCACGGCGACGGAACGGGATGCGAGTCCCGAGCCCCCATCGTCTAGTGGCCTAGGACACCGCCCTTTCAAGGCGGCGACACGGGTTCGAATCCCGTTGGGGGCACGGTCGGGCCAAGGCTCACCGGGGAAACGGCAGGTCGAAGACCTCCGGAAAACTGGTAGGCTAAGCACGGCAAGAAGGACGGGGCAAAGCCCCGGCAAGCAAGGTCCTGTAGAGCAGTTTGGAGTGCTCGCCACCCTGTCAAGGTGGAGGTCGCGGGTTCAAGTCCCGTCAGGACCGCTCTGGTAGGTGTTCGATCCACCACCGAGGTCAGGTAGCTCAGTCGGTACGAGCGTCCGCCTGAAAAGCGGAAGGTCGGCGGTTCGACCCCGCCCCTGACCACAGCAGCTGAGCAGCACGAACGCCCCGAGCGATTATCGTTCGGGGCTTTTTTTAATTTCTCAATCACACGCCCTGTTCACTGTGGTTCAAGGTGTTCAACGGCCGGTAAGAACAATCAGCGAATCCTCAACGAGGATCAGATAATCTGATTTCATGAAGGTGATGACTGCCACCGAGGCGTCCCGAAGCTTCGCGGTCGTTCTGGACGAGGCGGAGCGAGGGGAGACGATCGTGGTCACTCGGGGAGGTAAGCGGATCGCGGTGATCGGTCCCGCGCCCACGGCGCCGGGACGTATGGTCAAAGCCTTCCTGGCCAGAGCCGCGGAGACGCTGGACGCCGATTTCGAGGCCGATGTCGTGGCGGCCCGGGAGGCCGTCGACGACGAGATGAGGAGCGCGTGGCCCGACGTCTGATCCTGGACACCGGCGTACTGATCGCGGCGGAGCGGGGCAAGGCCTCCGTGGACGCGGTGATCGGGGACACCGACGATGTGGCGGTCGCCGCGATCACTGTGGCCGAGTTGTTCGTCGGCGTGGAGCTGGCGGATGAGGCGCGCCGTCCCGGGCGACAGGCTTTCGTGGACGAGGTTCTGGCGTTGATCCCGGTCGAGGAGTACACGGTGGACGTCGCCAGGGTTCACGCTCGTCTCATGGCGCATGTGCGCCGGTCGGGAAAGACGCGGGGAGCGTACGATCTGCTGATCGCCGCGACGGCGGCCACCACCGCCAGAGTCGTGATCACGATGGATTCGTCCGCCGCGTTCGACGACCTGCCCGGGGTCCGGGCGCAGGTCGTTCCCCGTTGAACGCCGACGACGATCTTGACGGTAACGGCCGGTGGCCCTCACCGGTCGGCCGTGAACGGGTGGATCTGTTCACCCACTGTGGGACGACGTCCCCTTCCCGCGTACGCGGCATGTCCGGGAGCGCCGGCGTACGGCCGGACCCGGCCGGATCGATCAATGGACCGGCCACGTGGGGACGGGCAGAGAAGAACGGCTGATCGTCGTCCTCCACAACGGTCGCCGGCGGACAGGTCGCCTCGATCACCCACCGGGACGCACCTGCGATCTCGACGGAACGTACGCCACCGGCACGGCCCGACGGCGTGATGCCCCCGTCCTGATCGGGTGACAAGCAGGGGACGACGCTGTTGGCGACGCGGGCCGGGCCGCCCGGTCATCCGGCCGGTGGGCCGTTCTCGTCCCGCTTCCCGATCGCGTTGCCGATGCGCGCGTGCAGCGTCCCGAAGTGCTCGACGAGCTCGGCCGGTTCGTGGACGGTGAAGTCGAAGCCGAGCAGGGTCACGTACAGGGCGAGCCCGTCCAGGGAGTTCGAGCCGGCCCGCAGGGTGCAGGTGTGCTCGTCGACGGCTTCGACCGTCCCCGCGTCGGACGGCACCCTTTCGGCCACCTGCGCGGCCGCGGCGTGCATGGTGAACCGCGCCTGGTAGCGGTAGCGGTCGACGCCCACGGCCCAGGACGCGTACCCGCCGATGTCGCCGGACGGCGGCTCGCGCGGTGTGAAGCGCGGACCGGCCGGGGTCCGCGGCCGCAGCCGGTCGACCCGGAACGTCCGCCAGCCGGCCCGGTCGAGGTCGTAGGCGACCAGGTACCAGCGGCGCTCGGCGTGGACCAGCCTGTGCGGCTCCACCGTGCGGACGGTGTCGGTGCCGTCGTGGTCGCGGTAGTCCATGCGCAGCCGCTGGTGGTCGCGGCAGGCCGCGGCGATCGTGGTCAGCGTCTCCGCCGGGACCACCGCGCCCGGCCGGTGCTGCGCCACGGTGGCCGCGTCCAACGCCGAGACCCGGTACCGCAGCCGTGACGGCAGGATCCGTTCCAGTTTCGCCAGGGCCCGCACCGACGTCTCCTCGATCCCCGCGACCGTGCCGTTCGCCGCGGTGCGCAGTCCCACGACGACCGCGACGGCCTCCTCGTCGTCGAGGAGCAGCGGCGGCATGGCGGCCCCGGCCTCCAGCCGGTACCCGCCGACGTTCCCGATCGTGGCGTGCACCGGGTAACCGAGTTCGCGCAGCCGGTCGACGTCACGGCGCACGGTGCGCACCGTCACCCCCAGCCGGTCGGCCAGCTGCGGGCCGGGCCAGTCCCGGTGTTGCTGCAGCAACGACAACAGCCGGAGCAGGCGGGCGGATGTTTCGAGCATGTCCTCATTGTGCACTCCAATGAGGACCGTACCTGACCTCCTTGGCGGACACGATGGTACCGACCCGCTCTGTGCCCGCGATCCCGGTCGTTCCGGCCTCGAAGCGGGCCGACGACCGGGGCCGACGACCGGGCGCGGCCAGGGAGCCGATCCCGTACGCGAGGCCGAGCACGTCACACCGACCAGAAGGAGCCGTTTCATGACCAGCGAGATCAAGCCGTTCCGCGTCCACATCCCCCAGGCCGACCTGGACGATCTGCGGCGGCGCCTGTCGGCCGTTCGCTGGCCCCGCCAGATTCCCGGCGTGGGCTGGAGCCGTGGCGTGCCGGTGGACCACCTGAAGGATCTGGTCGAGTACTGGACGACGACGTACGACTGGCGCGCCACCGAGGAGAGGCTCAACCGGTACCCGCAGTTCACCACCCGGATCGACGGGCAGGACATCCACTTCCTGCACGTCCGTTCGCGCCACCCGCAGGCGTTCCCGCTGCTCCTCGCGCACGGCTGGCCCGGGTCGATCGCGGAGTTCCTGGAGGTGATCGAGCCGCTGACCGACCCCGACGATCCCGACGACGCCTTCCACCTCGTGATCCCGTCGCACCCCAACTTCGGGTTCACCGGACCGGCCCCGGCGGGCTGGGACCCGCGCCGCATCGCCACCGCCTACGCCGAGCTGATGGCCAGGCTCGGCCACGACCGGTACGGGGCACAGGGCGGCGACTTCGGCGCGTTCATCGCACCCGATCTCGGCCGGGTGGATCCGGAGCACGTCGCGGGCGTGCACGTCAACGCCGCCACCGTCGGGTTCATCCCGTTCGGCGGTGTGCCGGAGGGCACGGAGCTCACCGACGCCGAGCAGGTCCGGCTCGATCGGATGAACCGGTTCCTCTCCGATGGCAACGGCTACTTCCAGATCCAGGCCACGCGCCCGCACACGCTGGGTTTCGGCCTGGCCGACTCCCCGCTCGGCCAGCTCGCCTGGATCGGTGAGAAGTTCCACGACTGGGCCCACCCCGCGGGTTCGATCGGGCCCGACGACGTCATCACCCACGCGATGATCTACTGGCTGACCAACACCGGCACCTCCTCGGCGCAGATGTACTACGAGTCCATGAACACCACCAGTTGGCCCACACCCTCGCGGGTGCCCACCGGCGTGGCCAACTTCGCCGAGGACATCGCGATCCGCCGGTTCGCCGAACCGCTCAACACCATCACCCACTGGGCCGAGTACGACCGTGGCGGGCACTTCGCCGCGCTCGAGGTCCCCGGCCTGTTCGTGGACGAACTGCGCACCTTCTTCCGTACCGTTCGCTGAAAATCCCGCCACCGCGGCCCTCGCGTCGGCACGGGCCTCTCACCACCTCGTGATCGTTCTCAGTACGGCGCCGCCTCGGGGCTCGTGGCGCTGGCCCGGGTGGAGGGCCACGGGGCGGGGGAGGGACGCCTCGGTCCCGCGGGTGCTGCACCCTGGTGGGGTGGACGATGTGGCGGAACTGCTGGACCGGATCTGGCGGACGGACGCGGCCGGCATGCTCGGCGCGCTCAGCCGGCGTCTCGGCGACTTCGACCGTGCCGAGGAGGCGCTGTCGGACGCGCTGGCCGAGGCGCTCAAGCGCTGGCCCGGAGAGGGGGTGCCGGACAGCCCCACCGGCTGGCTGGTCACCACGGGCTGGCGCAAGGCGCTGGACCGGCTGCGCCGCGACGCCGTCGGCCGCGAGAAGGTGGCACGGCTGGCCGCCGAACCGCCGCCGGAACCGGGCGCGGACGACCGGCTGGCCATGATCTTCGCGTGCTGCCACCCGGACCTCGCCGAGCCGGTCCGGGTCGCGCTGACGCTGTACGCCGCCGGTGGCCTGAGCACGGCCGAGATCGCCGCCGCGTTCCTGGTGCCGCCGACGACGATGGCGCAGCGGCTCTCCCGGGCCAAGCGCCGGCTGCGGGAACGCGGCATCCGGTTCGAGGTGCCACAGCCGCACGAGTACGCCGACCGGCTGCCGGCCGTGCTCGCGGTGATCTACCTGGTGTTCAACGAGGGCTACCTGTCCGCGAGCCGGTCCGCCCAGCGGCGCGAGCTGGCCCGCGAGGGGGTCGAGCTGGCGCGCCGGCTCGCCGGGCTGCTGCCCGGTGAGCCGGAGGCCGCGGGCCTCGCGGCGTTGCTGGAGCTGCACCACGCCCGCGCCGAGGCGCGGTTCGACTCGTGGGGCCGCATCGTCCTGCTCGACCGGCAGGACCGGCGCCTGTGGGACAGGGCGGCGATCGAACGGGCCGCGCTGCGGCTGCGGGCGGCGGTGCGTCAGGGCCGGACCGGGTCGTACCAGCTGCAGGCCGGCATCGCCGCGCTGCACGCCCTCGCCACCTCGTACGAGGCCACCGGCTGGGCCGACGTGCGGGCGTTGTACGACCGGCTGTACGCGCTGGACCCGTCGCCGGTGGTGCTGCTGAACCGGGCGGTGGCCACGCGGTTCGCGGTGGGCCCGGCCCCGGCGCTGGACGAGGTCGACGCGCTCGGGGACCGGCTCGCCGGCTACCACCTGTGGCACGCGGCCCGGGCCGACCTGCTGGCCGCGCTCGGCCGTCCGGCAGAGGCGGTGACGGCGGCGGAGCGGGCTCTGGAGCTGGCGACGAACCCGGCCGAACGGGAGCTGATGTCGCGCCGGGTGGGTGAGCTGAGGCGCCGGCCGTGAGACCGGCGCCCGGCGTCACCGCCGTTCGCGGCTCACCGTCGGACGGATCCCCGCCGCTGTTCACGGCTCACCGTCGGACGGATCCCCGCCGCACCGCTACTCGTGGCTCATCACCGGGCGGACCTCCAGTGCGCTCATCCCGGCGCCGAACGGCCAGGTGGCCGCGATCCGCGTGGCCTCGTCGACGTCGTCGCACTCCAGCAGGACGATCGCGCCGATGACCTCCTTGAGTTCCAGGTACGGCCCGTCGGTGATCACCGGCCGGCCGTCCCCGTCGGCGCGCACCGTCTTCGCCGTCTGCCGGGGCTGCAGCTCGGCACCACCGTCGATGATCTTGCCGGTCGGCTGCCACCGCTCGAACCAGGCGTAGACCTGCTTCATCACGTCCTCCTCGCCGGCCGGGGACAGCGTGGCCCACTCGCGGTCGTCACCGCAGATCAGCATCGCGTACTTCATCGTCGCTCCTCATGGATGGAAGGGATGCTTCGTCCGTGTGACGAACGGCGGGCACCGGTCCTCGACAGGATCCGCCGGATTCCTTCCCGAAGTTCCGACGGCCTACGGCTCCAGGCCGAGAACGGACATATCAGGCTGGATTCGGCGTGGACGTACCGTTCGGGTCCCTTGGTATTTCCGGCGCGCACGTGCCCGGCCGGGTCTGGAAGACGCCGGCGGGTCCTGGACGATCGTGTGGGGACTTTCGGCCTCGCCGGAGGGCGTCCGGTCGTGGGGGGTGTCGCTCATGGGAAGAGCGGGGCCGTTTGTGTCGTAGTGCACGCTCGCCCTTGTGTGTGCGTTTGTACGCAGAACGGGGCTTCTCTCCTGCCTAATGTCGGTGCTGTCCGGAACGCGCAGCACCGAGAAAGCGCACCGGGCGCGGACAGCACGGATCGCTCACCCGAAGGAAATCCCTCATGCGCAAGCTTCGCAGCATCCTTGTCGGCACGGCTCTGGCCGGCGCGCTGGCCACCGGTGTCGCCGCCGCCCCCGCCCAGGCCGCCACCACCGCCACGGCCGGTACGGCTTCGGCCGCCCAGGCGCAGTACACCAAGCACTGGTTCTCCGGCTACTCCGGCTTCGGCGGTGACGAGTCGCGCGGCGAGCGCTCCTACTACAAGGGTTACTGGTACTACTCCAACGGCCGCTACCACTTCGACATCAAGACCTGGGACCGCGACCGCGACCGGGAGAACACCTTCATCGACTTCTCCCACCACGACGACCGTGGCTGGCACAACCGCCGCTTCAGCACCGGCGGCCACCGCGAGTGGAAGTTCAGCTACAGCGCCAAGGGCGGCTTCGACGGCTTCCGTGTCCGCATCGGCGAGGGCCGCTCCGGCGACTTCGACTGGGGCACCTACCACCGCGACTCCTTCTGATCCCGGTCTCCTCGGAGATGGGGCACGCGCCGTGTTCGACGACGAACCGGTGGAGGCGTCGGCACCTCCACCGGCCGGCGCCGTCCCGTACGGACCGGCTCACGGCCCTCGGCCACGGTCGTCCTGCGGCCTACAACCGGCGCAGCACCTGCATGGCCTCCCTCTCGATGCGTGAGAGATCGCGGAGGATGACGCCGGCCCGCGTGAGGTACTCCGCGTCGCCGCTCTCCCCGGCCTTCTCGATCAGGGCGGACACGTCCGTCCACAGGGTGGCGGCCTCGGTGTAGAGCCTGTGACCGGTGCGGAGGCCGTCGTCGTCGATCAGCCGGGTGCACTCGTCGAGGAAGTCACGGTAGAGGACGCGGAACAGGGCGCCGCCGGTGCCGCCCCTCTCCATGAGGAGAGCGGCCTGCGGCAGGTCCTGTCGCGGCTCGCCGGCGCGCAGCAGCCATCCGGGCACCAGCTCGGCGGCCTTCTCGATGCCGCGGTGGCCCAGGTTCGCGATGGGAGCGGCGAGGAAGGCGTCGGCGCAGTCCTTGACGGCGGGGATGATCCGGTCCTGCCAGGAGGGCGGGCGGGCCGGCAGGGTGACGGTGAAGGATCGGTTCCTGGCGGTCATCGGGCCGCGTTCGGCGCGTGCCATGGCGAGACCGGCCAGGGTGGTGCGCACGGCCCCTCCCTGCTGCTCGGTGTCCACGAGGTAGGCGTCGTGCTCGTCGTAGCCGTACATGGCGACGACATGGCCGCCGAAGTGCACCTTGGAGCGGAAGTAGTCCAGGTGGTAGCAGTCGAGCTGAAGGCCGACCGGCCGGCCGGCGTCGATGGGGGCGGCCACGTTCTCCCACGCCCTGCGCGATGAGGTGGTCTCCTCGACCGTCAACGTCAGCCCCAGCCTGGCGGCCAGGTTCCTGGTGAGGTCGAAGGGCTTGACGCGGCCTCCGATGAAGGGGAGCGGCATGTCCTTGCGGTCCCAGTAGACGAAGGACAGGCCCGAGCCCAGCCCGAACAGCATGGGTTCGGACAGATCGAGTCCCTCGTGCCGTAGCAGCACCCCCAGCGCCGTGGTCTCGCAGTGGTGCGTGCCACGGGCCTCGACGTCCTTCACGATGGTCATGTGCCGCTCTCCTCGGGCCGACGCGCGGATGGTCACACCGTCCTCGCCCCTGACACCTGCATGATCAACCGCCGAGGACCGCTGGAGACAGCATGGGGTCTCCCACGGTGGGAGAGTCCAGCCGGGCCGGACCCACCCGGCGAGGAGCCGTCGAAGGGCCATTGAAGGCCTCGGATTCCGTCACCGGGGGCTCGCGGCACAGGACCGGACCGCGCGGCAGGCTCGCGCCCGGCTTGATGAGCCGGGCCACGACCACGTTCCGCTGCCGATCGACCGGGCGAGGTGGGATGGCGGCCACCGCCGGCCGTCCGCGGGAGTCCGCCCCGGCAGAACGGCTTGCAGATCACGCTCAGGTCTTCCCCGACGGCTCGTCGCTCATCTCGAAACGAGCCGCAGGCATCTCAGGGTGCGTTCAAGCCTGCTGCCCGGTTCGGGCGATGAGCGTGTAGTCGACGCCTGTGCGGAAATCACCGGAGGATCCGCGGATGGTCAGCGTATGGCGACCGGGCCGCAGCGGCTGGAGACGCACCCAGAGACCGCAGGCGTAGGAGGTGGTCGTTCCCTTTTCGCCGGTCAGCGGGTTGCCCGCCACGCCGGTCACGGCGACGTTGTCGTCCTCGATCCGTTCGGGCGTGACCGGCTCGCCGTCGAGGGTGGCCCTGCCTTCGGCGGTGGTCATGAACTCGTTGCACACCGCCTTGGAGTTGGCCTGTTGGTTCACCAGCGGGAACACCACCGGTCGCCCCGTGGGAACCGTGCAGGTCCGCCGTACGGTGCCGCCGAAGGTTCCGGCGAGGAACCACACGTCCTCTGGCTGGTTCCGGCCGCAAAACCTTCCGGTGGTGTCCGCCACGGGGTTCGTGCTCTCGCTCTCCGAGGCCGCCCAGGTCCACCAGCGTCCCTGGATCGTCTCCGCCGACGAGGCGACAGGTGTGGGAGAAGTGATCGTTTTAGCTCCGTCAGCGCCGCTCTTTTGAGCCACCCCGCAGCCGGTGAGGAGACCGGCGGTCAGTAGAAGCGATATGACGGATTTAGAGGGCATTCGGAAATCATAGGCCCGGCGGGCGTCGGCCCTTGTCCGACTGGCGGTGAGCGTGAGACAGGTGAACGACGCCCTGTCGATATTCCTCCTGGTCCACCCCTGGCGTTCTTCGTTCTCCTTTTCCCGTTGAGGTTGAGAAGGACAGGGCGGCGATCGCCGCGTCCAGGCTCACGGTCGGGGGCTTCGCAAGGGTACGGCGGTGTGCAGCGGGGGTGCCGGGGTGGTTCAGCGCTCGATTCCCGGGAGGATCACCTCGTCGAGCACGGCCCGGGCGGTCCGCTGGTCGGGGTGGTCGTACTCTCCGGCGGTGATGGCGACCACGAGGTCCAGCGGGGGCGCCACGTGGATCCGCTGGCCGCCGTTGCCGAACGCACCCACCCATCCCTCACCGGTGTACCAGTGGTAGCCGTAGGAGGAGTTCTCGTCGCGTCGTACGCGCGGACGCAGTGCCGCCGCCAGCCAGGATGCGGGTACGACGTCCCTGCCTCCGTCGAGGACGAGCCCTCCGATCGCCAGGAGGCCGCGGGGGGTCAGTCGCAGACCGGCCGCGGCGATGGCCGTCCCGTCCGTGCCGGTCGTCCACGCGAAGCGCGTGATCCCCAGCGGCTCGAACAGCCTGTCGCGGGCGTAGTCCGCCAGCGCCGACCCCGTGCCCTTCTCGATGAGCCGCGCCAGCAGCGCCGTGGCGCCCCCGCAGTAGGAGCGGCGGACGCCGGGCTCGTCCACGATCGGCCGTTCCAGGACGTAGCGGTAGCGGTCGGGGGCGAGCTCCATCGCGAGCTCGTCGTTGGCCGGGCTCGTGTAGGGGACGTTCTCGTCCCACTCCAGGCCGAGGGTCATCGTGAGCGCGTGCTCGACCGTCAGTGCGGCGCGCCGGGGGTCCTCGGCGAGGTCCGGGTACTCGGGGAAGTGCCGGAGCAGCGGCTCGCGCGGCTCGGGTACGTGGCCGTCGGCCAGGGCGACGCCGTACAGGAGACCGACGACACTCTTGGAGACCGAGCGGACGTCGTGGAGGGTGTCCGGGGTGAAGCGCACGTGGCCGAGCGGCTCGCCGAGCCTGAAGTCCTCGCCCTCGCCGTAGTGCTCCAGGACCACCTCGCCGCGGTGGGCGACGACGACGGCGTGCAGGCCGGGCACCCGGTCCTGTTCGACGGCGCGGGCGAGGCGGTCGGTGAGCGTGCGACTGTCCATGATCTCGTTCTACCGTCCGCCGCCCTCCGTCCGCCAGCGGTCGAGGGGGCGAGATGTCCGCCCTGGACGCCTTCCGGGGGACGGCGTCCAGGGCGGTTCACCGGGCGGGACGGTGTCACGAGAGCCGGTTCCCCGGTTCCGGGGACGGCGTCCAGGGCGGTGGGTTCACCGGACGGGACGGCGTCCCTGGAAGCCGGTTCTCCGGAGGGGACGGCGTCCATGACCGGGGGTCATCGCGACACCCCGGCCGGTTCCCTGGACTCCTGCCGTGTCCCGGTACGGCTCAGGCGGCCGGGCCACCAGGCGCGGGGGCCCAGGTCCCGGACCAGTGCCGGTACCAGCAGGGACCGCACCACCAGGGTGTCGAGCAGGACGCCGAAGGCCACGATGAAGGCGATCTGGGCGAGGAAGGCCAGCGGGATCACCACCAGCGCGGCGAAGGTGGCGGCGAGCACGACGCCCGCAGAGGTGATCACTCCGCCGGTGGTGACCAGCCCGCGCAGCACGCCCTGCCGCGCCCCGTGACGCGCGGTCTCCTCGCGCACCCTGGACATGAGGAAGATGTTGTAGTCCACCCCCAGCGCGACCAGGAAGACGAAGCCGTACAGCGGCACGGACGCGTCGACGCCGGTGAAGCCGAACAGGTGCGTGAAGACCAGGGTGGAGACGCCGAGGGTGGCCAGGAAGTTCAGCGCCACGGTGACCACCAGGAGCACGGGCGTCACCAGCGAGCGCAGCAGGACGATCAGGATGAGCAGGATGATCGCCAGCACGACCGGGACGATGAGCAGCGTGTCCTTCTCCGCGGTCTCGGTCGTGTCGTACCGCTGGGCGCTGTACCCGCCGACCAGGACGCCGTTCTCGGCGGAGAGCGCGGTGCGCAGCCGCCTGACCGTGTCCTGGGCGGCGTCGCCGTCCGGCGCGTCCTTCAGCGTCGCCTCCACCAGCGCGAGGCCGCCGACGACCTTGGGGGAGTCGCCCGGGCGTCCGCTCCGGCTCACCACCGACGCGTCGGACACGCCCTCGACGCCGCGGGCCGCCTCCCGTACGGCCGTGGCGCGCCCGGCCGGGACGACGATGACCGCGGGCTGTCCGGAGCCTCCGGGGAAGTGCTCGCTCAGCGCCGCCTGCGCCGCCACCGACGGCGCGTCGTTCACGAAGGTCTCGTCCAGCGGTACGCCCGCGGCGTTCAGCTGCGGTGCGAAGAGGGCGAGGCCGATCAGGGGCAGGACGGTCGCGATCCAGAGCCGGCGCGGATGGCGGTCGACCAGGCCGGCCACCCGGCCCCAGATCCCGCGGACCCCGCTCCCGGCCGATCGACCGGCCCGGTGGGCCGCAGGGGAGCCGTCCGGGTGCTCCGCAGAGCGGTCGTCCGGGTGCTCCACCGAGGGGCCGTCCGGGTGGTCCGTGGAGAAGCCGGCCGGGAGGTCGGCCGGGTGCGGCTTCGTCGGCCACAGGGCGGCGCGGCCCAGCAGGACGAGCGCGGCGGGCAGGAAGGTGAGGGCGCTGAGGGCGGCGCACACGATGCCGATGGCGCCCACCGGGCCGAGCGCGCGGTTGTTGGTCAGGCCGCTGAGCAGCAGCGCGAGCAGGGCCAGGGCCACCGTGGCGGCGCTGGCGACGATCGGTTCGAACGAGCGCCGCAGCGCGACGCGGCCCGCGGCGACACGGTCGCCGGTCGCGGCCAGCTCCTCCCGGAAGCGGGCGGTCAGCAGCAACGCGTAGTCGGTGGCCGCGCCGATGACCAGGATGAACAGGATGCCCTGCACCTGGCCGTCGACCCGGACGATGTCGCGGTCGGCCAGGACGTACACCAGGGCGCACGCCAGGCCCAGGGCGAAGACCGCACCGGCGATGATGATCAGGGGCAGCAGCACGCTCCGGTACACCGCCAGCAGGATGACCAGCACGGTGATCAGCGCCACCCCGAGCAGCAGGCCGTCGATCCCGGCGAAGGCGTCGGACAGGTCGGCCCGGGTGGCCGCCGGTCCCGCGAGCCTGGCCTGCAGGCCGTCGACCGCCACCGCCGAGCCGATCCGGTCCAGGGTCTGTTCGAGCGAGTCGCCGAGGTCGGGGCTGAGCTGGACCACGCCCTGCAACGCCCGGCCGTCGTCGGACCCGATGGCGGGCGTGGGCGTCCCCACGACGCCCGCCGTCCCGCGCAGCGAGGCGAGCGCCCGGGTCGCCTCGGTGGTCTGCCCGGGGGTGACGTTCCCCTCCGCCGTCCACACCACGATGAGCGGCTGTGTGGTGCCCTCGCGGAAGCGCTCCTGCGTCTCCAGCACGCGCGTCGACTCCGCGCTCTGGGGCAGGAACGCGGCCTGGTCGTCGGTGGACACCTCGGCGAGCCTGCCGGCGAACGGGCCGAGACCCCCGCCGACGGCCAGCCAGACCAGCACCAGCAGTGCCGGGACGAGCAGGCGGATCGATCGCCGCGCCATGAGACCGTCCTTCCGTGACGCCATATAACTCAATGATTGAGATAGCCAATGATTGAGTTAATGTAGCATGGCCTCATGACCGGCGACAGCGGGGAAGGCATCGACCTGCACTCCTTCGCGGTACGGCTGCGCCGGATGAACACCGAGTTCAACCGCATCGCCCACGAGTTCGCCCACGAGCACGGCCTGCACATCACCGACGTCCAGGCCCTCGTCACGATCTTCGACTCCCCGTCGCCGATCACCCCGAGCCGGCTACGGCAGGAGCTGAACCTGACCTCGGGCGCGGTCACCGCGTGCCTGGACAGGCTGGAGCGGGCCGGGCACATCCGCCGGGTCCGCGACGTGCACGACCGGCGCGTGATCCACCTGCACTACCTCGACGCGGCCAAGGAGTTCGCCGCGGCCTTCTTCCGCCCGCTCGGCCGCGGCACGGACAACGCGCTGCGGCGCTTCAGCCCGGACGAGCTGCGCACCGCGGCCGCCTTCCTCGACGCGATGAACGAGGAACTCGACCTGCTGCGCGCCACGCCGCGCCCCTCCTGATCACGCGCACCCGGCGCGCTTCCGCTGATCACGCGTACCGACGCGTGCCCCCGCGCGCACCGACGCGTGCCCCCGCGTGCCCCCGCGCGCATCGACGCGTGCTCCCGGATCGCGCGCACCCGGCGCGTGCCTTCCGGCCGCGTGGTCCCGGCGCGTGCGTGCCTTGAGGCTCAGGAACGCTCGTGGCGCAGTGAGGTCCGCCGGGCGCGGTCGCCCGGGGCGGTCGCGACGAGGCGGCGCGCCATCGCGGTGACGTCGTCGTTCGTCAGGCTGGCGCCCATGGCCGTCGCCTCGTCGTACGCCTCCGGCGAGAGGGTGGAGCGCACGGCGGCCACGTTGCGGGGGCCGTCCAGCGGGTCCATCAGCTCGGGGGAGTAACCGACCCGGGAGCCGATGGCCGAGACCGCGCCCAGGAGCACCGCGCCGTCCACGGCCCGGCCCGCCATGCCGAGGGCCCCGGCGAGCACGTGGGCGCAGGCCAGCCAGGAGGTCACGTCCTGCACGCGGTCGAGGTGCACGACCATGCGGGCCATCTGCTGCACCGCCCTGTCGGCGTCGCCCAGGTCCATGGCGACCTTGGCGCCGATCCAGGCCGAGGAGCAGTACGCCCAGTCGTGGCCGCAGGACTCGGCCAGGGCGGAGGCCTGCGTGAGCTGCTCGGTGGCGAGCAGCGGATCGCCCGCCACCCTGGTGATCTGCCCGCGGACCATCGTCAGCTCGGCCTCGACCCAGGACAGCCCGGTCGCCTGCACGTGCTTCCAGCCCTCGGCGAGCGCGAGCTGGGCCTGGCCCGGGTCGCCGCTGAGCTGGAGGAAGAACGCCCGGTACGGCAGGCCGCGGGCCAGGACCTCGACGTCGCCGGACGTCTCGGCCTCCCGTAGCGCCAGTTCGACGTCGTCGTTCCCGGTGAACGGGTCGCCCGCCAGGTAGCGGAGCATCGCCCGGCCGATCAGCGCCTGTCCCCGTCCGGGGTGGCCCGCGTCCGCGAGGTCGAGGGCCTCGGACAGCCGCGCGATGCCCTCGTGCACGTCGCCGTTGCGGTACCAGAACCACGACAGCGCGCCGGCGACGCGCAGCGCGGCGTCCCCGTCGCCTTCGGCCAGGGCATGGCGGAGGGCGGCCCGCGTGTTCGCCTGCTCGTTCCGGAGCCTGCGCGTCCACAGCGCGCCGTCGAAGGTGCGCAGGCGCCGTCCGGCCGTCTCGGCCAGTTCCACCGCCCAGGCGAGGTGGCGGTCGGCCCACCGGGCACGCTCGCCGGCGGGCAGGGTGCGCAGGGCGTACTGCCGGATGGTCTCCAGCATCCGGTAGCGCCGGGGCAGGGTGGCGCCGTCCACGGTGACCAGCGACTTGGCGACGAGACCGCTCAGCCTGTGCAGCACCGCCGGGGGTCCCGCCACCCGTTCGGCCGCCTCCAGGTCGAACCCGCCCTCGAACAGGCTCAGGCAGCCGAGCAGCTCCGCCTCGGCCGGGGTGAGCAGGCGCACGCTGGAGGCGATGGCCGCCTCCAGGCTCCGGTGGCGCTCCGGAGCGGTACGGGAGCCGGTGGTCAGCAGCGCGAACCGGTCGCCGAGCCCGTCGGCGATCTGCTCCAGGGACAGGACCCGCGTCTGGGCCGCCGCGAGCTCGATGGCCAGGGGGAGGCCGTCCAGCTCCCGGCAGATCCTCGCGATGATCTTCCGCTCGTCGTGCCGGGGGCGCTGACCGGGGCGGACGGCGAGGGAGCGTTCGACGAAGAGCTCGACGGCCGCCCCGTCGGGGTCGAGCGGCGGCAGGTCCCAGGTGGTCTCTCCCGCGACGGCCAGCGGCTCCCGGCTCGTGGCGAGCAGCCGCAGGCCGGGGCAGCGGGACAGCAGCGTCTCCGCCAGCGGGGCGACCGCGTCGATCAGGTGCTCGCAGTTGTCGAGGACCAGCAGCGTGTCCCGGTCGCCGATCGAGGCGGCGAGATGGTCGGCGCTGCCCGTGATGGCGACGCCCATCGCCGCGCCGATCGTGGCCGGCAGCAGCCCCGCGTCGGTCACGTCCGCGAGGAGGACCAGCCACGGGCCGTCCACGTCTCCGTCGGCGTCCCCGTCCGCGTGTCGCCGGGCGACCTCCAGGGCCGTGCGGCTCTTGCCGGTGCCGCCCAGGCCGGTGATCGTCACCAGCCGGTTCGCGGCGAGCAGGTCCGTGACCGTGTTCACGGCGGCGTCGCGTCCCACGAGGCGGGTCAGCGGCGCCGGCAGTCTCGGGCGGCCCGGCCGCTGCTCCGGTTCGGCGAGCCGCGCCGTCTCCTTGGGAGCCCGCCGGTCCAGGGCGGGGTCCTGCCGGAGCAGCGCCGTCTCCATGGCGCGCAGCGAGGGGCCGGGGTCCACGCCGAGGTCCTCGCTCAGCCGCTCGCGCGCCGTGCGCAGGGCGGCCAGGGACTCCCCCTGCCGCCCGTTGCGGTACAGGGCGAGCGCGAGCAGTTCCCAGGACCGCTCGGCCAGCGGATGCTCGCGCACCAGCGCCTCCAGCTCGCCCACCGCCTGGACGGCCGTGCCCATCGCCAGCAGGGCCGCCGCGTGGTCCTGGCGGGCGGCCAGCCGGGCGTTCTCCAGCCGGGCGATCTCGGCGCTCGCCACGTCGGTGTCGCCGAGGTCGGCGTACGCGGGCCCGCGCCACAGTCCGAGCGCGGTCGCGAGGGTCTCCGCGGCGGCCGGCGGGTCGTCGTCCAGGAGTCGCGCGCCGCGCTCGGCCAGGGCGACGAAGCGCTCGGAGTCCACCGACTCCGGCCTGACGCGCAGGGCGTAGCCCGGTCCCTGGCGGACCAGCAGGCCCGTGGCCGAGCGCGGGGGCCGGTCCGGTTCCAGGACCTTCCTCAGCTTGGTGACGTACGTGTAGAGGGTGGCCAGGCCGCTGTCGGGGGCCTGCTCCCCCCAGATCGCGTCGACGATGCGGTCGGTCGTGATCATCTTGCCCTGCGCGATGAGCAGGGTCGCGACCAGGGCCTTGACGCGGGGGCCGCCGAGGACGAGCCGTTCCCCCCGGCGGGACACGGTGAGCGGGCCCAGGACGGAGAAGTCGAGTCCGGCCGGTTCAGCGCTCACCCGTGACCCGTTTCCCTCTGCCGTCAGCGTCGTCCGAATATCGGCCTGTCGCTTTTATACCTCAGAGGGTTATAAAGGCAAAACGATGTCGCCGGTGGTGAGCCGCCCTCTACCGCGGGAGCGGCGAGTCGGCGGGGACCGGTTCCATGTCGGCGTCGGCTGTCCGGTGCTGGTGGCGGACCAGGTCGGCGTAGTGGCCGTCGCGGGCCATCAGCCACCGGTGGGTGCCGGTCTCGACCACCCGGCCGCGGTCGAGCACGACGATCAGGTCGGCGTCCTGGACGGTCGACAACCGGTGGGCGATGATCACCTGCGTCTGCCCGAGGTCGAGCAGGTTGCGGCGGATGCGCTCCTCGGTGACCGCGTCCAGGCTGGCGGTCGGCTCGTCCAGCAGCAGGATCCGCGGGCGGCGGAAGAGCGCGCGGGCCAGGGCGAGCCGCTGGCGCTGCCCGCCGGACAGGCGCGAGCCCCCCTCGCCGATGTCGGTGCCGTAGCCCTGGGGGAGCCGCATGATCTCGTCGTGGATCTCGGCCATGCGGGCGGCGTGCTCGGTCTCCTGGCCACCCGGCCCGGAGAAGCCGGTGATGTTGTCCCCGATGGTGCCGGCGAACAGGTGCGGCTGCTGGGTGACCACCCCCACCTGACGGCGGAGCCACTGCCGGTCGAGCTCCTCCAGCGGTGTCCCGTCGAAGCGGACCTGCCCGGCGGCCGGTTCCACCAGCCCGACCAGCACGCGTCCCAGCGTGGTCTTGCCCGACCCGGACGCGCCGACGATCGCGACCCTGGCGCCGGACGGGATGCGCAGGCAGACGTCCCGCAGCACCGGCGTGCGGGCGTCGTAGCCGGTGGTGAGCCCGGTGACGGTGATGTCGCCGCGCAGCCCGCCCTCCGGCCGGAGACCGCCCGCCGGTTCGGGTGCCGTGCCCATCAGGTCGGCGATCCGCCCGATGTGCGCGGCGGCGAGCTGGAGCTGGTACACGATGCCGAGCAGCGACGCGAGCGGCGTGGTCGCCGAGACGGCCAGGGAGACCAGGGCGAGCCGGTCGCCCAGCGTCGCGCCGTCGCCGGCGGTGGCGAACACGGCGACGAGCAGTCCCAGGTGGAGCGCCAGCTGCACGGCGTTGCTCACCGCCTGCACCCCGGCCACGTGCCGGTCGCGGGCCGCCCCTGCGGCCAGCTCCTCGTCGTGGTGCTCGCGCCAGCGGGCGACGACGGCCGCCTCGCCGCCGGAGGCCTTGACCGCCTCGATGCCGGTGAGGCCGTCGATCAGGATCGACTGGGTGGTGGCGCCGGTGTGCAGCGCGGCCAGGGCCAGGTGCATCCCGCGCCGGGCCGTGGCCAGTACCACGGTGGCCTGGGCGGCGGCGGCCGCGAGCGTCAGCAGCGCCAGCCCGGGCGAGGCCACCAGGAGCAGGGTCACGTACGACACGGCGGTGAACAGGTCGAACAGGAACGTCAGCGACCGTTCGGTGAGCAGGTCGCGCAGCATCGCCACCCCGCTGAGCCTGCTCAGCAGGTCACCGCTGGACCGGCGCTGGAAGAAGCGGTACGGCAGGGCCAGCGTGTGGCCGACGAGCCCGCGCATCACCTCGCCCGCCACCGAGGTCTGCAACCTGATCAGCACCCGGGCGCGGGTCCACGACAGCAGCGCGTGCACGAGGACGACGCACAGGGCCGCAGCCGCGAGCGTCGTCACGCCCGCCTCCACCGGCCGGTCCACCACGAGCTTGGTGAACAGCGGCACGGCCAGCCCGAGGAGCTGAGCACCGAGCGAGGCCAGCAGCACGGCGACGATCAGCCCCCGGTTCGCCAGCGCGGGCCTCACCAGCGGTCGGAACACCCGCCACGGCCGGGACCGGACGGCGGGGACGAGCCCGTCGGGGGCGTCGGCGAGCAGGACCGTGCCGGAGTATCCGGCCTCGAACTCCCGCGGGGACAGCCGCCGCCGTCCGCGCGCCGGGTCGAGGACGAGGACGCCGCGCGGGGTGACGTGCTCGACCACGACGAAGTGGTTGTCCTCCCACAGCGCGACGAACGGCGCGGGGAGCCCCGCGACGGTGTCCATCGGGGCGCGGCAGGCGCGCAGCCGCAGCCCGAAGCGGGCACCGGCCTGGATCATGTCGCGCAGGCTCGCCCCGTCGACGCCCTCGGCCAGGTGCTCGCGCACCTCCGCCATGCCGGTACGTCGTCCCAGCCCGCCGAGCACCATGGACAGGCAGGCGGCACCGCAGTCGCTGCGGGCGAGCTGCATGCGCAGCGGCACTCTCCTCCTCACAGCCAGAACCACCTGATGTCGGCCGTGCGCCGCCGCTCGTCCAGCCAGGCCTGGAAGGCCGCGTCACGCGCGGCGTCGAGCACCTCCGGAGCCTCGGGGTCGGCCGGGACGACCTCGTACACGACCCCGGCCAGGTGGCCGCCGTCGTAGGGGACCGGCCCGACCGCCGTGCCCGCGGGCACGGCGCGCAGGGGTTCGGGCAGCGCGGGGGTGATCGCGGCGGTGACCCGCAGCTCCAGCCCCCGGGTGCCGACGTCCAGGGGGGCCGGGCGTCCGGTCCCGTCCGCGGTCCCGGTCCCGTCCGCGGTCCCGGACGCGGACGCGGACGCGGGCAGCAGTGCCGCGGTCACCCGGTCCGTGAAGCCGGTCACCGGGCCGTCGGCGAAGGCGCGCAGCACGTCCGGCCGGGGACCGGTCACCCAGGCGGCACGCCGTACGGCGAAGTCCCCGGCGTGCTCGGCGAGACGGCGCCGGGCGGGTTCTCCGGCGAAGCGCTCGCGGACCCGGGCGACGAGCGCCTGCGTCCTGACGTGGTCCCAGAACACCTCCTCGGACATGCCGGTGTCGGCGAGCCACTCCAGCGTCTGCGCGCGGCCGGTGAGCCCGCGCCGCCTGCGGAACTCGTCGGCGGCCCGCTGCGTCTCGTCTGTGGTCGCCGGTGGCTCGTCCCGCAGCTCGTCGAGGACGATGCGGTGGTCCACCAGCCGCTCGTGCAGCCGCCGGTCGCGGGCGCCGAGCGCGCGGACGGTGGACAGCGCCGCGGTGATCGAGAGGCCGGTCCCGTCGACGCTGAGGACGTGGGCCGCGGCCCAGTGGGTGGAGTGGTCGACGAGCCAGGGAACGCCGTCGTCCACCTCGGCCGACAGCGCGACGGTGCCGCCCTCGGGGTGGTCGAGGAGCAGGTCGTGACCGATCCTGGTCGCTCCCGGGGGCTCGTCGACCACGAGCTGGGCGCGCAGCCACGGCCGCAGGGCAGCCCATTCCCGTACGGACCGGTGGGCCTCGTCCGCGGCGTCCCGGGCGGTCGGCAGGGAGCGCAGGAGGGTGACCGCGTCGGCGAGGCCGGTCGCGAAGGCGGTATCGGCCGCGAAGGCGGTGCGGGCAGGGGTGGCGGGGATGGCGGAGGTGGCGTGGGCGGGCGTGGGGGCGGTGGGCAGCGGGTCGCCGGGTGCGGGAGAGGTGGGTGCGGGGGTGACGGGCGCGACAGAGGTGGGTGCGGGAGCGGTGGGTGCGGGAGACGTGGGTGCCGGGCCCGTGGGTGCGGGGCCGGTCCGGAGGGAGGGCGTGCTCTGGTCAGCGGGCATCGGTGGGATCCTCGGGACGGGGACGGGCGGTGGCGTCGGCGAGCCAGTCGGCGATCGCGTCACCGATGGGCAGGCCGGTCAGCATCTCGACGAAGGCCCACTGCCCGCCGATGTTGAGTTCCAGGAAGACGTACCGGCCGTCGGGCGTGACGACGAAGTCCAGGGCGCCGAAGCTCAGGCCGAGCTCCGCGACCAGGCGGACGCAGCGTTCCGAGACGTCCGGCGGGAGGTCGTAGGCGGAGTAGCCCACGTTGGGGTCGTCGTAGTGCCGCCAGTCGACGGCGGTCAGCCGGGAGGCCTGGGAGTCGATGCGGGCGGCGAACACCCGCTCGCCGACGACGGTCACCCGCAGCTCGTACGCCTTCGGCAGGTTGGGCTGCAGCATCGCCGGGCCGTGCCGGAGCCGGTGCCGGCCCGACAGCCGCCGCCGGGGCACCACCGTGGTGTAGAGGTGACGCGGCTCGCCGTCCAGCGTGAACGGGCGGGCGTCGAGCGTCTTGGTGATGAGGCGGCCACCGGCGCGGTTCCACGCCGGGACGAGCTCGTCCGGGTCGTTCGTCACGACCGTGTCCACCACGTCGAACCCCAGTTCCACGGCCCGGTACAGGTGCAGCAGCTTGTTGTCGATCGCCGCGCCCCGGTGCGGGCGTATCGGCATCCACCGCGCCCCCACCATGAGGTCGTACGCGCCGGTGAGCGCCACCTTGGCCACGTGCTCGGCGAACGCCCGCTGCGAGGGTTCCGGCACCTCCGGCGCGGACGGTGTGCCGGGGCGGCGGTCCCAGACGGCGGTCACCGCCGACAGGTCGTACGTCTCGCCCCGGTAGGTCAGCGTCTGCCGCCAGTGTCCGCCGACGAGGCTCGTGGTGAGGGTGGAGGCCCCGGGGTAGTCGGCCTCGTCCCACCACAGCAGGGGCACGCCGCGCTCCCGGAGGCCGGGCAGCACGGCGTGAACCGAGTCGTCGCGGGCGCTGCTGATGATCAACAACACGGTCACGTGCTCCTTCGCCGTCGTGGGGTGGGGGCCGGTGCCCTTGGACACCGGCCCCGTCGTTCACCGGGCGGCCGGACGGCCGGTCCGGCCCTACCTGATCGGCCGGTCGTGTCCGGCCTTACCTGGTCGGCCGTGCCCGGCCCTACCTGGTCGGTCGTCTCCGGCCGTACCTGGTCGGCCGGTCGTTCCCGGGCCGGCCGTTACCGCCGGGACCCGGTCATGGCCGTCGAGGCCGGGTCACCGCGGGATCAGGTCATCTTGCAGTCGGTGGTCCCGTCGTCGTTCAGGGCGGTGCAGAGGTAGCCCGAACCGGGCTTCATGCCCGCGCTGATGCCCGATCCCGCGACGACGTCCAGGTCGTCGCCGGTGAGCGGGGAGACCCCGGCGGGAAGGTCGTCGATTTTCAGCATGTCGTTCATGACACGTCCCATCTGGTCGTACAGGACCGTGCTCTACGGCCCTGTGAAGACAATGGCGATCATGACTTGAGCTCTTCTGAAAACGCACTGGAGCCGACTTGAGACGGTCCTCGCGCGGCACAGCGCGGCCCGGTGTGGCCCGGCACGGTGCGCGGTGCGGCATGGTGCGGTGCGGCATGGTGCGGTGCGGTGCGGCATGGTGCGGTGCGGTCTCACCACGCGCCAGCGGGGAGCCTGTGAGTTCTCTCAGTGCGTCTCAGCGTCGGCACAGGGGACCCGGCCTACCGTCCGGTACATGACGAACGTGCCGCGAGCCGCCGAACCGTCCCGGGGGCCGACCATGGCGGAGGACGACGGCCGGAGCACGGCCCACGACGACGACGGCCGGAGCACGGCTCGGGACGACGGCCGGATTACGGCCCATGACGGCGGCGTCACGGCCCATGACGGCGGGCGGATCACGGCTCGGGACGCACGGACGGCGGGCGTGCCGGTTCCCGGCGGGGGACGGCGGACGTCGTCGCACCGGGCGGGGTACGCGACCCTCGGCTGGGCGCTGGTGTACGGGGGGTTCGGGCTGGTCGCGACGTCGGCCGGGTCGGCGCTCTTCCATCGTGCCGCCGAACCGCTGCCGGTCGCCCTGAACTGGGTCGTCGTGGCCGTGGCCGCCGTGACGGTGATCACGGTCCCGGCCGCGGTACGGCCGGGTCCGCGCATCCCCCGGGCGGTGGTGCTCGCCACGCTGGCCGGGCTCTGCGCGGTGAGCGGCGTGGCCGCGTTCGGCCTGCTCATGGACGTGATCACGCTCGTCTTCGCGCAGACCGTCGGCAGCTGGACGGGGACCGCCAACCGGGCGCTCGCCGCGATCGGCGTGGTGCTGCTCGTCGCCACGGCCCGTGCCTACCGCTCGGCCGCGTACGGAACCTGCCCGCGGTGCGGCTCCGTGCACACGTCCCCGGCCGTCCCCTCGGCCGCGCTCCCGGCCGGCCCTTCGGTCGCGTCCCCGGCCGTCCCCCCGGTCGCGTCCCCGGCCGCGCTCCCGGTCGTGCGGGGCGGGCCGGAGCCCGTACCGGCTTCGCGGCGCGTCCGCCTGACGGCCTACCTGGGCGCGGCGGCGTTCCTGCCGTACGCGGCCATGAAGACGACGTGGGCGCTGGGCGGCACCTTCGCCGGTGTCGGCGGGGCGGAGATGACGGCGACGATGGAGCGCAACGGCGCCTCGGGGCTCATGCTGACCCTGGAACGCTGGGGCGTCGACGTCACGGCGCTGCTGGCCGCGCTGGGCGTGTTCCTCATCCTCGGGCTGGTCAGGCCGTGGGGGCAGGTGTTCCCCCGGTGGACGTTCGCCCTGCGCGGCAGGCGGGTGCCCCGCTGGCTGCCGCTGACCCCCGCGCTGGTCGGTGCCGCCTCGCTCGCCCCCTACGGGATGGTCGGACTCGTCTACGCCGTGCTCGGCACGGCGGGTGTGGTGGCCGTCCCCCGGGGAGATTTCCCCACCCCGGGGGACGCCCTGCTGGTGATCTGGTTCGGTCTCGGCGCCTTCGCCGTGTACGGCGTCGCCCTGGCCGTGGCCGCCCGTTCCTACCTGCTCCGCACCCGGCCGGTCTGCCCGCTCGCCGGGACGGGGGCCGTGACGTGAGCCACGCGGCCCGGCCACGGGTCACGTGCCCAACCGCCCCTCAGCCCCGCCCCGCCCGGCCCCGCCCCGCCCGGCCCCGCCCCGCCCGGCCCGAAGGTCAGGCCGGGTCCGGTCCGGCCGTCTACCCGTGCCCGGGGGTGCGGCGGGAGGGCAGCGGGACCCGGGACCAGTCGGTGTCGGAGGCCAGGTAGAACCCCGGGTACGCCGGCTGGTTGTAGGTCGTCTGCTGGCGGGCCACCTCCACCCGGTACTGCGGGTCGTGCATCAGGGTGTACAGCTTGTGCCCGGTCACCTCGGTGCTGAGGTGGAACCGGATGGCACCGCTGTCGGCGGTGCGCACCAGCAGCTCCTCCCGCCAGTCGCCCAGGACGTCGGCGACCAGGGCGGGATTGCCCTTCGTGCCGTTGTTGGTCAGCGTACCCTCGGCGGTGAGCAGCCTGCCGCGCTTCCGGTCGTCGATCGTCGGGGTCTGCAGGACGGTGGTCGCGGTGCCGTTGACGATCTGGGTGGTCAGGTCGGCCGCCCAGCGGATGCTCATGTTCGTGCCCGGGGTGTTCCTGCCCAGGTACTCGCCGCGGGCCGACCACAGGCCCGCCTCGACCGCCTGGTTCGGCGGCATCGAGGACCACGCCTCCATGCCGCGTACGCCGGGCTCGATGTCGCCGACCATGCCGCGCCCGGTGTCCACGCCGCTGTAGCCGCCGAAGAGCACCTCGCCGGTGGCGGCGTCCCGCATCGCCCAGCCGTACGGCGCCGACGCCGCGCCCTCGTGCACCGTCCAGATCTCCAGGCCGGGACGGTCGGGGTCGAGGTCGCCGACGTGCATGGCGTCCCCGTGCCCCAGCCGGACCCGCTGCCCCGGGACGTTGCTCTGCGGCGGTGCCTCGGCGAACGAGGAGTACAGCAGGTCGCCGTCGTGGTCGATGGTCGCGGCGCCGTAGACGATCTCCTGCTTGCCGTCGCCGTCCACGTCGGCCGCGCTCATCGAGTGGAAGCCCTGGGTGGTGATGGTGCCGAACTCCGGATCGGAGCCGTCCTTGCCGTGCGGCGCGGCGTTGAACGGGTTGGCCATCGGCACGTGGCCGCTGTCGACGGACCAGGTCTTGCTGAGCCTCCTGCCGTTCCAGGCGTACGCCACCAGTGCGGTGCGCGTGTAGTAGCCGCGGGCGAAGACGGCGTGCGGGCGCCTGCCGTCGAGGTAGGCGACGGCGGACAGGAACCGGTCGACGCGGTTGGCCGGTTCGATGCGGCTCATCGCGTAGTCGCCCCACATCAGCCCGTCGTCGCCGCGTCCCGGCTCGTAGCGGACCGTCTGCAGTTCCCTGCCGGTGGAGCCGTCGAAGACCGTCAGGTACTCCGGCCCGCTGATGACGAAGCCCGCGAACTCGCGCAATCGGTTGTTGGCGCTGCGGCCGGGCGCGTACACGTCCACGAAGTGGTCGGCGAGCTTCGTGGCGTCCTGCCGGGAGAGCGGGTAGGTGTACGCCGGTTCGAGGCCGAGGGCCTGCTCCAGCGTGGCCGGCCAGCGTCCGGCGACCACCTCGGGGTGCTCGTGCCAGCCCAGGAACGTCTCGACCAGGTGGTCGAAGTAGCCGGCCGCGCTGAGGCGGTAGTCGTCCGTGTGCGAGTACCCGGCCTTCACGTCCTTGGCGGGCATGGTGACGTGGCGCTCGGAGACCACCTCGCCGCGGGCGCCATAACGAATGATCTTCGTACCGGGGGCGGTCTTGACCATCATCTCCGAACGGCCGTCGCCGTCGAAGTCGTACACCGGGAACTGGGTGTAGTGCGCGCCGGAGCGGATGTTGACGCCCAGGTCGAGCCGCCAGAGCAGGGTGCCGTCGAGCCGGTAGGTGTCGAGGTAGGTGTTGCCGGTGTACCCGCGCTGGGAGACGTCCTTGGAGTTCGACGGGTCCCACTTGACGACGAACTCGTAGCGCCCGTCGCCGTCGACGTCGCCGACGCTCATGTCGTTGGCCGCGTAGGTGTACGCCTCGCCGGCCGGGGTGACCCCGTCCGCGGGCTTTCGCAGCGGCAGGTCGTGGAACGCCCCCGACCACGGCGCGACCGGGGCGCTGCGCCGGCCCTCCCTGCCGCGGACGATCGGGGCCACCCGGTACTCGGAGCCGCCCGTGCCCGCGGTGTCCAGGTGGTTGGTGCTGTCGGTGACCGTCGCGATCGCCCTGCCGTCCCGGTAGACGCGGAAGTCGGTGCCGGTCAGGCCGGTGGGACCGTGCCCGGACGCCTCGTCGCCGAGCAGCCGCCAGCTGAGGAACACGCCCTCGCCCGTCGCCGCGGCGACCAGTCCCCGGTCGAGGCGTTCGAGCCGGACGCCCCCGCCGTGCCGGTCGGAGCCGGTCGCGAGACCGGTCCCGGCGGCGGCCTCGTGGCCGATCATGGTCGGGATCGTGCAGAGCAGTGCGGCCGAGGCGGCGACGAGGGCGCGGCGGATGCCGCCGGGGGGACTCATGTCAGGGGCTCCCTGGGTCAGGACCGTTCGGGGACGTGATCCTTCCGCGGTACCACCCGTGATCGGTGAGGAGGGTGATGCGGTGCCCCGACCCGTGAGGATCGGCGCGCCAGGGGGTTCACTCGCGTCTCCATACGGATTAAATCGATATAATAAAGCGGAGGCTATTGGCGCCTTACATGCTTGTCAAGAAGCTTTTTCACCCTTTCTTCCGCAAATAAATGGACTTTCAGTATTAATCGGGATATATCGGGTAAGCGCTTTCCTGATGCGCGCGGCACGGCCCGGACGACCGTCGGCGGGAGCGGGCGGATCCCCGGTGCCGGGCACGTGAAGGGCCGGGGTCCCCGGGCACCGGGAGGCACGCCTCCCGATCTCCGATCCCGGGGACCCCGGCCCGTGTCACGCGCTCAGGCCCGTGTCACACGTTCAGGGCCCGCCTCACGCGCTCAGCCTCGGGCGGCGTGGGTGGTGAGGCAGCGCTTGAGCGCGTTCCTGGCGTTCTGCCGGTGAGGCGCGATCTTCTGCAGCGTCGCCTCGCGCACCTGGATGTACCTGGTCCGGGCGGTGTTGTAGGCGTCCACCGCCTTCTTCGTGGTGGGGTCGAGCGACGGCGTCTTGATCCCGAGCTCGTGCAGGGCCATCCTCTGGGAGAGCTGCTCGACGTTCGCCGTGCCACCGGCCTTCACCAGGGCGGCGTGGGCGGCCCTGACCTCCGGACGGGCATCGACGTTGACGAGGGCGTCCTCGGCGTTCAGCAACGTGAGATGCTCCTGCGCGCAGGGGGCCGGGGCGACGGACGCGGACGCGGTGGCCGTGCCCGCGGTGGTCAGGGCGGCGAGAAGGCCGAGGGTGGCCAGTGTCGTGATGGTGCGGGTGTGCATGAGGTTGCTCCCGTGACTGTTGAGGGTTGACTGGCATGGGACCTCGTGCGCCGTAATCACCCTGGGTAATCGCCCTCGTCTTCCACGATCGCGTCAAGGATGCCGCCCCGGGAGGGAGACGGGCCCGTTCGCGGGAGGTCGGCCGTGTCGCCCGGTCACCGCGTCCGGGATCTCAGGGGGACGGACGGTCCCCGCGTGCGGTGCGGGCGGGGAGCACCACCCCGCGACCGGCGCGGGGGCGCGGGTCAGGACATCGTCCACTTCTGGTTTGCGGCGCCGGTGCAGTCCCACAGCTGCAGGCGGGTGCCGTCGGCCGGGGTGTTGCCGGTGACGTCCGCGCACCTGTTCGCGACGGGGTTGACCAGGTCCCTGGTCGTCGCGTTGTAGGCCCACTGCTGGTTGGCGCCGCCGGAGCACGACCACAGCTGCAGGCGGCTGCCGTTGGCGGTGCCGCGGTCGGCGACGTCGAGGCACTTGCCGAGCGCGCGGACGGTGCCGTCGCCGGGGCGGGTCCACTGCTGGGCGGCGGTGCCGTTGCAGGTGTGGAGCTGGACGGCCGTGCCGTCGGCGCTGCCGGCGCCCGCGACGTCCATGCACTTGCCGCCCAGGCCGGTGACGGCTCCGCCGGGGTTACCGGGATTGCCGGGGTTGCCGCTCTGCGTCCCGGACCAGGTGAAGGTCGCGGTGGTACGGCCCGGCAGGGAGTACACGAAGGACTGGCCGCCCCAGTCGACCCGGACGGACTGCGCCGAGGTGCCGCGGTTGTGCGCGATCAGCGCCTTGGAGCCGTCGGTGTTGCGCCAGGCGACGTTCTGGATCGTGCCGTTGGCGGTGGAGTCGATCCGCTGCGCGCCGGGCCTGACGAACTTCGTGAGGTGGCCGGTCGTGTAGTACTCGACGGTGTAGTCGACCTGGCCGGCCCGGGAGCCGCCCTCCTGCACGGTGATCAGGCCGGTGCAGGTGCCGCAGCCGCCGTTGTGCGGGCCCATGTTCTGGTTGAGCGCCAGGCTCCACTTGACCAGGCTGCCGCTCCAGTTGCGGGCGTAGGTGACGATGTCGGAGAGGTCCTCGTCGTGCTGGTTGCCGATCCAGGTGCCGCCCGAGTGCTCGGTGCTGAACTGCGGAACCGACGGGTACTGGTCGTGCACCTGCGTGCCGATCGCGGGGTCGCCGCCGTAGCCGTGCCAGGCGATGCCGCCGAACAGCGGGTCGTTGCGCACGCCCGCGTCGTTCAGCACCCCGGCGCCCATCCCGGCGTAGTCACCGTAGTTCCAGTCGTGCACCAGGACCTTGGTGGTGATGCCCGCGGCCCGGAAGGCCGGGTAGACGTGGTTCTTGGTGAACTCGGCCAGCCCGGAGGAGTTCCAGCTCATGCCGGGGTAGTCCATCTCGGGCGGGTTGTGCGCCTTGCAACAGTTGGGCTCGTTCTGCACGGAGATGTAGTTCACCGGGATCCCGGCGTTCTGGTAGCTCTGGATGTACTTGACCAGGTACTGGGCGTACGTGGGGTAGTGCTCCCACTTGAGCCAGCCCATCTGGTCCATCCGGCCGTTGTCCTTCATCCAGCCGGGTGCGCTCCACGGCACGCCCTTGACGCGCAGGGCCGGGTTGAGCGTCCTGGCCTGCTGGGTGAGCAGGCGGACGTTGGTGTCGTACCCGTTGGCGCCGAAGTCGCCGAGGTCGCAGCAGGTGTCGTCGAGGGAGACGTGGCCGGGCCGGGAGAGGTCGGAGGCGCCGATCGGGTTGCGCACGAACGACAGGCCGATGCCGTCGACCGGGTGGAAGAGCCTGCGCATCACGGTGTCGCGGGTGGCCGCGCTGACGGCGCCGCCGCGCAGCAGGTGGGCGGTGGTGTCGGTGATCGAGGCTCCGCCGCCCTCGAACCGCTGGTAGGTGGTGTTCTCGTTGACCGTGACGGTGTGGGCGGCGCTCCCGCCCGCGGGGCCGAACGCGATCGGGGACTGCTGCTGCAGGCCGCGCGTGACGTTCCGGCCGCCCGCGTCGGAGGTGGTGGTGAGCCAGATGTTCACCGGTTCACCGGCGGCGAGGGCCGGTGCGGCGGTCAGGGGCCCGCTCGCCCACAGGGCGGCGGCACAGGCCAGGGCCAGGGTGAGAACCCGGCGGGGGGATCGGGGCACGGCGGGGGTCCTTTCGGGGGGTGGCGATCGGGCCCGCGACATCCGGTGGGCCCGCGCCGGAGCGCGCGTTCCCCGGAACCGTCGCTGAAACTAATGTAACAAGCAAGAAACTTGCCTGTTACAGCTCAGAACAACACACGCAGAAATCACTTGTCAAGGCTCGAAACCACGCATTTCACGCGCAAAGAGCACGGTCGCGTACATGAAACAAATGAAACAAAAATCAGCGGGGAACCGGTCCCGTGGAGCCGCGGACGATCACGTCGGTCCCCAGGGAGACGTGCAGCGCCTCCAGCGTGTGCCGGCTCAGCAGCCGCATCAGCAGCGTGACCGCCATCCGGCCCATCTCCTGCAGGGGCTGGCGCACCGTGGTCAGCATCGGCCACGTCGCCCGGCTCAGGTCGATGTCGTCGAAACCCGCGACCGACAGGTCCTCGGGGACGCGCAGCCCGCGCTCGGCCGCCGCCCGCAGCACCCCGACCGCCATCTTGTCGTTGAACGCGACCAGCGCCGTGGGCCGTTCGGGCAGGTCGAGCAGCTCGCAGGCCGCGCGGTGGCCGTGCTCGGTGTTGGGCTCGGGCACGCTGCGCTGCAGCTCGGCCGAGGGCAGGACGCCGACGTCGGCCAGCGACGCGGTGTAGCCGGCCATCCTGGCCTCGCTGGGCAGCCACTTCACCGGGCCGCCGATGATGCCGACCCGGCGGTGCCCCAGCCCCACCACGTGCGCCATCAGCTTGCGGGCCCCCGCGAAGTGCGCGGCCGACACCGCCACGATGTCCCTGGGCAGCGGCGTCCGCGGGTCGATCACCACGAAGGGGAACCCCCGGTCCCGCAGCCGTACGAGCTCCTCGCCCGGCTCCGGGGGGAGGATCAGGATCGCCCCGGCGATGTCGGTGCGGTCTGGCAGGGTGGACAGCACCGGGGCGCGCTGCGTCGCCTCCCCGGTGCCCAGGATCACCTGCCCCCCGTGCAGGTCGACGGTCTCGCCGATGGAGGAGACGATGAGCCCGAAGTAGTCGGTCAGCAGGTAGGGGCAGCGTACGTAGATCGTGGCACCGGTGGTCGCCTCCTGCGCGGCGCGCGGCCGGGGCGCCTGGCCCCCCAGGCGTCCGACGGCCTCCAGCACCAGGTCCCGGGTGTGCGGGGCGACGTTGGCGCGGCCGTTCAGGACCCGCGAGACCGTGGCGATCGACAGGCCCGTCTCCGCCGCGACGTCGCGCACGGTCGCGCGCGCCCGGGGCCTGACCATGCGCGCCCCCCGGTAGCCGTGTCCCTGCGGCCAGCATAACCACCGGCGCGGGGACGCGACTTGTGGGAAGGCCGCAGCGGCTGGTCTGATGTCTGAAGTGTGAGGTGAGAGCGGTGGGGGAGGGTCGGTCGCCGGTCGTGGAGGCATCCGTCGATCAGCTGGTGTACGTCCGCGAGGACGAGTACACGATCGCGCGCATGAGCGCCGAGGGGCTTCCCGGCTTCGTCGCCTCCGGGCGGGCCCTGGGCGGGGTCCAGCCGGGGGAGACGCTCCGGCTCGCCGGCGAGTGGGGCGAGCACCCGCGCCACGGCAGGCGCTTCGAGGTCGTCGCGTGCGAGCGGCTGGTCCCGGCCACGGTCCGGGCCATCCGCATCTACCTGGGGTCCGGCCTGATCCGCGGCATCGGCCCCCGGCTCGCGCACGCCATCGTCAGCCACTTCGGCGAGGCGACGCTCACGGTCATCGACACCGAACCGGCCCGGCTCACCGAGGTCGTCAACATCGGCCCCACCCGGCAGGCCCAGATCACCGACGCCTGGGAGGAGCAGAAGGCGATCGCCGCGCTGATGGTCGTGCTGCAGGGCTTCGGGATCAGCCCGCTGCTGGCGGCGAAGATCTACCAGGTCTTCGGGGCCGAGTCCGAGGAGGTCCTCACCCGGGACCCGTACCGCATGATCGGCAAGGTCAGGGGCATCGCGTTCGCCACGGCCGACCGGGTCGCGCTGCGGTCGGGCGTCTCCGAGGAGAGCCCGGAGCGGATCAAGGCCGCGCTCATGGACAGGCTGGAGACGGCGTCCGTCCGCGACGGGCACTGCTACATGAGGCTGGTCGCGCTGGTCGCCCAGACCGTGGAGATGATCGGCCAGGACCACGACCGCGTCCGCGGGACGCTCGACGCCCTGGTCGCCGAGCGCCGGGTGGTCGTCGAGGCGTCACCGGACGGCCGGGGACCGGACGTGGTCTACCCGAAGGAGCTGCACGGCCGCGAACTGCGGCTGACCGCCAACCTGACCCGGCTCTGCCAGGCGCCCTCGACGCTTCCCATGCGCGCCTTCCAGGAGGACCCCGGGCTGGACGAGGACCAGCGGGTGGCCGTGAACATGGCGCTGACCAGCACCGTGTCCGTCCTCACCGGCGGCCCCGGGTGCGGCAAGAGCCACACCGTCAGGGTCGTCGCGGCGACGGTGCGGGCCATGGGGGGCACGGTGACGCTCACCGCGCCGACCGGCAAGGCGGCCAAGCGGCTGTCGGAGCTCACCGGCATGCCCGCGATGACCGTGCACCGGATGCTGGCCCACCAGCCGGACCCGGACAGCGGCGCGCTGTTCGAGCAGACGCCCGTACGGGCCGACCTGATCGTGGTCGACGAGGCGTCCATGCTGGACCTGCACCTGGCCACCCGGCTCACCTCGGCGATCCCGTCCGGCAGCCACCTGCTGATCGTGGGCGACAGCGACCAGCTTCCCAGCATCGGCCCCGGCAGCGTGCTGGCCGACCTGTTGCGGGTCGAGGCGATCGCGCGGATCCGGCTGACGCGCGTCTTCCGCCAGGCCGAGGAGAGCGGGATCATCCGGGCCGCCCACCGGATCCTGGCCGGCCAGGTGCCCGAGACCCCCGGCGGGGGAGGCTTCTGGTTCGAGGAGATCGACGACCCCGGGCAGGTCGCCGAGCGGGTGATGCACCTGGCGACCGTGGCGATCCCGCGCAAGCAGGGGGTGGACCCCGACCAGGTCCAGGTGCTGTGCCCGATGCGCAGGGGGACCACCGGGACGGTCGACCTCGGCCGGATGATCCAGGAGCGGCTCAACCCGGCCCGCGACGGGGTGGCCGAGCACTGGTCGGGCGCGTCGGTCTTCCGGGTCGGCGACCGCGTCATGCCGATCCGCAACAACTACGACAAGGGCGTCTTCAACGGTGACACCGCCACGGTCACCTCGATCGTCACGGAGGAGCGGGCCGTCGAGGTGCGCACCGACGACGGCCGGACCGTGCGCTACGGCTTCGGTGAGCTCGACGAGCTGACCCACGCCTACGCCGTCAGCGTGCACCGTGCCCAGGGCAGCGAGTACCCCTTCGTGGTCGCGCCGCTGGTCGGCGAGGCCGGGGGCGTCATGCTCCGCCGCAAGCTGCTCTACACGCTGGTCACGCGGGCACGCTCCTGGGTGGTCGTCGTCGGCAGCCGCGACGCCCTGGAGACGGCGGTCCGCAGGCTCGACCCGCGCCGCAACACCGGGCTGGCCCGGCGGCTCGCGCTGAGCCTCGGGGCGGAGCCGCGGTACGAGACCACCCCCGCCGACGACCCGCACGTCCTGGTGCCGTCCGACCCGGACGAGTTCCCCTGACGAGTTTCCCTGAGGGGGCGCCCCGGCGGGTCCCGCCCGTCACCGGAGCCGCGGGGACGGCCGGGACCCGGGCCGGCATGCCACCGGCCCGGGCCCCGATCGCCTGGTCTTCCGCCCTCACGGGCTCCGGATCAGGAGGCGTACACCTCCAGCTCGGACAGCTGCGCGGCGGGCCAGCCGGTGTTGGCGGTGACGTTGACCCGCAGGTGACGCTGGGTGGTGGCCGGGAAGGTGATCGTCACGGTGTTGCCGGTCGCGGGGTCGAAGACGCGGGGAGCGGACGCGGCCAGCGTGGTGAAGGCCGAGCCGTCGACGCTGCCCTGGACGGACAGGGTCTGGGTGCGGGTGGCCCAGGCCGCCGACGGCGGCAGTTTCAGGGTCACCCTGCGGACGGAGACGGCGCTGCCGAGGTCGACGGTGGCCCACTGCGGGAAGGCGTTGTTCGCGCTCTCCCAGTAGGTCCCGGCGTTGCCGTCGACGAGGTTGCCCGAGCCGTAGACGTCGGCATGACCGCTCTCGGTGGTGCTCCTGCCCCGCGCCAGGTTGCCGGCCGGGGGCGTGACGGTCGGGGTCGGCGTGGGCGTGACGGTCGGTGTGGGGGTGGCACCCGGGGTGCCGTACACCTCGACCGAGGACAGCTGCGCCGCGGGCCAGCCGGTGTTGCCGGTGACGGTCAGCCGGATGTGACGGACGTCGGCCGCGCCGATCGGGATGCTCACCGCGTTGCCGGTGGCCGGGTCGAACGTGCGGGACGCCGCGGCCGACAGGGTGGTGAAGGCGGTGCCGTCGATCGAGCCCTGCACGGCGACGGTCTGGGTACGGGTGTTCCAGGCCGCCGCGGGGGGCAGCCTCAGCTCGACGCGCTGCGCCCGGACGACGCCGCACAGGTCCACGGTGATCGACTGCGGGAAGGTGCCTCCGGCGCTCTCCCAGTACGTGTCGGCGTTGCCGTCGACCGCGTTCCCGGCGGTGAAGCCCTGGTTCTGGCTGCTCGCGACGACCCGCTTGCCGCGGGCGAGGTCACCGGTGCCGGGGTTGCACGGCGGGGTGACGGTGGGGGTGGGCGTCGGGGTGGGGGTGACGGTCGGCGTCACGGTCGGGGTGGGGGTGGGGTTGCCGCCGTTGCCGGGGTAGATGTAGTTCGGCGCGGGCCAGGTGCCCGTGCAGACCCGGTCGGACGGGCTCCAGCCGGTGTTCCCGGCCCCCGCGGCGATCGCGAAGCCGTTGCCGACGCAGTTGTGGATCGCGACGCCCGCGCCGATGTGGGCCGCGCTGACGTTCGTGAACGTCGTGTTCGCCGGTGACTGCGCCTGGATCATGTACGTGCCGGTGCCGTCGACCTTCACGTTCCTGAAGTTGACGGTGCTCGTGCTGCCCTCGATGAAGTGGATGGCGGCGTACGAGCTGTCCAGGATGTCGGTGTCGGTGACGTTGACGGTGGCGTTGACCGGCTCGTTGAGCCCGCTGAACCACAGGGCACCGACGCCGAAGTTCCAGTTGTAGTCGGAGTTGCCGGTACGGATCAGGGTGTTGCGGGCGACGGTGTGGGTGCCGGAGACCGCGGTGCCCTGGCCGGAGTTGACGCCCGGGTAGCGGTTGGCGATGTGGATGCCGCCGCCGTTGCTGACGCTGTCGGCCACCACGTTGTCGGTGATCTGGATGTCCCTGCCGCCGTAGGTGACCAGGTGGTTGGCCAGCAGCGTCACGCCGATGGTGTTGAAGGTGAACTTGTTGTTCACGTTCGGCACCCGCTCGGCCCACATGGCCAGCGCGTCGTCACCGGTGTTGCGGACGAAGGTGTTCGTCACGGTGGAATTGGTCACGCCGATGTGGAAGTTCACGCCGTCGGCGGTCTGGTCGAGGATGCGGCTGTTCTTGATGGTGAAGTTGTCCATCGGGCCGTCCATCCAGGCGCCGACCTTGGTGTGCTGCATCCACACGTTGTCGACCACGGAGTCGCTCATCGCGCCGCCGATGGCGTTGACCTGGTCCTCGTCGACGCGCTCGGTGATCTCGCCGATGACGGCGAAGTCCCGCAGGATGACGTTGCGGCTCGGGCCGCCCTCGCCGACGTACTTGCCGTACACGCCCACGGCCCTGTTGCGCTGCGTGGGGTGGCGCCCGCCCAGCACGCTGTACCAGGGTCCGGCCCCGCGCAGGGTCACGCCGTCCACGATCACGTGGTCGTACAGGTTGTACGTGCCCTGGGGGATGTAGACCTCCTTGCCCTGGGCCCTGCCCGCGTCGACCGCGGCCTGGAAGGCGGCCGTGTTGTCGACGTTCGTGTTGTTCTTGACCGCGCCGAAGTCGTCGACCGACAGCGACCCCGCGGGGCGGCCGATCGGGGCGCCGACGAGCTCGAAGTCGGCCAGGTCGACCGTGACGGAGTTGGTGACGGCGGTCGTGGAGACCTGGATGCGGACCTTCGTCCCCGCGGCGAGGGTGGAGCCGAACATGGTCCGGGTCTCGTCGTAGAAGTGGTGCGGGTTGCTGCCGCCGGGAGTGTTGTTGAAGGGGTAGCCGCCGTAGTACCAGCCGTACTTCGAGGTGAAGGTCAGGTCCTTGAGGTGGGAGCCGTTGACCCGGAGGCTGACGGGGGTGCTGAGACCGGTTCCCGCGGCGTTGTCCGGCACGCTGTAGCGGACGGTGACGGCGTTCGCGGGCTTGGTCAGGGTGAACTCGACGTACTCGCCGACCGCGTCCAGGGTCACGGCCCTGCGGCCGGACGCCTCGGAGGGGAGGCGGCCGTAGATGCGGTCCGGCCCGATGACCTGGCCGTTCGTGGTGGCGTGCGCCGGGTCCTCGGCCTCGAACTCGGTGAACGGGACCGTCGCCCCGCGCCCGGGGACGTCGAAGATCGAGTCGACCGCCACGGCGGCCGAGGCACCCGGTGACATGACGGCCGGGACGACCAGCGCTCCCGCCGTGAGCGCCAGGGCCGTGGCCGTCGTCCAGCCGCGTAATCTGCCGGTTTTCCTCATCGGGTGACCCTTCTTGGGGGGGAGAAGAGCCGGTACGGCGTCACGGTCGGGGGGCGTGCCGGCCGCCGCTGTGCCCGGCAGAACTGCCCACACCATAAGATGACGGACAAGTTACCGCAATGTTTCGACAAAAAATTGCAAGGTAACGACTTTGCCGCCGAGGGATCGCGGAGGCGGAAGCAGGGGCGGGAGGCGGATCAGGCCCCGGCCCGGCCGAACCGGGCGCCCCAGTCGCGGACCCGTTCGAGGAGTTCGGGCGGGCCGAGGACGCGGAAGTCGGTGCCGAGCACGCCCAGCGCCATGACCGGCCAGTCCAGGGAGTCGGAGGTCATGCGCACCCGGCAGTGCCCGGCGTCGACCTCCTCGACCGTGCACCACCTGCCGACCCGTTCCCGCGCGACCGCGGCCGGGGCGTCGGCCAAGACCTCCACCCGGTAGGGGCGGGGCAGCATCTCCAGACCGGAGCGGACGAACTCGGCGGCGTCGGCGGCGGGCAGGTCGCGGGGCCGGAACCGGGAGCCGTCGCCCTGCGGCGCGGCGAGCCGGTCGACCCGGAAGCTGCGCCAGTCGTGCCGGGTGAGATCGTAGGCGACCAGATACCAGCGGCGGCCGAGGCAGACCAGCCGATGCGGTTCGGTGTGCCGGTCGGTGCGCCGTCCGCCGGCGGCGGTGTAGGAGAAGCGGAGCCGTTCACCGTCCCGGCAGGCCAGTGCGACCGCGGTGAGCACGCCCGGGTCGACCCCCGCCCCGGCCGGGCCGTCCCACTCCGCGGGCACGGTCATCGCGCGGAGCGCCTCGACCTGGCGTCGCAGCCGGGCCGGCATCACCTGCGCCACCTTGGTGAGCGCCCGCACCGAGGACTCGGCGACGCCCTCCACCGCGCTCCGCGCCGCGGCCTGCAGCCCCACGGCCAGCGCGACCGCCTCCTCGTCGTCGATCACCAGCGGCGGCAGCGACGCGCCCGCGGCGAGCTCGTAACCGCCGTCCACGCCGCGCCGCGCCTCGACCGGATAGCCCAGCTCGCGCAGCCGGTCGATGTCCCGGCGCAGGGTGCGGGCCGAGACGCCCAGCCGCTCGGCCAGTTCGGTGCCCGGCCAGTACCGGTGGGTCTGCAGCAGCGACAGCAGTCGCAGCGTCCGGGAGCTCGTGTTGGCCATGTGTCGATTCTTCCGTGATTCAGGTCAGGAAGTGACCGCTATGCGGCCTAGCGTGGAACCTGACCGCGGAACAGAGGAACGGAAGGCGGAGACCATGAGCGAGGCCACGAACGTCGGCGCGACGGCCACCCTGGACGACACCGACGCACCCGTCACCGACGCACCCGTCACCACCGGC
Source organism: Streptosporangium longisporum (assembly GCF_039534895.1). NCBI lineage: Bacteria > Bacillati > Actinomycetota > Actinomycetes > Streptosporangiales > Streptosporangiaceae > Streptosporangium > Streptosporangium longisporum. Next base: position 585,049 of record NZ_BAAAWD010000014.1, on the reverse strand, counting down.
GCGTCCGTCACCGGCGCGCCCGCCGTCACCGGGGAGCGCGCGGATCTGCTGGCGATGCTGGCCAAGCAGCGGTACTTCCTGCGGTTCACCGTCCGCGACCTCACCGACGAGCAGGCCGGGCGGCGGAGCACGGTCAGCGAGCTGTGCCTGGGCGGGCTGATCAAGCACGTCACGTCGGTCGAGCGGGGCTGGGTGGACTTCATCCTGAACGGCCCGGCGGCGCGGAGCGACTTCACCGCCATGACCGAGGCCGACTGGGCCCGGCGGGAGGACGAGTTCAAGCTGCTCCCCGGGGAGACGCTGGCCGGGGTGCTGGCCGACTACGCCGAGGTCGCCCGCCGGACCGACGAGGTGGTCGCCACCCTGCCCGACCTGGACGCCGCCCGGCCGCTGCCGGAGGCCCCGTGGTTCGAGCCCGGCGCGCACTGGTCGGCCCGCATGACGCTGATGCACATCATCACCGAGACCGCCCAGCACGCCGGTCACGCCGACATCATCCGCGAATCCCTCGACGGCACCAAGAGCATGGGCTGACACCGGGATCCGCGGCCGGGCGAGGGGCCACGTCCTCTCAGCTGCCAGGGCGGGGTGCCGGGGCACGACGCGGATGCCGTGGGGCGGGGACGCGGAAACCGGTAAGTGCGAAGGTAGGCTGACTCCTCGTGACGATGTTCCGGATCGGCGAGGCCGCCGCGCTGCTGGGGGTCAGTCCCGACACCGTCCGCCGCTGGGTGGACGCCGGCCGGCTCCCCGCCCGGCGGGACGATCACGGCCATCGGACGGTGACCGGCGAGGATCTCGCGGCGTTCGCGCGCGGGCAGATCGAGGCCGAGAGCGGGTCGGGCCGTTCGTCGGCGCGGAACCGCTTCCGCGGGATCGTGACCGAGGTGGTCAGGGACGCGGTCATGGCCCAGGTGGAGATCGCCGCGGGGCCGTACCGGGTGGTGTCGCTGATGAGCCGCCAGGCCGCCGACGAGCTGGGCCTGGACGTGGGCGTGGTGGCGGTCGCCGTGATCAAGTCCACCAACGTCGTCGTGGAGATCCCCGAGGACGTCCGTACGGCGGGCCGATGACGCGCGCCGCGAGCCGGTGGACCGGCGGGCCGGTGAGCGGTGAGCCGGTCGGTGACCGGCTCGCGGGCGGCGGGCGGGCGAGCGGCGGGCCGGGGGGCCGATGAGGGGTGAGCCCGGGCGGTCCTCCGCCGGCGTGACGGGCCGCCCGCCCTGGGTGCTGGTGCTGCCGGCCCTGGTGGGGATCGCCTTCCTGACACTGCCGCTGGCCGGGCTGCTGGTACGCGCCCCCTGGTCGTCCCTGCCGCGCAGGCTGGCCGAGCCGCAGGTGCTGGAGGCGCTGCGCCTGTCGCTGGTGACCGCGACCGTGGCGACACTGGTCTGCCTGCTGCTCGGCGTGCCGCTGGCGTGGCTGCTGGCCCGCGTCACCTTCCCCGGCCGCCGCCTGGTACGGGCGCTGATCACCGTTCCCCTGGTGCTGCCGCCGGTGGTCGGCGGGGTCGCCCTGCTGCTCGTGCTGGGCAGGCGCGGCCTGGCCGGCCGGTGGCTGGAGGAGACCTTCGGCGTCACGCTGCCGTTCACCACCGCGGGCGTCGTGGTGGCCGAGGCGTTCGTCGCCATGCCGTTCCTGGTCATCAGCGTCGAGGGCGCGCTGCGTGCCGCGGACCCGCGCTTCGAGGAGGCCGCGGCGACGCTGGGCGCCTCCCGCTGGGTGGTGTTCCGCCGCGTGACGCTGCCGCTCATCACCCCCGGCGTCATCGCGGGGGCCGTGCTGTGCTGGGCCCGCGCGCTGGGCGAGTTCGGCGCCACCATCACGTTCGCCGGCAACTTCCCCGGCCGTACCCAGACCATGCCGCTGGCCGTCTACCTGGCCCTGGAGACCGAGCCCGAGGCCGCGATCGTGCTCAGCCTGGTCCTGCTGGCCGTCTCAGTGATCATCCTGGCCGGGCTGCGCGACCGATGGGTGGGCGGGCCGTGACGCTGAACGCCCACCTCGTCGTCACCCGCCCCGGTTTCGGCCTGGACATCGAGCTGGAGGTGGCCTCCGGCCAGGTCGTCGCCCTGCTCGGCCCCAACGGTGCGGGCAAGACGACCGCGCTGCGCGCGCTGGCCGGGCTCACCGGCCTGTCCGCGGGACGGATCGTCCTGGACGGGCGCGAGCTGCACACCCTGCCGGCCGAACGCCGCCCGATCGGCATGGTCTTCCAGGACTACCTGCTGTTCCCCCACCTGTCGGCCCTGGAGAACGTCGCGTTCGGGCCGCGCTGCCACGGCGTTCCCCGGGCGGAGGCGCGGCGCACCGCCGCTGCGTGGCTGGAGCGCGTCGGCCTGGCCGCGTACGCCTCGGCGAGGCCGCGCCGGCTGTCGGGCGGGCAGGCCCAGCGGGTCGCCCTGGCCCGTGCCCTGGCCGTCGGTCCCCGCCTGCTGCTGATGGACGAGCCGCTGGCCGCGCTGGACGCGCACACCCGCCTGGAGGTCCGCTCCCAGCTGCGCCGCCACCTGGCGGACTTCGCCGGCGCGACCGTCCTGGTCACCCATGACCCGCTGGACGCCATGGTGCTCGCCGACCGCCTGGTCGTCGTCGAGAACGGGACCGTCGTCCAGCACGGCACCCCGGCCGAGGTCGCCCGGCGCCCGCGGACCGACTACGTGGCCCGGCTGGTCGGCCTCAACCTCTACCGGGGCACCGCCTCGGGCAGGCGGGTGACCGTCGGGGAGGTGGTCCTCAGCGTCGCCGAGCAGCAGGACGGTCCGGTCTTCGTCGCCTTCCCGCCCAGCGCGGTCGCGCTCTACCGGACCCGCCCGGACGGCAGCCCGCGCAACCTCTGGCAGGCGACGATCGAGGGGGTCGAGCGGCACGGCGACAACGTCCGCATCCACCTGGAGGGGCCGATCACCGCCTCGGCCGACGTCACCCCGGCCGCGGTCGCCGACCTCGACCTCACCCCGGGCCTGTCGGTCTGGGCGTCGGTCAAGGCCACCGAGACGCACGCGTACCCGTCCTGACCCCGGGCCGCGCACCCTCGCGCACCTTCGCGGGACGGCACGGGGTGGCGGGGATCGTCGCGGGTCACCGCGTGGCGCCGGGGCGCGCCCGGTGGCCGCGGGCACAATGGCGGGAAGGGGGGATGATCTATGCGCGTCGCCGTACTCGGCATGGGCGTGATGGGGCGGGCGATGACCCGGCGGCTGCTGACGCTCGGATTCCCGGTCACGGTGTGGAACCGTACGCCGGGCCGCGCGGGCGAGCTGGTCGACCTCGGCGCCGTGGAGGCGGGCTCGCCCGCCGAGGCCGCGCGGGGGGCCGACGGGGTGCTGCTCTCGCTCACCGACGACCGGGCGACCCGGGAGGTGATGTCCAGGCTCGCCGAGATCGGTTCCGGCGATCCGTCCGGGGGCCCGGTGGTGGCCGACACGAGCACGGTCGCCCCGGACACCGCGCGGGCGCTGCGCGACCTGGCCCCGGGAGGCCGGTTCGTGGCCGCGCCGATCCTGGGCTCGTCGCCCGCCGTCGTCGAGGGACGGGCGATGGTCCTGGTGGGCGGCGAGCGCGGCCACGTCGACGCGCTCGGACCGGTGTGGTCGCAGCTGTTCGCCTCCTTCTCCTACTGCGGCCGCGACCCGGGCGACGCGCTCGTGTTCAAGCTTCTGAACAACTACCTGCTCATGTCCGGGATCGCCGTGCTCGCCGAGGTGGCCGCCGCGGGCCGGGCGGCCGGCGCCGACGACACGCTCCTGCACGACCTGCTGATGCGCTGGCCCACCGTCGCCCCGGCCCTGCACGACCGGCTGGACGACGTCCTCGGCGGTGACCACCGGGGCTGGTTCACGACCAGCCTGGCCGCCAAGGACCTGCGGCTCGCCGCGGGCCTGACCGAGCCGGACGGGCCCGCCCTGCCGATCGCCCGGCTGGTCGAGCGGCGCTACGCCGAGGCGGCCGAGCGCGGCTGGGGCGAGGCCGATATCGGCGCGGTCGTGGAGCTGCTGCGCGCGTGACGGCCGCCGCGCCACGGCCCCCCGGCGATCACGAGCGGGCCTTCCCGGTCACGGGCGGGCCCTCACCGGTCACGGGCGGGTCCCGGCGATCACGAGCGGGTCCCCGGAGGTCGCGAACGGGCGTCGCGGGTCGCGGGCGGGCCTTCCCGGTCACGGGCGGGTTCTCGCCACCTCCGCGGCCACGGCGCGGAACGCCGTCACGGCCTCGCGCTGGTCGTTCTCCGCGTTGGAGGCGACCGACTTGACGATGACCACGTCGTGCTCGGGGGAGACGTAGATGTACTGCCCGCCGAACCCGGCGGCCATGAAGTCGTCCCCGCCGTCGCCGCCCAGCCACCAGTGCAGCCCGTAGCCCGTGTTGAAGGAGGCCGACGGCCTGGTCGACAGGTCCACCCATGAGCTCGGCACGACCTGGCTCCCCTTGGCCGCCCCGTCGTTGAGGTAGAGCAGGCCGAACCGGGCGAAGTCGCGGTCGGTGGCGTGGAAGCAGCAGTAACCCAGGTTGTCGTCGTTGCCGTCGTTGCCGACGCCCAGCGTGGACTCCATGCCCGCGGGCTTCCAGATCCTCTCCTGCACGTACCGGTGGAACGGGACGCCGGAGACCGTGCCGACGAGCTTGGCGAGCACGAAGGAGTTCATGCTCGTGTACTCGAACCTGCTGCCCGGCTCCCAGCCGCGTACCTGCCGCGCCGCGATCCTGGCCACCGGCCTGCCCTGGTTGGCGGCCACCTGCACGCGCGGCACGTCGGTGCGCTCGTCCCACTCGATGCCCGACGACATCCGCAGCAGGTTCCGGATGGACACCCCCTCGTACCCCGAACCGCGCAGTTCGGGCAGGTAGGTGGTCACCGGGTCGTCGATCGAGGAGATGAGGCGCTCGTGCAGCGCGATGCCGACCGCGGCCGAGGTGAAGGACTTCGCCATCGACCAGGACTGGAAGCGGGTGTCCCGGTCCGCCGAGACGTAACGCTCGTACACGATCTTCTGGCGGTCCAGGACGACGAAGCCGTTGGTCCCGGTGCGCTGCAGGAAGTCGGCGAGGGTGTGCTGCCGCCCCTCGTGGGTGTAGGTCACCGAGAGCGTCCGGGGGGCGCTCGTCAGCGTGACCGGGGTGGCCGAGGGGTTCACCAGGTCGAGGGAACCGGGCGCGGCCTTTGCGGCCTTGACCCTTCCGGCCCCGGCCTTTCCGGTCGCGCGCTTCCTGGCCGTGCCCTTCGTGGTCGTGGGCGCTCTCCCGGTCCCGGGGGTGGGGGAGGCGTGGGCCGCGGGCGCGGCGGCGAGGGCGGGGCCGGGGGCCGCCGTCCCCGGAAGGGCGGCGGCGGGGACCGCCCAGGCGGTCACGGCCAGTACGGCGGCCGTGGCGACGGCGGGTCTTCGCAGACGACGACTGATGCTCATGGTCCCTCCACAGGTCCGGGCGGCGAGCCGGCCGCTCTGGTACGGCAGGGATCATGACGTACTTTCATGGCAGATCTCTGGCAGGAGCCGGGAGGGTTCCGGCGGATCGCGCGTCCTCCACGGGCAGGCGCACCTCGACACGCGTTCCCGTGCCCGGGCCGGCGTCGCCCGGCTCGGCGCCGTCCGGCGGGCCCGGTTCCGGGCCGGTCACCGTGACCGTGCCGCCGTGCAGCAGGACCTGCTGCCGGACGAGGGTGAGGCCGAGACCGGCCCCGGGGCTGCCGGCCCGCCGGTGGAAGCGGGTGAAGACGGACTCGCGCTCGGCGGGCGGTATGCCCGGCCCGGTGTCCTGGACGCCGAGCACCGCCTCCCCGCCCGCCGTGCGGAGCGTCACGGTGACCACCGCGTGACCGGTGCCGTCCGCGTCGTGGACCACGCCGTGGATCGCGGCGTTGTCGAGGAGGTTGTCGACGACGACCCGGAGCCCCTCGTCCCATCCCCTCACCGGCAGGTCCCCCGTACCGGAGAGGGTGATCGCGGCGTCCGGGTGGCGGCGCCGCGCCTCCTCGACCGCGGTGGCGGTGATCTCGGCCAGGTCGGTCCCGGTGAAGGCGGCGGGCTCGACCAGTTCCCCCCGCGCCAGGCGGCGGAGCATGGTGACCAGCCGCTGCGTCCGGTCGTGTTCCGCCCGCAGGTCCGCGATGACCTCGGCTCGCTCCGCCGGGTCCAGGCCGGGGTGGTCGAGCAGGCCGAGGTTGGTGCCCATGCTGGTCAGCGGGGTCCGCAGCTCGTGCGAGACGGTGGCGGCGAAGGCGCGGGCGGTCTCCAGCGCCTCGGCGGTACGGGTCACCGCCGCGTCCCGCCGGTCCAGCAGCTCGTTGAGCAGGCGGGCCAGCTCGTCGACCTCGACGACCCCGGAGGCGGTCGCCAGCCGCGTGTCCGAGACGGCGGGCACGTCGAGTTCCCGGGCCTGCCGGCGCAGCACCGTCAGCGGCCGTACCGCGAGCCTGCCGAGCCGGAAACCGGCCATGGCACCCGCCGCCGCGGCGACCAGGGTGACCAGGACCACGCGCTCACGGAGCACCGCGAGGTCCCGGTCGAGGTGCTCCTCGGCCTCGAACACCCACAGCCGGCCCGAGCCCTTCAGGACGCCCAGGCCGGAGGTGGTGAACCGCCAGCTCCGCCCGCCGCCGGAGAAGGTGGCCGGTCCGTCCCGGCCGGTCGCGGGCATCGTGGCCGGTACGTCCCCGATGACGAGCGGCGCGGCACCGGAGACGTCGACGCGCACCCCGCCCGGGTTGCCGGCGCTCAGCGCCGCCGTGGCCAGCCGCCGGGCGATCAGGTCGGGATGCACCTCCGGCACCAGGCGGACCCGCCACATGTACGACGTGGCCATCGGCGCCAGCGCGCGCGTCCGCAGCGCCAGCCCCCTGTCCCGCTCGGTGCTCAGGTCGTGGGAGACCAGGCTCAGCACGAGCATGCCGCCCAGCAGCACCAGCAGCGGGACGAGCACGGCGAGGCAGACCGCGAACCGGGTGGACAGCCTCACCCCCGCACGTCCCGCAGCACGAACCCGACGCCGCGCACCGTGTGCACCATGCGCGGCTCGCCCGCCGCCTCCAGCTTGCGCCGCAGGTAGCCGACGAAGGTGTCCACGGCGTTGCCGGTCACCTCGAAGTCGTATCCCCAGACCCGCTCCAGCAGCACCGGCCTGGACAGCACCAGGCCCGCGTTGCGCGCGAAGACCTCCAGGAGGTCGAACTCGCGCCGGGTCAGCTCGACCTCCCGGCCGTCCACGACGACCCGCCGGGCGGCCGGGTCGACCGTCAGCGGCCCCACCCGGACCGTCTCCCCGGCCGTCTCCCCGGTCGCGCGACCGGCCCGCCGCAGCAGCGCGCGCAGCCGCAGCACCAGCTCGTCCAGGTCGAACGGCTTGACGACGTAGTCGTCAGCACCTGCGGCCAGCCCGGCCACCCGGTCGGCGACCTCGTCCATGGCCGAGAGCATCAGCACCGGCACCTCCGCGCCGCGCGCACGCAACCGGCCGCACGTCTCGATCCCCGACAGACCGGGCATCGAGACGTCGAGGACGATCGCGTCGATCTCGGTCTCGTCCACCAGGTCCAGCGCCTGCCGGCCGGAGTCGGCGGTCTTCACGTCGAAGCCCCCCAGCCGCAGTCCCCGCCGTAGCGCGCGCCGGATCGAGGGATCGTCGTCGACGGCGAGAATGCGGTGTCGGGTCATCGCGAGCCCCCTGCTCGTCAGCGGCCGGCACCTGCGGTCCCGGCCGGCCTCCCGGGACGCGCCGGTCCGTCGTCCCCGCGGGACGCGCGGTGGACCGGCAGACAGGCATCCTGGCAGAAGCCCGGCCGCGGACCCACCCCGGCCGCGAACCCACCCCGGCCGCGAACCCACCCCGGCCGCGAACCCACCCCGGCCGCGAACTCAGCTCGGCCGGGAACCGGTCGACGCCGCACCCCGGGCCGCGCGGTCCCCCTCGGCCGCGCGGTCCCTCGACCGCACTGTCCCTCGCCCGTACGTCTCCCGGCCGTGACGTACCGGATGTCTCGCGCCCCCGTGGCGGAGACATCCGGTACGGCTCATCCGGCCGGTGACCCGATGCGCCCGTGCAGCACCAGGGCCCAGGCCAGGCAGGAGAAGGCGGCGACGCACGCCACCGTGCGCGCGACATTCCAGCGGACCCACGCCCCCTCGAACCGCTCGCGCACCGCCGCGAGGTCCGCGACGCGGTCGGGATCCCCGGCCGCGTCCAGCGCGTTGTTGAGCGGCACGTTGACCGCGAACGTGATGCCGAGCATGACCGCGTACAGCACGAACGCGGCCACGATCCACGGGAACACGGGCCTGCCGTCCCCCCGCAGGTGGAGGACCGCGGCCAGCGCGATCAGCGGCACGGCGCCGGCGAAGCAGACGCCGAACCAGCCGTTGAGGATCGCCACGTTGATCCGCTGCATCGCGGTGACGAAGGTACGGTCGTCGGCCCGGCCCAGGCCGGGCATGACGGAGCAGGCGTAGGCGTAGAACAGGCCCGCCGTGAGCCCCACGGTGACGGTCGCGCCGACCAGCGCGACGCTTCGGAACAGTGTCATCTTCGCGACCTCCACGGTCGTCAGCGGGTACGCGACCTTCGCGGTCGTCACCGGACGTTACGGAAACACGGGAACACGGGAACACGGTGGGGGCGGCGCGTCGTCCGTCCCGTCGGTGCCGGCGGCCGTGCCCCGCCCGGACCGGATCAGGCCGGGCCGGGGCGTGTGGCCGGTGGGTCAGCCGCCCCAGACCCCGGTGGCGGCGGTCTCGCGCGCGTACCGCGTGAAATCCCTGGGCTCCCGGCCGAGGGCCCGCTGGACGCCGTCCCCCAGATGGGCGTTGCGGCCGTCCAGCACGGCGCCGAACAGCGCGGTGAGCTGCGCGGCGTGCTCGGCGGGGACGCCGTACTCGACCATCGCCGCCTCGTACTCCTCCGGGGAGACCGCCACGTAGCGGATCGGCCTGCCGGTCGCCTCGGAGATCTCCGCGGCCGCGTCGGCGAAGGTCAGCAGCCGGGGGCCGGTGAGCTCGTAGAGCTCGCCCACGTGCCGGTCCTGCGTCAGTGCCGCGACCACGACGTCCGCGATGTCGTCGGCGTCGACGAACGGCTCCTTCACGTCGCCCGCGGGGAACGCGATCTCCCCGGCCAGCACCGGGTCCAGCAGGTAGTCCTCGCTGAAGTTCTGGCAGAACCAGGACGCCCGCACGATCGTCCACTCCAGCCCGGAGCCGCGGACCGTCTCCTCGCTCAGCCCGGCCTCCTCCTCGCCCCGGCCGGACAGCAGCACCAGCCGCCGTACGCCGCTGCCGGCCGCCTGCGCGACGAACGAGCGGACCGTCTCGGTGGCGCCGGGGAACGCCAGGTCGGGCTGGTACGTCAGGTACACCGAGCCCACGTCCCGCAGCACCGGCGCCCACGTCGCCGGGTCGTTCCAGTCGAACGGCGGCTCGCCCGAGCGGGAACCGGCCCGCACCGGCACGCCGAGCGCGGTGAGCCGCTCCACCACCCGCCGTCCGGTCTTGCCCGTCCCGCCGAGGACCAGCGTCGCCGGGGTGTCGTTCTTGTCGCTCTCGGTGTGAGTGTTCTCCGTCATGTGTCCAGTGAACCGTCAACGGCTGAGACGGACCATGGTTGAGAAGCGCACTTCCATGTTCCGGCGTCTAGGGTGAGGTGATGGACGCACTCACCGACTTCCTGGACGGGCCGAGGGCCCGGGGAGCGTTCCTGCTCCGCTCGATCCTCAGCCCGCCCTGGTCCCTGCGGATCCAGGACCGGGCGCCGCTGGCGCTGGCGGCCGTCGTGCGGGGCGAGGCGTGGGTCGTCCCCGACGACGGGGACCCGGTACGGCTGGGCCCGGGGGACGTCACCGTCATCCGCGGTCCCGCCCCCTACACGGTCGCCGACGATCCTGCCACGCCCCCGCAGGTGGTGATCCACCCCGGGCAGCACTGCACCACCGTCGACGGGCGGGACCTCTCCGACGCGATGAGCCTGGGCGTGCGCACCTGGGGCAACGACCCGCACGGGCCGGCGGTGATCCTCACCGGTGCCTACCAGATGCGCGGGGAGATCAGCCGGCGCCTGCTGGAGGCGCTGCCCCCGCTGCTGGTCCTGCCCGAGGACGCCTGGGACTGCCCGATCATCCCGCTGCTCACCGACGAGATCGTCAAGGACGAGCCGGGGCAGGAGGCGGTCCTGGACCGGTTGCTCGACCTGCTGCTCATCGCCGTGCTGCGAGCCTGGTTCTCCCGTCCGGAGGGCGGTGCCCCGGCGTGGTACCGCGCCCACGGCGACCCGGTGGTGGGCAAGGCCCTGCGCCTGCTGCACAACAATCCCGCCCATCCCTGGACGGTGGCCGGCCTGGCCGCCGAGACCGGCGTCTCCCGCGCGGCCCTGGCCCGCCGCTTCACCGACCTGGTCGGTGAGCCGCCCATGGCGTTCCTCACCGGCTGGCGGCTGGCCATGGCCGCCGACCTGCTGCGCGAGACCGACGCCACCGTCGGCGCGGTGGCCCGCCAGGTCGGGTACGGCAGCTCGTTCGCGCTCAGCACCGCCTTCAAGCGGGCGCACGGGGTCAGCCCGCAGGAGTACCGCGCCGGGGCGCACGCCGTCGGGACCGGCCACGACGCCGTCGTACCCGCACGACGGGCCCGGACGGGCTGAGCGAGGGGCCGTCCGCTCTCCCGGGCTTCCCCGGACCCGGCGGATCCCCCGGGCAGCGAGTGCCGCGGGGCCCTGCGCACCGCGGGTCCCTGCGCGCCGCGAGGGCCTTGAACGCGGCAGGTTTCCTGAACGCGTCGGGTGCTCGCGGCGTGCTCAGACGGAGTGCTCGGGCGGAATGCTCAGGCGGAGTGCTCAGACGGCGAGGGAGCGCGCGGCCCCGGCCGCCTGCTCGCCGCGCTTGCCGTACCAGGAGCTCCACAGGCCGAGCAGGGCGATCGTCGCGACCAGGATGACCGACGACAGCCCGGCCATGACGTCGGTCGGCAGCAGGTAGACCAGCGGGATCCGCGCGGCCGACTCGACCAGGAGCGCGACGCCCCAGACCAGCGTCATCACCAGGTAGACCCGGCGGAAGGCCGGCTCGGCCGCGTACAGCACGTCCCAGCGCCGTGCCGTCTCCGCGTTCTCGGCGCCGAAGCGTTTGGCCACCGAGAAGGCCGCCGGACGCCCGGCGGCGCAGGTCGCCAGGAAGACCAGGCCCGCCACCGCGGTGGTGACCGACTTGAGGGCGAGGACGAACCTCTCGTCGCCGGTCATCAGGGAGAGCGCGAACCCGACCCCGAACACCAGGCCCATGAAGGCGGCGAAACCGTCGAAGCGGCGGCGCCGGAGGGCGACGTAGGCCACCCGCAGCACGCCCGCGCCCGTCGCGGCCAGCATGGCCGCGTACTCGCTCACGCCCAGCGCGCGGCACCCGTAGTAGGTGGCGATCACGGGGGCGACGTCCCACAGCACCACCGAGACGATGCCTTCGCGGCCCTCGCGGCCCTCGCGGCCCGTGCCGTCCTCGTGGCCCGTGCCGCTCTCGCCGCTCTCGTTGGCCGAGTCCTTCATCGCCACACTCCCGAAACTCTCGTCCGGCCGGTCGCCGGGGCGGTTCGCCTCCTGCCGGACGTCCGGCAGGAGGCGATCCTTCGATGTCTTAACGCAAAATCTCTTGCTTTAGAGGAGCGTAGGGTCTGGGAGACCTTAAAGCAAGAAATTTTGCATTAGGGTGTGGGAATGGCAGTCCAGCAGCCCGCCCGTCGTCCCGGAGGCCGCACGGCCCGCGTCCGTGCCGCCGTCCATCAGGTCGTGCTCGACCTGCTCGCCGAGGAGGGGTGGAGCGATCTCAGCATCGCGCTGGTCGCCGAGCGGTCGGGCGTCCACCAGACGACGATCTACCGGCGCTGGGGCACGGTGCAGGCGTTGATCGACGACGTGATCACCGAACGGCTGACGCGGCTCTCACCGGTCCCCGACACCGGGACGCTCCGCGGGGACCTGGAGGAGTACGCCGTCCGGCTGGCCGAGGACGTGGCCGGGGCCAGGGGCGCCCTGTTCCTGCGCGCCGCCATGCTCGGCACCCACGCCGGAGCCGCCCCGGACGTCCCCCCGGGCGCCACGTCCGGGGCCGAGGGCCCCGCGCACGTCTACATGCTCGACCGGGGCGTCCAGCTGCAGGCGATGCTCGACCGCGCGGCGGGGCGCGGGGAGAGCCCGCCGACCCTGCTGGAGCTGCTCGAGGTGGTGCAGGCGCCGCTCTACTTCCACGCGGCCTTCTTCAACAGGCCGGTCGGCGCGGACCACGCGCGGGCGCTGGTGGACCGGCTCCTCTCGCTGCCACGAGCGTGATCCACAGGCCCGGCGGATCCACAGGCCCGGCGGATCCACAGGGCCTGTGGATCCGCACGGCCGATGATCCGCGTCGCCGGGTCGGCGCGGTCGTGATCCTCTCGCCGCGAGCGCGCACGGACGGGCTCCGGTGCCCCCTGTAGCATCGCCATCACCGAGAGAAGGGGAGCCGGCCGGTGGCGAGGAGAGCAGCCGGGACGGTCGCGCGTACGGTGCTGACCCGGGCGCGCGTGGTGCGTGCCGCGGTCGAGCTGATCGAGCGCGAGGGCGTGGACGGGTTGTCCATGCGGGCGGTCGCGGCCGAGCTGGGCGTCGCCGTCATGTCCCTGTACAACCACGTGCCGAACAAGACGGCCCTGCTGGAGGGCGTGGCCGAGTACGTGGTGGCCGGGATGGACCTGCCCGACGATCCCGGCGAGGACTGGAAGCTCAGGGCGCGGACGCTCATCCGGGCCTTCCGCAAGACCGCCCGCGACAACCCGCGGTCGATGACGGTGGTGCTGACCCACAAGATCGACACATCCATCGGCCTGCGGCCCGCCGAACGGGCCCTGGCGATCGCCGAGAGCGCGGGGTTCGACGGCGAGACGTCCGTCCGGATCATGCGGGCGATGCTGGCGTACGCGCTGGGCGCGCAGATGCGCGAGGTCGGCACCACGAAGATGCTCGACTACCTGCACCGGAACCCGGCCGACACCTTCGCCGGGCTCGACCCCGAGCAGTTCCCCCGGGTCATCGCGCTGGCCCCGGAGCTGGCCAGGCACGATCCGGAGACCGACTTCGAGTTCGGCCTCGACCTTCTCATCGCCGCGCTGGACGCGCTCCCGCGCACCTCGGCCTGAGCGCGCGGGCCGCACCGGCCGCGACACCCGGCCACGGACGCCCGGCCGGGCCGGAACGGCCGAGCCGGAACGAACAGCCGGGCCGGAACAAGTAGCCGGGCAGGAACAGCCGACCGAGCCGGAACGAGCCGTCGAGGTGAAACGGCCGTCGAGGTGAAACGGCCGGTCGGGTCAGAACAGCCAGTCGAGCAGGCCGCCCCTGCCGGAGTCGTCGTTGCCGCCACCGTCCTGCACCGGAGGCGCCGACGTCGGCTCCTCGCTCGGGGTGGGGCTCTCGGAGGGTAGCGACTCGGTCGGCGAGGCCCCGGGCTCGGAGGTGACCTCCGCCCTCGGGGGCGTGGAGTTCCGGGACTCCTCGTCGCGCTCGGGCCGCCGGGTGGGTTCCGGGTCGGCCTCCCGCGACGGGGTGGTCCGGGTGGGGGAGGGGCGGGAGGACGGCTGGTTCCGGGCGGTCCGGCTCGGAGCGGGCGTCGGCTCGGCGGTCGCGGACGGGTCCTCGCCGCGCTCCTCGGTCTCCTCGGGAGTGGGCTTCGCCGTTTTCGGCGGCTGTTCGGCGACGGAGCAGCGCGCACCGGGCGAGCACGCCTCGTCGGACGAGCCGGGCGTGGAGGTGGAGAACGCCAGGCCGCCGACGATGCCCGCGGCCACCATCCCGCCCACGACCGCCAGCAGGATCCTGGATCTGCCCCGGCCGCGGCGCTCCCGCTCGGAGTCGGTCTCCTCGCGCCACCCCGCGCCCAGGAAACCGCGCGCCCGCGTCGTCTCGTCGTCCTCGTACGGCGGCACGACCGTGCCTGCGACGTCCGTGGTCTCGCGGGGGTCGTCGGGATAGACCCTCTCCCTGGACCCGTCGTTCCGGATGATCTCCCTGGATCCGTCCACGTGAACGATCACCTGCGTGCCGTCGCCCCGCGCGTCCTCCTGCAGGCCGAGCTCGCTCCACCCGTCCGGCAACGCATCCAGCATGTCCGGTACGTCGCTCGCAGGGCGGTCGGACCCCGGCACCGCTCCCATGGGGCCGGTCCGCTCGCGAGGATCGTCCTCGTACGGTTCCTGGATGTCGTCGCGGCCCACGATGCCCCTCTCCGATGTGATCTGGTCGGGCATCCTATGGCAGATCCGACAGACAATTGTCCGAAAAACTCACAAACCACTGAGGATAACGTGACTTATGAGGTTTCAGTGACGATGATCCGGAAAGCCTGGGCTAGGCACGACGCACCCGGCGACCGGCGCGCTCCCGGCCCCGGAACAGGCCCCGCGATCCGGCACGACCTCCCGGACCTCGGACGTGCTCTTGGGCGAAGTCGGGGTAGAAAGGGCGCATGACAGCGGATCCACCGGCGGGGGCGCTCCCCGGTTCCTCCCCCTTCCCACCCATCGCCGACTACGCGTTCCTGTCCGACTGCGAGGTCACGGCCCTGGTCGCGCCGAGCGGGAACGTCGAGTGGCTCTGCCTTCCGCGGATGGACTCCCCGAGTGTCTTCGGTGCCCTCATGGACCGGGGAGCGGGTGGTTTCCGGCTCGGTCCCGCCGACCTGAGGGTCCCGGCCGCGCGCCGCTACCTTCCGGGCACCATGATCCTTGAGACCAGCTGGGGCACGCCCACCGGCTGGATCGTCGTGCGGGACCTGCTCCTCATGGGGCCCTGGCACCACGACAGCGAGCTCTCGCGCACGCACCGCAGGGCGCCGACCGACTACGACGCCTCCCACGTGCTGCTCCGCACGGTCCGCTGCGTCAGCGGGGAGGTGCAGATCACCCTGGACTGCGAGCCGATCTTCGACTACGGCCGCCGTCCCGCCGTCTGGTCGTACGGCGAGCGGGGCTACCACCAGGGCGTCGCGACCGCGGACGGGGAGGACCTGGAGCTGCGGCTCACCACCGACATGCGGCTGGGGTTCGAGGGCGGGAGGGCCACGGCGCGCACCCTGCTCAAGGAGGGGGACTCGCGCTTCTGCGCGCTGTCGTGGACCGCGCACGAACCCCCGTACACCTTCAAGGAGGCCTACGACGGGCTGGTGTGGACCGCCCACCACTGGCAGCACTGGCTGGCCAGGGGCGACTTCCCCGACCACCCCTGGCGCAGCTACCTGGAGCGCAGCGCTCTCACCCTCAAGGGGCTGACGTTCGCCCCGACCGGCGCGCTCATCGCGGCGGCGACCACCTCGCTGCCCGAGACCCCGCACGGCGACCGCAACTGGGACTACCGCTACACCTGGATCAGGGACTCCACCTTCGCCCTGTGGGGCCTGTACACGCTGGGCTTCGACTGGGAGGCCGACGACTTCTTCTGGTTCATCGCCGACGTCGCGGAACGGGACCAGGAACTCCAGGTGATGTACGGCATCGACGGCGAGTCCAAGCTGGACGAGCAGATCCTCGACCACCTCTACGGGTACGAGGGAGCCAAGCCCGTCCGGGTCGGCAACGCCGCCTACCTGCACCGCCAGAACGACGTCTGGGGCGCCGTCCTGGACTCCTTCTACATCCACACCCGTTCGCGAGACCGCCTGGACGAGCGGATCTGGCCCATCCTGAAGCGGCAGGTCGAGTCCGCCATCCGCAACTGGCGGGAGGCCGACCGGGGCATCTGGGAGGTACGCGGCGAACCTCAGCACTTCACCTCGTCGAAGGTCATGTGCTGGGTGGCGGTGGACAGGGGTGCGCGGCTCGCCCGCCTGCGGGAGGACCCGGAGCTGGCCGCCCGCTGGCAGGTGGTGGCCGACGAGATCCACGCCGACGTGTGCGAGTACGGCGTCAGCGAGCGCGGGGTGTTCCGCCAGCACTACGACACCGACGCCCTGGACGCGTCGCTGCTGCTCATCCCGCTGGTGCGCTTCCTGCCGCCCGACGACCCGAGGGTCCGCGCCACCGTCCTGGCCATCGCCGACGAGCTGACCCGCGACGAGCTGGTCCTGCGCTACGAGACCAAGGAGACCGACGACGGCCTGACCGGGGAGGAGGGGACCTTCACCATCTGCTCGTTCTGGCTCGTCTCGGCGCTGACCGAGATCGGCGAGCACGTCCGCGCCCGCAGGCTCTGCGAGAGGGTGCTCTCCTTCGCCAGCGCCCTCGGCCTGTACGCCGAGGAGATCGACCCGGTGACCGGGCGTCATCTGGGCAATTTCCCCCAGGCGTTCACCCACCTGGCGCTCATCAACGCGGTCATCCACATCATCCGCGCCGAGAGCGGACACCCCGCCCCGCCCGCGTGGCCGACGTCGGATACGTCATGACGTGTACGGGCGCCCCGAGCACCCGGGGCGCCTGGCTAGGCTTCCGGGTATGAATCGTCGGTTGATCGCCATCGTGGTGCTCGTCGGCCTGCTGGCCACCAGTGGCCTGTCGGTGGTCCTGGCCTGGGGCCTCAGCGGCTGACACCTGGTCCGCGCCTCAGAGCCTGGTCCGCGCCTCGGCACCTGATCCGGGCCTCGACGTCCGGGTCCGGACCTCGGCATCCGGTTCGAGGCTTGGCATTTGCTCTGTGCCTCGGCATCCGGTTCGAGGCCTTGATTGGCCGATGCCTGACTCGGCCTCACGGCGCCGCGGGCCCGCCGGGCGGACCTGACCTCCGCCGGGCGAACGCGGGGCCTGCCGGACGGCGCGGGTCCGGCGGGCGGCGCCCTACGGCCCGGCGAGCGCGGAGACCGTGTCTCGGTCCGCCGCCGGGTCCTGGGGAGGCCGGGCCGTCGGATGCCCCCGACGCCACGGGCCCTCCCCGAGAGAATCGCCTAGGCGATCACCATCGAGTTCTGCCCCGCGGGCTGCGCGTGCTGCTGCTGCTGGGCGACGGGCCGGTGCTGCTGCTGCCGGTGGGCCGCCTGGTCGGCGGGCTGGGGCTGCTGCTGGCGGTGGGCCTGCTCGGCGGGCGCCTGGGTCTCGGCCGGGCAGGTGCAGTAGCCGTTGGAGACGATCAGACGCCCCCGCTGCGCGGTGTAGGTGCGCGAGTCGGTGGCGAGAAGAACACCCGTGCATTTCTGGCAGACGACGGACTGGCGGTCCATGGGCCGGCTTCCTTCCTTGGGGTAGCCGTCGAACGTCTCTACGGTCCGGCCGGCTGGCTGCTCGTGCCCCGAAGGGGAGAGTTGAATCTCCCTATCGGGGTTTCTATCTTACTTCGTAGCACAGAGCGATCATTGAGCCACACGAAGTCACAGATGTAGGACTTGGTGTCGCTGCTTCACAACGGTCTCATGCGCAACGCCCCGGCGGGTGGGGAACCCCCCGTCCCGCGTCAGGTTCGCAGCAGGCTCCTCTTCCGCTCGGAGACGACCGGCTTGAGGAGCAGGGCGTTGGCGGCCACCGCGATGCAGACCAGGCCGAGCAGGAAGCCCCAGCTCACGTCGCTGAGGTGGTGCATGCCGCGGTACATGCGCGAGTAGGCGATGCCCACCGGGATCCCCAGGCCGACCAGTACCCACACCACGTTCAAAATCTTGAACCGGTGGGTGTGCAGGATCAGCACCAGGGCGATGCCGGCGTAGAAGGCGACCGCGGCGCTGGTGTGCCCGGAGGGAAAGCTGGAGGTGGGCGGCGCCGGGTCCAGATGCTGGACGGCGGGACGCTTGCGCTGGGCGAAGACGGTCGCCAGCAGGAAGATCGCCGACTGGGAGAAGACCGCCAGCGCGAGGAAGATCGACTCGTTCCAGCGCTTGAAGACCAGCCGGAAGACGACGACCAGGACCGCCGTGCCCGCGATGATCACCGGTGTGTCGGACAATCCCGACAGGGTGTCGGTGATCGAACTCCAGTACTCGGTGCGGTCACCGGCCAGCCGCTCGTTGACTCCCCGGTCGTTGGCGATGAGCGTCGTCGTCTGCAGGACCTTGGTGATGAGGAGGCCGACGGCGATCGTCAGGACGGCCATGGCGACCAGCGGCATCAGGATCAGGCGTGTCACGCCTTTGAAGTCCACCGACATTTTCGACATGGCGCGCCAGCTACCCCGAACCGTCCTCTCGGAACGCGTCGGGCTCGACACCTTCCATGTGCGGTTCGACGGGCCTGCGTCCCTCGCCCCGGCGCCAGGCCTCGAACCCGGCCGCCGTCCCCACCACGACCACCACGCCCAGCGCGACCCCGGCGATGACGTCGCTGGTCCAGTGCACGCCGAGCGCCACCCGGGTGTAGGCGACGAACACCATCACCGCCACCGCGGCGCCCCACAGGGCGAGCCGGGCGGCCAGGGTCCGCAGGAACGGCAGCGCGATGAGCACCAGGATGCAGGCGCCCAGTGCCGCGCCCATGGCGTGACCGGACGGGAACGAGGCACCCGGCGCCCAGGCCACCGGCTGGGGCAGGTCGGGACGGGCGCGGTCGACGATCCCCTTGATCGCCAGGTTCAGCAGGCCGCCGAAGGTGATCGTGGCGACCGCCCAGGCCGCCAGCCGGGGTGCCCCCCGGTACCAGAGCCAGCCCGCGGTCAGCACCACCAGCACGCGCCAGGTCCAGGGCCCGAACACCTCGGTCCCGATGGCGAGGAAGGTCGTGTATCCCGGATTCTCCAGGGCATGGGCGTGCAACGCCAGCGCCACGCCCTCATCGAGGTCCTTGAGCGGCGAGGACGAGGTCTGCACGAGCACGAGCAGGACCACGAACGGCACCGCGAGGATCGCCACGGACACCAGGGCCAGTGTCAGCCGTACACCCAGTCGCAGGTCAGCGGAGTGATCGTCTGCCCGGCGGGACGATGAGGGTCCACCTTCGATGAATCTGACCATCGTCAAGGGCTACCCGCTCCCCGGTGAATATTCACCCTGCGGGAGGTACCGGGCGGCTTCCGGCGCCGGGAACCGCGCCGGATCGCCTGATCGGACGCCTCGTGGTGGCGCCACTCGGCCTCGGCGAGCGCCGGGTGACCCGCGTACGCGTCGAGCACGGCCTCCAGGAGCGACGACGGCGCCGCGGTGTCGTCCAGGACCCGTCCGTCCCCGCCGGGACCGACCTTCGCGAGCCCTGTGAGCCCGGTGAGCCCGGTGAGCCCGGTGAGCCCAGCGCATTCGGCGAACTCGGCGAGCACGTCGAGCCGCGCGGCCCGGGCCGTCCACCACCGGCGGCTCAGCTCTGCCAGCAGGCCGCCCGTCCCGCCGAACTCCCGCTCGATCTCCTCGTCCCACCGGGCGGGGAGGGTGACGTCACCGGTACGGGCGAGGTCGCGCAGGACCAGGCGCGCCAGCTCCCGCCGCCGGACCAGGACTGAACGTGACAGAGTGCTCATACCGCTCACCCTGTCGGTCCCGGTTTGCCGAACGCTCAACGATGTGTTGACGGGGAGATCGGGCGGGCGGCGCCACGACGCTCCCGATGACGGGCGACCGGGAACGCGTCGATCACCTGGACCGTGCGGCCGGTGGCGTGCGGTGGGTGAAGCCCGCCTTACCGCCGGGTGAGCCCGCCTTACCGCGTGCCTACGGCAGTCGCGCCGCGGAGCAAGCCGGTCCCCCGAGCGGACGACGCAGGCTGGGCGCCATGACCATTCGTCGATTCGGTACGTTCGCCTCGCGGCTGGGAGCCGCGACCCTGGCCGCCGCGCTGCTCGCGGCGAGCCCCGAGGCCGCCGTCGCGGACGGCGACCTCGACCGGCAGCGGCTGCGCCGGACGCTGGACGCCGTGCACGAGGCCGGCATGTACGGCATCTACTCCAACGTCGTGGACGGCCGGCGGAGCTGGAAGGGCGCCGCAGGCGTCGCCGACATCGAGACCCGCCGCCCGATGCGTCCCCAGATGGCGCACCGGACCGGGAGCGTCACCAAGTCGTTCGTCGCGGTGGCCGTGTTGCAGCAGGTCGGCAGGGGCACGATCGAGCTCGACGCCCCCGTCGGCCGCTATCTGCCGGATCTGATCCCGGGTGAGCGCGGGCAGCGGATCACCGTGCGCATGCTGCTCGACCACACCAGCCACATCGCCAACCACACCGGGGTGATCTTCCCGACGGTCGAGAGCCTGGACGCCAACCGCTTCCGTACCTTCGCGCCGGAGGAGCTGGCGCGGGCGGGGCTCGGCGCCCCCGCGACCGGGCAGCCGGGCGTGACGCCCGGGATGTACTCGAACACGAACTTCGTCATCGCCGGCCTGCTGCTGGAGAAGGTGACGGGCACCAGTGCCGAGCGGTACATCACCGACCACGTCTTCCGGAAGGCCGGGCTGCGGCACACGTTCTTCCCGCGCACGCCCTACCTGCCCGGGCCGAGCTCCAAGGCGTACGAGGCGCTCTTCGGGTTCTTCGACCCGCCCAGGGACTACAGCGTCTACGACATGTCCTGGGGCTGGACCTCGGCCGCGGTCGTCTCGACGATGGAGGACCTCGGCCGCTTCTTCCGGCTGCTGCTGCGCGGCGAACTGCTCGACGCGGCCCTGCTCGCCGAGATGCGGAAGACCGTGCCCATCCGGTCGTTCTCGGGCGCCGTGTTCGACTACGGTCTCGGGATCTTCCCCCTGGACCTGCCGTGCGGCAGGTTCTGGGGACACGACGGGAGTATCCCCGGCATGCAGACCTTCGCGTTCTCCGATGCCGGCGGCGGCCGTCAGTTCGCCTTCGGCATCAACCTGAGGAATTACCAGCGGCTCGACGAGAACGGCGTTCCGGTCACGCACGCCATCGACTTCGCGATCGGGGACCACCTGCTGGAGGCGGCGTGCGGGCCCGGCGCGGGGGCGGCGGCCAAGACGGCGCGGCCGCTCTTCCCGATCGGCGTGGACGGGGGGCACGGCCGTACCGTGACGGCCCGGCGACCGGTTCGTCCGTGGCCGGTCATCGGCCGCCGCCGGACGGGGGCCGCCCCAGCTGGTCGCGGCGGCGCGTCAGGTAGGCGATCTCGGCGGTGTTGCCCGCCAGCTCGACGGCCCTGTCGTAGGCCGCGCGCGACCGCAGGCCGTGGCCCAGCCGGCGCAGCAGGTCGGCGCGCGTCACGTGGTAGGCGTGGTAGCCCGCCAGCCTGTCCCCGAGACGGTCGACGGCCGCCAGCGCCACCTGCGGGCCGTCGAGCTCGGCGACCGCGATGGCCCGGTTGAGCGCCACGATCGGCGAGGGGTCCAGGCGGACGAGCCGGTCGTAGAGGGCGACGATCTGCGACCAGTCGGTGTCGCGTACGTCACGGGCGGAGGTGTGCACGGCGTTGATCGCCGCGAGGATCTGGTACCGGCCCGGGACCGCCCCGGTGGCGGCGGCGGCCAGGCGCTCGCGTACCAGCCGGTGGCCCTCGGTGATCAGCGCCGCGTCCCAGGCCCCGCGGTCCTGCTCGGAGAGGGCGACCAGCTCGCCGCCGCCCGAGACCCGGGCCTCCCGGCGGGCCTCGGTGAGCAGCATCAGCGCCAGCAGCCCGGCCACCTCACCGTCGGCCGGCATGAGGGCACGGATCATGCGGGTGAGCCGGATCGCCTCGGTGGTCAGGTCGTGGCGCACCGGGTCGGTGCCGGGGCCGGTCGCCAGGTAGCCCTCGTTGAAGACCAGGTAGAGGACGGCCAGCACCCCGGACACGCGCGCGGGGAGGTCCTGCCCGGACGGCACCCGATAGGGGATGCGGGCCACCTTGATCTTGGTCTTGGCGCGGGTGATCCGCCGGCCCATGGCACTCTCCTGCACCAGGAAGGCGCGGGCGATCTCGGCCACGGTCAGACCGGCGACCATGCGCAGCGTCAGCGCCACCCGGGCCTCCGTCGCCAGCGCCGGGTGACAGCAGGTGAAGATCAGCCGGAGCCGCTCGTCGTCGATGACGCCGAGCGGCTCGGGCGGGGCGTCGTCGTACAGCATCCGGGCCTCCTCGTGCTTGCCGCCGCGCCTGCTCTCGCGCCGGACCCGGTCGATGGCCTTGCGGTTGGCGGTCATGGTCAGCCAGGCGCCGGGGTTGGGAGGAACGCCGTCGGCCGGCCACCGCTCGACGGCGGCCGAGAACGCCTCGGCCGCCGCCTCCTCGGCGATGTCGAGGTCACCGAAACGTCTGGTCAGGGCGGCGACCACCCGGGCCCACTCCTCGCGGTGGGCCCGGGTGATCGCGTCCCGGACGTCGGTCCCGCTCACAGGAACGGCCGCACCTCGATCTTCCGGTTGCAGGCCCTCGACCCCTCGGACGCCAGCCTGAGCGCCACGTCGAGGTCGGGGGCCTCGATGATCCAGAAGCCGACGAGGAACTCCTTCGACTCCACGAAGGGCCCGTCGCTGAACAACGCCTCCTCGCCGCGGTTGTCGATCACCGTGGCCGTGTCGGGCCCGCCGAGGCCACCGGCGAAGACCCAGTGGCCCTCGGCCCGGAGCCGGTCGTTGAACACGTCGATCGCGGCGTCCTCCTCCGGGGTGGCGAGGTCGGTCGAGTCGTTGATCACGGAAATCAGGTACTGCATCTCGCATCGTCTCCTGTACGTCGGGAACGCCCCCGGCGGGCGACCGCTCACCCGTACTACGAGCACCCCCGCCCCGATCGGACACCGCCGCCCGGACCTCTTCCCCGCTTTCCCCGCTTTCCCGATTCCCGGATCTCCCGATCTCCCGATCCTTCCGGTACGCGGGACGGTACGCCGGACGGCGGGCGGCCCGTCCCGGCGAGGCCGTCACCCGGCACCCGCGCGGGGTCCTTCGCCGACGGCGGTCACCCAAGGTGGGGAACGGCTTGGCCGGAATCATCGGGCAGCACTAGGCTCTGGTCGCAGATCATTCCGCCCTGCGTCCGCGGAGCTCCCTCGGCATGCAGGAAGCCCGCCCATGACTCAGGTCTCCGACCTCTTCGAGCCCGCCCGGCGCGCGTCGAGCGCCCTCGCGGGCCTTCGCGCCACGCCCTCGGCGACGTGCCGTGCCCTCGGTGTCGGTGTCGGTGTTCCGGATGTCCCCGGCGTCTCCGGGGGCTCCGGCGTCCTCGGTGTCCTCGGCGTCCTCGGTGTCTCCGGTGTGCCGAGGGGCGGGGGAGCGGCCGATCGGCGCTCCGGATATCCCTGATCGGATCGGCCGTGAGCGGCCTGTGGCGCCGGCGCGGATCGGCGGGCGACCCGACGGGCCCGACAGGGACCTTCCGGTCGCGATCCATGAAAGTCCCATTTTCGGGAAGTCGTAGTGTGCATGTCAAGTAACCGGCTCGACGCTGAAAGGCGCCCCGCAGATGACTCATATTGATCCGGAAGCGCTGGTCGCGAGCTTGAGGAGCCTTCAGGCGACCGCACCCGCCACAGGCATAGTCCATCAGCTGGAGCGGGCCGTGGACGTGGTGAACTCGCTGTTCGGATACGCGGGTGCCGGGCTGATGTTCGCCGAGGAGGGCAGGGCCCTGCGCTACCTGGTGGCCACCGACGACCGTGGCCGCAGTCTTGAGGGCGCGCAACTGCATCTCGGGCAGGGGCCCTGTGTTTCGGCGTACCAGGAGAACTGCGCGGTGACCTCCAGTGACGTGCACGTCGATCCGCGCTGGCCGAAGCTGGCCGACCGGCTGCACCCGGAGGTGCGGGCGGTGGCCGGGGTGCCGGTGCGGCTGGGCGGTGAGCCGGTGGGCACGCTGAACGTCTACCAGTCCACCTTCTACGAGTGGGACGAGTCGGACGTCCAGGCCCTCTACGGCTACGCCGACGTGATCGAGCAGCTGCTCACCGCCACGATGGCCGCGGAGGAGAAGAGCGCCCTGGCCGACCAGCTGCAGTACGCCCTCGACTACCGCGTGATCATCGAGCGGGCGATCGGTTACCTGATGGGAAAGCACGACCTGACCGCCACCCAGGCGTTCACCGGCCTGCGCAAGCAGGCCCGTGACAGCCGGCGCCGCGTCGCCGACCTCGCGGCCGAGGTGCTCGGAGAGGGAGCGGGCGAACTGCGGTGATCCTGCTCACGTCGCCCGACGTCCCCGGAGGCAGGGTGGAGATCACCGTCTACGGGGATCTCGACCGGGCCGCGGGCGCGGAGCTGCGGCGGATGCTCACCGGACCCGGCGGGTCCGGTGAGCCCGGCGGGATCGGCGCGGCGACCGTCGAGCTCGACCTGGCGCACGTGTCCTTCCTCGACTGCGCGGGCGCCAGGGCCCTGCTCGGCGCCGACGAGCACCTGCGCGGCCTGGGCCGGGAGCTGGTCGTCCTGCGCCCGTCGAGGCCGGTGCTGAGGCTGCTCGGACTGCTCGGCTTCGCGTCCCACCTGGTGATCAGGTACCCGGGAGAGGTGGCCGGCGCGACCTGCACCTCGCCGGGGCACTAACCTGATCGGTGATGTATCGATTCGTCTTCTCGCAGGTCCTCAGCCGCCTCGACCCGGAGGACGTGCACCGTCTGACGGTCCGCGCGCTCCGTCTCCTCTCCGTGACGCCCGTGGTCAGGCGGCTGGTCCACCGCCGCCTCGCGCCGCGCGACCCCGCGCTGCGCGTGCGGGCCTTCGGCGTGCACTTTCCCGGGCCGTTCGGCCTGGCCGCGGGCTTCGACAAGGACGCCGGCTGCGTGGAGGCCATGTCCGCGCTCGGGTTCGGCCACGTCGAGGTGGGCACGATCACCGCCCACGCCCAGCCCGGCAACGCCCGGCCCCGGCTGTTCCGCCTCGCCGGCAACCGGGCGATCATCAACCGGATGGGCTTCAACAACGACGGCGCGAGCGCCGCGGCCCGCCGGTTGCGCAGGTCCCGGGGCGTCCCGGCGATCGTCGGTGTCAACATCGGCAAGACCAAGGTCGTCCCCGAGTCCGGGGCCGTCGAGGACTACGTGGCCAGCGCCACGGCCCTGGCCCCGCTGGCCGACTACCTGGTCGTCAACGTCAGCTCGCCCAACACGCCGGGGCTGCGCGACCTGCAGGCCGTGGAGCTGCTGGAACCGCTCCTGCGGGCGGTGAAGAAGGTGGCCGACGCCACCCCCAAGCGCACCCCGCTGCTGGTCAAGATCGCCCCGGACCTGGCGGACGCCGACGTGGACGCGGTCGCCGACCTGGCGCTGGAGATCGGGCTCGACGGCATCATCGCCACCAACACCACGGTCGACCGGGAGGCGCTGACCGCCCCGGAGCGGCCCGCTGGCCGTGACGCCGTGCGGGAGAGCGGCGGTCTGTCCGGCCGCCCCCTGAAGGCGCGGTCCCTGGAGGTGCTGCGCAGGCTGCGCGCCCGGGTGGGCGACCGCCTGGTGCTCGTCTCCGTCGGCGGGGTCGAGGACGCGGACGACGTCTGGGAGCGCCTGCTCGCCGGGGCCACCCTGGTCCAGGGATACAGCGCCCTGGTCTACGAGGGGCCGCTGTGGGCGTACCGGATCCACCGCGGGCTCGCCCGCAGGCTCCGCCGCCAGGGCGTGAGCGACCTGCGCGAGATCATCGGCCGCACCGCGGCCTGACGTCCCCTTCCGCCACGGACGGCCCGCCCGAGGGCGGGCCGTCCCCGCCGTCCCTGCGCCTGACCGCCCTTTCCGGCCGGGCCGGCCCTTCTGCAACGTTCCGGTACGGCCCCGCGACCGTCCCGCTCCGTCCCTCCCGCCGATCGCCTCGATCCGCCCGAGCGCCGTCGCGGCCGGGCATATACCCTGGGAGGGTAATCTCAGGACATTGGAGGAACGATGAGCGTGACCACGTACACCGTCACCGGCATGACCTGCGGCCACTGCGTGAGCTCGGTCAAGGAGGAGGTCGGCGAGGTCGCCGGCGTCACCGGTGTCGAGGTCGATCTGGAGACCGGCCGGGTCGAGGTCTCGGGCGACGCGCCTGAGGACGCGGCCGTCCGCGCCGCCATCGAGGAGGCCGGCTACCAGGTGGCCTCCGCCTGACCCGTCCCGTCCGGGCGGAAGGGACAGGCGGGAGGGACGGGCGGCGGGCCGGGCCTCAGACGCTGGGACGGGTGGAGTCGGCCTCGTGGGTCATCTCCTCCAGGTGCCTCATGGCCTCGTCCACGCGGACGACCCCCGGGCGATGGCGCCGGGGGCCCGCCCCGCCGGTCTGCCAGGGACGCGGGCCGTCCTGCGGCCGGTACTCCACGCCGAGCGCGTCGAGGCGGCCCAGGTGGGCCCGGAGCCGGGAGTCGAAACCGTCCCCGGCACCCCCCGACCAGGCCACCTCGGCCAGCGCGCACCCCCGGGGCCAGGCCCGGTAGTCCACCGCGCGCGCGTCGGGCAGCCGCTCGCTCCAGAGCTGGAACTGCGCGCCGAGCACGCGCTCGCGCTCGGCCGGGGTCCACTCCCCGGGAGCGGGCCGGTAGGCCGCCACGTCCGCCACGGTGATCGCGTCGCCGATGGCGATCGGCTCGCGCTCGGAGGACTCCTCGGCGTAGTCGAAGTAGAGCGGGAACACCGGGGTCTGCACCACGTCGTGCCCGGCCGCGGCGGCACGCCTGGCCACGCCGGGCCCCCGCCAGGGCATCACGATCGTGTCGGGCCTGAGCATGCCGCTGACGAACGCCTCGTCCCACACCACCGCCCGGCTGCCGCGCTCGGCCAGCACGTCCGCCAGCCGCCGCAGGAACCAGGCGTGCAGCTCGGCCGGGCTCCCCAGCCCGAGCTCCGCCTGGTAGGCGACGATCTCGGGGGAGGCGGCCCAGTCGTCGAGCACGCACTCGTCCCCGCCGACGTGGACGTACGGGGTCTCGCCCAGCGCCCCGAGGATCTCGTCGAACACGTCGGTCAGGAAGGCGACGGTCTCCGGCAGGGGGGACAGGATCGCGGGGGAGATGCCCCAGCGCTCCAGCACCCGGTGGGGCTCGGGGCGGCGCCCGCCGGTGGCGCGGGCGTCCAGCTCGGGGTAGGCCGCGAGGATCGCCGAGGCGTGCCCCGGCACGTCGATCTCGGGAACCACCGTCACGGCCCGCGCCCGCGCGTAGGCGCCGATCTCGGCCAGGTCGTCCAGCGTGTAGAACCCGCCGTGCGGGACGTCGTCGAAGGCGGGCGCCTCCCGGTGGTGGCCCACGACCGTGCGCGGCCGGTGCGAGCCCACCTCGTGCAGCCGCGGGTGCGCCCGGCTTTCCACCCGCCAACCCTGGTCGTCGACCAGGTGCAGGTGCAGGCGGTTCAGCTTGTGCGCCGCCATCAGGTCGATCATCCTGAGCACCTCGCGCCGGGGCAGGAAGTGCCGCGCCACGTCCAGGTGCACCCCCCGCCAGGAGAACCGGGGCGCGTCCCGCACCCGGCACGCCGGCACGCTCCAGACCGCACCCCCAGGGCCTCCCGCGCCACCGGGACCACCGGGGCCGCCGGGACCACCGGGGCCGCCGGCCGCCGCGCGGAACGCCGCGTCGGGGAGCAGCTGCCGCAGCGTCTGGCCCGCGTAGAAGGCCCCCGCCCGGTCCCCGGCCGTGATCCGCACCCCGCCGGCCGCCACCTCCATCGTGTACGCCTCACGCCCGAGCGCCGGGTCCGTCTCCACCGTGATCGTCCCCGCCTCGCCGGAACGCGCCTCCCCGGAACGCGCCTCGCCGGGAACCGGGTCGAGCACCGCCAGCGCGAGCCGGAGCGCGGCGACCGGTTCGGCGGGGCCGGAGACCGTGAGCCCGAGGGGAAGGTCCACGCGGGCGTCGGCGGCCGTGACGGCCGAGGGGAGCGGCAGGAGATCGGTCATGGTCAGATCATGTCAAGTCACTCCACGCCCCGCCATTCCCGGCACGCCCCACCGGCCTCGGCGGCCCCACGGCCCGCGCGTCCGCACGTCCGCGACGCCCCGTCCCCCGGCGAGCCGTCCGGGCCGCTCCGGGTGAACCGGCCGGCGACCCGACGCGCGCGAGCCGTCCGGGCAGTCCGGGCCGCCCCGCGCGAGCGCCGGCGAGCCGCTACCTCAGGTACGCCTGGAGCCCGTCCGCCAGGGAGAGCGCGACCCTCTGCCGGAACGCCGCCCGCTGGAACTTGGCGGCCTCGGCGGGGTTCTTCATGTTGCCGCACTCGATGAAGATCTTGGGGACCGTGGAGAGGTTCAGGCCGCCGAGGTCGTTGCGGTAGTCCAGGGCCTGCCGGCCGATGTAGGTCGAGTACGCCAGGCCGGTGCCGCGCCGGAAGGCGTCCCGCACGCTCAGGCCGAGCCGCTTGGAGGCCCCGACCACCGGGTCCACCGGCCCGCCGATCTTCCTCGGCATGATCACGTGGAAGCCGTGGTTCGCGGTGCCCGACCCGTCGGCGTGGACCGAGATCGCCGCGTCCGCCCGGGCCCGGTTGCCGATCGCGGCCCGCTGGGTGATGCACGGGCCGACACCGGAGTTGTTCGCGCGGGTCAGCTTGACCGTCGCGCCGCGGCTCTTGAGGATCGCGGTCAGACGCTGGGAGACGTCCCAGGTGAAGGCCGCCTCGCTGTAGCCGTTCGCGGTGGCGGTGCCCGTGGTGTCGCACGCCTTCCACTGGGTCAGCACGTTGACCTTCTTGTTGATCTCCGCGGGGTGGCGGTAGTTCTGCCCGTTGTGCCCGGGGTCGACGACCACGACCTTGCCGGTGAGCGGCCTGGAGCCGGCGGTCCGGCTCGCCGGGCTCACCGCGGGATCGCTCGCCGTGCCGGTCGTGGGGTCGGCCGTGCCGTCCGCCGCGTCGTCGCCCGTCGGGGCGTCCGCACCGTCCGCATCGTCGGCGGGGGAGGTCCCGGTCGCCGGGCCGGAGCCCGCGTCGGCCGCCGGGACCGGTCCGCGTTCCCGCGCGAGGTCAGCGCCGCCGACGCCGCCGGTGTCGCCCGTGCCGCCGCAGGCGGCCGCGCCCAGGCCGCACAGGACAAGGGTCGTCGCGAGTGCTCTGCCGGTCACGCTCATCGCCCCCAAGGTAGGTCGTCGACCACCCAACTTACGTGGCTTGGCGGCGTGGCTCAGCCGTTGTCGCGATATGGACCCTTCCGTCCGTCACCAGGCGTGCTCGCCGACCTCCTGCTTCTGCAGGAGCGAGGCCAGCTCCCTGGCGTCCTCGGCGTCCAGGCCGAGGACCACGCGGGGACGCCCCCATGGGTGGTCGATCGAATGGGCCACGTAGCTGGCCACGGACTCGACCCCCGCGTCCCCGCCGCGGCCCCGGGTGGCCCGCCAGTGGGCCCACGCCCGTTCGAGCTCGGCGGCCGCCCGCTGGGCGCATGACACCAGTTCCGGATCACGCATTGTTACCCCCCTCGTCTCGCTCGGAGTCAACACCGGCGGCGCGCCGTGGTCCGGGATGTTGACCCGGATTTGAGGAGGTCATGGAGCCTGCCTGGGCGTCCTGTAACGCTCCAGGCAGGCCGTTTACCCCGGCGTGGGGCTCGTGCTGCGCCGTACGACCAGCTCGGGGGCGACCTGACGCAGGCGCGAGGCCTTGCCGGGGTCGCCGATCCGGTCGTGCAGCAGGGCGGCGGCGGAACGCCCCATGGCACGGCGTGGCTGGTCCACGGTGGTCAGCGCGACCGGCTGGGTCCCGGCGCGGCGGATGTTGTCGTACCCGACCACGGACAGGTCCTCGGGGACGCGCAGTCCCAGCTCGGCGGCGGCGGACAGGACGCCCATGGCCACCAGGTCGTTGGCGGCGAAGATCGCGGTGGGCCGGGGGTCGCGGGTGAGCAGGCTGTGGGCCGCGCGCGCGCCGCCCTCCTCGCTGGGCTCGCCCTCCTCGACCATGATGTACGGGGCCAGGGAGTGCCTGCGCATCGCGACCAGGTAGCCCTCGCAGCGAAAACGCCCGCAGGAGATGCCGGTCGCCTCGATGTGGGCGATCCTGCGGTGGCCGAGCTCCACCAGGTGGTCGACGGCCAGGCGGGCACCGAGCTGGTCGTCGTCGACGACGATGTCCACGCCGCCGAGGTCGATGTCGCGCTCGCCCACCACGACCGTGGGCGTGTAGCCGGTGGCCTCGACGAGCGTGCCGCTGGTGGGCGCGATGCCGAGCAGGACGAGCCCGTCGACGCGCAGTTCGAGGAAGGCCTCGACCGCCTCGTCCTCGAAGGCGGGGTCCCACTGGCTGTTGCCGATGAGGAGCCTCAGCCCGTCGCCGTGCAGGCTCTCCTGCAGGCCGTCCAGGAACTCGGCGTAGAAGGGGTTGTGCAGGTCGGCGACGAGGGCCCCGACCAGGTGGGTACGGCCCTCGACCAGGCTGCGCGCGACCGCGTTGGGCCGGTAGCCGAGGTCTCTGGCGGCCTGGAGCACGGCCTGGCGGCGGTGCTCGCTGACGTGCGGCGAGCCGCGCAGCACGAGCGAGACCAGTGATTTGGAGACACCGGCTCGTTCTGCCACGTTGCGGATCGTGGGTCTGGGGCGTGGTCCCCCGCCCCCGTCGGACAAGACGGGCGCGGTGAACTCGCGGGCTCGGGTGACGGTGGTGTTGACCGGCGGTCCTGACATGGCTCTCCCCCGGGATGGTGGATGGGCACCTGTCACTCAAAACGATCGAGTTCCGAATGGGGTACGGCCTCGGCGCGAGGGAACTCCGATCTTGACCTCACCGCCGCGCGTGTCGGCTCCGCTAGTGTGCACGGTGTGGGTTCGACATCCGGAGCCGCCGAGCAGGCGAGACCTGCGGCGGGCGGCGCGCGACCGGCACGGCGCAGGCTCAGCGTGGACCGGCGTCGTGAGGAACTCATGATGGCGGCCCTGGAGCTGTTCAGCCGGCATGACGCCGAGGACGTGTCGATCGACGACGTGGCCTTTGCGGCGGGCGCGTCACGGGCCCTGGTCTACCACTACTTCGGCGGCAAGCAGGAGCTGTACGTCGCCGCGCTGAAGAGCGCCGCGGCCCAGCTGGAGGCGCGGCTGCGGCCGCACCAGGACGGGCGCCCGCTGGAGGAGATGGCGGAGGGCCTGACCCGTTACTTCGACTTCGTCGAGGAGCACGCCGCGGGGTTCGCCGCGCTGCTGCGGGGCGGCCCCGCCAACCGCAGCGGTGAGATCGGCGAGATCGTCGACTCCGTCCGGCAGCGGCTGTTCCGTCTGATCATGAAGCAGATGCGGGTCGACGAGCCGGGGCCGGTGCTGCGCATCACGCTGCGCTCGTGGATCGCCTCGGTCGAGACCGCGGGCCTGGACTGGCTGGAGCACCGCGACGTCGGGCGGCCCGGGCTGGAGCGTCTGCTGATCGACCAGATGGTGGCGCTGCTCGGGGCGGCGGCACGGCACGACGCCCAGGTCGCCCGGCTGCTGGCCGATCTGGAGGCGGACCGGCCGGCCGGATCCGGCTGATCCCCGGCGCGCGCGATCGCCCTCCGGTCCCGTCCCGGACGCGTCCCGTCCGGTCTCGCCCCGCGGTTCCGCCCTGTGGCCTCGCCGCGGTCCCGTCCCGCTCGCGTCGGCCCGTCCCCCCTGGGACGGGTGCCCGTCACGGTGTGAGGACCGTCGGGCGTGAGCGCGTGTTCTTCGCGGAACGCGTGCCGGGGCGGCGCCGGGCGGGCGGCGCCGCTCCCCACGAATCTGTGGCCTGCGCGCTCACGTGGTGAGCGCGCACCAATCCCCCTAGGTCGGTAACGGCCCCCGTCTTACTCTGAGCGCTGTTGCGGAATCCCCGCCAGCAGCGCGCGAACCTCGGTCTCCCGGTACCGGCGGTGCCCACCCAGGGTGCGGATGGACGTCAACTTGCCCGCCTTCGCCCACCGGGTCACGGTCTTGGGATCGACCCGGAACATGGTTGCGACCTCCGCCGGGGTGAGCAGCGGCTCTGCCTCGGGTGTACGAGCTGACATTTGTGCGGCCTCTCCTCCATGTGGACCGGCGACAGCGATCCTGCGACTTGACGCTTGTCACGGATGTCCGCCTATGGCCCATGCGTGCGGCTGTTTGGGCCATATGCGGCATCACCCGATGTGACCATACAGCCACGTAGAGCGATTGGCGAGCCTTTGAGCGACTCATCTCTCTTGTACACCTGTTGTGGTCACGCTCGGTGATTCTAGCGACACGTTTCGTGGTATCGCAGTGAAAACGGCAAACTACTCAGTTCGTAGGTGCATCCCCGGTCATCGACGGATCTACTTACGCAGGTCGAAGGGTGGATTTGCGACTCAGTTTGCTGATTCGAGAAGTTGTATTGATCTCCAGCGGAGAATGACGCGCTGATACATGGCGAACGCCAGTTCTTCCTCGCCTTTTTCCAGACCCGTCAGCGCCGCGGCGAGCTCCGCCACCGACTCGTCGGCCTGGAGCGTCTCGTCGTCCATCAGGTTGACGATGCCCCCGTAGTCGAGCTCGACCAGCGAGTGGGGGTGGAACTCCTCCAGCCAGCGCGCCACGTCCTCCACCTCGCCGGTGACCGGGACCTCGCCCACCTGCCTCCTGATGATCTGCAGGGCGCGGGCGCTCCGGCGCCGGGCGTGGGCCATGGACGTGACGTAGATCAGGTTGCGCGTGGTGGTGGTGCCCTCCTGGCCCTGCTGGTCCCCGGGCCCGTCGATGACCAGCCAGCGCTCGTTGCCGTCGAAGGGGACGAACCACGAGGTCGGAACGTGCCAGGTGGAGCCGCGGATGTGGGTGCGCAGCGCGGCCGAGTCGGTGCGGCGCTTGAACCGGTCGAAGTCGTCGGCCGTCTGCGCGGCCACCGCGGCCGGGACGAACCGCTCCATCAGCTTGGGCGGGGTCGCGCCGCGGAAGCGCGAGAAGGCCAGCCAGGACCGCAGCCTGCTCTGCCAGGGGCAGACGTACAGGACGTCCTCCACGCGCCTCAGATAGGCGTTGGGGCTCTCCTGGGCGGGCGCCGGTGCCGGGGGCACCCCGAGGAGGCGGCGCACCGCCTCGCCGTGCTCGGCGTGCAGGGCGCCGGCCCGGCGCGGCCGGTCGGTCGCCTCGGCGTAGGCGGCCCAGGAGGCGCGCTCCGCCGGGGCGAACGCGGCCAGCGGTTCGTAGACGCGGAGGTAAGCGGCGTAGGGCAGCACGACCGCATCGTGTCACGAAGCGCGGGTCGTTGTCCGTAGCCGGAGGCCCCGGGCGGGTGCCGTCTCGGACACTGAGACGGGCCGGTGCGGGAATCGTCCCCAGGCCGGAGGGTGGTTACGCTGAGGGTGATCTCCGCCGCGACGGTGCGGTGGTAACGAACGACTGGGAGTCACCACAGTGACCGACGTCTTCGGGCTGTCCCACAAGGACGCGGGCTCGGTAACCGGCCAGACCAGACACGAGCAGGTCGTCTTCTGCTCCGATGAGCGCAGCGGCCTGCGCGCGATCATCGCCATCCACAACACCGCCCTCGGC
Organism: Streptosporangium longisporum; assembly: GCF_039534895.1. Classification (NCBI taxonomy): domain Bacteria; kingdom Bacillati; phylum Actinomycetota; class Actinomycetes; order Streptosporangiales; family Streptosporangiaceae; genus Streptosporangium; species Streptosporangium longisporum. Next base: position 551,889 of record NZ_BAAAWD010000014.1, on the reverse strand, counting down.
CCGGCCCTGGGCGGCACCAGGTTCTACCCGTACGAGAGCGAGCAGGCCGCGCTGGCGGACGTGCTCAACCTCTCGCGGGCGATGGCCTACAAGAACGCCCTCGCCGGGCTCGACCTGGGCGGCGGCAAAGCCGTGATCATCGGGGACCCGGCGGCGGACAAGAGCGAGGCGCTGCTGCGGGCCTACGGCCGCTTCGTCCAGTCGCTGGGGGGCCGCTACTTCACCGCGTGCGACGTCGGCACCTACAGCGAGGACATGGACGTCGTGGCCCGCGAGAGCTCCTACGTGACCGGCCGCACGCTGGCCCACGGCGGCGCGGGCGACTCGTCGATCCTGACCGCCTACGGCGTGTTCCAGGGCATGCGCGCCGCGGCCGAGCACTCCTGGGGCAGCCCGTCGCTGCGCGGCCGCCGGGTCGGCGTGGAGGGGGTGGGCAAGGTGGGCCACCGCCTGGTCGACCACCTGGTCGAGGACGGGGCCGAGGTCGTGGTCTGCGACGTGAGCGAGCGGGCCGTGGAGCGGCTCGTCGGGCGCCACCCGCAGGTGCGGGTGGTCGCCGACCGGCTGGAGCTGACCGCGTCGGCCCTCGACGTCTACGCGCCGTGCGCTCTCGGCGGGGCGCTGGACGACGACACCGTGGCCCGGCTGAGCGCCACGGTCGTCTGCGGCGGGGCCAACAACCAGCTCGGTCACCCCGGCGTGGAGAAGCAGCTCGCCGACCGCGGGATCCTCTACGCGCCCGACTACGTGGTCAACGCCGGCGGGGTCATCCAGGTCGCCGACGAGATCGAGGGATTCAACATGGACCGGGCGCGGGCAAAGGCCACCCAGATCTACGACACGACTCTCAAGATCTTCTCCAGCGCGGCGGAGGATGGCGTACCTCCGGCCGTCGCAGCCGATAGGCTAGCCGAGCGCAGAATGTCGGAAGTCGGGCGAATCAGGGGCATTTGGCTAGGCCACTAGCCCCACACGCCCATACGGCGTACCGAGCCGGGCGTAAAACGGGTACGGTTGTAGGCGAACGAGAGCTGACGCTCAAGTCAGGTGCGTCAGCGCGTGGTGCGTTAGCGACGAGGGGTCGGGCACGACCCCACACGAGGGGGTCGAGCCAATGGGGCGCGGCCGAGCAAAGGCCAAGCAGGTCAAGGTTGCTCGCCAGCTGAAGTACAACAGCGGTGGCACTGATCTTGAGCGTCTTCGCGACGAGCTCGGAGTCAGAGACGACTCCAACCACGACGACGACTCCAACGACGCCTACGACGAGCTGGCGGAGCGGTACGCCGACTACGCCGAGGACTTCGGCGCCGGTGACGACCGCGACGACGGGCCCTCCGGCCGCCGCTAGGCGGCTTCCAGATCAGCGGTGATGCGGGACACCCGGCGGTGAACGGCCGCCGGGTGTTCTTCTCGTCCGGCGGTCCGTGATCGGTGACAGAAGGCGCTCCGGGTCACCCGGAGCGCCTTTCGCCGTCCCCGGGCACTCCCGGATCGCCGCTCCGGGAGCGCTCCGAGGCCGCTCGGGGACCGCTCCGGGATCAGCTGAAGCGCGCCCGGCCGGTGCCCGGCACGACCTCGCCCAGCACCCAGGCCGGCAGGTCCCGCCCGCCCAGCAGCGCCAGGGCCGCGTCCACGGCCTCCGCGGGGACGATCGCCGCCATGCCCACGCCCAGGTTGAACGTCCGGTCCATGTCGTCCCGGTCCACCCCGCCGTGCCCGGCGAGCACCTCGAAGACGGCCGGGGGCGTCCAGGACGAGCGGTCCAGGACCGCGTCCAGCCCGGACGGCAGCGAACGGGACAGGTTGCCCGCCAGGCCGCCGCCGGTGATGTGCGCGTACGCGTGCACCTCGACCGTGCGGGCCAGCTCCAGGCAGTCGAGCGAGTAGATCCTGGTCGGCTCCAGCAGCTCCTCGCCCAGCGTCCTGCCCAGCTCGGGCACCTCGGCCTCCAGCGAGAGGCCGGCGCTCGCGATGATGTGCCGGACCAGCGAGTAGCCGTTGGAGTGCACGCCCGAGGAGGCCAGGGCGAGGACCACGTCGCCCTCGCGGACCCTGTGCCCGCCGAGCATCGCGTCGGCCTCCACCACGCCGGTGGCGGCCCCCGCGAGGTCGTACTCGTCGGCGCCCATGGCACCGGGGTGCTCGGCCGTCTCGCCGCCGATCAGCGCGCAGCCGGCCAGCCGGCAGCCCTCGGCGACACCGCCGACGATCTCGGCGATCCGCTCGGGCACGACCTTGCCGCAGGCGATGTAGTCGGTCATGAAGAGCGGCTCGGCGCCGCAGACCACCAGGTCGTCGACGACCATGCCGACCAGGTCGATCCCGATCGTGTCGTGCTTGTCCAGCCGCTGGGCCAGCATGACCTTGGTGCCGACGCCGTCGGTGGAGCTGGTCAGCAGCGGGCGCCGGTACGACAGCAGGGCCGAGGCGTCGAAGAGACCGGCGAAGCCGCTGGGGTCGTCCACCACCTCGGGCCGGCGCGACCGCGCGACCTTCTCCTTCATCAGCTCGACGGCGCGCTCGCCCGCCTCGATGTCCACCCCGGCGGTCGCGTAACTGGTCATCGGGCGTCTCTCCTCGGGCGGGCGGCCCGGCCCTTCCGGGCCCGGGCGCGGCTCACAGCTTGGCCTCCAGCACGAACTTGCCCACGTTGTCCTGGTCGATGGGGATCGGGTAGTTCCCGTCGAAGCAGGCGCGGCAGAGCCGGTCGGCCGGGATCGTGGTGGCCGCGGTCAGGCCCTCCAGGGAGATGTAGCCCAGCGAGTCGGCGCCCAGCGAGGCGCGGATCTCCTCCACGCCGAGCGAGCCGGCGATCAGCTCGGCCCGGGTGGCGAAGTCGATGCCGTAGAAGCAGGGCCAGCTGACCGGCGGGGAGGAGATCCGGACGTGGACCTCGACGGCACCCGCCTCGCGGAGCATCTTGACGATCGCCCGCTGCGTGTTGCCCCGCACGATGGAGTCGTCCACGACCACCAGGCGCTTGCCCGCGACGACCTCCCTCAGCGGGTTGAGCTTCAGGCGGATGCCCAGCTGGCGGATCGTCTGGGACGGCTGGATGAAGGTCCGGCCCACGTAGGAGTTCTTGACGAGCCCCTGACCGTACGGGATCCCGCTCGCCTCGGCGTAGCCGACGGCGGCGGGGGTGCCCGACTCGGGCGTGGGGATGACCAGGTCGGCCTCGACCGGGTGCTCGCGGGCCAGCACCCGGCCGACCTCGACGCGGGTGCTCTGCACGCCGCGCCCGGCGATCGTGGTGTCCGGACGGGCCAGGTAGACGTACTCGAACAGGCAGCCCTTGGGCTCGGACAGGGCGAACCTGCGCGAACGCACCCCGCGCTCGTCGATGGTGATCAGCTCGCCCGGCTCGATCTCGCGGACGAACGTGGCGCCCACGATGTCCAGGGCCGCGGTCTCCGAGGCGACCGCCCAGCCGCGCTCCAGGCGTCCGAGGACCAGCGGGCGCACGCCCTGCGGGTCACGGGCCGCGTACAGCGTCTTCTCGTCCATGAAGACGAGCGAGTAGGCGCCCCTGACCTGCGGGAGGAGCTGCGCGGCCGCGTCGTCGACGGACCGGCCGCGGTCCTGGGCCAGCAGCGCCGCCAGCACCTCGGTGTCGGTGGTCGCCCGGGTGGAGCCCGGTGCCAGGCGCCGGGCCAGCTCCGGGGTGTTGATCAGGTTGCCGTTGTGGGCGAGCGCGAGCCCGCCGCCGTCGGTCGAGCTCAGCGTGGGCTGCGCGTTCTCCCAGACACTGGACCCGGTGGTCGAGTAGCGGCAGTGGCCGATCGCCAGGTGGCCGCGGAGGGTTCCGAGCACGGACTCGTCGAAGACCTGGGCCACCAGGCCCATGTCCTTGTAGACGAGGATTCTGCTGCCTTCACTGACCGCGATGCCCGCGGACTCCTGGCCGCGGTGCTGCAACGCGTACAGCCCGTAGTAGGTGAGTTTGGAGACTTCTTCCCCAGGGGCCCAGACCCCGAAGACGCCACATGCGTCCTTCGGAGGCAGGTCGTGGGGGTCAAGGTCATGGCTCAGATGGCCGTCGCCCTTCAGCACATGCTTCATTCTAGGTCGGCTTCCTCCCTGCTCGCACCCCCGGGTCCGTTCCGCGACATGCCGCACCCTGACCGAAGGGTCATCGGCGTTTTGCCGTGTCAGCCTGTTTCGCGGGGAAGGAGAGGGGGATTCTGGGGTATCCGGCCATGTCCGAGCGTCGGGAGAAGAGACGTGACAACACCTGTGGACCCGAACCAGCCCGATCCGCGGCGCGAGCCCCGTGAGCGGCGTCCCGAGCAGGAAGGGTCCGGTGCGGAGGAGCCCTCCGGCGGAGCCGCTTCCGGTCCCGGGAACGCCGGAGACGTCGGAGGTCCCGGAAGCGCCGGAGACCCCAGAGATGCCGGGGACCCGAGAGGTGCAGGGGACCCGAGAGGTGCAGGGGACGCCGTCCGCGGGAGTTCCGCTCCCGGCGGGTCGAGCGCCTTCGACCCCGACGACCCGCCCACCTCGCCGCTCCCCTCCCAGGACGATCCCTACGGGGAGTCCTCCCGTCCGGTCCCGGGCGGCACGCCGTCCGCCTACCCGGGCTGGGAGAGCACCTCGCAGACCCCGGGCGCGACCGGCCCTTCGGGGTCACCCGTCGCTCCCACCACGCCCTCGCGGTACGACCCGCCGACGTCGACCGGCCCGTCCGGTCCGTCCGGTTCGTCCCAGCGGCCCGAGCAGCCCGGGTACGGCGGGCAGCAGGGACAGGAGCAGCAGGGGTGGCAGGGGCGGGCGTCCTCGCCGCAGGAGCCCGCGGGTGGCTTCCAGGCGGCCTCGGGCTCCGGCTCCGGACGGCCCGAGCAGCCCGAGCAGTCCGGCCGGTGGGAGCAGCCGGGGCAGGCGGACCGGCCCGGTTACGGCGGGCAGCCGGAGTACCAGGGACAGGGGGAACAGACCGGACCCGGCGGACAGCCCGGCTACGGCGGGCAGCCGGGTCAGGGCGACCGGCAGGGATACGGCGAGCAACCGGGACACGAAGGCCGGCAGGGATATGCGGGACAGCCCGGCTACGGCGGGCAGCCAGGACAGGAGGGTCAGGGATACACGGGGCAGCCCGGCTACGGCGGGCAGCCGGGATACGAGGGACAGCAGGCCGGGCAGTCCTACGCCCAGCCCGGCGCGCAGGCGCCCTCGGGGGCCGGCCCCTACCCGCAGGCCCAGGGCGGCGCGGCCTACCCGTCGGCACCCGGCTACCCGGGCCAGCCCTATCCGGAGCATCCCGGGGATAGGCGCAGACCGGGCGGGGGGCTCGGCACCGCCGCTCTCGTCCTGGGGATCGTGTCCCTGCTGCTGCTGGTCGTCTGCGGCCTGGGCGTGCTGGTGGCGATCGTCGGCCTGATCCTGGGCATCGTCGCGCTGGTCAAGCGGTCCAACCCCGGCCGGGCCTGGGTGGGCATCGTGCTGAGCATCCTCACCCTGGTGCTCGCCGCGGTCCTGGTGAGCTGGCTCTACAACAAGGTCGGCGACTGCGTGAACCTGCCCCAGGAGCTCCAGCAGCGCTGCATCGAGGAGAAGTTCGGCGTCCAGGTACGACCCGCGCCGTGACCCCGCAGGGGCCCGCCCGTCCAGGGCGGGCCCGGTGCGGTCCTGTCCGTCCGATCCGGTGGGTCCGTACCCTACGGCCCGCGCCGGTCCACCCGCGCGGGCACGCCCGCAGGGGCACGGCCCCGCCGGGGCGGAACGGTCAGCGCAGCGGCAGGTGGTCCGACAGGTCGGCCCGGGCCCCGCTGGCCGCCACCCTGCCGGCCGCCATCGCCTCCGCCCAGGTCATGCGGCCGGTGGCGAGGTCCAGCCAGGTGCGCGCGTCGGTCTCCACCACGTTGGGCGGGGTGCCGCGGGTGTGCCGGGGCCCCTCCACGCACTGCACCGCCGCGTAGGGCGGGACCCGGACCTCGACGGTCCGGCCGGGGGCGGCCGTCGCCAGCTCGTCCAGCAGGTGGCGTACGGCGAAGCGGGTGATCTCCCGTTCGGGCCGGACCTGCCGCTCGAAGGCCCGCGACACCACGCTCACGCAGGCTCCCAGCAGGGCGGCGAGCCCTCCGGGACCGTCGTAGGGCGGCTCGTCGAGAGCGCTCAGCTGGGCGTCGAGGGCGGCGCGTACCTTGGCGGCGTCGGGCTTGTGAGGTGGCACGTCCACCATGATGCCCGCGGGGAGCGGCCGGTACGGACCGGAGGGCCCGCAGGGCGGGTGCACGATCCCTTCTGAGCAGCCGTTTCCGTGAACGGTTCATCGTCCGGGTGAACGTCGTTCACCCCGGGTTCGGCCGGCCCGCGTAGCGTCCCGGCCGAAAGACCTCGCCCCCTTTGGAGGACCCTGTGGCGAACACGGCGCCGCGCAGACTGCTCCCCTTGCTCATGAGCCCGCACAAGGGTGGGCGTAGCGCGCTCACCTGCCGGTTCCGCTGCGGTGACCAGTGCGCCCATGACGTGGTGAACACCAGTGACAACACCTACTTCGGCGACGTGGTCGCCGAGGCCGTGAGCCGCCGGGGCATGCTGCGCGCCGGTGCCCTGGGCGCGCTGGTCGCCGGGGTGGGGGCCGGCATGTCCGCTCCCGCCGTCGCCGACCCGGACGTGGACGCCCTGGAGCGCGGTCGCGGCCACGGCCACGGGCAGGGACACGGCGGCCGGAACGGCCTGCGCTTCACCGCCGTCCCACCCAACACCGAGGACAGGGTGACCGTCCCGCCGGGGTACCTGTCGGCGCCCGTGGTGCGCTGGGGGGACCCGGTGCTGCCCGGTGCCCCCGCGTTCGACTTCGAGAACCAGACGGCCGAGGCCCAGGCCGCCCAGTTCGGCTACAACTGCGACTACGTGACGCTCTTCCCGCTGGGACAGCGGCGCGGCCTGCTCTGGGTCAACCACGAGTACACCGACGAGAACCTGATGTTCCGCGGCTACACCGACGGCACCGCCGCGACCGAGGAGCAGATCAGGATCGGGATGGCCGCCCACGGCGGCTCGGTGGTCGAGATCGAGCGGGTGGGCTCCTCCGGCCAGTGGAAGCTGGTCACCCGGGGGTCCCGCCGCTACAACCGCCGCATCACCGTGCACACCCCCATGAGGTTCACCGGCCCGGCGGCGGGCAGCGACCTGCTCAAGACCGCCGCCGACCCGGCGGGCACCAGGCCGGTCGGCATGCTGAACAACTGCGCGGGCGGCACCACGCCGTGGGGCACGGTGCTCAGCGGCGAGGAGAACTTCAACCAGTACTTCGTCAACGGCACCGCCGTGCCCGAGGCCCAGAAGCCCTTCCTGGCCCGGTACGCGGTGAACACCACCAGCGCGATCCCGAGCGGGAACCGCCGTTTCGACCGGGTCGAGGAGCGCTTCGACCTGGCCAAGCACCCCAACGAGATCAACCGCACCGGCTGGATCGTGGAGATCGACCCGTTCGACCCCGACTCCACCCCGATCAAGCGCACCGCCCTGGGCCGGATGTGCCACGAGGGCGCCACCACCTCCCTGGCCGCCGACGGCCGGGTGGTGGCCTACATGGGCGACGACTCGCGGTTCGAGTACGTCTACAAGTTCGTCTCCAGGAAGCGCTACATCCCGGGCTTCGACCGGCACAACCGGACGCTGCTGGACGACGGCACGCTGTACGTGGCCCGCTTCACCGGCGACAGCCCGGCCACGGAGATCGACGGCACCGGGAAGCTCCCCGCCGACGGGCGGTTCGACGGCTCCGGGACGTGGATCCCGCTGGTCACCGGCAACGTCTCGCACGTGCCCGGCATGACGGCCGCCGAGGTGCTCGTCTACACGCGGTCGGCGGCCGACAAGGTCGGGGCGACCAAGATGGACCGTCCCGAGGACGTGGAGCGCAACCCCGTCACCGGCGGCGTCTACGTGGCCCTGACCAACAACTCCAACCGGACCCCGGCCCAGGTGGACGAGGCCAACCCGCGCCCGGCCAACAAGCACGGCCACGTCCTGGAGATCGTCGAGCGGCGCAACGACGCCGGGGCCACGACCTTCGCCTGGTGGCTGCCGCTGGTCTGCGGTGACCCGGACGACCCCGCGACCTACTTCTCCGGGTTCGACAAGAGCCAGGTCTCGCCAATCTCCTGTCCGGACAACGTCGCCTTCGACCCCGAGGGCAACCTGTGGGTCTCCACCGACGGCAACCAGCTCGGCGCCCACGACGGCCTGTTCGCCATGCCGGTCCAGGGTCCCGAGCGCGGCCACCTGAAGCAGTTCCTGAGCATGCCGGTCGGTGCGGAGACCTGCGGCCCGCTGGTCACCGCGGACCGGCGCAGCGTCTTCGTCGCCGTCCAGCACCCGGGCGAGACCAACGGCGCCACCGTCGAGAACCCCAGCAGCCACTGGCCCGACGGCGGGACATCCCAGCCCCGCCCGTCCGTGGTGGTCGCCTGGCACGCCCGGGGCGGCCGGATCGGTTCCTGACCGGGGCCGGGAGGACCGGCTCACAGGAACGGCCCCGTCCCCGCCACTCCGCCATGGGTGGTGAGGACGGGGCCGTTCCCTTCCCGGAGGGTCCCGGGAGTCCGGTCTTCCCACAGGGCTCCGGGATCACCCGCCGAAGAACTGCCGGACGCTGAACCTCCGCACCCGCAGGGGTGCGGAGTCCCGGCCGATCACCTGGATCCGCCGGACGCGGGTCCGCCGGTCCACCGTGACCTTCACGCACCTCAGGCAGGCCCCGTGGCGGCCCGGCAGGGCGGAGTAGGAGACGGACACGGCGCGGTGCGCCAGGCCCCGGCCGGACAGGCCGAGCCCCACCTCCCGGTAGAGGCGTCTCGATCCCTTCAGGGTGAACGCGGTGGAGCCGATGATCGCGTGGTCCGATCCGGGAGGGCAGTGCACGAACACCCGGACGTGGCTCGCCTGGCGCGGCCACCGGGGAAGGACGCGCAGCGACGCGACGTCCCGCCACGCCGGTGGGATCCCGTCGCCGTCGCCTCCTGAGGGTCCCGCGGAGGCCGTCCCGGTCGTGACGCCCTTCGCGGTGCTCGCCGTAGCCGTAGCCGTAGCCGTGGCCGTGGCCGTGGCCGTGGCCGTAGCCGGGGTCGGGACCTCGGCCGGAGCGGCCGGGGAGGTCGTGGCGCGCGGTGCGGGGGTGAGGGCGGTGTCATGCCCGGCCGGGACGCCCGGCCCCATCAGGAGGACGGCGGCCGTCACCACCGGTGTCACCGAACGCATGTGCTCCTCCTGCCGGGCACCCGGGTGGTGGCGTGCCCGCCGGGTGCGGACACGGGTTCGGAGGGAGCGAGATGGGCGAGGCCCGGAGCGCGGGCCCGGCCGGTCGTTCCGATTATGCCGGTCATGTCGGCACGGGCAGCGGAGCCGCGCGGGAACGCGCACGTCACGGCCTCCCGACGGGACCGTGGACGCGCGCGTTCCTCTGCCGGAGGTCCGCTACCCCACCGGGACGGCGGGTCGCCCGGCGGACGCGGCCGGTCGCCGCGGGGAGCGGCCGATCCGCAGCGACAGCAGGCTGACCGGCACGCCCACCGCGATGATGACCGCGGCGACGACCAGCGTGTCGCGGTAGGCGTCCAGGAAGGCCGCCGCCTGCCCGGCCCCCTCGGCCAGCGACGCCGACTGCCGGGCACTCAGTATCGCTCCCAGGAGCGTGATCCCGAGCAGGCCGAAGACCTCGCGCGAGACGTTCAGCACGCCCGAGGCGATCCCCGTCCGGCCGGCGGGGAGGGTGCCCAGGATCGCGGTGGTGAGCGGCACCAGCATGCCGCCGCCCAGCCCGTAGACCAGGAACCACGGCAGCAGGTCGCCGTACGACCCGCCCTGCCCGACGAACGAGATCGCGAAGACCGCCACGGCCATCAGCGCGAGCCCGGCCGCCACGACCGACGCGGTCCCGGCGGCCCGTTCCAGCCTCGGCGCGACGGCCGCGCTGACGGCCATCAGCAGCGCCATCGGCACGAACGCCGCACCGGCCTCGATCGGTGAGAAGCCCAGCGCGTTCTGCAGATACAGCGCGGTGAAGAAGTAGATCCCGAACACGCCGAAGGACCACAGGCCCATCGAGAGCGTGCCCCCGCTGAACACCCTCGACCGGAACAGCGACAGGTCGATCATCGGCTCCCGGCTCCTGATCTCGATCGTCGTGAACGCCAGCGCGGAGACGGCCGCGATCCCGAACGCACCCAGGATGGCCGGCGAGGTCCACCCGGCCCCCGCGCCCTCGATGAGCGCGTACGTCAGCGCGAACAGGGCCAGGCTGGAGGTCACCAGCCCGGGGACGTCGAGGCCGCGCCGTACCCGCTCCGGCGGGCCGGTCCTGATGGCCCACAGGCCGAGGCCGAACGTCACCACCCCGATCGGCACGTTGATCAGGTAGATCCAGCCCCAGTGCCAGCGCTCGCTGATGAGCCCGCCGGTCAGCGGCCCGAGGGCCAGCGCCAGCGCGCCCACCGCGCTCCACAGGCCGACCGCGGTCGCGCGCTCCCGCGGGCCCGGGAAGACCGAGGTGAGCAGTGCCAGCGCGGTGGGGGTCAGGAACGCCGCGCCCACCCCCTGCACGGCCCTGGTGGCGATCAGCATGCCGCCTCCGGTGGACAGCCCGGCCGCCAGCGACGCGGCGGTGAACACCACCAGGCCGATCAGGAAGATCCGCCGCCTTCCGAAGACGTCGGCCAGGCGCCCGCCCACGAGCATCAGCCCGGCGAACACCAGGATGTAGCCGCTCACGATCCATTCCAGGCCCGAGACGCTCAACCCGAGATCGCGCTGGATCGTCGGCAGCGCCACGTTGACCACGTTGTTGTCGAGATAGGTCATGAAGGTGGCCAGGGAGATCGCTCCCAGTGCCCACCACCTGCGGGTGTCGGTCATCCCATTTCCTCTACGTCGTACTTATACGCTGTACATGTACGGTGCACAGTGGAACCCGTACGGCGTATAGTTGTCAAGCGTGATGGGAAAACTGACCCGCGAGGCGGTCGTCGAGCGGGCGCTGGAGATCGGTGACGCCGAAGGGCTGAACGCGGTGACCATCCGGCGCCTGGCCCAGGAGCTGGGCGTCACGCCGATGGCGCTCTACTGGCACTTCAAGAACAAGGAGCAGCTCACCGTCGCGATGGCCGACCACCTGGTCGAGGGGTTCGTGATCGGCCAGGAGCACGCCGGCCCGTGGCAGGAGCGGCTCCGCGAGCTCGTCACCGGCCTGGTGCGGATCCTGCGGCGGCACCCGTGCGCGGCGTCCGTGCTCGGCGAGGTGGAGTACCTGGAGGTGCCCGCCTTCCTGCGGGTGTGGGACACCAGCCTCGGCCTGGCCAAGCGCGGAGGGTTCTCCCCCGACGAGATCTGCATGATCTCCCAGTACCTGCTCCAGGGCACGATCGCGCTGGCGGCCGGCCCCACCAGACACTGCGTTCCCGGCCTGTCCGGGCCGGAGATGGCCGAGCGGACGCGCCTGAAGAGGGTCAGGCTGCAGTCACTGCCGCCGGACGTCTACCCGCACATCGTGGAGATGGCCGCCCCGCTGTCCGAGGACGGCCCCCCTGACCTCTACGACACCTTCGGCGTCGACCTCCTGATCACCGGCATCGAGGCGCTGGCCACCCGTACCTCCGGCCGGTGACCCCGCGTGGCCCCCGGCGGCGCCGACCAGGACGCCGATCAGGGTGCCGGGTCCGCAGGGTGGCGGGAGCGGGCGAGGGCGGCCATCAGCGCTCCGGCCAGGGCGACGGCGAACAGGACGGCGTAGGTCGTCCTGAAGCCGGTCATCAGCTGCTCGACGGCCACGGGGGAGACGCGCGACAGGGTGCCCGCGTACACCTGCGCGCGCAGCTCGGGGGTGACCGAGCCGGTCAGGACGCTGAGCGTCAGGGCGACGCTCAGCACGATCCCGACGTTCATGATCATGAGCCGGAAGCCGTTCACCACGCCCAGGCTCCCGGCGGGCAGGGCGGACATGACCTGCGTGGTGTTCCCGGTCAGGAAGGTGCCGCTGCCGCAGCCGCACAGGAACAGCCCCACCCCGATGATCCAGTACGGCGTGGCGGGGTCGACGTTCAGCAGCAGGACGCCCAGCCCGGCCGCGCTCAGCAGGGCGCCCCCCACCGAGAGCGCGTACGGCCGGATCCGGCGGCCGAGGGCGCCCGTCACCGGGGAGGCGAGGGCCATGCCCACGGGGACCGGCAGCACGCCCAGGGCCGCGGTGACCGCGTCGACCCCCCGGGCGGCCTGGAAGTACAGGGCGACGAGCAGGATCAGCGCCGAGCGGGCCAGCGCGTTGCAGAAGGAGGCCAGGTTGGCGAAGGCCAGCATGCGCTCGCCGAACAGCCGCACGTCCAGGACGGGGTGCGCCGCACGTCGCTCCACCACGACCAGCAGCGGGACCAGCACCACCGTGATCACCGCACCGGCGATCACCACCGGGCTGGACAGCCCCCGTGACCCCGCCTCCGACAGCGCGATCAGGGCGGCGGACAGGGCGGCGAACACGATCAGGTTGCCGGTCGCGTCCACCGAACGGCGTGGCCCCCGGGCGACCCGGCGCAGCGTGAACGCGCCCCAGGTGAGCGCGATCAGCCCGGCCGGCACGTTCATCCAGAAGATCCACTGCCAGCCCGCGGTCTCGGCGATCAGGCCGCCCAGGGTGGGGCCGGCGAGCTGGGCGACCGACAGGGTGCCGATGTAGACGCCCATGCCCTGGCTGAGCCGGTCCGGGGGGAAGGCGTCGGTGATGATCACGGTTCCGTTGGCCAGGATCATCGCCGCCCCGACCGCCTGCACCGCGCGCATCGCGATCAGGAACCAGATGCCGGGCGACAGACCGGCCAGCAGCGACCCCGTGGTGAACAGCACGAACCCCGCCAGATAGACCTCCCGCCGGCCCATCAGGTCGGCCACCCGGCCGAAGAACACCAGCGTCGCGGTGTTGACGAGCAGGAAGGCCAGCAGCACCCAGCCGGCCGCGAACGCGTCCGCGTGGAAGTGCCTGACCACGGTGGGAAGGGCGACGTTCAGCGTGCTGCCGGATATGCCGATCATGACCAGGCCGAGGCTGGTGACCGAGCAGACCCGCCACGCGTAGCGAAGCCTGGAGAGGTATTCGGGTGATCCGGGCAGGTCTTGGGGGATTGCGACCATGAACCTCAGTCTGACGTACGTTGTACGTCGATCTTGGTCCGGCCCGCCCGGAAGCCCTCGCACGTCCTGTCGGCCCGGCTCGTCCGGGGGCTCCCGCGCGTCGGCCCGGTCCGCGCGGAAGTCCCGCCCTCCTCGCCGGCCCGGTCCCGCCCGGAAGCCACCGTGCGCCGTCTCAGCGGGCCCGCTTGCGCAATCCCTCCATGTCGTGCACGATCACGCGGCGCCGGCCCGTCTCGATCAGCCCGCGGTCGCGCAGGGAGCGCAGCGCCTTGCTGACCGCCTCCCGCGAGGCCCCGGTCCAGCCCGCCAGCTCGTCCTGGGAGAGCGGCAGCGCGACCCGTACCCCGCCGTTGGACGGCTCGCCGTAGCGCTCGGCCAGCTCGATCAGCCGGGTGGCCACGCGGCCGGTGGTGTCGAACGCGCCGTACTCGATCCGCTTGCGGTCGGAGTCGCGCATCTTGCCGATCAGCATCTTCATCAGCAGCACCGCGACCCTGCCGTGCTCCTGCAGGTAGGCGGGGAAGTCGCGGATCGTGATCCCCTCGACGGGTTCGAGGGCGGTGACCGTGGAGGAGCGGGGCAGCCCGTCGATGGCCGCGAACTCGCCGATCAGCGCGCCGGGCCCGCGGATCGCGAGCACCACCTCGCCACCGGCCGCGGTGTGCGAGGACACCTTGACGCGGCCCGACGTCAGGAGCAGCACCCAGTCGGAGACGTCACCCTCGGTGAACATCGTCGCGCCCCTGTCCCAGTGTCTGGGCCGCCCCGCGGCGTACAGGTCCGCGACCTCCTCACTCGTGAGCTTCGTGATGAACTCGCCCGGCTCGGGGGAAGGGGAAGACGTCATGACCACCTCCTGGCGATCTCGATTGTGTCCTCACGCCTCGGACGGCGAAAGGTATTTCTACGACAGTTCAGAGAGCACATAGGCATGGACGGGCTGCTCCCTCCCCTTGAGGTTGAGCCAGCCCAGCGATCGGGTCTTGGCCCCGGGGCCGATCAGGTCCAGGGTGGTCTGGCCGATCACGACGCTTCCCGGCTCGGCGATGCCCTCCAGCCGGGCCGCCACGTTGACGCAGTCGCCCATCGCGTTGAACCCGCGCAGCTCGGGGCTGCCGATGTTGCCGACGAGCGCCTCGCCGGTGTTGATGCCGATCCTGAAGCGGGGGTACCCGGGCGTCCCCGCGGCGATCTCCTCGGCCGCCTCCTGCATGGCCAGGCCCGCCCGTACCGCGGCGAGGGCGTGGTCGGCCTGCCGGGCCGGGGCGTTGAACAGCGCGAGCAGCGCGTCGCCCACGAACTGCACGATCGTGCCGCCGTTGCCGAGCACGATGGGCACGGCCGCGGTGTGGTACCGGTTGAGCATCTCGACGATCTCCCCGGGTTTCACCCGCTCGGAGAAGCTCGTGAACCCCTTCAGGTCGGCGAAGAGCGCGGTCAGCTCGACCAGCTCGCCGCCGAGCGCGGCGGTCTGCGGGTCGGCCAGCAGCGACTGGGCCACGTCCGGCGACATGTACTGCCGGAAGAGGGTCTCCAGCTCGCTGTAGAGCCGGGCGTTCTCCAGGGAGAGCGAGAGCTGTCCTGCCAGCGTGGCGGCGAGCGCCTCGTCCTGCGCCGTCCTGCCGAGCGGCACCTCCAGCGCACCGGCGAGCCTGCCCTTCACCGTCAGCGGGTGGACGATCTTCCCCTCCAGCCGGATCGGCCGGTCACCGGGGAAGTCCGCCTGGCCGTACTCCCTGGAGCTGACCGTGACCCGCCCGTTGTCGACCAGCTTGATCCGGACGTCCCCGTACGCCTGCCGGATGCGGTCGAGGCTCTGGGAGAGCATCTCGCCCTCCGGCAGGCCCACGCGGGCCTGCCGCCCGCTCTCCACCAGCGCGGTGAGCCGGTCGGTCAGCTCCCGCTCGTTGGCCAGCGCCTCGCCCGCCCGGTCGAGCACCGCGACCTGCGCCTCGGTGAGGCCGAACTTGCCCGCCAGCCTGTCCGCGACGGGGACCCCGCCCCCGTCGCGCTCCTCCCTGCGCCGCAGGTGGCCGACGAGCTCCTCCAGGGCGGCCTCGTAGTCGGCCCTGATCCTGCGGACCGTGGCCGACAGCGCCACCGAGTCGAACAGCCCGGCGCTGCTGCCCTCCCGGCGGAACTTCAGGTAGGCGCTGTAGGCCACGAAGACGAACGCCGTGGTCAGCAGCACGTGCCAGAGCCACCACGACAGGTGCCAGTTGCGGTGCGACAGCCCCGCGACCAGCGCCTCGGCCAGCAGCGCGTACGCGGTGACCAGGCTGATCAGCACGGCCGCGGGACGCCTGCGGTGCAGCTGGAACATCATCGTGGCCGCGGCGACGAACAGGGCCACCCCGATCCACTCGGCCCCGCCCAGGCCGATGCCTCCGGGTGCGGGAGGCGGCTTGTCGCTCAGCGGGGTCAGGCCCGGCACCAGGCAGGCGACACCCCACGCGGCGATCAGGACGGCGAGCCCGCCGCGCAGCCACATCTGGTGCCGGATCACGGCCGAGGCCGCCCGCTCGCCCAGCGGCAGCGCCGAGGCGGACGCGAACACCGAGGCCACGATCAGCCCCACCGGATGGGAGAGGTCGAAGCCGTACCTGGCCCCGTCCGGAGGCAGGATGACCCCCGGCGTGGTCAGCCCGTGCACCAGGAACGACCCGGCACCGCTGAGGAAGACCAGGGAGACGAGCAGCAGCCGGGCGTCCGCCCGCCTGGCCGACGCCTGGCCGACCATGAGGCCCAGGACGAGGTTGATCCCGGCCACCGCGATGATCAGCCAGAAGTGGGTGGGGTTGTCGTGCAGCACGATGTTCAGGTCCGGCTCGGCCAGCAACAGCCAGAGCCCGAGCATCGGTAACGCCAGGTGCAGGATCCATACCACGGTGCGGACCGGCTGTGTCGCCGGTGGCAGGTACGGTTCCCGTCCGGCACGGTCGTCGATGACCACGCCTGTCGGATCGATGGTCGGCACGGTGGCCTCCGCGTCTGGAGAACCCGGTCGGTTCCCTGTGGTGTCCGTCCCGCCCAGCGGGCGGGATTCCCCCGAACGGACCGATTATCCCGTACGCGGCCCGTACCGGAGGGCGTCCTTGGACACGCTCGCGATCGGGCGGACGCGCCGCGGTGCCTCCGAGGCCGAAGCGTGATGTACGCGTCGCCAACCGTTGGAACGGTTGAAACGTGTATTACGTGTCTCTCCCATCACACCAGGCTCTGGTGTCGCAGAAAGGAAGCCCTGTGGCTGTCAAGTTACCGGGCGGACGCACGCTCGCCGTCGTGACCGTCGGCGTGCTCGCCGGAACCCTGTTCACCGCGAGCGGTAGCGCCGTCGCCTCATCGGCGGGCGCCGAGGTTCACGCGTGCGTCCACAAGCAGACGAGGTACGCCCGGATCGTCAACGCCACGGCCAAGTGCCGGCCGACCGAGATCCGGATCAGGTGGGGTCAGACGACCCAGACCCAGGAGGGCATCGCCTCGGCCGGGCCGCAGGGTCCGAGGGGCCCGCAGGGATTGAAGGGCGACACCGGATCGCAGGGCCCGCAGGGTCCGCGCGGCTTCCAGGGCAAGACCGGCCCGCAGGGGCCGAAGGGCGTCGACGGCAAGGACGGCGCGCAGGGTCCCAAGGGCGTCGACGGCAAGGACGGCGCGCAGGGCCCGAAGGGCGACACCGGTCCGCAGGGACCGAAGGGTGACGACGGCAAGCCGGGTGTCCAGGGTCCCAAGGGTGACGACGGCAAGCCGGGTGTCCAGGGACCGAAGGGTGACGACGGCAAGCCGGGCGTCCAGGGACCGAAGGGTGACGACGGCAAGACCGGCCCGCAGGGGCCCAAGGGCGCCGACGGCAAGGACGGTGGCGCGCTGACCACCTACATCAAGACCGGCGTCATCAACCTGAGCAACGACGGCACCCCGTCGGTCAGCTGTAACAGCGGTGACGTCGCGACCGGTGGCGGTTACCACCTCACCACCATGAAGTACTTCGTGGTCACCGGCTCCTACCCGTCCTCGGCGTCCACCTGGACGGTGGCCCTGAAGCGGGACCTCCCGATCTTCGACTCCCAGAGCGCCGACAAGACCGCGGACCCGGACGCCAAGGGCACCGACAAGGGCACCACCCCGAACACGACCAGGAGCGCCGACCCCGACACCGCCAAGAACGCCCCCGCGGCGGGCGGCAGCGCCCAGTCACAGACCTTCTCCGCCTCGGCCAAGGGCACCGTCTACGTGGTCTGCGTCAAGAAGTGACCCCCGGGCGCGAGCCGCGCGAGCCGGGCACCCCCGGCCGATCCGCGCTCGCCCGATCGCACGGCCCGTTCGCGGTGACGCGCCGGCCACACGGCGGGGCGGGGACATCGACATCTCGTCATCTCGTCCCCGCCCCGCCGGCCGGCGCGTCACCGCGTGATCCACATATACGAGACCGGCCGGGTCCCGGGGCTGCCGCCCCGGGACCCGGCCGGTACACGTCCGTTCCGCGCGAGACCCGCGCGGGCGGCCTCAGCCGAAGATGGCGGGCAGGGTGCCCGTGTGGACCTCGCGGAGCTCGGTGACCGGGACCTCCAGGAGGCCCTCCACCCGCAGGGCGTCGCCGCCGGTGACGCCCAGGCCGTAGCAGGGCACCTCGCGGGCCGCGCACAGCTCCGCGAAGGCGTCGAACGACTCGGGCCTGACGGTGACCAGCGCGCGGGCCGACGACTCGCTGAACAGGTCGACGAACGCGTCCTGCCCGGTGAGCGCGACCGTGCAGCCGACGCCCTGGGCCAGGCACGCCTCGGCGAGCGCGATGGCCAGCCCGCCGTCGGACAGGTCGTGGGAACCGGTCAGCAGCCCCTGCGAGGCCGCCTCGGCCAGGACGAGCGCCAGGTCGCGCTCGGACTCCAGGCGCGCCACAGGAGGCAGCCCGCCCAGGTGGCCGTGGGCCACGTGCGCCCACTCCGACCCGCCGAACTCCTCCTCGGTCTCGCCGAGGAGCACGATCCGGTCGCCCTCCCCGGTGAAGCCCGACCGCACCCGGCCGGCCACGTCCTCGATGACGCCGAGCACGCCGACGACCGGCGTCGGGTGAATCGGCACGGAGCCGGTCTGGTTGTAGAACGAGACGTTTCCGCCGGTCACCGGGACGCCGAGGGTCCTGCAGGCGTCGGCCAGGCCGCGCACGGCCTCGGAGAACTGCCACATGACCTCGGGGTCCTCGGGAGAGCCGAAGTTCAGGCAGTTGGTCACCGCCAGCGGGGTCGCCCCGGTCACGGCGACGTTCCGGTACGCCTCGGCCAGGGCGAGCTGCGCCCCGGCGTACGGGTCGAGGCGGGCGTAGCGGCCGTTGCCGTCGGTGGCCAGCGCGATGCCTCGGGTCGTCTCCTCGGCGCCGGGCATGACCTCGCCGATGCGCAGCACGCCCGCGTCGGCGGGCTGGGCCAGCACGGTGTTGCCGCGCACGTAGCGGTCGTACTGGGAGGTGACCCACTCCTTGGACGCCAGGTTCGGCGAGCCCAGCAGCTGCAGCAGCGTCGCGCGCAGGTCGTCCGGGCGGGGCAGGCGGGCCGGGTCGTCGCCGTTCAGCGCGACCTGACCGGCGGGCTCGTGGAACGGCCGCTCGTAGACCGGGCCCTCGTCGGCCGCGGTGCCCGGGGGGATGTCGACGATGGTCTCGCCGTGCCAGGTCATCACCAGTCGGCCGGAGTCGGTGACCTCGCCGATCACGGTCGCGGGGATGTCCCACCTGGCGCAGATCGCCATGAAGGCGTCGATGTCGTCGGGGGTGACGACCGCCATCATCCGTTCCTGCGACTCGCTCATCAGGATCTCCTCGGGCCGCAGCGAGGGATCGCGCAGCGGCACCAGGTCGAGCCTGACGTCCATGCCCCCGGTGCCCTTGGCGGCCAGCTCGGTGGTCGCGCAGGAGACACCGGCGGCGCCGAGGTCCTGGATGCCGACGACCACGTCCGCCTGGTAGAGCTCCAGGCAGCACTCGATCAGCAGCTTCTCCATGAAGGGGTCGCCGACCTGGACGCTGGGGCGCTTGGCCTGGGACTCGTCCTCGAACGTGGCCGAGGCCAGCACCGAGGCACCGCCGATGCCGTCGGGGCCGGTCAGCGCGCCGAACAGGACGACCTTGTTGCCCGGCCCGGGGGCCACGGCGAGCTTGATCTGGTCCTTGCGGAGCAGACCCACGCAGAGCGCGTTGACCAGCGGGTTGCCGATGTAGCAGGGGTCGAAGACGACCTCGCCGCCGATGTTGGGCAGCCCGAGGCAGTTGCCGTAGTGGCTGATGCCCTCGACCACGCCGGGCAGCACGCGCCGGGTGTCGGGGGCGTCCGCGGCGCCGAAGCGCAGCGCGTCCATCACCGCGATCGGCCGGGCGCCCATGGACATGATGTCGCGGACGATGCCGCCCACACCGGTCGCCGCGCCCTGGTGGGGCTCGACGTAGGACGGGTGGTTGTGGGACTCGATCTTGAAGGTGGCGGCCCAGCCGTCGCCGACGTCCACCACACCGGCGTTCTCGCCCATGCCGACGAGCAGCGCCGCCGACTCCGGCGCCTTGGTGCCGAACTGGCGCAGGTGCACCTTGGAGGACTTGTAGGAGCAGTGCTCGCTCCACATGACGCTGTAGATGGCCAGCTCTGACCCGGTGGGCCTGCGGCCGAGGATCTCGCGGACCCGCTCGTACTCGTCGGTCTTCATGCCGAGCTCGGCGTACGGCTGGGGCTCGCCAGGGGTGTCCTCGGCCCGCTTGACGGTGTCGAGGGTCATGCGTTCACCATCGTCTTCAGGATCGAGGAGAAGAAGGCGCGCCCGTCGGTGCTCGGGGCCCCGGTGAGGTCCTCGACGGCGTGCTCGGGGTGCGGCATGAGCCCGACGATGTTGCCGGCCTCGTTGCGGATGCCCGCGATGTCGTTCAGGGAGCCGTTGGGGTTGCCGCCGGAGTAGCGGAAGACGACCTGGCCCGCGGCCTCCAGCGCGGCCAGCGTGGCCGGGTCGGCGACGTAGCGGCCCTCGCCGTGCTTGACGGGCAGCACGATCTCCTGACCCTCGGTGAAGTCGGACGTCCAGGGGGTGGCGGTGTTCTCCACCCGGATGTCCTGGTCGCGGCAGATGTAGTGCAGCCCGGCGTTGCGCATCAGCGCCCCGGGCAGCAGGTGGGCCTCGCACAGGATCTGGAAGCCGTTGCAGGTGCCCAGCACCGGCAGCCCCGCCCTGGCGGCCGGGATCAGCTCCTCCATCAGCGGCGCGAACCTGGAGATGGCGCCGCAGCGCAGGTAGTCCCCGTAGGAGAACCCGCCCGGCAGGAAGACCGCGTCCACCCCCTTCAGGTCGGGGTCCGCGTGCCAGAGCGGGACGGCTTCGCCACCCGCATGGCGCACGGCGCGGGCCGCGTCCTGATCGTCAAGCGTCCCGGGAAAAGTGACGACGCCCACGCGGGCAGCACTCATGGCAGCGTTCCCCTCCACAAACGGGCGCCGCGCCGGCGTCCTCACACATCGGACGTCGGTCTGCGGCGGTGCGTCCAGGCTATCCGCTCCGGGTGAGAGCTCACGCGCGGAGTGGCGGATCCCACCCCGGACGGGCCGGGCCCCGCCCGGCGTGGCACCACGTCTCCCGTACGACATCCGGGACGGGCCCGCACGGCGGGGCACCTGGACCGGTCTACGGCGACAGGCACCCGGGACGGGCCTGCACGGCGGCGAGCACGCGGGACGGGTCTGTACGGCTCTATACGGCGGCGAGCACGCGGTCGTCCGAGAAGACGGCGTCGTCGTCCCAGTCGAGGTGCTTGCGCAGGTGCACGACCGTGCCCCTGCCGGGGGCGATGTCGAAGGAGATCTCGTCCACCACCGCCTGCATGATGAGCAGGCCCCTGCCGTTCTCGGCGTCCGACGACGGGTAGTGCTCGGGCACCCGGACGATCCCCTGGCCCCGGTCGATGATGCGGACGTCGCAGCGGCCCTCGCCGATGGAGGTCTCCACCTCGTAGCGGTTGGCCGGACCCCCGTGCCGCACGGCGTTGGCGCACGCCTCGGTGACCGCGAGCAGGATGTCGGAGATGCACTCCTCGGTGACTCCGAGCGAGCACAGGGAGTCACCGAGCGCCCTGCGGACCATCGGAATACCGACGGCCTGTCGTGGCAGAGCCAACGAGAACTCCATGTCCACCGGTTTCCTCCCGGGGTCAGACGTCACCACCGTGAAGGCTTCCCTGCAGAATCCGGGCTAACCGCAAAATAACCGTAATGTTATTGACTGGTGGTCAAGCCGTGGGATTGCTCTGTCCATATGGATGGATATGGCCAGATGTGGGCGTTTGGTCAACCGTCTGTGACGGTCTATGACTCCACGGTGACGACGTAGTCCTCGATCACCGTGTTGGCGAGAAGCGTTTCGGCCATTTTTCGGACGTCCGAAAGGGCCGTCTCGTCGGCGGGGCCGTCGATCTCGACCTCGAACCGCTTGCCCTGGCGTACCGCCGAGACCCCCGAGAAGCCGAGCCGCGGCAGTGCGCGGGCGATCGCCTGCCCCTGCGCGTCGAGAATCTCCGGCTTCAGCATGACGTCGACGATGACGCGCGCCACGGCGTTCCTCCTGGTTGCGACGGGGACGGTGCGGAGCTCAAGAGTAACGGGCCCCGGGCGTCCCGCGGAGCCGGGGCCGTGTCACGGCTCGCCCCACTGCTGCGCCGTCGCCGTGCCACCGCCGTGCCACCGCCGTGCCACCGCCGTGCCACCGCCGCGCCGTCGCCGCGCCGTCGCCGCGCCGTCGCCGTGCCACCGCCGTGCCACCGCCGTGCCACCGCCGCGCCGTTGCCGCGCCGTCGCCGTGCCACCGCCGTGCCGTCGACGGGCCCGGAAACGGCGGGTGAAAGCAGACGCCAGGGGAACGGGGAGCATATGGACGCCCCGGTAGGTCTTGCGCAGATGCATGTGACCTCTGCCACGATGGCCACAGACGCGGATGAACTACCACCAGATAGGGCGAACGCGTCGCGAATCGGCCGGACGACGGTGGCGAACCCATCCAGACGGCCCCGAGCACACAGGAGCGGCACGTGACAGTCGACGCCTCTCGTGGTGCGGAAGCACCTCCGGAGCTCATCCAGCTGCTGACCCCCGAAGGAGAACGGGTCGAGCATCCCGACTACGACATCGACCTCACGCCCGAGGAGATCCGCGGACTCTACCGGGACCTGGTCCTGGTCCGCCGGGTCGACCTGGAGGCCGTCGCCCTGCAGCGCCAGGGCGAGCTGGGCATCTGGGCCTCGCTGCTCGGGCAGGAGGCCGCCCAGATCGGCTCCGGGCGGGCACTGACCGAGGCCGACATGGCCTTCCCCACCTACCGCGAACACGGTGTCGCCTGGTGCCGGGGGGTGGACCCGCTGAACCTGCTGGGCCTGTTCCGCGGGGTCAACCACGGCGGCTGGGACCCGGCCGAGCACAACTTCCACCTCTACACCATCGTGATCGGCAGCCAGACCCTGCACGCGGTCGGCTATGCCATGGGCATCCAGCGTGACGGCGCCGAGGCCGCCTCGATCGTCTACTTCGGTGACGGCGCCACCTCCCAGGGGGACGTGAACGAGGCGTTCATCTGGGCGTCGGTGTTCAACGCGCCGGTGGTGTTCTTCTGCCAGAACAACCAGTGGGCCATCTCCGAGCCGCTGGAGAAGCAGTCGCGCATCCCGCTGTACCGCAGGGCCAGCGGGTTCGGGTTCCCGGGCGTCCGGGTCGACGGCAACGACGTCTTCGCCTGCCTGGCCGTCACCCGCAAGGCGCTGGCCGACGCCAGGTCCGGCCAGGGCCCCACGCTGATCGAGGCGTTCACCTACCGGATGGGCGCCCACACCACCTCCGACGACCCGACCCGCTACCGGGTGGCCGCCGAGCTGGAGGCGTGGAAGCTCAAGGACCCGATCGAGCGGCTGCGGGCCTACATGTTCAAGAGCCAGATCGCCGACCAGGAGTTCTTCGACACGATCGACGCCGAGGCCGCCGAGCTCGGTCGCGACGTGCGCAAGCGCTGCCTGGAGATGCCCGAACCCGAGCCGCTGGCCATCTTCGACCACGTCTACACCGAGAGGCACCCGCTCGTGGACGCCGAGCGTGCCGAGTTCGCCACCTACCTGGAGGGGTTCGAGGCATGACGGTTCTGACGCTGGCCAAGGCGCTCAACGAGGGAATGCGCAAGGCCATGGAGGACGACGCCAAGGTGCTCGTCATGGGCGAGGACGTGGGCAAGCTCGGCGGCGTGTTCCGGGTGACCGACGGCCTGCAGAAGGACTTCGGCGAGGAGCGGGTCATCGACACCCCGCTGGCCGAGTCCGGCATCATCGGCACGGCCATCGGCCTGGCGCTGCGCGGCTACCGCCCGGTCTGCGAGATCCAGTTCGACGGGTTCGTCTTCCCGGCGGCGGACCAGATCATCACCCAGCTCGCCAAGATGCCGCTGCGCTCGCTGGGCAAGCTGAGGCTCCCGGTCGTGGTCCGGATCCCGTGCGGCGGCGGCATCGGCGCGGTGGAGCACCACAGCGAGTCGCCCGAGGCGTACTTCACCCACACCGCGGGCCTGCGCGTGGTGGCCTGCTCCAACCCCGCCGACGCCTACACCATGATCCAGCAGGCGATCCGCTGCGACGACCCGGTCGTGTTCTTCGAACCCAAGCGGCGCTACTGGGAGAAGGCCGACGTGGACGTCGCCTCCACCGACTGGACCCCCTTCGACGAGGCCCGGGTGGTGCGGCCGGGCACCGACCTGACCCTGCTGGCGTACGGGCCGATGGTGAAGACCTGCCTGGAGGTGGCCAAGGCCGCCGAGGACGACGGCCGTTCCCTGGAGGTGCTGGACCTGCGCTCGCTCAACCCCCTCGACCTCCCCAAGGTCACCGAGTCGGTACGCCGGACCGGCCGTTGCGTCGTGGTGCACGAGGCGCCCGTCTACAACGGCTTCGGCGCCGAGCTCGCCGCCCGGGTGACCGAGGAGTGCTTCTACGTCCTGGAGGCCCCGGTGCTGCGGGTCGGCGGCCCCTCCACCCCCTATCCGCCCTCGAAGCTGGAGGAGCACTACCTGCCGGATCTGGACAGGGTCCTGTACGCCGTCGACCGCGCGTTCACGTTCTGAGGAGGGGCCGATGAAGGAGTTCAAGCTCCCCGACGTGGGCGAGGGACTGACCGAGGCGGAGATCGTCCGCTGGCACGTGAAGGTCGGGGACCCGGTCACGGTCAACCAGACCATCGTGGAGATCGAGACCGCCAAGGCCGTGGTCGAGCTGCCCTGCCCGTTCGAGGGCGTGGTGGCGGCCCTGATGGCGGACGAGGGCGAGACCGTGGACGTGGGCAGGCCGATCATCGCGGTGGACGACGGCTCGGGTCCCGCCCCCGGCGCCTCGGGCCCCGCCCCGGGCGCCGCCGCTTCGCCGGTCGCCGGGGAGAGCCGGGAGAACGCGCTGGCCGAGGACATGGTCCCGGAGCCGCCGGCCGGCGCGCGGCAGCCGGTCCTGGTCGGTTACGGCGTCAGGACCGGCACGGCCAAGCGCCGCCCCCGCAAGCAGGCGTCGCCCGACGGTGGTGCCGAGGCCGCTCCGCAGGCCGCGTCCCCCGTCCCGGCCTCTCCCGCGACCCCGTCTCCCGCGCCCCCGTCCCCCGCCTCCACGTCTCCCGCGTCCGTGTCTCCCGCGGTCGTGTCTCCCGTGCCCGCGGCGGTGACGGTGGCCTCGGTGGCGCCCCCGGTGGCCTCCGCGCCCGCCTCCGCGGTGGAGGGGGCCGGTGCGGCGTCCTCGGGCAGGGTCGCGGTCCTGGCCAAGCCCCCGGTGCGCAAGCTGGCCAGGGACCTCGGGGTCGACCTGGCCACCGTCACCGGGACCGGCCCGCACGGCTCGGTCACCAGGCAGGACGTCCAGGCCGCGCTCGACGCCCGTACCGGCGTCGGCGCGAACGGCCACGACGGCGCCCGGCCGCAGCAGGCCGGGACCGCCGGGGTCGTGGGATCCGCCGGGTCCGTCGGGGCCGTCGGTGACGAGGAGCGGATCCCGATCAAGGGCGTGCGCAAGGCGACCGCCCAGGCCATGGTGGCCTCGGCGTTCACCGCGCCGCACGTGACGGAGTTCCTCCAGGTGGACGTGACGGCGACCATGGAGGCGGTCCGCCGGCTGCGTGGCCTTCCCGACTTCGCGGAGGTCAAGGTCTCGCCGCTGCTGCTGGTCGCCAAGGCGGTCCTGGTCGCGATCCGCCGCCATCCGATGATCAACTCCGCCTGGGACGAGGCGAACCAGGAGATCGTGGTCAAGCACCGCGTCAACCTGGGGATCGCCGCGGCCACCCCGCGCGGCCTGCTCGTCCCCAACGTCAAGGACGCCCACCTGCTCTCCCTGCCGGCCCTGGCGGGTGCCCTCGGCGTCCTGACCGAGACCGCCAGGGCGGGCCGTACCCAGCCCGCCGACATGGCCGGGGGCACCCTCACGATCACCAACGTGGGCGTCTTCGGGGTGGACGCCGGAACGCCCATCCTCAACCCGGGCGAGTCGGCGATCCTGGCCGTCGGGCAGATCAGGGAGATGCCCTGGGTGGTGGACGGGCAGATCGTGCCGCGCCGGGTCTGCACCCTGGCCCTGTCCTTCGACCACCGGGTGGTGGACGGGGAACTCGGCTCGCTCTTCCTGCGGGACATCGGCGCCATGCTGGAGGATCCGCTCCGCATGCTCGCCTGGGGCTGAGACCCCCGGACGCGACGGGCGCGCCTCCTCCACCGGAGGGGGCGCGCCCGTTCCGTCTCCCGCCTCACCACGACGGAGGAAGGGCCGGTCCCGGTCGGTATGAGAGCCCGGGAAGGGCCGGTCCCCCTCGGTGCGGGAGAGCCGGAAAGGCCGGTTCCCATTGGTGTGAGACCCCCGGAAGGGCCGGTCGTCATCGGCACGGAAGGGCCGCAAGGCCCGTGACGCATATCCGGCGTTCCCTCTTCTGACAATTCCTGACCGGCCATGTCAATTGGCGTCACGAGTCCTTCCGTGAGCGCGGTGAGCCGTGCGGCGAGCCGTTCGCCGGGGACGGGCGCCGTTCCGGGCGACGGACCGGAGGCCGCTTGCTGAGTAATTCGGAAACCTCCTTTTCCGTCCTGTGGATCAAGCTTTAAGCTGCGGCTTCCTGGACCGGCGGGGCCTGCCGGAGAAGCCGGGGATCTTTTGCCGGACTTTACGAATAGCGTGTTTCGCGGCTTTGTCGGGTCATTTGTTAAAACCTGGATAATGCGTCTCGGATTTAGTGATTTGTCTCGCTATAGGTGCTAGCGTCGTTGATGGAAAGTGCGACAACCTAGCACGAAAGGGGAAGCACATGAGTTTCATGCAGCTCTTCCCGACCAACCGGTCTCTGCACTGGGGCGGCTGTTGCTGCCGTCGCCGTCGTCGTTGCGGATGTGGCTGCGGCGGTGGCGGGGGCGGCGGCTGGTGGTGGTAGCCGGAAACGGTGCTAGCAGGATTCGGTGCTAGCTGAAACACATGAGAGCCGACGGGTGAACCGTCGGTTCTCATTCTCTGAGTCGCCCTCGCCCGCCGGGGCGAGGGCCGTCGTCCGCCGGCCTCCCGAGACGCCGGTGGTCTCCATCCGCAGGACCTTCCGTGAGTTCTGGCCGCAGACCCACGGCATCCGCCGGTTCCTCGTGGCCGGCTGCGTGCTCGCGATCGTCGCGGCCGTGTGCGAGGTCGTCACGATCGGCCTGTTCGGATTCATCGTCGACGAGGTGCTGAGCAGGCAGGACCTGGGGGCGTTCTGGATGCCCGCCCTCGGCTGGCTCGGCCTGGCGGCGGTGTCGGGACTGGTGTCGTTCGCGGGCGCCTACCTCACGTCCGTGGGCGGCGAGCGCTTCCTGCTGCGGCTGCGCGACAGGGTGTTCCGGCACGTCCAGACCCTCACCCCCGACTTCTTCGACAACCGCCGGCTCGGCGACCTGATGGCCAGGCTCACCGACGACATCGAGGCCATCGAGGAACTGGTCGGCACCGGGCTGGTCAAGCTCTTCACCACGCTCGCGAGCGTCGTCTTCTTCTCCGCGGCCGCCTTCTACGTCCGCTGGGACCTGGCGCTGCTGACGTTCCTGCTGGTCCCGGCGTTCCTGGTGGTCTCGAAGGTCTTCGCGAGCAGGTTCAGGACGGCCGCCGCCCGCGAGCGGCTCAGCAACGGGGCCATGAACAGCGTCATCGAGGAGAGCCTGTCCAACCAGTCGCTGGTCCAGTCCTACAACCGCCAGGACGCCGAGGCGGAGCGGCTGCACTCCGAGGGCCGCACCTGGCTGCGGGCCAACGTGGCGCAGGCGTGGCTGTCCTCGCTGTACGGACCCGTCGTGCAGGTCATCGAGACCGTCTGCCTGATCGCCATCCTCGGGTTCGGCGCCTGGGAGATCGCCTCGGGCCGCCTCACCATCGGCGGGCTGCTCGCCTTCGCGGCCTACCTCGCCTACCTCTACCCGGCCGTGCAGAGCCTGGGGCAGATCGCCCTCACCGTCTCCGAGGCGGCGGCGGGCTCGGACCGGGTCATCGAGATCCTGCGGACCCGGCCGGCTGTCACCGACCGCGAGGGCGCCGTCCACCTGACCCGGCGCAGCGAGGGCAGGATCGAGTTCCAGGGGGTCGGCTTCACCTACCCGAACCGGACGAGGCCCACGCTGCGGGACCTGTCGTTCGCCGTCGAACCCGGGGAACTGGTCGTGTGCACCGGGCCCAGCGGCGTGGGCAAGTCCACGCTCGCCAAGCTCCTGCTCCGCTTCTACGACCCCACCGCCGGGCGCATCCTGCTCGACGGGACCGACATCCGGGACCTGACCCGGGAGTCGCTCCGCGACAACGTCACGATCCTGCAGCAGGAGAACCTGCTCTTCTCCGGGACCGTACGCGAGAACATCGCCTACGGCAGCCCCGGCGCCGAGCTGGACGACATCGTCCGGGCCGCCGTCCTGGCCGACGTGCACGACTTCGTCGGCACGCTCCCGCTGGGGTACGAGACGCCGATCGGGCAGCGGGGCCGGCTGATGTCCGGCGGGCAGCGCCAGCGGATCGCCATCGCCAGGGCGATCCTGCGCGACGCTCCCGTGCTCGTCCTCGACGAGCCGATGACGGGGCTCGACACGCTCACCGCGGCACGGATCATGGAACCGCTCAACAGGCTCATGAGCGGGCGCACGACGATCCTGATCACCCATGACCTCAGGTCCGTCCCGGAGGGCGCCCGGCAGGTCGTGCTCGAACCCGTCCCGCGCCGTTCCGGCCGGATAAGGATCAGGTCCGCGGCGCGCCGGTCGATGGCCCGCCCGGGCTGAGGGGACCGCCCGCTCACCCCGTCCCGCCGCCGGATCCGGGTACGCGTGGCCGTACGCTGGCCGGGCACCCAACCGAAGGGAAGATCATGTTCCGGCATGTCGTGCTGTTCACCTGGGCCGAGGAGTCCACCGGCGAGCAGAGGGCCAGGGTCGCGGAGGAACTGGGGAAACTGCCCGCGGCCATCCCGGAGATCCGTGCCTACACCCTCGGTGCCGACGCGGGCGTGAGCCCCGGCAACCACCAGTTCGCGATCGTCGCGGACTTCGACGGCGTCGACGAGTTCGTCACCTACCGCGACCACCCGCTGCACCAGGCCGTGATCGCCGAGCACATCAAGCCGATCATGGACACCCGTGCGGCGGTCCAGTTCGAGGTGTAGTGACAGCCGGTGACGGCCGGCCGCGTCACCGGCCCGCCGGGACGGCCCGTCTAGGCCTCCGGGGGGTTGTTCTCCCGGTGCATCAGGCGGTTGTCGGACGTCTGGCCGCGCCTGGGAGCCATCACGACGCTCAGCACGACCCCGACGGCGCCGACGATCATGAAGATCAGGCCGATCACGTCGATGTGCACCGACCGGCCGAGGACGTCGGGTTCGATGGCGAAGCGGAGGATGGCGCCGAGAGTGAGAAAGAAGATGCTGATCCCGACACCCATGAATTCCTCCGGATAAAGCTGTCCGCCAGGCAAAGGGAGCGTACGGAAATGGTCATACCCTTCCGCGCGCGATGACACCACTCAGAACGACCTTGTCCGCGGCGGTGGGCCCGGCCGATCCCAGCCACACCGGGACTCCCAGGGCCTCCGTCACGGCCGAGGGCCAGTCGTCGATCCCGTCGGTGTAGCGCGGCCGGGCCCCGAAGAGCCGGGCGGTCAGCCGGGCCTGCCGGTCCAGATCACCGGGCGTGCTGACCGGCAGCTCGCCGATGTCGTACGAGACGCACATCCGCGTCACCGGCGCGTCCAGGTGGGTGAGGGCCAGGACGTCGGCGCCACCGGCGGCGGCGAGCGCGTAGCGGTGGGCCACCGCGTCGAAGTGACCGGTCCTGAAGGCGCCCTGCCAGGGGCCGGTGCCGTTGTGGGCCTCGGGGAGCGCCAGGGCGGGATCCTCGGTCACCAGCGGTCCCGGGCCGTGCCGGGGGGTGTAGGTCCGCAGCACGCCCAGCCGCAGCGCGGGCGCCCCGTCGAGCAGCTTCAGCGCGCCCGCGAAGGTCGTCGTGCTCCAGGTGGTGTACGGGTGGAAGCCGTGCCACTCGTCGAGCAGCACGCCCTGCGCGCCCTCGAAGACCACCGGCCGCCTGCGCAGCAGGGCGGTCACGAAGGAGGAGCCGACCAGGATCACCCGTTCGGCGAACGCCCGGAAGGCCGCGACGCAGTCCTCCACGTCCGGCCCGGTCACCCCCAGCGCCTCGCGCAGGGCGTGCAGCTTGCGGGTCAGCCGGGCCGGTTCCTCGCAGTCGCCCGCGGTCGGCGCCAGATCAGGGTGCGCCAGGGCGTAGGCCATGGTCTCGCCGACGCCCATGCCGCACGACCCGTGCCGGTCCTCGCCGCGCGCCAGCTCCCTGGCCCGCCCGGCCTCCACGTGGTACGGGGTGGCGAGCAGGGCGTCGCGGTCCACGGTGAGCAGGGTGAGCGGGTCGGGGACGCCCAGGCCGGCCAGGTGGGCGGCCTCCCGGGCCAGCGCCAGGGGGTCCACGACCGTCAGACGGGACAGGTGGGTCGGCACCCCCCTGAACGTGCCCGAACCGAACTGCGCGAACGTGTGGTGCCGCCCGTCGGGCAGGACCACGTTGTGCCCGGCCTGCGCGCCCCCGTTGAACCTGACCACGGCCTGGACGGGCCCGCGCTCGCAGAGCCAGTCGACGACGGTCCCCTTGCCCGCGTCGCCGTAACCGAGGTCGGTCACGATCACATGCTCGTCCATGCCATCACCCGTTCGTCGCCATCGTCGCCACCGGCGGTCCGTCCCGGCCGGGTCGTCTCCCGGCCGATCCGGCTCCGGTGGCCTCGTCCTCTCGGCCGGTCCGTCCCGGCCGGTCCCTCCCCACCCGGCCGAAGACGGCCGGGCCGGGTCCCGCGGGCGTTCCCCGCGGGACCCTCTCCCTTCGTGGTGGCGCTCCCCGCCGCGGTGCTCGCGGTGGCCGCCGCGCGGCGGGGGGGCACCTCTCAGAGCCGCAGTACGCCGCTGTCGCCTCCCAGGTCGAGCCCGTCGGCGACCACGAGCGTGCCGCGGTCGAGCCTGGCCAGGGCCTTGCCCACGGCGGTCCCGGCGGTCGAGCCGATCTCCTCCAGGTCGTCCAGCCCCTCCCGCAGGTCGATGGCGTCCTCGCCGAGACCGACGGTGAGCGCGATGGTCTCGGAGACGGCGTCCAGGTCGTCCAGTTCCAGCACGTTCTGGCCGAGCAGGTCACGCCAGGCGGCCAGCACCCCGCCGTTCCCGGCGTGGCTCGCCCCGGCGGGGACGATGTAGTACACGTCGTAGGTCCTGGTCAGCTCGGCGATCATCTCCTTGATCGGGATGTCCCGCTCGATCCGCTCGCCGACCACCTTCTCGACCTCGCGCCGCTTGACGTACGTGTACGGCATCTCGTCGCCGATGATGAACAGGTAGCCGCGGCGGCCCCGCTTCTCGAAGCAGTCGATCGAGGTGTGCCTGGCCATGAAGTACATCGCCAGCTCGTACGACTCGCGCATCTGGCCGCCGCCCCCGCCCTCCAGCAGGATCTTCCCCAGGTGCTCGTCCATCCTGTTGTCGGACTCGAACTGGCCGACCTGGAGCGGTGCCCGGTCGCAGGTGGCGTCGCCGATCGCGCCGAAGAGGATCTGCGGGTCGGTCGCGTAGCCCTTGCGGAGCAGCAACCCGAGCAGGTCGGGCAGCCTGGTCTGCAGGCGGCGGGGCACCCCGCCCATCGAGCCGGTCACGTCGAACAGCACGGCCACGGCCAGGGAGGCCGGGTGCTCGGCGGAGTCGCGGCTCTCGCGGGCCGTCACCCCGTGCGGGTCGAGGTCGGGGTGCGTCGAGCGGGCACCGCTGTCGGTGTGCGCGAAGGCGCTCGCGCCCTTGGTGGCGCGGTAGCTCGCCGCGGCGGAGTAGACGTCGGTGGACCAGATTCCGCTTCCCACGGGGATCTCCTTGCATCGGGGGTGGAACGTTCTGAGGGCCCGGCGATCACGGGCGCGACCGGGACGGCGGGGGAGTCGTCCGGGCCGGGAAGGCCGGGTCGGACGGGACGGTCACAGGCGCAGTGGCCGGTACGTCCGCGGTCCGTAGAGGTCGTCGAGCAGGTCGTCCAGCTCGGCCAGGAGCCGCCAGGCGTCGTCCGGCGGGGCGAGCAGGCTCCCCCGGACGAAGCGCCGGATCGGGACGGGGGCGCGGTCGCCCATGAGGGCGGCCACGCACCGGGTGGCGAGCTGGATGTCGAGCGCCGGGGTCGCGGGCCTTCTGGCCATGACCTCGGGCGGGTAGTCGTCCCGGTGCCGGGCCACCAGGGCGGTGACCGGCGTGCCGGTCGGGACCGACTGGCTCCAGTCGACGAGCACCAGGCCGTGGTCGACGGGGTGGACGAGCACGTGGTGCCCGAACACCGCGCCGTGCACCACCCCAGCCCGGTGGGCCGCGCCGACGGCGACCAGCAGCCGCCGCCAGATCCAGGCCACGTCCCGCGCGTCGAGCACCGGTCGCCGCCGTGCGATCTCGTCCAGGCCCACGAAACCGTCCGGCACCCGGCTGATCACGTTGGCCTGCCGTTCGACCCCGCCCGAGCGGTGCCGGAACGACTCCACCAGCCGGGGCACGTACGGCAGGAGCAGCGGGTCGCCGTCCCGGCCGATCGTCTCCAGGGCGTCGGCCTCGCGGCGCATGAGGTCGTTGTCGGTGTGACTGCGCGGGATCTTGAGCAGCGTGTCGGGCCCGCTCCGGTAGAGCACGGCCGTGGCGCCGTGCCGCAGGACGCCGCCGAGGCGGTAGGACCCCCGCCCGGTCGTGATCACCGTTTCGGGCGCCCCGCCCCGGGCCGCCCAGAGCTCCGCCAGCCGGGTGAACGCCTCGGCGGCCTCGGCCCCGGGAGCCAGGTCGGGGTGGAGCAGCCGTGCCAGGGCGCGGTAGACCCGGTGCGGGGACGGCCCGTCGAACAGGTCGCCGGGCGTGCGGGCGGCGGTCACCAGCGCGATCGCCTCGGCCGTGGTGGTCATCTGATCGTCTCCTCCCTGGCGGGCCGCAGCAGCGCGGGGTGCAGGAGCCGGGCGTCTCCGGCCCGGTAGAGCTTGGCCCGGGGGCCGCCCCTGGCCCCGCCGCTCTCGGTGGTCTCGCCGGTGCTCTCCACGAAGCCGGGCACCGACAGGATCTTGCGGTGGAAGTTGCCCGCGTGCAGCGGCACGCCCCAGACCGTCTCGTAGACGCCGCGCAGCTCGGAGATGGTGAACGTGTCACCGGCGAAGGCGGTGGCCAGCGGGGTGTACTCCAGCTTCCCGCGGGCCCGCTCCAGGCCGTGGTCCAGGATCCGGCCGTGGTCGAAGGCGAGCTCGGGCACCTTGTCGACGGGGTGCCAGGCGGCGTCGGAGGCGTCCGTACCGGCCCGGGGGTCGGGCAGGTCCGGCGCGAAGGCGAGGTAGGAGATCGACACGACCCTCATCCGCGGGTCCCGGCCGGGTGCGCCGTAGCTGGCGAGCTGCTCGATGTGGACCCGGTCGGACAGCCCGGTCTCCTCGGCCAGCTCCCGCGCCGCGGCCTGGGGCAGGTCCTCGTCCGGCCGGATGAAACCCCCGGGCAGCGACCACCGTCCCGCGTGGGGCTGCTCGCCCCGCCGGACCAGCAGGACGCGCAGCCCGCCCCCGCGGATGGTGAGCGCCACCACGTCGACCGTCACGGCCACCGCGGGGTAGTCCCGCGGGTCGTAACCGGCCAGGAACTCGGATTCGTTCATCGCACGTCCTTCTCAGGTTGAGACAATCTCAGTATGAGAACAACTAGGGGCGATGTCAACGCCCGAGCCATGTCGGGTTCCCGGGAGAACGCTCCGGGGGTGTACGGGTGAGGAGAAGAACGAGGGGCCGGTCCCGTCGGAACGGGACCGGCCCCTCGTCACGCACGCCACCGGCCGGCCCTGGGCGGGCCCGCGCCGTCAGGCGGTCAAAAGGCCACCGGTCGGAGTGGTCGGCGCCTGCCGGTGCCGGCCGGGGTCAGAAGGCCTCTTCGGGCAGCTCCATCAGGCTCTGGTCGGTGGCCTCCAGCGTGCGGCGCTCGGCCGTGATGCGGGGCAGGACGCTCTGGGCGAAGAAGGAGGCCGCGGCGACCTTGCCCGTGTAGAAGGCGACGTCACCCCGCCCACCGGCCGAACCCGGTGCCTCGGTGGAGGACCCCAGCGCGGCCAGCGCCACCTCGGCCTGGCGCAGCAGCAGCCAGGCGATCACCACGTCGCCCAGGGCGAGCAGGAACCGGGTGGTGTTGAGCCCGACCTTGTAGACCTCGGCCGGCACCTCCAGCGAGCCCAGTGCCCAGCCGGCCATGGTGTCGGCCATCGCCTTGACCTCGTTCGCGGCCTCGGCCAGCAGCGCGCGCTCGGCCTTGAGGCGCCCGTTGCCCGCCTCGGAGGCGGCGAAGGCCGTGATGTCCGCGTGCAGCGAGCCGAGGGCGGCCCCCTGGTTGCGCAGGACCTTGCGGAAGAACAGGTCCAGGCCCTGGATCGCGGTGGTGCCCTCGTACAGGGAGTCGATCTTGGCGTCCCTGATGTACTGCTCGATCGGGTAGTCCTGCAGGTAGCCCGAGCCGCCCAGGGTCTGCAGCGACCGCGACAGCATCTCGTACGAGCGCTCCGAGCCCACGCCCTTGACCAGCGGCAGCAGCAGGTCGTTCATGGCCTCGGCGTGCGGGTCCCTGCGGCCCTCGTGCTCGGCGATCAGCACGTCGTCCTGGTAGGTGGCGGTGAGCATGACCAGGGCCCGCATGCCCTCGGCGTAGGACTTCTGGAGCATCAGCTCCCGGCGTACGTCCGGGTGGTGGGTGATGGTCACCCGCGGGGCGGCCTTGTCGGCCATCTGGGTGAGGTCGGAACCCTGCACCCGCTCCTTGGCGTAGGCCAGCGCGTTGAGGTACCCGGTGGAGAGGGTGGCGATCGCCTTGGAGCCGACCATCATCCGGGCGTGCTCGATGATCATGAACATCTGCTTGATGCCCTCGTGCACCTCGCCGACCAGCGTGCCCACCGCCGGGTGCTCGCCGCCGAAGGTGAGCTCGCAGGTCGTGGAGACCTTCAGGCCCATCTTCTTCTCGACGTTGGTGACGTAGACGCCGTTGCGCTCGCCGAGCTCGCCGGTCTCCAGGTCCACGTGGTACTTCGAGACCAGGAACATCGACAGCCCCTTGGTGCCGACGCCGTGCCCCTCGGGGCGGGCCAGCACCAGGTGGAAGATGTTGTCGGCCATGTCGTGCTCGGCGCTGGTGATGAAGCGCTTGACGCCCTCGATGTGCCAGGTGCCGTCGTCCTGCCGTACGGCCTTGGCGCGCCCGGCGCCCACGTCGGAACCGGCGTCGGGCTCGGTGAGCACCATGGTGGCGCCCCACTGGTTCTCGATGGCCAGCTCGGCGTAGCGCCTCTGCTCCTCGGTGCCGATGGTGTGCAGCACGTGGGCGAAGGCCGGGCCGCTGGAGTACATCCACACGGCGGGGTTGGCGCCGAGGACCATCTCGGCCAGGGCCCAGTTCACGCTGCTGGGCAGGCCGGGGCCGCCCAGCTCGGCGGGGAGCCCGAGGTTGGTCCAACCGGCGTCGCGGTAGGCGGCGAAGGACTTCTTGAAGCCCTCCGGCATCGTCACCGTCGCGGTCTTGGGGTCGAACACGGGAGGCGTGCGGTCGCCCTCCTCGAAGGAGTCGGCGAGCACCCCGGTGGCGAGGCGGTCGACCTCCTTCAGGATGCTCCGCACCACGTCCTCGTCCAGGTCGGCGAACAGGCCGGTGCCCAGAACGTCCCGGCGCCCGAAGACCTCGAAGAGGTTGAACTCCAGGTCACGGACATTGCTCTTGTAGTGGCCCATGGGGTCTTCTCCTTGAAACCGGGGGAACCGGAACTCACGTACTCACCGGTAACGTTACCGGTAATGCTACCCGCGAGTAACCCCTAGAAAACAGTCCAAGGTAGGACGTGCATCACGTCATTTTCCGAAAATCTCCGTGGCGGCCCGGGCGGGGCCGCGGTCCCCGCCGCGTTCTCGTAGGCTCCCCGCATGGACGAGCGGTGGCGGGCCGACCTGGAGCGGTGGGGCATCCCCGAGGAGATCGCGGCCAGGGCTCCGGCCGACCCCTGGGGGCACTCGGCGGCCCGGTTCGCCGGGCGTACCGACCGTGCCCTCGCGGCCCCCGGGGGGCCGACCCTGGCCAGGGCGGGCGAGGCGCTGCCGCCGGGCGGGAGCGTGCTGGACGTGGGCGCCGGAACCGGCGCGGCCTCGCTGCCGCTCGCCCCCGCGCCGGGCGAGCTGATCGCGGTCGACGTCTCCGCCGAGATGCTCGCCGACCTGACCTCCCGGGCCGCCGCGCTGGGCGTCCCGCTGCGGACCGTACGGGGCCGCTGGCCCGACGTCGCGGACCGGACCCCGGTGGCGGACGTCGCCGTCGCCGCCCACGTCGTCTACAACGTGCCGGACCTGGCCGCCTTCCTGACGGCGCTCACCGGTCACGCCCGCCACCGGGTGGTGCTGGAGCTCACCGAACGGCACCCGATGAGCTGGCTCAACCCGCTGTGGCGGCGTTTCCACGGCATCACCCGCCCGCTGCGGCCCACGGCCCACGACGTGATCGCCATCGCCGAGGGGCTCGGCCACCGGGTCCGCCACGAGTCGCGCCCGGCCCCGCTGCCCCGCTTCGACCGGCTGGAGGATCTCGCCGAGAGTGCCTGCCGGAGGCTCTGTCTCGGCCGCGAGCGCGCCGGCGAGGTCATCGCCGCGGTCGTCGAGCTGGACATGTGGCCGGTCCCCCGCGACCGGTGGTTCACCCTCTGGTGGGAGCCTGCGTCCGGTCCGGACCCCCGGTAGAGCAGGCGAAAACCTGCTTGACGGCTTTGGTGGTGACGGCTTGGGTGGGCCCATGATTGAGGTTCACTACGTGACATTCGACTGTGCCCGGCCCTACGAGGTGGCGACCTTCTGGCGCGACGCCCTCGGCCTGCGGTTCCACCCCGAGACGGACAAGGACGAGGACGACGAGTTCCTCCTCCAGGGCGACACCCTGAATCTTCTGTTCATGACGGTCCCCGAGGGCAAGACGGTCAAGAACCGCCTTCACCTGGACGTCACGGCCTCGCCGGACAGCACCCGCGAGAAGGAGGTCGAACGCCTGCTCGGACTCGGCGCCACGATCTTCGACGACCTGCGCAAGCCCGACGGCAGCGGCTGGGTCACGATGCTCGACCCCGAGGGCAACGAGTTCTGCGTCTGCCGCGCCGAACACGAGAGGAAATAGCGCCGGGCACCACGCGACCGGCACCGAGGACCACGGGAACCCGCACCGGGCACCGGACAGGGGCGCCGAGGGCCCACGACCGGGCGTGCCGCGGGACCCCGCGGGCCCCGAGGGGCCGCGCGGGTCACCACCGGGGCCGCGGCCGTACGGTTCATCGACCGTCCGGCAGCGACCGCTGGCCGCGTCCCTTGAGGGCGACGGCCAGGACCGCCGTGATCAGGTAGACCGCCAGGCCGCCCTGGAGGGCGTCCAGCGCCGCGCCGAACACGCCCTCGCCGTCGAGGATGAGCTGCACCGGGTACAGGAGCGTCGCGGCGCCGAGCGCGGGGTAGAGCGAGAATCTCCAGGGGTGGCGCAGCGCCCACAGGCGGGCCTGCCGGGTCACCCGGTCCCCGATCTCGGGCTTGCTGATCGCGCCG
Organism: Streptosporangium longisporum; assembly: GCF_039534895.1. Taxonomy (NCBI): domain Bacteria; kingdom Bacillati; phylum Actinomycetota; class Actinomycetes; order Streptosporangiales; family Streptosporangiaceae; genus Streptosporangium; species Streptosporangium longisporum. The sequence goes on along the minus strand of NZ_BAAAWD010000014.1, from coordinate 514,604 downwards.
ATGGCCGCGATCAGCGAGAACACGCCGATGCCGACCGCCAGGGACCAGGCCAGGCTGTCCCCTCCGCCCAATATGCTCACCCCGAAGCTGGTGACCGCCAGCGCGCCACCGGCCACCGCGGCGGTCTTCCAGGGAGCGCCGCGCAGCGCCGCTCCGGCGAGGGACATCTCGTCACGTCGAGTCAGTTCGTCGTTCATGTCATCAGCGTGCCTGTCGTGCCCCTGTGTTCACATCGGGGAGCGACCCTGGTTGTTCCCGGGGTCACCGTGCCGGGGACGCCGCTCGTACCGGTGACGTGACCGGTACGTTCGCGCGGCAAGCGAGGACGTGTCCGAGGTGCCCGCGCGGGAGCCGGGATGTGACCCGGGCGCCGCGCGGGAGGCGGACGCCCCGGGTACGGGAGGCTCCGCCGTTCCGGATAGTTTGATCGTCATGCCGGTGGAGTTCCGTATCGCCCGTGCCGAGGACGTCCCGATCATCGTGGCCATGCTCGCCGACGACGTCGTCGCGGCCGGTCGCCAGGGCGATTTCGGCGACGAGCACCGCGCCGCCTTCGAGCTCGTCGACGCCGACCCCGGCAACGAGCTGATCGTCGCCGAGCTGGACGGCGAGGTCGTGGGCACCATGCAGCTCACCTACATCCCCGGCATCTCCCGTCGCGGCGCGCTCCGGATGCAGATCGAGGCGGTCAGGATCGCCTCCGGCCTGCGAGGACGGGGACTGGGCCGCACGATGATGGAGTGGGCCCTCGACCGCGCTCGCGCCCGTGGCTGCACCCTGGTCCAGCTCACCACCGACAAGAGCCGCACGGACGCCCACCGCTTCTACGACTCCCTCGGCTTCGTGGCCTCCCACGAGGGGTACAAGCTCTCCCTGACCTGACCCCGGGGACGCCCCGGCCGTGATCCCCCGGGCTCGCGGAGCCCGCGGCCGTGCTTCGAGGGCCGTGATCCCCGCGGCCGTGCCGTGACGGTCGTGCCCCCCGCACCCCGGGGCCTGCGGACATCACCGACACCCCTGCCGGGACGCGGTGCCGTCACCCCGCGTCGCAGGGGCCGATCTCGACGAGGTTGTCGTGGTAGACGGCGCCGCGTCCCATGTCGGCGTCGCGCGCGCCCACCACGGCGTTCGCCGTGGCACCCCCCGGGCTCAGCTTGCGCCAGTGCCCCTTGGTGGACGCGACCACGCCGGGCCGTACCTTCTCGCTGATCTCGACGACCGCCTCGAACGCGCCCGCGTCGTTGAAGACCCGGGCCCGCTGCCCGTCGCTCAGCCCCCGCGGCGAGGCATCCTCGGGGTTGACCAGGACCCGCGGGCCCTTCGAGCGCCGCAGCAGCTCCGGGTTGTTGCCGAACGTGGAGTTGAGGAACGTGTGCGAGGCGGGCGTGACGAGCGCCAGCGGGTACGGCCCGAGTGCGGCCGAGGCCGTCCGCGGGGGGACGTAGGCCGGTCCCGGGGCGAACCGCATCCGGCCCGAGGGCGTCGGGAAGCCGTCGGCGAACGGCGCGAAGGGCCGGGGCACGTTGAGCCGGACCCAGCCCTCCTTGCGCAGCCGGTCGACCGTGATCCCGTCCAGCGACGGGTGGCCCGAGGAGAGCAGCTGCTCGGCCAGCTCCAGGTCGGAGTCGTACAGGGACGGCTCGGTGAGCCCCATGTGCCGCGCCAGGCGGCGGAACGTCTCGGTGGTGGACAGGCACTCGCCCGGCGGCGCGACCGCGGGCTCGTTCCACGCCAGGTACATGTGGCCGTAACCCGCGTGCAGGTCGGCGTGCTCGATCTGCATGGTGGCCGGGAGCACGATGTCGGCGTGGTCGACGGTGTCGGTCGGGAACTGCTCCATCACCACCGTGAACAGGTCCTCGCGCAGCAGCCTCTCGCGGATCCGGTTCTGGTCGGGGGAGGAGGACATCGGGTTGGCCGCGTACACCCACAGGCACTTCACCGACTCGTCCAGCTCGTCGGCCAGCCGCGTCATGGTGAGCGTGCGGACCGGCCGGGCCAGCAGGTCCTCGCGGGTGTCGATGTTCAGGTGCAGGTGCCCGCTGGTGGAGTACGCGATCCCGCCGCCCGGACGGCGCCAGTCGCCGGTCACGCCGGGGATGGAGGCGATCGTGCGCACGGCCGTGCCGCCGCCCGCGTGCCGCTGTATCCCCATGGTGGCCCGGATGCCGGTGGGCCGGGTGTGGGCCAGCCGCAGGCCCAGGGCCCGGATGTCGGCCTCGTCCAGCCCGGTGATCCCCGCCACCCGCGCCGGGGGGTGGCGGAGGATCTCCGCGCGGAAGTCCTCCCAGCCGCTGGTGTGGTTCTCCAGGAAGTCGCGGTCCTCGGCGCCCTCGGCCAGGACCACGTTCAGCAGTCCCAGGGCGAGGGCCGCGTCGGTGCCCGGCCGGATCGGCAGGTGCTCGTCGGCCTGCTCCGCGGTACGGGTGCGGATCGGGTCGATCGCCACCACGTACGCCCCGGCCGCGCGGCCGTCCTGGATGAACTTCCACAGGTGGTGCCCGCTGGTCAGCGTGTTCGTGCCCCACAGCAGGATCAGCCGGGAGTCGGCGAACGTCTCCGGGTCCATGCCGCCGGGCGTGCCGTAGACCTGCTCCAGCCCGGTGTTGCCGGCCGAGGAGCAGATGTTCAGGTAGTGCCTGGAGGCCCCCAGCACGTTCCACAGGCGCCGGCCCGCGATCCCCTCCGTCCCCTGGAGGTAGCCCAGCGTGCCGGTGCCCGCGTAGGGCCAGATGGCCTCGCCGCCGTGGCGCTCGACGATGTCGCGCAGCCGTACGGAGATCTCCTCCAGGGCCTCGTCCCAGCCGATCCGCTCGAACCTGCCGGAGCCCTTGGGGCCGATCCGCCGCATCGGGTACAGGATGCGGTCGGACGCCGCGGCGTGCTCCAGGTAGCGGTTCACCTTCACGCAGAGCGCGCCGCGGGTGTAGGGATGCTCGGCGTTGCCGCGCAACGTGACGGCCCGGCCGTCCCGGACGGTCACCACCCAGGAACAGGTGTCGGGGCAGTCCAGCGGGCACGCCCCCAGCACTCGCAATTCGCCTGACGACATGTCCCGACTGTAACGCCGCCGCCCGGGACGGCACACGTCACCCCAGAACGCCAGCGTGGGCGTGGGTGTCGTGGTCGTGGGCGTGGCCGTCCCTCAGCCCGCCGCCGCCCGTCCTCGGCCCGCCCGGCAGCCGGCCACCCCACCACCACTCGCCGATCCTGTCGCCACCGGCTCTGCCGGCACCGATCCTCGGTCCGCTCGTCCTCGGTCCGTCCGTCCCGGGCTCGCCTGTCCTCGGCGCGCTCGTCCTCGGCCCGCCGGTCCCGAAGGAGCCGGCCGTGTCCCCGCCGGGCAGGTCGCCGGCGTAGGCGTAGCTGAACGCCGCGGCCGCGATCGCGCCGGTGTTCACCGCCAGCGCCAGGTCGCCGATGTTGGCGATGGTGTCGCACGCCTGGTGGTAGCACTTGTCGTAGGCCGTGCCCGCGACGCCGCCGAACTTCGCCGCCTCCTCGGGAGACTTGATGCCCTCGGCGCCGGTGAAGAGCCCGCCCGACGGGATGCCGACCGCGATGAACGGGCCGTAGTCGGACCGGCCGGTGAACTCGGAGTCCTGGTACGGCTGCCCGATCGCCTTGAAGTACGCCTCGAAGAGCTGCTCGATCTGGGCCGACCCCGCGGGCGGCCTCGACTCGCTGTCCGGGTCCGAGGAGTCCCCGTCGTAGATCCCGAAGACGTGGTTCGGTGAGGCGATCATGTCGAAGTTCAGGTAGAGCCTGATCTTCGCCCTCTCCGCGGGCGGGAGGGCGGCCACGTAGTGCTTCGACCCCAGCAGCCCCAGCTCCTCGGCGCCCCAGAAGGCGAAGCGCAGCCGGTTCCGCGTCCGCAGCGGGGCCGCCGCCAGCGCCGTCTCCAGCACGGCCGCGCTGCCGGAGCCGTTGTCGTTGATGCCCGGGCCCGCCGCGACGCTGTCCAGGTGCGCGCCGAGCATGACCACCCTGTCCGGGTCACCGTGACGGGACTCGGCGATGACGTTGCGGGTCCTGCGGTCGGGGGCGCTGTCGGCGTCCACCGAGAGCGACACGGTCGTGCCGCGCGCCGCCAGCGCCGCGCCCGTGGCGAAGTCGGCGCCGAGCGCCGGGATGGTCACCGACGAGGCGTTGAGCGAGCCGTTGATCAGCGGCCTGCGGTCGGCGGTGCCCTCGCCGATCTGGCCCTCGTTGAAGATGATCACCGCGGAGGCGCCGGCCGCCTGGGCCAGCTCCGCCTTGACCTCGAAGCTGCAGGTACCGCGCTGCATCAGCGCGATGTGGCCCCGGACGAACCCGGCGAAGTCGCTCGCCTCGCACCCGGAGGTCGAGCTCGGCGTCCTGCTCGGCGGCAGGGTCAGGTCGACCCCCTGCACCGGCGCGGTCACCTTCCCCGAGCCGGAGTACGTCATGGTCCTGAACTGGACACCGGGCTCGTACGTCGTGGCGGTGGGCGAGACCCGGCGCAGCACGGGCGGCGTCCGCTCCTGGAAGAAGGAGATCTTGAACTCCTGCATGGTCACCCGGTAACCGGCGGCGCGCAACCGGTCCGCGACGTAGTCGGCCGAGGCGTCGTACCCGGGCGTGGCCGCGGCCCGGATGCCGCCGGCGGCGTCGGCGATGCTCTGGAACCTCTCCAGGTGCCGCCGGACGGACGCGATCTTGATCGATTTCCCGAACGTCTCCGCGTCCGGCGGAAGGGGCGTCGCGGCGGGTGCCGGGACGGCGGGCGCCGCGACGGCGGGTACGGCGGAGACGGTGGACAGGGCCATGACCGCGGCCGCGAGGATCGCGACCGGCATCCCCCCGGGGGCACGTGCGCTCATGCGGAACTCCTCTGCGTGGAACGAGCGGCCGCCCTTCCCCGGCCCGGCGGGGCGGAGTCACGACGGGAGCCCTCGCTCCACGGGCGAGGGGGGACACGGCCGCGAAGGGGAGTTCCCGTCCCTTGGACACGCCCGCACGGGCCGTCGGCGGGCGACGGAACAGACCGTCAGCCTTTCAGGCCGTCACCCGTTAAATCCAGCGTTTCCGCAGCTAGGAGGGTCAATTCTCCATCTGTGACAGGTACGCTGTGTTCGTCTGGTCTTCCTCGCCCGAGCTCTGAGCCCCGAGCCCCGAGCCCCGAGCTTTAGATCCTGAACCCTGAGCCGCGGGCTCACAGCCGGAGCGCGGAACTCGGTGCTCAGGAACCAGGGCTCGGGATCCGAGGCTCGGGCCTGCGTGAACCGGACGGCCGGCCCTGTCGCCGGAAAGGGCGGGGGACAACCGTAGACCGATCACCGGCACGCCGACGGTGTTCCCTGGCCTTCCCTGATGTTCCGGCGGCCTTCCCGGGGGTTCCCTGGTGCTCCGCCGGCCTCGCCCGGGGGTTTCCTGGTGTTCCGGTGGCGTTCCGGCGCCTCCCGGCCACCGCGGCCGAGCCCGCGCGGGGTGCCGCCCGCGCACCCGGCCCGACCGGCCACCGCTCCACCGGCACGACGCCACCCTCCGACGACCCGGCCACCCTCCGACCCGGCCACCGTCTCGTCGTTCATCGCGTCGTCGTCCACTGTTCCCCCGTTCGCCGTGACCGGAGTCTCAGCGGCGCGCGACCCTTGCTCCACGGTCCCCGGGGCCGCCTTCCCGCCGTCCGCACGGCCGGCCCCGCCCGGCCCCGCCCGGTCGCCGGCCGGAGCGACGATCGGGGCGACGACCGGGGCGAGGACCGGCATCGCGGCACGACGCGTTTTCCGATCACGGGGCCCAGGATGGAGGCGGGGACGTTCACGGCCGACGCGGGTCCTCGGAGGCCACTGCGACGCGCAAGGCCACGATTGTGGACACTGAAGGAGTAGATCGGTGACGCACCTGTGATGCGGACCATGCAGAATCGCTGGCGGTGACGGAAATCAAGGAGCTGGGCGAGACGACGTCCACCGGCGGGACACCGCCGGTGCCGGACGGCGATACCGTCGTGCGCGTGGTCGAGCCGCTGCTCCCGCAGCGGATCCGGCGGCCCTCGGACCTGCTGCGCTTCCTGGCGACCCTGCTCGCGCTCGTCGCGGTGATCCTGCTCGCCCTGGTCGCCAAGAAGACCCTGAACGGGCTGGAGGGCGACGTCGCCGACGGCACCAACCGGGCGCCCTTCCTGCTCAGCGGCCTGGCCGGGGTGCTGAGCGCCTCGGCGATGCTGGGCGTCCCCGTGGCCTTCGCCATCGAACGGGTGTTCCACCGTGACGGGCTCCGGGTGGCCGAGGGACTCTTCGCCGCCATCGCCGCCATGGTGCTCTCGTACGTGCTCGGCGAGTGGATCGTCAACGCCGGCCCCGAGGACCTGCGGCTGCTGCTGACCGGCAACCGGGAGGGCGTGGAGCCGGTCGACACGCTGCTGACCCCGATCATCGCCTACGTCACCGCGGTGAGGATCTCCCGCCGTCCCACCTGGCGCGCGGCCCTGTGGAGCGCGGTCGCGCTCAACGCCGTCGCCCTGTTCGCCGGGCTCGCCGCGACCATCCTGGGCATCGTTGTCTCCATCCTGGTCGGCCTGGCCGTCGGCTACGCCACCCTGTACGGCGTGGGCAGTCCCAACACCCGCCCCCCGGGCAGCGCGGTCGTCTCCGCGCTCCGCAAGCTGGGCTTCTCCCCGGTCAGGGCCCACCGGCTCGACGACGACCACCAGAGCAGCCGCCGCTACGCCGTCGAGCTGAAGAACGGCAGCCGCCTCGACGTCACCGTCCTGGACCGGGACCGCCAGGTCGCCGGGGTCCTCTACCGCCTCTGGCGGCGCATCCGCCTCAACTCCGAGACCCGCCGCAAGGCCATCCGCTCGCTCCGCGCCGAGCTGGAGCGCGAGGCCCTCATGGCGTACGCGGCGCAGGCCGCCGGGGCGAGCACCCCCCGGCTGCTGGGCACCAGCGAGATCGGCAGCGAGGCCGCGCTGCTCGCCTACGAGCACACCCCCACCCGCGCGCTCGACGACATCCCCGACGACGAGATCGACGACAACCTGCTGGCCCAGATCTGGGAGCAGGTCCTGCTGCTCCAGGTCCAGCGGCTCGCCCACCGCCGGCTGACCGGCGACAGCATCCACGTCGACGCCGAGGGCCGGGTCGTCCTGATGGACGCCCGCAGCGGTGAGATCGCCGCGGGTGACCTGCTGCTCCGTCTCGACATCGCCCAGCTGCTCACCTACCTCAGCCTCCGGGTCGGAGCCCGCAGGGCCGTCGAGGCCGCCGCGGCCGGGGCCGGTCCCGGCGTGCTCGCCGACGCGCTCCCGCTGCTCCAGCGGATCGCGCTGACCCGCGAGACCAGGACCGCGCTCAACAAGAACAGGGGGCTGCTCACCGAGATCCGCGAGCAGATCGTCGAGCTCAGGCCGAGAGCCGAGGCCGACGAGGTCCGCCTGGAGCGCTTCCGCCCCCGGACGCTGATCACCATCATCGCCACCGCGTTCGCCGCGTACTTCCTGGTCTACTACCTGACGCAGATCAACCTCAACATGATCACGTCGGCCAAGTGGAGCTGGACCGGGGTGGCGCTGGTCGCCGCGCTGCTGAGCTACGTCGCCGCCGCCCTGATGCTCAAGGGCTTCGTCCCGGAGAAGCTGCCCCTCGGCCGTACCGTGCTGGTCCAGTTCGCCGGGTCGTTCGTGAAGCTCGTCGCGCCCGCGGCGGTGAGCGGTGTCGCGATCAACAGCCGCTACCTGCAGAAACGCGGCATCCCGCTCGGGCAGGCGGTGGCCAGCGTGGGCGCCTCCCAGCTCATCGGGCTGGTCTTCCACATCATGCTGCTCCTGCTGTTCGCCTACATCACCGGTTCCAACACGGCCTCGTCGTTCACCCCGTCGCGCACGCTCGTGATCGCGTTGCTCGCGGTGGCCGTGCTGGTGGTGGCCGTGGTGAGCGTGCCGCGCCTGCGCCGCCTGATCACCTCGCGGCTCCGCTCGCTGTTCTCCGGCGTCATCCCGCGCCTGCTGGACGTCCTGCAGTCGCCCGCGAAGATCGCCGAGGGCTTCGGCGGCACCCTGCTGCTCACCCTGTTCTTCGTGATCTGCCTGGACGCCTCGGTACGCGCCTTCGGCGGCTCCCTCAACATCGCCGCCGTCGCCATCGTCTTCCTGGCCGGGAACGCCATCGGCTCGGCCGCCCCCACCCCGGGCGGCCTCGGCGCCGTCGAGTTCTCCCTCTCGGTCGGCCTGACCCTCTCCGGCCTGCCCGCCGAGGTCGCCACCCCGGCCGTGCTGCTGTTCCGGCTGCTGACCTTCTGGCTGCCGGTGCTGCCGGGCTGGGCCTCCTTCACCTACCTGCAACGGCACGGGGCCCTGTGACCCCGCCTCGCTGACCTCGGGCGGGCCGTACGGGTCCGGCGGGCCTTGAGGACCGCGAACCCATGCGTACCCCGGCGGCCTGTACGGACCGCCGGGGTACCGGGGGATCAGGCCTCGCTGGACCTGGCCCAGAGGTTGACGCCCGCATCGACCGCGTCCTTGTCGATGGCCGCCAGCTCGTCGGCCTCGAACGAGAGGTTCTCCACCGCCGCCAGGCTGTCCTCCAGCTGGGTGACGCTGCTCGCGCCGATCAGCACCGACGTGACGCGCCGGTCGCGCAGCGCCCACGCCAGCGCCATCTGCGCCAGCGACTGACCGCGTCCGCCCGCGATCCCGTTCAGGGTGCGGACGTGCCGCATCGTCTCCTCGGTGAGCATCTCCGGGGTGAGGAAACGTCCCAGCGAGGCCCGCGACCCCTCGGGGACGCCGTTCAGGTAACGATCGGTCAGCATGCCCTGCGCCAGCGGGGAGAACGCGATGCAGCCCACGCCCTCCTCCTCCAGCACGTCGAGCAGCCCGCCCTCGATCCAGCGGTTCAGCATCGAGTACGACGGCTGGTGGATCAGCAGCGGCGTGCCCATCTCCCGCAGCAGCCGCGCCGCCTCGGCGGTGTGCTCGGGCGAGTACGACGAGATGCCCGCGTAGAGCGCCTTGCCGGACCGGACCGCGTGGTCCAGTGCCCCCATCGTCTCCTCCAGCGGCGTGTCCGGATCGAACCGGTGGCTGTAGAAGATGTCGACGTAGTCCAGGCCCATCCGCTGCAGCGACCGGTCCAGGCTGGAGAGCAGGTACTTGCGCGACCCCCACTCGCCGTACGGGCCGGGCCACATGTCGTAGCCCGCCTTGGTGGAGATGACCAGCTCGTCCCGGTACGGCGCGAAGTCCTCGCGCAGGTGCCGGCCGAAGTTGGTCTCGGCCGACCCGGGAGGCGGGCCGTAGTTGTTGGCCAGGTCGAAGTGGGTCACCCCCAGGTCGAAGGCCCTGCGCAGGATGTCCCGCTGGGTCTCGAAGGGCTTGTCGTCGCCGAAGTTGTGCCAGAGCCCCAGGGAGACGGCCGGGAGCTTGAGCCCGCTCTTGCCGACCCTGTTGTACGGCTGCCGGTCGTCGTACCTGTCGTCCGCCGCGATGTAGGTCATCGGTCCGCCTTCGCCGTGTCGAGGATCCAGGAGAGGGTGAACGCCTCTTCGCGCCAGGCGTCGTACCTGCCGCTCCGGCCGCCGTGCCCGGCGCCCATCTCCGTCTTGAGCAGGAACGGCCCGCCGCGCGCGACATCGCGGAGCTTCGCGATCCACTTGGCGGGCTCGTGGTAGAACACCCGGGTGTCGTTGAGGCTGGTGATCGCCAGGATGGGCGGGTAGACCCGGTCGTCGACGTTCTCGTACGGCGTGTACGACCTCATGTACGCGTACACCTCGGGATCGTGCAGCGGGTCGCCCCACTCGTCCCACTCGATCACGGTCAGCGGCAGCGACGGGTCCAGGATCGTGTTCAGCGCGTCCACGAACGGCACCTCCGCCACCACCCCGGCGAACGTCTCCGGCGCCAGGTTGGCGACCGCGCCCATCAGCAGCCCGCCCGCCGAGCCGCCCCTGGCGACCACGGGCCCGGACCAGCCCGACGCCTTGAGGTGCTCGGCGGCGGCGACGAAGTCGGTGAAGGTGTTCTTCTTCTTGGTGAACTTGCCGTTCTCGTACCAGTGACGGCCCATCTCGCCGCCACCCCTGACGTGCGCGACGGCGAAGACGAGGCCCCGGTCGAGCAGGCTGAGCCGGGCGATCGAGAACGAGGGGTCGATCGAGATCTCGTAGCTGCCGTAGCCGTAGAGCACGGTGGGGGCCGGACGCTCGGTGCCCTTCCTGAGGACGATCGAGATCGGCACCTGGGTGCCGTCCGGAGCGGTCGCCCACTCACGGAACTGCTCGTAGTCGTCGGGGTCGTACCCGCCGAGCACGGCCTTGCGCTTCAGCAGGACCAGCTCGCCCGCGCCGAGGTCGTAGTCGTAGACCGACGGCGGGGTGATCATGCTGGTGTAGCCGAGCCGCAGCCGCCCGGTGACGAACTCCGCGTTGCCCGACGGGGCCACGTCGTAGATCGGCTCGGGGAAGGGGATCTCGTACGGCTCCCCGGAGCGGGGCAGGATCCGGATGCCGGTCTGGCCGTTGCGGCGGAAGTGCACGACGGTGTGGCCCTCGAAGGCGTCCACGTCGAGCAGCCGGGTGTCGGTCCGGTGCGGGATCAGCGGCGTCCAGTCGCCCGGGGCGTCGAGCGGCGCGGTGGCCAGCTCGAAGTTCTCCGCATCCCGGTTGTGCAGGACCAGGAAGTGGTCGCCCGCGTGATCCACGCCGTACTCCACGCCGGTCTCCCGGGGACGTACGACACGGAACTCCCCGGCAGGGTCGTCGGCCTCCAGCAGGCGCACCTCACTGGTGATCTTGCTTCCGGCGGAGAGGATCAGGTAGTGCTCGCTGCGGCTGAGCCCGATGCCGACCCAGAACCGCTCGTCGATCTCCTCGTGGACGAGGACGTCGTCGGCGGCCGGGCTCCCGATCGCGTGCCGGTGGACCTGGTTGGGCCGCCACGCCTCGTCGACCGTCGTGTAGAAGAAGCTCGTGCCGTCGGCCGACCAGGCTCCGCCGTAGAAGATGCCGGGGATCTCGTCGGGCAGCGTCTCACCGGTGAGGAGGTTCTTCACCCTGAGGGTGAAGCGCTCGTCGCCGGTGAAGTTGGTGGAGTACGCCATCAGGGTGCCGTCGGGGCTGACCGAGCTGGTCCCGATCGAGAAGAAGTCGGAGTCGCCGGCGAGCTCGTTGCCGTCGAGCAGGATCTCCTCGCCCGGAAGGGGCTCGTCCGCCTTGAGCTCCGGAGGGGTCTCACCGTCCGCCGCCACCCGGCACTGGATGCCGTACTGCTTGCCCTCCTCGGTACGGGAGTAGTACCACCAGCCGCCCTTGCGGGTGGGGACCGAGAGGTCCGTCTCCAGGGTGCGCCCCTTGATCTCCTGGAAGAGCGTCTCCTGAAGGGGCTTGAGGTGGGCGGTCGCCTCCTGCGTGTAGGCGTTCTCCGCCTCCAGGTAGGCCACCACATCCGGGTCGTCCTTGACCGTCAGCCACGCGTAGTCGTCGACCACGGTGTCTCCGTGGTGCACGCGCTCGCTGGGAACCTTTTTCGCCGTCGGCGGCATCTGGCTGCTCACCCGGCCGAGTCTATGTTTCCGCCGGTGCCTGTTCGGGTCCGTCCGCCCAGCCGGCCCGTCCTGCCCGGAGGATCGATCGTGCGGTACGTCCGCCCCTCGGTGTGAGGACCGGGGAGCCGGGGACGAGGGTCAGCGTCCTCGGTGCTCGCGATCCTGGGCCGAAGGGTTCAGGGCCGCCGTCCCTGTCGGGGGAATACGGTCGTGGAGTCGGCCGTTGGACCTGGAGCGACCGGCGAGGGCTGTCAGGTGAGACTCGGTCCGGTCCTCTGTTCGAGGAATACGGTTGCGAGGCCGGTCGTTGTACAGGGAGCGGCTGGCGAGGGCCGCGGATGCGACCGAGCCGGGTCCTCCGACCGGGGAATACGGACGTGAGGTTCGGCGTTACGTCTCGAGCGGTCCGTGAGGGCTGCTAATCTTTTGATGTCGGCGGGGTCCGGCGCAAACCACTCAAATCACTTCGGTGACTTCCGTATGGCTTGTGTCGTGTCCATCGTCCCTCCCTTTGAAACCCATGGTTCCAGAGCCGGTTCGCAGAGCCGCTCGGAGGCTGGTAAGTTCAAGGGGTGGCTCCGGAAACGGAGCGGCCGGAATTCCAGAAGCACCGCGAGATCGAATCGACCGACTTGAAACGGGCCGGTTTGACACGAAAAAGCGGGGCTGAAAGAATAAAGGCACAACGAAAGAACAAAAAGAATACCAAATGGAACGCCTCTGGTGGTCGGCCGGTTGTTCGGTCGGGGACCGGGTGTACGCGTCCGTTTCTTGAGAACTCAACAGTGTGTTAAAAGCCAGTGCATGAAGCACAACCCTGTCCTAACCACTCCTTTGCGGGGTGGGGGACGGATTCCTTTGGTTGAACATCCATCGCGTTCCCGGGCCTTGTGTTCCGGGGATGGTGGTGGGCTTTCAGCCGGGTAAGGACTGTTCAGACATTGTTTGGAGAGTTTGATCCTGGCTCAGGACGAACGCTGGCGGCGTGCTTAACACATGCAAGTCGAGCGGAAAGGCCCTTCGGGGTACTCGAGCGGCGAACGGGTGAGTAACACGTGAGTAACCTGCCCCTGACTCTGGGATAAGCCCGGGAAACTGGGTCTAATACCGGATATGACACATGTCGGCATCGATGGTGTGTGGAAAGTTTTTTCGGTTGGGGATGGACTCGCGGCCTATCAGCTTGTTGGTGGGGTAATGGCCTACCAAGGCGACGACGGGTAGCCGGCCTGAGAGGGCGACCGGCCACACTGGGACTGAGACACGGCCCAGACTCCTACGGGAGGCAGCAGTGGGGAATATTGCGCAATGGGCGAAAGCCTGACGCAGCGACGCCGCGTGGGGGATGACGGCCTTCGGGTTGTAAACCTCTTTCAGCAGGGACGAAGTTGACGTGTACCTGCAGAAGAAGCGCCGGCTAACTACGTGCCAGCAGCCGCGGTAATACGTAGGGCGCAAGCGTTGTCCGGAATTATTGGGCGTAAAGAGCTCGTAGGTGGCTTGTCACGTCGGGTGTGAAAGCTTGGGGCTTAACTCCAGGTCTGCATTCGATACGGGCTGGCTAGAGGTAGGTAGGGGAGAACGGAATTCCTGGTGTAGCGGTGAAATGCGCAGATATCAGGAGGAACACCGGTGGCGAAGGCGGTTCTCTGGGCCTTACCTGACGCTGAGGAGCGAAAGCGTGGGGAGCGAACAGGATTAGATACCCTGGTAGTCCACGCTGTAAACGTTGGGCGCTAGGTGTGGGGACCTTCCACGGTTTCCGCGCCGTAGCTAACGCATTAAGCGCCCCGCCTGGGGAGTACGGCCGCAAGGCTAAAACTCAAAGGAATTGACGGGGGCCCGCACAAGCGGCGGAGCATGTTGCTTAATTCGACGCAACGCGAAGAACCTTACCAAGGCTTGACATCGCCCGGAAAGCTTCAGAGATGGAGCCCTCTTCGGACTGGGTGACAGGTGGTGCATGGCTGTCGTCAGCTCGTGTCGTGAGATGTTGGGTTAAGTCCCGCAACGAGCGCAACCCTTGTTCAATGTTGCCAGCAACATCCTTCGGGGTGGTTGGGGACTCATTGGAGACTGCCGGGGTCAACTCGGAGGAAGGTGGGGACGACGTCAAGTCATCATGCCCCTTATGTCTTGGGCTGCAAACATGCTACAATGGCCGGTACAGAGGGTTGCGATACCGCAAGGTGGAGCGAATCCCTAAAAGCCGGTCTCAGTTCGGATTGGGGTCTGCAACTCGACCCCATGAAGTCGGAGTCGCTAGTAATCGCAGATCAGCAACGCTGCGGTGAATACGTTCCCGGGCCTTGTACACACCGCCCGTCACGTCACGAAAGTCGGCAACACCCGAAGCCCGTGGCCCAACCAGCTTGTCTGGGGGGAGCGGTCGAAGGTGGGGCTGGCGATTGGGACGAAGTCGTAACAAGGTAGCCGTACCGGAAGGTGCGGCTGGATCACCTCCTTTCTAAGGAGCACCGGCCCTTCCACCGATCCCTTCGGGATGGTGGGGGTCCAACGTCACGATCAGGGACGCCTGTTTCCTGCGTGACACGCTCATTAGTGGAGCACTGGCTACTCAACCGGGCCTGATCGGCCGGATCTTGCTAGTACCGCCCTTGGTTCGCCGAGGGAGTGGGAGCGTGAGAGTCGGGGGTCGTCCTGGTTGAACACACTGTTGGGTCCTGAGGAAACGGACACCAGGTGAGCCCGCTGAGGCGGGCTTGCTGTCTGTTTGACCCTCATGCAGGACCGATCATCTGCCAGACCAGCTTGCCTGTTGCTGCCTTTCGAGGCGGTGGGGTGGGTGTTGGTGGCAGGGGTGGTGGGTTGCTGTTTGTTGTTTGAGATTTGCATAGTGGACGCGAGCATCTTTGTGGCCAAGTTTTTTAGGGCACACGGTGGATGCCTTGGCATCAGGAGCCGATGAAGGACGTGGGAGGCTGCGTTAAGCCCCGGGGAGTCGCCAACCAGACTTTGATCCGGGGATGTCCGAATGGGGAAACCTAGCACCAGTCATGTGGTGTTGCCTCCGCCTGAATGTATAGGGCGGTTGGTGGTAACGCGGGGAAGTGAAACATCTCAGTACCCGTAGGAAGAGAAAACAAATAGTGATTCCGTGAGTAGTGGTGAGCGAAAGCGGATCAGGCTAAACCGTAGGCGTGTGATAGCCGGCAGGCGTTGCGTTTACGGGGTTGTGGGACCCTCTTACGGTTTCTGCCGAGACCGTGAACAGTAAGAAATCCTTCCGATAGCTGAAGCTTCTGGGAAGTGGCGCCGTAGACCGTGAGAGTCGGGTAGGCGAAATTGGTTGGACTGTTGGAGGGGATCCCAAGTAGCACGGGGCCCGAGAAATCCTGTGTGAATCTGCCAGGACCACCTGGTAAGCCTAAATACTCCCTGATGACCGATAGTGAACAAGTACCGTGAGGGAAAGGTGAAAAGCGCCCCGGTGAGGGGTCGTGAAATAGTACCTGAAACCGTGTGCCTACAAGCCGTAGGAGCGTAAACACTTTTCGGAGTGTTTGTGATGTGACTGCGTGCCTTTTGAAGAATGAGCCTGCGAGTTATGGTGTGTGGCGAGGTTAACCCGTGTGGGGGAGCCGTAGCGAAAGCGAGTCTGAAGAGGGCGTTTGAGTCGCATGCTGTAGACCCGAAGCGGAGTGATCTAGGCATGGGCAGGTTGAAGCGCGGGTAAGACCGCGTGGAGGACCGAACCCACCAGGGTTGAAAACCTGGGGGATGACCTGTGTTTAGGGGTGAAAGGCCAATCAAACTCCGTGATAGCTGGTTCTCCCCGAAATGCATTTAGGTGCAGCGTCGCGTGTTTCTTGCCGGAGGTAGAGCACTGGATGGCTAATGGGCCCGACAAGGTTACTGACGTCAGCCAAACTCCGAATGCCGGTAAGTGAGAGCGTGGCAGTGAGACTGCGGGGGATAAGCTCCGTAGTCGAGAGGGAAACAGCCCAGACCACCGACTAAGGCCCCTAAGCGTGTGCTAAGTGGGAAAGGATGTGGAGTCGCAGTGACAACCAGGAGGTTGGCTTAGAAGCAGCCACCCTTGAAAGAGTGCGTAATAGCTCACTGGTCAAGTGATTCCGCGCCGACAATGTAGCGGGGCTCAAGTACACCGCCGAAGTCGTGGCATTCACACTTTTAGTCTGGCAGCTTGTCTGTCTAGGTGTGTGGATGGGTAGGGGAGCGTCGTGCGGCCGGGGAAGCAGCGGAGTGATCCAGCTGTGGAGGCCGTGCGAGTGAGAATGCAGGCATGAGTAGCGAATCAGAAGTGAGAAACTTCTGCGCCGGATGACCAAGGGTTCCTGGGGCAGGCTAATCCGCCCAGGGTAAGTCGGGACCTAAGGCGAGGCCGACAGGCGTAGTCGATGGACAACGGGTTGATATTCCCGTACCCGCTACGATGCGCCAATACTGAATCCAGTGATACTAAGGGTCCTTAAGTCCCCTGTTGGCCTTCGGGCTTGGGGTGAGGCTGAACGCCTGGCCTGAACTGGTAGTAGGTAAGCGATGGGGTGACGCAGGAAGGTAGCCCAGCCCAGGCGATGGTTGTCCTGGGGTAAGCATGTAGGACGTGTTGTAGGCAAATCCGCAACGCATTAAGTCTGAGATGTGATGCCGAGCCGATTGTGGCGAAGTGGGTGATCCTATGCTGCCGAGAAAAGCCTCTAGTGAGTGTCGTGGCGGCCCGTACCCTAAACCGACTCAGGTGGTCAGGTAGAGAATACTAAGGCGATCGGGTGAACTGTGGTTAAGGAACTCGGCAAATTGCCCCCGTAACTTCGGGAGAAGGGGGGCCTTCGCTGGTGATCACACTTGCTGTGTGAGCTGGTGGGGGTCGCAGAGGCCAGGGGGAAGCGACTGTTTACTAAAAACACAGGTCCGTGCGAAGTCGTAAGACGATGTATACGGACTGACGCCTGCCCGGTGCTGGAACGTTAAGGGGACCGGTTAGTGGGGTTTACTCCGCGAAGCTGAGAACTTAAGCGCCAGTAAACGGCGGTGGTAACTATAACCATCCTAAGGTAGCGAAATTCCTTGTCGGGTAAGTTCCGACCTGCACGAATGGCGTAACGACTTCCCCGCTGTCTCAACCGCAGACCCGGCGAAATTGCACTACGAGTAAAGATGCTCGTTACGCGCAGCAGGACGGAAAGACCCCGGGACCTTCACTATAGCTTGACATTGGCGTTTGGAACGTCTTGTGTAGGATAGGTGGGAGACTGTGAAGCTGTCACGCTAGTGGTGGTGGAGTCATTGGTGAAATACCACTCTGGTCGTTTTGAACGTCTAACTTCGGTCCGTGATCCGGATCAGGGACAGTGTCTGGTGGGTAGTTTAACTGGGGCGGTTGCCTCCTAAAGAGTAACGGAGGCGCCCAAAGGTTCCCTCAGCCTGGTTGGCAATCAGGTGTCGAGTGTAAGTGCACAAGGGAGCTTGACTGTGAGACCGACGGGTCGAGCAGGAGCGAAAGCTGGGACTAGTGATCCGGCGGTGGCATGTGGAAGCGCCGTCGCTCAACGGCTAAAAGGTACCCCGGGGATAACAGGCTGATCTTCCCCAAGAGTCCATATCGACGGGATGGTTTGGCACCTCGATGTCGGCTCGTCGCATCCTGGGGCTGGAGTAGGTCCCAAGGGTTGGGCTGTTCGCCCATTAAAGCGGTACGCGAGCTGGGTTTAGAACGTCGCGAGACAGTTCGGTCCCTATCCGCTGCGCGCGCAGGAGACTTGAAAGGAGCTGTCCCTAGTACGAGAGGACCGGGACGGACGAACCTCTGGTGTGCCAGTTGTTCCGCCAGGAGCACGGCTGGTTGGCTACGTTCGGAAGGGATAACCGCTGAAAGCATCTAAGCGGGAAGCTCGCCTTGAGATGAGGTCTCCCACCACGAGAGTGGGTAAGGCTCCCGGGAGACGACCGGGTTGATAGGCTGGAAGTGGAAGCGCAGTAATGTGTGGAGCTGACCAGTACTAATAGGCCGAGGACTTGACCACAAAGCATATGCTCGCGTCCACTAGGCAATTCTGAGACAGCAAACAGTGTTTGTGTGTTTCATAGGGTTACGGCGGTTATGGCGAAGGGGAAACACCCGGTTACATTCCGAACCCGGAAGTTAAGCTCTTCAGCGCCGATGGTACTGCACCGGGGACGGTGTGGGAGAGTAGGTCACCGCCGGACAATCTTTTTGAAGGCCCCCACCGTTGGTGGGGGCCTTCGTATTTCCAGGGGTCTCCAATCCCCCTGCAATTCCCTTCCAAGCCGTCCGTGGCAGTCTTACGGATGTGACAGATACGTCAGCTACCGGCCCTGTGGACAGGGATCGCAGTGCTCCGGCCCGAAACCCGTGGCGAAGCCGTCGCGGCGGACCGGCCGTGATGGGCGCTCGTCACGATCGGTCCACCGCGCCGGCTTCGAGACGCTCGCGGGACGACCGGGAGAACGGCCGGTGGGGCGTCCACCACGATGTCCGTCGTGACGGTCATCAAGCCGGCCCGCACGACGACCGATCCTTCCGCTGTCCGGGAACACCGGTCCACGGAACCGCCGGCGCACGTTCCGTCGCCGTACCGGTGACCGGGGTTCTAGGCGTGCAGCTCGCCGGAGAGTACCGTTACCGCGCGTCCTGCCAGCTCGACCCGGTCACCCCGCACGGTCGTTCGGACGACACCGCCGCGCTGGGAGAGCTGCGCTCCCACCAGGGTGTCGGATCCCAGCTTGGACGCCCAGTACGGCGCGAGCGCGCAGTGCGCGGAACCCGTCACCGGGTCCTCCGGAACCCCGACCTTGGGGGCGAAGAACCGGGAGACGTAGTCGACGCCGGTCCGCGAGCCCTTGGCGCGGGCCGTGACGATGACTCCCCGCGCCTCGACCTGCTCCAGGGCCCGGAAGTCGGGAGCCGCCTCCACCACGGCGTCCTCGGACTCGACCTCCACGAGGTAGTCCCAAACATTTTTTCCGGCCCAAACAGGTTTAACCCCGAGCGCAGCGATCAGGGGAGGGGGAGGACCCACCTCTTGGAGTAGTTTTGCCGGGAAATCCATGTTGATTAATCCGGATTTATCCCTGGTCACGGACAGGATTCCACTCTTCGTTGAGAATTCGAGGGTTTCTCGGACCGTTCCCGTGGAATACAGCACATGCGCCGCGGCCAGGGTCGCATGCCCACAGAGGGCCACCTCGGTCACCGGTGTGAACCAGCGGAGCGAGTACGGACTCCCGTCCTCGCCTCCGAGCAGGAAGGCCGTCTCGGAGTGCCTCATCTCCGCCGCCACGGACTGCATCCAGGCGTCGGGGACCGGATTGCCGAGTACGCAGACCCCGGCGGGGTTACCCTTGAAAAATTCATCGGTAAACGAATCGACCGTGTAGACGAGCATGTCCCCGATCGTAGGGGCGCCGAAGATATCGGTTGAAGACGGGGCAGGAGATCAGGCACAGTCGGGATCAGGCAAACCAGTGCGGTAGCCGTACAAAGTGGAAATAAGCGCTGGGCGTGTCGCACGGCGAACTTCTGGTCGTCGGTTACCGTCCAAGGTGTAAGGACAGGCCGGACACGGCATGGTCCTGGCGAAAGGACGAGCCGATGGGGGCAGTGCGCAAGGTGGCGACCTACCTTGGCCTGGGCGGGGCAGAGCATTACGACGAGGCCTACGACTACGAGGACGAGGTCGAGGGCGAGGAGGAGGACTGGCAGTCCGCCTCCGAGCGGGCGGCCAAGCGCTGGCACGCCATGAACGAGCCCTCGCGGATCGTGATGCTGACGCCGATGAAGTACAACGACGCACCGGTCATCGGGCAGCACTTCCGCGATGGTCAGACCGTCATCATGGACGTCAGCGGTATGAGCACCGCCGAGGCCACCCGCATGGTCGACTTCGTCGCGGGACTGGCGTACGGGTGCGAAGGCCGTATCGAGCGGATCGCGGAGAAGGTCTTCCTGCTGGCCCCCGCCGAGGTGGAGATCACCAACGGCTGATCCCCGCGACGACGCGGCCGTCCCGGAACGGTCCCAAGGACCCGGGACGACCTCGACGATCAGGATGAACCAGACGATCTAGGACGAGCCTGACGATCCAGAACGGTTCCGAGGACCCGATGCACCCCCCGAGCATCCGGCCGGTCCTCACGGACCTTCCCGGCGCGTCACTCCCGGTCGTCAACCGGCCCGGGGACCACGGCGGAGCAGGCGGGTGAGTTCGGCGAGATCGGAACCGGCCGTCGTGATGCGCTCCTCCGACTCGCGGGCGTACTCGTGCAGAGCCCATACCGCCCCCTGGGCCAGTTCCCTGAGCTCGGCGAGCCGCCTGACGACGCGTTCGGCGTTCTCCCGCTCGCGCCTGCGCCTGCGCCACAGCCGGTAGCCGCCCCCCACGGCCGGCAGCGGTGCCAGGGCCGCGAGTGGGAGGAGGGGGATCAGGAGGGCCACCACCAGGATCACCGGGGCGAGGGCAAGAAGCAGGTAGGCACCCCAGGGACGGCCGAGCGGCGGGGCTCCCTCGGTGGTGACCCGCTTCTCGGCCGCCTCCAGCGACTCGGGATCGGGTCCCTCCGGGCGTAGCGTCAGCTCGTGGCCGAGGATCGGCACGGTGACCGACTCCGGGGCCTCGGCGCGGGTGGCGTCGGCTAGGTTCCCGGCCGCCGCCCGCACGATGGGAGCGGCCACGTGCAGCGCGATGGCGGCCAGGTAGGGGTGGGAGCCGGGGCGCAGGTCGCTGAGCAGGTGGGTGGTGAGCGACCGGGCCGGACGTTCGGAGGCACCCGACCC
The DNA here is from genome assembly GCF_039534895.1 of Streptosporangium longisporum. NCBI lineage: Bacteria > Bacillati > Actinomycetota > Actinomycetes > Streptosporangiales > Streptosporangiaceae > Streptosporangium > Streptosporangium longisporum. The sequence goes on along the minus strand of NZ_BAAAWD010000014.1, from coordinate 494,315 downwards.
CACCAGCCGGCGGAGCACGGTCAGCGGCTCGTCCTCGCTCCACACCACGGTCGTCTCGTCCGAGTGGTCGGTCTGCGCCGCGGTGAGGAGCGCGATGCCTCCCGGCCCGTCCGAGGTCCCGTTCTCGCGTCCGGACGCCTTCGCGGCGCCGGGCGCTTCCACGACATCGGACGGCCGGGTGCCGACGACGGCGTCCGTGCCCGTGCTCGTGCTCGTGCTCGTGGAGCCGACGGCACCCTCGCCGGTGTCCGTGGTCGCGGTGTCGCCGCCCCTGCTCTCGCGGGCCGAGGTGATCTCGGCGCAGCGGTCGCGCAGGTGGGCCAGGCGGGCCGCGGCCTGGACGGGGGCGGCCAGTTCGGGAAGCTCGGCGAGCACCGTGAACCCGGCCAGGGCCGGGGAGACCATCGTCGAGGGTTCGTCCGGGACCAGGGCGCGGAGCCAGCGGTCGGGCTCGGACGCGGGGGACGCTGCCACCGCGTCGAGCCTGCGGAGAACGAAGATCTTGCCCGCAGGCCCGTACGCCCCGCGTGCGGCGGCGAGCCAGAGCGCCCGCTGGCCGTGGGTCACCGGACGGTCCAGGGACAGCTCCCCGAAGGCGGTGCCGAGCCACGAGGCGTGGATGCGGTCGCCCTGACCGGCGACGGCCAGGGCGAGACACAGGAAGAGCGCGGTCCGCCGCTCGTCACGCTGGGCGGCGCGGGCGAGGGGCTCCAGCGAGTCCTCGCCGCGCATGATCAGCACGAGCGCCTCGACGGCCGGTGCCAGCCAGTGGCCGGACGACTCGGCGAGGTCCGCCGGCACCCCGGTGGGGACGACGCCGGCGGCCAGGTCGTCGAGAAGGGCATCGGCACGGCGGCGCAGCTCGGCCTCGGTGTGCGGATCGGCCTCGGCGTGCGGATTCGCGGTCAGGTCCGTGCTCAAGGCAGAGAACTCCCCGAAGTTGTGACCGATGACCGCGCCAGCGTATTGCGCTTCGGACATCCCCGCGGGGAGGCGCGCCGAACATGACTTTGCCAGACGATCGCCTCGATTTTCGCAATAAAGACGATCATCTGGTGGACAGGTTACATGCGCTCGGGCACCGGGACGCCGAGAAGGGTCAGGCCGGTCTCCAGGATCCTCAGGGTGAGCGCGCACAGGGCGAGCCGGGAGGCGCGTACGGCCGCGTCGACGTCGTCCCTGAGCACCGGGCAGTTCTCGAAGAACGTGGTGAAGGCGCTCGCGGTGTCGAAGAGGTACGAGGCCAGCTTGTGCGGCGCCGAGTGCTCCGCCATCTCCTCCACGACCGAGCCGAACCGCAGGAGCTGCAGGGCCAGGGCGCGTTCGGCCGGGTGGCCGAGCGCGATGGGCCCGGTCGCCTCGGCCGGGGAGACGCCGCCCCTGCGGAAGATCGAACGGATGCGGGCCTGCGCGTACTGCAGGTACGGGCCGGTGTTTCCGGTGAGGGCGAGCATGCGGTCGAAGTCGAAGACGTACTCGCTGTCGTGGCTGACCGACAGGTCGGCGTACTTGACCGCACCCATGCCGACGGCGTGCGCGATCCGGGCCCGCTCGGTGTCGTCGTAGTCCCGGTCCTTGATCACCTCTCCGGCCCTGGTCTCGGCCTCGTCGAGCAGCTCCAGGAGCTTGATCGACTTTCCGCTCCTGGTCTTGAACATCTTGCCGTCGGAGCCCAGCACGCTGCCGATCTGGACGTGCTCGGCCCTGACGTGCTCGGGCAGCCAGCCCGCGAGCCGGGCGGAGTCGAAGAGCATCGACATGTGCAGCGCCTGGGTGGCGCCGATCACGTAGAGGATCCGGTCGGCCTTGAGGTCGTCGACCCGGTAGCGGATCGTGGCCATGTCGGTGGTGGCGTAGCCGTAGGCGCCGTCACTCTTGCGGATCATGAAGGGGAGGGGCTGGTCCTCGCGGCCGGTGTAGCCGGGCGGGAAGACGCAGAGCGCGCCGTCGCTCAGCACGGCGATGCCGCGTTCCTGGAGCTCGTCGCAGACCCGGGCGAGCATTGGGTTGTACATGCTCTCGCCGGCGATGTCCTCGTCGGTCAGCGTCACCTCGAGCTGCCGGTAGACCTTGTTGAAGTAGCGCAGGGTGGCGTCCATGAAGATGTGCCAGAGGCGCATCGTCTCGGGTTCCTCGGCCTGCAGGGTGACGACCCGGGCACGGGCACGGGCGTTGAACGCGGGGTCGGCGTCGAACTTCGCGCGGGCCGTCTGGTAGTAGGCGTTGCCCTCACCGGCCTCCAGCTGGGCGACGGCGGCCTCCTCGCCGATGTCGAGCAGGTGCTCGATGAGCATGCCGAACGGCGTGCCCCAGTCGCCGAGGTGGTTCTGCCGGACGACCTTGTTCCCCAGGTGTTCGTGGACCCGGGCCAGGGCGTCACCGACGATCGTGGTCCGCAGGTGCCCGACGTGCATCTCCTTGGCCGCGTTGGGCGCGGAGTAGTCGACCACGACGGTCTGCGGCGGGGTGATCAGGCCCACGCCGGCGCGCGGGTCGGCCAGCACCTCCGAGGCCTGTTCGGCGATCCAGGTGTCGGAGAGGGTCAGGTTGAGGAAACCGGGGCCGCTGACCTCGACGGTGCCGGGGAACGGGTCGTCCGTGGCCTGCGCGGCCGGGCCGGTGAGCCGGTCGGCGATCTCCTGGGCGACCTCCCGCGGGGCGCGTCGCAGTCGCTTGCTCAGGCTCATCGCCACGTTCGCCTGGTAGTCGGCGAACTGCGAGGGACGGATCAGCGGGTCTGCGTCGGCGTACTCCGTGCCGAAGGCGTCGGCCAGCGCCTGCTGGACGCGCCCGGTGAGTTCGAGTTGCGGGTCGGTCATGCCCCCAAGGGTATCGGCTGGCCGATCCTGCTCCGAGGGGATATCACCCCGCGGACGGCCTGCCCCCGCGGGCCCGTACGACCGCGAAGACGCCCGTCAGCACGACCCCCGCAGCGGCGCCGAGACCGGCGGCGGTGAGCCCCGCGGCCGGATCGGCGAGGGTGAGTGCGAAGAACTCCCGGGCGAACGGGACGGCGAGGGCGAGGGCGAACAGCCCGGCCATGGAGGCCACCAGCGCCACCCGCCACCAGACGTACGGTCGGGCGACCAGGGCCAGCACCCACCAGGCGGCGACGAAGAGCGTGACGACCGCCGAGGTGCGGCTCTCGGCGAGGGACAGGCCCCCGCTCTGGGCGATCCAGTACGACAGGTAGACGGCGGCGGCGCAGACGATCCCGGAGGGGACCGCCAGGCGGAGCACGCGGGGCACGAAGCCGCCCCGGGCGCGCTCGTTGCTGGGCGCCAGTGCCAGGAAGAACGCGGGGATCCCGATGGTCAGCGCGTTGATCAGCGTGGAGTGCCGGGGGGCGAACGGGAAGGCGAGCCCGATCACCCCGGTCAGCAGGGAGAGCACGATCGCGTAGAAGGTCTTGGTGAGGAAGAGGCCGGCGACCCGTTCGATGTTGGCCAGCACCCGTCTGCCCTCGCCGACCACCGACGGCAGGCCGGCGAAGCTGTCGTCCATCAGCACGATCTGGGCGACCGCCCGGGTGGCGCCGCTGCCGGAGCCCATCGCCACGCCCAGGTCGGCGTCCTTGAGGGCGAGCACGTCGTTGACGCCGTCGCCGGTCATCGCGACGGTGTGGCCGCGTGACTGGAGCGCGCCGACGAAGAGCCGTTTCTGGTGCGGGCTGACCCGGCCGAAGACGGTGTTGGCGTCCATGATCTCGGCGAGCTTCTCGGGGTCGTCCTCGGGCAGGGTACGGGCGTCGACCGCGCGGTCCCCGCCGGGGATGCCGAGCGTGGTGGCGATGGCCGACACCGACTCGGGGTTGTCGCCCGAGATGACCTTGACGGCGACGTGCTGCCCGGCGAAGTAGGCGAGGGTGTCGGCCGCCTCGGGGCGGAGCCGCTGCTTGAGCACGACGATGGCCGCGGCCTCGATGTCGCCGAGGTCGTCGGGGTCGCGCAGCGAGGCGACCCGGCCCAGGACGAGCACCCGCAGACCGGTGGCGGCCAGGGCCCCGGCCTCGGTGTACGCGGGGGTGCCGGGCGGCAGCAGGACGTCGGGGGCGCCCAGGACCCAGCCGCCGTGGCCGTCGAACTCGGCGCCGCTCCACTTCCTGGCCGAGGAGAAGGCGACCTTGGCGGTGGCCGTCCAGCCGGGCGAGTCGGGGTAACGGACCTGGACGGCGCGGGCGGTGGGGTTGGGGTCGGGGTCGAGGTTGGCGAGCGCGCCCAGGGCCTCGTCCACGGGCAGGTCCCCGCCGAGTGGGCGGACCTCGCCGAGCTCCATGCCGCCGGAGGTGAGGGTGCCGGTCTTGTCGAGGCAGAGCACGTCGACCCGGGCCAGGATCTCGATCGCGGGAAGCTCCTGCACCAGGCAGCGCCGCCTGCCCAGCCGGATCACCCCGACGGCGAAGGCGATGCTGGTCATCAGGACCAGGCCCTCGGGGATCATGGTGACGATGCCCGCGACCGTGCCGGTGACGGCCTCGCCGATCTCGGTCTGCCTGCTGACCTGGCTCCAGGTGAGCAGGGCGCCGATCGGGACGACCAGCCAGGTGACGTACTTGATGAACCGGGTGACGCCCTCGCGCAGCTCGGAGTGGGCCAGGCTGAACGCGCTGGCCTCCTCGGCGAGCCTGGCCGCGTAGGCGTCGCCGCCCACCCGGGTCGCGACGTAGCGGCCCCGGCCGGCGACCACGAAGCTGCCCGACAGGACCTCGTCGCCCGGGAGCTTGTGCACCGGGTCGGCCTCGCCGGTGAGCAGTGACTCGTCGATCTCCAGGCCGTCGGCGTCCAGCACCTCGCCGTCGACCAGCAGCTGGTCGCCCGAGGCGAGGAGGACCAGGTCGCCGAGGACGACCTGCCGGGGCGCGACCTCGGTGTCGGTCCCGTCTCTGCGGACCCTGACGGGGGCCTCGTTGACGATGGCGAGCCGGTCGAGGGTGCGCTTGGCGCGGAGCTCCTGGACGATGCCGATGGCCGCGTTCGCCACGATCACCAGGCCGAAGAGCCCGTCCTGCCACTCGCCGAAGATCATGATCAGCACCCAGAGCACGGCGATCACCCCGTTGAACAGGGTGAGGACGTTGGCCCTGACGATCGCGGCGACCGTTCTGCTGGACCGGCGCCGGACGGCGTTGACCTGTCCCGCGGCCACCCGTTCGGCCACCTGCGCCGAGGTCAGCCCCGGTTCCGTCACCTGCTGCACACGCTCCCCCGTTGATCGACTGGGACTCAGGGTACGCGGGGCCGGTGAACGCGGTAGGGGATGTGACCCGATGTGCCGTGAGTATCACGTTAGTCGGATGCGGGCGGTCGGTGCCCGGCAGGGGGCCGGTACGGGCTCCGGTGCGCGCGGGACGGGGAGCCGGGCTCTGGTGCACCCGGGACGGGCGCCGGGGCGGGGGGCCGGTCACCAGAGGCGGTAGAGGCGGTGCGGGGTCACCAGAGGCGGTGGGGGCGGTGCGTCGAGGAGAGACGCTCGCCGACGCGGTTCACCACGCCCTCGTGGGCGAGCGTGGCGGCGAGCACGCAGGCGGCGCTGATCCCCCTGGCGCGCGAGGAGCCGTGGGCGATGACCACGGTGCCGTTGAGGCCCAGCAGCACGGCGCCGCCGTGGACCTCGGGGTCGAGCCGGCGGTGGAGCTCCCTGATGCGCCTCTTCTGGAGCAGGCCGCCCATCCGGGCCGTCCGGCTCTCCTTGATCGTCTCGCGGAGCTCGGAGAAGGCGTAGCGGACGCTGCCCTCCATGGTCTTGAGCGCCACGTTGCCGGTGAAGCCGTCGGTGACGATGACGTCGACGGTCTGGGTGAGCAGGTCGTGCCCCTCGACGTTGCCGGCGAAGTCGAGGCCCGGTGCGGCCGACAGCAGCTCGTGGGCCCGTTTGACGAGCCTGTTGCCCTTCTCCGGCTCGCTGCCGATGGTCAGCAGGCCGATCCTGGGGGTCTCCACGCCCAGCGCGGTCTCCGCGTAGGCGGCGCCGAGGTGGGCGAACTGGACCAGCATCTCCGGTTTGACCTCGGCGTTCGCCCCGGCGTCCAGCAGCACGGTCGGGCGGGGCCGGGTCGGCAGGGCCACCGCGATGGCGGGCCTGAGCACTCCGGGCCGACTGCGGAGCCTGAGCTTGCCGGTGGCCACGATCCCGGCGGTGGATCCGGCCGAGACCACCGCGCAGGCGTCGCCGCGCCGTACCAGGTGACAGGCGACGGCGATGCTGGAGCGGGGACGGCGCAGGCTGGCGAGGGCCCCCTCGTCCATGGCCAGGGCCTCCTCGGCCCGGACGATGGGGATCTCGGTGGTGGCGTCGTGCCGGGAGAGGGCCTCGGCCAGGGGACCGGGGGCGCCGACGAGCACGATGGAGATCCCGTGCTCGCGCGACGCCTGCACGGCACCCGCCACGATCTCATCGGGGGCGTGGTCGCCGCCCATCGCGTCCAGGGCGATCGGCATGGTGCCGGGAGCGTCGATCTCAGGCAAGCGGTCACCTCGTGCGCGATGGTCTGTCCGCATCGTAGGCGGGTGCCGGGGCCGGTCGCGCCGCGGGGGTGATCAGAAGGTGACGGGGAGGTTCGCGTCGGTCCTCTCCCGGGAGACGACGACCTTCCCGAACGCGACCCGGCCGACGACCCTGATGACCGGGCCGCCCTCGCCCGCCGGGCCGTCCGTGCCGCCGGAGACGGAGCGCTTGGCGAACAGCGCGCCGACCTCGTCGATGACGTGGGCGTTCTCGGGCACCCTGACGATCAGCTTGCCGAAGTGGCAGTCGACCTCCAGGGTGATCTCCCGGCCGGGGAGCACCGCGTCGGACAGGTCGGCGATCAGGGCGCCGAAGGAGACGCTCAGCGCGGTGTGCCGCCCGGCGACCCAGCGCCCGCTCCGGACGACCTTGCTGAAGACGGCGGCGACGCGCTGCCGCTCGGTGGCGGGGCTCTGGCCGTGGGCGGTGAGGCCGGGCAGGTCCCGGGTGAGGGGGACGAGGTCGCCGGTGGTGACGGCGGAGTAGGCCGCGTCCAGGCGGTCGGCGTGCTCGACGCTGGTCAGGCGGCCGGTGGCGAGCCCCTCCGCCAGCACCGAGGCCACCCGGTCACGGTCGGCGTCGGAGGCGCGCAGGGCGGTCTCGGACCCCCGCGGAGCGGCAGCGAGGGCGTGCGGGACGGCCTCGGGGGTGTGCGGGGCGGTGCCGGAGGCGTGCGGGACGGGGACGGGGGACGTCATACCCGCGATTCTACGGCGATTCGCGATATATCGCGAGGCTTCCCGGCCGGGAATCACGTGCTGAACATCGTCGTCGACGGGGGGAGCGGGCGTCCGGCGTGGGACGCGGGCCGTGCCGCGTCGCTCTTCGTGCCCGCCCGGTGCCGTCCCCGGTGGTGACGGCGCGGACGCGGACACGGCGCGGACGCGGAACGCTCCGCCGTGACGAGGGGGTGGAGCGGTGGGGCGGGGACGGTGCGCACCGTCCCCGCCCCACCGCTCCACCGCCTCAGCGCCCCGGGCGCCGCACGGAGGTGCGGCGGGCGATCTCGGCCTGGAGCCTGGCCATCTGCCAGTGCAGCTCGATGAGCTGCTCGGTGAGCTGGAGACGCGGAATCTCGGACGGGTCCTCGACGGACAGGTGGTCGATCGCGGTGGACAGGTCTCGCATCGCGCGCCCCCACTCCATGACGGCTTCCTCGGATCGAAACAACGTTCGAATCATACCGGAACACCGAACACGCTGTCAGTTCATTGCCTCCCGTGTCACATCCCCGCCCCCGCTTGATGTTCCGACTCGATGTCCCGCCCTGATGTTCGTCCGGGAACGTCCCCGGGTGCCCGTACCCGTCCACCGGTCTCCGTTCGCGGAGAGGGGCTTGGTGCGTCTATTCACCGGTCCGGGGACGGGCCCGCGAGGGAGTCGGGTGAGGGGCGGAGCCGTGGAGCATCGTGGGTCCGTGGCGACGTCTGCGGTGCCCCGCGGACTGTGCAGGGCCGTTCGGGGCCGCGCGCCGGGTCCGGACGGCCGGACCGCGACGCGTCGGCGCCGTGTCAGTTCTGGTACTCGGGAACGATGTAGCCGCGGGCCAGGGTGTGGGCGGTGATGTTGAAGCCCACCACGGCGGGGGAGGCGTCGGCGTCGACGCCGAGCTTCTCCACGTCGAGGGCGTGCACCGCGAAGATGTAGCGGTGCGGGGGGCCGGGCGGCGGGGCGGCGCCGCCGTAGGCGAGCGTGCCGTAGTCGTTGCGGCCGTGCACGCCCACGCTCGTGTCGGCGGTGCCCGCGCCCGAGGGCAGCTCGGTCGTGCCGGCGGGGATGTCGAACAGCAGCCAGTGCCAGAACCCGCTGCCGGTGGGCGCGTCGGGGTCGAAGCACGTCACGGCGTAGCTGAGGGTGCCCTCGGGGCCGCCGGACCAGCGCAGGTGCGGGGAGACGTTCTGGCCGGTGGCCCCCCAGTCGTCGAACACGTGGGTATCGGCCAGGCGCTCGCCGTCGCGAACGTCGTCGCTCTCGACGGTCAGGGCCGGGACCGGGGGAAGCAGGTCATATGGAATCGGTGGCCGCGTGGACACGATTCACCTCCGATGGGAGCGTCTTGTCGGTCGCCCCTCATCCTGCCCGCGATCGGATCCCGTGGCGACCGGAGGCCACGACGATCGGATCCCGTGACCGCGGGGGCCGGCCCTGTCGGAGCGATCGCCACGGCCGGACCCGTGGCGATCGCCTCCGTGCGGTCAGCCCTTGTTGTAGGCGGCCAGGACCGTCTGCGGGTCGCCGTCCATCTTGATCTTGCCCTTGTGCAGCCAGATGACCCGGTTGCAGGTCTCCTCGATGACGTCCAGGTTGTGCGCGACCAGGAAGACGGTGCCGGCCTGGTCGCGCATCTTCTTGATGCGGTCCTGGCTCTTGCGCCGGAACTCACGGTCGCCGGTGGCCAGGGCCTCGTCGATGAGCAGCACGTCGTGGGACTTGGCCGAGGCGATGGCGAAGCGGAGCCTGGCGCCCATGCCGGAGGAGTAGGTCGACATGGGGAACTGCACGAACTCCCCGATGCCGGAGAAGTCGACGATGTCGTCGTAGGTCTCCTTGACCTGGGCGGGGTTCATGCCCATCGCGTAGCAGCCGAGGACGATGTTGCGCTCACCGGTGAGCTCGCGCATCAGCGCGGCGTTGACGCCGAGCAGGGAGGGCTGGCCGTCGGTGTAGACCGCGCCGGAGTGCGGGGGCAGCAGGCCGGCGATGGCGCGCAGCAGCGTGGACTTGCCGGAGCCGTTGCGGCCCACGATGCCGATGGCGTCACCGTGGCGGGCCACGAAGGACACGCCGCGGACGGCGTGCACCTCCTTCATCTGCGGTCGTCCCTGGCGCTTGACGAGGCGCATGAGGGCGTTGACCGCGTTGCCCTTCTCGGTGTCGCTGGCCGCCCCGTACACGCGGTAGATGATGTGCAGGTCGTCGACGATGACCGTCGGGTCGCCCTCGGGGGTGGTGGTGCCGCCTGCGGCGGGTTCCGGGGCGGGGTGCACCCTGACGTCCGTGCTGGGCACGGCCGGCTCCTCGGCCTTCACTCCGGACAGCTCCTCGGTCAACTCAGCCACGGCCGTACTTCTCCTCGGCTCGCCAGAAGTACCAGAAGCCGCCGAGCAGAGCGAACACCGCCCAGAATACGCAGACGCCCCAGATGTAGGGGCGGGGCTCGTGCGTCTGCATCAGCAGGTCCCGCATGAGCTCGATGTACGCGGCCGCCGGGTTGAAGTACATGACGTCGGCGACCCACTGGGGCAGGCCGGCGCCGTCGGGCCCCACGACCTTGTCCTCGATGGAGAAGAACACGCCGGAGGCGTACAGCCAGGTGCGCATGATGAAGGGCAGGAGCTGGTTCAGGTCGCGGGCGGTGGCGCCGACGCGGGCCAGGACCAGGCTGGCGCCGATGTTGAACATCGTCTGCAGCGCCAGGGCGACCGGGATGAGCAGCCAGTACAGGGTGAGCGGCTCCTTGGTGAGCAGCACCAGGCCGAACAGCACGCCCATGGAGATCAGCAGCTGCTGGAACTCCTGGATCGTGTAGGCCAGCGGGAGCGCGGCCCGGGGGAAGTGCAGGGCGCGGATCAGCGACAGGTTGCCGGAGATCGCCCTGGCGCCACCGCTCACCGAGCGCTGGGTGTAGGTGAAGACGAACATCCCGGTGATGAGGAAGGCCGGGTAGTTCTCGATGTCCTTGTTCGCGCCGAGGATCAGGCCGAACATCAGGAAGTAGATCGCGGCGTTCAGCAGCGGTGTGACGACCTGCCACAGCTGACCCAGGGCGGAGTTGCTGTACTTCGAGACGTTGCGGGAGGTGGCGTACGTCGTGATGAAGTGACGTCGTTCCCACAGCTGACGCAGGTAGACGGGCAGACTGGGGCGTGCGATGGCACGCCGAAGTCCGTAACGCGCGGCGAGCTTGGCCAGCGGCTCTTGCCCCTCTGGGGGGTTGCCGTTCTTCGGGCCACCCGCCTGGGCGTCCGCGATCGCGGATTCCGGCTGGCTCATGGCAAGGACTCTATTGGATGCGAGTGGATGAAGTGCCTGCGGCGGTCTGCCGCCGCACACATTGGACGGGTTGCCCGGGCCGGAGGTTCCACGGCAATTGTGAAGTTCGTCGGTGGCCGCCCCTCGGGACCGGGGAAGGGTCGGCGCGGTCCCCGCCGGGGGTCATGACCGAGTAACGGACATGGGGATCCCGGCCACAGGGGATTTTGACATGACCGTTGACGTCTGATGTAGGGGCTGATGTCGGATTTGTAGAAACCTGCCAAGAGGGATTCGCCGAGGTAGCGGGCTTATGACGCGGAATCGGCATATGCGTGACCTAACTGCAACATCGCAGATACAAGCCGATGCGGACCGGTGAGGAATAGTCGCGACCGATCGGTGTGGCGTCAGCACCCGAACCGGAACCAGCGGGAAGCAGGAACCACAAGATCCTCCTTCGCGGTGCCCGGTTAACGGATCTCAGTGCCGGCGCAAGCCTGCAAAGGGAGGATTTACCGCAATGCTGCGTGTTACCAAGGGTGCGCGGGCTGCCGCCGGCACCGCGCTACTCGCCCTCGCGCTGGCCGCCTGCGGCAGCACGGAAACCCCGGGCGGAGGGTCGGCCGCCGCCGACCTGCCGGTGCGGATGGAGCTGGGTGAGCCGCAGAAGCTCTTCTACCCCGGCGACACCACCGAGTCCGAGGGTGCCGAGGCGATGGCGGCCATGTTCTCGGGGCTGGTCAGCTACGACGAGCAGAAGCAGGTCGTCAACGAGGCCGCCGAGTCGATCGAGACGACCGACAACAAGGTGTGGACGATCAAGCTCAAGCCCGGCTACACCTGGCACAACGGCGAGAAGGTGATCGCGCAGAACTACGTCGACGCCTGGAACTACGCGGCAAACCAGGACAACGCTCAGGGCGCCAACGGCTTCTTCAGCCGTATCGACGGCTGGGCCGACCTGAACCCCGGCGAGGGCAAGACCGTCTCCGTCAAGGAGATGAAGGGCCTGAAGGTCGTCGACGAGTCGACCTTCACCGTCACGCTGAGCCAGCCGTTCTCCCAGTTCAAGACGATGCTCGGGTACACCTCGTTCTATCCGCTGCCCAAGGCCGCCTTCGGCCCCGACGGCAAGATCACCGAGGAGTACGCCAAGAAGCCGATCGGCCAGGGCTACTTCCAGATCGACAAGCCCTACAACAAGGGCACCGACCAGACGATCGACCTCACCCGGTACGACAAGTTCCCCGGGGAGAAGCCGAAGTTCGCCAAGCTCCAGTTCAAGCTCTACACGAGCCAGGAGACGGCGTTCAACGACCTGGCCGCCGAGAACCTCGACCTGCACGACTCGCTGCCCCCCTCGGCGATCTCCCGCGCCAAGTCGGAGTTCGGCGAGCGCTACATCGACGAGCCGGACGCGGGCATCGGCTACATCGGCTTCCCGCTGCAGTACAACAAGACGTACGCGGACGTGAGGGTCCGCGAGGCCGTCTCCATGGCGATCGACCGCAAGACCATCTCCGAGACGGTCTTCTCCGGCACCCGCGCGCCCGCGGACGACTTCATCAACCCGCTGCTGCAGGGCCACCGCCCCGGCGCCTGCGCGGTCTGCGCCTACGACCCGGCCAAGGCCAAGGCGCAGTACGCCGAGGCGGGCGGCCCCAAGACGCTGGAGCTGGGCTACAACTCCGACGGCCCGCACAAGGAGTGGATCGAGGCCGTCGCCAACAACCTCCGCGCCAACCTGGGCATCGAGGTCACGGTCAAGCCCTTCGAGAAGTTCGCCTCGATCCTCGACGAGCTCGACAAGAAGACCTACGGCGGGCTGTTCCGGATGGGCTGGGCGATCGACTACCCGTCGGCGGAGAACTACCTCACCCCGATCTTCTCCACCGTCGCGATCAAGACCGGTTCCAACTACGCCGGCTGGTCGAACAAGGAGTTCGACGAGCTCCTCGCCAAGGGCGACACCGCGGCGACGATGGAGGAGAGCCTGAAGTTCTACCAGCAGGCCGACGACGTGCTGATCAAGGAACTGCCGTACATCCCGGTCTACTTCTACCGGATGAACGCGGCCCACTCCCAGAAGGTCAAGAACGTCAGGGTCAACCTTCTCAACCAGATCGAGTGGTCCGAGTTGGAGAAGACCGGCTGACGAAGGGCCGAGCGCCGGGCGAGGGCCCGGCCTCACTGGCCGCCCGGGCCGGTCCCGCGCACCGCGATCCGCCGGTGCGCGGGACCGTCCCGGGCACGTACGGGAGACTTGAATGGGCCGCTACATCCTCCGACGCCTGATCCAGGCGATACCTGTCCTGGTGGGCGCGACCCTGCTCATCTACGCCATCGTCTTCGCGCTGCCCGGTGACCCCATCGCGGCGCTGGCGGGCGAGAAGCGCATCGACCCCAACATCGTCAACATCCTGCGCGAGCAGTACCACCTGAACGATCCGTTCCTGGTGCAGTACTGGTACTACGTCACCGGCCTGTTCACCGGTGACCTGGGCACCACCTTCAGCGGGGTGCGGGTGAGCGACATCCTGGCGGGCAAGTTCCAGGTGACGATCAACCTGGCGATGACCGCCCTGGTGCTGGAGGCGGTCATCGGCATCGGCCTGGGCACGTACGCGGCCCTGCGCCGCGGCCGTCCCCTGGACTCGATGATCCTGGCCTCCACCCTGGTGCTCATCTCGGTCCCCACCCTGGTGACCGGGTTCGTGCTGCAGCTGCTGCTGGGCGTGAAGCTCAAGCAGGCCGGGATCGACCTGTTCCCGGTCGCGGGCGTGTCGGAGGGCTGGCGCAGCTACCTGCTGCCCGGGTTCGTGCTCGCGGGGACGTCGATCGCCTACCTCACCCGGCTCACCCGGGGCAGCCTGGTGGAGATCCTGCGCGCCGACTACATCCGCACCGCGGTGGCCAAGGGCCTGCCGCGCCGGCGGGTCGTCGGGCGGCACGCGCTGCGCAACGCGCTGATCCCGCTGGTCACCTACCTGGGCGCGGACCTGGGCCAGCTGATGGGCGGCGCGGTGATCACCGAGACGATCTTCAACCTGCCGGGCATCGGACAGCAGCTGTTCAGCTCCGTCTACCTGCGGGAACAACCCGTCGTCGTGGGCATCGTGACCATGCTGGTGCTGATCTACATCCTGGCCAACCTGATCGTCGACCTGCTGTACGCCGTGCTCGACCCGAGGATCCGCTATGAGTGACACCCTCATCCCGGCCGGTGGGGAGACCGGGTCCCCCAGGCGCTTCCGCCGGGGAAGGGGCTCCGGTCCCAAGGCCGCGAGCCTGTGGAACGACGCCTGGTACGACCTGCGCCGCCGGCCGCTGTTCATCGGGGCGTCCTTCCTGATCGGCATCCTGGTCACGATGGCGATCGTCCCCTCGCTCTTCACCTCGGTGAACCCGTTCGACGCCACGACCTGCCAGCTGTCCGACGCCCGCAAGGGCATGAGCGAGCTCCACTGGTTCGGCACCGACAACCTCGGCTGCGACGTCTACGCCCGCACCGTCCACGGAGCCCGCAACTCGATCGTGGTCGGGCTGTCCACCACGATCGTCACCGCGCTGGCGGGCGGCCTGCTCGGCCTGCTCGGCGGGTACGCAGGAGGCTGGGTGGACTCCGGGTTCTCCCGGGTGGCGGAGATCTTCTTCGCGATCCCGTCGATCCTGGGCGCCCTGCTCATCCTGGCGGTCTTCCGGACCGGCAACGTGTGGACGGTCATGCTCGCGCTGGCGGTGCTGACCTGGCCGATGACGTACCGGATCATGCGGGCCGCGGTGATCACGGCCAAGAGCCAGGACTACGTGCTCGCGGCGCGGGCGCTCGGCGCCTCCACACCGAGGATCATGTTCCGGCACATCCTGCCGAACGCGGTCGCCTCGGTGATCGTGGTCGCCACCATCAACCTGGGGTACTTCATCGCCGCCGAGGCCGGGCTCTCCTTCCTCGGCGTGGGCCTGCGCTCGCCCGACATCTCCTGGGGACTCATGATCTCCGATGCCCGGGAACGCTTCCTGGAGGCTCCGTGGGCGCTGCTGTTCCCGGCGCTCTTCCTGAGCCTGACGGTGCTGGCCTTCATCATGCTGGGTGACGCCGTCCGCGACGCCCTCGACCCGAAGCTGCGGTAGGGGGACCTGTGAAGAGAACTGTGACCCCGGCGACCCCGGCGACCCCGGCGACCCCGGCGACCCCGGTGAGCCCGGCGGCCCGGGCGACCTCGCCGGTGCCGGACGGGAACGTGGTGGGCGGCGAGCCGCTGCTCGTCGTCGACGACCTGCACGTGGAGTTCGTGACCAGGCAGGGCGTGCTGAGAGCCGTCAACGGGGTCAGCTACTCACTGAGCCCGGGGGAGACGCTCGCCGTGCTGGGCGAGTCCGGTTCGGGCAAGTCGGTGACCGCGCAGGCGATCATGGGCCTGCTCGACATGCCGCCGGCCCGCATCCCCCGGGGCGAGGTGCGCTTCCGCGGCACCGACCTGCTCAGCCTGTCGGAGGAGGCCCGTTCCCAGATCCGCGGCCGGAGGATCGCGATGATCTTCCAGGACGCGCTCTCCGCGCTGAACCCGGTGTTCACCGTCGGCGCCCAGATCGGGGAGATGTTCCGGGTGCACCGCGGCATGTCCCGGCGCGACGCCCACAAGAAGGCGATCGAGCTGATGGACCGGGTCCGCATCCCGGCGGCGGCGCAGCGGGTGAACGACTACCCGCACCAGTTCTCCGGGGGGATGCGCCAGCGCATCATGATCGCGATGTCGATCGCGCTCGACCCGGAGGTGCTGATCGCCGACGAGCCGACCACCGCGCTCGACGTGACCGTGCAGGCCCAGATCATGGAGCTGCTGGCCGAGCTGCGCCGGGAGAGCGACATGGGCCTGATCCTGATCACCCACGACCTCGGGGTGGTGGCCGACGTCGCCGACCGGATCGCGGTGATGTACGCCGGGCGGATCGTGGAGCACGCTCCGGTGCACGACATCTACCGGGCCCCCGCGCACCCGTACGCCAAGGGGCTGCTCGACTCGATCCCCCGGGTCGACCAGAAGGGGCAGGAGCTGTACGCCATCAAGGGCATGCCGCCGAACCTGCTCGACATGCCCTCGGGCTGTTCCTTCCATCCCCGGTGCCCGTACCGTCAGGACGACTGCGTCACCGACCCGCCACCGCTGTACGAGATCGACCCGGCGCGGAGCAGCGCGTGCCACTACTGGAGGGAGGTCCTCGATGGCAGCCACGGGTGATCCGATCCTTGAGGTGCGCGACCTGGTCAAGCACTTCCCGCTGACCCAGGGCGTCATCCTGCGCAAGCAGGTCGGCGCGATCAAGGCCGTCGACGGGGTCTCGTTCGACCTGCGCCGGGGCGAGACGCTGGGCATCGTCGGCGAGTCCGGCTGCGGCAAGTCCACGCTGGCCAGGCTCCTGATGGCGCTGGAGCGGCCGACCTCGGGCTCGGTACGGATCAACGGCCAGGAGATCGCCCGCGCCAGGGGCGGCGCCCTGAAGCGGGTCCGCCGCAACATCCAGATGGTGATGCAGGACCCCTACACCTCGCTGAACCCCCGGATGACCGTGGGCGACATCATCGGGGAGCCGTTCGAGATCCACGGCGAGGTCGCCCCCAAGGGGGACCGGCGCCGCAGGGTGCAGGAACTGCTGGAGGTGGTGGGCCTGGACCCCCAGCACATCCACCGCTACCCGCACCAGTTCTCCGGCGGCCAGCGCCAGCGCATCGGCATCGCCCGCGGGCTGGCGCTCCAGCCGGAGATCATCGTCTGCGACGAGCCGGTCTCCGCGCTGGACGTATCGATCCAGGCGCAGGTCGTCAACCTGCTGGAACGGCTGCAGGACGAGTTCGGGCTGGCGTACGTCTTCATCGCCCACGACCTGTCGGTGGTCCGGCACATCTCCGACCGGGTCGGGGTGATGTACCTGGGCAAGATCGTCGAGCTGGGCAAGGACACCGAGATCTACGACCGGCCCGCCCACCCCTACACCCAGGCGCTGCTGTCGGCCGTGCCGGTGCCCGACCCCGAGGGACGCGAGCGGCGCGAGCGGATCATCCTTCACGGGGACCCGCCCTCCCCGGCCGATCCGCCGTCGGGCTGCCGGTTCCGCACCCGGTGCTGGAAGGCCGAGGAGATCTGCGCCACCGAGGAGCCCGCGCTGGTGGTCAGGCCCGGCACCGCGCACGCGAGCGCATGTCACTTCGCCGAGACGCACGACGTCGTGCACATCTGACGTCGTGCGCATCTGATGTCCTGAACGTCCGGCGTCGTGCGTGGCCGGCGTCCCGTGCGGTCGGGGTCACGTGCGTCCGGCGTGCCGGGCGCGCGGGACGAGGGAGCGACGTGGGTGCGCGGCCCGGCGGGGCCCGGCGGGGTCCGGGACGTGCGGCCCTGCGGGGCCCGGGACGTGACGGGCCCGCGCAGGACGGACCGGTGACGCGAAGAGGCGCGGCCCCCACCCGTGACGGATGGGGGCCGCGCCCCGTCTGACCTACCGCATGATCCTCGACGTGCTAGAGGACGGCGTACTAGAGGATGTCGACGCCGACGCCGCCGATGCCGACGAGGCCGCCGATGCCGACACCGTGGCCGACACCGCTGCCGCTGCTGATGATGTTGCCGCCGCCGCCGATGTTGTTGCCGCCACGGCCGAAGCCGCCGTGGTGGCCGTGGCCGCCACCGAAGCCGCCACCGTAGACGCCCCCGCCGTACACGCCGCCACCGTAGACGCCGCCGCCATAGACGCCGCCACCGTAGACGCCCCCGCCGTAGACGCCGCCGCCGTAGACGCCGCCGCCGCCGTAGACGCCGCCGCAGCCACCGGCCGCGTAGACGGTGGGAACCGCGACGACGGTCGGGCAGGCGACCGTGGTGGGGACGACGACCGGGGTGCTGACGACGCCGACGCCGCAGCAGTCGGCCTTGGACTTGGCGGCCTTGGCGACCTTGGCCTGCGCCACCGAGGTGACGGCGGCCTTGGAAGCGGTGGAGGAGGTGGCGGCGGACGCGGCCGCGGCCGGTGCGATGACGGCGATACCGACGCACGCGGAGGTGATGAGAAGACGACGAATCATTGTTGGTTCCCCCTGGAAGGAAATCGTCGCGGCAGTGTTCTGGGCCCTTTTGAACGGACCGTCTGCACGCGGCTACTCAAAGTAACGAGAGTGAGGCTATCCAGCGACATGCTTTCTGGAGGGTCAAGAATGGTCAGGTTGTGGCAATGATCGCGGAGCCGTGTCCGAACGGGCCCTGGTCGATCGCCGACCCGATTCGTGCCCTCCGCATCCGGTGCGCGCTCGCCGTCCCTTTTGGCTGCCAGGCCGGCTCGCGCACCCGGGCGACGGCCTGGATCGGCACGGCCTGGGCCGGCGCAGCCTGGGTCGTTGCGGCCTCGCCGGAGGGGTTCGCCGGGATCCGGCCGCCGAGGGCGGTGTCTCCGGTGTCCCCGGCGTCCCCGGGTGCGGTCGTGGACCGATAGCCCACAAGTGCTTGCTAGGGAGCATCCTCTCCTGGAAGGGCCGGGCCGGACCTGCGGCGCATGGACACCGCGCGCCCCGCCAGGGCCAGGGCGAGCAGGACCAGCGAGACGTAGGTGTCGCGGGCCGCGCCGGGCGGGGAGGCCGCGCCGGGCGGGGAGGCCGCGGTCGGCTTCCGGCCGGAGGGGGGAGCGGGGGTCCCCGGTCCGGTGGCCGGTGACGATGGCCGAGGCCCGTCCGGAACGCGGGTGCCCGCGGGGCCGGTCTCGCGCGTCACCTCGTACGCGGACCGGGGGGCGGGGGGCGCCTCGCGGGCACTCCGGTCGGGGCGAGCCGCTCCGGTCGCGTCGCGGGTGTCGCGGGCCGGTTCGCGTCCGTTCCGGAGGTCGTGGACGGGCCCGCGCCGCCCGCGCGGGTCACGGAGCTCGCGGACGTCGCGGAGGTCGCGGACGTCGCGGAGGTCGCGTGCCGGTTCATCGGGGCGGCAGGCGATCGAGGCCGGGTCGTGCGGGTGGCGGGCGGTCCGGGCCGCGACGGCGGTGCGCAGGAGGGCCGGGGCGGTGGCCACCGCCGTCGCCGGGACCCGGCCGGAGACGAGGCGTACGGTGTCGGGCTGCGGGACGGACGTGACGCTCAGGGTCGCCGCCACCACGCAGAACGGGGCGGCGGTGAGCGCCACCGTGCCCCTCACCGCGCGACCCCCGGACGGCGGGCGGGCAGGGCGCTCGACGGGGGACCGGGCGGACTACCGGGTGGACCACCGGGCAGAGGGCCGGACAGGGCGACGGATGGGCCGCAGGGCGGAGGGCCGGACAGGGTGCCGGGGGGACCGCCGGGCGGAGCGGGGGGCGGGAACGCGTGGGAGGCGGGTGCTCGGCCACGCGGGAACGCCGGGGGGAGCGGGAAGGGGAACACGGTGACCTCGTCGGGAGGGGGCGGGGTTACACGTCACCGGGATTCTGACACGGGCCCTTCCAGGGAGGATGACGCTTCAGTAAACAGACCGATACATACAGTGATTACCTTTAGATGCCTCTATTGGGCACGTAGTCACATATGGCGGGACCCCAGGGAGAGCCGGACGTGGGCCCCCGGCGGCAGGCCCAGCCTCTGCGAGGCGTCACCGGCGTTGACGCCCAGCGCGACCAGCCCGGCCGAATCGGTGAACGCCACCACGTCGCCCGGCGGGACCGCCGTGAACGTCTCCCTGAACGGCACCGACAGCCGCCGCCTGCCCAGCCAGACCACCAGCGTGTCGCCCGGCGTGATGCCCAGGCTCACCAGGTCGCCCGAACCGATCGAGAGCTGGGCGTTGCCGTACCGGTCGATCGAGAGCACCTCCCCCTCGGCGTACCCCTCCTGCACGGTCGAGGTGGGCGCGGGCAGCGAGACCAGGCGGCCCAGCGGGATCTCCGGGCCCAGCTCGGCCGGCCGGCGCCCGATCGCCAGGTGCGCCGCCACCGGCGCGAACAGGTCGCGCCCGTGGAAGGTCGGCGAGACCGGCTTGAGGAAGAGATCGCCGTTGGACAGCTCGTAGGCGGCCCGCGCGCCCCCGCTCGCGTTGATCGCCCACGACAGCAGCCCGTTGTCGGGCCCCAGGAACACGTGCTCCCCGGCCTCGACCGCCACGGCCCTGCGCGCTCCGCCGACACCCGGGTCCACCACGGCGACGTGCACGCCCGGCGGGAGGTAGGCGATCGTCTGGGCCAGGATCGCCGCCCCGCGCCGTACGTCACCCGGCGGCACCAGATGGCACACGTCGATGATCCGCGACTCCGGCGAGATTCCGACGATCACGCCGTGACAGGCGGCGATGTAGCCGTCCTCCAGGCCGTAGTCGGTGAGAAGGCTGATGACAGAGGTCACACCTGGTGACTGTACGTCTCCACATCCGTCATGAACAGCGCGAAATTCCGGACTATCCTGACTTCTGGTCGCGCACGCGGTGCGATCCCCGCCCGTCCGGCCGAGGAGGAAGCAATGGATCCCGCGCCGACCCCCGGCGACGGCGCCGCAGCCGGGCCCCCGTCACGGGCGCTCACCGAACAGGAGCGGGAACTGCTCGCCTTCGAACGGCGGTGGTGGCGTCACGCGGGCGCCAAGGAGCAGGAGATCCGCCAGGTCTTCGACCTGTCCGCGACGCGCTACTACCAGCTGCTCAGCGAGATCATCGAGTTGCCGGCGGCGCTCGCCCACGATCCGATGCTGGTCAAACGCCTGCGCCGGCTCCGCGAGACCCGCCGCCAGGAACGCGCCGCCCGAAAGAGGGGCTTGCGTCCCTGATGGTGGGGTACGACCGCTCGGGCGGGCGCTCGCGCCGGGGTCTCCCGGGTGGGCGCCGCGCGGACGGACCGGAGCCGGGCGGCATGACGGCGAGGGCACGACATGACGGCGAAGACACTCGACGGGCTGAGGCGGGCATGAGGGCGAACACCACCGACGGACTGAAGGCGATCGTCGCCGACCCCGCGGGGGCGGTGATCGGGCTCGACTTCGACGGCACGCTCTCCCCGATCGTCGCCGACCCGGCCGCGGCCAGGATCGCCCCCGGCGGGGCCGAGGTGCTGACCAGGCTCGGCGGTCTCATCGGCTCCCTGGTGATCGTGACCGGCCGGCCGGCCGCCGTCGCGGTCGAGTACGGCTCCCTGGCCGCGGTGCCCGGCCTGGTGGTGCTCGGTCACTACGGCCTCGAACGCTGGGAGGCGGGCGCGCTGGCCGCGCCGCCCGTGCACCCGGGCCTGGACGAGGCCAGGGCCGGCCTGCTCGCCCTGGTCGCGGGACTGGACGGGGTCAGGATCGAGGACAAGGAACGGGCGGTCGCCGTGCACACCCGCCAGGCCTCCGACCCGTGGGCCACCCTGGAGGCGCTGGCCGAGCCGGTGGCCGCGCTGGCCGCCTCGGCCGGTCTGACCGTGGAGCCCGGCAAGCTCGTGCTGGAGCTGCGCCCGCCGGGGATCGACAAGGGGGTGGCGCTGGACGCCTTCCTGCGCGAGCGGGCCGCCCGGTCGGTGCTGTTCGCCGGGGACGACCTGGGGGACCTGCCGGCGTTCGCGGCCGTGCGCGGCTCGGGGCTGCCGGGGGTGACGGTGTTCAGCGGGTCGCCCGAGATCGAGGTGGAGGCCGACCTGGTGGTGGACGGGCCCACGGGGGTGCTGGAGCTCCTCAGCTCGATCGCCGACGCGATCGAGAAGGAGACGGCCGGCTGAGGGCGGGCGCGTCCCCGGCGGTACCGATCAGCAGCCCGGCCAGGGCCGCCCCGATCAGCGTCGGCACCAGGAGGAACGCGGTCCGGATGCCGAACCCGTCGGCCAGCGCGCCCAGCACGAACGGGCCCAGTCCCAGGGCGACGCTCGTGATGATCGAGGCGATCGCGGCCGCCTGGTTCCGCCGTCCCCCGGAGACGGCCAGCAGCCGGGAGAGCGCCATCGGGAAGTGCAGCGCCACGCCCACCCCGGAGAGCGCCAGCCCCGCGTACGAGAAGGCGGGTTCCGTGCTCAGCCAGAAGACCCCCCAGCCGGTGGCCGCGACCAGCAGCGCCCCGGTGAACAGGACCGTCGGCGCGATCCGCAGGGCCAGCCACCCTCCCGCCAGCCGCCCGGCCGCCATCCCGGCGGTGAACGCCGCGACCGCGGTCGCGGCCACCGCCGGGGACAGGCCGGTCCGGTCGGCGAACAGCTTGGCCGCCCACAGGTTGAAGCAGAACTCCGCGGCGACGCAGCAGAACAGCACGATCCCGGCCAGACGGAAGCGCCGTCCCAGACGCGCGCCGTCCCCGGGTGAGGTGTCCACCCCGGGTGAGGCGTCCACCCGGGGCGGGACCGGCCCCGCCTCGGCCGCTGCCGGGCGCTCGGGGACGCGGACGCGTCCCATGAACAGCGCGAGCAGCACGGTCAGCACGGTGGGCACCACCAGCGCCGCCCGCCAGCCCAGCGTGCTCTGCGCCGCGACGCTGACCACGAACGGCACCCCGATGCCGACGATCACGCAGACCGCGTTGGCCTCGCTGATCGCCGCCGGGCCCGCCGGGCCGTGGCGGTCGTCGAGCGACGCCATGCCCGTGTACATGGTGAGCGAGGCCATCCCGCTGGCGACGCCGTAGCCGAGCAGGGTGGCGGGCAGAAAGGTGGGGGCCGCCGCCACCAGGAACGTCCCGGCGCTCATCCCGGCCATCCCGGTCCAGACCACGGCGTGGCGGCCGATCCGGGCGGTCAGCCGTGGGAGCGCGAGGCCGGTGAGGATGCCGCCGACCGCCATCGAGGTGCCGTGCAGCCCGGCGACCGCCTGGGAGAGGCCCTGGTCGATCCGCAGCAGCGGGAGCGCGGCGCTGAGGCCGTACAGGTAGGTGGCGAAGACGCCGAGCTGGAGGTAGACCAGCCAGGTCGAACGGTCGCGGACCAGCCGGACGGGCACGGTCGCGGTCACCTGGTCTCCTCCGGAGATCGAAAAAACTGAAACGGCCCCGGAAACTATCTCATAGTGGTCTGAAACTCCGCGCTCAGGCGAGGGCGTCGAGCTGCTCGGCGAACCACCGGTGCGGGGGGAGGGCGGTCGCCGCCGCGGCCAGCAGGCCGCCCCTGCGGGACCGTTCGCCCTCGGGCATGGTCAGGCCCTCGTGCAGCGCGGCGGCCGTGGCCGAGACGTCGTAGGGATTGACCGTCAGCGCGTGCTCGCCCAGCTCGGCCGCGGCGCCCGCCTCCCGCGAGAGCACCAGCGCGCTGCCCGGCGACAGGATCGGCCCCTCCTTGGCGACCAGGTTCATCCCGTCCCGGATCGGGTTGACCAGCAGCACGTCGGCCAGCCGGTAGGCGGCCAGCGACCGCGGGTAGTCGTCGTCGACGTTGAGGATCAGCGGGTCCCAGTCCTCGGTGGCGTACTCGTCCTCGATCTCCTTGGCGCAGCGCTGCACCGCCGCGGTGTACTCGCGGTACTCGGGCAGGTCGTGCCGGGAGGGGTAGGCGAAGGCCAGGTGCGTGACCCGGCCGTGCCACTCCGGATGGGCCGCCAGGAACTCCCGGTAGGCGATCAGGCCCCTGACGATGTTCTTCGACAGCTCGGTCCGGTCGATCCGCACGATCAGCCTGCGGTCGCCCACCTGGGCGCGTAGCGCGGCCATGTGCGACTCCACGTCCGGCTCCCCGGCGCGGGCCCAGAGCGCCTTGCCGTCCACACCCAGGCTGTGCGTGCCGATCCGGGTGGTCCTGCCCGCGTGGGTCACCGTACGGGCGCCGGGGTCGACCGAGGCGCCGAGCACGGTCCGGCAGCAGTCCATGAACGCGGTGCCCCAGCGCTCGGTCAGGAAGCCCGCGTGGTCGGAGCCCAGGATGCCCTCGAGCAGCTCGGCCGCCACGTCGTCGGGCAGCAGGGCGAAGTACTCCGGCGGGGCCCACGGCGTGTGCGAGAAGTGCGCCACCCGCAGGTCGGGCCGCTCGCCCCGGAGCATGGCCGGGACCAGGCTGAGGTGGTAGTCCTGCACCATCACCCGCGCCTCGTGCGGGGCCTCCTCGGCCAGCGCCATGGCGAACGCCTCGTTGTAGGCCTGGTACGACTCCCACTCCCGGCGGAACCTGGCGTCGAAGTGCGGCCTGTTGGGGGTGTCGTAGAGGAGGTGGTGGACGAACCAGAGGGTGGAGTTGGCCACCGCGTTGTAGGCGCGGTGGAAGGTCGCCGGGGGGATGTCGAGCATCCGCAGAGCCCCGGTGTCGTAGCCCGCCTGGTCGAGCCGGCCGCCGGGCGCCAGCCGCACCGCGCCCCGGTCGCCGTCGGACAGCGCCGCGCAGACCCACAGGGCGCCCATGTCCCTGGCGACCGCCGACAGCCCCGACACCAGGCCGCCGCCTCCCCTGCGCATGGACAGGGAGCCGTCCTCGGAGAGGGTGAAGGAGACGGGGCCCCGGTTGGAGGCCACCAGGATCGCTTTCATCAGATCCCTTCACTGGCTGGGACACGCCTGTCCTGAAGGTTAACCGGCACCTTCCCGGGACGCCTCCCCTTCCGGGGACGGAAGAATGGCGTTCGTCGGATTGTGTCAGCTCTTGTCAGCCGGTCGGTTTGTGTTCATTGGTTTTACCCGCTTTTATGGCGCGATCGACGGTGAACGTCTGTCATCTACGACCGTAAGATGTCCAGCGACCGTGACCGCTGATGGGGGCCCGTGATGGCGCTGGACGAGACGACCGAGGAACTGGCCCGGCAGGCCGCCCTCGGTGACCACCGCGCGCTCGGCGAGCTGCTGAAGCGCATCGAGCCCGCCGTGCTGCGGCACTGCGGCCGCATCCTCCCCTACCGCCAGGACGCCGAGGAGGCCTGCCAGGACACCCTGCTGGCGGTGGCCCGCAACATCGGCCGCTTCGAGGGGCGCGCCCGGTTCAGCACCTGGCTGCACATCGTGACCGCCAACTGCGCCAGGACCACCTACCGCTCGCTGAAGCGCCGCGCCGCCGAGCAGAGCTCGGACGAGCTCCCCCTGCAGAAGCCGGACGTCGCCCGGGTGAGCGTGATCGCCGGATCCCGGCTCGACCTGCTCGACGCGATGGAGGCGCTGGAGGCCGAGAAGCCCGACCTGGCGCAGGCTCTGGTGCTGCGCGACATCTGTCAGCTCGACTACAACGAGGTGGCCGAGCAGCTCGGCATCCCGCTGGGCACCGCCAAGTCGCGGATCCACCAGGCCCGCAAGTACGTCCAGGGCGCCCTGGGCGAGGCCTACGGTCTCTGACCCGCTCCTGTTCGACCGGCTCCTTCGGGGCCGGCCGGCCTTCTCCGGCCGGATCCCTCCGACCGGCCACCTCCGGCCCGTCACCGAGCGTCGTCCGCGTGGCGTGCGGCTTCTGGGGCCTTGACCGGTGACGGCTGGATTAGGGTGGCCTCGTCCGCGTCATCCGGCCCGGTGCCCGCGTCATCAGGCCGTCGGTGACATGGGGCGATCTCCCCCCTCAGCTCCGGAAGCCGAGGTCGAGGAGAGACCCACATGTCCCGCAGACACGCCGTCACCGCCGGATGCGTCCTGGCGATCACCGCGCTCACCCTGGCCGCCGCTCCGGCGGACGCCGACCTCCGGACGGGCGGGCCCGGGGCGGCCGAGCCGCTCGTGCCCGCCGTGCTGAGCGCGACGAAGACACCGGGAACGCCTTCCGGGGCCGGGACGCCGGGTGTGACGGTTCCCGGGGGTGCGAGGGCCGTGGCGCCGCCACCGGGCATGCTCGAGGCGCTCCAGCGTGACCTGGGCCTGACCCGGGCCGAGGCCGAGGCCCGGCTGCTCAACGAGGCCCGGCTGATCCCGGTCGCCGAGCAGATGAGCAGGAGGCTCGGTGTCCGCTTCGGCGGCGCCTGGCTGCGGGCCAAGACCGCGCACACCCTGGTGGTGGCCAGCACCGCGGCCGCCGACATCCCCCAGATCGTGGCCGCGGGCGCGCAGGCCGAGGTCGTGGCCACGTCGCTGGCGGAGCTGTCCGCCGTCAAGGCGAAGCTCGACGCCACCCTGCCGCCGCAGCCGCTGGTGTCCAGCGTCCGCTACGTCGACGTCAAGCGGAACAAGGTGGTCGTGCTGGCCCCGCGGCCCGACCAGACCGAGAACATCATCGAGTCCTCCGGTCTCGACCAGGCCGCCGTGATCGTGCTGCCCTCCACCGAGGCGCCGTTGCCGCTGTACGACCTGCTCGGCGGCAACGCCTACTACATCAACACCGTCAACCGCTGCTCGGTCGGCTTCTCCGTCCTCAAGGGGACCCAGCAGGGGTTCGTCACCGCCGGTCACTGCGGCAGGCAGGGTGCGCCCACCCTGGGGTTCAACCGCCTGGCCCAGGGGATCTTCCAGGGGTCGGTCTTCCCGGGCAGCGACTACGCCTGGGTGGCCACCAACGCCGCCTGGACGGCCGTCCCCGGTGTGGACAACGGCGAGGGCGGCACGGTGCCCGTCGCCGGGGCCCGGGTCGCCATCGAGGGGGCCTCGGTCTGCCGTTCGGGCTCCACCACCGACTGGTACTGCGGTCTCATCCAGCAGCGTGACGCCAGCGTCACCTACCCCCAGGGCGCCGTCTTCCAGCTGACCCGTACCAGCGTCTGCGCCGAGCCCGGGGACTCCGGCGGACCGTTCATCGCCATCGACCAGGCCCAGGGCGTCACCTCCGGGGGATCGGGCGACTGCGCCGTCGGCGGCGTCACCTACTTCCAGCCGGTCGGCGAGATCCTCACCGCCTACGGCCTGGCCCTGAGGACCACGGCGGGCAATCCGCCGCCGCCGACCACCGGCACCTGCACCGGCTACCCCACCACCTACACCGGCGCGCTGGCCGCGGGGAGGTCCGTCTACCACCCCAGGAGCGTCTACTACCGGGCGGGCATCCCCGGGAACCACTTCGGGTGCCTGGACGGCCCCGCCGGTGCGGACTTCGACCTGTACCTGCAGAAGTGGAGCCGCTCCGCCTGGCGGGTCGTCGCCTCCTCCAGGAGCGCCGGCCCCGACGAGAAGATCACCTACAACGGGACGCCCGGTTTCTACCGTTACCGGGTGGTGAGCGTGGCCGGTTCCGGTGCCTACACCATAGGGCTCAGGGCGCCGTCCCCGCTCTCGGTCCGCAGCGGGTCCTGACCTCCGGCGGCCGCCTCCGGGCGGTCCGGTCCCCGGTCCGGTGTTCCCGCACGGTTCCGGCACGGTTCCGGCCCGGCCCCGGACCGGTGTCAGGGCCGGTGCCCCCGGCCGCCGCCGATGTCCGTGTCCGGCAGGTAACACGACGTGTCTCATACGGTGAGACGGCTTGCCGGGACGGCGGGGTGGCGAGGTAGAGTGCTGGAGACCTGCGCATCAGGTCGACAACTGAATACGTGCTCATCCAGAGGGGTGGAGGGACCGGCCCTGCGAAGCCCCGGCAACCCTCCCGGTTCAAGACTCGTGATCTGACGAGGTCGGCCGGGACAGGTGCCAATTCCGGTCTGTGACCAGGGTGGTCGCAGACGAAGATGAGGGAAAGGCCTCGCTTCATGGCGCTCGCAACCACTGAGAACATCACCTCGCTCGCCCACCAGGACGCGGGTGGGAGCTTCGGCCCCGCCGTGGCCCTGTCCTGTCGCGAGTGCGGTGCCCGCTACGACCTCGGCCCGAGCTTCGCGTGCATCGAATGTTTCGGGCCCCTCGAGATCGCCTACGACTTCGGGCGCGTGACCCGGGAGCAGATCGCCGAGGGGCCGGCCAACATCTGGCGTTACCGCTCACTGCTGCCCGTCCCGGCCGACGTGGCCACCAAGCCCAACATGGCACCCGGCTGGACCAAGCTCGTGAACGCCCGGAACCTGGCGCGCGAGCTCGGTATCCGCTCGCTGCACGTGAAGGACGACTCGGGCAACCCCACGCACTCCTTCAAGGACCGCGTGGTGGCCATCGCCGTGGAGGCGGCCCGCACCTTCGGCTTCCACACCCTGTCCTGCTCCTCCACCGGCAACCTGGCCGGTGCCGTGGCCGCCGCCGCCGCGCGGGCCGGGCTGGACTCCTGCGTGTTCATCCCCTCGAACCTGGAGCAGGCCAAGATCGTCATGGCCTCCGTGTACGGCGGCAGGCTGGTGGGCATCGAGGGCACCTACGACGACGTGAACCGTTTCTGCTCCGAGCTCATCGGCGACGAGCTGGGCGAGAAGTGGGGCTTCGTCAACGTCAACCTGCGGCCGTACTACGCCGAGGGCTCCAAGACGCTGGCCTACGAGATCGCCGAGCAGCTCGGCTGGCGCATCCCCGACCAGATCATCGTCCCGGTGGCCTCGGGCTCCCAGCTCACGAAGATCGACAAGGGGTTCAAGGAGCTGATCAGGCTCGGGCTCGTCGAGGACACCCCGTACAAGATCTTCGCCGCCCAGGCCGAGGGGTGCTCGCCGGTCTCGGCGGCCTACAAGGCCGGCCACGACGTGATCCGCCCGGTCAAGCCGGACACCATCGCCAAGTCGCTGGCGATCGGCAACCCGGCCGACGGCCCCTACGTCCTGGACATCGCCCGCCGTACCGGTGGCGCGGTCGAGGACGTGACCGACGCCGAGATCGTCGACGCGATCCGGCTGCTGGCCAGGACCGAGGGCGTCTTCGCCGAGACCGCCGGTGGCGTCACCGTCGGCGTGCTCCGCAAGCTGGTCGCCTCGGGCACGCTCGACCCCGACGCGGAGACCGTGGTGCTCAACACCGGGGACGGCCTCAAGACCCTGGACGCGGTGGCCTCCGAGGCGCGTCCCACCGCGGTCATCCGGCCCTCGCTCGACGCATTCCGTGCGGCCATCGCCTAAAAATCGTGAAAGGTACCGAACTATGAGCGTTTCTGTGCGGATTCCGACGATTCTCCGGACGTACACCGGTGGTGCCGCCGAGGTGAGCGCGGAGGGGGAGACCCTGCGCGATGTTCTGCAGAAGCTGGACGCGGACTTCCCGGGAATCGGTGCCCGGATTCTTGATGAGACAGGCAAGATTCGCCGTTTTGTCAATGTCTACGTTGGTGACGAGGACGTCCGCTTCGCCGAGAACCTGGACACGGCCACCCCCTCGGGCGCGCAGATCTCCATCATCCCGGCGGTGGCCGGGGGCTGAGCCTCCGCCCGCCCGGCGCCCGGCCCCGGCGCTCCCGCGCCGTCGCGTCGTCCCCGGCCCGCCCCCGGGCCGCTCCTGGGCCGCCCGGATCGCCGGTGGGCCCGGGGCCCCGGCCCCCGTCCGCCATCGACATCTCCCCACGACACCCGCACGGCTCAGGCCGCGCGGGTGTCTTTTTTATGACCCGGACTCATATTTCTTGCGCATGAAGAGATCGTACAAATTTAAACTAACTACTAGTGATAGTCAAACTATGTTCTCGTACGAAAAACTCGCGTAAACGGGCAGTTTGGTGCTTGACTCTGTTGCTCGACCACTTCTCACAGGTATGGTCGAGGGCGATCGACGTGGCGAAGTTCGCCCGGAGATTGAGGACTTCGCGAGAGGAATGGGCGTCGTCCTAAAGACCAGTAAGAGGAGTCACAAGTGGCGCAGGGCACCGTCAAATGGTTCAACGCGGACAAGGGCTACGGCTTCATCGCGGTAGACGGTGGTAAGGATGTGTTCGTCCATTACTCCGCGATCATGATGGACGGCTACCGGGCACTGGAGCAGGGCCAGCGGGTGGAGTTCGAGATCACCCAGGGTCAGAAGGGCCCCCAGGCCGAAGCCGTCCGGACGGTCTGACCCGGCCGTCCCCGACCTCTCCGGGCGGGCGGCGGATCCCGCGGAGTCCCGCACAGTCTCGCGGAGCACCGCGGAACCCCGCGGAGCCCCGCGGATCGCGGCCTGTCCGACCGCTCCGCACGCCCGCCCCGACGTCCGGTCCGGTCCGGCCGGTCCGTCCGGTTCGAGCCCGGTTCACCCCGGGCCGACGTGATCCGGTCTGGTCCGGCCTGTCCGGCCTGTCCGGCCTGTCCGGCCCGATCCGGCTTGGTCCGGCTTGGTCCGGCTTGGTTCGAGCGATTCGTTTCGTCGGGCCCGGGTCCGTCCCCGCGGGGACGGACCCGGGCCTTCGCTCTGCGCGGAACGGTCCCGCCGTCGTCGAACGGCGAAGGACGCCCCGCGCCACGGCGGGCCGGGTGTCGCGCCCGGTGGATCGCCCCTGACGTGCCACGAGACGGCCGGTGCCGTACCCCTGACGCGCCGTCGTGAAGGCGTGACGTCCCCTGGTGCGACGCAGGTCAGGCGATCGCGGCTTGCACTCGGCAGGGTAGAGTGCTAAACAGTTTGTTGGCACTCGCACATGAGGAGTGCCAACCTGGATCGAGGCGATGGGGCCCGCCGAACGGAGTCGTGGGCCCACATGCCGTCGCGGGCGTCGGCTCGGTCCGGAGCAAGCCACCCTGTATCTGGGAGGTCTAGCCGTATGGCAGCCAAGATGATCGCGTTTAACGAGGACGCCAGGCGCGGTCTCGAGCGTGGCATGAACCAGCTCGCGGACGCCGTGAAGGTGACCCTCGGCCCCAAGGGCCGTAATGTCGTTCTGGAGAAGAAGTGGGGAGCCCCCACCATCACCAACGATGGTGTCTCCATTGCGAAGGAGATCGAGCTCGAGGACCCGTGGGAGAAGATCGGGGCAGAGCTCGTCAAGGAAGTCGCCAAGAAGACCGACGACGTCGCGGGTGACGGCACCACCACCGCCACCGTGCTCGCTCAGGCTCTCGTACGTGAGGGTCTCCGCAACGTCGCCGCCGGCGCCAACCCGATGGCCCTGAAGAAGGGCATCGAGGCCGCCGTCGAGCGCGTGTCGGAGGAGCTGTCCAAGCTCGCCAAGGACGTGGAGACGAAGGCGCAGATCGCCTCCACCGCCTCGATCTCCGCGGGCGACCCGCAGATCGGCGAGATGATCGCCGAGGCGATGGACAAGGTCGGCAAGGAAGGCGTCATCACCGTCGAGGAGAGCAACACCTTCGGTCTCGAGCTCGAGCTCACCGAGGGCATGCGCTTCGACAAGGGCCTCACCTCGATGTACTTCGTGACCGACCCGGAGCGGATGGAGGCCGTCCTCGACGACCCCTACATCCTGGTCGTCAACTCCAAGGTGTCCGCCAACAAGGACCTGCTCCCCGTTCTCGACAAGGTCGTGCAGGCCGGCAAGCCGCTGCTGATCATCGCCGAGGACGTCGAGGGCGAGGCCCTGGCCACCCTGGTCGTGAACAAGATCCGCGGTCTCTTCCGCTCGGTCGCCGTCAAGGCGCCCGGCTTCGGTGACCGCCGCAAGGCCATGCTGGGCGACATCGGCATCCTGACCGGTGCCCAGGTCATCAGCGAGGACCTCGGCCTCAAGCTGGAGTCCACCACGCTGGACCAGCTCGGCCGGGCCCGCCAGGTCATCGTCACCAAGGACGAGACCACCATCGTCGACGGTGCCGGCGACGCCGAGCAGATCGCCGGACGGGTCAACCAGATCCGCGCCGAGATCGAGAACACCGACTCCGACTACGACCGCGAGAAGCTCCAGGAGCGTCTCGCCAAGCTGGCCGGCGGCGTGGCCGTCATCAAGGCCGGCGCGGCGACCGAGGTCGAGCTCAAGGAGCGCAAGCACCGCATCGAGGACGCCGTTCGCAACGCGAAGGCGGCCGTCGAGGAGGGCATCGTCCCCGGCGGTGGCGTGGCCCTGCTGCAGGCCGGCGCCAAGGCGTTCGACAAGCTGGAGCTCTCCGGCGACGAGGCCACCGGTGCCGCGATCGTGAGGAAGGCTCTTGAGGAGCCTCTGAAGCAGATCGCCGTGAACGCCGGCCTCGAGGGTGGCGTCGTGGTCGAGAAGGTGCGCAACCTTCCCGCGGGTGAGGGCCTCAACGCCGCCACCGGCGAGTACGTCAACATGTTCGAATCGGGCATCATCGACCCGGCCAAGGTGACGCGTTCCGCTCTGCAGAACGCGGCGTCCA
This sequence comes from Streptosporangium longisporum, assembly GCF_039534895.1. NCBI lineage: Bacteria > Bacillati > Actinomycetota > Actinomycetes > Streptosporangiales > Streptosporangiaceae > Streptosporangium > Streptosporangium longisporum. Next base: position 462,967 of record NZ_BAAAWD010000014.1, on the reverse strand, counting down.
TCGCGGCGCTGTTCCTCACCACCGAGGCCGTCATCGCCGAGAAGCCCGAGAAGGCCGGTGCCGCTCCCGCCATGCCCGGCGGCGGTGGCGACATGGACTTCTAGTCCATACGCTTTCGAAAAAGAGGCGACCCCCGTCGGGGCCGCCTCTTTTTGTCGTTCACCGTCCGGTGCGGCCGTGTGGCCGTCCTGGCCGTGCGGCCGTGCGGCCGTGTGGTCAGCCGAGCTGGTCGGGGAGAGGCCGGGCGTGCAGCACGGTCAGCGAGGTGACCGCGCGGGTCAGCACCACGTACAGGCGGGCCAGGCCCCGGGGTTCGGCGGCGACGATGTCGGCCGGCTCGGTCACGATCACGTGGTCGTACTCCAGGCCCTTGGCCAGGGTGGCCGGGACGACCAGCAGGCGGTGGTCGGCGACCGTGTCGGGGCTCAGCACGCGGTGATCCAGGTGGGACAGGGCCGCGGAGGCCGCGTCCACCGAGGCGTCGGGGACGATGACGCCGATCGACCCCTCGCGGGCGAGCGCCTCCTCGGCGGCGCCGGACAGCGCCGTGTCCAGGTCCGTCACCCGCCGTACCGACAGGGAGCCCGCGCCCGGCCGCAGCGACCGGGGGGCGGCCAGGCCCGGAGCCACCGAGGGCAGCAGCCTGGCCGCGTAGTCGAGGACCTCGCGAGGCACCCGGAAACCCAGGGTGAGCTCGGTGACGCTGCCGTCCTCGAAGCCCAGGTGGGTCAGCACCTCGGTCCAGGAGCGCGCGGACCAGGGCGTGGTGCCCTGGGCGAGGTCGCCCAGCACGGTGGCCGACCCGGTACGGCAGCGCCGCCCGAGCGCCCGCAGCTGCATCGCCGACAGGTCCTGGGCCTCGTCCACGACCAGGTGGCCCAGCGGTACGGTCCGCTCGATCATGTCGCCCAGCTCGTCCATCAGCGCGGCGTCGGCCGCCGACCACTTCGCCGAGCGGAAGGACTTGGCGGGCTTGGCCCAGAGCAGCAGGGCCTGCTCCTCGGGCGTGAGGTCGTTCTTGGCCGCGGCGGCCAGGAAGGCGGGGTCGCTGAACAGCCGGTACAGCACCTGCTGCGGGGTCAGCTTGGGCCAGACCGCGTCCACCAGCCGCTTGACCGGCGCGGACCGGGCCACCGCCTCCTGCACCCGGTCGTCGGGCGACTCGCCGCGCTGCTCCATCCGGACGAGCACCAGGTGGGCGAGGCGCTGGGCGAGCGTCGCGCGGCCGGGCCCGTAGCGGACGGTGCCGCGCAGGGCGGCGACGATCTCGCGTACCTCGTGGTCGGCGACCCGGTAGCGGTTGATCCCCTTGGTGTACAGCACGCCCTCGGTGGGCTTGACGACGTGCATCCACAGGGCGCGCCTGAGCACCCCGACGATCCTGGCGTCGCCCTTGACGGTGCCGGCCGCCGCCTCCTCGGGCGCGGAGTGGTCGCCGAGGATCCCCGCGACCGTGGTCTGGTCGACCTTGACCTCGCCCAGGGCGGGCAGCACCGAGGAGATGTAGGAGAGGAAGGCCCGGTTCGGGCCGACGATCATGACGCCCGACCGGGCGAGCCGTTCGCGGTGGGTGAAGAGCAGGTAGGCCGCCCGGTGCAGGCCGACCGCGGTCTTCCCGGTGCCGGGGGCGCCCTGGACGCACACGGTGCGGGTCAGCTCGGAGCGGACGATCTCGTCCTGGTCGGGCTGGATCGTCGCGACGATGTCGCGCATCGGCCCCGAGCGGGGGCGCTCGATCTCCTCGGTGAGGATCCTGCTCTGCGCGACGGCGGTGCCGCCCTGGTCGAGACGCTCGTCCTCGTAGGCGGTCAGGTCGCCGCCGTGGTAGCCGAACCGGCGGCGCCGTACGACGTTCATCGGCTCGGACGGGCTGGCCTGGTAGAAGGCCCGGGAGACCGGGGCCCGCCAGTCGATGACCAGGGGGCGGCTGCGGTCGTCGTGGACGTGCCTGCGCCCGACGTGGATCGTCCCGGGCAGGTCGTCGCCGGCCTCCCGGTCGAGCCGGCCGAAGAACAGGGGGGTGCCGGAGTGGTCGGCGAGCGCCGCGACCCGCTGGTCCAGCAGCCCCTGCAGGACCTGCTGGGAGACCCAGTCCCCGGCGGCGTCGGAGGACAGGGAGGCGGCGTGCTCGCGCATCGCGCGCAGCGCCGCCCTGGAGACGGCCAGGTGTTCACGTTCGGCGGCGAGGATCCGGGCGGGATCGGAGGATATGTCGGGGGCCAGTTGGTGTGCGGGCACGCTGAAGCGCCTCCCATTCATGAACGGAGGTGGTGGTCATCGGGCAGCGAATCGACCAGCCTAGCGGCGACGCTCACGCGCCTCAAAGGGATTAGGGCCGGGTGCGGAGCGGCGCCCCGGGACCTCGGGCGGGCACGCGTCCTTCCGGGCGGCCCGCCCCCGTATGAATCGTCGTGACGACGCCTTCATCGATCATCGGATCGTCATTCAACGGCCATCGCGGTCATTGTCCGGGCCGACGTCGAGACCGTTCCGTAATCACTCTGGTACTCTGGGTAATTCCGTGCGGAAATGATGAAAAAGGCAGCCGAACATGGTGACTCGCGCAGATCATGGGGGTATGTCGCCAGTGGCCGCAGAGGCCTAGCGAGGGGGTGGTCTGTTTGTCGAAAGCCCGAGGGATTTCGTGGGCCTGACACACACCGACGACGTGTTCGCCAGGTGGAGTCATTCTCCGGCGAGCACGTCGTCCGCGTCGATGATCTGGTAGGCGTAACCCTGCTCGGCCAGGAAGCGCTGCCGGTGCGCGGCGAAGTCCTGGTCGACCGTGTCACGGCTGACCACCGAGTAGAACCGGGCCCCGCCGCCGTCGGCCTTCGGCCGCAGCACCCGTCCCAGCCGCTGTGCCTCCTCCTGCCGTGACCCGAAGGTGCCCGACACCTGGATGGCCACCGCAGCCTCGGGCAGGTCGATGGAGAAGTTGGCGACCTTGGAGACGACCAGGACCTGGATCTCCTTGTCGCGGAACGCCTGGAAGAGCCGCTCCCGCTCCTTGACCTTCGTCTCACCCTTGATCACCGGCGCGTTCAGGTGCTCGCCCAGCTCGTCCAGCTGGTCGATGTACTGCCCGATGACCAGCACCTGCTCGTCCAGGTGCCGCCGGACCAGCGCCTCGGTCACCCGCGTCTTGGACGGGGTGGTCGCGCAGAACCGGTAGCGCTCCTCGGACTCGGACATCGCGTACGCCAGCCGCTCCTCGTCGGTGAGCGTCACCCGCACCTCGACGCAGTCGGCCGGGGCGATCCAGCCCTGGTTCTCCATCTCCTTCCACGGCGCGTCGTACCGCTTGGGGCCGATCAGGGAGAACACGTCGCCCTCCCGGCCGTCCTCGCGCACCAGCGTCGCGGTCAGCCCGACCCGCCGCCTGGCCTGCAGGTCGGCGGTCATCCGGAAGATCGGCGCGGGCAGCAGGTGCACCTCGTCGTAGACGACCAGACCCCAGTCGCGGGCGTCGAACAGCTCCAGGTGCCGGTAGACGCCCTGCCTGCGGGTCGTCATCACCTGGTACGTGGCGATGGTGACCGGCCGGATCTCCTTCTTCGTACCGGTGTACTCGCCGATCTCGTCCTCGGTCAGCGAGGTCCGCTTGAGCAGTTCCTGCTTCCACTGGTGGGCCGAGACCGTGTTGGTCACCAGGATCAGCGTGGTCGCCTTGGCCTGGGCCATCGCCGCGGCGCCCACGATCGTCTTGCCCGCCCCGCACGGGAGCACCACCACGCCGGAGCCGCCGTGCCAGAACGCCTCGGCGGCCTCGCGCTGGTAGGTGCGCAGCTCCCAGCCGTCCTCGGTGAGCTCGATCGGGTGGTGCTCGCCGTCGACGTACCCGGCCAGGTCCTCGGCGGGCCAGCCCAGCTTGAGCAGGTGCTGCTTGATGTTGCCGCGCTCGCTCGGGTGCACGGCCACGCCGTCGCCCAGGCGCTCGCCCAGCAGCGGCTGGATCTTCCGGGAGCGCAGCACCTCCTCCAGCACGGCCCTGTCGGTGCTGGTCAGCACGAGCCCGTGCACGGGGTGCTTCTCCAGGCGCAGCCTGCCGTAGCGCGCCATCGTCTCGGCGACGTCGACCAGCAGCGCGTGCGGCACCGGGTAGCGGCTGTAGGCGATCAGGGCGTCGATCACCTGCTCGGCGTCGTGCCCGGCGGCCCGCGCGTTCCACAGCGCCAGCGGCGTGACCCGGTAGGTGTGCACGTGCTCGGGAGCGCGTTCCAGCTCGGCGAAGGGCGCGATCGCCTTGCGGCACTCCCCGGCCTTCTCGTGGTCGACCTCGAGGAGCAGGGTCTTGTCCGATTGGACGATCAATGGTCCGTCAGTCACAGACGTCTCCCTCGGTTACCGCGGGTTGGGCGGCTCGGCTCTTGGTCGGACCCGGCGGGCGCCCGCCGACCGTCTGCTGCCCCACGTTCCCCGGGTGCAACGGACGGGGACGCGTGGGCAGTCCCGCGCGACCCGTCGATGCGAGCGATCTCACATCCCCGGCCGGCACGCGTACGTACGCACCGTGCCCGGACACCGAGAGTACGGGGTCGCCGGGGATGCGGGCGCCGGGCGCGCGGGGCTCCACGACCGGGGTGGGGACGCTCCCGGTGGTTGCGAGGGTCCCGGGGGTCGGGGTGGTCCCCACGGCCCCTGCGGTCGGGATGGTCCGGGCGCTCCCGGTGGTCACGGCGCTTCCGGCGGCCGCGGTGATCGCGGGCGTCTCGCCGGTCCCGGTGCGTCCGGCATGGTCAGGCGCTGAAGGCGTCGTTGAGCCCGGCGACGATGAAGGCGGCCACCCCCAGGACGAGCAGCCCGACGTTGACGCCGATGCTGATCCAGGCCCATCGGAGCAGGCCCCTGGCCCCCCGGGCGTCGGAGTCGACCTTGCCCAGCGCGATGCCCGACAGGACGGCGCTGACGAGACCGCCGATGCTCAGGAAGCAGCTCAGCGAGAGCACGATGCCGACGGCCAGGACGATGATCGCGTGCGTCCTGACCCCCTCGGCGTTCCGGGACGCCACGGGGTCGTGACCGGCTCCGTAGGGCTGCGCGACATAACCCTGGCCGTATCCGCCCGGGTAGGAGCCGTGATCCGGCCGGGTGTACCCCCCGTCGCCGTACCCGCTCGCCTGGCCGTGGCCGGTGTACGCCTGGTCGGTGTACGCCTGGCCGGGGTGGCCCTGGCCGTATCCCTGATCGGCACGCTCGTGAGCGCCGTACCCCTGGTCGGCGTAGGCCGGCGCGCCGTACCCCTGGCCGGTGTGGGCCGGGTCGCCGAGATCCCGGTCGTGGCCGGACGAGTACCCCTGGGAGGACCGTTCCCGGTCGTAGGCGAGCCGGTCGTCGCCGGAGGCCGGGCCGGGGCCCGTGCCGTAGGGGCTCTTCCAGTCGTCCGGGTTGGTGCTGGGGCCTTCGGAATGACCGCTGCTCACCGTGGATCTCTCGCTTCCGTGGAGCTCGGGACATCAACAGATATCACGATATGAGCCGTGAACCGTGTGCCACGGACGAATGGGTCGGTCTCCGCTCCGGCGGCCGGATCCCGGGTGAGACCGGGAAGGACCCCGCTCCGCGCGGCGACGTGCCTCGGCGACCCGGCGGCCGGCCTCGGGGCGGTCCGTTCCGGAACCGACATTACCCCGTGGCCCTCCCCGGTACACCGCGACCGTGCGGCCGTTCTCGATCCCCTGTCGCGCAGGTGTGATGCCGGTGCCGTGGAGGCGTCAGGCGATGTCGGCGATGCCGGTGATGCGGTGCAGGGCGAAACGGTGCACGGCCGCTCGTGTCTCGTCGTAGGCGGTGAGGTAGCCGCCCTCCATCCGGGCCGGTTCGAGGATCCGGCTGGTCGCGTTGCCCTGCGAGTCGAGGTACCCGATCCAGACCTGCGAGCCCTGCCGGATGGCCTCGCGCAGCGCGGTGATCGTGGCGGTGGCCGGGGAACGCGGCACCTGGCCGCCGGGTGCCGCCACCGGGGGACGACGGGCCAGATGGGCGGCGTCCCCGGCACGCACGGCGCGGACGGCCGCGGCCACCACGTCGGCCTCCGGGCCGCCGAACGTGACCGGCGCGCGGGACGCCGGCGTGCCCTCGGTCCGGCGCACGTCGAGCTGGGTGATGATCACGTCTCCGTCCAGCGACTCGGCCGCGGGGGCGTACCCCATCGCGCGCAACGCGTCGACCAGCACGGGCCGGGAGGACTTGGAGGCGATCACCGTGGGGGCGAGCCGGCGCAGCCGCAGCGGGATCGCCCGCTTGTCGGCCATGACCTCGTCCAGCAGCGAGGAGTCGTCGCAGCGCACGTACGCGCTCGCCGTGCCCACGCGCATCCGGCCGTGCCTGCGGGCCACGTCGGCGATCAGGTACCCGAGCGGCTGCGGGACGGGCGTGGACGAGTGGCGCTCCAGCATGGCGAGCAGCTCGTCGGCGCCCTGCCCGGCGTCCAGCGCCCGCCGGATCGACCGCTCGTCGAACCGGTAGACCGTGGCGCCGCCGGTGGACTCCACCTCGGCCGCCAGTGCCAGCCACCGCCTCAGCTCGCCGGTGAGCGGCCCGGGGGCGACGGCGGTCAGGTCGGCCTGCAGCAGGACGTGGTCGAGCGGCTCGGGCAGCAGCGGGAGCAGCAGCCGCGCGGCGGCATGGGCGCCGGACCCCCCGGAACCCCCGGAACCGGTGGGACTCCCGGACGCGGCGGAGCCTCCGGGCCCGGTGGACCCGCCGGAGGCACCGGACTTCTTGGAGGCGCCGGACCCCTCGCAGGCGCCCGGGTCGCCGGAGGTGTCGGGGAGCAGGGCACGGCCGTGGGCGGAGAGCGCGCCCAGCCCGGTGACGCCGATCTGCTCGGCCTCCCGCAGGGTGAACTCCACCAGCTGGTCGCGGTGGCCGCCCCGGCGGCGCGGCTGCTCCCAGGCCAGGCGGTCGCGTACCGCCTCCAGGGTGGGGGCCGTCCCCGGCGCGGAGGCGAGCACGCCCAGGGTGGCGGCGCGGACCTCGGCCGCGGACGGGCGGCGCAGGTCGGGATGGAGGGCGTTGAGCAGCCGGTCGCGCTCGTCCCGGTCGCCGATCACCCCCGGCAGCCGGTCCATGGTGAGCCAGGTCGTGGCCAGCGCCGTCCAGCGGTCCTCGGTGGCCTTCACCCGCCAGCCGTCGTAGCCGGGCGTGGGCATCCAGTCGCCGTCGACCGCGCCGCTCGCCGCCACCAGCCCCGCCGCGTACGCCACCTCGATGATGAGCCCCGTCACCCACTCGGGCAGGTCGAGCAGGGCGGCGGTCCGCTTGAGGTCGCGCACGGCCAGGCCGCCGCTGCGGAGCACGCCGGGCGGATCGGCGCTCCAGCGCTCGCACAGCTCCTCCACCGCGCGGACGAAGGTGAACGCCTGCCCGGCCGCCGTGCGGTCGGCGAGCCCCTGGTCGCGCTCGGTGCCCTCGGTCACCGGCGGGAAGGGGGAAAGATCACGGTGGACGCGGCCGCCGCGCAGGAACAGGCCGACCTCGCGGGGAAGCACCACGCTCTCCTCGCCGGTGGCGGCCAGCAGCGCGCGGGAGAGCAACTGGTCGATCGGGGACTGCGCGGTGGCGGCGCGCACCTCGCGCCGGGCGTTCGGCACCCGGCCGCTGGCCGGGCCCCAGGCCAGCTCGTTGAGCGCCGACCGGGCCTGCGGGGAGACCTCCTCGACCAGCCGCCCGACGACCTCCGGGTCGGCGAGCAGCGCGGCCAGGGCCTCCTTGGTGTCACCGTCCCCGCCCCCGGCGTCCCGCACCAGCTCGGCCAGGCGCTCGGCGGGATGGTGCCGGAACGCTTCTGCGGCGGGCGGGCCGAGCCCGGCGGGGCCGTCCAGCACCTCGCGCACGCCGGGAGCCGTGGCCAGCGCCTTGTCGGGCCCGTAGACCAGGGCCATGGTGCGCAGCCGCTCGACCGTCTCCTTGAGCGCGTTCTGGAACGCCGGATCGGCCGCTCCGGGCAGGGCACGGGCCATCTGGGCACGGAGCGACCGGTAGGGGACGGGGCCGGGGAGCACGACCAGCGTCTCCACGACCGCGAGGGCGAACCGGTCGAGCCGGTCGAGGGCCCTGCCCACCGCCGACGGGCTGCTCGCCCGTCCGGCCAGGCCCTCCAGATGGGCGGGCACGGGCGTGATGAGCTCGGGACGCGCGGAGACGAGCGCCCGCAACCGGTCGTCGCTGCGGCCGCGCAGCCACTCGGTGAACTCCGTGCTCATTCCGCCAATGGTAGGAGGCTTGACCGACATCGCGCGGCCTGGGGGAATTCCACGATCACGCGGAGGGCCCTGATCGATCACTTGATGGGCGGTGAATGAGGGAAGAGGCTCCCGTACGAGGCGATGTCGAGAGAGGATGGCAGTGTGATCGAGCGCACCGACCAGCTCGTCCTGGACTACGTCGCCAAGGTGGCCGACGCCGCCCACGGGGTGCTGCCACCGAGACAACGCATCGACTTCGTCACGGGCCTGCGCAGGCGGATCGACGCCGAGCGGACGGGGACGGACGACCCGGCCGCCGTGGCCAGGATGCTGGCCGGATTCGGCGACCCCGTCGAGCTGGTCGGGCAGGAGCTGCGCCGGCTGGGCAGGCAGGAGGCGTCCCGGCTGCCCGGGGTCCCCGCCCACGCCTCACCCGCCCACGCCTCACCGGCCCTCGCGTCACCGTCGTCCGCGTCACCGGCCTCCGCGGTGGCCTCCGCGGCATCGGCCTACGCGTCGTCGGACGTCGTGCCGGCCCCGGCGTCGCCCCTCGCCGCGCCCACGTCCCGCGATCCCGGCGACCCCGACGGCCCCGACAACGACGGTGACGACGCCGGCGTCCCCGCCCCCCGCCGGCCCGTACGCGGGCATCCCTACGCCTCGTCGTCCCCCTCGGACCCGTCGGTCTCCCCGGACCGGGCGTCCGTCCCGGGCCGGCGGTCCGAGGACGAGTGGGACGACGCGGTGGAGGGGGATCCGCCGACCGAGGAGATTCCGCCCGTGCCGCCCGCCCCCCTGACACCCCCGGCCCCCGACCCGTCGGCGCCGCCCGTGCCCGATCCCCTGGCACCTCCCGTGCCGAACCCGGTCGCACCGCCCGCCCCCGACCCGCTGGCGCCGTCCGTACCGGACCCTCTCGCGCCGTCCGTGCCCGATCCGCTCGCGCCGTCCGTACCGGATCCCCTGGCGCCGCCGGTGCCGGGGCCCGTGCCGCAGACGGAGCCGGGGGAGGAGGGGGAGCCGCGGGGGAAGGGCCCGGGGAACGGGGACGCGCCCGGGAAAGGGTCCGTCCGTCCGGGGATGCCGCCCGGCGTGGCCAGGGGCGTCCGGGAGGCGGAGGAGCGGCTGGCCAAGAAGCAGGCGCGCGCCCGTCCCGGCCTGCTGCGCCGGAATCGTCCGCCCCGGTCGCGCGAGGACATCGTGCCGGGCACCCAGGACGCCCGGACGATCCTGCTGGGCCACCGGCTGGAGACGGTCGGCATGGCCCTGCTCACCCTGGCCGGGCTGCTGATCCCGTTCCCGTTCGCCACGATTGCGATCTTCACCGTCCCGGTGCTGGTCTGGGCCGTGGGCGCGGTCGTGGTCGTCGCCTGCCAGGCGTGGCTCCCCGCCGACAAGGTGATCGGGATCGTCTCCCCGATGCTCAGTTACACCCTGGGCGGCGGCCTGGTCGCCCTGGTCCGTGCCCGGGGCGACATCGGCAGGGTGGTGGAGGAGTTCTTCACCATCAGCGGGCTGATGTTCCTGCTGGGCACGGCGTGGGGGGTCTTCTGGCTGACCTACCGCCTGCTCAACCCGGTGATCCAGCCGGGCCGGGGACGGCGGTGACGCCCGTCTCAGACGACCGGCTGGACCGCCGGGTGGGGGAGCAGGCCGAGCGCGAGCCGTACCCAGGCGGAGACGAAGCGATCGCGTTCGGCGCGGCCGGGCGGCTCGCCCACGGTCTCCTGGAACAGCCGGTAGTGCACGACCGCCCCGCCGAGCACGGCCCCGATGGCGTGCCAGTCGGCCTCGACACCGGCGTACTCGGGCTGGGCGTGGAACCACGTGGTGATCGCGTCGAACATGGGCTGCAGCAGGCCCTCGCGCACGGTCGCGACCAGTTCGGGGAACTGGCTCAGGTCGCGGAAGAAGACGCGGGTCAGCTCCCGCTCCTCGCTGACCTTGGCCAGGCCCGCCCTGCACAGGTGGGCCAGCCGCTCCTCGATGCCGGACGAGGTGTCGACGACACCGAACTCGGCCAGGGTCTCGGCGATCTGCACCCGTGTCCGGGCGGCGTGCTCGTTCATCGCCGCGGCCAGCACCTCGTACTTGGACTTGAAGTGGCGATAGAGGCCACCGGCGCCCGGCGACAGCCCCGAGGCGGCCTCGATCTCGGCCACCGAGGTCGCCGCGTAACCTCGTTCGGCGAACAGGCGCAGGGACTCGTCGATGATCCGCTCGCGCGTCGATCTGGTCATTTCTCTGCCGATACCTCCACGGTGACCTTATCCAGTGCCGGGAACCGGTGCGGAGCACGCCCGGCCGCGCCGCGCCGGTCCGAGCCGGTCCGGCCGCGCGAAGGCGGAACGTCCGCGTGGAGACGGACCACCTGTGCGCAGGCGGATCCCCCGCACGGAGACGGACCGCCCGCGTGGAGACGGATCCCTCGTGCGCAGGCGGACCTCCCGTGCACCTCGGGAAGAGCGCGCCGCCTTCCGCATAAGTAAACACTTTCCCGCGGAGTGCCACGACGGGGGCGTCGGCAGCGGGATTTGAGTTAGCCATATTTAAGGTGATTTGGCATTCTCTGAGGGGTTATAGCGGAATCGTCTCCGCGTAGTCGAGAAGGAACGGTGAGTGACCCGATGAACTCGGTGGGGTTCGACCTCGATCTGACGCTCGCGGACACGCGTGCCGGTATCGCCGCGACCTTCGACGAGGTGTCGGCGCGTATCGGCGTCCCCATCGACACCGCCGTCGTGCTGAGCAGGCTGGGGCCACCGCTGGAGTGGGAGCTGGCCCACTGGATGCCCGCGGAGGAGGTCCCCGCCGTCGCGAGCCTCTACCGGGAGCTGTACGCGTCGATCGCCGTCCCCGTCACCACCCCCATGCCCGGTGCCCGCGAGGCCGTGAAGGCCGTGCGCCGGGCGGGGGGCAGGGTCATCGTGGTGACGGCGAAGAACGTCCACGACGCGACGCGCACGGTCGAGTTCCTCGGCCTGGAGGTGGACGAGGTCGCCGGTTCGGTCTTCGGGGCGGCCAAGGGAACGGCCCTCGCGGCGTTCGGCGCCGCCGCCTATGTCGGGGACCACGTCGCGGACATCGACGCGGCGCGGTCAGGAGGGACCTTCAGCGTGGCGGTGGCGACGGGTCCCTGCTCGGCGGGGGAGTTGCGCGATCACGGAGCCGACGTGATCCTGAAAGATCTGACCGAGTTCGCCGAATGGTTCGAAGGCTGGAGAACCGTCGTCGTTCCCGCGTAATTCGGGGCTCGATATGCGGTCGCTCCCGGCGCCCGCTGGGCATAACCTACATCCATTCCTTTTCACGACAGTCTGAACGAGGTCACCCCTGTGCCGAGTGGCAAGGTCAAGTGGTACGACGCCGACAAGGGATTCGGCTTCCTCACCCGCGACGACGGCGGTGAGGTCTTCGTGCATTCTTCCGCGCTGCCCTCCGGCGTGGAATCCCTCAAGCCGGGCCAGAAGGTCGAGTTCGGCGTGGCCGAGGGACGCCGCGGCCAGCAGGCCCTGTCGGTCCGGGTGATCGACCAGCCCCCGACGCTCGCGAAGACCGCCAAGCCGAAGGGCAAGCGCAAGAAGCCCGACGAGATGGTCGTCATCGTGGAGGACCTGATCAAGCTCCTCGACACGGTCTCCACGTCGTACCAGAAGGGCAAGCAGCCCGAGGCCGCGCACGCGAAGAAGATCGCGGCCGTCCTGCGGGCCGTGGCCGACGACCTGGACGACTGACACCCCGCCCGGCCGTCCTGGACGGCCGGGACCCGCCCCGGCCCGGGGACGGCTCAGCCGTGCGGGTTGGTCAGCGGCCTGGTCCGCTTCTCGGCCGGGGGGTCGGCGTGCCGCACCACCGCGGTGGTCGTCCCGCCCGGCCACGGCCTGCCCCACGCGTCCTGGGGCGAGGAGCCTCCCGCGGGGGCCGGGACGTCGTCCGGGGAGGACGTCCCCCGGGCGGCCTCCACCCGGGCCTCCACGTCGCGGACCCGTCCGCGACGCCGGACCAGCAGCCAGCCGAGCGAACCCGCCAGCACCGCGGACATCGCGGCGAGCCCGGCCGACCCGGAGGCGAACAGCGAGAGCCAGAGCCCGACCAGGCCGCCCAGCACCCAGGCGATCTGCAGGAACGCCTCCACCACGCCGAACGTGGAGGAGCGCACCTCCTCGCCGATCTCGCGCTGCACGACCGCGTCCAGCGCGAGCTTGCCCAGGCCCTGGGCGAACGCCGCCACCAGGGCGACCGCGACCGCGCTCCACATCTGGAAGACGACCGCCGCCAGCACGGTGATCGCGGTCGTCACCGCCAGCGTGGCCAGCACGATGACCTGCGGGGAGTGGTTGCGCACCCAGGAGGCCACCGCCGTGCCCGCCAGCCCTCCGGCTCCGGCGGCCACGGCCAGCACGCCGATCGCCACCGTGGGCGGCAGGCCGGGCAGGTTCCTGTCCTGGACCAGGAACAGCAGGTAGAACAGCAGGAAACCGGAGAAGACGCGGACGGCCACGTTGGCGTACATCGCCTCGGCCACCACCGGCCCCACGTTGAGCATGGTGCGCCAGCGGTGCGGCCGGTCCTCGCCCTGCTCGTCCAGGCCCTCCAGGTCGGGGGAGTCGACGTGCCGGGGGAGCCGTACCGCCAGCACGCCCTGGAGCAGGAAGAGCACGGTCGCGGCGCGCAGCACCCACTCGGCGCCCAGCCAGGCGCTGGCACCGGCGCCGATCGGCACCGCGATGCCCGCGCTGACCAGCGCGAACAGGGCCACCCTGGCGTTGGCCGTGACCAGCGCGATGTCGGCGGGCAGCACGCTCGGCATGATCGCCGCCCGGGAGACGTTGTAGGCCTTCGACAGCACCAGCACGGCCAGCGCGGCCGGGAAGATCGTGAACACGTCGCCCGGGACGATCGCCGCGGCCATGGCGAAGCAGAGCAGGCCGCGGCCGAAGAGGGTGCCGGCCATCACGAAGCGCCGCCCCGAGCGGAACCGGTCCAGGACCGGGCCGACGAACGGCGCCACCACCACGAACGGGATCATCGTGATCAGCAGGTAGAGGGCGACCTGGCCGCGCGCCTCGTTGACCGGGAGCTTGAACAGCGTCCCGGCCAGGGCGGCGGTGACCAGGGCGTCACCCGCGCTGTGCGCCGCGGTCAGCTCGATCAGCTGGCCCAGCCCGGTGCGGTCCGCCCCCTGGGCGTGGGTCAGCCGCCGCGCGGCCCGGCCCATCCGCCGGGTGCCGCCGACCGCGCCACGGCCCGCCCGCGCCGCCGTACGGCCGGTGCCCCGCCCGGCCCGCACGCCCGCGCGCCCGGCCGCGGACACCGACCGGCCCACCTGCCGGGAGGCCTCACCCGCCGCCTGCCGCACCCGCTCCCACCCCGCTGCCACGTATCCAGTCATACCCGAAGGGCGGGTGAGTTGTCCGGTGCGGTTGGTCACTCACAGGGTGATCGGCGGTCCGCGGTGCCGTTCGCTCCGGTCATGGGTGAGAATGAACTGTGAGTGAGCGCAGCGAGCGAGCCAGTAGGGACAGCAGCCGTGGTGCTGCGAGGCTGACGGGAGACGACTCGTGAGCCGGACTCGATCCCGCGCCGTGGTCCTCGACCAGGCGTGCGTCGCGGCCGTCGACCTTGCCCGCAGGGCGGTCGAGGAGAACGTCAAGCCCGAGCAGGTGGGCGAGCACCTCGGGGTGGAGGGCGAGGGCGACCGCGTCGTCACCCATTACTTCGCCTGCCTGGACCCCGCCTACCGGGGCTGGCGCTGGGCCGTCACCGTGGCCCGCGCCTCCCGCGCGCGCAACGTGACGGTCAGCGAGGTCGTGCTCCTGCCCGGGACGGGCGCGCTGATGCCGCCGCAGTGGGTGCCGTGGAGCGAGCGGCTGCGCCCCGGCGACCTCGGCGTGGGCGACCTGCTGCCCACCTCCGACGACGACGACCGGCTCGCGCCCGGTTTCACCGAGACCGACGACGAGACCGACCATCAGATGATCTTCGAGTACGGTCTCGGCCGTGCCCGGGTGCTCTCCCCGATCGGCCGTGACCGCGCCGTGCGCCGCTGGCACTCCGGCGAGTCCGGGCCGCACACCCCGCTCGCGCACGCCGCCCCGGCCCAGTGCTCCACCTGCGGCTTCTACTGGCCGCTCGCGGGCGCGCTGCGCACCGGCTTCGGCGTCTGCGCCAACGAGTACGCCCCCGACGACGGGCGGGTGGTGGCCGCCGACCACGGGTGCGGCGCGCACTCCGAGGCCGCGGTGCTGCCGCACCAGGTCGAGCCGGCCTCGCCGATCCTCGACGACCTCTCCTACGACACCGCCGAGAACCCGGAGAGCGGGCCCGAGCTGGCCGGTTCGGTGGACGAGACCGCCTCCGAGCCGCTCGGCCACTCCTGACCGGGGACGCCGCCCGGCCCCTTCCGACGCAAAGAACCCGGGACCGCCCGTGACCGGGCGGTCCCGGGGGTTCTCCTCCGGCGGCCCCCTCCGGGCCGCCCCGCCGCCGACCCGCCCGGTCGCCGCCGGCCGGCCACGCTCCCGGTGGCGTCCCGGCCGTCCGGTCCGGCTCCGGGCACCGGGCGGCGCGGCGTGCGCCCCCGGACGGGCACGCACGCCGGATGATCGTGTACGCCCGGACGATCGGACGCGACAGACGGCCCACGGGGGCCCCGACCTTTGGAAAGCATCGCCTTGACTGACATCTTCGGTACCGAACGCCTGCGCTCCGCCGTCCTGGCCGCCTGGACCGCCTCGCCCGCGCGTTTCCGCGAGGACGCCAACGCCGAGGAGGACTTCGCGCTCGGCGGCTACCGCGACCGGCTGATCGTCGAGCTCGCCCAGAACGCCGCGGACGCGGCACTGCGCGCGGGCGTCCCCGGGCGGCTGCGCCTCTCGCTGCGCGAGGGCGTGCTCTCGGCCGCCAACACCGGCGCCCCCGTGGACAGGGCCGGGATCGAGGGCCTGTCCACGCTGCGCGTCTCCGCCAAGCGGGACGAGACCCGCGCGGCCGGCCGGTTCGGCGTCGGGTTCGCGGCCGTGGTGTCGGTCTGCGACGAGCCGGTGATCGGCTCCCTGGGCTCGGGGGTCGTGCGCTGGTCCCGTGACCGGACCGCGGCCCTGGTGGCCGCCGAGCCCGTGCTGGCCAAGGAGCTCGCCGAGCGCGGCGGGCACGTCCCGCTGCTGCGCCTGCCCTTCCCGTCCGGGTCGGTCGAGATCCCCGCCGGGTTCGACACGCTCGTACGGCTGCCGCTCCGCGACGAGGCCGCCGTGGACGCCGTACGGGCGATGCTCCGCCAGACCAGCCCCGCGCTGCTGCTGGGCCTGCCCGCGCTGGAGTCGATCGAGATCGACCTGGACGGGGAGACCAGGACGGTCACCGCGGAGGGCTGGAAGGTCGTCTCCGCCTCCGGGACGTTCACCCCCGAGCAGGTGGCCGGGCTCTTCGCCGACCGGCCGACCGAGGAGCGCTCCCGGCCGTACTGGCTGGTCCGCTGGGCGGTGCCCGTCGCGGGCACGGCCCTCGCCCCCGAGCCCGTCTCCGGCCCCGCGCCGGGCTCCGCGTCTGGCTCCGTGCCCGCGTCCCTCGCCGTCTCCGTCTCCGGGACGCCGGACGGGGAGCCGGTGCCGCTGCCCGCCCTGGTGCCGCCCGTGGTGCACGCGCCCACACCGAGCGACGAGCCGCTGGACCTGCCCGCCCTGCTGATCGCCTCGTTCCCGATGGCCACCGACCGCAGGCACGTGGCACCGGGCCCGCTGGCCGACTTCCTGGTCGAGCGCGCGGCCGACACCTACCTGGAGCTGCTCGCGCGGCTGCCCCGCACGCCCCGGCTCCTCGACCTCGTCCCGGGCCTGATGGGCAAGGGCGAGCTCGACGCCCGCATCCGCCGGGCCATCCTGCGCAGGCTCCCGGACGCGCCGCTGCTGCCGGCCCTGTCCCCGCCCGCGGACCCCGCGGCCTCCTCGGGCTCCTCGGCCTCCTCGGCGTTCGCGGACTTCGGCCTCGTCGACCCCGGCACGCCCGAGGCCCCGGTTCCGGCCTCCCCCGCCACCTCCTCGGCCGCCCCCGTACCCGGTGAGGACCTCGTCGTCTCCGGGCGGCAGGCCTCCGTGGTGGCGGCGCCTGCGGAGCTGCTGGACAGGGTCGCCCCGATGATCCCGGGCCTGCTGCCCGCGGGGTGGCCGTCCCGGCATCCGGCGATCACCGCCCTCGGTGTCAGGAAGGTACAGCTCTCCGACATCGTGGACATGCTCTCCGGCGACGCCGTCAAGGACAGGGACCCGGCCTGGTGGCGGTCGCTGTACGAGGTGCTGCCCGCCGACGACCCCGAGGCGCTCGGCGCGCTGCCCGTCCCGCTCGCCGACGGCCGCCTGGTCAGGGGACCGCGCGGCACCCTGCTGCTCACCGGCGGCACCGGCGGCACCGGCTCCGGCGACTCGGCGCTGGACCCCGCCGTCCTGGCGCCCCTGGGACTGCGCGTGGTGCACCCGGACGCCGCCCACCCCCTTCTGCTGCGGCTCGGCGCGGGCGAGGCGACCCCCCGCACGGTCCTGGAGGACCCGCTGACCCGCTCGGCCGTGTCGGAGTCGCTGGAGCGCCCCGACCCCGAACCGGTGGCCCGGGCGGTGCTCGCGCTGGTCGACGCCGCCGGGCTGACCCCGGGGGAGGAGCCCTGGCTGGCGGAGCTGGCGCTGCGCGGCGCCGACGGCGAGCTGTACCCGGCGGGCGAGCTGCTGCTGGCCGACGGCGCGCTGGCCGGGCTGCTCGACGCCGAGACGCACTTCGGCACGGCCGCGCCCGAGCTGGTGGAGCGCTACGGCCCCAGGGTTCTCGCCGCGACCGGCGTGCTCGACGGCTTCGCGGTGGTCAACGACACCGACGTCATGATCGATCCGGACGAGTGCGACCACGACCTGGACCGCGAGGACGAGTGGCTGGAGACCGTCCTCGACCTGCTGCCCGAGATGGACGTCCCGCCGATCGCCCGGGAGTTCTCCGCCGTCCGCGACCTGGAGTACGTCGCCGACTGGCCGGCCGCCCTCGCCCTGCTGTCGCGCCCGCCGCTGCGCTCGGTCCTGCACCCGCTGCGGATCCTGGTGACGGGGGAGGTCGTGGAGGTGCCCTCCTACACCGCGTGGTGGCTCTCCACGCACCCCGTGCTGGGCGGCAGGCGTCCCACGCAGCTGCGGCTCCCGGCGGGCGACCCGCTGCTGTTCGGCCTGTACGGGGACGCCCCGGCGGTCGTGGACGAGGCGGCGCTGGCGATGATCGGCGTCCGGAGCACCCTGGCCGAGCTGCTGGCCTCGCACGGCGGCCCCGACGAGCTGCTCGACCTGCTCGGCGACCCGTCCGTGGAGGTCGACCGGGCCCAGCTGCGCTCCCTGTGGGTGGCCCTGGCGGCCGTCGACCCGTCCCGTGTCGCACCCCCGCGCTCGGTACGCGCCGTCCTCGGGGGCGAGGTCGTCGTGGTGGACGCGGAGGACGGCCGTACGCTGTCCGCCGACGGCCGGGGCGAGACGGACGGGCCGGGCGAGCCGGTCGTGGTCGAGGCCCCGGACCTGCTGCCGCTCGTCGCCGGCCGGCCGCTGATCCTGGCCCCGTTCGACCTGGCCGAGGCGCTGTCGGAGCTGCTGGACCTGCCGCTGGCCGGTGAGGAGGCGGCCGGGGAGGTGACGTCCTCGGGCGAGGTCCGCGACGTCCCGCCCGCGGTGCGATCGCTGCTGCCCACCGCGCCCGCGCGCTACGTGGCGCACGAGAACCTGCTGGTGGACGGCGTCCCCGCCGCCTGGCGCTTCTTCGAGGGCACGGTGCACGCCTCGGGCGTGGAGGGGCTGGCGCGCGGGCTCGCCTGGGCGTCCGGCCAGTGGGGCGACCGTCTCGCGGTGGCCGCGCTGCTGCGGGATCCGGCGGCGGTGCCGCTGCTGCTGGCCGAGGCCGACCTGGACAGCTGGACCGCCTCCACCTAGGCGGGGCCTCCGCGGGGCCGTCGGCGGCGCTGCCCGTCCGTACCGTGATCCGGGCGGGCGGCCCCGTGCGGGTCCGCGTCCGATGGGCCCGGGCCGGGGCGGCGGCCCTACAGGATCGCCGTGGTCGGCTCGATCGGCTCCTCGTCCGGAGGCAGCCGGCGCCGGTCACGGCGGCGGACGAACCACATGCCGAACAGGCCCCCGCAGATGCCGGAGACGCACGTCCAGATCCACCAGCGCTGCCCGGGATCGGGCTGCACGAGCAGGAGCACCACCAGGGCGACGGCCCACAGAACCGTGCCCACGAGGATCGTGAGCGTGTCGTTGGTCTTCAACGGCTGCAGATCCGGAGGGCGTGGCTGGTTCACGCGCTCCAGACTAGGTGATGGCATCCCACTGTTCGCAAAACGGATTACGACAAGGCGCGAATCCGTCTCGAAACCATCACCATCGGTGGCCGGTACTTCCCTGGAGGGGAGGTCAATGTCACTCTGCGTGAGTGAAAGATGTCATACCTTCCCGAAGCAGTGGACTTGACCGGTTCTTTTTCATCTCCGACCGGGGCTCCACCGTCGGCCGAGAGGTGCGCGGCGGGTTCGCCACGTTCTTCACGATGGCCTACATCGTCGTGCTCAACCCTCTGATCATCGCGACCGTGAAGGACGCCGAGGGGCAGTTCATCGGCGACGGAAGCGCTCCCAACATCCCGCTCGTCGCGGCCGGTACCGCCCTGGTGGCGGGCCTGCTCAGCATCCTGATGGGGGTCATCGGCAAGGTTCCCTTCGCGATGGCCGCCGGTCTCGGCCTGAACGCCTTCGTCACCTACGGCATCGCCACCCAGATGTCCTGGGAGTCGGCGATGGGGCTGGTGTTCCTGGAAGGTGTGATCATCGCGATCCTGGTGCTGACCGGGTTCCGCACCGCCGTGTTCAACGCCATCCCGTCGCAGCTCAAGACCGCCATCAGCGTCGGCATCGGACTGTTCATCGCCCTGATCGGCTTCGTGGACGCCGGTTTCGTCCGCCGCGTCGCGGCCGGGCCGCCGCTGGAGCTGGGCATCGCGGGCTCGCTGACGAGCTGGCCGATCTTCGTCTTCGTGGTCGGCCTGCTGCTGATCGTGGTGCTGGTGGCGCGCAGGACCAGGGGCGCCATCCTGATCGGCATCCTGGCCACCACCGTGCTCGCGATCGTCGTGGAGGCCATCGCCAAGGTCGGCGCCTCGACGGTGCCGGGCAAGGCCCCCAACCCCGCGGGCTGGCAGCTCGTCGTCCCCCGGCTGCCCGAGCAGGTCTTCGGGTTCAACAACCCGCTGGTGCTGTTCCGCGAGTTCGACCCCTTCGGCGCCTTCGGCTCCGTCTCGGCCATCCTGGCGCTGCTGCTCATCTTCAGCCTGCTGATCACCGACTTCTTCGACACCATGGGCACGATCGTGGGCGTCGGCGGGCAGGCCGGGCTGCTGCGCGAGGACGGCACCCTGCCCAGGACCCGGGAGATCCTCCTCGTCGACTCGATCGGCGCGGCGGCCGGAGGCGCGGCCTCGGTCTCCTCCAACACCACCTACATCGAGTCGGCCGCCGGTGTCGGCGAGGGCGCGCGCACCGGCCTGGCGAGCGTCGTCACCGGCGTGCTCTTCCTGCTGGCGATCTTCATCTCGCCGCTGGTCGCGGTGGTCCCGTACGAGGCCGCCGCCCCCGCGCTGGTCGTGGTCGGCTTCCTGATGATGACCGCGATCCGCGAGATCGACTTCACCGACTACGGGATCTCCATCCCGGCGTTCCTGACGATCGTCCTCATGCCGTTCACGTACTCGATCGCGACCGGCATCGGGGCGGGCTTCGTCACCTACGTCCTGATCAAGGCCGTCACCGGCAAGGCCCGCGAGGTGCACCCGCTGATGTGGACGGTCGCCGGGCTGTTCGTGATCTACTTCGCCCTCGGCCCGATCAAGACCCTGCTCGGCCTGGGCTGAGCGGTACGCCCGAGGCCGTCATGGCGACTGCTTCCACCG
The DNA here is from genome assembly GCF_039534895.1 of Streptosporangium longisporum. Classification (NCBI taxonomy): domain Bacteria; kingdom Bacillati; phylum Actinomycetota; class Actinomycetes; order Streptosporangiales; family Streptosporangiaceae; genus Streptosporangium; species Streptosporangium longisporum. Next base: position 442,823 of record NZ_BAAAWD010000014.1, on the reverse strand, counting down.
TCGCCATGACGGCCTTCGCCCACGCCGGGGCGATCACCCCTCGCACCTGCCGTAGGCGGTGAGCACCTGCAGGGCGCGCAGGGTCTCGACGCCCCGGTACTCGAGGGTGGCGGCGGCGCCCGGTGGCTCCCAGGTGATGGCCCACCCCCCGTCCGGCTGCCGGTCCTTCGTCAGCCGGTCGAGATGGCCCTCGATCACGTCGTCGGGGAACAGCCGGCGCCAGTGGCTTTCGGGGGTGGGGGCGAGGTGCAGCGGGGTGACGCCGTAGCCCGGGTCCGCGGGATCGGCACGGTACCAGCTCAGCTCGGGAAGCCACGCTCCCACCCGCTCGGCGGCGGATTCGGCCCGGTCGCGGTCGGGGACGTGCTCGAGGAAGACCATCGTCTCGGACATGGCGTGCGCGTCCTTCGGAAAGCCCTTCTCCAGTTCCGCCCAGCAGCCCTCGGTGGCCCGGGTGAGCCAGGGGTGCTCCACCCCCATCCGGTGGAGCAGCCCGGCCAGCCCTGCGGTGGGATTCAGCCCCGGCGCGTACGTCCAGTCGGACCAGTGCCCGGCCCTCGGGTAGCCCTCCATGACCGGCAGGGACAGGGGCACCAGCCCGTCCGGCGCGGCGACCGTGGCCAGCCAGTCGCACGCGCGCGACACCATCTGCCCGCCGGCCGGGGAGCCGGCCGTCACCAGTGTCTGGAAGGCGGTCTCCACGTCGATGGGCAGGCTGGCGGGGCAGCGCTTGTCGGGTTCGAGACCGTGGCCGAAGCCGCCGTCGGGGTTCTGGTAGCCGCGCAGGGAGTCCACGACCCCGTCGGCGGATGCCCCCTCGAAAAGGGTGGCGAACAGGCGCCGTTCGAGCAGGCGCCCCTCGCGGAGCAGGAAGTCGCGCGCGCTGCCGAAGATGTCATCGCTCATGGCGTCCATGCTGGCCGGGCACCGGTCCGATCGTCTTGAACGAATCGGACACGGTGCCGCGCGGGTTCCGGCGATCCGGCCGGGGACGGCCCGGGGTGACGGGCGGGTCAGGCGACGAAGTCGCTGCCCATCTTGATCTCCTCGTTGCCGATCAGCAGGTGGTAGTGGGTGCGCACGCCCTGTTCGACCCGGACCTTGAAGGTCCTGCCGTCGGGAAGGGTGCCGTCGAGGTGGTCGCCCAGGAAGGTCGTCTCGGCGTCCTGCGCCTCGCCGTCGACGAACAGGCGGTGGTGGTTGCCGACCCCGCGGCCGGTCTTGCTCTCCACGGCGATGGTGTGACCGTCGTAGACCACTTCGGCGCGTCCCTGGAAGAGGGTCTCCTTGATTCCCATGTCGGTCGTCCTTTCCCGTTCGGTGGCAGTGGCCGGGCGACTACCCCGTCGCCAGGGATATAAGCGGACCAAAACCCCCGCGCCTCGGCAGGGGCCCGGCGGAGGGGACGTGGCCCCACGGCCTGCCCGAGGCGTCTTCCGGGGCCGTCCCGGGCCGGTGCGGGCGCTTCGGGCCGGGGTTCGACGAACCCCCGGCCGTCTGGGACGCTGTACGGCCCGCGCCGAGCAGGACCCCCGTGGAGGGAATCCCGTGCACCCCTATATAGTTAGCAAAGGTAATGACTTATGCTAACGAATCTTCCCAAGAAGGACCACGCCGCCAGCCTGCGCAGCGACGCCGGTCTGGCCTCGGCGTTGCGCGTGTCCATGGCGCGGCTGAACAGGCGCCTGCGCAGGCAGGCCGCGGTGCACTCGCTGACGCCCACCCACCTCGCGACGCTCGCCACGGTGGAGCGAAATCCCGGGATAACCCCCGGCGAGCTGGCCGACCTCGAGAAGGTGCAACCGCCCTCGATGACCCGCGTGATCGCCGCGCTGGCCGAGCGGGGGCTGGTGTCACGTACGCCGCATCCGACCGACCGGCGCCAGGTGAGCGTGAGCCTGACCGAGGAGGGCTCGACCCTGCTCGGGGAGGAGCGGCGGCTCAAGGAGGCGTGGCTGACGCAGCGGCTGAAGGAGCTGGCCCCCGAGGAGAGGGCGGTGCTCCGGCAGGCGGCTCCGATCCTGGAGAAGCTCAGCCGGATCTAGCCGACCCCGAGGAACCCGGGAGTCCCGCGGTCCCGGTCCCCGCGGTGACCGCGGACGTCCAGAAGGCTCCGGAGGTCCGGAAGACTCCGGAGGTCCAGGAGGTCCAGGAGGTCCAGGAGGTCCAGGAGGTCCAGGAGGCCCCGGACCTCGGGAAGACCCCGGACGCCCCGGCGGCCTCGGGGGACGCGCCCGGGACGCGGGGCGGGATGTTCCGCTCGCTGCGCATCCACAACTACCGGCTGTTCGCCGCCGGAGGGGTGGTCTCCAACGTCGGCACCTGGATGCAGCGCACCGCCCAGGACTGGCTGGTGCTCGACCTGACGAACGGCAGCGCCTCCGCGCTGGGCCTGACCGTCGCGCTGCAGTTCCTGCCGCTGCTGCTGTTCGGCCTCTGGGGCGGCGTGCTCGCCGACCGCTATCCCAAGCGTCCGCTGCTGCTGGCCGCCCAGTCCCTCATGGGCCTGCTGGCGCTCACCATGGGCGTGCTCACGGTGACCGGCTCGGCGCAGGTCTGGCAGGTGTACGTGATGGCGTTCTCGGTGGGCCTGCTGGCCTGCGTCGAGGTGCCGACCCGCCAGGCGTTCGTGGTGGAGATCGTGGGCCGCGAGGACCTGCCCAACGCGATCGCGCTGAACTCCTCCAGCTTCAACCTGGCCCGCGTGGTCGGCCCGGCCGTCGCCGGTGTCCTGATCCACGCGCTCGGCGGCACCGGCCCGATCTTCATGATCAACGCGCTGTCGTTCGTCGCCGTGATCGGCGGGCTGCTGCTGATGCGCAGGGGCGAGCTGGTCGCCTCCGAGCCGGTGCCCCGGGGCAAGGGGCAGCTGCGTGAGGGGGTGCGTTACGTCATGGCCCGGCCCGAGCTGCTCATGCCGATCCTGCTGCTCGGCTTCGTCTCGCTGTTCACCCAGTCGTTCTCGATGTCGATCGCGCTCATGTCCAAGGAGGTCTTCCGGGCGGGCGCGTCCTCGTTCGGGCTCGCCTCCAGCATGTTCGCGGTGGGAGCGCTGGCCGGGGGACTCATGGCGGCCCGCCGGGTACGGCCCAGCAGGCGGCTGCTGATCGGCGGGGCGGTCTCGTTCGGCCTGTTCCAGATCGCCAGCGGGCTGGCCCTCTGGTACCCCCTCTACCTGGTGCTGCTGGTGCCCGCGGGGATGGCGCTGATCTCGGTGAACACCGCGGCCAACGCGAGCGTGCAGATGGCCACCTCACCGGAGATGCGCGGCCGGGTGATGGGCATATACGTGCTCGTCTTCACCGGCGGGGCCCCGCTGGGCGCGCCGCTGCTCGGCTGGATCTCCGAGCTGGGCGGCCCGCGCGCCGGGGTCGCGGTCGGCGGGGTGCTCACCCTGCTGGGCGTCGGCGCGGCGATGACACTGACGAAGGTGATCAGCAGGAGGACCCGTGCGGTTGTTCGTGGGGCTGACACCGCCCCCGCCGGCGCGTGACGAGCTCGCCCGCGCCCTCGCGTCCTCGCGGGAGCGGCGGCCCGCGCTGCGCTGGCTGGACCCGGCGAACTGGCACGTGACGCTGGCGTTCCTGGGGGAGGTGCCCGGCCGGGCGCTGCCCGGGCTGCGGTCGCGGCTGGGGGACGCCGCCGCGGGCCACGGGCCGATGACGCTCGCGTTCGCCGGGGCCGGGGCGTTCCCGTCGGCGGACGGGGCCCGGGTCCTCTGGACCGGGGTGACCGGCGACCTCCCGCGGCTCGCGCGCCTGGCCGGATCCGTACGGGACGGGGCGCGCGCCGCGCTGGAGGATGCCGCAGGGTCCGCGACGGGCCGGGCGGGCGGGGCCGACCGGCGGTTCGTCCCCCACCTCAGCCTGGCCCGGTGCCGTCCCGGTACGGACGTGCGCGGGCTGGTCGAGGAGTTCGCGCCGTTCTCCGGCGCCTCCTGGGAGGCCGCGAGCGTCCACCTGATGCGCAGCGACGCCGGGACCGCGGCCTCCCGCGGGGGCCGGGTCCGCTACGAGAGCGTCGCGGAATGGCGCCTGGAGGCACGGGCACCCCGTGGGCAGGGCTAGGCTCCAGGGCGTGGATCGTCCCAGTCGCTGGCTTCTGCCCACGGTGCTCGTACTGCTCGTGCTCCTCGTGGTGGTCGGCGCCCTCGTCTCCTAGCCGGTCGACGCCGGTGGGTGCCGGCGGGTGCCGGCCGGCGCCGTCCGGCCACGGGTCACCAGGCGTAGTGCTCGGGCGCCGTCCTGAACCCGGGGAAGATCTCGTCCAGCCGGGCCAGCGCCTTCTCGTCCAGCTCGACCTCCAGCGCCCTGACGGTGCCGTCGAGCTGGTCGATCGTCCGCGGGCCGATGATCGGCGCGGTGACGACCTTCTGGTGGAGCAGCCAGGCCAGCGCCAGGTGGGCCGGGTCCACGCCGAGCTCGTCGGCGAACGCCTCGTAGGCCTCCACCTTGTCGCGGTGCTTCTCCAGCTCCGAGGCCATCTGCGGGGTGGCCGAGCGGCCCTTGTCGATCTTCCGCAGGATGCCGCCGAGCAGGCCGCCCGCGAGCGGGCTCCACGGGATCAGCCCGAGGCCGTAGTCCTCGGCCGCCGGGATCACCTCGAGCTCGGGAGCCCTGACCAGCAGGTTGTAGTGGGACTGCTCCGAGACCAGGCCGAGGGTGTTGCGGCGCCTGGCCTCCTCCTGGGCCTTGGCGATGTGCCAGCCCGCGAAGTTGGACGACCCCACGTACAGGATCTTGCCCTGCTGCTTGAGGACGTCCATCGCCTCCCAGAACTCCTCGAACGGGGTGTTCCGGTCGACGTGGTGTGCCTGGTAGAGGTCGATGTAGTCGGTCTGCATCCGCTTCAGCGACGCGTCGGCCGCCCGGCGGATGTTGAGCGCGGAGAGCCGTCCGTCGTTGGGCCAGTCGCCCATGTCGCCGTAGAGCTTCGTGGCGATCACCGTCTTCTCGCGGCGCCCGCCCCCCTGGGCGAACCATCGGCCGATGATGTTCTCGGTGATGCCCTCGCCCTTCTTCCAGCCGTAGACGTTGGCCGTGTCGAAGAAGTTGATCCCCAGCTCGTGGGCATGATCCATGATCGCGAAGGAGTCGTCCTCCGTGGTCTGGGGGCCGAAGTTCATCGTGCCCAGGCAGAGGCGGCTGACCTTCAGGCCGGTACGGCCGAGCTGCGTGTAATCCATGCGACCCACACTAGGTACCTGGAGTGCACTCTAGGCGAGCGGGGGCGGCGGGAAATCCACGCCGGGGCCCGCCGCGTCTGCGACGCCCACCGGTGCCGCCGGGGCATGATGGCTGCATGCTGAACAAGCCGGGGGATGTCGTGGTGCGCGTGCTCGCGGTGGCCGGCGTGACCGCTGCCGTGGTCCTCACCGGACAGGGCGCCTCGGCCGGTACGGGCCAGGAGGCACGGGCCGCGAGGGGGCAGGAGACGCGAGCCGGTACGGTGCGCGACCCCGGGCAGGGCCCGTCCGGGGACGACGGGGGACGGATCCTCTTCCGTTTCAAGGACGAGCGGATCACCGAGTCGAGCGGCCTGGCGGTCTCGCCCACCCGTGACGGCGTCTACTACACCCACAACGACAGCTCCGCGGGCCCGGTCTTCTTCGCGGTCGGCCCCGACGGGCGGACCCGCGCGACCTTCACGCTGCGGGGGGCGGCCTCCCGCGACTGGGAGGGCATGGCCGCCTCCACGGACCCGCGTACCGGACGGGGGGTGCTCTGGTTCGCCGACATCGGCGACAACTTCGAGGGGGCCTGGCCCGACGTGTCGGTGTACCGGGTGGAGGAGCCCGCGACGCTCGCCGACGCCGTCGTCCCCGCCGTGCGCTACCGGTTCCGCTACGACGACGGCGGGCACAACGCCGAGGGGATCATGGTCCACCCCCGTACCGGGCGCCTGCTCGTCGTGACCAAGCAGTTCTCCGGGGCCGTCTACCAGGCGCCGAAGCGGCTTCGGACCGACCGGGTCAACGTGCTCCGCAAGGTCGGTTCCGCCCCCATCATGGCCACCGACGCCGCCTACGCCCCCGACGGGTCGAGTTTCGTGATCCGCACCTACTTCTCCGCCACGGTCTACCGCGCGCCCGACGAGCAGATCGCCCGCGTGACCATGCCGGACCTGGAGCAGGCCGAGTCGATCGCCTACACGCGCGACGGCAGGAGCCTGCTGACCGGCACCGAGGGGAACCACAGCCCGGTCTACCGGGTGCCGTTGCCCGCGACGGTCCTCGCCGCCGCGGCCCCCGAGCCCACACCGGCCCCGCGACGGGCCGCTCCCGCGACGACGCCCGGCGCCGCCGACCCGGGCACCACACCGGTGGCCGGGGCCAGGGACGTCGACGCCGCCGCCGAGAACGACGCCGACGCGGGCGTGCCGACCTCGGCCGTGCTCCTGTGGCTGGCCATCGCGGCGGGTGCCACCGGTGTGATCACGCTGATCGCCCGCCACACCCGCTGAGGGGTACTCAGACATGATTGAGTAATCCGGCGCAAGCGGACCGCAAGCCGTCACCGTCATCCTGTGGGGCATGCATGACGAGATCCCGGCACCCCCGCCCGGCCGGCCGCCGATGCCGGTGACCTGCCCCGAGTGCGACGCCCCCCTGGCCGGGACGTACGAGCGCTGCCCGCGCTGCGCGCTGCTCCTGCGGGGGCCGGTCGCGGCCGAGCTGTGGCGGCTCGACCGGGATCTGGCCGGGCTGCGGGCCCGCGAGGCCGGGCTCCTCGCCCGCCGTACCCACCTGCTCGGCCTGCTCGGTTCCGAGCGGACCCGCGCGGGAGCGACCGGTCCGGCTGCGCCCGCATCGGGTCCGTCCCCGGACGCGACGTCCGGTTCCGGTCCTCGGGCGGGGGCCGTGCCGGGAGCCGGTTCCGCGCCCGTGGCCGGGCCCGTGCCGGGACCCGCGTCCGTGCCGGGACCCGGGTTCGCGGCCGGACCCGCGTCCGCGCGGGGACCCCGGTCCGCGGCCGGACCCGGGGGCGTGCCGGGTCCGGGACCCGCACCCGTCCCCGTACCGAAGAAGGAGGTCTCGCCCCGGGCGGTGCAGAACCTGCTCCTCGGTCTGGGCGGCCTGTTGCTGGTCGTCGCCGCCGTGGTGTTCACGGTGGTCAGCTGGGGGAGCATGGGCATCGGCGGGAGGGCGGCGGTCCTGGCCGGGGTGACCGGGCTGGCCTTCGCCGCGCCGGTCCCGCTGGTGAGACGCGGCCTCGTCACCACCGCCGAGACCATGGCGATGTTCGGCGTCGCGCTTTTGTTCCTGGACGGCTACGCGGCCCGGCACACGGGTCTGGCGGGGGCCGACGACCTGACCGGGCCCCACTACGCCGCGCTGCTGTTCACGCTGGTCGCCCTCGCCGTGGTGGGGTACTCGCGGCTGCTCCCGCTGCGGCTGCCGCTGCCCGTCGCGGTCGTCGTGGCCCAGTTCCCGCTCTCGTTCCTCGCCTTCGACGAGTCGGCGTCGTGGATCACCGCGGCCCTCGCCGCCACGGCCGCCGCCGACGCGGCCTTCCTGATCCTCACCGCCCGCCGCGGCCCCGAGCCCGTCCCCGCTCCAGAGCCCACACCCGAGCCCGGTCCCGGCCGTGACACGGCCTCAGGCCCCGTTCCCGAGCCCGTCCCCGCGTCCATCTCCCGGACCGGGCTGAGAGCGACGGTGGGGGTCTGCTTCGGCGTGGTCTGGGGCCTGGGCGTGTGCCACGGCATCCTGGCCGTCCTCCTGCAGCAGGTGCTCGGCGACGGCCTGGGCGACGGCGTCGCGGCCTCCGCGGCCAAGGGCGCCGTGCTGATCGCGATGGCCGTGACCGGGCTGGCGGTCGCGCGCCGGGTGCGGCACGACGGCCGTCTCGGGGTCACCACCGCCGTCTCCGCGCTCACCCTGACCGTGGGGCTGGCGGCGCCGTTCCGGCCGCTGTTCCCGAGCGCCTGGGAGGTCGTCCTCTACACCCTGGCGGCCCTGGCCACCGTGGTGGTCATGCTCCGCGCGCCCGGCCTGGACGAGCCGCGGCTCCGCTCGACCGGAGCCCTCTCCGGCGCGGTGCTGGCCGCGGTCACCACGCTCCCGTTCGTGGACGTGGTGCCCTTCGCCCTGCTCAACCGGGGCGAGTACGCCCGCCTGGACGCCGCGGGGAGCCTCGATGCCGTGTGGCCGATCGCGTCCTTCCCGCAGTTCCCGGTCTTGGCCGGGCTGCTGGCCCTGGCCGCGACGGTGGCGGCCCTGCGGGGCCGGCCCCTCCTGGGGTTCGCCGCGCTCGCCGCGGGGACGCTCACCGTGGCCGTCGCCCCCGTCGCCTTCGGCTGGGGCCACCGGGTGGACCTGGCGGTCCTGTCGGCGCTGGCCGTCGCGCTCGTGGCGGCCCTGGCCCGGGCCGCGCGACCGCGGTGGGCGTGGGCCTTCGCGGTGGCGGCCGGGACGGTGTCGGCCGAGGCGCTGGCGGTCGGGCTCGCCACCCGGACGACCACGTACGTCGTGCTCACCGTCCTGCTCGTCGCCTGGGGGGTGGCCGCGTACACCGCCCGGGTGCGAGCGGTGGCGGCGCTGTCGCTGGTCGTGGGCGTGCTCTCGGCGATCGGTCTGGGCTGGACGTTCCTCAGCGGATTCGGATGGGCGGCCGAGGGGGAAGGGCTGTCCCTCGCGCTGGCGGCCGGGGCCGTGCTCGCCGCCCTGCTCGTCCTGCCCGCCCTCATGCCCTCCGCCCTCCCGTCGTCCGCGGCTCCGCCTTCCACGGCCCCGCCTTCCGTGATCCCGCCTTCCGTGATCCCGCCTTCCGCGGCCCCGCCTTCCGTGACCCCGGCTTCCACACCCCCGCCTTCCGCGGCCTCGGCGGGTGACCCGCGACGTCTCACCGGGCTGGTGCTGAGCGGGACGCTGGCCCTCCTCGCGGTCCTCACCGCCACCCCGGCCCTGATGGCGATCGGCCGTTTCCACCGGCCCCTCCTGCGGCCCTGGACGGCTCCGGCCTGGCCGGGGGTCGTCCATCCGGTGCTCGCGGCCGTGGTGGTCCTCGCCGCGACGGCGGCGGTGCTGGTCTCCTGGCAGGTGGCGCGCCGCCCGGGCGCGGTCAGGACGGCCCTGCTGGCCTGGCCCCTGGTCCTGGTGTCCCTGCCGGTCTCGGTCGCCCTGCCGTACGGGACGGAGGTGGCGATGTTCGTCGCCGGGGTGGTCCCGCCGGCGTGGGCGGCGGCGCGCAGCCGTGCGGCCTGGGCCTTCGGCGGGGTGGCCGCGATCTGGACCGCCTTCGTGGCGATCTCCTGGGCCCTGGCGAGCGAGACCGCCACCCTGGTCGTCCTTCCGGTGCTGGCCGTCCTCGCCGCGGCGGTCGCCCTACGGGGCCGGGTGGCCGGGGTGGCGCCGGTCGCGGCCGGGCTGGCGACGCTGCTCGCGGGCGGCGAGGCGCTGGCCGCGGGTCTGGCGCTGGACTGGCCGGTGCGGTACGCGGCGTTCGGCCCGCTCGCCGTGGCCTGCGCCGCCGCCGTCCTGGCGGGCCGGTTCAGGCGGTCGCCGTTCGCGGCCGGGGTGGAGGCGGCCGGGTACGCGCTGGTGGGCGTGGGCCTGCCGCTCGCCTCGGCCGATCTGCCGACGGCGAGCCTGGCCTGCGCCGTCGCGGGCGTGCTGATGGCCGGGACCGCGCTGCGGCCCGACCGGCGGAGGTGGGCCGGGTACGTGGGGACGGGGTTCCTGCTCGCGGCCTCCTGGCTGCGGCTGCTCGCCTCCGACGTCACCGTGGTCGAGGCCTACACGGTGCCGTTCTCGGTGGTGCTGCTGGTGATCGGTCTCCTGCGGGTGCGGCGCGGGCCGACCTCGTCCTGGGTGGCCTACGGCCCCGGGCTCGCCTCCAGCCTGCTGCCCTCCCTGCTGGCGCTCCTGGGCGGCTCGGGCACGCTCCGGCCGCTGCTGCTCGGCGTGGCCGCGCTGGCCGTGCTGCTGGCCGGTGCCCGGTTCCGGAGCCAGGCCCCGGTCGTGCTCGGCGGGCTGACCCTGGCGGCCGTGGCCCTGCACGAGCTGACGCCGTGGGTCGCGCAGCTGGCCGCGCTGGTGCCCCGGTGGGTGCCGATGGCGCTGGGCGGGCTGCTGCTGGTGGCCGTCGGCGCGACCTACGAGGCGCGCCTGCGGGACGTACGGCGCCTGCGCGCGGCCGTGGGCCGGATGCACTGACCGTGCCCGCCGATCGTCCCCCGACGCCGCGGTGGCCACCCGGACGCCCAGGGGCCGGGGGCGGGGGCCGGGGCTACAGGCTCCGGCCGCGGGCGTGGCCCAGGGAGGCGATCACGTCGGCGTCGACCGGGAACCAGCCGTAGAGGTCGGTCATCCGCAGCAGGCGTTCGAGGACGCCGGAGACCCCGGCCAGGCGGAGCCAGCCGCCCGCCTCCGAGGTCACGCGTATGCCGCTGAGGAGCGCCCGCAGGCCGGTGGAGTCGCAGAAGCTGATGTCCTCGGCGTCGATGACGATCCGGGTGTGCCGGTCGGAGACCAGCCGCTCGATGGTCGCCCTCAGCAGCCCGCTGGAGTTACGGTCGATGTCGCCGGTGACGGTGATCACGGTGCAGCCGGTGTGCTCGTGGTGGTCGACGCCGATGGAGAGTTCTCTGCTCATCGCCTCGCATCTCCACCCGGGAACGGTCGACACGGGCCGCCGTCCGGCCCGATCAAGGTATACCCCGCCCGGACACCGGCGTGGGCGACGGACCGGAGACATGTGCGTAACGGCGCGTGTACCCAGCGGTGACCCCACCGGCCGGGACCGGCCCGGGGACGGCCTGGAGGGATCGGCGTGCAACACGTTCTCATGCCGAAGGTGAATGACCGCATCGCGATTTACTGACCGGACATATTCGCGTATTCCTTGACCGTGCCGTACGGATATCCCGCAATGAACAATGACGATTAAGAACGGTGCCGCTTATCCCTTCTCTTCCGGTGAGGATTGCCGCTAACTTGCGAGCATGCGCGTTCTGGTAACGGGAGCATCAGGTTTCGTCGGCTCGCACGCCGTCCCCGGCCTTCTCGCCGACGGGCACGAGCCGCTGCTCCTCGTGCGCGATCCAGGGAAAACGCGCCGGGTGCTGGCCCACCTCGGGGTGAACGAGCCTATTTCTCTGCATAAGGCCGATATCCGAGACGCCGCGGCCGTACGGGACGCGCTGGAGGGCTGCGACACGGTCATTCACGCCGCCGCGGAAATCGGGGTCACCGGCCGCGCCGACGATCTGGACGGTACGAATGTGACGGGGGCGAAGAACGTCCTCGGCCAGGCCGTCGAGCTCGGTCTCGACCCCGTCGTGCACGTCTCCACCATCGGCGTCTTCGTCCCCCCGTCCGGGCCGGTGATCACGACCGAGAGCCCGCTCTCCACACCGAGGAACGAGTACGGCAGGACCAAGATCTCCGCCGAGCGGTACGCCCGGGGCCTCCAGGAGCAGGGGATGCCGGTCACGATCGTCTACCCGTCCGGGGTCGCCGGGCCGTGCCAGCCCTCGCTGGACGCGCTGATGGAGGGCCTGCGCGCCGGCCTGGAGCAGGGCTGGCCGATCACCGAGGGCGGCGTCAACATCGTCGACGTGCGGGACCTGGCCGTCGTGCTCGCCCGCTGCCTCGAACCCGGGCGGGGCCCGCGCCGGTTCATGCTGGGCGGGCACTACCTCACCTGGTCGCAGCTCGCCGACGTCTGCGACGAGGTGACCGGCAGCCGCTGCCGCAGGTTCAGGATCCACCGGGCGGTGCTGCGCGGCGCGGCGGCCGTGGGGGACGCGATGAAGCTGATCAAGGAGATCGACTACCCGCTCACCCGGGACGCCGTCGAGATGATGGTCACGATGGTCCGCACCTACGACACCCCTACCCTGGAGGCGCTCGGCGTGGGCCTGCGCCCGGTGCACGAGACCGTCGCCGACGCGCTGCGCTGGCTGGCGCAGGAGGGACACCTCGACGCGGGCAGGGTCGGCAGGCTGGCGGACAGCGTCGCCCGGTGACGCCCCCTCGGGCGGCCGGGCGGTGGCGGGCGTCACAGAAAACCATGACGAGCGTCACGGGAAGCGGTGGTGGGCTTCACGGGAAGGGGACCGCGATGGACGTCGGGATCGTCGGAGGGGGGATCGTCGGGCTGGCCGTGGCCAGGCAGGCGGCGCTGACCCACGGGGCCAGGGTGACCGTCCTGGACAAGGAGGACCGCGTCGGTGCCCACCAGACCGGGCACAACAGCGGCGTCGTGCACGCCGGGATCTACTACCGGCCGGGCTCGCTCAAGGCCCGCCTGTGCCGGGAGGGCGTGGCACTGCTGCGGGAGTACTGCGCCGAGCACCGCCTCCCCTACGCCGAGGCCGGCAAGCTCGTCGTGGCCTCCACCGCGGCCGAGCGGCCCGCGCTGCGCGAGATCGCCGTTCGGGCCCGCGCGAACGGGGTGCCCGGCATCGCGGAGCTGGACGCGCTGGCGCTGCGCGAGATCGAGCCGCACGTCGTCGGCACCGGGGCGGTGCACTCCCCGCGTACCGCGATCGCCGACTTCCCCGCCGTCGCCCGCCGCCTGGCCGAGGACGTACGGCAGGGCGGCGGGTCGGTGCTGCTCTCCCACCCGGTGCGGTCGGTCCGGGAGACCGCGGGAGGGGTGCGCGTCGTGGCCGGCGAGCGGACCCTGACGTTCGACCGGCTGATCGTCTGCGCAGGGCTCGGCACCGACGCGGTCGCGCGGATGGCCGGGGCGCCCGGCGACGTGCGGATCGTCCCGTTCCGCGGGGAGTACTACGCGCTGGCCGGTACGGCGAGGGACCTGGTCCGCGGGCTCGTCTACCCCGTCCCCGACCCCCGCTACCCCTTCCTGGGCGTGCACCTGACCCGCAGGATCGACGGGGAGGTGCTGGTCGGGCCCAACGCGGTCATGGCCCTGGCGCTGGAGGGCTACTCCTGGCGGGACCTCGCCCCGGCCGAGCTGGCCCGGATCCTGGCCTGGCCGGGCACCCGCAGGATGGCCGCCCGGCACTGGCGGACCGGCGTGAAGGAGGTGGCCGGGTCGATCGGCAGGCGGTCGTTCCTGAGGGCCGCGCGCCGCTACGTGCCCGCCCTGACCGCCGGTGATCTGGTCAGGACCACCGGGGGCGTGCGCGCCCAGGCGGTGGACGCCCGCGGCGGCATGCTGGACGACTTCTCGATCGACGTGCACGGCCGCGTCGTCCTGGTACGGAACGCCCCCTCGCCCGCGGCGACCTCCAGCCTGGCGATCGCCAGGCATATTGTGGGGATAACCTCAACATTGACCAGTTGACTGTTTTCTCATATGGGCCGGTAAGGATAGAGCGGTGACCGATTCGCCCGAGGCCCGCCTGCTGATCGTCGAGGACGAGCCGAACATTCTCGAACTTCTCGCGGCGAGCCTGAGGTTCGCCGGGTTCGGCGTCAACACGGCGAGCAACGGCACGGACGCCGTCGCGGCCGTGCAACGCCACCGCCCCGACCTCATCGTGCTCGACGTGATGCTGCCCGACATGGACGGCTTCGACGTCGTACGGCGCCTGCGCGGTGGCGGCAGCGACACCCCGGTGGTCTTCCTCACCGCCCGCGACGGCACCGAGGACAAGATCCGCGGGCTGACCATGGGCGGCGACGACTACGTGACCAAGCCCTTCAGCCTGGAGGAGGTCGTGGCCCGGATCCGGGCCGTGCTGCGCCGTACCTCCGCCGGTGACCTGCCGCCCCGGCCGCCCCGGCTGACCTTCGCCGACATCGAGCTGGACGAGGAGAGCCACGAGGTCTGGCGCGAGGGCAGGGTGGTGGCGCTGTCGCCGACCGAGTTCAAGCTGCTGCGCCACTTCATGGCGAACGCCGGGCGGGTGCTGTCCAAGGCGCAGATCCTCGACCACGTGTGGGACTACGACTTCCGGGGCGACGTCGGGATCGTGGAGTCCTACGTCTCGGTCCTCCGTCGCAAGATCGACAACGTCGACCCCCGGCTGATCCACACGCTGCGCGGGGTCGGATACGTGCTGCGCCTGCCTCCGGGGCCGTGATGCTGGACACGACCCCGCTCCGGGTGAAGCTGATCGCGATCATCCTGATCCTGCTCACGATCGCGCTGACGCTCATCGGGATCGGCAGTGTCTCGATCATGCGCGGCTACCTGATCGACCGCGTCGACGGCCAGATCGGCATGATCGTCGACACCGCGCTGCGCCGGATGCACCGGGGGGCCACGCCCATCGGCAGGCCGCTCTCCCCGGACGCGAAGCTGGAGCTGCGCAACCACGCCGGTGAGGTCTTCGCCGCGTTCAGCGGGGCCGACGTGGAGGACAGGCCGGGGCCGGGCGTCCCGGCGGGCCAGGGTGCGCTGCCGTTCGACAGCGGCGACTGGCGGGTCCGTACGGTGCCGACGCAGGACGGGAGCCTCGTCGTGGCCGTGGACATGGGCGAGGTGCACCAGATCGTCGGCCAGCTCGCCCTGGTGGAGGTGCTCGGCGGGAGCGGCCTGGTGCTGATGCTCGCCGGGGCCGGGGTGCTGATCATCCGCAGGAGCCTGCGCCCGCTGGAGGAGATCGAGCGCACCGCCGAGGCCATCGCCGCCGGGGACCTGAGCCGCCGCGTCCCCGACGCCGACCCGCGTACCGAGGTGGGCCGCCTGGGCCGCTCGCTCAACGGGATGCTCGCCCAGATCGAGGCGGCCTTCCAGGCCCGGTCGGAGTCGGAGGCCTCGGCCCGCAGGTCGGAGGAGCGCATGCGCAGGTTCGTCGCGGACGCCTCGCACGAGCTCCGTACCCCGCTGACCTCGATCCGCGGTTTCGCGGAGTTCTACCGGCAGGCGCCCGGCATCGACGCCGCGCCGCTGATGCGCAGGGTGGAGTCGGAGGCGGTCCGGATGGGCCTGCTGGTCGACGACCTGCTGATGCTCGCCCGGATGGACCAGCAGCGGCCGATGGTCATGCGCCCGGTCGACCTGCTGGCCATCGCCGCCGACGCCGTCCACGACGCCCGCATCCTCGCCCCCGAGCGCGAGATCGGGCTCTCGGTGGACGGCTCCGCGCTCATCGTCTCCGGCGACGAGGTACGGCTCCGCCAGGTCGTGGGCAACCTCATGACCAACGCGCTCACCCACACCCCCGCCGGCACCCCGGTGCGGGTGTCGCTCTCCGGCGAGAACGACATGGCGCTCATCGAGGTCGCCGACGAGGGGCCCGGCCTGACCGCCGAGCAGCGCGAGCGGGTCTTCGAGCGCTTCTACCGCGCCGACTCGGCCCGGGGCCGGCGCGCCCCCGAGGACGGCGGGAGCGGGCTCGGGCTGTCCATCGTGGCCGCGATGGTCGAGGCGCACGGCGGCGACGTCGCGGTGGAGTCGGAGCCGGGCAAGGGTGCGACGTTCCAGGTCTTCCTCCCCCTGGCGTCGGAGTCCGACTGACCCCGCCGTCCCGGACGGCCCGGGTCCCGACGTCCTGTTCCTGTCGATGAGACTCCTCCCAGCAAACCTTCAGCCCCGCCTGAGCGGCGTTCCAGCGAGGTGGGCGAACCTCGGGGTGTGCCGGACAGAATGGAAGCCCGTCTGCTGGTCGTGGACGACGAACCGAACATCAGGGAGCTGCTCTCGGCGAGCCTGCGCATGTCCGGGTTCGAGGTGATGACCGCGGCGGACGGCCGGGAGGCCGTGCACTTCGCCGAACGCCTCCGCCCCGACCTCGTCGTGCTGGACGTGATGCTCCCCGACATGGACGGCTTCACCGTGGCCGGACGGCTCAGGGAGACGAACGGGCAGGTCCCCGTGCTCTTCCTGACCGCGCGGGACGGCACGGACGACAAGGTCACCGGGCTGCGCGTGGCCGACGACTACGTGACCAAGCCGTTCAGCCTGGAGGAGCTCCTCGCCCGGATCAGGGCCGTTCTCCGCCGTACCCGGGGGGATCTCGACCTGCCCACCCGGTTGCAGGTCGGCGACCTGGAGCTGGACGAGGAGGCGCATCAGGTCTGGCGCTCCGGGGTGCCGGTGCGGCTGTCGCCGACCGAGTTCAAGCTGCTGCACTACTTCATGGTCAACAGCGGCAGGGTGCTGTCCAAGGCGCAGATCCTCGACCACGTCTGGAACTACGACTTCGGCGGCGACGCCGGGGTGGTCGAGTCCTACGTCTCCTACCTCCGCCGCAAGGTCGACACGGCCGAACCGAGGCTCATCCACACCCTCCGCGGGGTGGGTTACGTCCTGCGACCGCCCCAGAGTGATTGAATTTTCAGCCGATATTCAGCTCCGACTGACCCGATTCGCAGTTTTGTGTGTTCAAATAGACGAAGCACGACCCCCGATCACCTCGGAACCGTCCGAGAGGCTCGGGTTCGCCTCCAGCTGCGGGGGAGACGAACCCTGTACGGCCTCCGGACGAGATCCGAGGGCAGGGCCCCACCGCTTTACCGAGTTCGCCCCCGTAACCCGGTCGAGCGGTGGGGCCAAACGCGTCTAGAGGGGTCCCCGCAGGGCAGGACGACCGTATGGGTGACAACGACGGTCTTCTGGAGACGCTGCGGGAGCTGCGGCGGCATCTCGGCCGCGAGCTGTTCCCCCTCGCGATCGGCGACGTGACGGCCGACCGCCGCGCGGCGCGCGAGCTGTCCGGGCAGCTCGACGACTACCTCATTCCCCGGCTGACCTCCATCGACGCCCCGCTGCTCGCCGTCGTCGGCGGCTCCACCGGGGCGGGCAAGTCCACGCTGGTGAACTCCCTGGTGGGCGCGGACGTCTCCGAGCCCGGGGTGCTGCGGCCCACGACCATGGCCCCGACCCTGGTCACCTCCTCGGCCGACCGGGAGTGGTTCACCGCCCAGAACGTGCTGCCCGGCCTGTCCCGCGTCACCGGTGGCGGCCGGGGCCAGCCGGGAACGATCCGGATCGTCACCGCCTCGGCCGTCCCGCCGGGCCTGGCACTGCTCGACGCCCCGGACATCGACTCGATCGTCACCGCCAACCGCGAGCTGGCCGCGCAGCTGCTGTCGGCCGCCGACCTGTGGCTGTTCACCACCACCGCCTCCCGCTACGCGGACGAGGTCCCCTGGAGCTTCCTGCGTACGGCCAGGGAGCGCAGCACGGCGCTGGCCATCGTGCTGTCCCGGGTCCCGCCCGAGGCCCTGGGCGTGGTGCGCAAGGACCTGACCCGGCTGCTGGAGGCCAACGGGCTGGGCGGCACCCGGCTGTTCGAGGTGCCCGAGCTGGTCCTGCCCGAGGAGAACGCCCGGCTGCCCCGCCAGGCCGTCCAGCCGGTCGCCGACTGGCTCCTGGCGCTCGCCGCCGACTCCCGGTCCCGGGCCGAGGTGGTGCGCCAGACCCTGTCGGGCGCGCTGGAGAGCCTGGCCACCCGGGTGCCCGCCCTCGCCGCCGCGGTCGAACGCCAGCACGCCGGGGCCGCGGAGCTGCGCTCGATGGCGGACGGGGCCTACGCGGTGGGGCTGTCCACCTTCGACGAGGGCATGCGGGACGGGACGCTGCTGCGCGGGGAGGTGCTGGCCCGCTGGCAGGATTTCATCGGGACCGGCGACCTGATGCGCTCCCTGGAGAGCCGGGTCGGCCGGTTCAGGGACCGGCTCGTGGCGCTCGTCATGGGGCGTCCCGCGCCCGAGAACGAGCTGCGGGTCGCGCTGGAGAGCGGGGTGGAGTCGCTGATCAGGGCCTCGGCCGACGGCGCCGCCGAGCGCCTGATGGAGTCGTGGTCGTCGCACCCGGCCGGGCGGGCGCTGCTGCAGGACGCCGGGGTGGAGGTCACCTCCCGTCTCGGCAGGGCCTCGGCCGACCTGCCCGCCAGAGCGCAGGAGGCCGTCAGGGGATGGCAGTCCTACGTGCTCGACCTGGTCCGGCAGGAGGGGGCCGACAAGCGGACCACCGCGCGGATCACCTCCTACGGCCTGAACGGGGCCGGCCTGCTGCTCATGATCGCGGTGTTCGCCTCGACCGGCGGGCTGACCGGCATCGAGGTCGGCATCGCCGGAGGCACCAGCGTGCTCAGCCAGAAGGTCCTGGAGGCCGTCTTCGGCGACCAGGCCGTCCGTACCCTCACGGTCAAGGCCCGCTCCGACCTACGGGCCCGCGTGGCGATCCTGCTGGGCCAGGAGGCCGACCGCTTCACCGACCTGCTGGACGCCGTCCAGCCCCCGGACGAGACCGCCCCGGCCCTGCGCGGCACCGCCGACGCCGTACGCGAGCACCTGCGCGAGCTCCCCGTCGCGAACCGTCGGGCCGCGCTCCCCGCGAGCTCCGCGAGCGCTGCGAGCTCCGCGGTAGCGGGCTCGGCGCGGCAGGTGGGCTCCGCGCCCGGGACGCCCGGGACGCCCGGGACGCCCGGGACGCCCGGGACGCCCGAGACGACGGGGACGCCCGGGACGCCCGGGATCGCTCCCCGGGTGAACGGTGATCCCGGCGGCCCGCCGGGGGCGCACGACGGTCCTGCCGGGGTGCCCCGGGTGAACGGTACAGAGGGGGGCGAGGCGTGAAACTGCTGCGACGTACGAAGACGGTGTCGCTGGACGACCGGCTGGAGGCGCTGGCACGGGCCGCCGACCTCGCGGACGGACGGCTGGACGCCGACGCGGTGGCCGCCGCGCGGTCGGTGGTCTCCCGCGCCGGGGTACGGGCGAGCCTGTCGGTCGACCACACCGCGGTCGCGCTGGCCGGTGCCACCGGCAGCGGCAAGTCCTCGCTGTTCAACCTGCTCTCGGGCACCTCGCTCGCCACGGTCGGGGTCACCAGGCCGACCACCTCCACCGCCCAGGCGGCCCTGTGGGAGGGGAGCGGCGCGGGCCCCCTGCTCGACTGGCTGGAGATCCCCCGCCGCCACGAGCTGGTGAACGCCGAGGGTGCCGGGGACCGTACGGGCCGGGCGGACCGGATGGCCTGGCCGAAGGATGACGACGCCCTCGATCCCGGCCCGGACGCCGTCCTGCGGCCGTCAGGGACGGCCACGGGGTCCGGTACGGCGTCCCGGCCGTCCGGCACGGCGCTCCAGACGTCCGGTGCGGCCGGGCAGGCGTTCGGGACGGACGGGGAGGCCGCGGGGCTGATCCTGCTGGACCTGCCCGACCACGACTCGATCGAGCCCTCGCACCGGATGGAGGTGGACCGCCTCGTCGAGCTGGTCGACCTGCTGGTCTGGGTGCTCGACCCGCAGAAGTACGCCGACGCGGCCGTTCACGACGGCTACCTGAGGCCGCTGGCCCGCCACCGCGACGTCATGGTCGTCGTCCTCAACCAGATCGACCGGCTCTCCCCGGCAGCCGCCGAGCGGTGCATGAAGGATCTGCGCCGGCTCCTGGACGAGGACGGCCTGACCGGGGTGCCGGTGGTCGGGATCTCCACCCGGACCGGCGCGGGCGTTCCCGAGCTGCGCTCCCTGCTCGTCTCGCGGGTCGCCGACCGGCGCTCCTGGGCCGCCCGCCTCGCCGCCGACGCGGGCATGGCCGCCGACGAGCTGCTGCGCGCGTCCGGCGCCGCCCCCGGCGAGACGCTCTCCGCCGACGCCGGGACCAGGCCCGAGGGGCTGGTGCGGTCGCTGCGGGACGCGCTCTCGGAGGCGGCCGGGGTGCCGGTGGTCGTGCAGGCCGTGGCCAGGTCGCACCGGCACCGCTCGATCGCCGCCACCGGCTGGCCGCCGACCCGGTGGATCCGGCGCCTGCGCCCGGACCCGCTCCGGCGCCTGCGCCTGGACGCGGCGAGCCGGACCCCGGCCGGTACGCGCGACGGCGGTGACGCCGACGGGAGCGAGATCGTCGGCCGGACGTCGATCCCGGCCGCGACCGTCGTCCAGCGCTCGCGGATGGACACCGCGATCCGGGAGGCGGCCGCAACCGCCTCGGCCGGGCTGCCCGCGCCGTGGGCGGCGGCCGTGCGCCTGGCGGCGAGGTCGCGCGGGGACGAGCTGGAGGACGGCCTGGACCGGGCGGTGGCGACCACCTCGCTCGGGGTGTCGCGGCGGCCCCTGTGGTGGCGGCTGGCCGGGGTGGCGCAGTGGCTGGCGCTCGCGACCGTGCTTGCCGGGGCGATCTGGCTGGTCGTCCTGGTGGCCCTGGACTACCTGAGGCTCCCGCAGCTCTACCTGCCGACCGCGGGGGAGCTGCCCTGGCCCAGCGCGCTGCTGATCGGAGGGGTCCTGCTCGGTCTGCTGATCGCGCTGCTCTCCCGGGTGGCCGCCTGGCTGGGCGGCCGTCGCCGCGCGCGCAAGGCGGCCCGGTCACTGCGCGAGAGCGTCGAACGGGTCGGCCGTCAGCTGGTGCTGGAGCCGGTGGAGGAGGAGCTGACGCGCTACCGGAGTTTCACCGAGGCGATCGCGGTGGCCGGGGACGGCGCCCGGAGCTGACAGGACGTCCGGAGCTGATGGGACGTCCGGAGTGCCAGGAGCGCCGGACCTGACGGGACCCTCGGAGCCGACGGGAGGCCCCGGGTTTTCGGACATGGGGGATTTAACGTTCAGTCGAGGCTGTAACGTCTCTAGCGCGTATTTTCGCTGATCCACCACCCGGCCACCTCGCACGCGAACCGGCCGGTCTCCCCCCGCCATCCGGAGTCGTCAAATGCCCGCAGCACTTGAGATCCACGGCCTGTGCAAGACCTTCGGTGAGAAGGTAGCCGTCGATCACGTGAACCTGACCATCCCCCAGGGCTCCTTCTACGGGCTCGTCGGCCAGAACGGCGCCGGCAAGACCACCACCCTGTCCATGGCCGTCGGCCTGCTCCGCCCCGACGAGGGCCACGCGCGGATCTTCGGTGCCGACGTCTGGTCCGACCCGTCCACGGCCAAGACGCTGGTCGGCGTCCTGCCCGACGGGATGGCCATGCCCGAACGGCTCACCGGCCGCGAGGTGCTGACCTACCTCGGACTGCTCCGCGGGCTGCCGCGCGACGTCGTCGACCGGCGCGCCGACGAGCTGCTGTCCGTGCTGGAGCTGGACGTGGCCGAGAAGACGCTCGTCATCGAGTACTCCACCGGCATGCGCAAGAAGATCGGCCTGGCCACCGCCCTGCTGCACGCGCCGAGGCTGCTCGTGCTCGACGAGCCCTTCGAGGCGGTGGACCCCGTCTCCGCCGCGACGATCAAGACGATCCTGCGCGGTTTCGTGGCCGGGGGCGGGTCCATCGTGCTCTCCAGCCACGTCATGGCCCTGGTAGAGCAGCTCTGCGACCACGTCGGAGTGATCGACAAGGGCCGGGTCGCCGCCGCGGGGCCCCTGGACGAGGTCCGCGGCACCGGCTCCCTGGAGGACACCTTCGTCGAGCTGGTCGGCACCTCCGACGGCGGATCGAAGGAGCTGACATGGCTGTCGAGCTGACCATGGTCCGGATGAAGGTGGCCGTGCTCCGTCACTCGATGACGGGACAGCGGGCCGGCTTCGTCTTCATGGGCGCGCTGCTCGGCCTGACCCTCGCGGCCGGCACGATCATCGCGGCCCTGTCCGGGGCCGACCTGCTCGTGGCCGTCTACGCCGTCTGGATGCTGGGCTGGGTGCTCGGTCCCGTGTTCGCGGGCGGCGGCGACGAGACGCTCCGCCCGGAGTACTTCACCCTGCTCGGCCTGCGGCCGCGCCGCCTGGCCTCGGGACTGCTCATGGCGGCCTTCGTCGGGGTGGCGCCCGCGATCAGCCTGCTCGCCCTGACCGGCCTCGCGGTCCTCGGCGCGCGGCAGGGGGTCGTGGCCGCGCTCGTCTCGCTCCCCGCGATGCTGCTCCAGCTCGCCGTGTTCGTCCTGCTCTCCCGGGTCGCGGTCGCCGTGCTCGGCCTGGCCCTGCGCTCCCGCGTGGGCGCGATCGGCGCGGGCCTGGCCAACGGTGTGATCCTGGCGTTCCTGGGCCAGATCTGGGTCGTCTTCGTGGTGCTCGGGGAGACGGACGGCATCCCGCCGGTGGTGACGGACCTGGCCCGCCGGCTGCCCTCCGGCTGGGGGACGGTCGCGGTCGAGGCCGCCGGGTCCGCCGACTGGCCGCGGGTGCTCGCCGCCCTGGGCGGGATGGCGCTGCTGGTCGTCCTGCTGCTGGCCGCGTGGGCGGCGCTGCTCACCCGGCGGGCCGGGGCGTCCAGGGCGGCCACGAGGGGGCGGCGGCCGATCCGGGCCACCACCGCCTCCGGCGCCGTACTGGCCAAGGAGGCGCGTACCTGGTCGCGTGACCTGGTGCGCACCCACCAGCTGACCTTCGCCCTCGCCTACGGCGTGTGCTTCGCCGCGGCCCCGCTGCTGATGGGCTGGACCGGGATGCTGCCCTGGGCGGGACCGGTCTTCGTCGTGATGGCCGCGGCCATGTCGGCCAACCTCTACGGCACCGACGGCACGGCACTGTGGCTCACGCTCATGACCCCCGGCGCGAGCGACGTGCGCGGACGGCAGCACGCGTGGCTGCTGTCGGTCGCACCCCTCGCCGTCGTGCTGACGGCCGGCCTGGCCCTGGTCACCGGCGGGCCGTGGCCCATGCTGCTCGCCGTCCTGCCCGCACTGCTGGGCGGCGGTGCCGGGCTGGTCGCCCTGGTCTCGGTGTACGGGCTCATCCCCGGCACCGATCCGCACCGGCGCGGCGGCAACCCGCTGCGCTCCACCGACGACGACGGCGCGGTCACCGGCGTGGTGTACGCGGTGCTGATGCTGGCGATCCTCACCGCGGCCCCGGCGGCGATCGCGGCCGCGCTGCTCGGCTGGGCGGGCGTGGCCGTCGGCGTCCTGACCGGGATCCTCTGGTACTGGGGGCTGGGGCTGCTCGCCGAGCGGCGGTTGCTCGCGCAGGGGCCCGAACTGCTCAACATGATGCGCACCGGCCGCAGGTCGTCCTCCGGGCCGAGCGGCACGGCGGGCGTCCGGACCGGTTTCGAGGACCTGCCGCGCCACGAGCAGATCATCGTGGGGCTCTGCTTCACGGTCGGCGCGATCCCGCTGTTCCCGCAGGGGCTGGTGGCCGGATACCTCAAGGCGACGGGAAGCCCGACGCGCGCGTGGTTCCTGGCCCTCTACCTGCCGCCGTGGCTGCAGTGGCCGACGGTCGTGTTCATGGTCCTGCTGGGGGTGGCGATCTACGCGACGGGCGTGATCATCCCCTACCGCCGCAGAAAGCTCTCCCGGGCCGCGTCGACGCCGGGGTGACACGTGGGATCGAGCGCCTCCCGGTAAGGGGGGACGGCCCGGAAAGGGGATCGGTGGCCGTCTCCCGGGAGGCGCTCATCCGCGTCCGCCGTACCGTCGCACCGGACCGGCCGCTGCCGGGTGGCGCGTCAGGGGGCGGAGCGCGTCAGGCGGTGAGGTTCACGTAGTAGGTCGAGTAACCGTTCATGTCGACCAGGCGGGTGCCGACGAGCCTGGCGGCGGTGCTGCCGATGCCCAGGCAGGAGTCGAAGGCGTTCTGGTAGACGTACATCGGGCCGTACGGGCCGGTCCAGACGGCCCCGTTGGCGGCTTCGGCGTAGAAGGCGGCGTAGCGGTTGGTGGTGTTGAGGACGAACGCCTCACCGCCCGGGTCGATCGCCCACCAGCCCCGGGTGCCCCACTGGCCGTAGTCGCGGCAGCCGTCCGGGCTGTAGAACATGATCGCGACCCACACCTTGGAGCTGTAGCGGTTGCGGAAGCGCAGTTGCATGTCTACTCCTCCGATGCCGTTTCCGTGAAGCGCAGGGCCAGCGGTCTGTCGTCGAGCTCCTCGTCGGCCAGCGGGGGCAGGGGGTCGCCGCCCTTGGCGGCCACCGCGGTGCGGTCGGACACCCCGGGGCGCTGATCGGTCTGGCCCGTGTCGGCCGTCGTCAGGTCCGTGAAGGCCACCCGGGGGTCGGGAGGGATCTCCGTGCCGTTGTCCGGCATGTGCTCACCTACTTCCTGTCATGTCGAAGGGTGATCGAACGACAGCATAAAGTAGTCACCATGGTCATGTAAATAATCGTTTTCATTTTCGCGACGACGGAATGTCCGGCCTGACCTCACGAGATCGTCTCGCCGTACATTGCGTGCATATCGCAATCATCGTAATGTGTGCGATATGCACGCACCTCCTTCCGGCGGCACCGCCGTGCCCTCCCGGTCCTCCCGCGCGGCGCGGTCCGCCTTCGCCGCCCTGCTGGCGGGCATGTTCATGGCCCAGCTGGACGGCAACGTCGTGGTCGCCGCCCTCCCGGCCATGGCCGCCGACCTGCGATCGGGCGGCGCGATCGCCGCCGTCACCGCCGTCTACCTGCTCACCGTCACCGTCTCCACCCCCGTGCACGGCAAGCTCGGCGACCTGCTCGGCCGCCGCGCGGTCTTCCACGGCGCACTGGCGGCCTTCGCCGCCGGATCGCTGGCCTGCGCACTGGCACCCTCGCTGCCCGCCCTGATCGCCGCGCGGGCGGTCCAGGGCGTCGGCGGGGGCGGCCTGGTGGTCACCGCGATCAGCGCACTGGCGCAGATGTTCACCCGCGAGGAGCTGATCAGGCGCCAGGGGTACCTGATCGGCGTCATGGCGCTCTCCTCGCTGGCCGGGCCGCCCCTGGGCGGTCTGCTGGCGGCCGGACCCGGCTGGCGGTGGATCTTCACGATCAACCTCCCGCTCTGTGCCGTCGCCGCCCTCCTGGCGCTGCGCGGGCTCCCGGGAAGGCCGCCGGAGCGGGCCCGTACCCCGTTCGACCTGACGGGCGCCCTGCTCGTCACGGCCGTCGGCGGTGGGACGGTCGCGCTGGGAGCCTCCGAGTCCCTGGCCCGCAGCCCGCTCGGCGCCGGCGCCGTGGCCGCGGCCGTCGCCGTCTGCGCGGTCCTGTTCGTCCGGACCGAGCGCCGGGCCGCCGAGCCGCTGATCCCGCCGTCCCTCTTCGCCGATCGCGGCCTGGCCCGCGGCGTCGTCGCGACCGGCCTGGCCGGTGTCGCGCTGTTCGGCACCTTCGCCTTCGTCCCGATGGCCGTCCAGGAGGGGACCGGCGCGGACGGCGCGCGGACGGGCCTGTTGCTGCTGGCCCTGACCGGTGGCCAGCTCGCGGCCACCTCTGCCTTCTCGGTCCTGGCCCGCCGCCGGCCGGCCGTCACCGGCTGGGGCCGTCTCGCCCTCGTCATGGGCGTCGCCGGTACGGCGGCGCTGGCCCTGCTGCCCGCCCTGCACCAGGCCCCGCGCCCGCTGTCGGTCGCGATCGCCGTGCTCGGCATGGCCCTGGCGGGCGGCGCCCTGGGCCTGTCGATGCAGGCGTACACGCTGCTCGCCCAAGGGCGTGCCCGTCCCGAGCAGATCGGCGCGGCGATGGGCACCCTGACCTTCGCCCGCCAGCTCGGCGGCTCGCTCGGCACCGCCGCGTTCGGCTGGATCCTGCTGGTCGCGCCCGGGACGCGCACCGGCGTGACCCTCGTCCTCGCGACGGCCGCGGCCTGCCTGCTGGCCGCCCTGCTCGTGTCCCCCCGCACCGAGGACGACCCGGCGCCACGCCCTTCACAGGACGTGAGGGTTCAGGAACCCTCGTAGAGACGGGTCAGGTCGACGAGCTGAACGTCCACGCGGTCCCGTGCGGTCTCCCGCAGCTGGGGCATGAAGCCGGCGGCGCCGAACAACAGAAGCCGGGTGCCCGGGGTGGCGCGGTCGTCGCGACGGACGAGAAGTTCCCGGAGGCGCTCGAGGCGCTCAAGGTGACCACGGCCGATGACGTCGCCGTACTTCGCCTCACCGATCGCGAGGATGACCTCCCTGCCCTCGTCGTCGCGGCCGAAGACGACGACGTCGATCTCGTGGCTGCTCTTGGCGGCGGGGTCGGGCAGGACGCCGGAGGCGACACGGGTGCGCAGGCCGCCGAGGGTGTCGGCATGGGCGTACCAGCGCGCCCAGGTACGGGCCAGGTGCTCGACGTGCGGGCCGAGGACCTTGCTGCGGAACGCCGTCTGTGAACGGTGCCAGACCTGTTCGGCGTAACCGGGACGCTCCAGGTCGGTCCACTCCGGTCTCATGATCGCGTGGTAGAAGCCGAGGATGGGCTCGGTGATGCGGTAGGTGGAGCGTTTGCCGTGGAAGGCGTCCGGATCCCGGGTGATCATCCCGACGTCCTCCAGGAGCGTCAGGGAATGGCTCAGATCAGTGGACTTACGGCCGAGGTACCCGGCGATGCCGCCCCGGGTGTGGTTGCCGTTCGCTATCGCCGACAGGACACCGTGGTACAGGGCGACGTCCCGCAGTTCGGGCTCCTCGGCGAGGAGGAACCGGGCCTCGCGGAACAGGGGACGACCCGGGTTGAGCACGTTGCGCGTCACCCACGGCCCAAAGTCCTCGATCCCGGCGGGGACGTCGCCGAGGGTGAATTCGCGTCGGTAGGCGGGGGTACCGCCGACGACGGCGTTGACCAGCAACGCCAGGGCTGGATCGGCGATGCCCCAGAAATCCCTGGCCAGCCGGTAGTCAAGGGTGGGGACCACCAGCTCCAGGCTCGCACGACCACGGAGTGGTGCGGTTCCCGCGAGGAGTGAGCCCATGAAGGACAGGGCCGACCCGCACAGCAGGAGCCGTACCGCGCTGCCGTGGCGCTGCCCCTGGGGTCCGAGAGCCCGCTGGATCAGGGAGGGCAGGTGCGGGGAGGCCTTGGCCAGATAGGGAAACTCATCGATGACCACGGGAGTCGGTCCGGCGACGGCGATGGTCATGAGGAACTCGATGGCCTCGTCCCAGTTCGCGAACCTGCGAGGGACCGGCTCTCCGAGGTGACGGGCGAGCGCCGTGCCGAACTGCTGGAGAGATTCAGTCTCGGTCGCCTCGGTCGCGGCGAAGTAGAACCCGCCCGTGGCCCGGCAGACCGCGTCCAGGAGGAAGGTCTTCCCCTGGCGGCGGCGTCCGGACACCACGCCGAGCGTCGCCTCGGACCCCGGATAGCGGACGAAGCGTGACAGTTCCGACCATTCGTAGTCGCGGTCGAACATCTCCGCGGGTTTGTCCATGCGCATCTCCGTCAATGATAAGGACGTTTATTATAGGTCGACTCATCATTGAATCCGGGTATTCGGAAGAACGGGTACGGCTCGTGGGACGCGCTCGTGAACGACGGGCCCCACGCCTGCACGCCGTCCGGTGCCGGAAGCCCTGCCGGGATCACAGGCGAGGCCGTGGCCGTCCTACGCGGGCGCGGTACGGCGCAGGGCCGTCGCGGTGTCGCGCAGGACCTCCAGCAGCGGGACGAGCAGGGGATGGCGCTCCGCGCCCCGGCGTACGGCGGCGAAGACGCGGCGTTCGGGGCCCGCGACCTCGCGGACCGTCACGCCCGACAGGCCGATGCCGCGCAGGGCGAGGCGCGGCACCATCGCCACCCCGGCCCCGGCGGCGGCCAGCGCGACCACCGCGCTGAAGTCGTCGGAGGAGTGGGCGAACTCCGGGGTGAAGCCCGCGTGCTCGCAGGCCAGGGCGATCACGTCGTGGCAGGGATTGCCCGGGTAGGGGCCGATCCAGGTCTCGCCCGACAGGTCCGCGACCGTCACCTCGCTCCCGGACAGGCGGTGGTCCCTCGGGAGCACCACGTCGAAGGGCTCGGAGTACAGCGGGACGCGCGAGAGCCGCCGGTCGTCCTCGGCCGGGGCCCCGCGGTACTCCACGGCCACGGCCGCGTCCACCGCCCCGTCCAGGACCATGGTGAGGCTCTGGTCGCCCTCGGCGTCCAGGACGCGCACCCGGATGCCCGGCTCCCTGTCGCGCAGGACGCCGACCGCCGGGGCCACGACCAGGCCGATCGCGGTGGCGAAGGAGGCCACCGTCACCTCGCCCGCCGTACCGGCGGTGTGGGAGGCGATGTCGGCCCCGGCCCGCTCCAGCTGGGCGAGGACCTCGTTGGCGTGACCGAGCAGGATGCGGCCCACGGCGGTCAGCCGCACGCCCCGGCCGTCGCGGTCGAGCAGCCGGTGTCCCACCTCGTGCTCCAGGGCGAGGAGCTGCTGGGAGACCGCCGAGGGGGTCAGGTGCAGCGCCGCCGCGGCCGCGGTGACCGTACGGTGATCGGCGACCGCGCGCAGGGTCCTGAGCCGCCGCGTGTCTATCACGCCTGTATTGTCGCCGAGATCACCCGCGTCCCGTGCCCGGCCCCGCTCGCGGGACCGGCGGTCCGGGGGCGAGGGCGGAGGGCTCAGCCGCGGGCGGCGACGAACGCCTCGATCGCGTGGTCGACGTCCTCGGCCGAGTGGGCCGCCGAGAGCTGGACCCGGATCCGGGCCTGGCCGTGCGGGACCACCGGGTAGGAGAAGCCGATCACGTAGACGCCCCGCTCCAGCAGGCGCTCGGCCATCGCCCCGGCCTCGGCGGCGTCGCCGATCATCACCGGGACGATGGGGTGGTCGCCCGGCAGGATGTCGAATCCGGCCTCGGTCATGCCGGTGCGGAAGCGCGCGGTGTTGGCGCGCAGCCGCGTCCTGGCCTCGTCCGAACCGCTGATCAGGTCCAGGACGCGGAGCGAGGAGGCGGCGATCACCGGTGCCAGGGAGTTGGAGAACAGGTAGGGACGCGAGCGCTGGCGGAGCAGTTCGCAGATCTCCTTGCGCGCCGCGACGTAGCCGCCGCTGGCCCCGCCGAGCGCCTTGCCGAGCGTGCCGGTGAGGATGTCGACCCGGTCGCGTACGCCGTGCAGCTCGGGGGTGCCGCCGCCGTGGTCGCCGACGAAACCGACGGCGTGCGAGTCGTCGACCATCACCATGGCGTCGTAGCGGTCGGCCAGGTCGCAGATCTCCGCCAGCGGGGCGACGTAGCCGTCCATGGAGAAGACGCCGTCGGTGACGATCAGCCTGCGCCGGGCGTCGGAGGACTCCTTGAGCCGCGCCTCCAGCTCGGCCAGGTCGCGGTTGGCGTAGCGCAGCCGCCGCGCCTTGGACAGCCGGATGCCGTCGATGACGCTGGCGTGGTTGAGCGCGTCGGAGATGACCGCGTCCCGGTCGTCGAGCAGCGTCTCGAACACCCCGCCGTTGGCGTCGAAGCACGAGCTGTACAGGACCGTGTCCTCCTGGCCCAGGAAGGCCGACAGCCGCGCCTCCAGCTCCTTGTGCACCTCCTGGGTGCCGCAGATGAAGCGGACCGACGCCATGCCGAAGCCCCAGCGGTCCAGCGCCTCCTTGGCGGCGGCGACCACCTCGGGGTGGTCGGCCAGCCCGAGGTAGTTGTTGGCGCAGAAGTTGAGCACCCGCCCGCCCCCGGCGACCGCGATCCCGGCGCGCTGCGGGGTGGTGATGACCCGCTCGGGCTTGAGCAGGCCCGCCTCGGCGATCTCGTCCAGGGTGGTACGGAGGTCGTCGCGAACGTTGTCGAACATCAGGCCGTCCAATCCATGATGATCTTGCCGGTCTTGCCACCGGCGGCGGTGTCGAAGGCCGCGTCGAAGTCGCGGTAGGAGAAGCGGTCGGTGATCACGGGGGACAGGTCCAGGCCCTTCTCCAGCAGCACGGACATGGCGTACCAGGTCTCGTACATCTCCCGGCCGTAGATGCCCTTGAGGGTGATCATCGAGGTCACGACGGTCGCGAAGTCGACGGCGAACTCGGATGAGGGCAGGCCGAGCATGGCGATCTTCCCGCCGTGCGACATGTTGGCGATCATCTCGCGGAGCGCCCGGGGGTTGCCCGACATCTCCAGGCCCACGTCGAAGCCCTCGCGCATGCCCAGCTCGTGCATGCCCTCCTGGACGTGCGTCTCGGCGACGTTCAGCGCCAGCGTCACGCCGAGCTTGCGGGCCAGCTCCAGCCGTTCGGGGCTGACGTCGGTGATGACCACGTTGCGGGCGCCCACGTGCGTGGCCACCGCGGCGGCCATCAGCCCGATCGGCCCGGCACCGGTGATCAGCACGTCCTCGCCGACCATGGGGAAGGTCAGGGCGGTGTGCACGGCGTTGCCGAACGGGTCGAAGATCGCCGCGATGTCCGGGTCGACCGGCGTCCGGTGCACCCAGACGTTGGAGGCCGGGAGCGTCACGTACTCGGCGAAGGCGCCGTCGCGGTTCACCCCCAGGCCGATCGTGTTGCGGCACAGGTGCCGCCGGCCGGCCATGCAGTTGCGGCACTTGCCGCAGACGATGTGCCCCTCCCCGCTGACCAGGTCGCCGGGGGCGATGTCCTCCACCCCGGGCGCCACCTCGACCACCTGGCCGCAGAACTCGTGGCCGACGATCAGCGGTGTCCGCAGCGTCTGCCGGGCCCAGGCGTCGAAGCTCCGGATGTGCAGGTCGGTGCCGCAGATGCCGGTGCGCAGCACCTTGATCAGCACCTCCCCGGCGCCGATGGACGGCTCCGGCACGTCCGCCAGCCACAGGCCGGGCTCGGCCCGTTCCTTGACCAGTGCCTTCATCGCGGATCTCCCCTCGTTCCGACCCTACGCACTGTGCCCCGTGGCCTTCGGGGTGTCCATCGCGGTTTTCTTAACCCCACCGACGGCATTGCTTCACACCCGGTTCCCGAGTCCTAGAGGAGTACCCGGACATCCGACTGCAAACCAGGAGGTAGACGGCTCCCGCCCTGCTCAGCCGTCACCGGACCGGGCCTCGACGATCGCCGCGACGCCGTTGAGCAGCGGCCCGAGGCCGAACTCGAACAGCTCGTCCAGGTCGAGGTCGTAGCCGTCGACGGCCGCGGTGACCCGGGCGAAGGTCGGATAGCGGCCCGAGGCCAAGACGGCGGCGATGGCGGGCCCGTTGGCGTCCCACCACTGCTCGTCCGACAGCCCGCTGACGGCCTCGGCCTGGGTCTCCCGCTCCAGGTTGACCGCGATGCCCTGCACGTAGTTGTAGAGCAGGATGTGCAGGTCGAGCATGGTCGCCGGTTCGAGGCCGTGGCCGTCGAGGGCGCTCAGCACCCACTCGGCGTACACCAGCAGGCTCGGCACCGTCAGCGGCCGGTGCAGCGGGCCGATGTGCGCCAGCCAGGGATGGCGGCGGTACAGCGTCCACAGCGCCCGCGCGGCCATCTCCAGGCGGGGGCGCCAGTCGCCGGAGGTGCCGGGGCCGGGGGGGTGACCGAGGCGGCCGGGACCGCCGGGACCGCCGGGGTGGGTCTCCTCGCCGAACGCGGCGTCGGCCATCAGCAGGACGAGGTCGTCCTTGCCGTTCACGTGACGGTACGGCGACATGGTCGAGACGCCCAGCCGGGCCGCGACGCCGCGCATGGACAGCGCGGCCAGCCCCTCCTCGTCGGCGATCTCGATGGCGGCGCGGACGATCCGCTCGCGGGTCAGCTCACCGTCGGGACCCGGGGCCGCCACCCGGTGCCGGGGCCCGGAGATCGCGGACCCGGAGGTCGCGGACCCGGACGAGGCGGGCGCGGGAGGGGAGGCCGCGCTCGTACGGCGGCGTGCCCGTGCCGGTCCGGCGGCGACCACGGTGCCGACGCGGGGCCGGGTCTCCACCGTCCCCTCCTGGCGCAGGGTGGTCAGGGCCCTGGTGGCGGTGGCCAGCGCGACGCCCCACCGCGCGGCGATCTGCCGGGTCGAGGGCACCCGGTCACCGGGGGACAGCTCGCCGTCGGCGATCCGGCGCCTGATCTCGGCGACGATGCGCAGGTAGGGCGGGTCGATGTCCGCGGCCACGGCGCCTCCTTTTTTCTCTGTACTAGTACAGAGGCTAGCAGGGGAATCCCGGCCGCGCCCTTTCTGTCCTAGTACAGGAAGCTTCTCGGGCCACTTGGGAAGCCTCTGTGTACGATGTACATTCAGCCGTGTACACCGTATCTGGAGGATTCATGAAGACCGTGCTCATCTCCGGCGCGTGCGTCGCCGGACCCGCACTGGCGTACTGGCTGCACCGGGGCGGCTTCACCCCGACCGTCGTCGAGCGGGCACCCGCCCCGCGCACGGGCGGCCAGGCCGTCGACATCCGGGGGGTGGCCCTGGAGGTCGCCGAGCGGATGGGCATCGGGGCCCGGGTGCGTGAGGCCCGTACCCGCATGCGCGGCATGTCCGTGCTCGACCGCGACGGCAACGAGCTGTTCCGCTCCACCGAGGCGACCTTCAGCTCCGGACGGCTCGACGGTGACGACGTGGAACTGCTGCGCGAGGACCTCACCCTGCTGCTCCACGAGCGCACCCGCCACGACGTGGAGTACGTCTTCGACGACTCCGTCACCTCCCTGCAGGAGGACGAGGACGGCGTCCGGGTCACCTTCGAGCGCGGGCCGGCGCGCACCTTCGACCTGGTGGTCGGCGCCGACGGGCTGCACTCGAACGTGCGCCGGCTGGCCTTCGGCGCGGAGGAGCGCTTCCTCCACCACCTCGGCACCTACCTGGCGATCTACGGCACGGACAACTTCCTGGGCCTTGAGGACTGGCAGATCTGGTTCAGGGAGGGCGACGCCGGCTGCGGCCTTTACCCGGTACGCGGCAACACCGAGCTGAGGATCACCCTGGGCTTCGGGGCCGAGCCGTTCGCGATCGACCACCGCGACGCCGAGGGCCTCAGGAGGCTCGTCGCCGAACGGTTCGAGGGCCTGGGCTGGGAGGTCCCGGCGATGATCGAGCGCATGTGGCCGGCGTCCGACTTCTACTTCGACGCGATGGCGCAGGTCCGCATGGAGCGCTGGTCGGCCGGCAGGGTGGTGCTGCTCGGCGACGCCGGTTACTGCGCCTCACCGCTGTCCGGCCAGGGCACCAGCCTGGCCCTGGTCGGCGCCTACGTGCTCGCCGCCGAGCTCGGCTCGGCCGCGGGCGACCACCGTGCCGCGTTCGCCCGCTACGAGGAGCGCATGCGTCCGTTCGTCGAGCTCAACCAGGCCCTCGCCCTGGAGAACCCCGGCGGCCCGGCCGCCGAGGAGTCGATCGACCGGGCCAAGAACGCGATCACGCTCGACGACCCGCTTCCGCTTCCGGTGGGCCAGGCCGCCGGGTAGGTCCGGCGGGTGGCCCCGCGGGCGGGGCCTCCCGACGGGAGGGCGACCGGGCCGGGCCCTTCCTCCCCGGAAGCGGGGAGGGCGGGGTCACGGGGTGGGGGTGTGCCGCTCCTTCTGGGCGACGGGGTGCTCCTGACGTTCCTCCCGGCCGCCCGTGAGGCCGTCAGGGAGGCCTTCGGGGAGACCGTTCGTGAGGCCGTCACCGGGCAGGCGCGAGGGGCCGGCGCTGAGCTGGCGCGGGCCCAGGTCGGCCTCGGCCGCCTCGGCGACCGCGTCGGCCGCGGCCTGCTCGGCCAGCTTGCGCTCCGCGGCCGCGGCCTCGTTGACCCTGGGGGCCTCGCGGGTGGCCGACGACTGCGGCAGCGCCTCGGTGAACGCCTTGGAGACGCCCTGGATGGCGGAGGTGACCTCGCTGGGGATCACCCAGAACGTGTTGTTCGGGCCCTTGGCGAGCTCGGGCAGGACCTGGAGGTATTGGTAGGCCAGCAGCTTGGGGTCGGGGTCGTTGCGGTGCACCGCCTGGAAGACCTCGTCGATGGCCTGCGACTGGCCCTCGGCCTTGAGGATCGCGGCGCTCCGGTCACCCTCGGCCCGCAGGATCGCGCTCTGCTTGTCACCCTCGGCGGTGAGGATCTGCGACTGCCGCTGGCCCTCGGCGTTGAGGATCGCGGCGCGCTTGTCCCGCTCGGCGCGCATCTGCTTCTCCATCGCCTCCTTGATGCTCTTGGGCGGGTCGATGGCCTTGATCTCCACCCGGTTGACCCGGATGCCCCACTTGCCGGTCGCCTCGTCGAGCACGCCGCGCAGCTGGCTGTTGATCGTGTCACGCGAGGTCAGCGTCATCTCCAGGTCCAGCGAGCCGACCACGTTGCGCAGCGTGGTGACCGTGAGCTGCTCCACGGCCTGGATGTAGTTGGCGATCTCGTACGCCGCCGCACGCGGGTCGGTGACCTGGAAGTACAGAACGGTGTCGATCTCGACGACGAGGTTGTCCTCGGTGATCACCGGCTGGGGCTTGAAGGAGACGACCTGCTCACGCAGGTCGATCATCGGATAGACCCGGTCGATGTACGGGATCACGAAGTTCAGACCCGGCCCGAGGGTGCTGTGGTAGCGGCCGAGCCGTTCCACGTTGCGGGCCCGCGCCTGCGGGACGATGCGCACCGAACGGATCACGGTGAAGACCGCCAACAGGACGACGAGGAGTCCGGCTATGAGTAGAGCGTCCATGTGTCACTCCCGGGGATACACGAGCGCGGTCGCGCCCTCGATCTCGATCACGTCGACGGTCGCGCCGGCGGGGATCACCAGGGTCTCGTCGTAGGCCCTGGCCGACCACTCCTCACCGCCGATCCGCACCCGGCCGTCCCGGCCGGTCACCTCGCGGAGAACGTAGGCGGTCTTGCCCACGAGCGCCTGGATCCCGAACCGCTCCCCCCGGGGCCGCTGGGCCAGGTGCCGCTTGGCGATGGGCCGCACCACGGTCACCCCCGCGCCCAGGGCGATCGTGAAGGCCACCAGCTGGAGCGGCACCGGCAGCCCGAGGACGGCGGCGATGGAGCCGAAGAGGGCGGCGCCTCCGAGCAGGCCGAGGGCGGTGGTCAGGGTGAAGATCTCGGCGATCCCCAGAACGACGGCCACGATCAGCCAGATGACCCAGTAATCCATGCTCCGGCCCTCCTACTCGTACAACGGGACGGATGTCCGGGAGGTTCCTTCTCCACCGTATGTCTTCGTACGAATACTGTCAGGGGCCGCCTTTGTCCGGCCGCCGATGAGACGGCCGGGAAAGGCGTCAGGAAAAGGGGCCGGGAAAGACGTCCGGGGGCCTACCGCGCGGGCTCGATCCTCCCCGAGACCTCGCCCAGGGAGATCACGGCGCCGCCCGGCCCGGGAGCCGTGGCGGTGATCGTGACGACGTCCCCGTCCTCCAGGAAGCTCCGCGTCGAGCCGTCGGGGAGCTTGAACGGCTCGGTCCCGTTCCAGCTCAGCTCGATCAGCGAGCCACGTTCGGTCTGCTCGGCGCCGGAGACCGTGCCGCTGGCGTAGAGGTCGCCGGTACGCAGGGACGCGCCGTTGACGGTCATGTGGGCGAGCATCTGGTCGGGCGTCCAGTACATGTCCCGGTACGGCGGCCGGGAGACCACCTCGCCGTTCACCGCGACCTCCAGCCGCACGTCCAGCCCCCACGGATCCTGCCTGCTCAGGTAGGCGGGCGGCTCCGGGTCCTGGCTCCGTCCCTCGACGCGGGCCTCGGACAGGGCCGCGAGCGGGGTGACCCACGGGGAGACCGAGGTGGCGAAGGACTTGCCGAGGAAGGGGCCGAGGGGGACGTACTCCCAGGCCTGGATGTCGCGAGCGCTCCAGTCGTTCACCAGCGTCACGCCGAACACGTGGTCCTCGAACCGCCCGGCCCGCTCTCCCAGGGCCGTCGGGACGCCCACCACGAACCCCAGCTCCGCCTCGATGTCCAGCTTGGCGGACGGGCCGAAGACCCCGGCGCCGCGCTGCCCGACCGGCCGGACGATCGGGGTGCCGGAGGGGACGACCGTCCCGGCCCTGCCGTGGTAGCCGACCGGCAGGTGCCGCCAGTTGGGCATCAGCGGCTCGCCGTCCGGGCGGAACATCCGGCCCAGGTTGGAGGCGTGCTCCAGCGAGCAGTAGAAGTCGACGTAGTCGGCCACCTCGAACGGCAGGTGCAGGGTGACCTGGTCCAGCGGGACGAGGTGCCCCTCGGTCACCGCGCGGTCGGTGCTCAGCTTGTTCTGGATCAGCGTCCGGGTGGCCCGCCACGCGGCCGGGCCCCTGGACATGAAGGCGTTGAGCGAGCCGGTGGCGAACACCTCGTCGTGCAGGGCCTCGGCGAGGTCGAGAACGTGGTCGCCGTACCGGACGCCGACCCGGGGGGTCTGCCCCTCCTGGCGGGAGAAGACTCCGTAGGGCAGGTTCTCCGGACCCCAAGACATCACGCGATCTCCTCTGCTGTGTCGAACGTCGTACCGGGCACGGGGCCGGGGCCGGTCCCGGGGGAGGGCGGGCGGTGCGCGATCAGGCCCAGGGCGACCAGGTCGTCGATCGGGGTGCCCGTGCTGCACGACCCGTAGGAGACCAGCAGCTCCCGGGCGCGCGTGGCGACCTCCTCGGGCACGGCCTGGGCCGTCCGCACCAGCCCGCCGACGTCGGTCAGCTTCAGCACGGCCACCGGGTCGCGCCCCTGTACGGCCGCGCACACCGCGAGGACCAGGTTGAGGAAGCCGTGCCGGTCCACGCCCAGCGCGGGATCGAAGTGGCGGACCGCGTTGTGCAGCCCCGCCGTCGCCTTGAACGGCACGCCGTGCTCGGCGCAGTGCGCGATCAGGGCCCCCAGGTCCTCGGCGCGCGGGAAGGCGTCGGCGGCCGGTCCACCGCAGCGGACCTTCAGGCCGGGCCCGGAGGCGTCGCGCGGCAGGTTCGCCGGGTCGCCGGGGACGACCTCGACGAAGAGCCGGGCTCCGGCGGGCATCCGGCCGGCCAGCCGATCGGCCACGTCCCCGGGCGTCTCGCCCGGTCCCTGCCGTACCTCGACCAGCTCCACGGCGAGGTCGCCCAGCGGGGGGAGGTCGGGCACGTCCAGGATCAGGCCGAGCCGGATCGGGAAGGTCACCCGCTCCCGGAACTCGTCCAGGCGGCCGGCCGGGCAGAGGAACCGGTGGGTGAGCACCGGATCGCCGCCCGCCAGGTCGTTCCTGTGCCGTTCCAGCGCCTCGGACATCGGCAGTGCGGTCGGCGGGAAGAGCCCGGCGTCGTCGACGAGCCCGCGGAACAGGGGTGGGGTCCCGGCGCCCGTTCCCGTCCCCGTGGCCCCGCCGGCGTGCGTGCTCGCGTCTGCGCTCATGGCCTGTCCCTACCCAGCCGCGGGCGCGTGACCGTGCCCGCGGGTGTGACCGTGCTCGCGTTCGTCACGGTGCTCGCGGGTGTCACCGTGCTCGTGTTCACCGCCGGGCCGGTGCCGGTCGACGGGCCCCCGCTCGTACGGGGGCCCGCGTCCGTCACCGGGCCCATGTCCACGCGTAGCCGGGGTCCTCCACCGACAGCCCGGCCGGGCCCAGGTCGAGGGGGCGGAAGGTGTCGACCATCACGGCCAGCTCGGTCGTCTCCGTGTGCCCCTGCCGTACCGCCTCGATGACCGCCTCGACGGCACCCGGCTGCGGGCCGTGGGTGAACCCGGCGGGGTGCAGCGAGACCGAGCCGACGTCGATGCCCGAGCCCCGGCGCGCGGTGTAGTCGCCGCCCGCGTAGAACATCAGCTCGTCGGAGTCGACGTTGTGGTGGTTGTACGGGATCGGGATCGCGTCCGGGTGGAAGTCGAGCGGCCGGGGGCAGAACGAGCAGATCACGAAGTTCGGGCCCTCGAAGGTCTGGTGCACCGGCGGCGGGGCGTGGGTGCGCTTCACGATCGGCTCGAAGTCGTTGATGTTGAACGCGTACGGGTAGAGGCAGCCGTCCCAGCCGACCACGTCGAACGGGTGCTCGCGGTAGACCAGCCGGGTGAGGCCGCCGCGCGTGCGGACCAGCACCGGCACCTCCTCGCCCTCGACGACCAGCGGCTCCTGCGGGGTCCGCAGGTCGCGCTCGCAGTAGGGGGCGTGCTCCAGGAACTGACCGTACTTCGACAGGTAGCGCTTGGGGGGCCGGATGTGCCCGGACGCCTCGACGGTGAACGCGGTGACCCGGCCCTGCGGCACCCACCGGTGGATCGTCCCGGTGGGGACGACCACGTAGTCACCTTCCCCGGCCTCGATCACCCCGTACGTCGACTCGAACCTGACCCGCCCGCTCGCGATGTAGACGCACTCGTCGCCCATGGAGTTGCGGTAGAGGCCGCTGGCGACGTCGGTGGCGGCGTACGAGAGGCGGACGTCGGCGTTGCCCGCGAGCAGGCCGCGGCCGGTGACCAGGTCGCCCCCGTCGGGAAGGTCCTGGGTGCGCAGGTGGCGCGGGGAGAGCGGCAGGTTGGGCACCAGCCTGCCGGTCTCGTCGGGCGCGACGGCCTCGGCCTTGATGATCGCCGTGGGGAGGTGGCGGTGGTACAGCAGCGACGAGTCGCTGGAGAACCCCTCCTCACCCATCAGCTCCTCCGCGTACAGCCCGCCGTCGGGCCGCCGGAACTGCACGTGCCGCTTGCGGGGGATCTCTCCCACGACCCGGTAGTACGGCATCCGCTTCTCCCGCTCTGTCCGCTTATCGGACGCATACGTCCTCTATACGTACAACGATCGGTCAGGGCGGGAGAGATGTCAAACATGCCGGTAGGGGCCGTACCCGGGGGTGGACGCCCTCCCGGGACGTCCCGGTTTCTTAGGCCGGAGTCCCGGGCCGTCCCGGTTCCTCAGGCCCGAGTTCTGGGACGTCCCGGGCCGTCAGGTGGTGCGTCCCCGGCCGTCGGGCCGGGAAACCGGTTCCGTCGGGCGGGGACGCCGGTTCGTCAGGACGGGAGGGCGGGGGTCCGGTGCCTCCAGGGCATGGCCTCCTCCAGGTGGGAGGCCATGCGGAGCAGCAGGTCCTCGCGGCCGTAGGCGGCGACGAGCTGCACCCCGATCGGCAGCCCGCCCGTGCTCCGGCCCAGCGGCAGGCTGATCGCGGGCTGGCCCGAGATGTTGAACAGCGCGGTGAACGGGCCGTAGTCGAACATCGACTCCAGCCAGCTCGTCACGGTGTGCTCGGGGTCGTCGTAGCGCAGGGTGCCGTGCGGCGCGGGCAGCCGCCCCAGGGTGGGGGTGACCAGGACGTCGTGTCCGGTGAAGAACGCCCCCACCGACCGGCTCAGCCGGTTGTGCGTGTCGAAGGCGGCCATCAGGCGGCCGATGCCCAGCTCCTTCGCCTCCTCGAAGGCCCGCAGGGTGACGGCCTCCACCGTGGCCGAGTCCGGTGGCCGCAGGGCCGTGAGCAGGGGAGCGGCGACGGCGAGGACCGCGGTCGGCACCATGGCGCGCAGCACGGTCTCCCCGTCGACGGCCGGACCCGCCTCGGTGACGACGTGCCCGGCCTTCTCCAGGACCCGGCCCACCTCGACGGCCGCCGCTGCCACCTCGGGGTCCACCGCCGTACCCGACCAGGACCGCGAGGTCACGGCCACCCGCAGCACCCCCGGGTCGGCGCCGAGCTCGTCGGCGTACCGGCGTACGGGAGGCGGCGCGGTGTACTTGTCGCCGACGCCCGGCCCGTGGACGGCGTCCAGCAGGTGGGCGGTGTCGCGGACCGTCCGGGTCAGCGCGAACTCGCAGGCGAGCCCGAACAGCGCCTCACCCAGGTCGGGACCGCACGGGGTCCTGCCCCGGCTCGGCTTGAGGCCGACCAGCCCGCAGCAGGAGGCGGGGATCCTGAGGGAACCGGCGCCGTCGCTGCCGTGCGCGACGGGAACCGCCCCGGCCGCGACCATGGCGGCGGCACCGCCGCTCGACCCGCCCACACCCCGTTCCGGGTCCCAGGGGTTGAGGGTGGGCCCGTACCTGACCGACTCGGTGGAGAAACTGATCAGCATCTCCGGCACGGTGGTCATGCCCAGGGTGACCAGCCCTGCGGCGCGGAACCGCGCCATCATGTCGGTGTCGTGGTCGGCGACGATCCCCGGGATGCTCCGGCTCCCGCAGCAGAACGGCACCCCTTCCGCCACCGGCCCGTTGTCCTTGATCAGGAACGGAACCCCGGCGAGCGGGCCGTCGGCGGAGTGCGAGAGCGCTTCCTCGAACACCGGCAGCGCCAGGCCGTTCACCCGCGCGTCCGCCTCCCGCAGCGCCCGTCTGGCGACCGCCTCGACCTCGGCGGCGGTCACCTCCCCCGCCCTGATCAGGTCACGCAGTCCGACGGCGTCATGGCGGGCGTACTCGTGCAGCTCCATGGGTCTTCTCCTCCGTCTCCGAGGGCCGGGCGTTCACCCGGCCGGTAGGACGAGCGTCGGCCCGACGGGGGCCGGGGACATCAGGGGCAGTACTGAAAGGCGGTACCGATTCCGTGGTGACCGGTGTCCGTCGTGACCTGTGTCCGTGGGGATCGGCGTTCACCGCGATCGGTGTCCGTCGTGGACGGTTGACGGTGGGCGGCTCCGGGCGGTGGTCGGTCCCGGACATATGGGCAGGTGTTCCGCGTCCCGTGCTGGCAGACTCGAAGGGTGGACATCCGCCGTACCCCGGACGCCTTCGTCGGGCGCGAGCGCGAGACGGCGGTGCTGCGCGAGCGGATCACGGCCGCCCGCGAGGGCCGGGGCGGGGTCGTCCTGGTCTCCGGGCCGGCCGGGATCGGCAAGTCGCGCCTGGTGGAGGAGGCCGTCGCGGACGAGGCCGCGGTGGTGTGGGGCCGCTGCCCGGCGGGGGAGGGCGTCCCGCCGCTCTGGCCGTGGCTGCGCGTCACCGCCCGGCTGTCCGTCCTCACTCCCGCGGTGGGTTCCTTCGCTCTCGCGGACGGGGCCTTCGCGTCCGCCGTGGACGGGTTCGAGTCCGCCTCGGCGCGCTTCCGGATGCTCACGACGCTCACCGACGTTCTCACCGAGGCCGCGCGGGACGCCGGAGGGCTCGTCGTGGTCGTCGAGGACCTGCACGACGCCGACGAGGCGTCACTGGCCATGCTCGGTCACGTCGCCTTCGAGGCCGCGGACGCGCACCTGCTCGTCATCGCCACCTACCGGGACGTCGCGCTCGGGCGGGACGGCGGGTTCGCCGCGACCGTCGCCGAGGCCGCCCGCAGCCGCGCGGCACGGACGATCGCGCTCGGGCCGCTGGCGGTACGGGACGTCGCGCGCTATCTCGCGGTCCTGCCCGGTGGCGCCGGGCTGGCCGGGGCGGTGCACGAGCGCACCGGCGGGTCACCGCTCCTGGTGTCGGCGATGGCGCGTGCACTGGCGGAGACCGGCGCGGGAGACGATCCCGGAGGTGATTCCACAGGAGGTCCCGGAGGCGGTCCCGGAGGTGATTCCGCAGGAGGTGCCGGAGACGATTCCGGAGACGGTTCCTCCGGGGGGAGGCCCGGGGAGGGGTCCGGAGGCGATTCCGCGGGCCGGGACGGCGGGGGACGTCTTCCCGGGTTGCCTCCGGCGGATCTGCGCCTCCTCGTCGCGAAGATGCTCGGCGGGCTGGAACCGGCGGTGCGGGACACGGCGAGCGTGGCGGCGGTGCTCGGCGAGGACCTCGACCCGGTGCTGCTCTCCGACGTCGGGGGCCTGCCGGTCGCCGAGGTCTCCGGTTATCTCGACGCGCTCGCCGGCGCGGGCCTCGTCGTCCCGACGGGTCAGGCGCCGCCCCGGTACCGGTTTGCCCACGCCCTGATCCGTGAGGGCGTCGTCGCGGGGTCGGCGCCGGTCGTCCCGGAGCTGCACCGCAGGGCCGCCGAGTCGCTGCACCGGCGGATCGGCGCGGATCCCGTCCATGCCGCCCGTATCGCGGCCCACTGGCGGCAGGCCGGGGAGGACCCCGAGACGCTGCGGGCCGCGGTGCGCTGGACGCGGACCGCCGCCGCGCACGCGCTGCGGTCACTGGCCCCGGAGGAGGCGGCCCGGCTGCTCCGTCGGGCGCTGGAGTCGCTCGGCCGCGCCGGGGTCGGGCAGGGCGAGCCGGCGGAGCTGCTCGTCGAGCTCGCGATCGCCGAACGGTACGCGGGGCGGATGGCGCACAGCGTCCGGTACTGCGACCGGGCGGCGGACGCCGCGCAGGCCGCCGGTCGTCCCGACCTGCTCACCGCCGCCGCGCTCGTCATCTGCGGGATCGGAGACCCGGCGATCGCGACGAGGACGGCCGCGCTCTGCGACCGGGCGCTGTCCGCCCTCGACGCCGCGTCCGAGCCCAAGCCCGGTCCCGGTCCCAGGACGGTGAGAAGTCGTGACGCGGCCGGTTCGCAGGAGGCCGTTGGGGAGACGGCCGGGAACCGTGACGCGGTCGTCCTGCCGGTGAACGTCGCCCGTGCGCGCCTGCTCGCGCGCAAGGCGTGCCTGGTGACCGAGACAGGCCGCACCCCGGGTGCCGTACGGGAGTCGCGGGAGGCGCTGCGTCTGGCGGAGGAGTGCGGCGATCCGGTCGCGTTGCTGGACGCCGGACGGGCCCGGGTCGCGGTCCTCGACCGGCCGGGGGACGTGGCCGAACGCCTGCGGATGGGCGAGCTCGCCATCCGGACCGGGACACGAGACGGCAGGCCCATGGCCGCCGTACGCGGTCATGTCTGGCGCGTCGACGCGGGTTACCAGCTCGCCGACCTCGCGGCGGTCGACGACGAGATCACCCGGCTCGGCGAGCTGGCCTCGGCCACGCGGCTGCCGGTGGCCCGCTGGTACCACCTGCGCGTGTCGGCGGCGCGTTCGGCCCTGTCGGGCCGGTTCGACCGCGCGCGCTCGGCGTCGGCCGAGGCCGGGGAGATCGCCGCCAGGATGGGCGACCCCCTCGCCCGCGTCACCACCGACGTCTTCGCGCAGCTCATGGCGCTCCTGCGCGGTGACCGCGGCGACCTGCCCGCCGGGTATCGGGAGACCTTCGCGGCGCTGCCGCCGATCCCGGTCGTCGAGGCCGCCCACACCCTCTGCCTGTACCTGGACGGGAACCACGAGGAGGCGTTCGCCCGGTACGAGCACCTGCGGCCGCTGCTGCGCGATCCCGTGCCCGGGGTGGGCGGGATGGGACTGCTGCAGCACCTGACCGAGCTCGCCGAGGCGTTCGACGACGCCGAGGCCGCCGGGTGGGCGTACGCCCGGTGGCTGCCCTGGGCGGGGGCGGGCGGGCTTCCCGGCAACGCGCACACCTTCTGCGGCGGCTCCTGCGCGCGCCCGCTCGGCCGGATGGCCGCGGTGACGGGACGGCTCGACGAGGCCGCGGACACGCTGCGGGCCGCCGCCGAGATCGACATCAGGCTCGACGCCCGGCCCTGGCTCGTCCACACCTGGCTCGCGCTCGCCGGCGTGCTGCTGCGCCGGGGGACGCCCGGGGACCGGGCCGAGGCGACGGCCCTGGCCGTCCGGGCCGCGGCCGAGGCCCGGCGGCTCGGCATGCCGGGACCGCTCGACCGCGCCGACCGGCTGCTCGTCACCCTGGAGGCCGGACGCCGCACCGGCGACCCGCTCACCGCCAGGGAACGCGAGGTGGCCGGGCTGGTCGCGCAGGCGCTGTCGAACCGGAGGATCGCCGAACGGCTGGTGCTCAGCGAGCGCACCGTCGAGAGTCACGTGCGCAGCATCCTGGCCAAACTCGGCCTCGCCAACCGGACGGAACTCGTCGCCCACCTGCTCGCCGACCGGTGAACGGGACCCGGCGACCGGACGGAGCTCGCCGCCACCCGCTCGACCTGCTCGCCGACCGGTGAACGGGACCCGGCGGCCGGTCTCCGGCGCGCGCGTCAGCGGGTCCGGCGGTAGCGGGTCATCGGGCCGAGCAGGCCGGGGATCGTCTCGAAGGGGGTCATGCCGAGGCGTTCGGCGACGGCGACGGACGCGGCGTTGCCCTCGTCGACCTCGGCCAGCACCTCGGGCAGGCCCAGGGTGTCCAGCGCGTGCTCGACCACGGCCCGCGCCGCCTCGGTCGCGTAGCCGTACCCCCAGGCGGACGGTGCCAGGCTGTAGACCACCTCGACCCCGACCCCCTCCAGGGACCGCAGGCCCGCCGTCCCGAGCAGCTCGGCCCCCTGCGACTCGGCTCCCTGCTCGATCCCCTCACGTTTCCGGACGGTCCACACGCCGTACCCCGACGCGGCGAAGTCCTGCTCGCTCGTCTCGACGATCTCCGCGATCTCCGCCGCGGACAGGACGTCCCCGTCGAACAGGAACCGTCGTACCTCAGGGGAGGTCCAGTGCGCGCGCAGTTCGTCCAGGTCACGGGCGCGCACCGGCCGCAGTACCAGCCGGCCGGTCGTCAGGACGTGGTTCATCCGCACCCTCCAGGACGGTCACAGAGTCCGACCTCACGGTAACGATCACAGATCGGCCCGGCACCCCGTTTTCCCCGTGGCACCCGCACCGGTGTTCTCAAAGCAGCGGTGTCCTCAGGCCTGCGGTGTTCTCAGGTCAGTGAGCCGGACAGCTCGGCCGCCGCGACGGCGACGCGGGGGCCGACGACGTCGGGGTCCAGGGCGGTGAAGGCGACCACGCCCACCGACGCCTCCAGCCAGGGCAGGCCGGGCACGGGGGCGGCGACACCCCGCGCTCCCTCCTGGAGCTGTCCCTCGGAGGCCAGGTAGCCGGTGCGGCCCTCGCGCAGGGCGAGAATGGCCAGCCCGGCGGCACCCCGGGTGAGCGGGTGGCGCGACCCCTCGCGGTAGGCGACGTGCATGTTCGTCCAGGAGGGCTCGACCACCGCGACCGCCAGGCCCTCGTCGCCCTCGGCCACCGTCAGGTGCGCGGTCGCCCCGACCTCCTCGGCGAGCTTGCGCAGGGTGGGCAGGGCGTCCTCGCGCAGCAGCGGTTGCACCGCGCGGGCCAGGACCAGGACGCCGAAGCCCAGGTGGACCCGGCCGCCGCCGTCCCTGCGGACGAAGCCCTCGTTCTGCAGGGTGGTGAGCAGCCGGTACACCGCCGGGCGGCTGAGCCCCAGCTCCGTGGCCAGCTCCGT
Source organism: Streptosporangium longisporum (assembly GCF_039534895.1). NCBI lineage: Bacteria > Bacillati > Actinomycetota > Actinomycetes > Streptosporangiales > Streptosporangiaceae > Streptosporangium > Streptosporangium longisporum. Next base: position 398,523 of record NZ_BAAAWD010000014.1, on the reverse strand, counting down.
GGGGGTACGGCCCCGTCGGCCGTCGGCGAGCAGCCGCAGCAGCCGCAGGCCGCGCTCCAGGGTCTGCGAGGACTCGGCCGCCATCTAGGACGCCCGCCGGGCTGGAACCATGCCCCGATTATCGCCGTGATCTTGTCATACCGGTAATGACCGGTGACCGGGAACGTGCAGGGCTTTGCAAGAATCCCGGCACGTTCCAGGGACGGCGTGCGACGCGCTGGGGTTATGACCCTTTCGGTATGTCGGGAACGTCGCGAGTCTGCCTGCGCGAATCCAACGGAAGGTTACGGCGGGCCGTCGATTTCCTGACCGGGGCTGTTGAGGTCAGGGTGATCTGGGTAAAGTGCGAATCGATCGTTTTGACGGTATTCACCGGGGAGTTTCGGATATGCGACCTACTCTGCGCCGGGCTCTCGCCGTCGGTGCCGCCCTCGCGCTCGTCGGTGTCATGACGCCGAGCGCGGCGTACTCGCAGGACGATCCCCGTGACTGTTCCGACCTGCTGGGTGCCGACGCCCCGGCGTTCATGGTCTGCACCTGGCTGGCCAAGCCCGAGGAGGCCCTCGGTGTGGCGCTGTTCTGGGGGAGTGACGACGCGGCCCACCTGAAGGAGGCCACCCCCTCGGACGGCAAGTTCATCGACTGCTCGGCCTCCGGTTCCTTCTGCCCGGCGCCGGGCGAGGACTCCGTCGAGGGCGACGAGAACTCCCCCCTGCCCGGCGGCGAGGACGGCGGCACGCCCGAGTGCGAGGCCGGCGGACAGTGCTCGGTCGACGGGCACGGCGAGGGCGGCGACGGTACGGACAACGGGTCCGAGAACACCGGTGCCACCACCCCCGTCGGCACCCCCACCCCGACGCCGTCCGCGGCACCCGCGTCCGCGTTCGCGCAGGACCCCGCCGCAGCGACGGCGGCCGCGCAGAGCCCCGCAGGCCAGGCGATCACCGCCGCGAAGGACGTACGGCTGAGGGTCTGGATCGACACCGAGCTGGCCGATGACTGGAAGGCGGGCACCGCGGCCTTCACCGCCGCGGTCAAGCGCATCGGCGCGCTCGCCGCACGCCCCGAGGTGGCGGGCATCCGGTTCACCTCCCAGCTCGGCTACAACACCACGTTCGGCACGGAGGCCGACGTCACCGCGTTCGTCACCGCCGCCTCCGACGCCCTGCGCCAGGTCGCGCCGGGCAAGCGGCTGGGCGTCCACACGGTCGTGCCCGAGCTGGCCTGCGGCGCGAACGACGCCTGCAAGGCCGAGATGCGCAAGCGCCACCCGCTGCTCGCCCCCGAGAAGGTCGAGTCGCACCTGATCGCGGGCCGCGTCGACCAGCTCTCCCTGGACAGCGGCCTGCTGTACGGCGGCTACGCCACCTGGAAGATCGACGCCGACCAGGCCCACCGCAACCAGTGGATCCAGGTACGCGCCCGCTCGTGGGACGTGCTGGCCCAGGTCGCCGCCGAGGAGACCGGCCTCGTCGGCCAGGTCAGCGACGCCCAGATCGCCACCCGTCTCGGGACGCCCGTCAAGGACGGCGGCGCCCAGCAGGTGAACGTCTGGACCCGGGTGAAGAACGCCGAGGGCGTCGTGAACCGGCTGACCGCCTGGGAGCAGCTGAAGAAGCTCACCCCGATCCAGCGCCGCCTGGCGGCCGTCTACAACCCGGCCGCCCCCGAGAAGGACGTGGCCGCCGACCTCAAGCGGCTCTCCGAGATCGTCGGGCAGGTCTACCTCACCACCACCTGACAGGCCGTCACCGCTGCGTCATCCGCACCGGCCGTCGGTGAGGCGTTCCATCGCGGTGAGGTCGAGCTCCATCGCGCTCGTTCCCGCGGGCAGGCCGAGTGCCCGGACCGTACCGGCGCGCAGCTCGCCCGCGTGGCCCAGCACGATCCCGTCGGCGAGCAGCTCCAGGCAGCGTCCGGTCAGCCAGGGCGCGTACGCGGCGGGGCGGGTGACCAGGCCCGCTCCCATGACGTGGGCGGCCGTGCGCGCGGCGTCGACCGCGCGGGCCCACGACGACTCACCGGTCAGGGCGACGGCGAGGTTACGGGGCTGGGCGGGGACGGCGGCGTCCAGCGCGGCGAGCTGGTCGTCGGTGGGGCGCCGGCCCGTCGGCGGGACGGGCGGCGGGCCGGTGCCCGGCAGGGACGTGAAGACCGTTCCCTGCTCGAAGAGCGCGGGGTCGCGGTTCCCCCGGTTGAGGTTGAGGGCCAGCGCGGCCAGTAACCCGGGAAGGAGCGTGGTGCGCAGCGACCGCTCGCGCGGGTCGATCGGATTCGCGAGCACGGGCGCGGCGCGGCGCGGATCGTCGGGCGCCAGGTCGAAGGCGTCCCACGCGGCGTCGCAGACGAACGGGAGACGCGGTGTCTCGACATATCCGGCGTCCGCGAGGGCGTGACCGATCCGCCGCTCAAGGCTCCGCGACCGGGGGAGCCCGTCACGTGCCCCCCTGCCCGGCACCCCTCTCGCGCCGAGACCGCCGCGCGTCAGGGGAATGGTCTCCATCTCCGGTACGGCCCGCGCGGCCGGTACGGCCGCCGAGACGGGCGTGGCCCGCGGGCCCGGCGTCGTCCGCACGCCCGGAGCGCTCCGCGGGCGGGGTCGGTGCCGCGGTGTGCCCGAGGGCGGGGGATCGTCCGCCCGCAGGCCGTCCATCCGCAGCAGGGGCCGGACGTCGCCGTCGACGAGGTCGCGCACGTCCCGCAGCCCGTGCCGGAGCATCAGCGTGCGCTCGACGCCCAGGCCGAAGGCGAACGCGCCGTACCGGTGCGGGTCGATGCCGCAGGCGGCCAGCACCCGGTGGTGGACCGGGCCGCACCGCCCCCATCGCGCCCATCCCGTGCCGCCGCACGTCCCGCACGGGCCCGCACCGGTCCCGTCGTACGTCCCCGCGGCCGGGTCCCCGGGGGGTGCGGTGCCGTGGCAGGCCGGGCACTCCACCTCCACCTCCACGTCCGCCTCCGCCGGTGGCCCGGCGCGCACCGGCCGCCGGGGACGGAGCCGGATCGCCGTGCCTCCTCCGAACACCGAGGCGGCGAAGTGGTCGAGGGTCTTCCTCAGATCGACCGCGGTGAGGCCCAGGTCGACGGCGACGCCCCCGACCTCGTGGAACACCGGGCCGTGGACGGTGCCGGCCGCCTCCGGCCGGAACAGGCGGCCCGCGCAGACCGCGCGGAGCGGTGGGGGAGTGGCGAGCATCGCCCGTACCCGCAGCGACGCGCTGCAGGAGCGCAGCACCAGCCCCGACCCGCGCCGGTGCCCGTCGGGGTCCGTGGGATCCCGCACGCGCAGGACCCGGCCGTCCGGGCCGTCCGGGCCCCCAGGGCCACCGGGGTCGTCCGGGTCGCCGGGAGGTGCGGGGCGAGCGGCGGGAACGGGGGGGGCCGGGAGGGGCGGTGGTCGTGAGGAGATCGGCTGCCCCGGGCGGCCCGAGGGCGTCGGCGGAGACGAGGGTGAACCATTCCGCCTCGATCTCGGGCCCCTCGGTGACGCGGTATCCGAGATCGAGCAGGACGTCGGTCATCTGCTCGGCCATGACGGTCACCGGATGCCGGGCCCCGCGCGACCCGTGCGGCAGGCCCCCGGACCGGCCGCTGGATGCTCTCCTCATCGACTGCTGGGCCTTCTTCCCCTGTGAGTGCGCCGCCGTGCCCGCCCGGCATGGCCGGGTCCGGACGCGGGCGGTCCCCGGTGTGGTCGGGCGGAGAGCGGCCGGATCACCTTCCGGCCGGAATCCGGCGGGACACGGCGAAGACGCGGATCGCGGCGCGGCGGACGGCCCGGGGTGCGAGACCCGGAACCGCCTCCGGAGCAGGCCGGGACCGCCCCTGTGGAGCGTTCGCGGCACACATCCCCCGTCACACCGGGTGCTGATGTGACTACCCAAAGTTATTGTCCGGTGAACGGAGAGTCAACTTTCCGTCATGACGGCGGCGCCGACGCTCCCGGGCTCCTCGGCCCCGGGGCCGCCATGATCATCGGGAACGACCGGCCGGACTCCCGTTTCCGGCAGGGCCGGGTCTCGTTCGGCCGTACGCACCCGTGGACATGGTGACGGACCCGGCCCGGACGTCCGGGCCGGGTCCACCGGGTCCGCCGGGGCCTTTTCGGGTCCGCAGGGGCCGTCGGGATCGGGCGGGAGGCTCAGCCCGCCCGGTGCCGGCTGAGGTAGCCGGCGAACTCCTCCAGGGAGATCAGGCCGTCACCGTTCAGATCGATCTTCGCGACGGCCGCCGCGGCCGCCTCCGGGGTGATCGGCTCGCCGAGCACCTCCATGAGGCGGGTCAGCTCGGGGACCGAGATGAGGCCGTCACCATCGACATCGACGATCTGGAACGTTGTCGCGTAGTCGTCCGCCACGAGTGCATCCGCCTTCCGGCAGCAGGAAAATCAGACGTCACGCACACTAGCGGGATCCACGCGACCCACCGGCCGCAGGCCGGAGGTTTCTCCCACCCGAGGCACGATCACCGCACGCGACCGGCCACGAGGGGAACCCCAGGTCCACCCGTGACCGGCCACGAGGAACGCCAGGCCCGGACCGGTCACGAGCGGAGAGCCCGTCAGACCACCGCGCCCGACCCCTCACGCGGGCGGGCCAGCCTGCGGCCCTTGGGCCGGGGAGGCGTACCCGGCTTGCGGCGCTCCAGCTCGATCGCCAGCGGGCCCGCGACCAGTGCCGAGGAGAGCGTGCCGACGACGATCCCGATCAGCAGCGCCACCGCGAAGTCGGTCAGCGAGTCGCCGCCGAGCACCGCCAGCGCGGCCAGGATGAACAGCGCGCCCAGCCCGGTGTTGACCGTGCGGGGCACGGTCTGCAGGATCGCGGTGTTGACCACCTCGCCGAACGGCGCCTTCGGCCGCGCCCCCCACAGCTCGCGGACCCGGTCGAAGACCACGACCTTGTCGTTGACCGAGTAACCGACCACGGTGAGCATCGCGGCCAGGAACACCCCGTCGATCGGCTTTCCCAGCCACGCGAACGCGCCGATCACCACGGCCACGTCGGCGACCAGCGCCAGCACCGTCGCCAGGCCGAACGTCCAGCGGAACCGGAAGGCGAGATAGCCCAGCTGCGCCAGGAGCGCCACCCCCAGCGCGATCAGCGCGTTGCGGCGCAGTTCCTCTCCCAGGCTCGGCCCGATGAGCTCGTCACGCTCCTTGACGACCTGGGCGCCCTCGCTCTCCAGCGCGTTCTCGATCCTCACCACCTCGGGGGGGCTGATCTGGCCGGTCCGCACCGAGATGCCGTCATCGGAGGACTGCACCACCGCGTTGGGGAAACCGGCCCGGCCGACCAGCTCGCGGGCGGCGTCGGCGGTCATCGGGGTGCTCGTCGTGTACTCCACGAGCCGGCCGCCGGTGAACTCCACGCCGAAGTCGAGCCCGCGTACCGCGATCCCGGCCATGGAGACCGCCACCAGCACGCCGGCCACCGCGTAGTACACGGCGCGGCGGCCCATCAGGTCGGGCCGGTGCGTGTTCAGCCAGGTGCGGACGCGTCCGATGCCGGACAGGCCGGTGATGCCGGGCCGGGCGGTCACGGCGGGCAGGCTCACCGCCCACTGGGCCAGGACGCGCGTGATGACCATGGCCGTGATCAGCGAGGCGATCACGCCGATGCTCAGCGTGACACCGAAACCGCGTACCGGCCCCGATGCCAGCACGAACAGCAGCCCCGCGGCGAGCAGGGTGGTGATGTTGGAGTCGGCCACCGCGCTCCACGCGTTGCGGAACCCCTTCTCCAGCGCGCTCCGCAGCACCGGCTCGGCCGCGTACTCCTCGCGGGCCCGTTCGAAGACCAGCACGTTGGCGTCCACCGCCATGCCGATGGCGAGCACGAAACCCGCGAGTCCCGGCAGGGTGAGCGTCGCGCCCAGCCCCACCAGCGCCGCGTACGAGATGAGGGCGTAGCAGGCCAGCGCGGCGGCGGCGATGAGACCCACCAGGCGGTACGTCACGATGATGAACAGCGCGGTGAGCACGATGCCGATGACCGCGGCCTGTCCGCTGGCCGCGATCGCGGCGGAGCCGAGCGTCGGGCCGACGGTCCGCTGCTCGATGATCTCCACGGGCACCGGCAGCGAACCGCCCTTGATCAGCAGGGCCAGGTCGCCGGCCTCCTCGGCGGTGAAGTCGCCGGTGATCTGGGTGGAACCACCGGGCAGGCCGACGTTGCAGGCCACGTCCTCGTTCACCTGCGGCGAGACGATGACCTTGTCGTCGAGCACGATGGCGACCCTGCGCTTGGGGTCGCCCGGCTGGGCGCAGGCGGCCTCGCCGGTCAGTTTCGCCCACGCGGCACGGCCGCTGTCGCGGAAGTCGACGGTGACGAACCAGGCGGTGCCCTGCTGCGGGTCGATCCCGGCCGCGGCGTCGCCGACGCCGTCGCCGGTCAGGGCCGCGGGCCCGATCTGCACCGGAAGGCCGCGGTCGTCGGGCAGGATCTGCTCGCCCTTGCCCGGCTTGGTCCCGGACGCCGGGTCGGGGGCGGCGAGCACGGGATGGAAGGTGAGCTGCGCGGTCTTGCCGATGACCTCGGCGGCCTTGGTCGGGTCCTGCACGCCGGGCAGTTCCACGATGATGCGCCGCTCGCCGGAGCGGGCCAGCGGCGCGTCCGCCACGCCCAGGGCGTCGGCCCGGCGGCGGAGCACCTCAAGGGTGCGGTCGGTGGCCGCGGCGTCGGCCTTGACGGTCGGTGAGTCCCTGGTCTCCAGGACGAGCTGGGTGCCGCCGCGCAGGTCGAGACCGAGGCGCGGCGACATGCTGAGGGCGATGAAGAGCGAGGCGGCGATGACGGCGAGCGCGGTCACCGCGCGTACCACCGGGGCACGCGACATGGGAGCCTCCACAGGCTTGGACGTCGGGGACGGCTTCGCGGACGGCTGTCGAGCACGGCTCGGGGACGTCCTGGGAACGTCACCGGGCACGGTCCGGGCGCGGATCGGGTCCGGTCCGGGCGCGAATCCGGGTACGGCTTCGGGGGCGACTTCCGGTACGACTTCCGGTACGGCGAAGGCACCCCGGGCGACGCCGGGGTGTCTCAGCTCGTCGCTGTGGAGGCGGGTGGTGCGCGGCCCGGCCTGACGAGCAGGGCCGCGAGCGAGCGGGTGCCCTGGTCACCGGCCGGGCGGGAGCCCGTCCGGGCCGGGACGGAGGGATGCCATGGATCGGCCGGTGGAGCCGCGGACGGGGTGCCGCTCCCGCCGCCCAGGCCGATCCCGAGCCCGGCCAGGGCGGTGACGAGGGCTCCGCGGCCGGTGTCGGAGACCGGGCGGGAGAGGGAACGGTGGTCACCGGAGAGGTGGGAGGCGGTGGGCTGCCGCGACGGGGCGGCGACGGCACCTCCCGCTCCACCGGAGACGAGCAGCGGCAGCAGCAGTGCGAGCAGCCAGCCCAGGGGCGCGCCGCGCCGTGGCTGTCGCATGATCCCTCCCGGCCGTCCCGTCCACGGTAACCGGTCGGCGGACCGCCGTGGCGCGGTTCCTCCTCCGACCCGCCAGGGGTGATCATCGAGCCTCACCCAGGGGCTGGGCTCATAAACGCCTCAGCCTGGGGTAGTGCAGACCTATGCGACTGACCTACACGGCCGATCTCTGGTGGAAGAACGCCGTCGTCTACTGTCTGGACGTCGAGACGTACAAGGACGGGAACGGTGACGGCATCGGGGACTTCCGGGGCCTGACCCAGCAGATCGATCATCTCGACCGGCTGGGGGTGACCTGTATCTGGCTGATGCCGTTCTTCCCCAGCCCGAGCCGTGACGACGGCTACGACATCAGCGACTTCTACTCGGTCGACCCGCGCCTGGGCACCCTGGGTGACTTCGTGGAGTTCATGCGCACCGCCAGGGACCGCGGCATGCGGGTGATCGCCGACCTGGTGGTCAACCACACCTCCGACGAGCACCCCTGGTTCAAGGAGGCCCGCGCGAGCAAGAAATCGGCCAAGCGCGACTGGTACATCTGGCAGGACGAGCCCGGCCCCGTCGACCCCAAGGCGATCGTCTTCCCCGACAAGGAGGACAGCCTCTGGGAGCTGGACAAGAAGACCGGCCAGTACTACTACCACAGCTTCTACAAGTTCCAGCCCGACCTGAACACCGGCAACCCCGAGGTCCGCGACGAGATCGCCCGCGTTCTCGGCTTCTGGATGGAGCTCGGCCTGTCCGGCTTCCGGGTGGACGCGGTGCCGTTCCTGATCGAGGGCATCGGCGGCGACCCGCACGAGTTCCTCGCCGACCTGCGGGCCTTCATGAACCGCCGCGACGGCTCCTCGATCCTGCTGGGCGAGGTGAACCTGCCCTACCCGGACCTGATGAAGTTCTTCGGCGACGCCGGCAACGGCGACGAGATCACCATGTGCTTCGACTTCATCGCCATGCAGCGGTTCCACCTGGCGATGGCCCGCGAGAACCCGGAGATCCTCGCCGACGCCCTGCGCGACCGGCCCAAGCCGCCCGACGACTCCCAATGGGCGATGTTCGTCCGCAACCACGACGAGCTGACGCTGGACAAGCTGACCGAGGCGCAGAAGCAGGAGGTCTTCGACGCCTTCGGCCCGGACAAGGACATGCAGGTCTACGACCGGGGACTGCGCCGCAGGCTGCCGCCGATGCTCGGCGGCGACATGCGCCGGCTCAAGCTCGCCTACAGCGTGCTGTTCTCGCTGCCGGGCACGCCGGTGCTCTTCTACGGCGAGGAGATCGGCCTGGGCGAGAACCTGGAGGCCGAGGGGCGGATGGCGGTCCGCATCCCCATGCAGTGGTCGTCCCGCGGTGGTTTCTCACCGGACCCGAAGACGCGGGTGCCCTCTCCCACCGGTGACTTCGGCCCGCAGAACGTCAACGTCGAGGACCAGCGCCGCGACCCCGACTCCATGCTCCGCTGGGTCATGCTGCTGATCGAGCGCTACCGCGAGTCGCCCGAGCTGGCCTGGGGCGAGTACACCATCCTGGACGCGGGGGACACGGCCGTGCTGGCCCACCGGGCCGACGCCGAGGGCGGCACCGTGGTCGCCGTCCACAACTTCGCCGGTCGCAAGGCGGAGGTGGAGCTCGTGCTGGAGGGGCTCGACGACTTCGAGGTCCTGGTGGACCTGCTGGTCGACGGCGTGGTCGACCTGCCCGCCGACGGCAAGGTGACGTTCACCCTGGAGCCGTACGGGACGCGCTGGTTCCGCGCCTCCGTCCGGGACGCGGCCCCGGACCAGACCTCGGCCAAGAGCTGACGCTCCCCGCCCCCGGCCGCACGGCCTCGGCCGCACGGTCGTCGACCATGCGGCCGTTGGCCGCACGACCGTAGGACCGCGCGACCCCTGACCGCCCGGCCTCCGACCGCTTCCTGCGGTGACGGCGGCCGGGCGTGTCGGGCGTCCTCTCGGTCATGCTGGAGACCATGAGCTCCACCCGTCCCGCGTCCCCGGCCCCTGATGCGGCCCCTGATGCGGCTCCGGTCGCGGTCCCGGTCCCGACTCAGGTCTCGACTCAGGCCCCGGCCCCGGGATCGGGGTCGCCGCCCGCCTACGTCTACGACCTGGCCGAGCTGGACGCCCACGCCCGTGCCGTCCGGGCCGCGCTGGGGGACGTCGAGCTGTACTACGCGGTGAAGGCCAACCCCGACCCCGAACTGCTGCGCACGCTCGTCCCGTACGTGGACGGCTTCGAGGTGGCCTCGGGCGGAGAGCTCGCGCACGTCAGGGAGCACTTCCCGCACGTGCCGGTCGCGCTGGGCGGGCCCGGCAAGACCGACGCCGAGCTGCTGGCCGACGTCACCCGGCTGCACGTGGAGAGTCCCGGCGAGCTGCGCCGGCTGCTCGCCTCCGGCCGCCCCGCCGACGTGCTGCTCCGGGTGAACCTGGACGTCTCCATCGAGGGGGCCGCGCTGGCCATGGGCGGCGGCGCCACCCCGTTCGGGATGGACCCGGCCGGCGTCGACGAGTGCGTCGCACTGCTCCGCACCCAGGAGGCCGTACGGCTGCGCGGGATCCACGCCCACCTGGCCAGCGGCCTCGACGCCCCCCGGATGCTGGAACTGGCGGCGACGATCCTGGACTACGCGCGGACGCTGGGCGTCACCGAGATCAACCTCGGCGGCGGCATGGCCGTCTCCTACGCCGACCCGTCGGACCGGTTCGACTGGCAGGCCTACGGCCGGGGCCTGGCCGCCCTCCGCCGTCCCGGGGAGAGGCTCCGGATCGAGCCGGGCCGGTCGCTGACCGTCTACTGCGGGCGCTACGTGACGTACGTCATCGACGTCAAGCGGGTGCACGGCGAGCTGTTCGCGGTCGTGGCGGGCGGGACCCACCACCTGCGCACCCCCGCCACCAAGGGCCACGACCAGCCGGTGCTCGTGTCGCGGCCGGGCGAGCCGGTCACGATCGTCGGCCAGCTCTGCACCCCCAAGGACGTGCTGGCCCGCAGGGTCCCCGTCGCCCTGGAGGCCGGGGACCGGGTGGAGTTCGCCATGGCCGGCGCCTACGCCTGGAACATCTCCCACCACGACTTCCTGATGCATCCGAAGCCGACCTTCCACTATCTGACCGCGTGACCCCGTAAGGTCCGCGACGGCGAGACCGAACCCGTGCCCGCTCCCACGGCTGGACCGCGAGTCCGTCCTCACGCGCCGGAGGGTTCCCGCACGGCCTGTCACGGCGGGACCGCGAGTCCGTCCCCGGGCGCCCGGAACACCGTGTGCGCGGGCGGAATTTGAATGTTTCATCGTTCCTGCGGCGAATGTCCAGGTCACCGGTTCCCCGAGGGGCATAACCGTTGTTCCTGACCGTCGGTTAGGAGATGGTGGGCCCCGGATGCACCCTTGAATCTCAGAAGGAGACCCGTGCAGACGCTCTCCCGCACATTGCTTCGAAGTCTGCTCGCGATCGCGGGCGCCGCGATGCTGCTCGCCACCGCACTGGTCGTGCCCGCGTCGGCGCACGGCTCGGTGAGCGACCCCCCGACCCGTAACTACGGCTGCTGGCAGCGCTGGGGCGGCGACTTCCAGAACCCGCAGATGGCCACCCAGGACCCCATGTGCTGGCAGGCGTGGCAGGCCAACGTGCAGGCCATGTGGAACTGGAACGGCCTGTACCGCGAGGGCGTGGCAGGCAACCACCAGGCTGCCATCCCCGACGGCCAGCTGTGCAGCGGCGGCAGGGCCGAGGGCGGCCGCTACGCCGCGATGGACGTCCCCGGGGCCTGGAAGACGGTCGACAAGCCCGCCCGCTTCACCCTCAACCTCCTCGACCAGGCCATACACGGCGCGGACTACATCCGTGTGTACGCGACCAAACAGGGCTTCGATCCGAAGACACAACGGCTGGGCTGGGGTGACCTGGAACCGGTCGGCCAGACGGGCCGCGTCGCCACGGGCGCCACGACCCCCGTCGAGGTGAACGCCCCGGGCCGTTCCGGTCACCACATCGTGTTCACGATCTGGCAGGCCAGCCACTCGGACCAGTCGTACTACTTCTGCAGCGACGTGAACTTCACGGGCTCGAACCCCACCCCGACCCCGACTCCCACGCCCACCCCGACCCCCACCCCGACGCCGACTCCCACGCCGACGCCGACCCCCACGCCGACCCCGACGCCGACTCCCACCCCCGGCCAGGGCTGCTCGGCCACGTACCGGGTCGTCTCCACGTGGGGCGGCGGCTACCAGGCCGAGGTCCGCGTCGTCGCCGGCTCGGCCGCGATCTCCGGCTGGACGGCCGGATGGACGCTCGCCGGCGGGCAGACGATCAACTCGTCGTGGAATGCGACGCTGACGACCAGCGGATCCACCGTGACGGCGCGCAACGCCGCGTACAACGGTTCGCTCGCCGCCGGAGCCGCGACGACGTTCGGAGTCCTCATGTCCGGCACGCCCGGCACCGCGCCGACGGTGACCTGCAGCTCCGCCTGATCCACATCGTCCGAGCATCCGCGCCCGCCCGCCGGTCCCCCGGCGGGCGGGCGCCTTGCCGTGGCCGGACGACCTGCCCGGTCACGGCGGCCGGATGAAGTGGATCATCATCTTCAGGGCTGGTGACCCCCGGAATTCCTTCCGACCTCAGGATGAGAAGGTCGGGCTCCTGGACCGATGAGAAAACCGGCGCGGGCGAGGAGGCTGGAGACATGAAAACGACACGATGGGCGGGTGCCGCCGTCCTCGCGCTGGCGGGCACCCTTGTCGTCACGTCATGCGGGCGGGACGCGAGCACCGCGCATCCCTCCGCCGCGTCCCCCGGCTCCCCGAGTGCCGCCGCGCACTCCGGCCACGGGACGAAGGCGGCTCCGCCACCGGCCGCGCCGCTGCGGGCCGGGGAACGCTTCGTCAACCTGACGCTGCCCAAGCCCTACACCCCGGACGCGCCCCCCGGAGCGACCGACGAGTACCGGTGCTTCCTGCTCGACCCCGGCCTGACCGCCCCGGCGTTCCTCACCGGCAACCAGTTCCTGCCGCAGAACACCGACCTCGTGCACCACGCGATCGTCTACGCGGTCGAGAAGGACGCGGCCGAGAAGGCCGGTGCCCTCGACGCGAGCACTCCCGGTGACGGCTGGACCTGCTTCGGCGACGCCGGGATCGAGCAGGGCAAGTGGATCGGTCACTGGGCGCCGGGCGCCGACGAGACGCTGCTCACCCAGAAGGTCGGCCACCCGGTGGCCGCCGGCAGCCGGCTCGTCCTGCAGGTCCACTACAACCTGCTCGCCACCCAGGGGAAGACCGGCAGCGACCGGTCGGGCATCCGGCTCCGGTTCGTCGACGGCGACTCCAAGATCACCGCGCTGGAGACCACCCAGCTTCCCGCTCCCGTGGAGCTGCCCTGCACCCCGCAGGAGTCGGGCCCGCTGTGCGACCGTGACGCCGCCCTCAAGGACCTGGGCCGGCGCTTCGGCGAGCGGTCGAACCAGGCACCGAACTGGCTCGCCGGGATGTGCAACAAGGGACAGCCGCTGCCGCCGGGCGACACCCAGCACTGCGAGCTGCCGCTGCCCGCCAACGGCACGATCTACGCCCTGGCCGGGCACATGCACCTGCTGGGCCGCTCGATCAAGGTCGAGCTCAACCACGGCCGTTCCGGCGAGCGTGCCCTTCTCGACATCCCGCGGTACGACTTCGACGAGCAGGCCATCCGGCCGCTGGCCGAGCCCGTCGCGGTCAAGAAGGGCGACCGCCTGCGGGTCACCTGCACCCACGACGCGGGCCTGCGCACGATGCTGCCCGCGCTGAAGGGCTCGGCCCCGCGCTACGTCGTCTGGGGCGAGGGCACCAGCGACGAGATGTGCCTGGGCCTGGTCCTGTGGACCCCCGGCGCGTGAGGCCACCCTCGTGACGAGCGTCCCATGACGCGTCTCCTGCGTGACGAGCGGCCCGTGGCGCACCCCGCGTGACGAGCACGGCGAGGCGGAACCCTCCCCGCCGGGGACCTCACCGGAAGCGGCCTCCACCGGGGGGTGACCACTCCCGGTGAGGTTCCCCGGTTACGAAGAGGCGGCCGATGCTCATATGCTGCCTCTCGTCGTTTTTCCGCGCGGCGACCGCGCAGCACCCGAGGAGAGCCCACCGTGTACAAGGAGTTCGCGATCGAGGCCGTGGTCTGGCTGATCCCCGTCGCCGTGCTGCTGGGGCTCGCCTTCATGATCACTGCCTGATCCCCGTCGCGGCCCCGGCCCGCTCCGTGCCCTCGAAGGGCACGGAGCGGGCCGGGGCACGAGGGTCAGCGTTCGGCCAGGACGATCACCGAGTCGCCGGGGCCGAGCCGGAGCGGACGTGACTTGTCCGGGTTGAGGACGACGCCGAAGTGCGGCGCCTCGTTCTGCCGATCCGCCAGGCGGTAGCCGATCGCGGTCTCGCCCCGGCGGCGGGCCGACTCGATCACCGAGGCGAAGTCGACCGGCGCCCCCGGCCGGACGTACCGTTCGGCCGGACGCGGGTAGATCTCCGAGCCCCGGGAGTCGAAGAGGCAGCCGAACACCTCGGCCAGGTGCCGGTTCTCGGCGAGCTGCGCCAGCAGCAGGCCGATCACCGTGTCGCTGATCACGATGTCGTCGGCCTCGGTCACCTCGGCCAGGCCCCGGTTGTGCTCGTCGTGCATCTCGCTGACGATCGAGTAGCGCTCGTGCAGGGTGGTCTGCATGTCGCGCAGGTGGAGCAGGGTCGTCAGGGTGCGGATGTCGGCGTGGCCGGGGTCGTAGCGGTCGTCGGAGAGCACGATCACGTGCTGGTAGAGGCCCAGGCCCAGTGACTCCAGCGCGTAGCGGTCGGAGGTGTCGCACTCCTTGACGTTCACCGTGAGGTTCTTCAGCCCGTCGAGGACGACCGTCGCCCCCGGGTGGTCGGAGGCGATGTCCAGCATCGAGCCCGGCGCGACGTAGGCGTCCAGGTAGCGGACGATCTGGCGGCCCCGGCCGTTCCAGTTGAGGACCAGCGTGCGCTCGGGGCTCGGCCCGGTGCGCTCGTAGGAGACGATCGCCTCCTCCCGGGCGCCGGGCATGCCGTCGGCCAGATGGATCACCGAGTCGTCCTGGGCGATGACGATGATCTCGTCCGAGGCGGAGATCACGGTGTCCATGGGCGGGTTCAGCGCGATCCCGTCCGCCCGGCGCAGCCCGATCACCGTGGCGGTCTGGTAGGCCGGGAGCGCCGAGCCGTACGTCATGCCGGTGAAGTGCGGATCCGAGCGCAGGTAGATCTCGCCACCAGTGAAGTCGAGCAGGTCCATGCAGACCACCGAGACGCCCGACTGCCGCGACGACTGCACGATGAGCCGGGAGGCGGTGTCGTCGGAGTCGACGAGGTGGACGTCCGGGCCTCCGGCCAGGCGGGCGGCGGCCATGTTGGAGCTCTCGGCGACGGCGGCCACCACCGGGGGATGGTCACCGTCGCGCCTGGCCAGGGCGAGCAGCGTCTTGATGACGTGCGCGTCGGGATTCTCCCCCTGCGGGGACAGCACGACCACCGAGCGCGCCGAGCCCAGGTTCATCAGGTCGAGGTCGGTCGGCTCGGAGGGGCGGCCGGTCCGGCAGACCAGCCGGGTCCTGCCGGTGTCGCCCACGAACCGCCGGATCTCGTCCTCCATGGCGAGCTTGTCCTTGTCGGCGAGGATCGCGATGACCGACTTGCGGTCGCTCGCGTGGGCCTGGACCAGCTCGCTGATGATGGTGAACACCTGCTCCGACCATCCCAGGACCACGATGTGACCGGTCTCGATGATGCGGGACCTGCCCTTGCGCAGCTTCTCGAACCTGCCCATCAGCCCGTTGGCGAGGACGCCGACCAGCGCGCTGACGATGAAGATCCCGCCCAGTGACGCGATGAACATCAGGGCGACGAACGGCGCGCTCCCGGTGTCGGTGGCCACCTTGCCGGGGCTCAGCGTGCGCATCAGGGTCGTCCACAGCATGCCCGCGGCGCCGTGGTGCTCGGCGGCCTCGCGCGGGGTCAGCCACAGGCTCGCCGCCGTCACCAGCACGATCAGGCTGAGCGAGATGAGGGCGAGCCACCCGATGAGGGCGGTCGTACCACGCGACATGGTGTTGTCGAACCAGTAGCGCAGCCGTTCCCGGAACGTCGCCCGTGACACGGATCGCCTCCCCCCGTGAGTGAACAATGTCAACGATCGCATGGAATCGTAGGCCACCACGGGGGTTCGGGTGGCTGACCGGGACCGGTCAGGCCCGCCGTCCCGCCCCTCAGGGCAGCTTGGTCCAGGGGCCCGGGGCGTGCTCGTCCTTGGGGATCCACAGGGCGGGCTGGAGCTCGCGCAGCCTCGGGTCGCAGCCGTCGTTCCAGGGGAAACGGCCCGCGGCGTCGGGCCAGACGATCTCCATGAAGGGCAGCGGGGGCCGCTGGTAGAAGTGCAGCGCCGTGCCGAAGAGCGACCGGTACCAGCTCGTGTCCACCGGCTTGGCGACGACCGGGTAGTTCCTGATCACGTCGTCCCGCTCGCGGCCCTCGGCCAGGTGGTGCCCGGCGGCGATCCCGTCGGCCAGCGTGCCGAGGCAGTTGCCCATCACGTCCACCCGCAGGCCGAACATGGCCACCTCGGGGGAGCGGAGCGTGTGCCAGAGCCCGACGGTGAACGCCCAGCCCGGCCCGTCCTCGTCCTCGGGGACCATGACGACCGCCCACCCCCGGTCCCGTACGTTCCGTATCGTCCGCAGATCCGCCTCGTCGAGCTCCACCTCGCGCTGGACACACAGCAGACAGTGACAAACAGGCTGGTCGTACATATACCGAGCGTAGTGCGCCACGGGCGTCGAAGGGGACGGCACGGGCCCCGCCCCGATGGCCGGGACCGGACGCCGGTCCGCTCTCCCGCGCGGTGTCCTCGGCCGTTCCCGGGCGGCCGGGCCCGGACCCCGCACGGCCACCGGGCCCGGGCCCTGCGCGGTCACCGGGCCCGGAGATCTCGTGGCAGGTCTCCGGGGACCCCTCAGGGAAGATCACCGGGGGCGGAGGTCCTCGGGAGGATCCGCTCGGCGGGGGCTCGCCGTACCCGGCCACCGGTCCGCCGTACGCCGGTCCTGGCGGGCGGGGCGACCGGCACCGCGTCCGGCGTCCTGGCGGCCGGACGGTGCCCGCCGCCCTCGACCTGAAGGCCGACGGCGTGCGCGACCTGCGACGGCGTCAGCTGCGTCGTGTCGACGACCTTCCCCTCGCGGATCAGCCAGGGCAGGGCGTCGAGGTAGTCCGGGAGGTGGTCCAGCCGCCACTGCCGGGCCTCGGGGTCGAGGGTGTCCTCCTCGATCCGCCGGGTCAGGGTGGCCTGGTCGGTGTGGAGCACGACATGGTGGACGGGAATGCGGGACCGCTCCAGCCGGGCGCGGATCTCCGTCCAGTACTTCTCGACGAGGACCGTCTGCGGGACCACGAGAACCCCTCCGACGTACGCGAGCAGCCGCCGGGCGGTCTCCACGACCAGGCCCCGCCACGGTGGCCAGTCCTGGAAGTCCTCGACCGGTGGCAGGTCCGGGACGTGCCGCAGCATGACGCCGACCTGCTCCGGATCGAAGAGCCGGGCCTCGGGGATGATCGAGACGAGCTCCCGCGCGGTCGTCGTCTTGCCCGCGCCGAATGTGCCGTTCAACCAGACGATCATGACATCGAGGGTAGCCACCCCGCCCGATCCTGTCGTACGGAGATGCAAGACTCGCATGTCCGCGACCCCGTCCGACCCCGGCGTCCGGCCACGTTCCCGAAGGAGGCGTCATGGCGAGCGCGAGCGGTGAGCAGAGCGAGAGCGACATCCCGGTGGCCATCGGCAGGCCCGCGCGCGGTGCCCTGGCCGCGGCCGGCTACGACACGCTGGCCCAGGTGGCCACGGCGACCGAGAAGGAGCTCCTGGCGCTGCACGGCATGGGCCCCAAGGCCCTCGGCCTCCTGCGCGCCACCCTCGCGGAACGCGGCCTCACCTTCGCCGGGGCCGGCCGCGACGCCACATGACGGTCTCGCCGGGATCGGCCGCGACGCCACGTGACGGTTGCGCCGGGTCGGCCGCGACGCCACCGTGCGCGTGACGGTCTCCCGCGTCGTTCAGTCCTGCGTGCGGGCGAACAGTTCGAGGTGGAAGCACCGGGTGCAGCGGAAGGCCTCGACGTCCCAGCGGGTCTTCCCGAAGCGTTTCACGCCGCCGAAGATGCCGCGTTCCAGCGGGCCCGCGATCCAGCGGGCGTAGCCGTAGGAGTGCTCCCCACCGTCCTCGACGAATCCCGGCTCCAGGTCCGTGCCGTCGCACTGGGTGCATCGCATGCCCGTATTGTGCCAGTGCTCCGATCCCGCGTCCCGGGAGATCCCCGTACCCCAGGAGCCCGCGGGGCCCGATGACGACGGGCCGGAAAACCGGTCGACACGGCAGGAACCACCCTGGAAAACTGGCCACCGGCCATGCCCGCAGGGGCCGCCCTCCGGCCGCGTCCGTCACCCCGTTCTCCCCCGACCCGGAACGATCGGCCGTGAGCGTCGGGACGGGGCATACGGAAGATCATTCACAACGGTAGGTGGACCATGGACCCGATCGGCGAGAAAGAGATCCGCGGATCCTTCGTCAACTGCTCCAAGGGAGAGGCGCGCAGGATCAACCTGCCCAGGGCCCTGCCCGAGCTGCCCTGGGCCGATCTCGACTTCCTGGGCTGGCGCGACCCGGGTGCGCCGGACCGCGGCTACCTGGTCGCCGGGCATCGGGGCGAGCTGGTCGGCATTTCCCTGCGCGTCGCGCAGGAGGTCCGCAGGAGCTTCACCAAGAGCACCGTCTGCTCGGTCTGCGTCACCCCGCACCCCGGCACCGGCGTCTCCCTGTTCGTCGCACCCCGGGTCGGCGCGGCGGGCCGCCAGGGCAACACGGTCGGCACCTACATGTGCGCCGACCTGGCCTGCTCCCTCTACGTACGGGACATCAAGAGGTCCGAGCCCGGCGTGCGGTTCGAGACGCTCACCACCGAGGAGCGGATCACGCGGGCCGTCGCCAACCTGGAGGGCTTCCTGGACAAGGTCTTCGACGGCGACCTGCGCTCGGCGTGAGCCGGTCCGGGGCCGTCGCGGACCCGCCCCGACCCCGGCCGGCAGACGGTGAGTAGGCTCGTCACGACCGTGCTGAGCTGCCAGAACAGTGTCGCACCCGACTGGCCGAGAGATCGCCGTGAAACTCACCGAAGAACTGCTCGCGCTGCTGCGCCGGCCGAGCACCTGCTACCTCGCCACCTCGATGGCCGACGGCTCGCCGCAGCTGACCCAGACCTGGGTCGACACCGACGGCGAGCACGTGATCATCAACAGCGTGCAGAGCCACCTCAAGACCAGGAACATCGAGCGGGACCCGCGCGTGGCCGTCGCCGTCTCCGACCCCGCCGACCCCTCGCGCTACTTCCAGGTACGGGGCAGGGTGCTCAAGGTCACCACCGACGGCGCGGCCGACCACATCGAGATGCTCGCCCAGCGCTACCTCGGCACCTCCTATCCCTGGTACGGGGGCCGTGACCAGGTCCGCGTGATGTTCGTCATCGAGCCGGAGAAGATCAGCAGCATGGGCTGACGCTGACCCTCAGGCCCGGAGGAACGCGTCGATCGGCCCGGTCTGGCCGAGGATGGCGTGACCGGCCTCGGGGAGCAGGTGCACGATCGAGTGCGGGACGCACTCACGGACGCGCCGCGCGGTCCTGCGGGAGTCCAGCATGGCGTCCCGGCCGCCGACGATGACGAGCACGGGCATGTCCAGGCCGCGCAACGCGTCGTCGGAGAACACCGGCAGCCTCTCCCTGCGCGGGTTGAAGTGCGTGAACGTCAGGACGACGGCGTCGAGCACCTCCCGGTCCCGCTCCCCGTCCAGTCCCGCCACGGCCATCGCGGACTCGCGCAGCCCGCCGCGCCGGAACGGGCTGGTCAGCAGGGCCTTGAGGATCCAGCCGACCTTCTGCCGTCCCACGCCGCCGGGGCACAGCAGGACCAGGCGGGTCACGCGTTCCGGGCGGCGGATCGCGTAGTCCAGGGCCGTCCAGCCGCCGAGGGACGCGCCGACGAACGCGGCACCGGTGATCCCGAGCCCGTCCAGCACGTCGTCCAGCCAGAGGGACACGGCGTCGGAGTCCAGGGCGGGACGCGAAGGCGCGCTCAGCCCCGGCTCGCCGACGAGGTCGACGGCGTACGTACGGAAGTGCCGGGACCAGGTGGCGACGTCCCCCCGCCACATCGACGTGTTCGCACCCGAGCCGTGCAGCAGCACCAGGGGCGGCGCGTCCCGGGGGCCGGAGGCGAGGACGAAGGTCTCGCCCTCGCGGGTCGGCACCCGCAGGTGCTCGGCGGGGACCGGCCAGGCGTCCAGCACCCGCCGGTAGGTGTCGCGGAGCTCACGCTCACCGGCCTCGGACTTGTAGATCATGGTCATGGAACCACCTCCTCGGCCACAGTGAAGGCCCTGTCACCGTGTCAAGGTCAACCCACGTGACGGTTGACATCTCCCTTCCGCCGCTCTCATTATGAACATGCATTCATGAACGAGCGTTCATTACGAGGGCGTCGTGACCGTACCGGAGACGGGGGTCGGTCGCGCCGTCCGGCGAGACCCACGGAAGGGGTTCGATGTCCTCCATCGTCAACACCGAGCAGGCAGAGGCCTGGAACGGCTACGAGGGCAACCACTGGGCCGATCACCCGGACAGGTACGACGCCGTGAACAGCGGCTTCAACGACCACCTGCTGACGGCGGCCGCCATCGGCGACCACGACCACGTGCTCGACGTCGGATGCGGCAACGGGCAGCTGACACGGCTGGCCGCCCGTCGCGCGCGGCTCGGGCACGCCACCGGGATCGACCTGTCGGAACCGATGCTGGCGCGGGCACGTGCCACCGCGACCGGCGAGGGGGTCGCCAACGTCACCTTCACCAGGGGCGACGCCCAGGTCCACCCCTTCGCCGCCGCGAGCTTCGACGTGGCCGTGAGCCGGTTCGGCATCATGTTCTTCGCCGACCCGGTCGCCGCGTTCGCCAACATCGGCCGCGCCCTGCGGCCGCGAGGACGCCTGGCCCTGCTGTCCCTGCGGGGGATGGGCGACAACGAGGTGGGCACCGTCTTCGGGGCGATGGTGGAGCACCTGCCGCCGAACCCCGCCCCGGCCGGGCCCGGCGCTCCCGGACCGGAGTCGCTGGCCGACCCGGACCGCATCCGCGAGGTGCTCACGGGCGCGGGTTTTGAGAAAGTGTCCTGCACGCCCGTCGACGCGCCGCAGGTGTGGGGCCGGGACGCCGAGGACGCGAGCCGGTTCCTCGGAGCGTGGGGGCCGGTCCGCTTCCTGCTCGACCAGGTCGGCGAGGCCACCGCGGCCCGCGCCCGTGACGCGCTCACCGAGGCGCTGCGGCCCTACGAGGAGCCCGACGCCGTACGGCTGCGCGGTGCCGCCTGGCTGATCACCGCCACCCGTACCTGACCGTTCTCCCTCGGCCCGGCCCCGGGCGGTCACTACGATGTGATGCGATGTCACCCAGAAAAGCAGCCGCCCTGCGTGACGGCGAGGGCGACCGGAGTCTGCGCGAGCACCTGATCGCCGCGGCCGGACGCCTCATGGCCCGGCGCGGCACGGCCGGGCTCACCGTCCGCGACATCGCCCGCGAGGCGCAGGTCGCCGACGGCGTGCTGTACAACCACTTCGAGGGCAAGGAAGAGCTCCTCGCGCTCGCCCTGCACGCCCACGTCCGGACCGTCGAGCGCGAGCTGGGCGAGCGGCCCACCACGGCCGGGAGCGGGACGGTCGAGGACAACCTGCGCGCCTACATCACCCAGGGGCTGGCGCTGCACGCCGCGATCCTGCCCTCCTTCGCGGGCCTGCTCGGCCGGCCCGAGGTCCTCGTCCGGTTCGCGAGCCTGCCCAACCCCGTGGCGGGCGGGCGAGGACTGCGGGCGGACCTGGCCGCCTACCTGCGCGCCGAGCGGGACCTCGGCCGTCTCGCCCCGGACGCCAGCACCGAGGCCGCCGCCACGATGATCATCGGTGCCTGCCACGAGCTGGTCCTGCCCCACCTGCTCGGCGGCGGTACGGCGACCGCGCTGGAGATCCCCCCGGGGTTCGTCGACGAGCTGCTCACCGTCGTCCTGAGGGGCATCGGCCCCGCCGGGACCTCCTGAGAGCCGATCCCCCGACCGCGAGGACGGTGACCGTCCACTCCGCGCGGATCCGGCAGGGGGCGTGCGGAGCCCGCCCGGACCTCCGCCGTTCAGGTTCGCCGCGTACGCCGTCCAAGAGGACTTCCCGACCGGAGGGGCGAAAATCGGTGAAAAGGTGATTTATAAGGAACCGAATAATGCGAAGACGGACAGGCGAAATGCTGCTGGTGGGTGCACCTCGTACACGTTAGGTTGACGAGCGTGAGCACCGAATATCACCTCCCCCACAACTACACGACCGCGCGTCCTGAGCAGCTTCCCGCCTTTCCCAAGGCGCTGGGAGTGAGCGACCACTGGACGCCGTCGGCCATCACCCTGGCCGCCGGGAAGAAGCCCGGCACCCTGACCCTGACCAGTGCCCCGCCCTACGACTCGTCCCAGCACCAGTCCTTCGGGATCGGAGTTGGCACGTTCCAGTTCGACATGGCGACCCGCACCTCCAAGGGGTGGGGAGGCGGCATGGTCCGCTACCTCCAGTCCGGCAGGCCCTGCGTGTGGAAGCCGGAGGAGCCGAAGGAGGGCAGCTTCCACCTGGCGCTGGAGATCTCCGCCGAGGACGCCGCCGCGGTTCGCGCCTCCGAACGGGAGCACATCGAGGATTTCCAGCTCGCCTGGGACCGCTCCTTCGGGCTGGTCTCCGGTCTGCTGCCCACGTGCTCCGCGGATTCGACGCAGGGGGCGATCAAGGCGCTGGTCACCCGTCTGATCGCGATGGAAGCGGCGTACGTGATCCCGGCCGATCCCGACGAACCGGGAAACTGGGGTCCGCACATCCTCAAGGTGTACAAGGCGCTGTGTGCCCACTCCTACAAACGCGACGACAAAGGCCACCACTCGCCGATCCGGTACGAGTTCACGGTGCACGAGAAGACCATCACCCTGCGCTTCGCCTTCGGCCCGAGGCATCCCAGCACGGAGTTCGTGATTCCCGGCGAGATCTCCCCGGTCTTCACCGCCGCGAGCCATGAGGAGTACGTCCAGGCGAAGCAGGCCGCCGCGTCCCGGCCTCCCGCGGCGGCCGATGCGAGGCTGGACGTCGGCACCGTGGTCGTGTGGTCCGATGCCGCCCGCGACGGTCGGCTGTTCGAGGACTACCCGCTGGGGCTCTCCATCGCCGAACAGACCATCCACGCCGTCCCCGACCCCGACCCCGACAGCCAGCGGTGGGTGGTGGACATGCCCGCCATCAACGGCCGGCTCCACTTCGAGGAGGGAACGGTGGTCGCGGTGAACGACACCCACACGTGGGTGAGGATCGATTTCCGGGACCACGAGGACGACGGCTCGTTCACCTGGGCCACGCCGAAAGTGGCGCAGCTCGGACTTCCCGACGGACACGGCTACGTGTGCCTGCGTCACCACCTGCTGAAGCCGAAGACCTGACCGGCGCCGTCCCCGTCGGCCGCACCGGGCGGCTCCCCGGCGGACCGGCCGACACCCGTCCTCGCTCCTCGCGCTCTCACGGTGCCGGTCGAGGAAATCATCGGGACGCCCGAGGAAATCCTCGGGACGCCCCTGCCGGGCTCGCCGAGGTCAAGGGCGAGAAAGGCGCGTCCTGGTGAATCCGGTCGCCACCCAAGGCGAAAAACCACCCAAATTAACCCTTATGGGCTGATCGCGTCGAGTGTCATACTGGCCCCGCCCAAAACCTTGATCAGGGAGACCGATTCAATGCGCAAATCCTTCACATCAGCCCTCGTCGCACTCAGTGTCGCCGCCGCATCCGTCGTCTTCGCGCAGCCCGCAGCCGCCGAGACGCGCCACACCTGCCGGCCGTCCTACATCACCAACAAGTGCGCCAGCGGCTACACCCCGGCCAGGACCGACCTGCACCGCGTGTGGATCGGCCTGGACACCACCTCCATCGCCACCTGGGAGGTCTGGGACCGCGAGACCGGCGTACGGGTGGGCCGTGGCACGGTGAGCCCGAACAAGAGCTTCCGCGGTGCGGTCAACGGCCTCTACGGCACGAAGTACCAGCTGACCATCAAGGCCGACTGGGGCACCTACGGGTTCATCTGCGACTGCTGACCACCTGCCCGTCACCGTACGGCGACCGTCGCCGTACGACCGGGCACGACCTGCGGCCACCGGGTGATCCTCGTCCGTCGACACGACGGCCGGGGATCACCCGGTGGCCGTTCGCGTCCCCGGCCACCGCCCCGGGCTCCGTCCCTACCTCGCGACGGAAGGAACGACCCGGGATACGTCGTCGTCACGCCCGGCTCAGTCGTGGTCGTACGGTCCCGTCCACCGGACCGGCACACCGGGTCGTTCGGCCTTCGCGCCGGGCGAGCCGAGTTCGAACCAGATGACGGTGCCGGTGGAGTCGCGGTGGAAACCCCAGCGGGTGGCGAGCTCGTTGACGAGCAGCAGGCCCCGGCCACCCGTGGCGGCCGGCCCGGAGTCCCTCGTACAGGGAACTCCGGAGGCTCCGGCGTCCTGGACGGTGACCAGCACACCGCGAGGAGTGAACGCCACGGTGACGACGAACTCCCGAAGCCGGTCACCCGCTCCGCCGGGATCGGGCCGGTAGGGCTCGGCGTGGACGGCCTCGGCGGGTGCGGCGGAGTGCTCGATGGCGTTGGTGGCGAGCTCGCTGGTCAGGAGCAGGGCGTCGTCGAGGAGCGGGTGACCGTCCCCAAGGAGCTCGGCGACGAACTTCCGTGCCTGCCTGACCTGGTCACGACTGGCGGCGAACCGCTGGGAGATCACGGGTGTATGAGCATGGGACGCCGACCAGCCTGGTATCCGCCCAAGGTGCGGTGACCACATCGCACCAGGGAGACCCGATCCCGTGGCGTCGCCGGTCGTCGTCCGGAAGCGGTCCGCGAACACCCCGACGAGCGCGGACAGCAGTCGCACGGTCATTCCGGCCGTCCCCTTTCGCATCCTTCGCGGGTGATCGCGGTGTCGGCCACGTCCACCGTGTCCGCTGTACCGGCGTCGGCCGGTGCACCGGCCGCGGCGCCGACGAGAGGGGAACTCATACCTGAACCCCTCTCCGGTACGACTCGCGCCTGCCCGGCCGGGGCCGTACACCCGGTGGCGACTCCTGCCCGTGGGGCGGTGCGGCCATCGCGGCCGGTCGCGCGTGACGTCCCCTGCCGACGGGGGAGCCCGCAGGGGGATGGGCCGGTGCGCGCAGCGGCACGGTGGTCAGCGGATTCGGCGTGACGTGCCCGGTCATGGGCGCGGGCAGCCGACCACAGAGCCCGAGACGACGCCGGGCCGCCATGCGGGTACGGACCTGCGCCGGGGTGGGCTGCTCCCACAGGTGACCGGGCCGGTGCGGCAGGCTGGCGGCGTCGTGCGCGTACGGGGGATGACCGCACCAGCGGCACCCGAGGGGTGAGGGCGGCCGCTCGGCATGCCAGCGGACCCTGACGATCTTGATGGTTCCCCTATGGTTGAACACAGGTCGCACCTCCACTGTGCGATCGAGGCTCTGCCCGGCGACCTCATTCGCCTGGCAGAGCCGCCTTCTACGACGTCGCCGACCACACTCGCGCCGTGGCCGGTGACCGAGCTTCCGTTCCGGGAAGCGCCGGTCGGAAGCGGCACCTCGTCATCGAGGCCAGGTGGCCCGATCACCCGTATCAGCGGCCGTTTCCGTATCCATCGCTCCTTCACGCAGAGCGACGGTAGTGATGCGGAGAGGCAGCGACATCAGTGCGGTTGATACTTTGGCGGGGACGGGAGCCAAGCGCGGTATGGCGGGTTACCGTGAGGCCATGGCCTACTCTGACCCGGCTGCGGAGAGTGTGGGAAGGCGCGTACGACGTGCTCGTAAGCGCGCGGGCATCACCCAGATCGAGCTGGCGCGACGCATCGGCCGCGCGCAGTCCTGGGTGTCCGGGGTGGAGAACGACAGCATCCCGTTGGACTCCATCGCCCTGATCAACACCCTCTCCCGGGTGCTGCGCGTCCACCCCAACGAACTCACCGCGCGTCCCTACCGCGGTGACACGCCGGCCGAGGACCGAGGGCACTCGGCGATCCAGGAGATCCGTCGCCAACTGGAACGCTACGACCTCGATCCCGAATGGTCCGGCGACGTACGCCCGATTTTCGAGCTGCGATCCGAGGTCGAACGTCTCATGTGGCTACGGCGGGAGACACGCTATGCCGACATGGCCGACAGGACTCCTGCACTGATCGCCGAACTTCAGGCGGCCACCCACCTCTGCCCTGATGCCGATCGCATGAAGGCCTACCAACTGCTCTCGATCGCCTATCGGGCAGCCGACGCGGTCGCCTACAACCTCGGCTACGCCGATCTCTCGGTGATCGCCACCAACCGGATTCACTGGGCGGGAGAGCGAGCGGGGGACGTCTACAGCGAAGCGCTGTTCGCCTATCTACGGACCAGGAACCTGTGGGCCAGTACGTCGTGGAACGACGCGCTCACCGTGCTCGACACGGCATGTACGAAGATCGAGGGCGAGTACACCGCAGGTCATCCAGAGGCGTTGGCCGTCTGGGGAGGACTCCAACTGAGGGCCTCGATCACAGCAGCTCGTAAGAACGACGCCGATGAGGCATGGTCACGACACCGGCTCGCGGCCGAGGCGGTCACTCGACTTGGTGCGCGTCAGCGCACCAACTACTACGAGCTTTCCACCAACCAGCCCAACATCGACATCCATGGCGTGGCCATAGCCGTCGAACTGGGTGACGGACCGCGGGCCGTACAACGAGCGCAGACGGTCCACCTCCCCAAGGATCTCCCAGCCAGCCGTGCCGGTTACCACCATCTGGACTACGCCCGAGGACTGCTGTGGTGCGGTAAGCGCGATGACGCCCTGACGGAACTCGAACGCGCGGAGAAGATCGCCCCGATGCTCGTCCGCAACCACCCGATGGCCCAGCAGGCCGTACGAACGTTGCTGGAACTTGAGCGCTATGGCTACCGAGAGCGCATTCGACGGCTTGGTGTGCGGATGCACATCCTTTGAAAGGAACGGCCACGGATAGGTCGTTAGATAGGGGAAACGTACGGATTGGAGCTTGCTCTTTGATGGAGTTCCCGATGATATCTCAAGTGATCTTGACTGACTCGATGCTTATTGTTCATTCGTAGATCGTCTATAATCTCACCGGTTATTTGATCAACGACCTGAAGTTTTTCGTCTACAACGACTGCGCCGTACTCGAAGAGCATGCGGTGATTCGGGCACAAGCATAAAATATTGTCTCGTGTATCTGGCCCGTTATGAGGTATGCCGAGCCCACGGATATGGCTGGTTTCCGCATACCTAAGGCCGCCGATCGTTTCTAATGCTATGCCGCAGATTTGGCATTCGTGATCGTGTGCCTTTTTGACGTATTCGGCAAGCTTTCGATCTTGATAGATGCCACGAGAAACCTGTTCCCAGCGGTTAGGAGCTAGGTGCGCTTGAGTATCCTTGGAGCCTCCTGATTCATACTCGTCTAGAGCTTTGCTGCCCGAGTCTTCATTGAGTGCTTCTAGACGAAACTGCAGTATGCGATAATTGTCCTCCCCGATCGTCGACCAGTGATCGGCAACAATGAAGAGGCCATCATAGCTATACCCTTGAGACGGAGAGTACTCTGTTCCTGCCTCTGACCCGCGTATGACCCGTACAGGCAATCGGCTCATCTGGCTGGCGATCAGAGCGGAATTCCCAGGATCGCTTTCATGCTGGTCGGCAATTTGATGGCCTGTGTTTGGATCTCTTCCTCCATGTCCCGTGTAGATAATCACGTCTCCATAGTCTTTATCGTCTTTGTAGCCCCCTGATACGACGATCGACTCAGCGCCACCATTGCGCTGCGTACCGCAGATTCCGGCTTGTAAAGGTCTGTGTACGTTCGCCTTGTGCAGTGCTTTCCTGTCTGGAAACTCTGTTCCAATTTCAATGCCCGGGACAGGGCCGTAACCAGGAGGAGTTTCATTCTGTGAAACAACTGCACGATTATTGATGATTTCTAGCTGACCTGCAGTGTTGCGGTTCTGTATCTGAGGGAGAGGGGCTGTCTTTGATCTCAATGCCGAGTGAATGTGATTGTATATGTTGTTTATGGTAAGGCGCTTCGGCTGACCTTCTATGCCGTTCTGGAGAATATTAATCAGTTCGGCGGTGAAGGTTGTGTATAGCTCGCCCGGAGGAGCTAGAGAGAGTTTATCTTTTGCAGCGGAGGTGATTACGCATGTACCTTCAATGTTTGCCTGCGCGGAAATAGTGTCAGTGCTAGACATTGATCTGATTGCGCGACCGCTGTAGCAGCAATCTAGGATCGCGATTTTCCGCTTTGCGTTGCCGTGTATGATTGCTCGACGTATGTGATCGTATGCGACAGATGTAAAAGAGACCCGCCTGGGATCGTCATCTGATTTAGTCAGTGCTAGGAATAGTTCTCCGAGGTCCGGTCCGGCAAGTCCATGTCCTGCAAAATAAATAATTAGCGTGTCAGTTGCTTCCTCTGATGCCTTTATGACAGGGTCGATCATCTGAGGGATTTCGGCTGGTTCTCGAATTACTCTGCAATGCTGTGGTGGAAGTCCCCAGATATTGTGATCACATAGTGCTTCTTTTATGGCGGCAAGGTTGTTGGCGACGGTCGGTAAGTTTGGTAAGTTCTCGATGTCGTATTGGCTTGTGCCAATGAGGACGGCGCGAGACAAGCGAGGATCGGGTAGTTTCACTTAGACTCCTCCGATCCACCGGGCTTTTCGTTAAGAGCTTGAAGGATCTTCTTTGTGATTTGATCGTCGGCATCGCTTACAGTGACTTCGACGTCTCCGCGCTTAAGTGTTACCGCCACCTTCTGTCGACGGGTTGCCCTCCAGGCAAGATAAGCCAGTGTGAAGTTTGCTAACTCAAAGCCGTTACTAAGAACTAGATCGATGGCTTCTAAAGCTGAACCCATCTCGCTTTCCCGAGGCGAGCTCTGTCGCACGGACACTCGTGCATGCCGTCGAACGTCTTCGTCGTCTTGTAACCACCTGTAAAAGGATCGCAGCTCTTCCTCTGCCTCGCTGCCGCTCATGTTCACATTGATGATGTCTGCGCTCATGTCGCTACCTCCGGTTGCTCTAGTCGAAGACAGAGCTCGGTATGTCCATAGGGCGAAAATGGTGAAACCAACCCTATAGGGGGCTTGATGAAATCTCATACCACATGAGCATCCATCCCAAATGGGAGATATGTCTGATTTGGAATGGATGGTGTGCATCGGTAGGTGCGACTCTGAGCAGCTTCCGGATAGGCGGTCGACAGGAGCTTTGTTCGCTGAGAGTCTTCGTCGCCTGGTTCGATCCCGGAGCGGAGTTTCCCGCCTGCGCCGAGCTGTCGGCGTGGTTCGGGGCGGTTCCCGTCACATGACGTCCTGGTCACCCGGCCGCGGGAGGTCGTCCTGGAGCGGGTACGGTCCGTCTATTACAGGCGACCCACACCGTATCTGCCGGACAGTCCTTCGCAGGTCGAGCGGTTCACCGGCGCGCAGGCCCGCTTCGGGGTCGGCGGGGTTCTGGCCTCCCTGTCCTGCCAGTACGTCAGCCACTCGTGGGCAATCACCGCGACCGAGCACAAGCCGCTCCAGCTCGCCATCGCGCGACGTGTCGAATCCGCCGTGACCTCGCTGATCCGCTCATTCGCAATGGGTGCCTGCGTGATCCGCATGGCGGGAGGCGGTCGGATCCCTGGCGCGGGAGCCGTTTCTCGGGTCGACGTAGTCGGTTACTGCTTCGCCGATCCTCCGTAGGCGATGTCCTCCTGGGCGAACCTGCGCAGCGCGCTGAAGACGATGTCGCCGAGCGCCGTCCAGACGATGGCCCTCTCGATGAGGGCGTCCGCGTCGGGCTCCTGGACCAGCAGCTCCATCTCGGCCTGGGCGACCTGCCGGGCCGCCTGGGCGTAGCCCTCCAGCAACTTCAGCTGCTCGGTCTGGCCCAGGCGGGACAGGGTGGCGAGTGCCGAGGTCAGCGTCTGCCTGGCGGGGTTGGTCTGTCTGACCTGCCAGCCGAGCTGCTCGATCAGCTCTTCGGTCTGCTTGCTCGCCGCCTCCCACGCCTCGTCCTCGATCACCGGACGAGAGTTGGTCATGGCGAACTGGGCCTTGCCGACCGAGTCCAGGGGGCTCATCCCCGGCCCGTACATCTTTTCGAGGACCTCGCGCGTGGCCGCGACGCTGAGCCCGCCGACCTCGATGAGCGCCTTGACCAGCCTGAGACGACGGACGTGACTTTCGGCGTACTGCGCCTGGTTGTGGCTGGTGCGCTCCCCGGCGGACAGCAGGCCCTCACGCAGGTAGTACTTGATCGTCGGAACGGGCACGTCCGTACGCCGACTCAGCTCGGCAATCCGCATGGGTCCTCCCTCAGCCTCTCAGTACCCCTCGGTGGGACCTTGCCAACCCCGGTAAAAGGATAGTAGAAAGTGCTCCTATCCATTTTTTGGGTACGATCTAGGAGGTGATCGTAATGGACTACCGCCTGTTCGGTCAGACCGGCATGAAGGTGAGCCCGATCTGCCTCGGTGGCATGATGTTCGGCTGGTGGGGCGGCAACGGCTACGAAGAGTCGTCGAAGATGATCCGGCGGGCGATCGACGCCGGGGTCAACGTCATCGACACGGCCGACATCTACGCGAACGGTGAGTCCGAGGAGCTGATCGGCAGGTTCCTGGCCGAGAGCGGTCTGCGCGACCGGATCGTGCTGGCCACGAAGGTGCACGGCTCGATGGGAGACGATCCCAACCACGGCGGTAACAGCCGCCGCTGGATCATCCAGGAGGTCGACAACAGCCTGCGCCGGTTGCGTACCGACTGGATCGACCTGTACCAGATCCACCGTCCCGACCCCGGTGTCGACATCGACGAGACACTGGGGGCCCTCACCGACCTGGTGCGCGCGGGCAAGGTGCGCTACATCGGAAGTTCGACGTTCCCCGCGTACCAGGTGGTGGAGGCGCAGTGGGCCGCCGAGCGGCGGAACAGGGAGCGGTTCGTCGCCGAGCAGCCGCCCTACTCGATCCTCGCCCGCGGGGTGGAGGCCGACCTGCTTCCGGTCTGCCGGCGGTACGGCCTGGGCGTGCTCGCCTGGAGCCCTCTGGCCGGGGGCTGGCTCACCGGGCGTTACCGGGAGGGAGGCGAGCTTCCGCAGAGCAGGCGTGCCGCGATGCTTCCCGACCGTTACGACATGACGCTGCCGGAGAACCGGCGCAAGCTCGCCGCGGTCGAGCGGCTGGCGCTGCTGGCCGAGGAGAGCGGGATCTCGCTGATCGACATGGCCCTGCGGTTCGTGCTCCAGCACCCGGGCGTGACCTCGGCGATCATCGGGCCTCGCACGATGGAGCACCTGGAGAGCCAGCTCGGCGCCGCCGACGCGAGCCTCTCCGAGGATGTGCTGGACCGGATCGACGAGATCGTGCCCCCCGGAGTGACGATCAACGCCGCCGACGCCGGTTGGCGTCCCCCGGCCGTGGTCGACGCGTCGCTGCGCCGCAGGCGCTGACCTCGGAAAGCGTGAGCCGCGACCCCGAAAAGCATGGGACGTGACGAAGGGGTCTGGCTTCGAAAAGGAAGGAAAGGAAGGAGAGGAAGGGAAGGCGGGTACGACGATCGGCGGAACCCTGCAGTAGGGCCGCTCCGGAGCCTCGGCGAGCGTGAAGGAAGTGGCGACGTCACGTGAGAACGTCGTCACCTCCCTGTTCGCCCCCATCGTGTTTTCCGGCCTGACGATCGACGGCTGGACGTACGAGAACGTCATCGCGACACCTTCGAAGGTTTCTTCACCCCTGTCACGCCGTTGCCCGCCTCGGGTGCGGCGCGACCGCCGCGTGGACCTTCTGGCCGGCCTGCCGTCGCGGGCGCCGCGCCTCGCGGTGATGCGGATCCACCAGATGCCGGCAGTGGCCGATGTGCCATCGCTACGGCTACTCCGAGAAGAGAGATTAGGTATGTTCGCGACAATTGGTCGATTTGTCGCTAGGCGTCGTAGATGGGTCTGCTCAGCCGCCATCGTGTTCGTCGTCCTGGGCGGCGTGTGGGGCTCGGGAGCGGGGGGAATCCTGGGCGGCGGTGCCGGCCTCGACAACCCCTACGGCGAATCCTCTCAGGCGAACCGCCTGCTGGCGGACACGCTCGGGCGGCATGTCGCCGACGTGGTCGTCATGTACGAGAGCACCGGCATGACCGTGGACGACCCGCGCTTCCGCGAGAGCGTCGAGGCGGTGGTCGCCAAGCTCCCCAGGAACACCTACGACTGGGTGGAGACCTACTGGTCCACGAACTCGCCGGACTTCGTCTCCGAGGACAGGCACAAGACCTACCTTTCCCTGCAGCTCGTAGGAGCCGTGGAGGAGGAACAGGTCATCGTGTACAACCGGCTCGTGGGCCTGCTGGACGCGCAGGGCCTGACGGAACGTTTCGGCGGCCTGACCGCGGTGGGCCAGCAGTTCAACGCCATCAGCACCCGCGACCTCGCCAGGGCCGAACTGCTCTCGTTCCCGCTGCTGGTGATCTTCCTGTTGCTGGTGTTCCGCGGTGTCGTCGCGGCGGCGCTGCCGCTCGCCATCGCCGTCCTCGTTGCGGTCGGCTCGCTCGGCGTGCTGCGGGTGGTCGGCGGCTTCGTGGAGCTGTCCACCGCCGCCATCAACGTGGTGGTGATCCTGGGACTGGGACTGGCGACCGACTACGCGTTGCTCATCGTCAACAGGTTCCGGGAGGAACTCGCGGCGGGACGCGACGTCGAGGACGCCGTGGTGCGGGCCACCGCC
Organism: Streptosporangium longisporum; assembly: GCF_039534895.1. Taxonomy (NCBI): domain Bacteria; kingdom Bacillati; phylum Actinomycetota; class Actinomycetes; order Streptosporangiales; family Streptosporangiaceae; genus Streptosporangium; species Streptosporangium longisporum. The sequence continues at coordinate 366,146 of NZ_BAAAWD010000014.1, read as the reverse complement.
ACGGCCGGCCGTACGGTGGTGATCTCCGGCGTGACCGTCGCGGTCACGCTCGGCGGCCTGCTGGTGTTCCCCTCCAGGTTCCTGACCTCGCTGGCCTACTCCGGCGTCAGCGTGGTGCTGTTCGCGGTGCTGAGCGCGCTGACCGTGCTGCCCGCGCTGCTGCGGGTGGCCGGTCACCGGATCGACTCGCTGCGGATCCCGCTGCCCCGGCTGCGGCGGCGGAGCACGGTGCGGAAGGAGGACGGCTGGTACCGCCTCGCGCACGCCGTCATGCGCAGGCCGGTCACCGTGGTGCTGGCCGTCACCGTCTTCCTGGTCACGCTCGGCCTGCCGCTGCTCGGTGCCGTCTGGACACGGCCCGCCGAGTGGGCGCTGCCCGCGGACACCGACAGCGTGGTGGTGGCCAGGCAGCTGAAGGAGGAGTTCCCCCTCGACCCGACCAAGGTGATCAGCACCGTCGTGCGGATGCCCGGCCCGGCGGACACCCCGCAGGCCAAGGCCGCGCTCGACGAGTTCGGCCGACGGCTGGGGCGCATCGAGGGCATCGACAGCGTGGAGGTGAGCGGCACCAAGGGCGACCTGGCGCGGATCACCCTGGGGTACTCGCTGAGCCCGTACGGCCAGGAGATCAGGGACGTGGTCGTGAAGCTCCGCGCGGAACCGCCACCGCCCGGGGCCGACGCGCTGTTCGCCAACCGTCCGGCGGCGATCGTCGACATCCTGTCCATGATCGCGAGCGGGCTGCCGTGGATGCTGCTCATCGTCTCGGTCGTGACGTTCGTGGTCCTGTTCCTGGCGTTCGGATCCGTGATCCTGCCGATCAAGACAGTGATCATGAACCTCCTGTCGCTTTCCGCGGCCTTCGGCGCCATGGTGCTGATTTTCCAGGACGGTCTCCTGTCCGGGTTGCTCGGTTTCGAGGCCCCCGGATTCATCGACGCGAACATGCCCGTCATGATCGCGGCGATCACGTTCGGACTGGCCATGGACTACGAGGTGTTCATGCTGGCCAGAATCCGCGAACACTACGTGGAGTCGCACGACCCCGTGGAGTCGGTGGCGATCGGAGTCCAGCACACCGCCAGGATCGTCACCGCCGCGGCCCTGCTGCTGGGTGTCGTGGTGGGGGCGTTCGTCATCACCAGCGTCACCGTGCTGAAGATGATCGGTATCGGGGTGGTGGTCGCGCTCCTGGTCGACGCCACCATCGTGCGGGGCCTGCTGGTGCCGGCCGGCATGCGGCTGCTCGGGCACCGGGCATGGTGGTCGCCGGCTCCACTGGCCCGCTGGTGGGACCGGCACGGAATGCCGGAGGAGAGCGCGGGCCGAACAGCGGTGTGACGGCGCACGCGGCGACCATGCCGACGACGAGCCCGTTCACCTCGGGGAAGGACTCCGGTTCCAGGGTGACGGTGCCCGACCGGTCAGCCCGGCCGGACCTCGTCGCCGACCTTGAGCTCGCCAAGGTTCCTGGGCACCAGGCGGATGCCGAACCAGGTGTGCCCGTCCCAGCGACGCCGCTTGGCCAGGGTCCTCAGGGGTTCCTTGCCGCGCTCCTGGGTGTCCGGGTCCCAGAGGGTGACGACGCAGCGGTCGCACAACGTCGAGACGCGGAAGTCGGCCTCGCCGATGCGGAGCGACGTCCAGGCGTCCTCCGCAAAGGGCTTCGCGCCATCGATGACGACGTTGGGCCGGAAGCGGGCGATGTCGAGAGGGTCCGGGGGGTGCTCCTGGTGCTCCATGGCGACTTCGACGATCCAGTCGTCCAGGCGCCGGAGCGAGCTCCGGGAGACGAGCAGGAGCGGGCCGTCCCAGAGGCCGCCCTGTTTCTCGGTGACGGTCCGGCGCTCGGGGTCGTCCAGCCAGATGAGGCGGGCGGGCCTGCCGAGCAGGTGGGTGAACCATTCGTGGGCGTCGGCGTGGGCGAGTACGGCTCGATCGAGGGTGGAGCAACTGAGCGGGAGCATGTCGCCGGTGGCCGGGGGGACCGTGAGCTCGCCCATGTCCTTCGCCGACAGGTGGAGGCCGCCTTCAGGGGTCTCGACGGCCGAGACCGAGAGGAGCCGGGGGTGTTCGCCTACCCAGATCAGTTCTCCCATCGGGCCCACCACTCCCCAGCGACGGTCGCCTTCCAGACCCCACGGCAGGACGCGGGCGGACGAACGAGGGATGCCTTTGGCGGACCTGAGGGGGTAGGTGCGGATCTCCTCTACTTCCATGGGAAGAGAATAGGAAAAAGCACTCCCCCGGAGTACGGGAGGCGTCCGGAACGGGGTGCCGGACTCCTTTGGGGATGTGAATCCCGCACGCTCTCCTACGAGGGACGGTGTCGTCGGGCTCCGCGTCAGGACGGGGCGAGGACGCAGAACTCGTGGCCCTCCGGGTCGGCCAGGCACGTCCACGGCACGTCGCCCTGGCCGAGGTCGAGGTCGGTGGCGCCGAGCGACCGCAGCCGGGCCACCTCCGCCGCCTGGTCGTCACCGGGGTACGGCAGCAGGTCGAGATGGACGCGGTCCGGCACGGTCTTCACACCGGGCGTACGGAGGAACTCCAGGTACGGGCCGACGCCCCTGGCCGAGCGCAGCACGGCGCGGTCGTCGGTGACCTCGTGCAGGGTCCAGTCGATCGCGTCCCCCCAGAACCGGGCCATGGCCCGCGGGTCCGCGCAGTCGACGACCACCGCGGCGATCGGCCCGGTGTCCCGGTAGATCTCCCGGGGCTCCAGCACGCAGAACTCGTTGCCCTCCGGGTCGGCCAGGACCGTCCACGGCACGTCACCCTGGCCCACGTCGGCGGGCGTCGCGCCGAGCCCCTTCAGGCGCTCGACCAACTCCGCCTGATGGGCCGCGGAGGCGGTGGCGAGATCGAGGTGCAGGCGGTTCTTCGTCGTCGTCCTGGGTTCCGGGACGGGAACGACGTCGACGCCGACGGCGACCGGGTCCGGCCAGACGAGGCCGCCGACGGGTCCGACGTAGGTGGTCACGCCGGGGCTGTAGGCGCTCCAGCCGAGCGCCTCCGCCCAGAAGCGGCCGACCGCCGAGGCGTCGAGGGCCTTCACGTTCACCTGCACGGGTCGCAGTGCCATGCCGGCGACCCTACGCGCTCGCCGTGGCCACCTTGTCGGCCCACTCCGCGATGCGGCGCAGCAGGGTGGTGGCGACCGGGGGCGGGTCGGCAAGGAGCACGGTTGCGTGAAAGGCGTGGGGCATGCCCTCGTAGATGTCGAGCCGGACGTCCCCTCCCGCGGTGGACATCGTTTCGGCGAAGCGCCGGGAGTCGTCGAGCATCACCTCCTTCGAGCCCACCGCGAGCAGGAGCGGCGGCAGCCCGCGCAGGTCACCGTGCAGGGGGGACTGGGGTGCCCGGTCCGGTCGCTCCCCGTCCAGGTACTGGGTGCGGACGTGGTCGAGGACGGCCCGGCCGACGACGTCCTGGCCGTCGTTGGCGTCGATGGACGGGCTGGACAGGGTGAGGTCGGTCTGCGGGGAGACGGCCAGCGCCGCCGCGGGGAGGGGATCGCCCGCCTCCTTGAGGACCAGCAGCGCCGACAGCAGCAGCGTGCCCCCGGCCGACTCGCCCGCCAGGATGATCCGCGACGCGGGCACGCCTTGGCCGAGCAGGCTCCGGTAGGCGGCCACCGCGTCGTCGAGGGCGGCCGGATACCGGTGGGCCGGGGCGAGCCGGTAGTCCACCGCCAGGACGGGGCGACCGGTCACCTGCGACAGGCGGTAGGCCATGAGCTGCTCGAAGTGGGGGTTCGTGTACTCGAATCCGCCTCCGTGGAGATAGATCGTCACCCCTTTCCCGACCGTAACCCGGCCCGCGGTGACCCACGTACCGGGAATGTCGCCGGTGTGCGGCAGGACGGGGGTGAGGTCGGCGTCGCCGGGCAGGTCCGGGGGGCTGGCGTGCAGGGTCATGAGCCGTGACAGGGCCTCGGCGCTGTCGCCGGGCGTGCTGGGGATGCGTGTGACGTTCACGATGTGGGATTCCTTTTCCGGGAGCGGACGGGCATCGGCCCGCTCCGGGCATGGTCGAGATCGGTGGAGGTACGCGGCGAGAACGGCGGGACGTCAGCCGTTCATCGACCCGTAGAACGCGAATCCGCTGGATTCGGGCCGGTCGGGCTCGGGGAGGGGTGCGGGTGGCGGTGGTGCTCGGTGCCACGGGGCGCGGGGACGGCGCGCGGGCGCTGTGCGGTCAGCCGCTGCCTGTGAAGTGTGAACTCACGACGTCATCCCTAGCTACGGCGCCTCCATGCCACCGCCGTCCTCCCGGCCGGTGGCACGCGACATGCCCGTCATTACAGGGCTTCGCGACGAACGCTGTCAAGGCGTGGCTTCCTCGGCCGCTCCGTTCGCATCACCGGAAGAGGCCCGGCCGGGTCGCGGTGGCCGTACGGTCGGGGCATGAGCGTCGAAGATCGGGAAGCCGGTCGCGAGGGGGGAAGCGCCCACCCAGCCGGACGCCGGACGTGGGACCGGGGACGGGGGCGAGGCGTGCCGGGCAGGTCACGGCCGCGCGGGTGGGTCCTCGCGTCGGCCGCCGTGGCGGTGGCGGTGCTGATGGCGTTCCCCGGCGTCGTGCCCAACACCGTGGGCAATCTCGGCAGCCTGCTGGAGACCTTCCTTCCCTGGGCAGGCCTGGCCGTTCCCGTACTGCTGGGGCCGGTCCTGCTGCGCCGCTCGGCCCTCGCGACGGTGTCCCTGGTGCTGCCCGCGGTGGTCTGGGTCGTGGTGTTCGGCGGACGGTCGCTGCCCGCCGACCGGGAGGCGGCGGGCGACCTGACCGTGCTCCAGCACAACGTCGGCGAGGAGAATCCCGACCACACCGGGACGGCGCGAGCCCTGGCGAGGGCCGGGGCCGACCTCGTCGCCCTGGAGGAGCTGACGCCCGCCGTCCGGCCCGCCTACGAGCGCGTCCTCGCGTCCGGCCACCCTCACCGGGCGGTCGCGGGCACCGTCGGCCTCTGGTCCCGGTACCCCCTGACGGACGCGCGGCCGGTGGACATCAGACCGGCGGGCGTCGGGCCCGACTGGAACCGCGGGCTGCGGGTCACCGCGCGGACACCGCAGGGGGACGTGGCCGTGTACGTCGCCCACCTTCCCTCGATCCGCATCCGGCCGTCGGACGGTTTCGGTTCCGGCCGCAGGGACCAGAGCGCCGCCGCGCTGGGCAGGGCCGTCGCCTCGGAGTCGCTGGACAGGGTCGTCCTGCTGGGGGATCTCAACGGCACCCTCGACGACCGCGGCCTGGCCCCGCTCACCTCCCGGCTGGTCTCGACGCGGAACGGGTTCGCCTTCAGCTGGCCCGCGGCCTTTCCCCTCGCCCGTATCGACCACGTCATGACCCGTGGGGCGACACCCGTCGCCGCCTGGACTCTGCCCGCCACCGGCAGCGACCACCTGCCGCTCATGGCCCGCGTCGACCTCTGACACCCGCCGGCGGTTGCGCGGATCCACGCGACGTGCGCCTGGTGCTCCGGTGAACTCCCGCGCACCCGCCGTCGATGAAAGTTTCATCGGCCGGCACCGTTCATCAGGGCCACCCGGCCGTGGTGGCGGCGCGACGTTGACCGGTCCCGTCCAGGGTGTGACGTTCCTTGAAGGGGTCATCATCGAAGGGGGCACATCAATGCGGGTAACGACATGGCTGGCCGGTTGGGCCGGCGGAGGGGCGACGGCCGTCGCGCTCCTCTTCCTGGGGGCCGGAACCGCCACGGCCACCACACCGTCACCGGCACCCTCCGCTTCTCCCGCCCTCCCGTGCCGCACGGCACCGCAGACCCCGGCGCCCTCCAGCACCCCGCCGACCGCGCCGGGAACGCCGACGGTCGTGAACGTCACGCTCAACCAGGTGCACCTGAGCTGGGCCGCTTCCGTCGATCCGCACGGCGTCGCCTGCTACTACGTGTACGAGAACAGGAACGGCACGGCCGTCCGGGTGGCCACCTTCCAGCCCGCGGTCACCGAGGGGAGGATCTACCTTTCGTTCCCCCCGCGCTACGTCGCCTCGGAGGTCCACCACCTGTACGTCGTGGCCGTCGACACCAAGGGCGAGGTGAGTGCCCCGTCCGGAACGGTGGCCGTCACGATCTACAACGACCTCCCCCCGGTGCCCGGCAGTTGCGAGGTGAAGTACACCTCCTGGCCGTGGAGCGCCGGGATGAGCACGAACATCAGGATCACCAACACCGGCTCCGCGACCTTCACCGACTGGCAGCTCGCGTTCTCCTTCGCCGACCCCGGCCAGCGGGTGACCTCCGGCTGGTCGGCCACCTGGTCGCAGACCGCGAGCGCGGTGACGGCCGTGGCCCAGCCCTGGAACAAGGACCTCGCTCCCGGGCAGTCGCTGCTCATCGGCTTCCAGGGCACCCACACGGGCGCCAACCCCCCTCCGGAGGCCTTCCGGTTCAACGGGGTCGCGTGTGCTCAGCCGTGAGGGAGGGGCCGGCCCGGTGACACGTCCGCGCTGAACGATCAGGGCCCGTCCGACGGCGGAACCGGAGGTCCGGGCCGGGGAAGAGCGCGCCGCCTCGTCACTCTCGCGGGGATTCGCGCCTCACGTGAGACTTCGTGACCGCACCGGTCGAGAGCCCATGGACACGGGCCACCGCGCGGTCGTGACTGCCTGCGGTGTCGCCGCCGGTACGCCGGATCCGGATTCAAAAGACGGTCTTGCATATCGGTGATCACTGGTTGAGGATCAATATGCAGCGGCAATTCCCCACGGGGGCCCAAAGGAAGGTCCAAAGCATGAGTTTCATGAAAAGAGCGGTCGTCGGCCTCGCGAGTTTCGCCATCGCCGGAACGGTCTTATCCTTCGGTGGCGTGGCCCACGCCGAAAGCAAGTTCTACGGCGGTTACTCGGACGCCGGTACCTGCAACTACTGGAGGTACGCGGTCAGGGACTCGGGATACCGGGTGACGGCCTGTACCTGGTCGCAGCCCAACAAGTGGCACTTCACGGCGTGGCGTTAGCACCCACGGCGGACCCGCCGTGAACCAGGCGCGGTCCACGGGCCCGGCCCCTTGAGGGGCCGGGCCCTTCGCGCTTCCCGACGTTCGCGCTTCCCGACGTTCGCGCTTCCCGACGAGAGCGGCTTCCTGGCGGTCACCGCCCGTGGCATCGCGATCCGGCGGCGGCTGTCGGGGACGCCTGCGGGGCATGCCGTTCGGAGGAAGCCGGATCAGGAGGTGGCGAACGGGCACTTCCAGGAGCCGCCTGCTTTCTCGGCTTCCGCGGTCCACTCCTCAAGTTCTTTTCCGGCATACTCTGTCTGCGCGTGGAGGCTGGACCAGTCGGCGAACTCCCCGTTCGGACGAATGCGACCGTCTACGAACCAAGAAGCTCCCTTGATCTCCTTTTCGGGAATTTTTTCATGCCCAGCAAGACATTCGACGACGCTGTGTATGGCTCTTGTCCGTATCTCCCACGGCTCGCTCTGAGGCGGAGTGGCGGGCTTGTCCGAACAAGCCGTAGCAGCGAAGATCGTGATCAAAGTGGCCAGTCTTACCATGGCCTTCATCAGGGTGTCATCCCTCGCTGGGTCTGCATGTCCGCCTCGGTGACCCGGACCCACTCTTCCAGTTCCTTTCCTGCGACCTTCTTCTGTGCGTTCGTGTTGTACCAATCGGCAAATTCCGCGTTGGGGATGATCACCCCATTGTGGAACCATGACACGTTGCTCTCCACGTCTATGGCTCCAGCATTGATCAGCCCTTGAACCACCGGGATTTCCACACGTGAGACCCGGTCATAGAAAGCTTCTGCATTTTTCTTCAGGGCATCCGTCGCATGGTCGGTATCAAGGGCCTCGTTCAAGGGCGGCTGAGCGAGGGCAGTGAAAATCTGGGCGCTGGTCGTCGGGCCCACGGCTTTGGTGAAGTTTATAGCGCCGAATCCTCCGCTAAACATGGACAAGAAGGTCGCGCTGCGCTTGTTCTGAGCATCTTTCTTTTCGGCATCGCTGAAATTTTGGTCTGCCTCGATCTTGGAAACGAAGCCATAAAGTGCTGCCATCTCCGAGAGGTAATTTTGGTCGGAGGGGTCCAGGACTGTCGCTTTTACGGCTCCACTGAGCCGTGCGTCCATGGAACCCAGAAGCTTACCGAGGTCCTTTTCGTTGTTCAGCGCCTGTTTGAGAAGCCCTTTGAGCTCGCGGTGAGAGAAGTAGGAAACCCACAGTCCATTTGGGGAGCGTTTGCTCAGAACTGCTTCGCTAGGAACTCCCAGGCGTGCCGAGGCGGCGAAGTCCGGAAGATAACGGTCGATCGCGAAGTTCAACGCCCTACGTGTCTCCGCCGGCAGCACCTTCTCCGGGTTCAGCCGGGAGAACTCCGCCGTGGCCTTGGCGATGTTGACCACCGACCAGGCCGACTCCCTGGCGTCGGTGCCTCCGCCGCGCTTCGCGGAGGCGGCGGCCTCCAGGAAGGTGCCGACGTGGGAGGAGAGGTCGACCTGGCCGATCTTGGGAGAAGGGTCGGTCATGCCGCCGGGCGGTGCGGGACGCCGGTGGAACGAGTCCGACCCGGGGGTCCGCCAGGAGTCGTCGACCAGCATCCGGGTGTAGGTCAGGCCCTTGTCGGGGTCGCCGAGGACGTGGCGGGCCGCCTTCCCGTTCTCGGCCGACCGGTTCAGGGCGGCGATCACCGGGTCGTGGCCGGCCAGGACCTTCTGGAACCGGAACACGTCCCCGCCCAGGTCGGACGACCCGTTGCCGGATCGCGTGGGAGGAAAGGAGATCGTGCCGGCCTTGCGCGCGTCCAGGAGGGAGCGGGTGATGTCGGCCAGGAGCCGGGAGTCCCAGTCCTTGCCGGACGGCCCGTGCTTGAGGAGCATGCCCACCGACCACGGGTCCTTGGCCTTGGTGAGCGCCGCACGGGTCGCGTCGGACATCAGTGGCCTGGCGTCCTTGCCGCTGCCGGTGCGCAGGCTGCCGGCGGCGGCCAGGGCGCCCGCCAGAGTGGTGAGGACACCCTGGTCCTGACAGGAGAACAGCGTGCCCTCGGAGTGGTCCCCGTCGTTGAGCACCCGGGCGGCCTGGGCCGTGGCCGGGCCCGCGATCTGCAGGAAGGTCCTGAGGTAGTCGTTGTCCTTGGGATGCAGCCGTAGCTTCTCGGCCGCCTCGCGCAGTGCGGCGCGTTTCTCCTCCGTGTTCTCGCCGTCCATGGCCGTGACCAGCGCGGTGGCGTCGCGTTCCGCCTGGAAGCCGCTCCGGCCGGTGGCCTTCCAGTCCAGCGGCACGACGGGGGGAGGGATCGGGCCGGGGACGTGGCCGGGCATGCCCATGACGGGTGCCTTGGGGTCCCAGCCCTTCAGGCGGGCCAGCTCGTAGGCCCGTTCGGTGCGGGCCTCCATGTCACGGGCGTCGTCCCGCGCGCTGTCGACCAGGCGGGGCAGGACGCCGAAGCCGACCTGAGCGTCCCAATTCTCCATTTTCCGCTGGATCACCGAACCGCGGTCGGCCAGTATCTCGTGGAGCCGTTTGAGCTGAGCGGTCAGTTTCTCCAGCCTGTCGGGAGCGACGCCCACGAATTCGCCCATGCCGTCCTCTCGGTGCGTTCCACGTGATGGAGTGGTTTCCCTATGGGGTGTTCCCGCCTGCCGCCACGGCTTTCTCGATCCGGGTGACGATCGCCTGCTGTTCCTTGGCGACCGCGTCGAGCAGTGAGAGGAGATGCGCGCGGCGGGCGTTCCACTCGTCACTCCAGGCGTCGGCCGAGGACCCCTGCCAGGTCTCCTTGCCGAACAGGGGTGGTACGGCGCGCAGCGCGTCGAGGATCTCGTTCATCGCGGTGGTGACCGCGGACATGTCCGCCCTGCACTGGGCCAGATCGGCGGGGGTCACCCCGAACCTCCCTTGGACGCTGCTCTCGGCGGGGTAGGGCCGCGTGACGGTACGGGATCCTGACGGAAAGACTCTAATAATGTTCTCCGCCGGAACGCCAGGGCAGCGATTCGGGAAACGGAGATTACCGCATGACGATCGTTCTCTCCCGATTCACAAGGTGAGCCTTTTTCGCTCCGGCCGTGGAACGGAAGACCGATGATCGCTCCTGTGTCTCTTCGGCTTCGACGGGACGCTCGCGGCATCTCGATGCCCAGGGTTCGCCGATCCGAAACGACCGCTCCCATGCTTTCCCGCTGTTTCACGGCCGGGAGGAGGAGCGCGTCGCCGAGGCGATCTCGTTATGCTCGGGCGGTGAGTTCTCCGATGACGCTCGTCCTGTGGGACATCGACCACACGCTGATCGACGCCGGTGGCGTCACCGCCGACACCTATGACCACGCGCTGCACGCCGTCACCGGCCGGCGGATGGAACACGCCGTGGAGGTGGCCGGCCGGACCGAACGGGCGATCGTCACCGAGATCCTCCAGGCCCACCGGGTGGAGGTCTCCGATCGGCTGCTGGACTCCTTCTACGTGGCGCTCGCCGAGGCGTTCGTCGTGCGCGAGGCCGTCATGCGCGAGCGCGGCCGGGCCCTGGCCGGGGTGCGCGAGGTGCTCACCGCGCTGGGGGAGCGCCCGGACGTGGTGCAGTCGGTGCTGACCGGGAACACCGAGCCGGTCTCGGTCGGCAAGCTCACCGTGTTCGGGCTGGAAAGCTTCGTGGACTTCGAGGTGGGCGCGTACGGCACCGACCACGAGGACCGGGCGGCGCTGGTGGCGCTGGCGCAGGAGCGCGCCGCGGGCAAGTACGGACGCTCCTTCGGCGCGCGCGACACCGTGCTGGTGGGGGACACGCCCAACGACGTCCGCGCGGGTCACGAGGGCGGGGCGCGGGTGATCGCGGTCGCGACGGGCTTCAACGACGCCGCCGTCCTCGACGCGGCCGGTCCGGAGCTGGTGCTGGAGGACCTCACCGACACCGAGGCGGTCGTACGGGCCGTCCTCGCCGTGACGGACCGGGCGGCCGGCGAGCGGTAGTCGCCGGCGGGCAGCGTCAGGCGGCGTCAGGCGACGTGACGACCGCCCGCGGACCGTGCGCCTGTATGCCGCCCTTACACGGCTCATGGAACGCTCGGGGTACGGCGAACGGTGAGGATCGGGTGAGGCTCAGGTGTCAGCGCTCGGATGGGGATCGATGTGGCGGCGTCCCGGCCGGAGGATCGTCTCCGGGGCGGCGCTGGTCGCGACGGCACTGGTCGTCGCGAGCTGTTCCCCGGGGGAGAGCGTGGACCGGGCGGCCCAGGACGGCCGGCAGCCCACCGCCGCCCCGTCCGCGGCGCCCACCGCGAACATCAAGGAGCCCCCGCGGGTCGACCCGGCCTGGCCCCGCTGGGGGTTCACCCACACCGGGGTCAGCGCCAACAACGTCACCCCGCAGTTCGAGCAGACCGTGGCCCAGCGGCTGGCCCAGACCCCGATGCTGCAGAACCAGCACATCATGGGGTTCGGCGCGCTCAACCCCCAGCCCCGCCCGCGGGAGTTCTACTGGGAGGACCTCGACAGCCGGACGAACCTCATGAGGCGGTCCGGTGGCACACAGATCATGACGCTCTGCTGTGCCCCCGACTGGATGAAGGGGGGACCGGAGGGGCCGACCCAGGACTCGGCCTGGAGCGAGCACCTGGAGGACGCCCCCTACCCCAAGCACTTCGACGACTTCGCCAGGCTGTCGGCGGCCGTCGCCACGAAGTACCGCGACGTCAAGTACTTCATGGTCTGGAACGAGTTCAAGGGCTTCTGGAAGGACCACTCCAAACCTGCGGACTACAAGGGCTACACCGCGATGTACAACAAGGTCTACGACGCGGTGAAGGCGGCCAGGCCCGACGCGCAGGTCGGCGGCCCCTACCTCGGCTTCGACAGCAACAGGACCGGGAACTCCGAGCTGCGGGGCCCGTGGGGGGTCGTCAACCAGAACGCCCTGGACGCCTTCGAGTACTGGTTCGAGAACAAGAAGGGCGCCGACTTCGTCGTGGTGGACGGCGCCTCGGTGACCGACGCCCATGAGCTGCTGCCCGACGCGTTCGGGGCGCTGGGCAAGTTCAGCGCGGTCACCACCTGGCTGCGGGAGAAGACCGACCTGCCGGTCTGGTGGTCGGAGTGGTACTTCGTCCCCGAGGACAAGACCGTGTGGCCCGAGCCCATGCGGCTCGCCGTCCAGGCCGCGTCGATGATCGAGTTCGCCGAGAGCGGCGCCGCCACGGCGCTGTACTGGAACCCGCAGGTCAAGCAGGGGACCTGCCTGCCCTGCATGTGGGATCCGCGGACCGGGGCCGAGCAGCCGACCGGACGGCTGATGGCCGACTTCACCCGGTGGTTCCCGGCCGGTGCCAGGCTGGAGGCGGTGACCTCCTCCGCCCCCGGGGTCCGGGTGCTGGCCCAGCCGCAGCAGATGGTCATGGTCAACACCACCGGGGCGAAGGTCACCACGACTGTGGACGGCAGGGAGTTCGCCCTCGGGCCGTACGAGATCAGGTGGAGCGGCCGCTGATCAGCGCGCGGTCGTGGCCCGGGGGGCGGTGAGGTCGACCAGCGCGGGAAGGATCTCGCCCAGGGGGCCGTCGACGGTGAGCGCCGCGTGCTCGTCCCCCCGGGTCGGGCCCTGGTTGACGATCGCCACGGGGATGCCGAGCTTCGCGGCGCGCAGGACGAACCGGCGGCCGGACATCACCGTCAGCGACGACCCCAGGATCAGGAGCAGGCGCGCCCCCTCCACCAGGGCGAAGCACTCGCCCACCCGGCCCGCCGGGACGCTCTCCCCGAAGAACACGACGTCGGGCTTGAGGATCCCCTCCGGACAGGCCCGGCATCCGACCACCTCGAACCCGTCGATCTCCTCGTCCCCGAGCTCGGCGTCGCCGTCGGGGTTGACCGCGACGGCGCGGGCGGCGAAGGCGGGGTTCGCCCGGGTCAGGCGGGCGTCCAGCTCCTCCCGGGAGCTCAGGTCGCCGCAGTTCAGGCAGATCACGCGGTGCAGGCTGCCGTGCAGCTCGATGACGTCGCGGGCGCCGCCCTCCTGGTGCAGGCCGTCGACGTTCTGCGTGACGACGCCGGTCACCAGGCCCCGCCGCTGCAGGTCCGCGACCGCCCGGTGGCCGCTGTTCGGCCTCGCCCCGGCCATCGCCCGCCACCCGACGTGGCTGCGGGCCCAGTAGCGCCGTCTGGCCACCGGGCCGGACAGGAACGCCTGGTAGGTCATCGGGCTGTGCCGTCTCGACGCGCCGCTCGGCCCCCGGTAGTCCGGGATCCCCGACTCCGTCGACAGGCCGGCGCCGCTCAGCACCACGACGCCGCCCGCCGCCAGCATTTTCGCCAGCGCGTTCGCATCCTCGTTCACCCCTCCATGCTGCCTCACCCCGCGGACCGGTCGGCACCGGCGTCCCGCACCGGCGCGGAGGCCGGGCCGGGGCGACGTCCAGGGCCGTTCAGGGCCGTCCGGGTACGGTGCCGGTAGGCCGGCCGGTGCCCGGTCTGTCGGTGCTTCCTGCCACGATGTCCGGACACCCGCGCACCACGACGACCTGGAGACGTACATGGGCACCTGGGACCTCGGCCCCTTCGACAACGACACGGCGGCCGACTTCTCCGGCAGGCTGGACAAGGCCGACGAGGACAAGCGGGAGGAGCTCATCCGCGAGGCGCTCGCCCGCGCGGCCGGCACCACCGACTATCTCGACTTCGACGACGCGGCCGAGGCCCTGGCCGCGGCCGCGCTGGTCGCCGCGCAGCGTCCCGGCGGGGAGGCCGTGCTGAGCCCGTACGGCCCCAAGAAGCCCCTGCCGGTGCTCCCGGCCGAGCTGGGGGGCCTCGCCGTCCAGGCGCTCGACCGGGTCATGGCCGAGCCCTCGGAGCTGCTGGAGCTGTGGTCGGCGGAGGGGGCCGGTGACCTGTGGAGGACGAGCGTCCTGCGGCTGCGGAACATCCTCCTCGCGGACGGGGAGGGCGGCGCCTCCTCCTGACCGGCCCGGGCACGTTCCGGCACCCTCTCCTGGAACGTTCCGGAACGCCTCCCGGGAACCCGCGTGGTGACCCGTTCAGGCTCTTAAAACGAGGCATCCGGTCGCGTGCCGGGATGACATCCCCCGGGATGATCCGCCGTCCGCGGATCGGACCGGGGGCCGACGCGGCCGGGGCGCCCGTTCGGAGATCGTGGCCGCATGATGACATCGATCGTGGTCGCCCTGAGCCTGCTGGGCTCCGGCGTACAGGCGGGGCAGGCGGGGCAGGCCGAGCCCCTGGACTGGGCTCCCTGCCCGAAGGACACGAGCGGGATGGAATGCGCCGACCTGCGCGTCCCGGTCGACTGGAGCAAGCCCGACGGCCGCAAGATCACGCTGAGGCTGGGCCGGCTCAAGGCCACCGGCGTCTCCGAGGGCTCCGTCCTGGTGGCCTACGGCGGGCCGGGCGGGCCCGGGATCTCGATCACCCGGTCGGGGAACTGGTGGGCCGGGCTGCGCAAGCGCATGGACGTCGTCACCTGGGACACCCGGGGCTACGGCGAGCAGTTCGGCGGCCTCAGCACCGGCCTGCCGTGCACCTGGACCCGCGTCCCGCTGCCGGAGTTCCCCCGGGACGACGCCGACTTCGGGCGGCTCTCCGACACCAACCGGGGCTACGCCGAGGCCTGCCGGAACAAGGATCCCGAGTTCTTCGCGAACATGAGCTCCGCCGACAACGCCAGGGACATGGAGGCGATCAGGAAGGCGCTCGGCAGCGCCGGGCTCAACTACTACGGCGCCTCCTACGCCGGGTTCTACGGGCAGGACTACGCCCGGCTCTTCCCCGCCGAGGTGCGCACGATGGTGCTCGACGGCACCTGGAACCACGCCACCGCCGACTGGGGCGCCGAGATGGAGAAGATGGCCAGGAGCAACGACAAGGCCCTCGGCCGGTTCTTCGACTGGTGCGCGGCCGAGGGGAAGTGCCGCGACGTGCGCGCCCGGTGGCGCGGGCTGGTCGCCGGGGCCGACCGTACGCCGATCCCCGCCAAGCGGGCCGGGATCGCCTACGACGGCCGCGACCTGCAGGCGTTCGCGATCAGCGCGGCCCGGGACGGCGAGACGGCATGGCCCGAGCTGGCCAGGGACGTCCGCGGGGCGATCGCCGGTGACGCCTCCGGTTTCCTGCCCGAGCGGGGCGCCCGCTACCCCGACCAGTCCACGGGCGTCACCGAGTGCCTCGACTGGCCCCGTCCGGCGAACCGGGCCGAGCTCGACGCGACGATCGCCCGGCTGCGCAGGGCCGCACCCGACGCGGGGACGGCCAACACGCTGGCGACCGGGACCCTGGGCTGCATCGGCTGGCCGGTCCCGGTCACCAACCCGCCGGCCCCGCTGCCCAAGGGGCTGCCGCCGCTGCTCGGCGCGGGCGCCTGGGACGAGTCCGACGCCGTCCGGCGGGTGGTCGCCCAGGTCCCGGGAAGCGCCGTCGTCCGCCACGAGGGGCCGGGGCACACGCTGTACGTGACCAACCCCTGCGCCCGCGGCCACATCGACCGCTACCTGGCCGACCGCGTGCTGCCGGCCGCGGGGACGACCTGCTGACCGGACGGGGAACGCCCCCGGACCGCCGCCCCCGGATCCGGGCGGGGCGTGCCGGGGGTCATCCGCCGTCGACGTTCGCCAGGTCGCTGAGGCGGTGGAGTTCGGCCAGGTGCCCGGCCAGTGCCTGCCGGCCCTCGGCGGTGAGCGCGATCCAGGTGCTCCTGGCGGCCTTGCCCGAGGTCTTGGTCACCTCCACGTACCCCTCCGTCTGCAGGACCTTGACGTGCTTGCTCAGCACCGAGTCGCTGACGGCGAGGGTCTCGCGGAGCACCGAGAACTCCGCGGACTCCACCGCCGAGAGCATCGCGCAGATCTGCAGGCGGTTGGGGGCGTGGATGATCTCGTCAAAGACCGGGGCGGTCACGACCCGCTCGCACATCCGCCCGCAGGGCCTCGTCCATGCGGTGGCCCATGACGACGGTGAGGACGCCGATCAGCACCCCGGCCACCGCCACGGCCCCGTACACCCCGGCTCCCCACTCCAGGTACATCGCGATCCCCGCCACGATCAGGACGGGCAGCATGTAGAGCCCGTAGGTCCGCCGGGCGGCGGGAGTGGACGTGTAGCGGTCGATGGACAACCCCGTCGACCGCTTGAGCGCCGCGGTGAGCGCGAACGGCACCAGGATGAGGAACAGCGGCACCCCGTAGGACGCCCAGCGCATGCTGATGGAGACGCAGGCACCGGCCATGGCCACCCCGAGCCCGGCGTGGTACCACCACGGGCTGGTGATGCGCTCCGCCGTATGGGCGCGCATCGCGGTGACGCTGTCCAGGGCCGCGCGGGCGGCGGCCGGGTCGGGGGTCTCCAGGTGGGATCGGCTGCTTTCCATGATGGAAAGCATACACCGAGCTTTCCGTCATGGAAAGTTCCTTTTCCCGGAACGTCCCCGCCGTCGCCCGGTCGTCTTCCCAACCCGGCCGACATCCCGTCCGGCCGCCACCCGGCCGCCACCCGGCCGCCGCCCGGTCCGACCTCACTTCTCGACGAGTTCCTCCTCCGCCTCGACGAGGGCGCCGCTGAACTGGGCCGAGTACAGGCGGTGGTAGGCGCCCCGGGCGGTGAGCAGTTCCTCGTGGGTGCCGTGCTCGACGATCCTGCCCTCCTCCATCACCAGGATGAGGTCGGCGTCGCGGATCGTGGAGAGCCGGTGCGCGATGACGAAGCTGGTCCGGTCCGAGCGCAGCGCGGCCATCGCGTGCTGCACCAGGACCTCGGTACGGGTGTCGACCGAGCTGGTCGCCTCGTCCAGGATGAGCAGCGACGGGTCGGCGAGGAAGGCGCGGGCGATGGTCAGCAGCTGCTTCTCGCCGGCGCTGACGTTGCCGCCCTCCTCGTCGATCACGGTGTCGTACCCGTCGGGCAGGGTCCGGACGAAGCGGTCGACGAACGTGGCCCGCGCGGCGGCCAGGATCTGCTCCTCGGTGGCCTCCGGGTTGCCGTAGGCGATGTTCTCCCGGATGGTCCCGCCGAACAGCCAGGTGTCCTGGAGCACCATGCCGATGTGCGAGCGCAGGTCCTCACGGCGCATCGCGGTGATGTCCACGCCGTCGAGGGTGATCCTTCCCGCGTCCAGCTCGTAGAAGCGCATGACGAGGTTGACCAGGGTGGTCTTGCCCGCGCCGGTGGGGCCGACGATCGCGACCGTGTGACCGGGCTCGGCCACCAGCGACAGGTCCTCGATGAGGGGCCGCTCCGGGTCGTAGCTGAAGGAGACCCGCTCGAACTCGACGCGGCCCTGCCGGACCGTGGGAGGGACCGGGTCGGCCGGGTCCGGGTCCTGCTCGACGGCGTCGAGCAGCTCGAAGACCCGCTCGGCCGAGGCGACCCCCGACTGCAGCAGGTTGGCCATCGAGGCGACCTGGGTGAGCGGCTGGGTGAACTGCCGCGAGTACTGGATGAACGCCTGGACGTCGCCCAGGCTCATCGTGCCGGTGGCGACCCGCAGGCCGCCGACGACCGCGATCGCCACGTAGTTGAGGTTCCCGATGAACATCATCATCGGCATGATGATCCCGGAGACGAACTGCGCGCCGAAGCCGGCCTTGTACAGCTCCTCGTTGCGCTGCCGGAACACCTCCTCCACCTCGGGGCGGCGGCCGAAGACCTTCACCAGCTCGTGGCCGGTGAACGCCTCCTCGATGTGGGCGTTCAGGGTGCCGGTGTGGGCCCACTGCGCGACGAAGTGCCGCTGCGAGCGCTTGGCGATCATCCCGGTGACGACCATCGAGAGCGGGATGGTCACCAGGGCGATCAGGGCGAGCAGCGGCGAGATCACGAACATCATCGCCAGCACGCCGATCACGGTCAGCAGCGAGACCAGGAGCTGGCTCAGCGTCTGCTGCAGGGTCTGCGAGACGTTGTCGATGTCGTTGGTGACCCGGCTGAGCAGCTCACCGCGCGGCTGGCCGTCGAAGAACCGCAGCGGAAGCCGGTTGATCTTCTCCTCGGCGTCCTCGCGCAGCCGGTAGACGGTCCGCTGCACCACGTCGTTGAGGATGTAGCCCTGCAGCCAGGCGAAGAGCGAGGCCGCGACGTACAGGGCCAGGACCCAGAGCAGGGCCGTGCCCAGGGCGTCGAAGTCGATGCCCCGGCCCGGGACGACGTCCATCCGGGCGAGCAGGTCGGCGAAGTTGTCGTTGCCCGCCGCGCGGGCCGCGGCGACCGCCTGCTCGGCGGTCGTCCCGGCCGGGAGCTGCCTGCCGATCACGCCGGTGAAGATCAGGTCCGTCGCGTACCCGAGGATCTTGGGCCCGATGACGGAGAACACCACGCTGACGACGGCCAGGGCGATCACCAGCAGGAGCATCGGGCGCTCCGGGCTCAGCCGCCGCATCAGCCGGCGGGTGGACGGCCCGAAGTTCATGGCCTTCTCGGCGGGCATCCCCATCCCGCCCATGGGGCCGCGCCCGAAGGGGCCGCCGCCCGCGGGAGGCCGCGGCGTCGGGGCGGCCGGGGTCGCCGGAGCCGCCGGGGGTGTCGCGGGTGTCGCGGGCGCGGCGGCCGCCGGAGTCCCGGCCGGGGGAGTCGTGGTCGTGGGCCGGTCTCTCATGCTGCGGTCTCCGCGGCTAGTTGGGACTCGACGATCTCGATGTACGTCGGGCAGGACTCCAGCAGCTCGTCGTGCGTCCCGAGGCCGACGATCACCCCGTCGTCCAGGACGACGATCTGGTCGGCGTCGGCGATGGTGGAGACGCGCTGGCCGACGATGACCACGGCCGCCCGCGCGGTGTGCGGGCGCAGGGCGGCGCGCAGCCGGGCGTCGGTGGCCAGGTCCAGGGCCGAGAACGAGTCGTCGAACAGGTAGATCTCGGGCTTGCTGACCAGCGCTCTGGCGATGGAGAGCCGCTGGCGCTGGCCGCCGGAGACGTTGGTGCCGCCCTGGGCGATCGGCGCGTCCAGGCCGCCGGGCATCTCCTCGACGAAGCCGCGGGCCTGGGCGACCTCCAGCGCCTCCCACAGCTCCTCGTCGCTCGCGTCGGGGTTGCCGTAGCGCAGGTTGCTCGCGACGGTGCCGCTGAACAGGTACGGCTTCTGCGGCACCAGGCCGATGCGCTTCCACAGCGTCTGGGGGTCGAGCTCGCGCACGTCGACGCCGTCGACCATGACCGTCCCGCCGGTGGCGTCGAACAGCCGGGGGATCAGCGACAGCAGCGTGGTCTTGCCCGAGCCGGTGCTGCCGATGACGGCGACGGTCTGCCCGGCGGTCGCGCGGAACGTGATGCCCGACAGCACGGGTGCGGCCGCGCCCGGGTAGCGGAACTCGACGTCGCGCATCTCCAGCTCGCCGTGGCCGGTCACCTCGCGGACCGGGTTCTCGGGCGGGACGACCGACGAGTCGGTGTCGAGCACCTCGGCGATCCGCTCGGCGCAGACCGCGGCGCGCGGGATCATCATCGAGATGAAGGTGGCCATCATCATCGAGGTCAGGATCTGCATCAGGTACATGAGGAACGCGGTGAGGGCGCCGATCTGCATGTCGCCGCCGTCCACCCGCCAGGCGCCGAACCAGAGCACGGCGATGCTGGAGGCGTTCAGGATGAGCATCACGACGGGGAAGATGAGCGAGGTGAGCCGTCCCACCCGCAGCGCCGTCCCGGTCAGCGCCTCGTTGGCCTCGGCGAACCTGCGTGTCTCCTCGCGCTCGCGGACGAAGGCGCGCACCACGCGGATGCCGGTGAGCTGCTCGCGCAGCACCTGGTTGACCACGTCGATGCGGGTCTGCATGGCGCGGAACTGGGGCACCATGCGGGAGATGATCAGGCCGATCGAGATCAGCAGCGCCGGTACGCAGACCAGCATCAGCCAGGACAGGCCGAGGTCCTGGCGGAGCGCCATCACGATGCCGCCGATGCCCATGATCGGCGCGGCGACCAGCATGGTGCAGGTCATCACGACGAGCATCTGGACCTGCTGCACGTCGTTGGTGCCCCGGGTGATCAGCGAGGGGGCCCCGAACTGGGAGACCTCGCGGGCGGAGAACCCGCCGACCCGGTGGAAGACGGCGGCGCGGACGTCGCGCCCGAACCCCATGGCGGCGTGGGCGCCGTAGTAGACCGCCGCGACCGAGCAGGCGATCTGCACCAGGGAGACGACCAGCATCCAGGCGCCGGCCGACAGGATGTATCCGGTGTCGCCGACCGCCACGCCCCGGTCGATGATGTCGGCGTTCAGGCTGGGCAGGTAGAGCGAGGCGATGGTGCCGACCAGTTGCAGCACCACCACGGCGGCCAGCGCGCCCGTGTAGGGGCGCAGGTAGGTACGGAGCAGGCGGGTCAGCACGGCGGCACCGCGTCGCGGGCGGAGGGAGGGAGGACGTCGCGCAGGGGGGCCGTGTACCGGCCGGCCTGCTCTGGCGCCCCGTTGGCCAGAATCATGAGCGGTCTCTTTCGAGGGGAGATGATGGGATCAGCGTCCGACATGAACCTTTGTTGAGGTCAAGGCTGCGGGCCGAGGCCGGGACGCCGGCGGATTCCGTCGAGCAGCAGGGAGACGATGTCCGCCGGGGACATCGGGTCGTTCTCGACGAACGCGGGATGGCTGGACGCGATGGTGAGCAGCTTCAGCCGCTGCGCCGCGCCGGCCGGCTCGCAGCGCAGCCGGTCACGGTCGGGGACGATCAGGTCCACGATCGCCCGGTGGGTGAGCTCCGCGTGCTCCACGCGCTGCCGGTGGGTGCGTTCGGCCCCGGCGGCCCCCGCCGCCCCGAGCGCGTTCATCAGGCGGAAGATGCGCTTGGTGTGGCGCTGCATGATCTCGACCGCCGCGACGAGCCGGACCTCCAGCGGGGCCGTGCCGTCGATGTCCCTGAGCTCGGCGAGGAGCGGCGCGGGGTCGAAGGCGCTGGACACGGCGGCGTTCACCAACTCGTCCTTGGTGGTGAAGACGCGGAAGATCGTCCCTTCGGCGACGCCCGCCGCCTGGGCGATCTGCCGGGTGCTCACGTCGGGACCGTGGGCGAGCACGAGCGAGAGGGTGGACGCGATGAGCGCCGCACGCCGCTCGTCCGGCGGGAGGGGCGCGGCCCTCTGCGGGATCGAGGTCACCGGGGAACCCTACAGCGAATGAGTGAGTAACTCACTCATTTATTCCGGGGGCGGAGGAACCCGGCCTGGAGCGGCCTCGCGGTCCGGTGGCCTCCGTGACGTGTGTGACGGGTGTGTTCTCCTATCAGATATTTCATCCGTTTTTTGCAACAGATGTAGGAAAAGCGCATTGAAAACCCCGTCTTTCACCCGATGCGCCGGGCGTCACCTTCGATCTACCGTCGTGTGGCAGACGAACCGTCCCCGCCTCACCCGGCAGCCGTCTGCCTGCCGGTCAGGAGATCACCCGATGCCCCGTACCCTCGCCCAGCGTCCCTGGGTGCCCGCCGTCACCGAGGATCGTGTCCGGTTCGTCCTGAAGGCCGTGACGGATCGGACGCCATCCCGGGTGCAGGGAGAGATCGAACGGCTGGTCGCCGAGAACCACCGCATCCACGACGTCGAGTCGGTCAACCTGAACCCGGCCACCAACGTCATGAACCCGCGGGCCGAGGCGCTGCTCTCCGCCGGTCTCGGGTCGCGGCCCTCGCTGGGCCATCCGGGGGAGAAGTACGAGATGGGCCTGGAGGCGATCGAGCAGATCGAGATCATCGCCGCCGAGCTGGCCGCCGAGGTCTTCGGCGCCACCTACGCCGAGGTCCGCGTCGGCTCCGGGGCGCTCGCGAACCTCTACACGTTCATGGCCGTCTGCAGGCCCGGGGACACGATCATCGCCCCGCCGGCCAGCATCGGCGGTCACGTCACCCACCACGGCCCCGGCGCCGCCGGCCTGTACGGCCTGAACACCGTCCCGGCCCCGGTCACCGCGGACGGGTACACGGTGGACGTCGACGCGCTGGCCGAGCTCGCCGCGACGGTACGGCCGACGCTGATCACGGTCGGCGGCAGCCTCAACCTGTTCCCGCACCCGGTGGCGCGGATCCGCGAGATCGCCGACACGGTCGGCGCCAAGGTGCTCTTCGACGCCGCGCACCTGTGCGGAATGATCGCCGGTGGGATCTGGCCGAGGCCGCTGGAGGAGGGTGCCCACCTGATCACCATGAGCACCTACAAGAGCCTGGGCGGCCCGGCGGGTGGGCTCATCGTGACCGACGACGCCGAGCTGGCCGAACGGCTCGACGCGATCGCCTACCCCGGGCTGACCGCCAACTTCGACGCGGGCAAGACCGCCGCGCTGGCCATGACCATGCTCGACTGGAAGGCGGCCGGGCCCGCCTACGCGCGGACGATGGCCGCGACCGCGCGGCGCCTGGCCGACGAGCTGCTCGCCCTCGGCGTCCCGGTCTTCGCCGCCGAGCGCGGGTGCACCCGCTCCCACCAGTTCGCCGTCCCGGCCCACCGCTACGGCGGGGGGCAGCGGGCCGCCCGACGGCTGCGCGAGGCCAACCTGCTCGCCTGCGGCATCGGCTTGCCGATGGAACCGGTCGAGGGGGACGTCAACGGCCTGCGCCTGGGCACCCCGGAGATCGTCAGGCTCGGCATGACCGAGGCGGACATGCCCGCCCTGGCCTCGTTCATCGCCCGCGGCCTGGACGAGGGGACCGACCCGGTCACCGTGGCGCCGGAGGTCACCGCGTGGCGGAGCCGGTTCTCCGGGGTGCGCTTCACCGCCGACACCCCTTTCTGAGGACACCCGTTCCCGAGGGCACGGCTTTCTGAGAGGCGGCGTCCCGGGAGGCTGGGGAGCAGGAGCGGTCAGGAGCGCGCGGCCCAGCGGGAGAGCAGCTCGGCCTCCCTGCCCGCGTCGATGGCCCCCGGGGTGGAGAAGGACGACTCCGCCTCGCGGACCTCGCGGATCGACCGCCGCAGCGGGCGCGGGCCGAGCCCCGCGGCGAGGGCGGCGGACGGGTCGGCGGCGTTGATCGCCCTGAGCGGGTCCCCCTCCGACCACAGCGGCAGCGACCGGCCGGTCTCGCCCTCGGCGAGCAGGAAGTCCTGCCCCGCCCAGGTCAGGGTGGTGCCGGGAGGCGCGACCTCGGCCGCGATCGTCTCCAGCAGGTCTCCGAAGGAGAACGGCGGGGCGGGGGTGGCCGCGTGGAAGGTGCCCGGCCGCGCCTCCTCGACCATGGAGACGATCCAGGCCGCCAGGTCGCGGGCGTCGACGACCTGGATGGGGTCGTCCGGGTCGCCGGGGGCCAGGACCTCCCCGCCCCGGGCGATCCGGTTGACCCAGTAGGTGAAGCGGCCGGTGTGGTCGTGCGGGCCGATGACGTACGTGGGCCGCACGACCAGCGTCGGGGACCCGAACGCGTCCGCCGCGGCCCGCTCGCAGAGCACCTTCAGCGGCCCGTACGTCTCGTCCGTCACGCTTTCGGGGACCGGCCCGTCGAGCTCGCGGAGCTCGCGGAGCTCGGCCAATGGCGCGTCCTCGGTGAACCCCGGCGCCACGGGCACCCGGTAGACCGCGGTGGTGGAGACGAGGGCGTACCGGCCGGTCCGCAGCGCTCCGGACAGCGCGGTGACCTGGCGGGGGAAGTAGGCGCTGACGTCGACGGTCGCGTCCCAGCTCCGGCCGTGCAGGACGGACAGGTCGCCGTCACGGTCGGCCGTCAGGCGCTCGACGTCCGGGAACAGCTCCGCCCCGGTCCTGCCCCGGTGCAGCAGGGAGACCTCGTGGCCGGCCGCGAGCGCCGCCTCGGTGATGTGCCTGCCGACGAACCGGGTACCGCCGACGATGAGAATTCGCATGCCCGTCATTGTCGCCGTCCCAGGTGGCGGTGCCCACCCGGCGGCCCGCCTCCGCGATCCGCCCGGCCCGGCCTCCCCGCGCGTGCCTGCCGAGAGTGACGAGCAGGTACGTTATGGGAGTCAATCGTCGATTTCAGGACGGTCACCGTGCCGATCTCGCCACAGACGGGACCTCTCGATCCCGCCTCCGATCACGACGGCGATCCGCCCCCCTCGGGCGGCCTCCGCATCGATCCGCTCGGGCCGCCGCCCGGTCTGCAGGTGAGCGGTGAGATCGACCGCACCACCAGGCGGGTCTGGCAGGAGGCGCTGAGCGAGCTGGTGAGAGGCGGAGGGGACCGCCACCTGTACCTGTCCGGTCTGACGTTCATCGACGTCCGCGGAGCCTGGCTGCTGGAGCAGTCCGCGCGGGCCCTCGTCGGCGGCGGCAGGCTCTTCCTGCACAGCGCGCCCTACTGCCTGAGATCCGTGCTGGCCCTGATCGGATCGGATTCGGTGTCGATCGAAGTGAAGACCAAATGAGCATGACGACCGCCGAGACGGAACCGTTCGTCCATCCCGCGCTGTTCTACCGCGGCGACCGGGAGTACCTGGAGGGCACCGTCCCCTTCATCCTGGACGGGCTGAAGGCCGGCGAGCCGGTCGCGGTCGCCGTCCCGGCGCGGAACCTCGCGCTGATCCGGGACGAGCTGGGCGAGGTCGCGCCGCAGGACGGCGAGGTGCTCTTCGTCGACATGGAGCAGGCCGGCCGCAACCCGGGACGCATCATCCCCGCCGTGCTGTGGGCGTTCACCGACCTGCATCCGGGACGCAGGGTCCGCGTCGTCGGCGAGCCCGTCTGGCCCGACCGCTCACCGACCGAGTACGTGGCGTGCCTGCAGCACGAGGCGCTGATCAACCTGGCCTTCTCCGGGCGGGACGTCACCATCCTGTGCCCGTACGACGCCGACGGGCTGGCCCCCGAGATCATCGGGCACGCCGAGGAGACCCACCCGGTCATCATCGACGGCACGGACACGCGCGCCAGCACCGGGTACGCGCCCGAGCGGGTCATCCGGGACTGCGGCGGGCCGCTGTCCGAGCCGGCCGGCGCCGAGACCCTGGCCTTCGGCGGGGACGACCTGTGGCGGGTGCGCGCCTTCGCCGTGGCGTACGCGGACGGGATCGGCCTGTCCGGGGAGCGGCTGGAGGACCTGCGGCTGATCGCCAGCGAGCTCGCCGCCAACAGCCTCGAACACGGCGGAGGCTCCGGGGTCGCGCGGATCTGGACCGAGGACCGCCGGATCGTCTTCGACGTCAGCGACACCGGTCACATCGCCGACCCCCTGGCGGGACGGCGCCCGGCCGACTCCCGGCAGCGGGGCTCCCGGGGCCTGCTCGTCACCAACCTCCTCGGCGACCTCGTCCGCGTCCACACCGAGCGGGGGAGGACCACCGTCCGCGTGTACTTCGACCTCCCCTGACCGCCTTCCCGCTCCCGGTCCCGCGCCTCACCCGGCACTCCCATCCCGGTTAAAACGTCCCGGCATGGGACGGCGGGGCGAGAGAGTGCGATCCTGGACGAGAACGACCTCGGCCCGCTCTTCCCGGCGGACCGGAAAACCGGAAGATCTGGAAACACCGACGAAGCCGGCAACAGCGACACCTGGGAGAACGCCATCTTGGCCACACCGCTGCCCGAAGAGCACGAGCTCCCCCTGCGGGGTGCCGCCCAGGGACCGGTGGGTGACGCGATCGGCACGCTGGCGCTCCCGTCCGGTATCGAGGACCCCTCCCCGGGCGTCACGGCCGGGGTGCGGGCCATGCTCGACGTGATGCCGGGCGCGGCCACCTGGTCCAGGCCGGTCCGCGACGAGACGGGCGCGATCCTGGACTTCCTCATCCTGGCCGCCAGCCCGGAGGCCCGGGACGTGCACGGCCGGCAGGGCGAGGAACTGGTCGGCGCGAGCACCCTGGAGCGCTACCCGTCCGTCCACGGCACCGAGCTGTGGGAGACCTACCTCAGGGTGATGGAGACCGGCGAGCCCGGACGCGTCGACCTGTACGAGCACGTCGAGGACGCGGGCGGCGTCCCGCACCGCTCCTGGTACGGCGTGCGCTCCGCC
Organism: Streptosporangium longisporum; assembly: GCF_039534895.1. NCBI lineage: Bacteria > Bacillati > Actinomycetota > Actinomycetes > Streptosporangiales > Streptosporangiaceae > Streptosporangium > Streptosporangium longisporum. The sequence goes on along the minus strand of NZ_BAAAWD010000014.1, from coordinate 340,311 downwards.
CGGGTGGCCGGCGGCCTGCTCAACACCTGGGTCAGCCACGACGGCGAACGGCGGCTGGCCGCCCGCCTGGAGCGCACCGAGCAGCTCGGCAACCTGGGCTGGGTGCACTGGAACCTGGCGAGCGGGGAGATCACCTGGTCGCCGAGGGTGTACGAGATACACGGCCGCGACCCGGCCGAGGGGCCCCTCACGCTGGAGCAGTACGCCGCCGCCACCGTCGCCGAGGACCGGGCCGTGCTGGAACGGGCCCTGGCCGCGCTGGCCGAGACCGGTGAGTCCCAGGAGTTCGAGATCCGCGTCCTGCCCGTCGCGGGGGAGGACGGGCCGGGCGTCCGGCACGTCCGGATCTTCGCCGAGGCCGTCCGGGATGCGCAGGGTGCGTCGCTGGAGATCCACGCGGTCGTCCAGGACATCACCTCCTGGCGCCGGGCCGCCGACGACCTCGCCGTCGCCAACCGCAGGCTGGAGGAGGAGAACCGCCTCTCGGTCAGCCTGCAGAACGTCATCATGCCGGTCGAGGAGAAGCCCCGGGCCCTTCCCGGCCTGCGGGTGTCCGCGCGCTACGCCCCCGCCGAGAAGGAGGCGTGGCTGGGCGGCGACTGGTACCAGGCCATCGAGCTGGACGACGGGGACGTGCTGCTGGCCGTCGGGGACGTGGCCGGGCACGGGCTGGCCGCGGCCTCCGCGATGGCCAAGCTGCGCCACGCCATCACCGGCCTGGCCTTCGCCCACCACGATCCCGCGCGGATCCTCGCCACGCTCAACCGCATGCTCTGCAAGCTCCGGCCGGACGTGCTGGCCACCGCGATCGTGGCCCGCTACAGCCCGGCCGACCGGATGCTGCGCTGGACCCATGCGGGGCATCCACCGATGCTGCTGGCCAGGGGCGGGCGGGTGGAGCGCCTGCTGCACCCCGGGGTACTGCTCGGCGTCTTCGACGACGCCTCCTACACCTACGGCTCCGTACGGCTGCGCCAGGACGACCTGCTGGTCATGTTCACCGACGGGCTGATCGAGAAACGCGGACGGGACCTGTACGAGGGGCTGGACCTGGTGAGCGCGACCGTGGCCGAGGTGCTGCGCTCGCACCACGGCGACGACCGGCTGCAGGCGGTCATGGAGGCCATGGTGCCGAGCAGCGACACCGACGACACCTGCGTCCTGGTCGTCCAGGTCGTCGCGCCCGTCCGGGGGGAGGGGTGATGACGGAACTGCACCTGAAGACCACGGCCGCGGAGCTGGGGGCGACCGCCGAGGAGGGGATCGGGGTCGTGGTGATCGGCGGCAGCCTCGACTTCTCCATCCACGAGCTCGTCGTCGAGTTCATGGACCGCGCCTTCGACCGGTTCGGGCCGGACCTGATCCTGGACCTCACCGGGCTCGACCTCCTCGACTCCCGGGCGACCGGCCTCATCGTCCTGTGCTGGAAGCGTTCCCTGGAGGAGGGGGGCGAGCTGAGCCTGGTCGCCACCGAACGCGGCGCGACGCGCATCCTGTGGATCACCGGCCTGACGATGCGCATCCGGGCCTTTCCCACGCTGCGAGAGGCCCTGGACGCCCGGCGGACGGCCGAGCAGGGGGACCGGCCCGAGCGGTCGGCCTGAGCGGCCGGGTTCGCGCTGCCGGTTCGAGTGGCCTGGTTCGCGCTGCCGGTTCGAGCGATCGGTTCGCGCGGCCGGGTTCGCGCCGCGGTTTCGCGCGGTGGTGTCGAGCGGCCGTCCCGGGTCGGTGGACCGGTGGCGGCGGTCAGTAGCCGCCGAACCAGCCGGGGACGTCCAGCCGGAAGACGTCCAGGGGCGTCACGGCCCGCAGGTCGGCCTCCAGGGCGCGCAGGCGGTCCTCGCCCAGGGTCCTCGCCCATCCGGCGCGCAGGTCGTCGAAGATCCGCGCCGACAGGACGAGGCTGTCCACCCCCCGCCCGGTGAGCCGCACGATCTTGCGCCGGGCGTCGTCGGGGTCGTGGGCGCGTTCGACGTAGCCCAGCCGTTCCAGGGTGTCGACCGTCTTGCCCGCCGCCTGCTTGGAGACGCCCAACCGGCGGCCGAGCTCCACCGCGGTGGTGCCCCGCGAGCCGATCGCCTGCATCACGAAGCCGTGCATGGGCCGCAGGTCGGGGTGCCCCCGGCGGGCGAGCTCGGCATGGAGCTCGTCGATGAGGATCCGGAAGCCGAGAAAGAGCCGGAGCGGGAGCTCGAAGCCCGGGGAGCTCGCGGAGCTCGGGGGGTCCGGCACGACGGGGGGAGTAGGGGAGCCCGAGGACACCGCGAAGCCTGGGGAGTCCACGGAGCCAGAGGAGCTCGAGGAGCCCGCGGAGCCCGCGGAGCCCGCGGAGCTCGGAGGGTCGCTGGTCACGGGCACCTCCTGCTCACCGCTCCGACAATGGCGTTGTCGAGTTTAGGGACGCGCGCCACCCCTGTCACCCGCGCCTGTCACCCGCCCTGCCGCCCGGCTCAGCGCGTACGGCCGTCCGGGCGGCGCTGGTCCTGGAGCCAGGTGTCGGTCTGTCGGGTGGCCTTGGGCGCGCTGGGGGTGGCGGGCGAGCGGCGGGTGGCGCGGGTCTCGGTCACGGTGAAGTCGGCCACCACGTGCCGGTTGTGCAGCAGGAAGCCCACCACGCCCGCGATCGCCTGCACGCTGCCGCTGGCCCGCGCGTGACCGGTCAGCAGGTAGACCAGCGGGGTGGACGGCTGGTCGAGGGCGAAGTAGCGGCCGTGATGGTGCGCGTCCTGGAGGGTCCTGATGGGGATCGGCCTCGAGGTGGTGAACCACGCGGCGACCTCCCAGGAGGGCTGGGACTGGTCGGCGTCGTTCGACTCCTCGTAGCAGGTCGTGCAACCCCGGCGAGCGTCCTGCCCGTGGGGGCACGCCCAGGCGGCGAGGTCGTGCGGCATGCTGTGCTCGGACATGAGCTGACCGTACCTTCCCGTGCCGGAACCCCGCCGCTTCCCCCGCTCCACGCGCCGGGGCACCGCGGTTTCCCGTTCTCCGTCCTTCCCGAGATCCGGGTTCATCCCCCGATTCCGGACCGTCCCCCCGTCCGCGGACCGATCTTCTTCCCTCGATCGGGTCCTCCTCCCCGAATCGGCCCCTCCGATCGGTTCTCCCGCTTCGGCGCCCCCGGCACCCCGGCCGGCCGGGGGCCGGCGACGGCTCGCGCCGTAGCACCATATTTCGTTATTTATGCAGTTCAGCGGGGGTAAAGCGCGATCTTGGAGCGTTTCGCGGACACGGCTACGGGCATCGCACCGGTCTGGGGGCATCCGACGGGGGGGACGCATGACACATGGGTTCGACGCTTCCGATCACCGCGGGCGGGGCGCCGCCGGTGTCCGCGGTGACGGTGTCCGTGGTGACGGCGTCCGTGGTGACGGCGTCACGGTGAACGATCCCTCCCGGGACGCGGACACGCTCGCGCCGGGGCACGGCCCCGCCGCCCCGGGACCCGGACTCTCCGGGTTCTCCGAACTGTCCGAGCTCTCCGGGCTCCCTGGGCTCCCCGGGACGTCCGATCCCCGAACGGCCGCGGGCCCGTCCAAGGCCCCGCGCCCCCCGGCCGCCCCGGCGGGGACGGCGCCAGCCGGGACCGATCCCGCCGACCCCTCGCCGCCGGTCCTGGCTCCGGAGCTGCCCGCCGCACGGGGGCCGATCACCACGCTCCTGTTCGAACGGCTGGTACGCCCCCCGCACCGCTTCGGCCTGTTCTCGCTCCCGCTGATGTCGTTCCCGGCGCGCTTCGCGGGCCCGGTCCTGGCGGACGAGGACGTGCAGCTGGCGCTCTTCGTCTGCTACGAGCTGCACTACCAGGGTTTTTGGGGCGTGGACGAGCGCTGGGAGTGGAACCCCTCCCTGCTGGAGGTACGGGAGATCCTGGAGACGCGGTTCGAGGAGGGGCTGGCGCGGGCCGTGTCCTGTCCGCCCGCGCCACGGCCCGGGGACACGCGCCGGGCCCTGGTCGAGCTGGTGGCCGCCGCCGAGGGGCCCGACCTGTCGGTGTTCCTCCAGCGCCAGGCCGACCTGGCCCAGTTCCGCGAGTTCGTCGCGCACCGGTCGATCTACCACCTGAAGGAGGCCGACCCGCACACCTGGGGGATCCCCCGCCTGCGCGGCCGTTCCAAGGCCGCCCTGGTGGAGATCCAGATGGACGAGTACGGCGGCGGGCGTCCCGGGCGGATGCACTCCGAGCTGTTCAGGACCACCATGCGCGGCCTGGGCATGGACGACTCCTACGGCGCCTACCTCGGCCGGGTGCCCGCGATCACGCTCGCGATCTCCAACGCGATGTCGCTGTTCGGCCTGCACCGCCGTCATCTCGGCGCGCTGCTCGGCCATCTGGCGGCGTTCGAGATGACCTCCTCGATCCCCAACGCGTGCTATTCCCGGGGGGTGCGGCGGCTGGGCGGCGACGAGGAGACCTCGCGCTTCTACGACGAGCACGTGCAGGCCGACGCCGTGCACGAGCAGGTCGCCGCGCACGACATGTGCGGGGGGTTCGTCGCGCAGCACCCCTCGCGCGCCGGTGACGTCCTGTACGGGGCGGCCTGCGGCCTGGCCCTGGACCGGCTCTTCGCCGAGCACGTGACGGGGAGCTGGAGCCGGGGCCTCTCGTCACTGCGGGAGGCGGGCACGACGATCGGGCCGTGACGGCCGCCGTCCGGTCCTGGGCCGTCTCTCCCGCCGATCCACGGGGGGACGTCTGGCGACCCCGGTCGTCCCCGTCACCGGCCGTTTCCCCTGCCGATCCACGAGGAGACGCCCGGCGACCCAGGCCGTCCCCGTCACCGGGTCCCCGTCACGGGGCGTCCGGGCCCGCTCCGTTCCCGGGCCGGTCCGGCGTGTCCCGGGGAGGGTCGGGCTCGCCCGGCGCGCGGAAGCCGATCGCCTTGTGGGAGCCGTCGCAGAAGGGCTTGGCGGCGGACCGGCCGCAGCGGCACAGCGCCACCGTCGCCCTGCCGGGGTCGATGGTCCGGCCGTCCTGGGTCAGCAGCTCGAAGGGCCCCCGCACCAGCAGGGGGCCGTCCTCACACGTGGTCACAGTGACCGAATTGTCCCCTTTATGTGGCATTAGAGAAGACTGCCCGCTGCTGTCGCGAAGAAACGCGAACGGTGACCGTGGGCCGCGCTACCGTCCCATGGCCTGGCGGATCACGTCGCGGGTCCGGTCCACGATCGCCACCGGGCCTCCCAGCAGCAGGTTCCCGAGCGCCGACTCGGTCCCCGGGTGCGGGTGGGTGGGCGCCACCGCCTCGGCGGCCTTCACCCCCGCGGCCAGGGCCCGTCGCTCGGCCACGCTGGTGCGCGCGCGCAGCCGGGGGAACTCGTGCTCCTCCTCCGCGCGGGCGTGGGCCAGCACCGCCGTCCGGAGCGCCCGCAGCCCCGCGGGGAAGTCCGGGTGCCCGGGGCCCAGCCCTTCCAGGCCGGCCAGGAGCCGCTTCGCCTCCCGCTCCTCGGCCAGGCGGCCGTCGACCACCTCGTCGCCGTCGTCGAGCAGCAGGCGCACGTAGGGGTGCACGATCTCCTCCTCGGCGGTCTCGTGCACGGCCAGCAGCCGCACGAGCCGCTGGAAGGCCTCGGCCCGGCCGCCCTCGCCGGTGCTCTCCTCCACCTCGTCGAACAGCTCCACGATCATCTCGTGCTGGCGTACCAGCAGATCCACGACGTCGTTCTCACCCATCAGCTCGGGTGCGATCCGGCGGTCACTCATGGGGCCCCCTTCGGCTCCCCGGTCGATTACCCCTGCTCGCGCGGCGAAACCACGAAGGCTCCCGGTGGACCATGAATAAGCGCGCCAGAGCGGGGTAGGCGTCTCAGCAAAATACATTCTTGGCATTTATCCCAAATACGATGTTCGTCGGGTCTCATTTGCGATCAATGGGCCCGTACGAGCCCCTGACCTTGGACGTCCTCCCTCCCGGGTCCGGTCCGTCTCGTGCCGGGAGATCGAAAAAATCATCGGGTCGTCCAACAGCAGCTCAGATGGTAAAAACCTTATGCGGCATATAGATCTTTCCGGGAATTTCAGAAGTCCGATGAATGAGAAGGGGCCAGGAGGGTAACCGGAGACTCAGTCGAGATGCACAACCTTTGGAGGGCATCGATGAGTGAATTTCCGACCGGGGCGGGGGAGCGCCCAGGCTATGGCCAGGACTCCCCGAGCACGGCTCAGCACGCCAAGTCCGCCGTCGGGGAGGTCGCCCAGACCGCCAAGGGGCAGACGCAGGCGGTCGCCGGGGAGGCCAAGCAGCAGGCTCGCCAGGTGGTCCAGCAGCTGAAGGGCCGCGTCGGCGACCAGGCGCACCAGCAGAGCCAGCGCGCCGCCCAGGGCATCCGCCAGTGGGCCGACGACCTGGCCGCGATGGGCGAGAGCGCCAAGCCCGACTCACCGGTGTCCGGAGTGGTCCAGCAGGTCGCCGACCAGGGACGGCGCGCGGCCGACTACCTCGACCAGCACGGGCTGGCCGGGGCGGTGGAGGAGGTCCAGACCTTCGCGCGCCGTCGTCCGGGAGCGTTCCTGCTCGGCGCCGTCGCCGCGGGCTTCCTGATCGGCAGGGCCGCCAAGGCCTCGGGCGGAGTCGCGTCCGGCGGTTCCGCCACGACCGGATCCGGGGTGGGGACGGGCACGTCCTACACGCCGCCCGCCTACCCCACCACGCCGAGCACTCCCTACCCGACCACGCCGCCGGTGTCGGCGCAGCCGCTGACCGAGCCGGTCGTCCGGCCCTCGGTGGACCCGTACGGCACCGAGCCGACGACGACCCGCGAGGGTTTCGGCGGCCCCGGCAGCACCCCGCCGCACACCGGTCTGGGTGGTGAGATCCGATGAGCTATCCCGGCCCTGAGCCGAGTGAGCCGTCACTGGGACAACTGGTCGGGGAGATCGGGGAGGACCTGTCGAGGCTGGTCCGCCAGGAACTGCAGCTGGCCAAGGCCGAGCTCCGCGAGGAGGCCGGCAAGGCCGGCAAGGCGGCGGGCCTGCTGGGGGGAGCCGGATTCGCCGGTTACATGGTCGCCCTGCTGCTGACGCTGGCCGTCGTGTTCGGCCTGGGCAATGTCATGGATCTGGGATGGGCCGCGTTGATCGTCGCCGTCATCTGGGCGGTGGTGGGAGCGGTGCTGTACACGACCGGGCGTGCCCGGCTTCGTGAGGTGCAGCCCAAGCCGGAACGTACCGTTGAAACGCTCAAGGAGGATGCCCAATGGGCACGGGACCTGACGAAATAAGGGCAGAGATCAACGCCACCCGCGCCGAGCTGGCCGCGGACGTGGAGCGTCTCGCCGATCGGACGAGCCCGAAGCGGATCGTCCGCCGCCGTACCGACACCGTGCGCCGGCGCATCCAGACGGTGCGCGAGCGCGTCATGGGCACGCCGACGCACGCCGTCCACAAGGTCGGCAACCAGGCGTCGTACGCGGCGGCCGGGGTGCGCGACGCCGCCACCGGCACCGCGGAGACCGTCCGTGACGCCGCCTCCAGCACCGCCGAGACCGTCAAGCACGGTGCCCAGCAGGCGGCCGAGGTGGTCCAGAACGCGCCTCAGCAGGCGATGCGGAGCGCCCAGGGCAACCCGCTGGCCGCCGGAGTGATCGCTTTCGGTGCCGGACTGCTGGCGGCGACCCTGATCCCGCGGACCGCGGTCGAGGAGCGCGCCGCCGGGCAGATCATGGAGCAGGCCGAAGGCGTGATCGAGCCCGTCAAGCAGGCGGTGCAGGAGTCGGCCCAGTCGCTCGGCCAGGAGGCCAAGGAAGTGGCCACCGAGGCCGTCCAGCAGGTCAAGGAGAGCGCCACCGGGGCCGCCCAGGCCACCGGTGAGCACGCCCGCGAGCAGGCCCAGCAGGTGGCCGAGCACGCCCGGCCGGGCAACGGTCACCAGTAACCGGTGATCGACAGCCGATGACGGGCCCCGGCCCGTCCGGCGGATTCATCAGAAGATCCGAGCGCCGCCGTCCTCACCGCAGAGGGCGGCGGCCTCCGACAGAGGCGGTGCAACCCCCATGTCAGGTCAGGACACCGGACGCCCGGCCACCGGCTCCGGTCGCGCGGCGGACGACCAGGCGGCTCCGGACAAGCCCACCGAGATGCCCAAGGAATCGTGGTGGGCGGTGTTCAAACGCACCGTCAAGGAGTTCCAGCAGGACAACCTGACCGACTGGGCCGCGGCACTGACCTACTACGCGGTGCTGTCCATCTTCCCGGCGCTGCTGGCCGTGGTCTCGCTGCTCGGCCTGTTCGGGCAGTCGGCCACCCAGTCGCTCGTCGACAACCTCGGCGCCGTCGCCCCCGGCCCCGCCAAGCAGACCCTCGACACCGTGCTGCAGGGCCTGCAGAGCAGCCCGCGCGCGGCCGGCATCAGCACGATCATCGGTATCGCCGTGGCGCTCTGGTCCGCCTCGGGATACGTCGGCGCCTTCATGCGCGCCGCCAACGTCATGTACGAGATGCCCGAGGGCAGGCCCGTCTGGAAGACCCTGCCGCTGCGCCTGGCCATCACCACCGTCCTGGTGATCCTGATGGCGGTCGGCTCGGTGGCGGTCGTGTTCACCGGCGGGCTCGCCGACCAGGCCGGGAAGGTCCTGGGGATCGGCGAGACGGCGCTGACCGTCTGGAACATCGCCAAGTGGCCCGTCCTGGTGCTCATCGTGATGGCCACCCTCGCGCTGCTGTACTGGGCCGCGCCCAACGTCCGCCACCCGGGCTTCCGCTGGCTCACCCCCGGCAGCGCCATCGCCGTGGTGCTCTGGATCGTCGCCTCGGCCGCGTTCGCCTTCTACGTGGCCAACTTCGGCGCCTACAACAAGACCTACGCGGCCCTGTCCGGCGTCATCGTCTTCCTGATCTGGCTGTGGATCTCCAACGTGGCGGTGCTGCTGGGCGTGGAGTTCGACGCCGAGCTCGCCCGCGGCCGGGCCATCGAGGCCGGCCAGTCCGAGCGGCAGGAGCCCTACGTCGAGCCCCGCGACACCCGGAAGTTCGACGACGAGGAGCGCGAGCAGGTCCGCGACATCAAGGGCTGACCGGCCCGATCGACCCGATCGACCCGACCGGCCGCACGGCCGGTCAGGGGTCGGGCTCGCCGGTCCGGCGCCCGCAAGGCCCGGCCTCTCAGGAGGCCGGGCCGTTCTGGTGCTCGCCCGGCAGCGGCCGCATCGCGCCCAGCAGGTCGTCCAGGGGTACGCGGGCGAACCCGATCCGGGCGTCGCTCGCCCCGTACGGCAACCACAGGGCGTCCGCGTGCAGCAGGCCGCCGCAGGAGTACACGACGTTGGGCACGTACCCGTCGCGCTCGGTCTCCCCCGGGGTGAGCAGCGTGCCCGGGAGCTCGGCGACGACGCGGTGCGGCTCGTCCAGGTCGAGCAGGAGCGCGCCGATGGCGTAGCGGCGCATCGGGCCGACCCCGTGGGTCAGGACCAGCCAGCCGGCCGCGGTCTCCAGCGGGGAGCCGCAGTTGCCCACCTGGATCAGCTCCCAGCTCTGGCGGGGGGAGTGCAGCGGGATCGGCCGCCGCCACCTGCTCCGCTCGTCGAGCGAGGTCAGGCCGATGGTCTCGCCGTCGGAACGGCAGAGCGCCAGCCGCTGACCGCCCACCGGCCGCGGGAACAGCGCCATCCCCTTGTTGGCCGCGCCGGGCCCGCGCAGCGGGGTCACCTCGAAGCTGCGCAGGTCGTCGCTGGACAGCAGCTGCGAGCGGATGTGCCGCCCGTCGTAGGCGGTGTAGGTGGCCCGGTACGAGGTCGTGCCGTCCTCCTCGACGACCCTGACGAAACGGGCGTCCTCCATCCCGTTGCTCTCGGCCGAGCTGGCGGGCCAGAGCACCCGCCGCTCGACGGGGACCTGTTCGGGGAAGGTCACCGCGTAGTCCGAGGCGGTCGACCGGCGCATCTCCTCCAGGGTCGCGTGCGTGGTGGTACGGGCCAGCAGGTCGGCCGGGAGCCGCGTTATGGCCCGTTCGAACTCGTCGTCGCCGAACAGGTCCGGCAGGGAGCCCAGCACGGTCGCGGAGACCTCGTTGTCGCGGTCCTCGTCGGCGAGCGCCGCGGCCAGCAGGTCCCGCCGGTGCAGGGTGCCGCGCCGGGGGCCGAGGGTCAGCGGCCCCGACCGGTCGGTGACGGACAGCTCCGCCCCCGGGCCCAGCAGCACCGTGGCGAAGCCGATGGACGACAGGTGGCCCTCGCCGATCTGCCGCGTGCTGATCACCGTGCGCAGCTGCCCGGGGAGCAGGCCGGACTGGTCGGGGTGGGCCACCATCGAGGGGTTGCACAGGGCGGCGCCCTCCACGGCGTACTCGTGGCTGAAGTAGGCCCCGACGAGCAGGCGGGTCTCCGGTCCCAGCTCGACATGGCCCGGGACGCGGTGGCGGACCATGTCGTAGTGGTGCAGGAAGGTCGCCTCCAGGTCGCCGTGCCGGTCGCCGAACCGCCGCAGCGTCTCCCGGAGCAGCGCGGCGGTCTCGTCCGGCCCCAGCAGCGCGACGCGGTCGATCAGGGCCGCGGCCCGGCTGCGCACCAGGGCGGCGTCCTCACCCGGGACGAACAGCTTGACGACCACCCTGCGCGGGTCCGGTGCCAGGGTCGGGCCGAGCCGGGTGGCCAGGTCCCGGACGGTCACGGCGTCTCGGCCCGTCCGAGAGGCGGCCTGCCGGCCCGCCGCGCACCCTCGCCCGGTACGGGGTCGCCGTGCCGGGGCCGCCCGCCCTGCCGCGGCAGCCCGGCCTCCGGGGAGTGCCCGGCCGCGCGCAGCCGCTCGGCGTGCTGCATCGTGGAGATGAACGCGATGGTCGACTCCGCCCCCTGGTTCAGGTTGGGGCCGTACGGGGTCAGGCCGTCGTGGCCACCGCCGGTCGCGGCGTCCCACATCACCGCGCCACCGTCGTTGACGCCCCGGAACCACGCCACGGCCCGCCACACCCCCGCCCGCCAGACGGGGTCGCCGGTGACGGCCTCCGCGACGGCGAAGGCGTCGGCGAGCGCGGCCGGCTCGATCGGCTGCTGGTCGTAGCGGTCCCGGGGGCCGCCCCTGCGCCACCCGGTCACCGGGACCACCGAGAACCGGCCTCCCGTGGTCTGCACCTCGCCGAGCCAGGCCAGCATCCGCAGGCCCGCGGCGAGCGTACGGCCGTCACCCCCGAGATGACCGGCGCTGATGAGCACCTCGGCCAGGGCCGCGTTGGCGTAGGTCAGCTCCGGCTGCGGCCACGGCCAGTCCGGATCGTCCGGGGGCTGGCCGACCGCCAGGGCGGCGTCCGACAGCAGGGCCGCGGCCGGGGCGCTGTCCGGGTGGGCGCGCAGCACCTCCGCCGCGCCCAGCCCGGCGAACACCATGGCCCGCGGGTGCGGGGACCTCCTGGTCGCGCCGAGGGTGAAGGCCATCATGGCCTCCTCGCGGATCCACCGGGCCGGGTCGCGGACAGCCGCGGTGCCCAGGCCCCACAGCGCCCGTCCCCACCAGTCGCCGAGACCGGGCTCGTCGCTCCAGCGCCGGTCGTAGGAGAGCCGGTTGCGGAACGCGCCGGAGTCGTCCTGCGCGTGGGTGAGGAAGGCCAGGTAGCGCTCGGCGAGCCGGTGCACCTGTGGGGACGGCGAGGGCTCGCGGGAGGCGACGACGAGCCCGCGGGCGACGTCGTCGGTGCAGTAGCCGTGCTGGCGGCGGGCGACGGCGTGCCGGGCGTGCTCGAACAGGCCGGTGTCGTCGCTCAGCCGTACCAGGTGCCGGAAGTCCGGGCCGGACGGTACGGCGGCGGGCGCGGTGGAACACCCGGCGGGGTCCGGGGCGAGGGGGGCCTCGGAGGAGCCGGGGGGCACGGGGGGGAGCCGGGGTCACGGCAGCGCCACCGCCGCGGCGGCCGGTCGCTCGGACAGAAGGCTCCGGGCGAGGTTCTCGTAGCGGGCCGCCACGGCCGGCCACAGCAGGGTCGGGGCCACCACGCGGGCACGGTTCCTGAGCTTGTCGGCCAGGCCCGGCTCGGTCAGGATCCGGCGCACCGCGGCGGCGAGCGCCACCGGGTCCTCGTGCGGCACGAGCAGGCCGGGCCCGTCAGTGAGCAGCTCCACCGCGTGCGGGAAGGACGTGGCGACGATCGGCACGCCGGCCGCCACCGCCTCGATGAGCACCCCGGAGGTGACCTGCTCCTGCGAGTCGTACGGCAGCACGACCACGTCGGCCGAGCGGATCAGCCGGATCAGCGTGGTCTGGTCGCGGTAGACCGGGTCGTAGTGCACGTCGCCGGCAACGCCCAGCCGCTCGCCCAGCCGCTCCAGCCCGTCGCGGTAGGACTCGCCGTACTGCTCCAGCACCTTGGGATGGGTCTTGCCCGCCACCGTGTACGTCGGGGAGGGCGAGAGGTCGCCCAGCAGGGACAGCGCCTGCAACGCCCACTCGATGCCCTTGCCCGGACCGATCAGCCCCCAGGTGAGCAGGCGCGGGCGCGGCTGCCGCACGGCCAGGACGTGCATGTGCTCGGCGGCCCCGTGCGGGATGACCGAGACCTTGCGCGCGTCCACCCGGTAGCCGCCGAACAATCGGTCGCGGGCGGTGCCGGTCATGGTCACCACCGCGCCCGCGGCGTCTGCGATCTCCTCCAGCAGGGTGCGCTGGCGGGGGGTGGGGCGGGTCAGCACGGTGTGCAGGACCACGATGCTGGGCACGGACAGAGCGCGCAGCAGCGGCAGGACGTCCTGGCCGTCCGCGCCCGGGTAGATGCCGTACTCGTGCTGGACGACCGCGACGTCGTACCGTTCCAGGGCCGAGGTCGCCGCCCGCCAGCCCTCCCTCTCGCCGGGCGTCCAGGTGTGCACGACCCCGCGCGCGGGACGCGCGTCGTCGGAGTCGGTGACGACCCGGACGATCCCGCCGCGGGTGCCGCCCTCACCGAGGTGGGCGGCCAGCGCCGAGTTGAAGGTCGCCAGCCCACACTGGGTGGGCGGATGGGTGCTGAGAAAGCCGTATGTGCGGACCAACTGTCATACCTCCGGTCATCGGCCGCTCCGGGTGCGGATGCGGCCTCACGCGGTGGAGACGTCCATCGGCCGGCGTGATGACGGATGGAGTTCGAAGCCTGGTGCCGGGGCCGTCCTCGTCGGGGCCGGCTTTCCGCGATCCCACATCCAATGGCAGGCTCTGCGTCACTTCGACAGTATCAATGCCCTATTTACGGCCCAGCATGCTGCGATATACCTGTAAATAGTCGTCCACCATCCGGTCAACGCCGAACCTGCGTTCGGCCTGGGCACGGCAATCCGCCCGGTCGATCGCGCCGGCGCGCGCCACCGCGGAGACCGCCTCCTCGACCGTGTCGGCCAGCAGGCCGGTCACCCCGGGGTCCACCACCTCCGGCATCGACCCGCGCCGGTAGGCGATGACCGGGGTGCCGCAGGCCATCGACTCGACCACCGACAGGCCGAAGGGCTCGTCGAACGCGATGGGGTGCAGCAGCGCCAGGCTGCCGCCCAGGATCTCCGCCCGCCGCTCGGGGCCGACCGAGCCGAGGAACCTGACCCGCTCGCCGTCGACGTGCGGGGCGACCTCCTCGTCGAAGTACCGCCGGTCCTGGACGATCCCGCAGATGGTCAGCGGCAGCCCGGCCCGCCGGGCGATCTCGATCGCGGTGGCGGTGCCCTTGTCGGGATGGATACGGCCGAAGACGACCAGGCCGGGACCGCCGCGCGGGTCGAACGGCAGCAGGCTCAGGTCCACGCCGTGGTGGACGGTGGCGACGTAGTCCAGCCGGTCGGAGCGGTCGGAGTCGGAGATGGAGACGTACGCCGACCGGGCACGGGCGTAGGCCGGCAGGATCCCCGCCCCGGAGAAGCCGTGGACGGTGGTGACCATCGGGGCGCGGCAGTGCCCGGCGAAGGCCAGCGGCAGCCAGTCGAGGTGGTTGTGCACGAGGTCGAACTCGCCGGAGCGGCCCAGCGCGTGCGCGACGTGCATGGCCTCCCAGACCCGCCCGTCCATCGACGGGTCCTCGGCGTAACCGGCCGGGCAGACCCCGTCGAGCGAACCCGCGGTGATCGAGTCCAGGGTGGCGAAGAGCGTCACGTCGACGCCCCTGGCGACCAGCCCCTCGGCGAGGAGCCCGGTGACCAGCTCCCAGGGCCCGTAGTGCCGGGGCGGCGTGCGCCAGGCGACCGGGCCGAGCAGGGCCACCTTCACGGGGCGCCCGCGGGCCCGGCCCGGCGGGGGCGGCGCCGGGGCGGCGTCACAGGTTCACCCCCCGGCCGGACTGGTAGGGGCAGAGCCAGGCGAAGACCACGCTGCCAAAGTTCACCAGCATGGTGTGGGGGGAGCGGCCGGCGGTCTCGGTGACCTGGAGCCGGACGACCGAGCCGTCCCGCATCCAGCCCGCCACCTCGTCCTCGGTGGGCCGGTGACCGTGCAGGCGCAGCATCAGGTCGTGGGACTGCCCGGCGATCCGCAGGTGCAGCTCGCACACGGGTTCGGTGTCCGTCACGATGTGCCGTCCAGGTGAGGTAGACCCGGCGGAGTCGTCGGAGTCCCTTCCGAGGGTACCCCCCGCCCGGCCGGAACCCAGGACGCGCGTCCGCCCGGCACGGGACCGGTCACGTCGCGCCCGGCACCGGATCGTCACGTCACACCCGGGTGCCACCCGTCGCGTCGTGTTTGGCGGGCACCCGTCGCGTCGCGCCCGCCGGGCCGGAGGTCCCCGGCCCCGCGTTCGGAGGTCTCCGGCCCCACGTTCGGAGGGAACGGCTTCTCGCGAGGTCTCGTCCCCGGCGTCCGTGCCGACATCCTTTGAAGGGCATTGTCGTGATCGCAATTCCACGTCGGAAAAGGTATGACAAAACGCTCGGGTTCGCGTGGCATTAAGTGGACAACGGCCTTCGGAATACCGGATCTCATGGATGTTTCCCGCGATTCGCGGTCTCATATTCCAGCCAGCCCTCCAGGGGATGTTTTCTGGGATGAGGAAAGTCATATGGCCAATTCGCGCAGAATGACGGCGATCGCCGTCGCGCTCATGACGACGGTCGGCTTCGCGGCCGTCGGTACCCAGTCGTCGACGGCCGCGACGGCCGCTTCCACGGAGACGACGACCGCGGCGGCACCCGCCAGGGAGCTCCGGATCACCCGCTTCCTCGGGGAGCAGCGCCTGCCGCACAAGCTGCGGCTCTCCGGGACCACCGTCGGCGGCCTGTCCGGGATCGACCGGGACCCGCGTACCGACACCTGGTACTTCATCTCCGACGACCGGTGGCGCTACAACCCGGCCCGTTTCTACACCGGCCGCCTGGCCATCGACCGCGCCACCGGGGCGTTCACCGGGGTGAACCTCACCGGGGTCACCACCCTGCGCCGCCAGGGCGGGAGCGCCTACCCCGCCTACGGGCGGCCCCGCTCCGCCGACCCCGAGACGATCCGCTTCGACCGGTGGAGCCGCCGCCTGATCTGGGCCCAGGAGGGCGACCGGCCGGACGAGGCCAACCCCGACATCCCGGTCTCGGACCTGTTCGTCCGCTGGACCGACCGCAGAGGCCGTCACCTCGGCGACCTGTCGATGCCCGGCAACCTCAAGATGACCGCCACCGCCACCGGACCCCGCCGCAACTTCGGGTTCGAGGGCCTGACCACCACCGAGCACTCCGTCGTCGCGGTCACCGAGGGGCCGCGCCACGAGGACGGCCCGTTGCCCACCGCCCAGCGCGGAGCCGCGGCCCGCATCACCGTGTGGAGCCGTGACGGCCGGCCGCGCGCGCAGTACGCCTACCCGATCGACCCGCTGCCCGCGGCGCCGATCCCGGCGAACGGCAAGTCCGACAGCGGCGTGTCGGAGATCCTGGCCATCGACGACCGCCGCTACCTCGCCCTGGAGCGTTCCTGGATCGAGGGCGTCGGCTACAAGGCCAAGCTGTACGAGGTCGACCTGGGCGGTGCCACGAACGTGCTGAACAGGGACAGCCTGGTCGGCGGGCGCCCGTACCGTCCGGTGGTCAAGCGCCTGGTCTCCGACCTCAGCACGGTACGGACGCCCGTGCAGAACCTGGAGAGCCTGGCCTGGGGCCCGCGCCTGCGCACCGGCGAGTGCACGCTGGTGGTCGGCGCCGACGACAACTTCGACCGGCGGGAGGCCAACCAGTTCCTGGCCTTCGCCGCGCGGGGCTGCTGAGGTTCGTACTTCCGCTCTGGAACGATCCGGCGCGCCCGGGACCCGACACGCGGGTCCCGGGCGCGCCGGACGCATGATCAGCCGGGTTTCGCGCACCATCCGGCCTCCGGTCCCGGCGACGGGGCCGTCACCTCACGGGACTCTGCTCACGGTGCGAGGTCTCAGTCGACCGTGACGGAACCGAACCGGTACGCGGTGTAGCCGTTCTCGTCCCCGTAGTGCACCCGGCCGGTCATGACGTGGTACGGGCTCGCCGACACGGAGTGGTTGCTCTCCCTCACGTCGGAGCCCCACGGGCTGAGGACGACCCGCAGCTGCCGGCCCTGCCACCACAGCGCGGCCTGCTCGTAGTAGGTGTAGCCGTTCTCGTTCCCCGAGTGCCGCCTGCCGACGATGACCTGGTTCTCGGGTGCCTCGAAGAGCGAGCTGCTCTCCCTGCCGACGCCGACCCAGCCGCGGCGCTCGACCGTCACCTGCTCGTCGTCGATGAAGATCTGGCTGCAGGAGTACTTGGTGTAGCCGTTCTCGTCGCCGGTGTGCGACCGGCCGGTCATCACCTGGTTGTCGGGGCAGCTGACGATGGCGCCGGCCGATTCCTTCACGGTCGTCACGGTGTGTAGCTGAACTCTGACCGTGTGCACCGCGGCGGCGGACGACGTCGCGGCGGTCGCGGGAGTCGCCGCGGCCAGGGTAAGCACGGAGAAGGCGGCGGCCGCCATCGCGGCGGGCAGGGCCTTGGTGGGCATCCTCATGTTCTTCTTTTCCTTTCGAGATGGTCGAAGTGTCGAGAGCACATGTGCCGGCGGCTCACGCCGTCCCCCGGGATCGGCGCCGATCCGGTCTTGACGGGTCCGCGTGCGCAGGTAAAGACCGTTGCAGGGGGCGGTGATTACATGGTGGCCATTACCGGTCGATCGGGTCGTCCTCCCACGGGGGGAGCGCGGGTCCGCCGCGCGCATTACCCGAAACGCCGCCGTCTCATTGAAACCGGATAAAGGAAGGCCGAAATAAATCCACCGTCTCCGGCCACCTGGTTCTTCTTCTCGGCACCTCGGCGGGAATGCAGGTTTCGGTCATTTATGGCCTGCGATGACCCCCGGTGACGAGAGCATGAGCCCATGGTGATCGCCTGGCGATCCCCTGGGTGAGGAGCGCGCGGACCGGCGTGCTGAGCCGGTGGGCCCGCCCGGCAGGTTTCCCGGACGTTCCGCGGCGGACCGGCGGGACCTTCGGACCCGGCCGGCCCCCTCCCGCCGTGGGAGCGTCCATGCTGGGGACGTGAACGAGGGACACCTGCCGATCGGGCGGTTCGCCCGGCTGTGCCGGCTCAGCGTCAAGCAGCTGCGGCACTACGACGAGCTGGGCCTGCTGGCCCCGGACCGGGTCGATCCGGACACCGGATATCGCTACTACCTGCCACGGCAGGCACGCGCCGCGATGCTGATCGCCATGCTCCGCTCCCTGGACGTGCCCCTGCGGTCCATCGCGCGGGTGCTGGACGGCGAGACCGGCGTGCTGGACGGGGTACGCGACCGGATGCGGGCCGACCTGGCGCGCCGCGAGCGCAACGTCGCCGCGCTGCAGCGCATCCTCTCCGACGGCATGCCCCGCCCGGAGGTGACCGTCGTCCGCGAACCGGCCCGGCGTGTGGCCGTGGTGCGCGACATCGCGTCCCCGGAGGGGATCGGCGCCGTCACCTCGGCGTGCATGGCCCGGCTGATGGCGGCCGTGGGCCCGCCCGAGGGGCTGCTGATCGGGCTGTTCCCGCTCGACCTCACGCAGGAGGTCCCGGTGACCGTCGCGGCCGAGACGTCCAGGGACGTCCCCGGCACGTCCCCGGACGTCCTGCCGGGCGGCTCGTACGCCTCGGCCACCCACGTGGGGCCGTACGACCAGATCTCCCTCACCGGGCACGCGCTGCTCGCCTGGGCGGGAGAGCGCGGGCACACCCCCGCCGGCCCGCTGCGCGAGGTGTACGTCTCCGACCCCGCGACCACGCCGCCGGACCGGCTCGTCACCCACCTGATGATCAAACTGGAGGACGCGGGATGAACCCGTGATCCGCGCGTCGTGGCAGTCGTTCCCAAGCGATCCACAAGATCGCGCGGCCACGATGACGTCCGAGAGCAACACGACGGAAGGAGTGTTCATGCGTGTGATGAGACGCCTGGGGACCATGGCGGCGGCACTGGCCGTCCCGTTCCTCGTCGTTCTGATGAGCGACACGGCGACGGCGGAGGCCATCCGCATCGCCAACCACTGCGAACCGCCCCTTGACGCCGACTGAGCGGTTCACGCGGCTCGCCGGGTACCGCCGGATCAGGACGATCCGGCGGTACCTGCTCCGCGGGACCTACTGCTGCGGACGCGGCTGGTACGCCGAGGGGGAGCGGTGGGCCCGGCGGGCGGACGAGACCGTGCACCGGGTGGACCCCGCCGACCGGGCCGCGCTCCTGGTCGAGCTGGCCACGCTGTGGCACGGGCTCACCCGGTACGCGCGGGCGTACCGCTGCGCCCGGCAGGCGGTGGAACCGCTGACGCGGGCCCCCGCAGAGCCGCGGCGCGACCGCTCGCTCGCCGACGTGCTCGTCCTCCTGGGGGACGTCGCGCGCAGGGCGGCCCGGTACGCCGAGGCCGGGTCCCACCTGCACGAGGCGCTCGCCCTGGTGGAGGAGACCGACCACGTACGGCGGGCGACCGTCCTGCTGGCCCTGGGGGTGCTGGGCAAGGACACCGGCCGTCACGAGGAGGCCGAAGCCCGGTACCGGCAGGCGCTGTCCCACCTGGAACGGCACGGCGGGAGTCCCCTGATGGAGGCGGACGCCCTGCACAACCTCGCGGGACTCGCGCACGCCCGGGGCGCTCCGGGAGGGGAGGAGCACGCCAGGGCCGCGATCGAGATCCGGAGCAGGACGCTCGGACCGGCCCACCCGCAGGTCGCCGGGGACCTGGCGGTGCTCGGTGCCGTGCTCGCGGCCGAAGGCAGGCACGCCGAGGCCGAGGACGCGCTGAACCGTGCCCTGGACGTCTTCCGCGACCGCCTGGGGGCCGATCACTACGAGGTCGCGGTGTGCCAGGTGAACCTGGCGCGTCTGGACGCGCTCCAGGGGCGGGCCGGGGAGGCGGAACGGCGCTACCGGGAGGCGCTGTCCATCAAGCGCCTGGTGCTGGGCGACGACCATCCGGAGGTGGAACGGCTGGCCGCGGTGGTGGGAGCGACGTCCGGAGGGTCCTGACCGCTGCGGCGGGGACGGCCTGCGGGGGCTTTCGGCCACTGCGGTGGGGACGGCCTCCGAGAGGGCTCCCGGTGGCGGCGCCGGTCGCAGCGTCGGTCACGGCGCCGGTCGCGGTGGCGGGGACGACGCTCAGGGGCCGTGACCGCGGCGTCAGCCGCGCGGACGCCGGGACCGGGGCATCAGACCGGCGGCGCGGGCGGCGCGGTCCTCCTCGGGGGTGCCCCGGGCCCCGCCCGGCCTGGCGCGGACGACGTAGCGGAAGGGAAGCCCGCCGGGCATCGCGAGCATCCCGCCGAACCGGGTGTCACCGGCGAACCAGACCTCCCCGTCCGGCCGCGTCCCCTCACCGGGAGGGAGGAACGCGCACTGGGCCTGACCGTCCGGCCGCAGGAGCACGACCCGGTTCTGCCGGCCCCACCGCCGCCCTCCCTCCCGTCGGCCCTCCGAGGCGATCACCCGTACGGACTCGGTGGCGCAGGGCCACACCTGCCAGCCGTAGGTGGTCACGACCGCCCGTTCCAGGCGCCGGGCCCGGCGCCAGAGCAGCACCGGGGCGGCGGTCACCACAAGGACGATCGCGAGAGCCACGACGGCGGCCGACCCCGGCCCCCAGGTCACGGCCGCGACCACCAGCAGCACCGCCTCGGCGGCGAGCAGGGCGAACCCCAGGAGCAGCGGCCGTTCCCTGCGCCGCAGGATCTCCTCCACACCGGGGGTGTCCAGGGCCGCCCCGGGCAGCACCCGGTAACCGAACTCCTCGGCCAGCATCCCTCTCCCCGCCTTCCGCGATCCGGTCAGGGACCGGTGAGGCGACGGTCACCGCGGGTGGTGACCACGAACACCTGCCAGTTGTAGTACGCGTAGTAGTTCCTGACGTCCCGCTCGATCTGGCGCGCGTACAGCTGCACCGCGTCGACGTAGGCGTAGGAGTGGTTGTACGCGTACAGGGCACGCCGGTAGTCGCGCGGCGCCCCCGAGGCGCGCAGGTAGTTGGCCGCGGCCAGCAGGGCGTCCCGGGTGTCCTGGATGTCGCCGCCCATCCCGTACGCGTCCCAGGTGCGCGGCATGAACTGCATCGGCCCCTTGGCGCCGGTGTGGCTCGGCGACCTCACGCGGCCGAACTTGGTCTCGACGAACATGACCGCCGCGAGCACCTCCCAGTCCACCTTGAAGCGGCGCTCGGCGTGCTTGAACTGGGCGAGCAGGAAATCGGCGGGCTTGGCCGGCTGGACGCGGAACTTCGCCGCGCCGCTGATCGGCTTGACCAGGGAGAGCAGGTTGCGTCCGGCCGTCACGTTGGCCTTCGCCTCGGCGGCCAGCGCCTTGGGCAGCCGGGCGTAGGTGCGGGAGGCGACCTTCTGGTTGCGGACCAGGTGACGGTAGATGCGCTGCTGGTGCAGGGTCAGCAGCACCACCGGCTCGGGAGGGTTCCCCCTGCCCGGGTCGCCGTCGCGCCTCCAGTCGTCGATGGCGCGCCGGAGCCGCGTGGTGGTCGTGGTCAGGGAGCGGGCCAGCGCGGCCGGGTCGGTGGGGATCGCCACGTCCGGCGCGGGCGGGGCCGGTACCTGCCCGGCGGCCTGCTCGGCCGGAGGCGTCGTCTCGCCGGGGGGCGCCGTTGCGGCCCGTCCCGTGCCGGTGGCGGGGTCCGTGCCGGCCGGCTCCGTCCGCGACGGTTCGGGGGCCGAGCCCGCCGCCCGGTCGCCGGAGGCCGGTGCGGTGGCACCCTGCGACGCGGTGCAGCCGGAGAGCGCGGTGGTCAGGGCGAGGGTGAGGGCGCCGAGCGAGGCGACCACCGGCCTGCCCCGCGACCGGCCCGTCCGCGACGTCCCGCGGCCCGGAGGGTCCTGCCGCGTCTCGTGGTCAGGAAGGCTGTGCCGCACCCCGTGGTCCAAGAGGTTCCGCTGAGCGAGTGTGACCCTCCCGCTCGGCCGGTGGTCACGTCCCGTCGGTGCGGTCTCCGCATGCTGATCCTTCACCGGGCCCAACGTACCCGAGCGAGGGCCGTGGGAGGGGGTGGGAGATGACCCGGACATGAGCATCGAGGTGGAGGACGTGGACGCCGCCTACGCGGTCATGCGCGAGCGCGGCGCCGAGATCGTGCACCCGTTGCAGGACGAGGAGTGGGGCGTCCGCAGGTTCTTCGTCCGCGACCCGGACGGCCGCGTGGTCAACGTCCTGGGACACACGTGACCCACCCGGGGTGATCTCGGCGAGGACGGATCCGAAGGTACGGAACCCGCGGGCGGCTCGGACTCACGACCGCCGGTGGCCGGTCTCCCACGCCCAGGCGGCGATGCCCACCCGGTTGCGGACGCCCAGCTTGCGCTGGATGTGGGCCAGATGGGTCTTGACGGTGCCCGGCGTGATGTAGAGCTCGGCACCGATCTCCGGGTTGGTCCGGCCGTCCGCGACCAGCGACACGATGTCGAGCTCCCGGTCGGTGAGCGGCGACGGGGCCTCCGGCGCGTCCCGCACACCGGACAGCTGCCGCAGCAGCCGTACCGTCACCGACGGGCTGATCAGCGAGTCGCCCAGCATCGCGGCGCGGACGGCCTCGATCAGCAGCGCGGTCCCCGAGTGCTTGAGCAGGAAACCGCACGCGCCGTGGCGCAGCGCGGTGTGCACGTAGGCGTCCAGGTCGAAGGTGGTGACCACGACGACCCGCGTCACGACGGGGGCGTCGGGCGCGCACAGGATCCGGGTCAGCTCCAGCCCGTCCATCCGCGGCATCCGGATGTCGGCGATCACCACGTCCGGCCGCAGCCTCTCGGCCAGCTCCAGCGCCTCGACCCCGTCGGCGGCCTGCCCGACGACGTCGATGTCCGGCGCGGAGTTCAGGATCGTGCGGAACCCGAACCTGACCCGTTCCTCGTCGTCGGCGACGAGCACCCGGATGGTCACGGCGCCGGCTCCGTCACGTCGCCGGGGGACCCTTCGGCCGCGTCGCCGGGGGACCCTTCGACACCCGCGGGGAGGCATGCGCGCACCTGCCAGCCGCCCGGCGGCAGGGGACCGGCGGAGAACGTACCGCCGAGCGCCTCGACCCGCTCCGCCAGCCCGGCCAGCCCGATCCCGCTGTGCCGCCTGCCCGCGGGGTCGCGGACGCCGCCCCACCGGTCGCCGGACTCGCGGGCGCCCGGCCGGTCATCGGATTCGCGCTGTCCCCGATCCGCGTCCGGGGCCCGGTCGGTCACCGTCAGCGAGATCCCCTCGGCGGACCGGCGGAGCGTCACGGTGACCGTCGCGCCCGGGGCGGCATGGCGGCGTACGTTGGTCAGCGACTCGACCACCACCCGGTACACGGTCGTGTCGACCTGACGGCTCAGGCCCGCGCCGAGCCCGGGGTCCGTCTCCAGCTCGATCGGGCCCGTGCCCGAACCGGCGTACCGCCGGACGAGCTCCGGCAGGTCGGCCACGCAGGGTGACGTCGTACGGGATCCGGCGGTGCCCTCCTCCAGCTCGCGCAGCACCCGGATCGTGCCGTCCATCGAGGCCAGCGCGTGGGTGCCGTCGGCCTCGATCCGCTGCAGCATCCGGGCGGCCTCCTCGGGGTCGGTGCGCAGCAGCACCTGCGCGGCCTGCGCCTGGATGACCATGGCGCTGACGTCGTGGGCGACGAAGTCGTGCAGGTCGGTGGCCAGCCGCAGGCGCTGTGCCCGCCGCGCGTGACGCACCGACCGGACCCGGTGCGCGTCGAGCCAGCGCAGGTACCCGCCGGCTCCCGCGCCGACGAACGCGGCCAGCGACCAGAACGCGCAGATCGCGGCGAGCTCCCACCCGGGCGCCGCCGCCAGGCCGGTGATCGGGATGCCCAGGAACGCCATGGCGAGCACCGCGAGCACACCGGCGGCCACGGCCTGCGCGACGGGCGCCCAGCGGCAGGCCAGCGCGACGAGGATCATCATCGCCAGGGTGTGCAGCAGCGGCCAGGGACCGCCACCGGCCCTGACCGGGCCGGTGAACCAGACCGTGGTGGCGACGAGCGAGACCAGCGACACCGTGCCGGAGGCGACGGCGACGAACCGGCGGGTACGGGGCCGGCCGGCCGCGATCACGCCCACCGTGCCCAGCGCCAGCACGGCGGGCAGCACGTGCGGCAGACCGGCGTGCGGGCGCAGCACCGCGGCCAGGGCGAGGAGCGCCCCCACAGCACCGGCCGGCACCCCCGCCCGTACGGCCAGGCGGCCGGCACCCGGTCGTCCCCGATCGTCATCGGATCGTCCCCGGCCGGCACCCGCTCCTCTCCGGCTGGCACCGGATCGCCTCTGTTCGTCACCGGATCGCCCTCGGCCGGCACCCGGACGTCCCGGGTCGTCGCCGGATCGTCCCTGGTCGGCGGTCGTCGGGGTGGTCGGCACGAGCCTCACCCTAGGTCACCCGCGGCCCTCGCCGCGTCTGCCGATCGGGGGATATCCCGCGGGCCGTACCGGGCGGGAGGCTCGACCCGTGACCGCCCCGCCGGGGCGGCAGAACCGAGGAGCCGTGATGTCCCACCCGACCCCCTCAGGCCGCGCCGCCGCGCACGAGCCGACGCGCCCGCCGGAGAGATCGACAGGGGGGACCCGGGCGTCCGCGACCGGGATCGAGACCGGCGGGAGGCGTCACGACCACCCGGCGGACCGGCGCTCGGTGCTCGTCGCGTGGGCGGCGGCGCTGTGGTGCCTCGTCTACGGATCCCTGGGCGTGTACTGGGCGTCCGGCGGAGCGGGCTTCCCGTTCGGCCCCTCCGACACGAACGCCGCGAACATGGGCAGCTGGCTGGCCGCCGCGACACCGGGCCCCACCGGCGCCGTCATCGCCGTCGGATGCGCGGCGGGGGTGGTGGCCGCGCTGGCGGCGGTGATGCCGTGGGGACGGAGGCTGCCGCGCCGGCCGCTCGCCGGCGTGCTGTTCGTCCTCGCGACGCCCCTGCTGCTCGCGGCCCCGGACGTCCGCATCCTGCAGAACCTCGCCTACTCGCTGTTCGGGAACGTGAGCCTGATCGACTGGCCGGTTCTCAACCAGGCGCTGTGCGTGGCCGGGGGCATCCTGCTCGCCGCCACCGCGACGCGGGTCCTGCGCCGCCGCCCCTGCCCCGCCTGCGGCCGCCCGCCCGCCGACCCGGACGACCGGCGGCGCTGGACACGGATCGGCCGGTGGGCCACCGCCGTGGCGGTGCTGGCACCGCTGCCGTACGCGGCGCAGCGGGCGGCCTGGAACCTGGGCATCCCGCTCGGGGTGGACGAGGCGTTCGTCCAGGCACTGGCCACCGACTTCCAGTCGAAGGGGCTCGGCCCGATCCTGATGTACAGCCTGACGCTGGGCGCGGTCGGCGGGGCGCTGCTGACGACCGGGCTGTCCATGAGCTGGGGGGAGACCTTCCCGCGCTGGGTGCCCTACCTCGGCGGACGCCGGGTACCGGTGACGATGGCCGTGATCCCGGCGACGGTGGTGACGGTCGCGGTGACCGTGGCCGGGCTGGCGGTGTGGCGATGGGCCCTCCTCGAAGGGGAGGTCGACGGCTCCGCCGTGCCGGGCCTGCTGTGGGTGCCGTGGGGGATCGCGCTGGGCGTGGCCACCCTCGCCTACCACCGGCGCCGCCGGAACACCTGCCCCGGCCAGCCCGACTGCCCCGGCCGTCTCGACCCCGTCGACCCGCCCGACCCGTCCGGCCCTCCCGGTCACCCCGGCGTCCTCGGCAGGTCCGATGATCCCGGCCTTCCCGGCTGACCCGGTCACCCCGGTCACCCTGGTCATTCCGGCGTCCTCGTCCGGTCCGATGGTTCCCGCCTCTCCGGCTGACCCGGCCTCCTCGTCCGCCCGCCGGACGAGCCCATCTATCGTGGACAGATGCTCACGGTCGGGGTCGATCTCGCGGCGGAGGCGGTCAGGACGGCCGTGGCATGGCTCGACTGGTCCGCGGACGGTGCCCGTGTCGGCCGGATCGAGATCCAGGCGGACGACGACATGATCGTCGAGGCTCTCATGCGCGCGGACAAGGCCGGTGTCGACTGCCCCATCGGCTGGCCGGACGCGTTCGTCGACTTCGTCGTCGCCCACCGCGCCGGGCACGTCCGGGTGCCCGCAGGCGTCGCCGGGCGGGACTGGCGCAGGAACCTCGCCCTCCGGGTGACCGACCGGGTGGTCCGCGACCTGACCGGCCTCACCCCGCTGAGCGTCTCCGCCGACCGGATCGGCCACACCGCCATGCGCTGCGCGGGCCTGCTGGCCGAGCTCGCCCGGCGCGGCCGTCCGGCCGACCGCCGCGGCGACGGCGTCGTGGTGGAGGTCTACCCCGCGGCCTCGCTCAGGCGGTGGGGACTTCCCTTCCGCGGCTACAAACGCTCCGCCAACCTCGCGGCCCTCGGGGACCTGGTGGACGCCCTACGGGAAGCGGCGCCCTGGCTCGACCTCGGCCCGTACGAGCGCGTCTGCCGCGCCTCCGACGACGCCACGGACGCCGTCGTCGCCGCCCTCACCGCCCGCGCCGCGTCGCTGGGCCTGGCGACCGTCCCGACGGGGGAGCAGGCCGGGCCCGCCCGCACCGAGGGCTGGATCGCCCTGCCCACCACGCCTCTGCGCGATCTGCACGGGTAGGGCCGGTTCGTCCCACGGCCATGGCTCCGCCACGTCTCCGCGTGAGCTGCACGGGTGATGGGCGCCTTGCCTCCCGCGGCTCCGCACGGGCCACAGGGGTGAAACGCCACAGCCCACCGGAGAGCGCGCTCGCTCCCTCCGCTCATCCGGCGACCTCACCACCCCTTCCCGGTCGATGCCGTTCAGGACGGGCCCCGGCGCCTCACCACGTCGAAACAGCATCGCGTCGGGAAGCGGCTCACCAGGGAGCGGCGACGCGGACGGCGTGGGTGTCGGCGGGGGCGAGGAAGCGCAGCAGACGCTCGCCCTCCGCCTCGGTCTCGTCACGGTGGCGGGCGGTGAGCGGGGCGAACGGGGTGACGGTGAGGATCGTGGTGCCGCGTTCGCGGGCGGTCGCCCAGGTGGCCGCGACCGTCCCGTCGACAAGGACCGGGCCGGGAACCGGGCCGTGCTCGGGCCAGGCGCGCCTGACCTGCTCGGGATCGAGGGAGCCCATGCGGCCGCGGTCGGCGAAGGAGAGCAGCACGTTGTCGTAGTCGTACAGGAACCTGACCGGGGCCGGGGTGTCCTCGGCGGGCCGCGGCGCGTCCGGCAGGTCGTACAGCTCCCCGCCCTGCTCGTTGCGGAAGACCCGCAGATCCATCGGCTCGATGACCTCGCGCAGCCGGGTGAGCCCGCAGTGGGCCTGCACGTCCATGACGGTGGCGGGCCCGAACGCGGCGAGGTAGCGGGCCACGAAGTCCTCGACGGAGGGGGCCGCCTCCTGTGGCGCGCCCAGCCAGTGCTCGGCGCTGGTGTGGGCGATCGGGCCGCTCCGGCCCCACATGCCGCGGGGCGGGACCTGGACCAGGGCGACCCTGGCCCGTACGACCTGGGCGAGGGCCGCGGCGTCGCGGCCGGGGAACAGCGCGGCGAGCTCCTTGCCGAGCGCGCCGAAGGTCATCGGCCGCTCCTCCAGGAGCTCGCGGCCCGCGGCGGCGACCGCGTCGAGGTCGAGGTCGCGCAGGTGCCTGCCGAACGCGCCCTGGGTGACGCGCCCGATGACCGGTTCGACCAGCGGCCGCCAGCGCAGGCAGTCGCGCGCGGTGACCAGGTGGATGGTCGACCGCATCAGGGCGATCCTCACCAGTGTCCGGTCCTCCAGCAGACCGGCCGCCCGCTCGGGGTCGAAGTCCCGGATCCGGGACCACAGGCCGACGTACCACGTGTGCGGGGTCTGGGCCTGGAGCCCGGCGACCCGCTCGACCATCTCCGGCACCGGCAGCGCCGACCGCTCCAGCAACGACTGCCTCGCCAGGGTCGCCCGGTTGAGCGCACGCAGGGTCAGCACCTCAGGCATGTTCGAGGATCACCACCGGGATGTCGCGCGCGGTCTTGCGCCGGTAGTCGGCGTACTCACCGTGGATCCCCACCATCTGCTCCCACAGCGCGGGCTTCTCCGCGGCGGTCGCGGTCCGCGCGACGGCGGCGAACACCTGGGCCTCCACCTGCACCTCGACCTGCGGCAGGGCCAGGATGTTGTGGTACCACAGCGGGTGGTCGTCGGCCCCGCCGTTGGAGGCGACGACCACGTAGGCGTCGCCGTCGCGACCGTAGATCAGCGGGGTCCGCCGCTTCAGCCCGGACCTGCGCCCGACGGTGGTCAGCAGCAGGGTGGGCCTGCCGTGGTAGAGGTGGCCCTTCGCGCCGTTCGACTCGACGTAGGTACGGAGGTGCTTGGCGACCCAGCCCGTGGGAGAATCGATGATCTCGTCGCTCATGCCGCTCACGCTACCGGTGTACGGGGACATTTCCTGATACGCGCTCTTCCGGGGTTGAGACGCGCCGAGGCCGGAGGTGCCCGGTGGTGCTCGACCGGGTCCCCGGGACCCGTTGAAGGACGTCTCACACCCCCTCGGCGATCCCTACCCCGACGGGGTGAGGCACGGATCACCGGCCGTGCACATACTTGGTCCCATGAACGAGCACGGGCGACTCGCCGACTTCCTCCAGGCACGCCGTGGCCTGCTGCGGCCGGAGGACGTCGGGCTGCGGACCTACGGCGAGCGGCGCCGGGTGCCCGGGCTGCGGCGCGAGGAGCTCGCGATGCTCGCGGGCATCAGTGCGCCGTACTACACCCGCCTGGAACAGGGCCAGTCACGCAACGCCTCACGCGAGGTGCTCGACGCCATAGCGGGCGCCCTGCGGCTGGACGCGTCCGAGCGTGCCCATCTGCACGCCCTGGCCCGCGCGCCGGGACGAGGGCCCGCGAGCAGGCCGCGTCCCGAACGCGTCAGCCCGGCGACGAGGGCCCTGCTGGCGGCGTTCGGGAACACCCCCGCCGTCGTGATCGGCCGCCGTACCGACGTGCTGGCCTGGAACCGTCAGGGGCACGGGCTGTTCGCCGGTCACCTCGACCAGGACGGCCCGGACGACCCGGCTCGACGGCCGAGCATGGCCAGGCTGGTGTTCCTCGACGCGCACACCCGTGAGCTGTACGCCGACTGGCCCGCCAAGGCCAGGGCCGTGGTGGGGAACCTCCGCCTGACGGCCGGGCGCCACCCGGACGATCCGCTGCTGGCCGGGCTGATCGGCGAGCTGACCGTGAACAGCCCGGAGTTCGCCACGATGTGGGCCGACCACCGGGTTCTGGCCTGCGACGTCGCCGACTACGAGATGCGCCACCCCCTGGTCGGGACGCTGACGGTCACCCAGCAGACGCTGCGGAGCCCGCAGGGGGACGGCCCGGCCCTGGTGGTGGCCACGGCCGATCCCGGCTCCCCCTCCGCGACGGCCCTGACCCTTCTCTCCCACATCACCGCGCCACCGGAAACACCCCGGCCGCGCCACGACACCGACACCCGTACCACCACCTGATCCGCACCCGTCCTGACCCGCACTTCTTATCGGTCGGCCCGGCCACGCCAAGAGGCCGGTCCTCCCCGTTCTTTCAAGCCTCTCGACAAGGAACGCCCCTGACCCGGGCGTCTCCCGGCCTCCGCGCTCCTCGACCACGGCCCCCTTCGACCACAGGGCCCTTCGACCACGGGTCCTCTGACCACGACGCCCTTCGACCGAAGAGCCTCCTCGACCACGGCGCCTCCCGATCACGGCGTCCTTCGACCGAAGAGCCCCCCTCGGCCCCCAGTACCTCCCGATCACGGCGCCGCGCCGCGGACGCCGCATGCCCGAGAACAGTGAAGGAACCATGTCCCAGCGAAGCATCAAGATCACGACCTCGGCCGTTCTGATGGCCGCCGCCACCCTGACGGCCGCCACCCCGGCGGGTGCGACGTCCACCCCGGCCGGCGCGGCGTCCACCGACGGGCCGCTGACGGACGTGCGGATCGCCACCCACTTCGACCTGTCCACGGGCCAGATGCCGGAGAACATCGCCCTGCTGCCCGACGGCACGGTGAACGTCACCTTCGCCGCCGGCCGGCAGGTGGCCCAGGTCACTCCCCGGGGCACGACGCGGATCCTGGCGACGCTGCCCGCGCCCGCCGACGGCGGAACCGGCACGCCGGTCCTCGGCTTCCCCCTGGCCACCGGCATCGTCCGTACCCCGGACGGCACGGTCTACGTGCTGTACGCGACCGGCACGGCCGATCTGACGGGGCTGTGGCGGATGCGGCCCGGCCGGGCCCCGAAGCGCATCGCCGCGCTGCCCGCGAACGGCCTGCCCAACGGGCTGGCCCTGGACGGGCGCGGCGAGCGGCTCTACGTCACCGACTCGGTGCTCGGCACCGTGTGGACCGTCCCCGTCACCGGTGGCACCCCCACCGCGTGGTCCACCGCCCCCGAACTCTCCTCGACCGGTTTCCTCGGGGCCAACGGCGCGAAGGTGCACCGCGGCGCGCTGTGGGTGAGCAACCTCGACCGGGGCACCCTCCTGCGCATCCCGATCCGTCCCGGGAACCGGGCGGGAACGCCGCAGGTCAAGGCGTCGGGCATGATCGGGATCGACGACTTCGCCTTCACCGGCCGCGGGGACGAGGTCCTCGCCGCCCTCAACGCCCCCAACACGGTCGTACGCGTCCGCGCCGACGGCACCGTCACCACCGTCCTGGACGCCGGCGACGGACTCCAGAACCCCACCTCGGTCGCGCTGCGCGGCAGGGAGGTGTACGTGCTCAGCGCCGCCTACACCACGGCCACCGACCCCAACCTGCTGCGCGCACGCCTGCACGACCACCGATAGGTCGTCCCGGGCCCGCGCTCTGAGATCAAACCGGTCCACGGGCCGCACGGATGGGCCCCGCCCATCAGCTCCGCGACCGGCCGGCTCACGGCCCGTGGTCCCGGGAACGTCCCCGGGGTCGCGGCCGTGCGGACCCGTCGGCACGACGAGATGTCACTCCCCGGCCCCGGTCCGGGCGCGGCCCGCGGACGCCGCCACACCTGCCAGCCGTCGCCCGTCCGGCCGGGCCCTGCCGGTGACCGGGGGCACGGGGCCCTTGAACGTGCGCTTGAAGTCGGGACACGCCACGAGCGGTTCGTGCATGCACGTCGAGGCATGGTGGAGACCGTCGCGCATCCGGGTGAGCCGGGCGATGTCCTCCTCCAGCTCCCGCGCCTTCTCCGCCATCCGCGCGCGCAGCCCGGTGTCGTCGGGCGTGGCCACCAGGAACCGGGCGATCTCGGCGATCGTGAACCCGGCGCCGCGGGCGCAGGCGATGAGCGCGAGACGATCGAGAACGTCGGGCCGGTAGGTACGGCGCAGGCCGTTGCGACCCGACGAGGCGACGAGGCCTCTCTTCTCGTAGAACCGCAGCGCCGAAGGCGCCAGCCCGGAACGCTCGGCCACCTCGGCGATGTCCAGCAGCGGCTCGGCCACCGTACCTCCTTGACTTGAATCGCGCTTCAAGTCACACACTAGCCGCCATGAACATCCACCACCTCAACTGCGGGTCCGTACGGCAGATCGAGGCCACCTACGACGGCCCGGCCCCCGCCCACGCCGTCAACCACTGTCTGCTGGTCGAGACCGACTCCGACGGCCTGGTCCTCGTCGAGACCGGCCTCGGCCTCGGCGACATCCGCGACCCGGGCGACACCCTCGGCTCCGACTGGGTCGAGATGGCGCAACCCGTGCTGGACGAGGAGGAGACCGCCGTCCGCCAGGTCGTCCGGCTGGGACACTCACCCGGCGACGTACGCCACATCATCGTGACCCACCTCGACGTCGACCACTGCGGCGGCCTGCCCGACTTCCCGGACGCCCAGGTCCACGTCCTCGCCGCGGAGCTCGAAGCGGCGACCACCGAGGCGCCCAGCTTCCGCTACCGCCCGGCCCACTGGGTACACGGCCCCAGGTGGGTCCCCTATACCCCCGAGCCGGGCGAGGAGTGGTTCGGGTTCACCTCCGTCCAGCCCAAGGGCCTGCCGCCGGAGATCCGGCTGGTCCCGCTCGGCGGTCACACCGCAGGCCACACCGGAGTGGCCGTGCGCGACGGCGATCGCTGGCTCCTGCACTGCGGCGACGCCTACTACTACCACCGGGAACTCGACGAGAACCCGCACCCGCACCCCCTGCTCGACATCGTGCAGACCGGCTCGGAGGTCCACCGCGACCTCAGGCTCGGCACCCAGGCCCGGTTGCGCGAGCTCGTCCGCGACCACGGCGACGAGGTCTCGGTCATCAGCGCCCACGATCCGTGGGAACTGGCCCGCTACCTCTGACCTGCTCTGCCCCTGACCTCCGCGCGGCCGGAACGCGACCGGTCCGGCCCCGACCCCCGTCCTGGTCCCGGCCCCGCGGTTCCGGTCCCCGCCCGTACCATCGGGCCTCATGACGATGCCCGCGGACTGCTACACCTGCGAGCGGGAAGCGCACTTCGGCGCGCTGCCACCGTGGGAGAGGATCGCGTTCGACGAGCACTGGCGGGTCGCCCACGCGATCGGCACGGCTCTGCCGGGGTGGCTGGTGCTGGTCCCGCGCCGCCATGTCACGGAGATCGCCGCCCTGACCGACGTGGAGGCCGCCGGGCTCGGCACCTGGCAGGTCCGGCTGTCGCGGGCGCTGCACGAGGTGACCGGCTGCGCCAAGACGTACGTGGTGCAGTTCGCCGAGCTGGAGGGTTTCCACCACGTGCACTTCCACATCGTGCCGCGCATGGGCGACCTGCCACGCGAGTCGCGCGGCCGCGGGGTCTTCGACCTGCTGGGCCGTACGGGCGACGACGCCGTCCCCGCCGAACGGATGGACGAGACGGCCCTCGCGCTCGCCCGCCTCCTGTGACGGCCGGGACCTTTCAGGAGGCACTGCTCGGCCGGTTTCGGTACGCCTTCGCGGAGCCAGGTCTGTCTGGGGGGCGCTCACTGCGCTGGCCGAGAACCGCTTTGTGCTGCACTACGTGTACTGGCTGCAGGGACGATAACGAGTGCGCCCGCTCGACCAGGCCGAGCGGGCGCTGTCGCTCTTCACCGAGCTCGACGACCCACCCCGGGCGCCCGCGCGGGGGACTGGTACCACTCGTGGTCAAGCAACGCATCGCCGAACTGGAGACCGAACTGCAGGCCAGCCCTGCTCGATCGAGCTGGTGCGAGAGGTGGCGCTCCAAGTAGGCGGTTCGAAGCCATCGCGGTCGAGGTTGTCTCCCGGCCCGCTTGACTGACCGACCTGACCACTCAGGGGCATGCCGACTCCCTGAGCACCTACGGTGCCCTCCGTGTACACGCCGAGTCGCGGCTGGGCCACGGCGTGCCGCTCAGCCACGGCGCGTGGTACTCCTGATGCACCACCCGGGCTGACCGGGGTTACCGGCCGACCCGGGTGGCGTTGGTCCACGTCCGTTCAGATAACCACAACCTGGTCGACCCCCACCTCTCCCAAAGCGAGTCGAACCAGTGTGGGTCATCGACATCACCGAACGTCCCACCCGCCAGGGCAAGGTGTACTGCGCCGTGGTGCTGGACGCCTACTCACGCCGAGTCGTCGGCCGGTCCATCGACTCGTCTCCACCGCCGCGTTGGTGACAATGCGCTCGGTATGACCGTTCAACCGCACAGCCTGCCGGTCGCCGTGATCATCCCCTTGGGCCAAGGCGTGCAACGTGGGTTCAAGAGGTCGTCGCGACACTGCTGTCCAACAGAAAGTGCAGACGATCGCTGACGGTCTCTGGTTCCGAATGCAGACCGACCTCCTCGATCGTCAGCGCCGGAACATCCGGATCGAGCTCACAAACGCCATCTTCGAGTACCCGGGAATCTGGCACAGACGCAGACGGTGTCACAATAACCTCGGCACGTCGGCCCCGATGAAGTTTGAAAGCATGGCTATTGTGGCATGACGACCTAGAAATAGGACTCTATTAGACCCGAGGCAGAACAGAGAGAATAAAGTTTAAGATCCTTGTTGGCGCACAGGCGTCGAGCCCATGAAAGTACGGGCGAGGCGGTCTATCTCGTCGTCCCTGGACGCCTCGTCCACGCGCTGATTGCGATCGATCCGGCCGCGTTCGGCTTTCAGTCGGCGCTCTTCCTCGCGCAGTCTGATCTCGTACTCACCGGTCCTCTGCCGGGTGGTGAAGTTCAGTTCGGCTTCATGGCAGGCTGAGCCCGTGCGCAACTCCTGAGTGAGAAGACGGTCATACTCGGTCTTGCCGTTCAGCATCTTTGAGATGATCGGCATGCAGTCGAGCAGCACGAAGATGATACGCAACAACCAGTGAGCGAAGCTGACCATGCCGCTCTGGCCTGCGATCGTGCCCAGGGCCTCCCACCGGTCAAGCAGCCCGATGTTGGTGTAAGCCTGCTTCTCCTTCTCGACGCGTTCTGTGATCTTCCTGCTAAGTACCGCCGCGCGTTCCGTCTCGGCCCTGGCGCGATCAGCCGCAAGAAGGCCGAGCTTCGCCTTCAGTTTTGCCACCTCCGCCTTCTGCTGGGAGATGTCATGGCCGGCGAGGAAGGTGTTCAGTTCGTTGTTTCGGGCTTTGCACTCGGGTCCGTTGCCGGGAATGCCGGTGGTCCGATTCGAGACCTTGACGCCGTAGCATTCTCGGTCGCGGCGGCCCTCCAGCCTCGCCTGCTCTTCCATGTCCGCTGCCAGCCGATCTTCCGCGGCTTGGAGGACACTCTGTCTCTGCGTCATATTGCCTTCGACGGCGAGTGCCTTGTCGCTGCCGTCGAGGATGAAACCGGTGCAGTCGACATCCGCAGGAGCCGCCGCTCTGAGGGGATTGCACTGCTTGTGCCGGCTCTCGATCAGGCTGATCGCCTGGTTGCGTTCCTCCATGATCTGCCGGTCGAGCCGTTCCTGAAAGATCTTGAGGGTCAGCGGCTCGGCGATGAAGACACCGATGACGACGGCGAGGGCGAGTCGGATGAGCAGGTTGCCCCAACGCGACCAGCCGTCGTTGTCACCGTTAAGGCTGGTGATCAGAAATCGGTCGATGTTGGCAATGATCAGCCCCCACAGCGCCGCCACCGGCAACAGATACAGCAGGGACGCTTGCGAAAGCAGTGTCAGCGCGCCCAGCATGGAGGTGCCCGCTATAAGCGCGGTGCTGACCACGACTCCGCCGAGACTGGTGTAGCGGGAGCGTTCCTGAGGAACACTTGCGAGGATTTTCTCGTCGACTCCGGTGAACCGGCGGAGGAACCTTCCGAGACTGGGCTTCTCCCGACGCCGGAAGGGCCGTCTGTACTGCTCGGCCGCCTTGGAACCGTGGAGGATGTCAACCACGGACATCCTCCTCCATGAAGAAATCGTCGTCGGTGTCGCCTGTCGTCACCTCGGCACGGGCCTCGTACGTGAGTCCTTCGAGGTCCTCCACCTCCGCCTCCGGCTCGACTTCGTCGAAGGTGGCAAGCAGTTCCTTGCCGGTCGTTTCGTTGAACAGACCCTGGGCGATCGCCGTCCGAACGACATCGGCCCGGGCACGGGCCTGAACGACCTGCAAGTCGTGCTCGAGCTGGATCCCACGCTGGATGGCGCTGTATTCCCGATCGCCCAGGGCGGCGTAACGTTCGGCGATCTGTTGGCCGCTGAGACCGCGAACAGTGACGTACAGACCGTCGGCGGCGCCTGGACCGCTGTTGAGAAGATCCCTGATCTTCATGGCCTCGGTGATCTGCTGATCCCGGTCCAGGGCCGCCTCCTGCCGGGTGAAGTCGTTCGCACTGTGACCCTTGACGTGCAGAAAATCCTGCTCATCGAGTTCGAAGTCACGATCGAGCTTGCGCCTCACGTCGCGGAGGCCGTGTTCGCCCTGGATGTTGTGCAGACTGGTTTCGTAGTGTCGCCGCCCCTGGGCGATCTCGTCGGGGGCGTACACGTGGAGGCCGGAGAACTCGGCCGTCATGCCGGGCAGCACGCACGGCACTACGGTGGTGTATGCCTTCACCTGGGCATGTACGAGCGTCCACAACTCGTGGACCTGGTGCAGCTCATAGCCACGGCCGAGTTCGAAGAGTTTGTGGTAGGCCTGAATGTAGGCGACCAGGTGTTCGGTGATGTCGGTCAGGCCAGCGCGCACCACCTCGATCGGTTCGTCGACCGTGCAGCGGAACTGGACCGCGACAGTGAAGTCGTGGGCGCCGGAGGAGTTGATCGGAACATTGATCGTGGTGAGATGATCCTTGGTCATGTCCACGACGCTGACGCTGGCGGCGTGCAGCACGTGCGCTTCGTCGCCGCGCAGTCGCCGGTCGCCCAGCACGAACGTGCCGTCGTACTCGAAGACAAGTCGCTGGTGCGGAAGCTGGCGGGGGAGGCTGGAGATCGGACGCCGAGGTTTGCTCAGGAACCCTTGCTTGGCGACAGGATCAAGGGGAATCTGACTGATCACGGGGTAGCTCATGGACGCTTTCCGATGGTGTCGAGGGACAGAACAGCCGGGCTCAGAAAGACCCGGAGCAGCGACAGGAGAATCTTCAGCCGGTTCTCGTCGGTGTTGCGGGAGATGGCGTAACGCCGCAGGTCATGGGCCAGTAGAGGCCGTTCCTTCGCGGGTAGCGCCTCCACGAGCGCTGCGAACAGGGCATGCACATGGTCGCGGTCATCGTCATCGCGTTCATCGAAGGCGCAGACGACGTCGTACAGGGCTACCAGCGCATCCTTGCGGTGAGGACGCTTGACGAGAACCGCAGACCAGAGTTTGGCGAGGGGGACGGTGGAGTCAGGGCAACTACGTAGATGAGCGGTGACTGTGGGGGCCCCGAGGCCATCCGCGCGAGCCGACAGGACACTCAAGATCGCCCGGATGAGCGGATCGACCGCACGGCCGATCCGTCTCTCGTTGCCGATCTGACGCGCCAGCCAGTCGAGCATCGGCAGAGCGTTGCCGGTGGCCTCGGTCAGCGCTGCGAACAGATGGGCGAGTGCAATCTCTGCATGCCGGACAGGCTTCTCGCTGCCTCTGATCTGTAACCAAAGCATCCGGACCGCCTCCAGCGGGAACCGGATGCCCAGTTCACCGGACCAGGCAAGGGTGGCGGTGAATTTGGGTCTGGCGGCGGACGCCTTCGTCCACGAGCTGACAGTACGCAACACCTCCGGACGGGTCGTCTCGTCCAGGCACAACCATGAGATGGCCATCGCCGCGGTGGCCTGGCTGCGCATGACGCCTCTTCCACGCGCCCACGGAGTGAGAAAAGTGCTTTCGACGTACGAGTAGTCCGAGACCGAGGCAAGAATCGCCACACCCCTGGCGATCTCCGCCTGTGCGCTCGAATCGCGTAGAGCGGCGCACTCATGGAGCCATTCGGTGACCGGCTCCCACAACCGCATGCCGTGTCGCTGGTACAGCTCCCGCATCACGTGCGTTCGATGACTTGCGACCCTGAACTCCAGCCTGCGCCCCGGCGACAGGCTGAAGAGTGAGCCCTCCGCCACGGGAAGCAGGCGGCGTCGGTTAGGCATGGGATCATCCGCCGAAACGGCAACCGCACTCTCGGCGCCGATACCGGCGATCGACTCCAGCCGGGCGAGCAGTGACTCAAAGCCGACCTCCGGGAGGCCGGCGGCGAAGGCCATGGCGGCCATCTCGAAGAGCTCCCCGCGAGTACGCGGACCGTCGAACCAGGCGACCACATCGCGTCGCCCGGCGGACTCCAGCCTGCCCAGCGCACTGTCCAGTGGAGTCCCCGAGGCCAGGTCGCGCGCCAGTGTCACCATGTCGGCCATGGCATAGTCGGTGGTGATCTGTGCGGCCACCTCGTCAGCGACCTCGGGTGCCACCCGATAAGCCAGCAGGACGTCGCGGATCGGTGGCGATTGCCAGAGAATTTGATCCCTTTCGGGCAGCGAGGATGCCGTCATCGTGATCACCAGGTAAGCCCCGGCGTCGCGCACGCGGCGCCTGATCTCCCGTACGTGAAAGTCAGCGACGCTTCCGTCGGTGTCGTCCTTGGGCCAGTCGCACAGCAAGTAGCCGTGAGCTCTCCGGTATTCGCGGGCGGCCAGCTTCTCCAGCGTGTAGGCCGGGCTGAGTTCCACCACCTCGTGCGGCCCCTGGACGAGGTCACGAAGCAGATTGAGCGCCGCCGTCCGGCGGCCGGTGCCGACACTGCCTATCAAGGCCACCATGTTGCAGCTGCACAGCTGTTCGGCCGCGGCCTTGTAGCTGTCACGGCGCACGTAGGAGGTGCAGGCCTCCGCCATTTCGTCGGCGGATACGGGTCCCGAGGTGCGGCGGGACTTGGTGCGGGAACCGGAGATGCCGAAGGAGGCTCCACCGATGTTGCCGTGGATGTGGTTGATGACGGTCTGGACCTGGGAGACTTGCGCGAAACTTTCGTCTGTCGCCTCGGCCTGATCGGTCAGGTCCACAGGCGTGGCTGCCTCGCCGATCAGGACGCCGTCGGGCGGCGAATCAGTTTCGGATACCAAAGTTGATCTCCTCGCCGGAAATGGGGGCGGTGATCAGGTTTACGGTCATCTGCTCGGCATTGAATTGCTGCGCGAACTGCTTCGCGGCGGGGTCGACCCGCACCAGCTTCTCCAGGGACTCCAGCAGGTCGTCACGCGACTCCGGGTCGCCCGGCTGGCCCTGCTCGGACCGAAACGCCTTGATCTTCGCGAGCAGTCTGCGGGCTCCATCGAGGCCGGTCTCGGTACCGTAGGCGCCGAGACGTTCGAGGGCGCCCCCGGCGATGAGGGCCCACAAGGTGTCGGCGACCTCGGGCAGGTTGTTCATGTCGAGAATTCCTTTCTGATCCAGGTCTTCGGAAGGAATCCACATCCAGGCGATTTCGGTGCGCTCCTTGGTCGGCACCTCCGACCGAGTGAACGACTCCGGCCGATACGAGGTGTGGAGCTGTCGGACGACGTCCTCATAGAGCCGATCGGTGAGAATGAGCACCAGGTCGGCGCGCGGGTTCATCTTCAGGGCGGTACGGGCGACCTTCGCGTCGAGCAACCGACAGGTGGTCACCACGACCTGGCCAATGAAGCCCATCGCACCGCGTTTCACGACGCCATGGCCGATCGCAATGCGTATCCGCAGGCGGGCGTCGTCTCGGCGTTCGCGGTTGTGGTCATGGAGTGCCTTGCGCACGCGGTGGACCAGGTCGTCGATGACCCGAAGTTCGGCCTCCCTTTCGGGGAGGATGCTGACCTCACCGTCGCCGGCTTCCTGGCGGGCCCAGGTTTCGCGGCGCAGGCCGGCTTCTCGTGCGCTACGGTCCATGACCTGGGCCAGGCCCGACTGGATCGAGTCGTGCCGTAGGTCGTCGCCGCGGCCGTATCCCTCCGCATCGACCGCCATGACCAGGCGGCGGCTGAAATCAGAATCGAGCATCACGTCACCTTGTAGTTGCAAGAAAGATCCATAAGAGTGGTGGGGGGATCGCCAGGTGATGGAGTCTGGCGAAGATCGCATCGCCCCAAGACGTACCAGTACGGTTTACCGATAGTTGGCCAGGCCGATCGGGTCGATGACGAGCTTCCTGCGATGACCGGGGTCGATCAGCTCAAGCTCCTTGAAACGTCGCATGGCCTTGAAGACGGCGTCTTTTCTGGCTCCAATGAGATTGGCGATCTCCTCGTGGGTGAGGTCCACGCCCAGATCCCGTTTTCCGTCTGCCCTGTCGACTCCATGCCGACCGGAAAGCTCCACGAGCACGTTCGCGACCCGTACGGGCACGCTGAACTGGGCGAAGTCGGTTCTTCTGCGATTGGCCCAGTCGAGCCGGTCGGCGATCATTCTCGCCAGTGCATTCCATGCTGCCGGATGGCGATCGAGGAAGTCGGTGAACGCCTCTGCACGGATGACGTGCACCAACAGCGGACTGCATGCGGTCACCATGGCCGACCTTGGCTCTCTACGCAGAGTTGCCAGTTCGCCGACCACGTCACCGCTGACGCGGATGCCTAATATGGCTGCTCCGCCTGATTCGAGGTAGGCCGTCACCTTTACGCACGCCGTGAGCCGCTGACCTGGCATGGACCTCAGCAGATAGACCTCGGATCTCTCGCGATCTCCTTGGTATATGAGTGGCTCGCCGGCCTGCCGAGGGGACGGCGGCACGAGAGCCAGAAGTTCCGCTCGCTCCTCTGGGCTGAGCCTTGCCATGAGGGTGCCAATGGGCCACCTGGTGGGAGTTTGATCATTTATCACGGATTAAGCGCCTTGAGTCATCGATGTGAAGCTGTTAGAAGCTACACCCTGGAATATGTGAGGGCCAGGTTTTAGATGGTTATCAGTGTGGATATATGGTCGCTTGTCCGACTTATCCCAAAGGTGTATTTAAATTTTCGTGAGAGTGGAACAATGTTCCTGTGGTTGACGCTTCCTGGTGGAACGATGGCACCTTTCGCAACTTATGTACCTATAAAGTTGTTAATTAGGTTTTCTGTGGCATGTGTACTTGTCCGATACTGTGTCGATCACCGGTCTAGGGTTGTCGGCGCTACGGATCGATGTGGGCCAGGCGTGGGTCGGGGAAGAAGGTCCGGACGATGCCGGGACGCTTTCACGGTCGGAGCGTGCTGTGGTGCATGGCGACTGTCGGCCCGGGGTCTTCTTGATCCGCAGCGTCTCGGTACCGCTCTCCCGTGCGTGGCGTTCCCATCGGGACGCCCATTCACGGTTCACGCCCAGCGTCTCGGTCACCCGATCTGGCGACATGCTCCGCTCCGGTGACCGGATGGCGAAGACCTTCTCCTCGAACGCTGCTCTGCGACCTTTCCGAGCCACTCTCCTAGCCTGCCTTCGACGGAACGTGGTCTTCCATCGGGTGAGCACGACTGCGGTGCCGGCTTCGGCTTTGCTGCTGACCCGAGCGATGATCAGGCAGATTTCGGCGGACAGTGACACCTTGCCTGATAGACGCCGATCCCGTTGACCGGCAGGTTTCCCTTTCTTGGCCGGAGTGACGGAGGTATTGATGAACGGCACGGTCGGCTGGCGGCGATCATCAGGTGACTCCTCTGGGAACGACGCTGTGTTCAAGACGCTTCGTCTCTGCGTACGGAAAGCTGTTGGTAAGTCGGGGTCTTCGTAGAGGATCGACTGGTGATCGCCATAGGGGTCATGCGAGACGCGCTCGTAGAACAAGGTCATCGCGTGTTCCCTGCCGGAGGTAAGCGTGCGCTACAAGTAAAGCGTAGCGTGAACTAAGTGCACAAGGGATACCCTTGTGTCTGTGGATCCGTGCCGTGTTCGCTGGTGTGCGGTATGCGATCCTTCCGACACCGATCGGCAAGATCGAGTTTGGCGTTGCCGATGAGGCGATGAGCGCGGATCCACTGAGGCCTCCCGATCCTCGAACAGGTCGAGGCGTCGTGTTGCGCGATCGGCTTGACAGCGGGGGCATAGGCCAGGTGTTTTACGGCATG
This sequence comes from Streptosporangium longisporum, assembly GCF_039534895.1. Classification (NCBI taxonomy): domain Bacteria; kingdom Bacillati; phylum Actinomycetota; class Actinomycetes; order Streptosporangiales; family Streptosporangiaceae; genus Streptosporangium; species Streptosporangium longisporum. The sequence goes on along the minus strand of NZ_BAAAWD010000014.1, from coordinate 299,623 downwards.
ACATCGGATTCCGAGTCAGTGGTGTTGAAGGTCATTCGGAGGAGTTCTTCGACAAGACCGAGGTGCGTGAGCGGTTCCCCTGGAAGATGGGCGTGATGCGAACACCTCAGGGTCCGTACGTCGTGGTTCCGGTGAACACCGCTGAGGAAGCCGCTGACAAGCCGTGGCTTGCGGCCGCCACGTTCACGGTTTGAACCGGCGCAAGGTCGTCTTCGCCGCCGCGGTTGGTGACGTCCTCACGCGCACTGAGGGCGGCGTCCGTTCTTCACGCGTACGCGCCGGGGCTCAACCCCGACGAGTGGTGCGACCAGATATCAAGGCCCGGGTGACAGGATGACGGGGTGACGGGGTGGCGTTCTTTGCTGAAACCGCTCGAGGGCAGGCCATGCGAGTACAAAAGCAGCAGCACCTTCTTGATCGGTAAGGTCTCGCGCATCCAGGATGTGTGCGGGCGGCGATCCGGTCGTGTAGGCAACCAGGTTTGGCCTCGGCGACCCACAATGGCAGTCCACTGGGTGCCGACAGTGCCTGCAGGTCGTCGGCGTGAGTGTGAGTCTTGCCGGAGCGTCGGGTATCGGTGAATTCGTCCTTGCGCTGAGTGCCTGCTCGGTGCAGCGGTCGGTGGGGATCAGCGTGCCGTTCGGAATTACATACGCCAATCCCTCGGCGTGAGCGTGGGCGAGACCGTCGAGGAGATGTGGTACTTGAGCCGCAACGACTTGGACTGTTCCACCTGCTGACTACGAACGCATGCGGGCGATGCACGCCCGGACCGACCGAAGTGTCCAGCCGGGCACACGCGCCACTCAATAGATTGATCATGTCGGTCGACGACCACTACATAATTTTCGAAGGCCCTACGTCACCGCGTCGGGTGGTTCAGGGAGATCGTTAAGAGGAGTGAAGGCGGCATTGGTGCCGTTCACGGTGACCGCGTATACGTGGCGTGGCGGATCTATGCTCCCCGGCCCCACGATCCACAGATAGGCGGGTGAAAGACCAAGGACATACTCGACTTCCTTTGCCGCCGCCTGCGGCAAGGCGGTCAGCTGGCCGTGTTCCTCGATCTCCCTTACCAGGCGTGCGGTCTGCATAGCGCTGGCTTTGGCTTCCATCTTCAGGTGGATGTCGCCCGAGTGGCTGTAGAACTCGGCATCGGTCTCGTAACTCTGCCCCTGTTTTTTCGAGATCAGGTCTCGTGAAAAGGACCGATACAGGGAGAAGGAGCTATGGATCTTGCTGTACCCGTAATGCTCGATGGCCAGAGCATAGGCCGCTATGTGCGGGATGTATTCACGATTGAGCCACGCGGTGTCACCCGTGGGCTTGGAGAACAGGTGGCGTGGTTTTCCTGCCGGTGTATCAAAGTGATCAGGGCCGGTCTCTCCCCGTTTCTTGAGGCGAAAGCAGCCCGGTGGGCACCCGCCGAAGTTGATGATCCCTGCGGTAACGGCCCCGAGAAACCATGTGCACTCATCGTGATCGAGCGGAGTTCGGATGGGTGCGGGACGGCCGCCCGGCGCAAGAGACTCGATGAGTTGCGTGGCCGCTAAAAGTGGGTTTTCCATGAAGGCATGGTGACTGACATGTCCCCACAGGGCAGGCCCATCGCATCATTTGCCGCGACGATGGCGTGGAGCCGTCGCCTTGAGGGGCCACGGCGATTCCGGACAGCCGTCTTATGGGCGTAGCCTATGCGGCTGCTGGGGTTGAAAGGGACTCGTTGAGTACTTCCAGGGGCGGCCGGTAGCCGAGCGCCGAATGCAGGCGCCGGCGGTTGTAGAACCCTTCGATGTAGCGGATGACCTGCCGTCTTGCCTTGGCCCGGGTGGTGAAGACGAAGCGGTGCAGCCATTCGTTCTTGAGCGCGGCAAAGAACGACTCGGCCATCGCGTTGTCGTAGCAGACCCCGGTGCGGCCGACCGAGCGGCGGATGTCCAACCCGGCCAGGAAACGGCCGAACTCGTTGCTGGTGTAGTTCGAGCCGCGATCGGCGTGGAATATGGCTCCGGGCTGGAGCAGGCCGGTGCCGGCGGCCATCTGGATCGCGGCCTTGATCAGGTCGGTGCGGTAGTGGTCGGCCATCGCCCAGCCTAGGACCGCTTTGCTGTGGCAGTCGATCACGGTGGCCAGATACAAAAAGCCCTCCCAGGTGCGGATATAGGTGATGTCGCCGACCAGCTTGGTGCCCGGCCGGGTTGCGGTGAAGTCGCGGCCGAGTAGGTCGGGGATGCCGCGAAAGTCGCCCTGAACGGTGGTGGTGGGCCGAAACGCCCGCACCTGGGCCGGGACCAGGCCCTGGGTGCGCATCAACGCGCGGACCAGTTCGGCCGAGCAGTGCTCGCCCCGGCGCAGCAGGGCGGCGTGGACCCGCCGGTAGCCATAGGTTTCGTGCGAGTCGGCGAAGACCTCGGCGGCCAGCTGGGTGAGCAACGCGCGGCGTTGCGCGGTGGCCGAGGCCGGCCGCTCGCGCCATTCGTAGTAGCCCGAGCGGGACACGTTCAGCCAGGTGCACATCCGGGCGATGGCGTGGTGGGCCTTCTCCGCATCGATCAGCTCGTACTTGGCGAGCGTCATCGACTCTCGGCCGCGAAGAAGGCGGCTGCTTTTTTCAAGAACGCCAGCTTCTCTCGCAGCTCGGCGTTCTCTCGCTCCAGCTCCCGGATCCGGGCCCGCTCCGGCCCGGAGACCGGCTGCTCATCTGGGCCGTGCACAACCCGATGCCGAGTCACCCAACTGCCCAAGGTGCTGGCGTTGATGCCGAACTCCCGGGCCACCGCCGCGACTGTGCGATCACCCTCCAGCACCATACGGACGGCTTCTTCCTTGAACTCGGGTGAGAACTGCCTGCGACGTCTCGTCACGTGCCTACCTCTTCCAGACTTCTGTCAGCTTATGCAGCCGACTGTCCGGAATCTGCTAGAGCCTGTTTCAAAGGCAGGTGAGCCAGTCGTTGATGGCGGCGATATGGATGGTGGCCTGGTAACGGACGGCGAGCTTGTCGTATCTGGTGGCGAGAGCGCGGTGGCGCTTGAGCCGGTTGATACCGCGCTCCACGGTGTTGCGATCGCGGTAGTCGATCCGGTCGAAGGCCGGAGGCCGACCGCCTCGGCTGCCGCGTCGTAGCCGTCCTTGAACCCGGTCGGCCGGTTCGGGAATCGTGGCGCGGATACCGCGCCGGCGCAGGTGAGAGCGGATGGCTTGGGAGGAGTAGGCCTTGTCCGCCCGTACCCGGTCCGGACGGGTCCGCGGCCGTCCCGGCCCTACTCTGGGCACCTTGATGGCGGCCATGACCGCCTCGAACTGCGGTGCATCTCCGCGCTGGCCGGCGGTCAGGACCAGCGACAACAGTTTCTGGCCCTGCTCGCACGCCAGGTGCAGCTTGGTCGACAGGCCACCGCGAGAGCGGCCCAGCGCGTGATCGCCGGGTTCGGTCTCCACCCCGCCGGGCGGCTCGGCCTGCCGGTCTGCTGTCCTTGATGCCCCGGCCGCGTGCTGGTGGGCTCGGCAGATCGTGGAATCGACTCCCACCTGCCAGCCGATCAGCCCTTGGGCATCGCCGGCGGCCTGCAGGCCGCACACGATCTGCCGCCAGGTACCTGAGCGCTGCCACCGGCGAAACAAGGAGTACACCGCCTGCCAGGAGCCATAGCATTCGGGCACGTCCCGCCACGGTGCTCCGACCCGTACCCGCCACCGGATCCCGTCGATCAGCTGTCGTTTGGTCCACCGCGAGGGCCGCCCCGGCCTCTTGGCCGCCGGCAGCAGCGGTTCCAAGGCCGCCCATTGCGCATCGGTCAGATCGAACCGCCGCGTCACCGCTAGGGTGGTCACGAGATCTCCGGTGTTCAGGTTCTTCTTGGTCGTTGAACCCTCTACCGGAGATCTCTTTATTTAGCGATCGTTACACACCGCTACATACCGGACTTCGAGACAGGCCTTAGGCGCCTCACCTTGTCATCGGCGGCCTCGCCGGTGCAGGTAGCGTCAAGACGATTGCGTGCATGTTCCGTGACCGCTGACATGCCGACATACAGCGGTCCTACGGTGGCATCGAGCCGTCTGCGGTCGCCGAGGGGCGAAAAGCTAAGGGCCGGGGCACGGAGGCCCAGTCGGGAAGTGCGAACCACAGAGGCACGGCGCGGCGTAGCGCTTCGGGGCCCTGCACCTCGACCGCGTGGGCACGCAGCGCGTCCGGCCAGCTCAGGTCGCCGCGCCAGACCTCGACCATGCTGCGCAGGCCGGCGGTCACCGTCACGGTCACGGCGTGACCGGGGTCGGTGTCGCAGACGTCGACCTCGCCACGTGTGATCACGAGCCACCAGTGGCGGCTGCCGGGTGGCACGTCCGGGAACCGGAACTCGACGACCGTCCGCCCGTCCGGAACGGCGGTCCGGTCGACGTTGCGGTGCATGTCCCACAGCAGCAGCTTCGGGTCCAGGTCCTCGTCGCCCAGCTCTCCGATCCAGCGGACGCCCCAGGCGGCGAGCGCCTCGATCACCGGTCGCAGCTCGTGGCCGGCCTGGGTCAGCACGTATCGCACGTCGTTGTCCTCGACGCGCCTCTCCACGATGCCGGCATGGGTGAGCCGGTGCAGGCGCCGGGACAGCAACGTGGGGGACATGCGCGGCAGACCGCGACGCAGTTCGTTGAAACGCTCGGTCCCGCACACCAGTTCCCGGATGACGAGCAGCGTCCAGCGTTCGTCGAGCAGTTCCACGGCCTTGGCGACCGGGCAGAACTGGTGATAGGAGGAGCCCACGCTCCGCAGTCTAAAGTCAGCCGCCGCGAACGTCGGCGACAACCGGCCGGGTGCCGGTACAGATCGTGTACTGGATGGCGGATCCGTCCCTCCCTACCGTCGATCCCAGTCCACCGCGACGATGAGGGAGAAGCACGATGAACGTACCGGGCGAGGCGTCAGAGGCCGGCCGTGCGCTGAAGGCCAGGCACCGCGCCATGTGGGCGTTGGGCGACTACCCCGCGGTCGCCGCCGAGATCATCCCCGAGCTGGGTGCGATCCTGGTCGAGGCGTGCGGGGTGGGACGCGGGGACAGGGTTCTGGACGTGGCCGCCGGGTCGGGCAACGCCGCCATTCCCGCGGCGCTGGCCGGGGCGAGCGTGGTGGCCGGCGACCTGACCCCGGAACTGCTGGAGGCGGGACGGGCCCTGGCCGCGCGGCGCGGCGCGGAGGTCGAGTGGCGACAGGACGACGCGGAGGCCCTGCCGTACGCCGACGGCGAGTTCGACACGGTCATGTCCTGTCTCGGGGTCATGTTCGCCCCCCACCACCGGGCCGCCGCCGGCGAACTGGTCCGGGTCTGCCGTCCGGGCGGCACGATCGGCCTGCTCAGCTGGACGCCGGAGGGGTTCGTCGGACAGATGTTCGCGACGATGAAGCCGTACGCGCCCCCGCCTCCGCCCGGCGCGCAACCCCCTCCGCTGTGGGGCAGCGAGGATCACGTCCGCACGCTGCTCGGGGACGCGGTCACCGATGTCGTCGCACGCCGTCAGACGGTCACGGTCGACCGGTTCACTCACCCGGGCGCGTTCCTCGACTACTTCAAGGCCAACTACGGCCCGACCGTCGCCGTCTACCGGGGGATGGCAGGGGACCCCGACCGGGTCGCCGCCCTGGACCACGCCCTCACCGAACTGGCCCGCCGCCACCTGCACGGTGAGGGAGGAACGGTGATGGAGTGGGAGTACCTCCTCCTCACGGCACGCAAGCGCGACTGACGACGAGAATCGTCGGCGGCGGCCCACCCCGAGGGGCCACCGTGATCCCGGACGGTCCCGTTCCCGGCCGCGGCCAGAGCCCCGGCGTTTTCCGGAGCATGACTTGGCGTTCGCCCACCGGGCACGGTGGGCCGGCCCCACCCGCTATGACAGCACTCCTGAGAGCTGTCCCGCCGGTCGCCGGTTTCGCCCAGCGATGATCCGGCGTAAGACCTCTCCCGGACCGTCTCTCGACCACAACCTGATCCGTACCCCAGGAGTCGCGCAGAGGACCACAAAGCGTACAATCGGTCGGACCTTACCTGACGTTTCTTCGGGTCCTCCGGAATGGCTACGGAGCGACTTCCACCGCTTTTGAGGCTCTTTGTTCGGTCAGGTAAGCGGGCAGCTCGGGATGCTCCGGCCGGTGAGACACCATCGGCTGATCGGTCCGGTTTGTCACCGCCCGAGCCGGGTACCGCGCGTTCCCGGCGACGTTCGTACACCCACTCGCCGTCAGAAGAGCCGGATGATCCACCTGCATGCCGACTTATGATCTTTTCGTCTGATACCTGCCCTGTTGCCGGAAGAAGCTTTATGACCCACCCCCTCAGCCGGCGGTCCGCCCTGCTGAGCGCCGCGGCAGTGGCCGGTCTCGCCCTGTGGGAGAGACCGGCCGAGGCGGCCGGCGCCACCACGTTCGACGCCGCGCGCGAGCGGTGGGTGAGCCTGCTGGCCGGAGGGTCGTACGACTCCGTTCATACCGACAGGACGTACACCGACAGGGCACGGATGCTCGAGGGGTCGGCCAACGCGGTGCTGCGCAAGCTGAGGCCCGCCGCCGATCGCCCGAGCCTGTGGCCGGACCTGTCGCTGTCGGACCCCCGGACGGGCAACTTCAACCGCTCCTACAACCGCATGCGCACCCTGGCGCTGGCCTGGGCCACGCCGGGCACCGCCATGCACCACGACGGCCAGGTCGCCCGGACCGCTGTCAATGCGTTGGACTTCCTCTACGAGCACGCGTACCACGAAGGGCTCGACCGGCGGGGCAGCAACTGGTTCTGGTGGGAGATCGGCGTCCCCCGCGCGCTGACCGACACCTGCGCCCTGCTGTACGACGGCCTGCCCCCGGACCGCATCGAACGCTGGCTGCGCCCCCTGCGCCGTTGGTGCCCCGACCCGGAGCGCCGCGTCAGCCACCCCGGCGTCGTCGAGACCGGCGCCAACCGTGCGGGCAAGGCCATGGCGGTGGCGATGCGCGGGCTGCTCACCCACGACGCCCGCCTCGTCAAGCGGGCCAGGAACGCCGTCTCCGACCTTCTACGGCCGACGAGGGGCCCGGGCGACGGCTTCTACCGTGACGGATCGTTCATCCAGCACGACGTGTACCCCTACACCGGCAGCTACGGTGTGGACTACCTGGAGAGCGTGGCCAAGCTGATCGCCATGCTCTCCGGGTCACCGTGGGAGATCACCGGAATCGACAACGTCTACGACCTCGTGGATCGCTCGTTCGTGCCCTTCGTCTTCGACGGGCTGATGATGGACTGCGTACGCGGCCGGCAGATCTCGGTGCAGGGCCACCGTGACCACCACTCGGGACAGAAGGCGGTCGAGGCCGTCCTCACCCTGCTGGAGACGGCACCCGAGCGCCACGCCCGGCGCTGGCGACCGCTGGTCAAAGGCTGGCTCACCCGCAACCAGGCCACCCCCTACGGCACGCTCGCACCGCCGGCGAGCATCGCGAGGGCCACCGCCCTGCTGGCCGACCCGTCGGTGCCCGTCGGCCCGCGCACGACGGGCACGTACGTCTTCGCCGACATGGACCGGGTCGTGCACCGCCGCCCCACCTGGGCGTACGCGATCGCAATGAGCTCGCGGCGCATCGGCGCCGCCGAGGCCATCAACCGGGAGAACCTGCACGGCTGGTACACCGGCGACGGCATGACCTACCTCTACACCGGCGACCTCACCCACTGGAACGACGACCTGTGGCCCACGATCGACCCGTACCGGCTGCCGGGCACGACGGTCGACACCCGCAGGCGCGCCGATCTCCCGCACGACCACCGTCGTCTGCCTCCCACCCCGTGGGCGGGCGGCGTGGCGCTCGACGGCGAGTACGGCGTGGCCGCCATGAGACTCATCGCCGGCGGCTCCTCGCTGCGGGCCAGGAAGGCGTGGTTCCTGCTCGACGACGCGGTGATCGCCCTCGGCGCCGGCATCACCGCCTCCGACGGCCGCCGTATCGAGACCGTCGTGGAGAACCGCAACACCCACGACCGGCATCCGCCGCTGACCCGGGGCGACGGATGGATCCACCTGGACGGTGTGGCCGGCTACGCGCTGCTCGACGGCGCCGACGCGAAGGTGATCCGCAAGAAGCGCACCGGCCGCTGGCGGGACATCGACAAGGGTGCCACCACCGGAGGGGACACGTCTCCCGTCACCAGGCACTACACGACGATCCTCATCGACCACGGCGTCGACCCCCGCAAGGCGCGCTACGCCTACGCCGTACTGCCCGATGCCTCCGTCACGCAGATGGAGGCCTACGACGGGCGGATCGAGATCCTCGCCAACTCCGCGGCGGTGCAGGCCATCTCACGCGACGGCATGACCGCCGCCGTCTTCTGGCGCGCGGGAACCGTCGAGACCCCCGACGGCCCGCTCACCGTCGACGGCCCCTGCACCCTGCTGGTCCACCACGCAGACAAGCGGGTACGGCTCGCGCTCTCCGACCCGTCCAGGACCGCCGACGAGGTGAAGATCACACTGCCCTGGCCGGTGAGATCGATCGAGAAAAGCGACCGCAGCGTGCGCAGGGCCAAGACCGCGCTCAAGGTGGAGGTGAGGGGCAGCCGCGGACACGCCCACACCGCGGAGGTGCGCGTCTGAGTGTGAGATGTTCGAAGCGGATGAGGTACGGGATCGACGAGCGAGTCGCGTACGGGATCACGACGAAGAGCACCCTGATGAGCTTCCGAGGACTTCTTCCGTGACCACCACCATGGCTGTCGTCGGCCGTCGCGCCGTCCGCGTGTGAGACCGGGGCGCGCCCCTCGCTTCCGGTGCCGCCGAAGCGCTCGTGACGGGACCCTCGGCTCTCCACCTCTGCACGGATTCGGTTCCGGAGTATCGCCGTCGGTGTCCAAGCTTTTGCATCGCACGCGTCAAGACGGACGCGGGCCCAGAGGATCATGCAGCATCGGGAAGGGGCAGTGGCCAACGATCGCTGACAGTCGTGCGGCCCCGGACACGCCAAGAAGCCCTTGACCAGGGTTTCTGCTGGTCAAGGGCGCTTTTCTGCCGGTCGGATCCGGTGCCCAGCGAGAGACATGGTGGCAAGCCGTCGGGGTTGGGTACGTGGGAGCACTGTCTACGGGTCCATTTTCCAGATGATGCCGTTTGAGAACGGCATCTTCTCGTCCTCGGTCCCGTCCTGGCCGACGGCCCATACCGTCGCCGCCCCGGGACGCCGGGCGAGCTGTGCCACCGTCCGGCCGCCCAAGGGTCCACGGGTGATCGGGTGATTTTCCCACTCCCCACCGGTGAAGTGGGTCAGGTTACGGGAGGCGTTCGCCCAGAGGCCGCCGGCGCCGTCAGAGACGATGCTTCCGATGGAGGATTCTTCGGGCATGACCTTGACCGTCCATCGGAAGCCGTCCCATTTCATCAGCACCGGTCTGGTGCACGTCATCTCCTCTTCACCGCAGATCCAGTACATCGAGCTGAGCACCCACACCTCCCCTTGGTCGCCGACGGCAATGTCGAGCACGCGCGTCTCACCTTGGTCCTTGTACACGCGAGGAATGGGCGGCCGGGGAACCGACCTCCATTCACGGCCGGTCCATCGGGCAAGCGCGGGATGGCCGTCTTTTTCTCCCGCGATCCACAGGGTGCCGGATCCCGTTCCTTCCAAGGCGCCGATGTGCAAGGGCGGTCGCCGTGCCTGCCAGCGCTCGCCATCCCAGTGCTGGAGCATGTCGTAGGTGCCCGTCCAGACATCGTCGCGGGCGAACGCGGCGACGCCCGCGAACTGCGTGTCCTCGATCTGGAACTCGGAGGCGGTCCACGCGGTCCCGTCCCAGTGCGTCACGCAGCCGCGCCCGCCACCGTTCGCGGAGGGGTCCATGCAGATGCCGAACACCCAGATGTGGCCATCGGAGGTGGCGGTGACGTGCCGCGGCTCCACCACCCGCTCAGGCGCCGGCATCTCCTGCCAGCTCGTGCCGTCCCACCGCAACACGAACGAACTCCAGCGGAGCGACCCGCAAGGCTCGTGCGGCCCATCGGGGCGGTTCGGGGCGGGGAACTGCCGCTGTCCGACCGCGTACGCGGTGCCGTCGCGCAGCGCTACCACGCTGGAGAATCCGTCACTGTAGGGATAGGCGTTGTAGTGAACCAGCCGCACATCACCTCCGAACGGCAGCGGCGGCGGCGTGGGGGCCAGGGTGGAACCCTGAAAGAGCGAACAGCTGCGTTCCGGCGTAGGCTTGGACTTGGACTTGGACTGGGCGAGATTCTTACTGTCCGCAGCCGAGCACCCGGTCAGCAGGAGAAATGCGGCCAGGATCGAGCACATTGTTCGTGAGCCCATGCGAGTAGCTTGCCAGGCCCCGGGCTTCCAATTCTGGTTTCAGGAGGAAAGTAGTCAGTCGGTAGCCTTCAGGGTTTCACTGCGGCGGACTTCCTCAGTTGGCGAAACACACTCGTCTCGACGTCAAGGCGTCCGTACCTGAGTCCGCGACCGACCGGCACTACATCGTCTACCCGTGGGTCGCCGACTGCGCGGCTCTGTGCAAGGCCGACTGGAAGCCCTTGTGGACCAACGAGGCCGCGTTCGAGCAGCTGTTGCAACTGCGCGAGAAGAGGACGACCGTGGCCGGCAGGCGGTTGCCGGTCAAGGAGGCCAGGAGCGCCGCGGCCGGCGCCACCGCCGCCGTCATCGGCACCGCGGCGATTGTCCGCCAAGTGCGTAAAGAAACGGCGTCAGCAAAGGCCGGTGAGGATTCTGCTAGTGGACTACCACCATGGACTTGACCAGGCCCGTCATCACACCGGCAGTCCAATGAGCGGGTTTCTTGTGGCTTTCTACGGACTCTGCGAGCTGCGGCGTAACCACCCTCGCCGGGGTGCTCGCCGGCTGGTGTGAGAGCTGACCCGTCGTCCCTGTCCCGGTACGGTCTCGTCCCGTCCCGGGTAGCAGTGCATTGGGTGCTGATGCGTCATGGTCTGGTGCACCTCATTCCTCGGGGGCGGCGCGAGGATTACACGCGTTGGCAGCGCTCTGAGTCGATGCAGCTGTGGCAGGCTTGAGCTGCCCTGCAGATTCCGGACAGTCAGCTACATAAGCTGACAGAAGCCTGAAATCTGCAGGGTATCTCAAAATCACTCGACGGGCCGGTCATAGCGTTGACGTGCTCTTGAGGGTCTACGCCAAGTGCATCGAAGGACAGCACAGCCGCGCCAACAGCAAGATCGATGAAGCGCTAGGGCGTGTATCGAGTCGTGATCAAGTGGTGGTCCGGGTGAGGTGCTTGACCCAGATCATTGAGGCGCGCAGATGGAGGCCGGCGAGGTAGCTGCCTGGGGTCTTGTCGTATCGGGTGGCGACGCCTCGCCAGGCCTTGAGCTTGTTGATCAGGCGCTCGACGGTGTTCCTTTCCTTGTAGAGGTCGGCGTCGTGACTGACAGGCCGACCGCCTGCGGAGCCCTTCTTCTTCCGGTTGGCGGCCTGGTCTTTCTTCTCCGGGATCACTGCCTTGATGCCGCGTCTGCGCAGGTGAGCCCGATTGCCGCGGGAGGAGTAGGCCTTGTCGGCGGCGACCGCGTCCGGCCGGGTGCGGGGGCGGCCGACGGGCATGCGGATGCGTATCTTCCCCAGCACGGGGATGAACTGCGGGCTGTCCGCGGCCTGGCCTGCGGTCAGCACGAACGCCAGCGGGCGGCACTTGCGGTCGGCGGCCAGGTGAACCTTGCTGCTCTGCCCGCCCCTGGAGCGTCCCAGCAGGGCGGCCTTCAGCCGGAGTTTCCGCCGACGCCGGATACGTCGTCGCTCCTCCCGCTCGGGATCGATCTCGGCGTCCTGTCCGTCTTGTTCTTCGAGACCGCCCCTTTTGACCGGGCCCACTCCTCCTCGGCGGCTGCCTTCTCCAGGACGCCGAGAACGTCCTCGCCCAGGTGCATCCCGGCCGCGTCGTGGTGAGCACGCGCGGTGGTGGAGTCGACGCCGACCAGGGACAGGTCCACCGCACCCCGCTTGGCTGCCTCCGCGATCAGGCCCTCCAGCAGGGCCTCGAAGACGCCGGCGTCACGCCATTGCCGGAAGCGGTTGTGGACGGTCGACCAGGCACCGAACTCCTGCGGCATCTCCCGTCACTGTCCGCCGGTCCTGAACCGCCAGATCACCCCCTCGAACTGCTGCCGTAACCGCTCGGGATACGGGCCATACTCGCCGATCGGCAGGTACGGCCCGATTAACTCCCACTCCGCGTCCGTCAGTTGCACTCGCGTCACGCAACAAGATCTACCGGTCCAGATCTCATCACGAGGGCGAATCAACAGATTGATCACGACCCAATACGCGCCCTAGGAGAATGATCGACAATGCTGCTCCATGGGCCCGGGCTGTTCCGGGGCCTTCGTCGTTTTGGGGCGGCCTAAGGCCTGTCTCGAAGTCCGGTATGTAGCGGTGTGTAACGATCGCTAAATAAAGAGATCTCCGGTAGAGGGTTCAACGACCAAGAAGAACCTGAACACCGGAGATCTCGTGACCACCCTAGCGGTGACGCGGCGGTTCGATCTGACCGATGCGCAATGGGCGGCCTTGGAACCGCTGCTGCCGGCGGCCAAGAGGCCGGGGCGGCCCTCGCGGTGGACCAAACGACAGCTGATCGACGGGATCCGGTGGCGGGTACGGGTCGGAGCACCGTGGCGGGACGTGCCCGAATGCTATGGCTCCTGGCAGGCGGTGTACTCCTTGTTTCGCCGGTGGCAGCGCTCAGGTACCTGGCGGCAGATCGTGTGCGGCCTGCAGGCCGCCGGCGATGCCCAAGGGCTGATCGGCTGGCAGGTGGGAGTCGATTCCACGATCTGCCGAGCCCACCAGCACGCGGCCGGGGCATCAAGGACAGCAGACCGGCAGGCCGAGCCGCCCGGCGGGGTGGAGACCGAACCCGGCGATCACGCGCTGGGCCGCTCTCGCGGTGGCCTGTCGACCAAGCTGCACCTGGCGTGCGAGCAGGGCCAGAAACTGTTGTCGCTGGTCCTGACCGCCGGCCAGCGCGGAGATGCACCGCAGTTCGAGGCGGTCATGGCCGCCATCAAGGTGCCCAGAGTAGGGCCGGGACGGCCGCGGACCCGTCCGGACCGGGTACGGGCGGACAAGGCCTACTCCTCCCAAGCCATCCGCTCTCACCTGCGCCGGCGCGGTATCCGCGCCACGATTCCCGAACCGGCCGACCGGGTTCAAGGACGGCTACGACGCGGCAGCCGAGGCGGTCGGCCTCCGGCCTTCGACCGGATCGACTACCGCGATCGCAACACCGTGGAGCGCGGTATCAACCGGCTCAAGCGCCACCGCGCTCTCGCCACCAGATACGACAAGCTCGCCGTCCGTTACCAGGCCACCATCCATATCGCCGCCATCAACGACTGGCTCACCTGCCTTTGAAACAGGCTCTAGGCGACCACTTCAAGGACAACCCGCAGTGGCTAAGCGCGGCACGGCAGGATGTTCGGGAGAGCCAGGATTACAAGACCAACCGTGACACGAATAGGCGGATGGGTTCGCCATCCCTTGACCGGCTCCGCGAATTCTTCGCGTTCCACGGGAAACGTGAGGTCAGCGCCAGTAGTCGCGTTCCGGCAGACGCAGCCACACGTCGGGCGGCCCGGTGACTGCACGCGCGTCAGTCAACCGCAGGCCGGCGTAGGCACAGGAATAGGCGACCGCACGGTACCGGTAAAGGTAGGAGAACAGGACCTCCAGCGGCCCGTCCTCCTCCCAGGGAGTTCCGCCGGGATGCAGGTCCCAACCGACGATCTCACCGTCGCGAACGATGCTGCCCTGGTTGCCGCTCTTGGGGTTGGCGTACAGGCCGTAACAGACGGTACCTACGGACAAGCGCTTGCTGACGCCGGGCGTCTGCGGCATGTACCCCCATGGCTGGGTGACGACGCAGCCACCGGGTACGTCGGTAACGCCGACGAAGGCCATCGACTCCTCGCTGAAAGGGTCGATCTCGTTGAGGAACTCCTCGGGGTCGGCGATCTCGACTGTGGCTTCTAGCCGCCGCGTCGCCTCGGCCGCGTCGATCCCGGCCACACACGCCAGCCCTGTGCCGTCGTAATAGAGATCGCCCAGCGTCGCCCTCAGGCGCTCGGCCTCCGCTACCGCGGCGACTTCGTCATTCGACAGCCCGTTCATTCCGATGGGGCGGTCGAACAGGCCGGGCTCCGGGCCGGCCAGGCTGAGACGCCCGGGTGACCAGCCGCTCATCATCGGCCTCCACGGGTCAGCCCCCGCGGACACCAGGGCGCGGGCGTTGTCGTGGCGACCCTCGTACACAGCGACCCAGAGAGCGGTTCGTCCCTCGTACATGGCGTCGACATTCTCCATGCGACCGGCCAACTCCGCGACCTCCTCGGGTGAACCCTCCTCGGCCGCATCGTGCAACGACGACTCGTCTTCATACATGCTCTAACTCCCTTCAAAGGTGACTTGAAGGACACACCACGGCACCGACAAATGTCGCCGACGAAGATGCATTAGAAGCGGAGCGGATCAAGGTCCAGTTTCTTGAAGCTGCGTCCGGAGAAGGCGAGAGTCATGGTCGACCCGGGGAAACTCCTTCAAGATCGTCCCCCATGTGTCCCCCGATCATTGACCTATGGCTGCACGCGACGGCACCCGACTGCATGTGATCACTGGGGGAGCGCACGCTAAGCCCCTGGTCAAGGGGCTAACGGTTGGTCAAGATGGTGCCCCCGGCATGATTCGAACATGCGACACCCGCTTTAGGAGAGCGGCGGTCTCACAGTTGACTCGTGCGGCGTGAGCTGCGCGAACGTCTTGGACGGTCCGTGCCGTTAGGGAGATCATCCCGTGCATGTCCCGTACTCGCCGAGTCGGGTCATCGTCTCACCTGTTAGCAGGCAATCTGAAGCACAGGGCCCGTTAGATCAAGCACTAGAAGCAACGAAAGCATGACCCTCCACTTTTCAGGCGGAAAAGCAGGGCAGCCACAACGTCAAGCGCACATGTGAGCTGCTGGAGGTCTCCCGAGCCGCCTTCTACGCACGTCGCCGGGGCGCCCCTGGTTCTCGGGCGGTCATGATGGGCACCTGGCCGAGCGCATCGCCGAGATCCATCGATACTCGCGCGGCACTGGAGTTGCTCCGGTTCGGTAGACGCTTCAGGCCTTGCGACTATGCGGCAGCGCAACCATCCTCCTGGATGTTCTTGAGTGCGTGTCAATCGCACCGTCACCATCCCGCCCAGAGGAGACGTGTTAGCCGGTTTCAGCTCAGCCCGTAGAACGGTTTTTCATGAAGGACGGCTGACAGATCCATCTGCCTCTAGTCCGAATCTAAACGCATCAGACACCCATGGGAGTGCTTGTGTAGATTGAAATAGCATGGCATAGCCAGCGTCAAAGACTTCATGCGCAAATTGGTCGAGCTCTTCTAAATTCTCGGTGCTCTCCGTCAGCTCTATAAGCTTTTTTAGGGCCGTCAAGTTGCCTGTATCGGCAATATCAAATGCGTAATTCTTCGCTTCTGCTCTCTTTCCTTCCTGCTCCAACAGCTGAACTACTTGAAGTATTGATTCGATGTCGTTAGCGCTGGCGGCTCGGCGATACAATGTGATCGCTTCTGTCGGATTCCCATCCCGCAAGTGCTTGCGAGCAGCTTCCCTCATAACGGGGATGCTGTCAGCGTTAAGGCCTAAGCGATAAATAAACTCAACGGATTGGTGATCACTGAGCTTCTCGTACGTCTCGGCGAGACTTATTAGGAAATTTCCCTGGGCCTCGGCGAGGACGCCCCGATCCTCCTCGTGGTGGTGAGTAAGATTAAAGGATGGTGTGACGGAAAATAGCGTCCTACGTATTATTACCAGCTGGAATGGCTCTTCGCTATCAGTGCAGGATGTCAACCGATATGCTTGCGTGTACTGCTGGCATTCGTCGAGGCTAAATTTGTTTTCCATGTGGGCAAGATATTTCGGATCCGCCTCGCATGCCTCCCATCTGAGATGCTCGAGAGTAGAAATGTCTCCTAATTGGGAATCGAACGTAATCGTCAGAATGTTCGTCCCTCCTGATGCTTCGGCAAGAGAGGGGGGTCTTAATAGCTGTTGCATCGGCCTTTGGTACCATGTTGCATGTCTCTTGACTGAAGCGCGGCCAGGCGGTTTCGGTGGCGCATTTCTCTTTTGTTTATCATCTCGACTCGCCTTGCGAAGATACTCTAAGTCATTGCGATCAGGTATGTCTGAAGGCATCCCTAGTTTCTCGGCATGTCGCAAGCGTCCACGGCGTCGAGCGGCCTCGGCAAGGGTCGTTCTATCGTCGAGTGATGCATGTTGAGAGGAGGCTTGCCAGAAACTTGAGGGAGGACAGATCAAACGCCGCGAGCGAGCACCATATTCTTCCAGAAAGTCAGCCAAGCGGTAGAATAAGTCACCTTCGCTTGGCATCGCTTGCCTGGAGGGATCTCCAGGGCGAGGTCTGATTCTGCTCAGCGGGGCGCGAGCTCCTCGACACGGCAGTAGATCGGTCAGGTAGGCGAACGCCTGTTCTGACCAGTCATCGGCTAGCATCTCCCATTGCTCGTCGGTCAGGTATCCGGCGGCGGCTTCTTCTAACAGCGGCCGGGATAGGACGGGCCCATGTCCGAGCCGGCGGGCATCCATCGCAGCATGCAATACCGCCTGAGTCGCGACGGTGGCGTTTTCATAGCGCTCGATCAGCGCGGGACCGCCAGCAAGATATTGGGTCAGCGCTCCGGTTCGCGCGCGAGCCAGCGCCTCGGTGAGTCGCGGATCCCCTGCGCGATCGGCACGCAGAATTGCAGCCGCAAGATCGGGGCCAGTGAAGGACGTAGGGATGCGGATGCTGAGGTTCTTGATAAGCTCACGAGCTTGGGCGTGGGGATCAGGCAAGCCAGGGGCAGGCATTCTGGTGAGTATGTCCCAATAGGCAGGCCACAAAGTAGCCAATACCAAGACCGGGCCACGCTCGGGTGTAGCCGATAGATCACGCAATGCCGCGGCGATCTGTTCTCCCAATGGGCTTGGGGTGAGCAGGTAGTGCTGGGCTTCGTTGAGCCATATGACAGTGTGTGAGCCAACGTTATCCAGGCCAGCTAAGGCCGCCTCGGGCCGGTCTGGACGCAGCGGATGCCACAATCGCCAGGGCTCAGGCAAATCCCGTATAGCTTCCCAGCAAGCGCGTGTCTTGCCGGTGGAGGACTCGCCAACTAGGACGCACATCTGAACATCGCGCAGACGCTGCACCCCCGCTACCGCGGAGGCTAGCGCTACATCATGAGCACGGCCGATGTAGGCGGGTAACGGCCCAAAGCCAGCGGCTGCCGCGCCAGCATCGATGGCCGGATGCACTTCCAGGTCTAATGGGCGCACCTGCCTGATCGGCCGCCCCGGGCCGTGCGGAACGGAATCGTTCTCCGCCCAGTTGCTGTTGTGCACGTCTGTTCGGTCGGTCGATTGCGTAGCGACATGCACTGGTAGCGGACTGGTAGTCGGGCGGTTGTTCTGCGCGTCGTCATAAACCTGCTTCCAGGCTGCGAGACTACCCAAAATGGAATCGGGATGTTCTCGCTGATTGTCTTGTACTTTGCGTTGATAGGCCTTCAACAAGGGCTCAACCTGATCAGTCCAGTCCGGCAGACGCTTACGTTGGCCGTTGATCAGGTTCTCCACCGTGCTACAGGGGATACCTGAGTGGCGGGCCAGCCATGCGGCTGACGGGTTCCATGCTGCCTCGCGCGCTAGTTTGAGGTAGCCAGCGAAGATCTCTCCTCCCTGCGCGATTGGGGACTCCTGCTCTGGCACCGACCCACCTTCCTCACCCCAAGGGCGGCTTTGTCCTGCTGCCGATCTGGGTGTTCTTGGCTTGAAGACGCGCCCCGAGATTACCGACACTGACGATGATCTCATCGATGATGGGTTCGTATGTAGATAACCAAAACGACCCTGGGTTACCCGAGTTGGCCTTCGTTTCGAGACGCAACAGGGTCTTGTGCACTGGGATCGGAGCATGTCAGGAACGATGACGCGCTACGGCCGTCTGGCCGCCCTTGCCACTACTGCTGCAGGTGCGCCTGCCATCGCATGGGTCGTACATCCCATCCTCTGTGGGGCCATTGTCAGCCTGCAGACAACCATCGGGCTCTTCATCATCGGAGTAGCACTGTTCGGCTCCGCGCGCCTCAGTGAACGCGCCTTCCGGCTGCTGCGATGGGCCGCTGACAGGCCCGAACCTCCGAAGCGTCGCCCCCGGTAGTCACCCGCCAACGCCAAGGCGGAAGCCCTGGCGGAGCATCGAGGCGGTTCAGTCGGCTCAATTAGCCAATCGATACGAGAACCGGATCGAGCCACCCTCGGTCCGGAAAACCTTGCGACCCTTGGCGCTGAAGGGGTTTGGAAGCCGGAGGAGCCGGGCGCGCTCCGGGTCCTCGATCCAGAGGACAGCCAGGATGCTCCATCTCGTGCTTCCCGCGTATCGTTGTGCGGCACGGACTTCGCTCTCACCCAGCTCGATCTGGCCACCGTCACCCCTGGTCGCCTTTACCTCGAACATGAAGGGTTCGCTGTCAGATCCGACGAGGAAGTCGTATCCAAGGCTGTCATCTCCAGGACTGCCGGGGAAGACATGCCGACGGTTGGAAGATACCCAACTCTCCTCAGTGGTGGCAGGGAAGTAGCGGCGGAGCCATTCGTAGGCGTACCACTCGCCCATGAAGCCGAGCGCGTCTCGCTGCTCCTGCGAAAGGTCCTGTCGACCGCCGCCAAAGACTCCTCCGCGCCCGCCGCTGCGGGTACGGCCTGTGGCCGGAGCCTCCAGGTTCGCGAAATGAAGGCCGCTGCTGATGATTACCGGATTCGCCGCCACTGTATTTCGCAACGCGGAGATCAAACCCGTGTAACTACCGGACGCGACATCGACTTCCTGGCCGGCAACAGAGACGATCCTCCGCTTGCGAAGCTGGGCGTCGCGGATCTGGTCTTCTGTCGTGCGCTGGTCGCGCAGGCCCTCGGTGGTGACACCGTGGGCCGCAGGCTGGAGAGTGGCAGGCATACCGGCAGGCCAATGGCCCAGAGCGACGAGCCAGGTCACGACGTCGTCCTTGGTTAGGTGGCGAAAATCCAGTGCGCCGCGCAGATCCAGCAGGCTAGCTGCATCCCCATCGACAGCCGCGGGCACGATGTGCCCGGTTGCCCTGATTAAAGCTTTGATCTCGGGAAGCGCACTCCGGACTACCATGGCATTCTCACTGTTGAGGCGGTCGCGCGAAGGTAGGGAGACCCCTGTCGGGGGCTCGGGCAGGCCGGTGAGCCGGTGAGCCAGGCAAGCGTCGATGTATGTGTCCACCAATTCAACGCCGGCTTCCTCGACCGTCAGTGCCCAGTCATCGGGTGCGGTGATCCAGCTTAAGGAACGCAGGTCGGGCCAGCCGTCGACGAGCCGACGGGCATCGAATTCAGCCAGAAACGCCAGCCGTAGTCGGTCGACGAGTTCGGTTCTTCGGTGATCTACACGTCTTCTGACGGCATCCTCGTGTGCATCGCCTCGGTTGATCTGCTGGTAGGTCGGGGTGAGCATGGCAAGGGTCTGGTTGAGCTCGGCGAAGCCCAGCCCCGTCCGCTCGCGCAAGTCGTCGACGCCACGGGCGGCGCGTGCGGCACGGATAAGCTCGGTCGCGTTCAGCGGCAGGGCGTCTTCGTGGTTGGCGAGGAGCGCTTGGAGCGCGGCGACATCGACTGGACGCGGAGTGAGCAGATCATCGGTGAGTTCGATGCCGAGCACGTGCACGAGCAAGGGATAGAGCCGTTCGATGATTCCTGCCAGTGAGCCATCGATTCGGTTGACCGTCTCCCGGTACTGGATGAGCTCGACGTCAAGCGCGGCGGCGAGAACCTGCTCGGGGACATTGCCAACGTTGCAGGGTGCATCCTTGAGTTGGAGCGCGGCTGACTTAAGACGGTGCGTGAAGTCTGGCCGGTCCAGCACAGCGGCAATCGCGTAACTGAGTTTGGCCACATCGTCCCATGTCAGGTCGTTAGCCAGGTCCGCGGGAGCCGCGATGAGAGGACTGTCCTCGTTCGGCAGTGGCAGCACTCCTGCCAGGCGCTCTGGCAGTGGACAGGCCTCGTTATCGAGCGTGATGATCAGGGATTCGTAGCCATGCAGGCGTATCCGTCGCGCCGTGGCGACGAGCTTCATGAGTTCCTGCTCTACAGGTTTCACTTGCTGGTGCTCGGCCAGCACACCGAGCGCGTATGGGAGCCACGGAATCTGCTCAGTAAGCAGTGCGCCGAGTTCGGTCTGTTCCGGGTTCTGCCCGTCGATCTCCACGCTCGGGTTGGTGGTGCTCACTTGCCTTACCCCACTGCGGCTGAGCTTGACCAGCAGGAAAGATATCTGCTGTGCCGCCTTGGGCACGACGAGGAGCGGCTTGGTCATGTCCCGGATGAAGCGGACGATGAGATTGTCGTGCACCTCGCTCACGTAGATCGCATTTTCTTCAGTCAATTCCGCTGGAACCACGGTGTCCAGCGATTCGCCCCGCTCGACCAGTAGCGGGGACTTACGGAGCGGTTCAAGGACGGCATCGGTGTAGCCGTACAATCGTGACCGGTCGGCCAACTGCTGCCAGGCATGTTGATTAGCATGCTCGACCGCGTTTCGGTCATGGGATCCCACTTCTCCCTCGGCAACCAGACGTCCCAGTGAGGCGAGGGCGCGAACGCAGTCTTCCTGATTGCCCCAGATGGGCATGCCGAGTTCGTGAAGGCGTGATCGTGCCGTGCGGTTTCGCAGCAGGTCGCGGAGCTTGGGATCAGGGACGGGGAGCGGAACGAGCTGGCCTTCTGCTTCCTCGGGTATGAGCCATACGTTGGATGGCCGGGCGAACAAGATGTTCCGGGTGCGATCCCGAACCGGGAGCCACGAATAGTTGCGAAGGAATACGGCGGCTGGTGTAGGGAAGATCATGAGATGCTCCCTGCTGCCTGTGCCGCTGCTCCACCTGCACTGGAATAGCTGGTCACTCCAGCGAGCGAGGCCACGAAAGAGGAGGCGAGCGAAGGCGCATCGACCAGCCTCCGAAAACTCAGTGGCTACTCCCTGCCCAGGGATTCGAAAGGCATGGGTGCCGTAATAGGAGGAGCGCGGCCGCCGTGGCCAGAGGGATTGCCGCTGAATCTCTGGATTCCATTGGTTGGCTATGTCGGTGGGCAACTGAGCCCAGCGAACAAAGTCCGTGCTGCTGGGGGCATCGAGCCATGTGTTCACCTCGGAATGGATCATGATCAGGCCGTCCTGAACGCCGATCATGGACAGGAACCTCTGCCAGTCTTCGCGGGTGCCATTGTCACGGCCGGTGAACGTCTCCGGTTCCGCCACGAACCGAGTCTTGATGCTGTTCAGGTCGTGGCAAAGGTCGCGTCCCTCCGCTACGACGGTGGCCAAGTCGTCACCACAGTCAGTTCTCCACCCCTTGCCAAAAAACGCTGTCTTGGCTTCTATGAGAGAGCCTGAGGTGGTAGGCACGTGAAGACCGAGGTCGTCCGGAATGCTGGTTCCTTTTACGTTCTGATGCACCTGAAAGACGAATCGCAGAACTTGGCGGCGTACCTCATTGGATGGACTGTTCTGAAGTTCACGTCGGACGTGACTGAGCAGCGTTTGGACGTTGAACTGGTGAACAAGCCCATGCTGGATGAGGAACTGGCGGGCTTCTGCGCGGTGCGGCTCCCCCTGCCCGTTGGTCCAGCGCAGCTTCTCGTGGGTGTAGAACAGACGCTTCTTCAGCGCGCGTGGAACTGTGATTCCCTTGAGCCCGGTTGCGTCGGCGGCCGTGGGATGGAAGAAGGCCTGTTGCCGCTGGGGAGCGTTACTCGCCGGGGGAGTGGCACCGTTGAAGTGCCGCAGCCGGGAGTCGTCAGACAGCAGCAGACGACGTCCCTGGAGGGCTGCGGTGTCCCGCTGGCCGAACATCCGGAAGAGGTCAACGTAAAGATCGTCCCACGGACTCGGCGCCTCTCCGCCACGGGGCAGCGGAAGCCGGACAGCAATACGCTCTGCATGGTCGGCGAGAAAATTCGGAGACGGTGTCAAGTGGAGTCCGAGACATCTGACAAGCCGATCGAGGCGCTGAACTCCTACGGTTGTGTCTGCAATGGAAACGCCAGCAGCGCGGGCGGCGTCTGCGGTCAAGACCCGGAAGTCACCTCGGGGCCAGCGGATAGCGCGATCAGGGGTATCCCATGATCGGCACGGTGAGTGATCGTCGAGGACGGGCAGCAACTGAACCTTCTCCACAGGGGCGCCGTGGACCCGAGGCACAGCATTGAGGAGTAGATCCGCGGGGCCTTCTTCCCAGCTGATCAAATCGATTGCCATCCGGCGTGATCGATGGTCCGGCTGTCGTCGCAGCTGAGCAGCCATCAAGAGACAGGTTTCTGCTGCGGAGGTGAAGAGCATCTCGTTCAGCGGATGGGTCTCGTCCAGTGAAGTGCGGTCCACCGTGGTGAAGAAGGGAGCGTTCAGGTGACCGTGGAGCGGAGACACGGCGCTGCCACCGAGCGGCAAGAAAGTATAGAGGCGGCCGTCGGCCGCGTCGGCGTGAGGCAGCGCGATCTCCACGATTGCCGGCTCGGTCCACTCCTCCCAGGAATCATCGAGGTCGCCGGTGGACACGGCCCGATTGACCGTCTGAGCGAGCCGATCCGGAGGGACCACCCCGCGGACCATAGTGAACAGACCAAACGCCCCGAGATCGATCTCAGCCAGAGAGATTTCGGGGAGGGCTTCCTTCCCATCGACCTGGTCAATGCGGACCGGGCGGCTTTCGCTGCGCGATAGCCGTATAACCTTGGCGTCGTCACCGAGCATCCGATGTTCGAGGGTCAGGCTCTCCAGCCGGTTCAGGAAGAGCATGACCGGCACCTTGGCCATGGCCAGCTCCTGCCAGAGCTGCACTGCCGTCAGACAGGCGTCCCGGCTCTTGAGAGGAAGCCGGATGACAGTGACGTGTCCCGCTGCGGCGAGTGTCGCGCAGGTGACCGGCAGCTCGCTGATCGGATAGGGGATTTGAAAGTCAGGTAGGTCCTCGTGAGCGCGTGCGGCGAGGTCTGCGTCTTCAAGCAGGTCGATGAGATCCGGGTAAGTGGCGAAGCGAAACCGGTAGCCGTCGAGCAGGCCCGAAAATGAGCTGAAAATTTCTGGGGCGTTCGTGAGCTCCAGGACGCTGCGGAAGCCCACACCCTTGTTACCGATACCTTCGCCCACCTTCTTCTCGCTCATGGCGTACTTGCAGATGGCCATCACTCGATCCCAGGTGAACGGGGTGCCGCTGTTGGCCACATAGAGCGTTCCGTGCTTGCCGTCGGTCTCATCCAGCAGGACATGGACGCGGCCGTCGTTCCGGTCGCCCGAGTGCGCGTCATGCGCGTTCTGCAATAATTCCAGGAAGGAGCGCCCCCGATAGTCGCGTGCGGTCGCCCGGCTCGCCTTCTGTAGTTGTTTGGCGAAGTTCGCAGTCTGGCTGTTCTGCCAGTCCTTGACGACCGACCGCGCGTAGTTGCGGAGCTCGTTGGCATGCTGGTCGGCGCCAGCGCCTCTTGCGCTGAGCTCTACAGTCATCGTTACCCTTGCCTCTCGTGTGAGATGGCGGACACGGTAGCGGACGGCACAGACATTTCGCCGATGGGAATCTTGTTTGTTAGCGCCAAGAGAGTCCTGGTCATGCACCCTTTCGGGATGCCGTCGCTTTCGGGTGCCTTTCGGAGGCGCGGTGAGTAACCGACCGGAACGAGTTTGCTCCGTCGCTTGTCTGTCAGAGGATGAAAAGTGTTGCTGAACGCCGCATACCAGCCAGCAGCGTTTTCGCTGCTTGAGAGCTTGAAGGCGACGTTCCCGCAGCTCGGGAGCACCCTTTTCGATGACCTACACCATCTTCGAAGGACATCGGAGATTCAGCGATTGATCATCGGCCGCCCCGTCACCAGCCAGCTGGTGCATGATCGCAAACCGAGCAACTAGTTCGTCGTGGGTTGTCTACGCTACGGTGACGATGACCTTGCTGTGGCTCATCAGCCTCACCCGCTCACCGCCACAGCGCCTGCTTCGCTTCCTCGGAAGCGCAAAGTGAGGACTTCACTCTGTGAGCAAGACCGCGTACATCTACGTCCCTCGCAACTCGATCACCAACTTCACCATCGGGATCGACAACGGCGTTTGGGGGTGGCACTCCGCCACCCTGGACAAGGCTGACGGCAGGAAGATCGTCGCCTCCCTTGAGATAGGCGACTACCTCCTCTTCGGACACCGCGGCCCTAACAGCCGCGTCGCCGCGAACGGATGGCACGATGCGCACCTGCAGCGGGTTGTCGTCGGTCAGATCACCAGGCCGTTGTATACCAGCACTTCACAGGTCTGGCCAGATGGCATCTACCCGGAGCGGGTGGATGTCGACATTCTCAGCGATGACACCGATGTGACCGGAGCCATGCTGGCGGCTGACGCCATGGAAGCGCTCCGGATGTCGGCCAACAAACAGGGAACCGCTGTTCTCGGCAGTTCGGACGCTGTGCTGGCGCTCGCGGTAACGCGTCAGGAGACCGACCCACAGGATGCCTCGAAGCCCGGTGAGCCATTGACGATCAACGGCTCCACCGACGTGATCAGGATCATGCTCGGCCGGCGGGAACAGCACAAGCTACGCGGCGCGAAGTTCGGTAAGCGGACCCTGCTGACCTGCGCGTTGTGTGGGCGCACTCTGCCCCGACCGCTGGTGCGCCTGGCACATATCAAGCTTCGCTCGCGCGCCACCCACACCGAGCGGCTGGACCTGAACAATGTGATGGTCGCCTGCCTGGCAGGTTGCGACGCCCTGTTCGAATGCGGCTACATCTACGTCGACAGCGAGGGGTTCATCCGCTCGTCGGTTCCGGAGAGCGACCTGTCGGACGTGGGGAAGCTCACCCGCGAGCTGGCCGGTCGGCGATGTGTCGAGCACAACGCCGACAGCGACAAGTACTTCGCATTCCATCGGGCCGAGGCTGTCAAGGGGTTCCCCCCTCTCTCCTAGCTGGTTGTGCGGTAGTCGCCTGTACGGATCTGCCCCACGTCCCTGGTGGGGATTCCCCTGTCTTCGGTCGTCTGAGGGACCACCCATGCTTATGCCTTTGTCGCGTTGGCAACGCACGTTCATCGTCGCCGTCCTTGTCCTGCCGATGTTAGTGATCATCGTGCTGTCCTTGCCGGTGTGGCTCTATCTGCCGTTCCGGCAGGCGGGACGGGCGTTCATCTTGGACCTGGTCCGAGAGTTCACGAAGTGGATCAAGGCGGCCAAAGGCGAGTAGAAGCCGCCGAAGGCCATCGCGCGGTACCGCCTGAACCGGGCGAGGCCACAACATCCCGCTGCACCGCTTGTGGACGACGGCAACGAGCCTCTTGACCAGCGAGCTGTGAGACTCGTGTGCGGTGCGTCACTCAGCGAGGACAACTTCAGTGGTCGTTACTCCGGTAGGACGGGCACGCCGAGTCTGGCGAACAGGCGGTTGGTGGTGAGGTCCTCGGAGTACAGAACGGCGCCGCGCATGCCGCGGGTGGCCAGGACCCGATAGGTGTTGCGAACGAGCTGGTCGAAGCGGGGGGCGACGTTGACTGCGGTGTCCTTGTTGGCTCTGCGGTCGGATTTCCACCCCTGTTCGGTCCAGGTCAGGTCTTTTCCGAAGATGACGCCCGCGTAGTCGTACTCGAATCCTTGGGCTGTGTAGATGCAGCCGACCTGGTCGAAGCCGGCCGGGTCGCTGGCCCACAGGCTGGAGGGGGGAACACCGTTGACGGTCCGGTCGGCCTTGGAGTTCCAGGGGCGGTGCCAGTCGTCGATCTTGATGTCGTTGACCAGGGCGCCGTTGTCCTGGGGTTTGCTCCAGGGCCAGCAGAAGCCGGCCGCGATGCGAGCGGTGTGTCCCTGGGGCAGCTTGGTCCGCAGGAAGTTCTCCATTACGGCGGGGGTGCGGGCCACGTACAGCTCAAACGTATCCAGCGGCAGCCACCGCTGCGGACCCTGCTCCGAACCCAGACCCAGAAGGTTCTCGATCCAAGTGACGTATTCGGGGCAGCCGCCGCAGCGGAACTGGTGACGCAGGTCGATCTGGTGGACCTTCACTCCCATCGCCGTGGCGGTGTCGTGGATGAGTTGGACGGAGCCCACCTCGCCGCGGCGGACCAGCTGGTGTTCGTCCAGCAGGAACACCGGGACCTGTGCGGCGTTGATCAGCTCCTGCACCTGGGGTGGTGCCTGTCGGCCGTCGTCGTACCCGTTGCGGGTGTCGCGTTTGCGGGAGGTCTCGCGCAGCCGATGGGCCTCATCGCACAGCAGGACGTCCAAGTCGTTGGTGGTGGCGTGGGTGTAGCTGTTGAAGTAGGAGAAACTGCGCCGCGCCCGTGGGTCGACCCTCTCAACATTGTCACGCAGGGTCTGGGTGAACGATCTGCTGCCGGTGGCGTGAACGGCACGCACGCCTTGGCGGTTCAAGGCGCCCAACAGTTCGACGGCGATCACGCTCTTGCCGGTGCCGGGACCGCCCACGATCACGACGGCCTCCTTGGGGGCGCCCTGTTTGCTTCTGGTGACCGCGCCTCGCACGTAGTCGTAGGCTTCCCGCTGCTCATCCAGTAGTGGGAAGACCGACCGATGGCAGACGCTATCGCTGACCACCGCCATCAGGCCTCCGGTCGGCAGCACCGGAGCCTCCAAGAGCTCCTGGGTGTAGTGGGCCGCTTTCTCGGGGGCCAGGGCGGTGCGAAGAGCGCGTTTGAACTGCTCGCGGTGATCTTTGCCGTACATCCGCGCATAGAGGGGATCGCACTGCAGGCCCATGGCGGAGGGGCGGATCGTCGCCAGGGTCTCACCGGTGGCGTTGTGCATGTTGACGATGCAGGAGACCTCGGCCGACTGCTTCAGCAGGGGGATGTAGTCGATCAGGACCTGGCGGTAGCCCCAGACCTGCCTGACCGGATGCAGCCGCGGGTTGCTGTTGGGTGCCCCGGGAGCGTGCACCATCTGCGAGCCTGGATCCGGCCGCACCCACTCCCACTGCTTGTTCTCCACCACAACCACCGACATCCGCCCGCTGCCCGGATGGGACCCGACCAGCACCAGGTCCATGCGCACGTCGGTGATCGGAATCTTGAACTCCACCAACACCTGCACCTCGGCCAAGTTCGTTTCCAGCAGCAATTCGACGACCGTCGGGATGCTGTTGCGCCAGGATTCGACCTCCTTGTCGTCCAGCTTGCCGCCGATCAACACGTCGAAGCTCCGCCTGAGCTCCCTGATGAGATGTCCTGCGGAGATGGCGTTGGCGAGGTCGCCGGCGGTTGCCTGGTACAGACAGCGTGAGGCCACGAAAGCCGCTCCTTCACAAAGTGGCGCCATCCAGACGCAGGTGATGCGTGGTGTGAGACGTACCGTAACGCCGTCCACCGACAATTATCGGCCTCCGTCACTCCGGTTGCAGATATCGCTTGTGAGTTCCAATGACGGTAGGGGCGGTAAAGTCGGTACCTGTGGCGACAGAACTTGAGGAGCTCGCTGGGCGTCTTCGCCGGTTCGGTGCGGAGCGCGAATGGAAGAAGTTCCATACCCCGAAGAATCTGGCAATGGCCTTGGCTGGTGAAGCGGGAGAGCTACTGGCTGAGTTCCAGTGGTTGACTCCCGAGGAGTCCCAGCGCCCAGACCCTGAGACTCTGGGCCGGATCCGTGGAGAGCTGGCTGATGTGCTGAACTACCTCGTGCACTCGCCGCCGTCCTTGAAGTCGACCTGATGGAAGCTGCCCATGACAAGATCGACATATCCGAACGACGGTACGCTTCTGACATATACCGAGGTTCAGCGCGCAAGGCACCCCCGCTGTCCTCGTGAAATAAATCTGCGATTCATGCGGATGGAGTTGGTGGAGCTGTGAATCCACTATTTTCCTGCCAGCGGAATTCCTGTGGATAGTTATTCAGCACGGCGAACTCCTTCTGGGAACCAGGGTTCCTCAGAAATTAAGTATCCACTAAACCGGGTCAACTCCAGAAGTGATCCATGCTGCCATCTGTCACTCACCGGGTTCGCGGGGGAGGAGGGAGGCCAACTCGGGTGACCCGTAGGTCAGGAAGACGAGGTCGCTGTCACTGCTGGTGTCCCAGATGTCGCGGTCGAATGTCACGGGGACTGAGGCCGTGGGTAGCTGACCTAAGTAGTGCTCGATGGATATCGCGCCGTCGGAACGTCTGAAGGACACACCAGCGTCGTCACGCGCAAGGACGAGGTTGTAGATACCGGGGCGTCCGTCGTCTGGGGTCAGCCAGCGGCCTGAGAGAAGGTTGTTCGTGAGTTTGGTGGCAAGGACTGGCGGAGTGATGTCTCCTACTAGGACTGGTGGAGTTTTGATGGTGATGCCGTCGCCAGGGGCGCCGAGGTCGTCGGTTCTGACGGGCTGGTTGTTGATGTCCTCAATTTGGGTTCGGATGCTGGCGATCTCGCTGGCGATAACTTCGTCGCTGAGGTGTGCGGCAAGGACGAGGTCTTCGATGACTTTCTCGACAGTGCCAAGGACAGGTGCAGCGCCGCCGACTATGTTGGTGAAGTCGTCGTAGTCCTCCTTGATGCCCTTGTAGACCTGCTCTTCGACAGTGTTTTTGTAGAAGTAGTTGCTGATCTGGAGATGCCCGTAGGCAGCGCCGATACGGTCGATGCGACCGATGCGCTGTTCGACGCGCATCAGATTCCAGGGCATGTCGTAGTTGATGAGGCGGCCCGACGTCTGCAGGTTGAGGCCCTCGCTCATCGAGTCGGTACCGATCAAGACCTCAATACTGCCGTTGCGGAACCGGTTCTTGATCTCAGCCTTGGTAACTGGGCTCCACTTCCCTGCGACCGGATCGTAAATTTCGCCGCCGCGGCCGGAGTAGCAGCCAAGCTTGTTGTAGCCGGCGGCTAGGAGGCGCTCGCGGATGTAGTCCATGGTGTCGGTGTACTGAGTGAAGACGACCGCGGAGTCATACGTCTTGAACGACTTGGCCAGATCCTCGATGAGCTGCTTGGCCTTCGTGTCCTCACCGGTAAGGTCGCCGAGGTCATTGAGGAAGGAGCGCAGCTCGCCGATCTCCTCCTTGAGGCGGTCGGCGCGGACGTCGAAGACCTCGGGGTCGAAGAGAGAGCTTTCCAGGTCGGCGCCATCGTCGTCGGTGAGGAGGTCGGCCAGGCTCTTGCCTTGCTCGAGTACGTCGAGGCGGCGCTGGAGGGATTGCTTGATTGCTTCAAAGGAGGAAGTCAGCCGGCGCCGGTAGACGGTCATGATGAAACCGAGGGCCTTGGTGGCCTTGTCGGATTTGTAGGCGTTGTAGTGGCGGCGGATGTACTCCTCGATACGGTCGTACAGCCTCCGCTCATTCCGCTCTAGAGGAATGAATTCGTCTTTGACGTGTCGATACGGGATGATGACGGAGGCCGGGATGATGCCGGCCGCCTGGTAGGCCCGCATGGTCTTACGAGTGTTGCGGAAAACTCGATCGCGCATCGGGGTGTGGCGGCGAGCCCACTTATCCATCCACTCGGAGGTGGCATTGGGGAACTGTGCCCTGAGATCAGGTGAAGGTGGGTTGCTGGCCATCCCGATCACCGTCAACGCGTCGGCCCACCCGAGTGCGTCGTTGACCTGCTGCTCCAGCTCCTGATCACGTTCAGCGAGTGGATCGGAGAAGTAATCTTCCAGCATGTCGCAGATGAGTTCCCAGCCGCGCCTCTCGGGCGAGTCACCGAGGTAGGTGAAGTATTGGGTGAAGAAGAACGCTTGCTTACCCCACTTGCCTGGCAATCCGAGGAGCGCGATGAGGTCCCAGGCTTCGTGGGGGTGCATTTGCATCGGAGTCGCCGAAGCCAGATAGAGCGCACGCCATAGGTCGCGCTTCTTCATCTCTTGGAGCAGTGCGAGCAGGGAATTGGGAGTGTCAGTCGCTTTGGAGCCGCGGCGGCGGGCGTGATGAGCCTCATCAACGAGAACAACATCCCATGGTCCGGCGTCGAGGATCTCAGTACGGCGAGTGCGGCGGCGAGCAAGGTGGGAGGAGGCAAGCACAATCGGAAAGGCCGACCACGGGTTAGCATTTAGGTCAGTCTGGAGGGGTTGGTCGAACCGGTCGACGAAATTGCCCTTGTCGTAGCGGGCGACATCGAGGTTCATCTTCTCGTGGAGTTCTTCCTGCCACTGTTTCATCACCGAGGCCGGCACTAGAAGCAAGGCCTTCTTTGCCTGGCCGGAGGTAAATAGCTCGCGCAGCAGCATGCCTGCCTCGACGGTCTTGCCGAGACCGACCTCGTCGGCGAAGAGATAGCTTCGCGGGTACGTCGACACCACCCGGTGGATCAGCTCGGCCTGATGTGGCAGCGGCTGAGCCCACGCTGTACCCACGCCAGTCCATGCGGACGTCTTCGGCGCATCCCGAAGAGCGACCAGCTCGTCCCAGGCCGCCTGGATAGCAATGTCCGCCTCGATAGGCGGTGTCTTGTGATCGGCTCCTTCGGGCTTCGGCTGCGGCACGAGAGTGTCAGGGGGAAACGGCGGAGCGTCAGGAGCGTGCTCTATCAGGTGTTCTCGGACGGCGGTAGGTAGATCGATGACTGCCCACCCCTTGTCGGGGTGGCCGCGCCAGTGCTGATCGAAGGCTCGCTCCTTGGGCTTGCCATAGTCCTCCCAGGACTCGGTGCGCCAGGAGCGGTAGGCGTCGAAGGTCTCGTGGTTCTTCACCCATGCAGTGACCGAGGCATTGTTGGAGCCGCTGAATGCGACCTTGTGGCCGTAACGGTCTGTGAAGATGCCGTACTTAGTATGGAAGTAGCGGCCCGACTCCTTATGGGTAAGCAAGTGGCCATGCTTGTCGACCGGGATGCCGACTCGGATGTGAAGCTGGTTGTTGGCGACCATCCAGGCCAGCACGCTGAGATGCTCGCTCTGCACGATCTTCGTGCCCTCCAGGCCAGGATCAGCCAGTAGAAGCTCGGCGACCACGTCGTCGAGCGGGGTGCCGGAGAGCACCGCGTCCACGTCCTTCTTACCGAGCTGGGCGCCGACGATGAGTCTCATCACGCCACCACGGGCGATGAAGTACGCCGTGCCCTGAGCGGCGAACTGCAGCTCTGCTCCGGACCAATAGCCGACCGCACGGTCGTAGGCGACGGCTCGGGAAAGCAGTGGCTCGTAGAACGTCTCAAACGGCGCATTGTCGGGCGAGTACATCGCCTTCAGCGTCACGTTGCGGAACGAGTCCTCAGCCATGGCAGGGTCATGGTCGAAGAGACCACCTTGCGTTGGTGCCGCTGGCTTGGCGGCAGCACCGGGAAACAAAGCATTGTCGTGCTCGGCCAACCTCACTCCACCTCGAAGAGCGCGTTGGGCTTGTCCTCGACCAACGTGGCCACGTCAGTGGCCTCCGGCAGTATCACGTCAGGGAAGTAAAGCGTGCACAGGGTGTCAAGGCGCCCGGCCTCGGCCACTACCCAGTCTCCCTTGACCTTGGTGCGCGGCATCGCGTTCGCCAGACCCTGCAGGGTGGAGATGAACCCGGCGTCGTTGGTGTAGCCGTGCTTATCGAGGAATCGCTTGGCCGCCGGCATGCCATCGTGCTCGGCGATGTACAGGGTCGTGTCAACGGCGTCGATGATGTAGTCGAACGAGGCAGCCTCGGGCCGTACGCCGGGTGCGGCGGACTCGACACCACGCCGCACCCGCTCGCTTGGGGTGAGCAGCGTGACCTTGCCCGAGGTCTTGGCGACCACCCTGGCCCGCTCGAGCTGGTCGATGTCGAGCCCGCCGACGGCGAGTGCCAGGAGGCGGGCGGTGTCGAAGGGGAACTCGCGGGCAACGAACGTGTCCCAGGCCAGTAGCACGAAGTCGGTGAGCGTGTCGGTCTTCGCCGCCTTCCCGACCAGTCGAGACCGGCGTAGATTCACGATCTCCTCGCGTGCCAGGGCGAGGGCTTCCTCGGGTCGTAGCAGTTTGTCGCGGCCGTCCTCGTCCGGGGTCGAGGAGTAGACGGGCCAGCTCTGCGAGATCACCGAGAGCGTCGGACCGTACGTCGACAGAAGCAAGTCGACGCCCTCGATTCCGTCGTGCTGGAACTGGGTCGCCGCTTCGCGGGCTGCACGTCGGATGTTTTGTTCGATGTCATCGAGGTAGACCTTCGTGTTGTCACTCCTCTCATTGCGCTTTCGGCACACCAACATGATTGTCGATGCGGCCGAGTTCATGTTTGCTTGGTGAAGGGAATTCTCAAATTCGGTGTTCACAGGCCACGAGGTCTCGATCGTAAAACCAGCCTGAAGCAGGCCCATTCCAAGGGTATCCCAGGCTTCAGCCTTCTTATGCGTGAACATTACCGAGAGTACGCCCTGGTCGTCGAGGATACGACGGCTCTCAACGAAAATGCTGGCCATCTTCGTCTCGTAGTCGAGGTCAGCAAGTTCCTTCTTCCGCTTTCCCATCGCCGCGAAGCGTGCGGGGTTGGCCACAGCCTCGTTGTCTTTGTCGGTGAGATCGTCCTGGAAGTAGTCAGGGATGAGGCGGCCCAGGGTCCGCTTTTCCCAGACGTAGAAGTAGTCTGCGAGCTCCGCATACATCACGTTGTCGTAGTACGGCGGGTCCATGCAGACGTGAGTAACCGCACCGTCGGAAAGGGCAAGGCTTGCGCCACTTCCCTGAAGGATCGTCACCTCACGCGGCAAGCGATTCTCGAGATTTAGAGTTGAAACTCCAGTTTCATCGAGCAACCGAGCAATGCTGCCGTACGCATCTAGGAGTTGGTGAAGGCACCAGGAGTAAAGAGCTGAGGCGCCCTCAAATTCAGCACTGGTCCACTTGAACGCGAAGTCATGTCGATCGAAGACGCTGCGCATGCCTTGACGTAGCACGTTCCATGACGCCTGCCTTGAGTTGTAGTTGAGAGCCGTCCCCTGCATCATCGCGAGCTCGAAGAGGACTGCATCAGCACGATCGCCGAGTGCTTCCCGGACTTCGGGCATTAGCTTTGCGAATTCGTTGACGAACGTGCCGTGGACCAGTGCCTGGCGCGGCATGTAGAAGTCGAGCCAGGTGTTGATGCCGTACATGCGGTGACCGCGGTCGTAGTTGGCCTCTGCCGGAATCTCTTCGGAGGGCAAAATGTCTGTCGCCTGCCACAGCGCCTTCACCTCCTCAAGCTTCGCCTCCGCAGCAGCGATGGCATCGAGGTCGGCCTGGTTGGGGACGCGGAAAGTGCGTTCGCCCGAGGGCGTGCGTATGGCGACGGCGTAGAGAACCTGCTTCATCTGGCCGGCCTGGGCGGCCTGCTTGATGTAGTCGCCGTCGATGACGAGGTTGTCGTAGGGCGAGATGGCTTTGCCCCGGGCGGTGGTTCCAGTGGAAGCGTCGGACTTGTCGACGTTCCTGCCGAGGGCAATCTCGAAGATTGGCTCGGAGAGTTCGACGCCGTCGTGCTGGGTGAGCATTCGGACGGCTGCTTCCTTGCCTACGGTCTTGCGGAGCCACTTGTCGTGCATGAGCGGTACGAGGCGGCCGGTGCGGGGGCAGGAGATGGCATTGGCCCAGATGTAGGCGATGACACTCTCGCCACCCTGGAGCGGGAAGTATTCCTTAAGCCGCTTCTCGACTCGCTTGACGAGGACTTGCCCCCACTTCCTCAGTTCTGGAACCAGGTCGAGCCCTTTGGTCGCGGGGATCTCGACGCCAGCCTTAAGCACGCAAGCGGCGACGCCGTTGAGGTCGTTGGCGACCACCGGGAGCCCGAGGCGGGACGCCACCCAGGGAATGCTGCCGCCACCGGCCGTCGGGTCGGCAAGCGTCGGGAGCTTGCCCCAGGTATGGATGAGAACCGCATGGAGCAGGTCGATGTCCATGCGCGGGATCGAGTTACGGAAGGCCTGCTTGTAGCCGTAGCCGTTGCCCTTGAGCTTTACGCCAGCGGCGTTGGCAGCGTCGATGACCTTCCGCCCGTATACCGGGTCGCCCCAGATGCCGACAAGGTGAAGCAGCCAGCGGCGGTAGGCAGCTTCGTCTTGGAGTTCGACTGTGTCGGGGAACGCCTTGGCGAGCTCCTCGGACCAGGCGGGTAGCACACCGGCGAGGGCGACGGCGGCGGAAGCGACGAGGGGGCGGCGGGCCCACCAGATGTGGAGAAAGGAAAGCGGTGGGAGGGCGGAGGCGGCGCCGCGCTCGCGGCGGGACTCGATACCAAGTTCGGCGACAGGAAGCCAGTCCTCGATAAGGACGCGCGGCTTGGTGCTGTTCAAGGGTGGCTCTTTCAATCGGCGAGGAGGGTACGGAGAGCCTTGCGGGCGCGATTGGCGTCGAAGCCGATGCACTTGGAGTACCAGTAGTAGGTCTCCTCGGTGCTCATGGCATTGATGCCAGCGATGAGTGCACGGACACGCTCGTGCTTGGCAATGGGCTGGGTGGCCATCAGAATCAGGGCCAGACGTACGCCGTCGGATTCGGCGAGCCGAATGGGTGCTTTCCGGGTGAAGGTCAGCACACTGGGCTGGTGGCCCGATCCCCTTATGGCTGCGAAGAGGGCGTCGATGACGCGGCCCGTCTGCTGAGGGGTGAGGGTGACGACGGCCGCGGCAAGGACAGAGCCAGCCTCGCCGTACGTCTCCTCAATAGTGAGGCCGTAGGTCTCACCACGGCCGGGCTGCACAATGAGACGGAAACCACGAACGCCCGTGACGGCAGCGAGTCGTCGGCTCGGGACAGTCGCCGCTCGTTGAGGGGCTGTCACCTGGTTACCTCTGCAGTCATGGTGGTGTTCTTCATGCCGAGCTTTTTAATGACGTCATGGATCTGCGCGAACTGTGGGTCGTTGACGTCGAGTGCCGGGTCGAACCGGAAGGTGAGGGTGACGTCGCCGACCACCTTCGTGGCAGGGGTGAGCGCCTTCTTGGCGTGGCCATAGGCCATTTGGAAGTCGGCGCGCTCGGCCGTGCCCTGGAACTGGATGCCGCCTCCGGTGAGACCCTTGTACTCTGCGCGGATAGTGGAGCGGACCGTGATGGTCTGCTTCTGCAGCATGCCGAGCGAGACGACGGCGAGGTCGATGTCGCTCGTGCCAGACGCAGTATCCGCGCTCACCTTCAAACTGAGAGTCCTGATGGTGCGGATCGCGTAGTCGGAGACAGCATCAAGCAGGGTCTGCATGGCCGCGCCGCCGGGGCCATTCGCGGTGAAGGTCTTGGCGGTGGTGATGCGAGTGGGGACTTCGACGCCGATCTCGTCGGCGACCTCCCGGGGGAGGATATGGAGGGTGTCGAGGCCCTTGTCCTTAATCGCCGAGGGTGAGAGCGCCCGGATGCCGGCGGCAGGCGCGGTGTCGGTGACAACAAACCAGCTGTACTCGCTGGACTGGACGGCGGTGGCCAACAGGTCGAGTACGTCGGTCTTGGAGGGTTCGCCCCCGCAGACGGCCTCAAGGCGGGTGCGGACGTCGGCACCGGTGAGCTGGTCGCTGGTGAGCACCGAGCGGAGGTCCGTCTGGGTGGGCTTACGGACTAGCAGGCCGCGCTTCTGTGCCTCGGCCATGGTCATAACCTCAGCGTCGGCACTGAAGGTGATCGACATGCCAGCCTGATTGTGGGCCGTATAGGCCTTGCCGCTGGCTGAGTCGTAGTAGACCCAGTTGTCGTGACTAATGCCGTTGACAATCGCGTCACGCAACAGGGAGGGGTTGCGAACGATGGAGGCCTTGTGGTCGGACCAGAAGTAATCGGCGATCGCCGCCGTGCTCGTGGTCTCCTTGTTGGCCCAGGTGCGGTTGCGTAGGAAGGAGGCGGTGAACGGGCTTGTACGGATCTTGTCCTCGTCGGTCAGCAGTGTGATGACTGCAGAGGTGGCATTCTTCGGGTCGCCCTGGGATTGGGCGGGAAGCTCCCGGTGGCGCAGGTAGCTGGTGGCCTTCTCATCGGCCGGGTAGTAGATGTGCTTGAAACACCGGGTGACCGCGATGCGTGCCTGGAGGCGGGCCTCCTTGTCGTAGGTTTCGACCTTCTTGCGAACCTCCACGCTGAACTGACCCAGCCGGTGGGTATCGGCGGCGAGGTTGTTGGAGGCGATCAAGGCACGTGCACGGTCCTTGAGCACGTGGACCTGCTCAGCATCGGCCAGAGCGAAAACCAGAGAGTTGCGGTACTTGCGCGGCGTACCGACTGAGCCGACCTTGTCGAGCATCTCTACGATTTGTGCCGGTGGCTGGTCGGCGTGGGCCGGATCGACGGTGACGACATCGTGGTCGAGTACGGCTACGCGTAGCGCGTCCTTGTCCGGGATCTCAGCAGGGCCTGATGGGAAATGGATTGCAGTGACGCCGCCGTCGTTGGCGAACGCCTTTTGTATCAGACTGTCGACTTCCGCGGCCACTGCGGTGTTGGCGACGTTTCGCTTTTCGGTCTCGATGATGGCGTTGACGTTGGGCTCAATGTTGAAGCGCCAGCGAGCACCGTCGTACGACAGGTGCCAGAAGACCTTCTCTGACTCGGTCAGCGCCTTCTCGAAGACGGTGGCGTCCTCGCCTGGACGCAGAGTGCCGACCAGCCAGTCGTTGCGGCCTGCCCCTGCAGTGGACACCATCTCCAGGGAGTGAGTGAATACGGTGCGGGCCACGCGGGCGGCGTAGGCAGGCTTGCCGGGGAAGACATCGGCGTCGACGACAGCGGCGTGGGAGGCCTTGGAGGCGAAGTCGCCCTTGGCTACGCTTGCGTACTCGGCGCGGCCGAGGCCGTCGGTGAGGTGGTTGAGGACCGGCTCGTTGGAATAGTCGATGTCGCCGACGTTAATGATTGCCGTATTGTCGTTGGTGACGTAGATGTTGGCCACGACCTCAGCCAGGAGCTTCAGGGCGCCGCGGGCGCGTTGGAACTGGGTTATGTTGCCCAGGCGCTTATCGAGGACACGGACCAGCTCAGGGTGAAACGGGTAGCTTTTGGTGACCAAATCGCCGTAGGAAGCCGGGTGCTCGGCACCACCGGCAAGCTGCTCGGTTTTGGCGAGCTTTTCGTAAAAGTCTCGGTAAGCGTCCCCAGCTGCCTTGGCGGCGTCCTTGTCGACAGAAGCGAAGATGCGCTTCTTGAGGATTTCGCCGATCTCGTTGTCATCGGCCGGCTTGATTACCGCGCTCGGCTGCACCGCGCGGGTCAGCACGTCGCCAATCTCCTGGGCGGCCTTGACCGAGGCGGTGTTGGCGGCGTCGGTCTTCTCCTTCTCTTCACCGGTCAGCTCACTGATCTCGGTGGTCTCCGCGCCGAACGCGTTGGTGGTCGCGGCCAGGGTGATGATGACCGAGACCTTATTGGTCGGATCGGAGGCGACTTCGAAGAGGTTGCCAAGGAAGACCGGTATCGCGCCGGCCATACGACGTATGTCCTCGCTCCCGGAGGAGGCGACTGCGCGCAGATACTTGGCTATCTCGTCGATGATCACGACCGTCGGCTTGCCATGGAAAGTGGCCTTGATCGTGGCGGTGCCCGGAGCGGTGCGTTGGGTGTCGTTCGCCTCCATCGCTGCGAACGCGTCATCGCCGATCTGGGCAGCCATCTCACCCCACATCGTGTAAGTGCGATGGCCGTTGGTCTCGATACCCGCGGTGGGGTCGAGCGCGTCGCCGACTAGGGCCGCGACCTGGACTGGGCCGTCGGGAAGCAGGCTCAGGTCGAGGAACTCAGTGATGTTGGACGGCCGGGCGCCCTTGGCGAGGTGGTAGACGGCGGTCAGGCCGTGGGTCTTACCGCCACCGAACGAGGTCGTCGGGCGAAGTACGCCGTTCTCCCCTGCGACACCCTTCGCTCCGCTCAGACGGCCGAAAGTCTTGATGAGTAGCGTCTTCAGGCCGCTCGTGGGATAGGTCTGCGCAAAGAATGCTTCCGCGTCGCCGTACACCGGATAGTGCTCCGCGTCGCGGACCACCTTGTCCAGCTGAGCTGCGAAGTGGTTGTCTGCCAACCCGCCTTCGAGGACGTCGCTGCGAGGATGACATACCTCCCGGAGCGGGACCAGATGTGCCACAAGCTTCCACCCCATCGTTACTAATGCGCTCAAGAGATCCGGGAGTGTGAGATTTTCGTCAAAGCTCCCGAATCTTGAAATGACACCAGGTGATGTTGGGACACGGTAAACCAATGATCAAATTGCATCTAAGTCGTTATCTGGCGCGCCAGCTCTTGAGCGAAGTGCGAAGCCTGCGGGGCATCCGAGGCGCAAGTATTCGCTGATCCTGGCCATGAGGTCTGGGTTGTTTGCCCTGCTCATGCCGTATTGAGGAGTTCCTTACTTTATGTACTGATTGAGCTGGCATAGAGGGATGTGCGATCGCTCCATAACGGGCTCGAATCTTGGGGTCCCTGAGCTGCCACCTCAGTCGTGGTCATCCGGTGGCAAGGGCTGACGAAGTCGGCCGCCTGGCAGGCCTGACTCTTGGTGGTCCCGAATGGGACCGCATGCACGACCGGCTGGCATGACCGGTTCCAGCCAGCCAGCCGGATCGGAGGACTGACTGAGCTATCCCGCGGTTGGTGGCTCTTCTCCGTCACTCGGGATATCCGGTGGCAAGGGGACCCGAACCGTAGGGCCGCCAGGCCCGGAGGCTCGGAAGCCCCGCGGCAGCCCTTATGGTCGCCTCATTCAGACTGCTGGGAGGCTTCTTCCGGCCATGGGTGTCCGCTTGGTGGACATCAGCGCGTGGGCGGCGCGGCCGCGACCGGCCGAAGAGCCGCAGCGCGGCCAGCGACCGCCCGACGCGCGCGGGACGCCGCAGGCGGCACGCGCCTTGAAGACGTAGAGAAAGTTCTCATCCGGAGTGAGCAGACTCCGATGATCTTGGTGCCGTAGTAGCTACTCGGATGTCTCGCCAGCTTCCGTGGTGCGCTCCTCGGCGGTGGTGACGAAACTGCCCATGCCGCGTTCGGTGCGGATCCATCGGTCCTTGCGCAGGGCGTTCATGACCTTTTGGGCGGTCTGGGTGGCGATGCCGAACTCTTGGGTGAGGTCGATGACCGAGGGGATTCGCTGGCCCGCCTTGTACTGGCCGGCTTCGATGCGCTGGACGATGATGTCTCGCACCTGACGCCACCTGGGCAAATCGTCCCGCAACTCGGTCATGAGTACACGGTAGGAACCCGTAGTGGAGGGTACTCCAGCGGAACATACTGCTGTGTTCTATGGTGTACCACGGTATTGCATGCCTATGATGCAGCCGTGGGCATCGGTGAGTGGTGGGCCTACCGGCTCGGGACGACCGCTTC
The DNA here is from genome assembly GCF_039534895.1 of Streptosporangium longisporum. Lineage (NCBI taxonomy): Bacteria > Bacillati > Actinomycetota > Actinomycetes > Streptosporangiales > Streptosporangiaceae > Streptosporangium > Streptosporangium longisporum. The sequence continues at coordinate 260,310 of NZ_BAAAWD010000014.1, read as the reverse complement.
CTCATACCGGTCCGTTCCTCGGTGCAGGAGGGCTCCGAGGGACACGGTCCCGGGCTCCACTCACCGATGCCTGCCGAACAAGGGCCTTCGCCGGACGATACGGAGAAGAGAGCGAGTCGTGAGCACCTTGGGCCACCTGGCGGCGTACTACCACGGCATCCACGTGGCTCCGCTGCACGATGGCCACGAGGTGTTGAGCTGGCGGGGCAGGATGCCGCGCTTCGATCGAATCCGGGTACGCGAGCACACCTGCGAATGCGAACCGCTCACCTACGAGTTCTGCACCGCGGGCGGGATGGTGCTCATCCGGCGGCGCCAGGACGGGGGCAAGAAGGTCACTCTTCGGGAGAGCGAGTGGATGCGGACCGCCGAAGGGGAGCGCCTGTGGACGGCGATCCTCACCGGGCGGGCCCGATGACATCAAAGGTAGGAAGGGGACCCATGCCCGATCGGCTGCTCTCGGCTCCTGCGCCGGCCCCGGTGACGTACGGCCCGGTGTTCGACGGGTGGTGCGTGGAAACCGGCTCCTCGGGAGTCCTCTACGCGCGCCGCACACTTGAACGACCGTTGGAGCGACACGAGGTGCTCGCTGGCCTCACCCGCTATCTCGTCGCGCACGGCTTGGACGAGCTGATCCGTCTCGTCGAGGGGCAACGGCACATCGCGGAGTACCTACAGGCAGGAACACCGTTGCCGGTGTGCCCGTACTGCGGGTGCGGTCAGGGAGAGGCCCCGTTAATCGTGACCGCGGACGAGTCGTCCGTCACGGCGGAGCGCTGCGCGCAGAGTCACAGGGCCGACGGGTGCGGGCACGTTCGTGTCGAGTGGACCTATCAGCTTCCGCTCCCCGACGGGGCACGCTGTCGTGACTGTGGCACCTGGTGGCGGCTCGACCTGATCCCTGACGAGGTGGCGGCGCGACTCAACGACGGCATCCCTCCGGTTGAGAGCAGCCAGCGTCCCGCAGACGATCGTAAGCTCTCATGATCTCGTGCGCCGCCGCGTCGGCTCCGAGGCGATCGGTGTGGATGCGCAGATGAAAGAACCCGGCGTCGGTGTTGGTTTCCAGGTCGGTGAGCGTCTCGTCCCATGCGGCAAGGCGCTTGGGGGTGTCGACGTCCCCGCGCGCCTGGGATCGCTGCTCGGTGACCTCGCGCGGCACCCACAACAGCACACGGAACCACCCGTCCGGGACCGTGCCGATGAGTTGCCGCAGATCACCGATGTTGCCCATGTGGACGACAGGGACGTAGCCGGCCGCGCGCCGGTCTTCGATCGTCTGGCGGTCGATGGCGTAGACGTTGCCGTAGCGATGGGTCTCGGCGACCAGCCGGCCCGCCTCGCGGAGCGTATCCAGGTGCTCGGCGCTGACGAACTCATACCCCTCGGCGCGGCCGGTACCGACCTTGAGCTTGGGCAACAACGTAAACCGAGGATCCAGGCGAGTGAGAGCAGCGGTGATGGTGTCCTTGCCGCTGGCGGGCGGGCCGTAGAGGACGATTCCCTGAGGGCTCACGTCAGGATCCGCTTGAGGGCTTCGCGGGTCTGGTCGGCGAGGCTGATGGCCGCACCGAGCCGGTTGTCGATGGTGACGTGTGCGGTGGGCGGGCTGGTCTCGACGTTCAGGCTCGCGGCGTACTGTTCCCAGTTCTCCAGCTTCCAGGCGTCCCGGGCGGCGCCGCGGAACTCGATGTACTCGCGCATCGACTCGGGGTCGCAGCGGACCCAGATCGCCGCGACGTCGATCCCCTTGGCCGCGCACCGGTTCTCCAGGCGGGTGAACCACGCCTCGTCCTTGAGTTCGGCGATGAACGGGGCCGACAGGATGGCCGAGGTGCCGACGTTGAGGTTGTCCCACGCGGTCTCCATGAGACATCGGTACTCGAAGGGGCGGACCTCCTTCAGGTACAGGTCGGTGTGGCGGTCGTTGGGGTCGCCGCCGAGGGAGACGAGCAGCCGCTCGACGATGCATCGGGTCAGGGAGTCCTTGTCCAGGAACGCCCATCCGGTGATGTCGGACAGGAAGCGGGAGAACTCTGTCTTGCCCGATCCGGCGTACCCGCCGACCAGGGCGAGAATGGGGCGAGGGCTGCCTCCGCCGTGTCGCCTGCGCCAGGCGTCGACCACGCGGCTGCGAAGAAGTCCCGGCGGGGAGTCGCCGGATTCGATGCCGCCGACGGAGACCTTGGTGAACGTCTCCTCGATGACCAGGGCGGCGGCATTGTCGGCGGCCGGATCGGTGGGAGCGGGCAAATCGGAAATCACAATTTCCGCTTTCTGTGATTCACCGGGCAGGGCGGGACGAAACCCTAGTTCGGGCTCGGTGGCTTCATAGAGCAGGCAGTAAGCGCGCCGGTAATGCGGGCCGGGGAACACGGTTCCCTGCTCGTGCGCCCACAGGGTTTGGAAGTTGGCGGCCGGGACGCTCAGGCCGTGGCGGCCCGCCGCTTGGCGGAGTCGTTCGCCTGCGGCTTCCAGGGTAAGGCCGTGGGCGTCGCGGTGTTCGCGCAGGCGGGAGGGTATCCAGCCGGGTCGCTGGGTCGTCTTCGATTGCATACTTTCGCCTTCACGCTTCGGGGACGGTGCGCGGCGTGCGGTCGTGCATGTGAAAACGCATGTGTAAATGGCCGTTGAGGAGAACTGAAGAAGCTTAACTAGATCGGCGTGATACCGGAAACCCCCAGCTCACGGTGAACTTAGGACATCGCGAAACGCGAAACACACCGCAGAGCAAGGGAGGAACCGATGAACGCCGACCCCCAGCGGATCATCTGGGAATTGACCGCAATTCGGGCAGAGCTGGACGAGTTGGCCTGCCGGATCGGTGAGATCACTTTGGCTCTGCGAAGACTGCCGCCTCCAGAGCGACGAGCCGATCCCCCAGCTCCCTGATGCTCTGGCGCGTCTGGGCGAGCTGCTCCAGGATCTCGGCGTTCACGTCCGACAGCTCGGGCTTGGAGGTCTCGGCAGGGACCTGGCGGACGAACACGCCCTTGCCCTGCTGGCCGATCACCAGTCCCTCGGTGCGGAGCACGCTGATCGCGGCCTTGACCACGCTGGCGGAGACGTCGAAGCGCTCGCCGAGTTGGGCGATGGAGGGCAGGGCCATGCCGGGGGCAAGTGAGCCGGCACGGATCTGGCCGCGCAGCTCGTCGACGATCTGCAAGTAGGCCGGCTGTCCGGTCTTCTCCGCCATCTGTGTCTCGTCCCGTCGCATCTGCTGCACCCACTGCGTCGTGATGCACCGTCCTGCACCACGACTCCAGTTCAGCACACCCCGGTAAAGAAACCAACCAAGCCGCCAAGGAACTCATTGACAACATAGAATTCTAAGTGTTCCATGTGTTCCAAGAATCCCAGCTAGCAAAGGAACGATCATGCGCGCCATCCCCATCCCCGTCGACGTCACCAAGCTCCAGATCACCTGCGTCAAGGCCGCCAAGCCCCGCCTCGTCAACAAGGACACCGGCGAGATCAAGCGCGACAAGGACGGCAACGTCATGTACGAACTCACCTTCCTGTTCGAGGACGACCTCGGCCGGATGGAGCTCGTCAAGGTCAACACCACCCCCGAACCGCAGATCACCCCCGGCGAAGAGGTCGTCCCCGTCGACCTGGTCGGCTACGTCTGGGAACAGGGCGGACGCTGGGGCATCTCCTACCGCGCCTCCGCCTTTCACCCCGCCGGCGCTCCCCTCACCTCCGGAGCGGGGGCGAACCTGTGATCACCCTCGACCACCCCCTGTTCAAACTCCTCGCCGTCCTGCTCACCCTCATCGCCTGGCGCCGCTGGGCTCCGGCCTCCTACTGGTACGCCCTCGTCTTCCCCCGCAAGGCCATCTGGCTGCGCTGGACCTGGCGACACGTCGCCTCCGGCTGCGGGCTGACCAAGAAGCGGCACCGCTGGTGGTTCACCACCGTCCCCGGCCTGGTCGCCTCCACCGGCGTCGTACGCGTCAAGCGGCGCTTCCAACGGGTCGCCGTCGACACCAAGCCCTGGATGGGCCTGCCCCGGCCCGTACGGCACGGCTTCCGCATCACCTTCCACCTCCTCGACGGCCAGGTGCCCGACGACTACGCCAAGGTCTGTGAACGACTCGCGCATGCCTGGCGCATCGAGGCGGTTCGCGTCGTCGGCTCCCGCCCCGGCCGCGTCACCCTCCAAGGCATCACCCAAGACCCTCTGACCCACGTCGCCCCCGCCTGCCCACCGGCCGAACCACGCGACGGCTGGCGGGCCGAGGACCTGCTCCGGCCGATCGTCGGCGTCTTGGAGACCGGCGCGGCCTGGCGAATGGACCTGCGGCTCATTCCGCACTGGATGAACGCCGGTGCCACCCAATCGGGAAAGTCCAACCTGATCAACGCGCTCATTGTCGGCCTGGCCCCGCAACCGGTCGCCCTGGTCGGCTTCGACCTCAAAGGCGGGGTCGAACTGTCGGCCTATGCCGCCCGGCTCACCGCGCTGGCCACCACCCGCACCGAGTGCCTCGACCTGCTCAGTGACCTGATCGCCGTCATGGGCGCCCGGATGCTGGCCTGTCGCCGCTACGGAGTGCGCGACATCTGGCAACTCCCCGATGCCGCTCGCCCCATCCCCGTCGTAGTCCTGGTCGACGAGCTGGCAGAGCTGTACCTGACCGCCGACAAGGCCGAAAAGGATCAAGTCACCCGTACCGCCACCGCACTGCTACGCATCGCCCAGCTCGGCCGCGCCTTCGGCATCCACCTGATCCTGTCCGGCCAGCGCATCGGCTCCGATCTCGGCCCCGGCGTGACCGCGCTGCGCGCCCAGATCGGCGGACGGGTCTGCCACCGCGTCAACGACCCCGAAACCGCCGTGATGACCCTCGGCGACCTCGACCCCGACGCCCTCATAGCCGCCCGCTCCATCGCCCCCGAACTACCCGGCGTGGCCGTGATCACCGGCTCCGACGGCCGCTGGTACCGCGCCCGATCCGGCTACGTCTCCACCACCGCCGCCGAACAAGCCGCGGGCGCCTACGCCCAGATGGCTCCCTCGTGGAACCAGGTCGCCGCCTCCGGCCTCGGTCACGAGCTGCCCGGCGTCGACACCGTCGAACTCATCGCCTGATCTCTCAGACCTGGAAGGAGAGCCACCGTGACCGCGACCGCGCCTCGCCTGGCCGTACGGCTGGCCGACTCCGCGCCGGTACTGATCCTCGCGGCGATCGCCGGCGCGGCCAGCTTCACCCACATCCGCGACACCGCCACCGAACACGGACAGTCCGGCCCAATGGCCTGGGCCGTGGCCGTCTGCGTCGACCTCACCTGTGTCATGGCCGCCCGGGAACGGCAACGCGACAAGAAGAACGGACGGGAACGAGACGGCTGGATCTCCTGGCCGACCCTCGTCCTCATCGGAGGGATCGTCCTGTCCCTGGCCGCCAACCTCGCCCAGGCCGAACCCTCGCCCTGGGGATGGATCACCGCCGCGACCCCGGCCGGCGCCTTCCTGATCGCCGTCTCCATGCTGGAGCGCCGCGCCTCCGAACCCCGTCCCGAACCGTCCCCGGCACTCGTTCCCGTTCCGGACCCCGTACCGCAGGCCCCGGCCCGACCCGCCGCGCTCGTCCCGCCGCCCGTTCCCGCCGTACCGGATCAGAACGGTACCGAGAACGGCCAGAACGGCACCGGACCGACGGGCGAGCTCCTCGACTACGCGCGCCGCGTCGCCGACGAACACCACGCCCGACATGGCAGACCCATCACCCGCGACACCCTGCGCACCCGCCTCGGGGTGTCCAGTCAGCTCGCCTCCGACCTGCTGCGCACCCTGCGCGACAGCCCCCACCCCACCTGAAGGAGACCCCCATGCGCATCCGCCTCGACGGCACCTACGCCGAAATCGTCCACGCCGCCAACAAGATCCGCACGATCCTCCCGATCGGCTCGATCTCGCCGATCATCCCGCTCCACGAACGGCCACACACCTGGCGCGTGTTCCTCGATACCGCGCCCAAGCGCACCGGAAGCAGGTGGATCACATGACCGACACCCCCGACTCCCCGCCCGTCGACATCACGCCCAAGCGCTGGCGGTGCTGCCACTGCGGCGGTAACGGAGTCGACAGCCACGGCCAGACCTGCGAGCACTGCGAGGGCCTCGGCTTCATCTGAGAGTCCTCGGCGCCCCCGGCGTGACCACACATCCGCCAAGACGTCCGCCACGTCGGGGGCCATCCCACACCGAACATCCACAGCCCGGAAGGGACACCCCATCATGCCAAACCCCCACGCGGTAGCCGGGATGATCACCCGGCTCCACGACCCCCAATACGCCCGCTGGGCCTCCCAGATCCGCCGAACCGGCGGCTGCCGACAGCCCATCCACCTGCGCGGCCACGTCCACCACCTCGACCCCGCCACCGGCAAGCGCCTGCACACCTACACCACCACAACCGAACCGGACGGCATCCTGCGCGTCCCCTGCAAGACCCGCCGCGCCTCCCGCTGCCCGGCCTGCGCCGAGACCTACCGGGCCGACACCTACCAGCTCATCCGCGCGGGCCTCGTCGGGGGCAAAGGTGTCCCGACCTCGGTCACCGCGCACCCCTGCCTGTTCATCACTCTCACCGCCCCCTCCTTCGGCGTCGTCCACACCCGGCGAGAGAAGAACGGCGCCGTCCTGCCGTGTCACGCCCGCCGTGACGCGACCACCTGCCCGCACGGACGCGTCATGTCTTGCACCGCCCGGCACGGCGCCGACGACAGCCGCCTCGGCGAACCGCTCTGCCCGGACTGCTACGACTACGCGGGCTCGGTGCTGTTCAACGCCACCTCCCCGGAGCTGTGGCGACGCTTCACCGAAGCTCTCCGCCGACGCGTCGCCAAGAACGCCGGGCTGACACAGTGGGAGCTACGGCAACAGGCCGTCATCTCCTTCGCCAAGGTCGCCGAGTATCAGCGGCGCGGCGTCGTCCACTTCCACGCGGTCATCCGCGTCGACGGCCCCGAGGGACCGGCCACGACTCCACCGGCCTGGGCGACGGCCGACCTGCTGACCGACGCCGTACAGCACGCCGCCTCGGCCGTCGCGGTCACCGTCCCTGCGGTACCCGGCGAACCCGCGCGGGCCTTCCAGTGGGGCACTCAACTCGATGTCCGTGAGATCACCGTGACCGGTGACCTTACCGACCAGGCCGTAGCCGCCTACATCGCCAAGTACGCCACCAAAGCCGCCGAGTGCGTCGGCACCCTGGACCGGCGTATCAACCCCCTCGATGACCTGACCGCCCTGCCGGTCCGTGACCACGCCCGGCGGCTCATCGCCGAGTGCCTTCGCCTGGGCGCCCTCGACGAACTGACCGAGTTCCGGCTCATCAAATGGGCGAACATGCTGGGCTTCCGCGGCCACTTCTCCACCAAGAGCCGCCGCTACTCCACCACCCTCGGCGACATCCGCCAGGAACGCACTGACTACATGCGCGGTGAGGCGATCAGCACCGGACGGCTTCCGCTCTTCGACGAGGACACCGTCCTCGTGATCGCCGAATGGGAGTACGCCGGACAAGGTCTGTCGATCGGAGACGCTCTCCTCGCTGCCGCACTGACGGGGAGACCCTTGCCCCTACCTCCGGTGCTCGGGGAGGTGTGCGATGCCTCGGCCTGATGACCGACTCCTCACCGTGCCCGAAGTGCTCACCGTGCTGAACGGAATCTCCCGTCGCACCTTCTACCGGTGGCGGGAACTCGGCAAGGCGCCAGCCTGCATCCAGTACCCCAATGACGAGCTGCGTGTTCGGCGCAGCGACCTCGAAGCGTGGCTCGACTCGCTGCGGGAGGCGTCGTGACCGTCACCTACGAAGTGCGCATCTGGGAAGTCCGCCGGAACCAGTCCAGCAAGGCGCCGTCCTTCGAAGCACGTTGGAAGGCCGGCACCAAGTCGCGATCCAAGACCTTCCGGACCAAGGCGCTGGCCGAGAACTTCCTGTCCGACCTTCGCCAAGCGGCGAGGAAGGGGGAGGCGTTCGACGTCGCCACCGGACTGCCGCTCTCGATGCTGGCGGCCTCTGAGCCTTCGGGACCCACTTTCATGCAGTTCGCGCAGTCGTACGTGGTCAGTCGGTGGCGCAGGACGGCTCCTCGAACTCGGGAAACTGAGGCGTACGCGCTGTTGTCGCTGATTCCGGCGTTGGTGGCCGACGTACCGGACCGGCCGGAGGACGACGAACTGCGGCAGGTGCTACGTGACCACGTGCTGCTTCCGGAAGACCGGCGGGAGACGCTGACCCGTGTGCAGGCCGTGGCGCTGCGCTGGCTGGAGAAGGCGTCCCTTCCACTGGCGGATCTCCAGGAGGCGCGCGTTGTCCGTATCGCGCTCGACGTCATCTCGGTCACCTTCGACGGTAAGGAGGCCGCGGCCAACACGGTACGGCGGAAGCGGGCCATCCTTCATCACCTCCTGGAGCTGGCGGTGGAACAAAAGGTGTTCACGATCAATCCGCTGCATGAGATCAAGTGGAAGCCGCCCAAGGCCGTCAACGTCGTCGACCCCCGCACGGTGATCAATCCGGCCCAAGCGAAGCAACTCCTGGCCGCCGTGCCCAAGATCGGCCGCACTCGGGGAGTTCGACTCAGAGCCCTGTTCGCTTGCATTTACTACGCGGGTCTGCGGCCGGAGGAGGCGGCGGACCTTCGTCTGAAGAACTGCACCCTGCCCGAAGCGGGATGGGGTCAGATCATCCTGGAGAGGGCGAGACCGCAGGCGAACAAGCGATGGACCAACTCGGGGGAGACCCACGAGTCACGCAGCCTCAAGCACCGAGCGAAGAAGGAAACCAGGGAGATCCCCATCCCGCCTGTCCTGGTCACCATTCTCCGTGAGCACATCGACGCCTACGGCACCGAGGACGACGGCCGGCTCTTTCGGACGACCAAGGGAGGTTCTTACTCCAGCTCGGCATGCTCCTACGTCTGGCAGGAAGCGCGAGCGCTCGTCTTCACCGATGAGCAGGTGAGGTCATCGCTCGCCGCCCGGCCCTACGACTTGCGACACGCTGCCCTGTCCCTCTGGCTCAACGCGGGCGTACCGGCTACCGAGGTAGCCAAACGAGCCGGGCACAGCGTGGAGGTCCTCCACCGGGTGTACGCCAAATGCATGGAGGGCCAACAGGAACGGATGAACGGGAAGATCGGCAACGCTCTCGGCGAATGATTCCCATAAATGCTCGACTCCAGGCCTCGGCACAAGCCGGGGCCTCAACCTATGTGCGGCTTGTCCGATCCTTCGAGGAAGTGGCGGATCCGCAGCCGCATTGAGCGGTCCATCGACAGTGAGCAAATCGCGTCCCGCGGCACCCAACGCACTTCCCGGGATTCGTCGCTTGGCGTCGGCTCCCCGTCGACGACTCGGCCGGTGAGCACGATGGAGAACTCCTGTCGGGCCTCGCCGTTGCTGGTATAGAGAATCACGTGTTTGGGGTCGGTGTACGTTCCGACAAGGCCGGTGATCTCACACCCGATCCCCGTCTCTTCCAACGTCTCGCGGATCGCGGCCTCGGGCAGGGACTCGCCAAGGTCGATCGCGCCGCCGGGTAGGGCCCAGTTGCCGTTGTCGCTACGAAGGATCATCAGGATCTCGCCCGCCTCGTTGGTGACTACGACGTTCACTGACGGAACCAGGCTGTTGGGCTTAGGGGCGGCGGGGTCGTCGTGGAAGTCGATCCGGCGGGTCATGGATCAGGACTCTACTGACGTTCCTGCGGCCCCTCAGCCTCTCCGGAAAGTCACTCGCCGACGGTGCGCAAGATGTCCATCGCGTGCATCACATCGGTGACTACATGGTCTGGCGGGCGCTCATGACCGGTCCAAGCTCCGCGACCGATCCAGACCGTACACAGGCCGGCCGAGTGCCCCCCACCGACATCCGCGACGGGGTGGTCTCCGACCATCCACCCTCCCTCGGCGAGGTCTGTGCCGCACCGCTTGGCAGCGATCTCAAACAGGCCCGTGTCGGGTTTGCGGATGCCCTCGATGCCCGAAAGTGCGTAGCCGTCGACGGCGTCGCCCAAGCCCGTTTGCTGGATCTTGCCGAGTTGGTTGTCCGCCGTGCCGTTGGTGATGATCCCTACCCGCCATCCGAGCGCGCGTAGCTCTGCCAGCGCGGCCATGACCTCGGGACGACACTCGACGAGATGGGGCATACGGCGGCGGTACGCGGCCCACAAATTTGCTGCCGAAGTGGAGAGCTTGAACTGCTCGCGCACCTTGGCGAAGAACAGCTCACGATGAGGCAGGCCGTTACGGTCCAGCTTGATCATGTAGTCGACGGCTTGCTGGCCGAGACGATGCTCCTCGGTGAACTCCTCCGCCCACACCTGGAAGGCGGCGTCCAGGTCGATGAGTGTGTTGTCCAGGTCAAAGAGCGCCAATCGCTGCACGATGTCCGATCCTAGGTGGTGCCGGCTCTGCCTCCGGACTACTGTCCGGTCCCGTGGGATCGCCCGGCTCTGGTCCGCCATGACGAGGTGCGACCTGCGGAAACGCTTCGAGATTCATCCCACGCATATCCCACGGCCGCTGACATACGGCTGCCCACGGTTGCATACGGCTGCATGGAGCCGGGGAACAAGGAGAAGAACATGCCCAGGTCAAAGGCATGATCGCTGGTCGGAAGAGTGCCCCCGGCATGATTCGAACATGCGACACCCGCTTTAGGAGAGCGGTGCTCTATCCCCTGAGCTACGGAGGCAGGGGCTCCTTGTAAGAGTAGCGAAAGTACGGAGTGCTTGCGCGCCCGGAGGGGGAGTTGGGGGTGGAGGCCGGGTTATCGGTTCGCTGACGTGGAGTAAAAGGGCGGCAAGTGGGAGCGAGGGTGACGATGGGCAGGCTTACTGTCACTCTCTGTGATCAATGGGCGACGGAAGCGTGATCGTGGGCGCCGGACGCTTCAGCCGGTGGTGCTCTGTGGCGCGATGCTGGCGCCCGCGCTTCTGGCCGGGGGGTTACTGGCGGTCGAACTGACGGGCTACGAGGCGATCTTGCGGTCGGCCATCGCCGATCCGGACCCCGGCATATCCGGCCGGACGGACAGCCCTCAGGGCGGGCACGGGGAGCAGGAGAGCGCGGGGAGAAGCCGAGAGGGGGCCTGGGGGAGCGACGGGCTGAGCGAGGAAGCCGAAGGGCTCCAGGGGCCCGTACATGACGGGGAGAGGCCGAGCGGCACGACACCTCATGCCGATGCGGGAAGCGGCGACGCCCTTGGAGCCGGAGGCGAGGAGGAGGCTCCGTCCGGGCCGGACAACGGCGCGCTGGCACCGGCCGGGGGGCCGGCACTGGACATGGCCGCCCCGGTACCAGGTGCGGTGGCGGTGGTGCCGGTCGTGGTCGGTCCGGTACCGGACGGGCTGTTCAGGGCGAGGCTGGTGCCTTCGCCGCTGCGGCCGGATCAGGTGTACGGCGGCTGGGTGCTCGTCGCGGCAGGGGCGGACGGCGTCGACACGCCCCACGAGATCGGTGCCACGGACCCGACGGGCGACCTGGGCGACGCGCCTGGCAACGGAGGCGAGTTCGGGAGCGGAGGCCCGGTCGGCGCGGATAGCGCCGACGACGCGGGTGGCGCAGGGGAGCCGGTCGGCGGAACGCCGGGGATGGCCTACCCGGACGCCTTCGTCCCCGTACGGATCCACCCCGGCTCGACCGGAGCTCACCGGAGGACGGGGGAAGAGTCCGCGATGCCGTTCAGACCCTGGCTGGAGCGCGTGGTGCCGGTGGCGGAGCCCCGGGTGATGCGTACGGTGCCGGTGCCGCCCTGGAGGGAGCGGTCGTCACCGAGGACGGCAGGACGGTCGCCTTCGGAGGGGACGCTGAAGGCGGCCAGGAGGGCGCCGGAGGCAGTGGGCAGGGCGTCATAGACGGCAGGGAGGAGGCCGCGGAAGCGGACGCCGGTGGCGCGGGCGGCGGGTCGGCAAAAGAGCTCGGCGGCGGGCCGGCAAGAGAGCTCGGCGGGAGGTCGGCACGAGGGTCCGACGAGGTGGCGGGATGCCAGGCTCGGGGACGCCCGGCGGCGGTCCGACCGGGGAAAAGTCTGACTTGTCCGGTCGCAAAAAGGGGTGTTCGGCGCATAACGGCTGTGGAGAGCTGGCCCGTACGGTTGGTCGGCTGTAGTAGCGTGCGTGCCTGGCCCAGGTCACGAATTCGCAAACGGAGGGGTCGAACGTGCCACCTCGTCGATCAGCGAGCCTGATCGCCGTCGTCGCGATGATGACTTCCCTCCTGCCGGGAGTCGCCGCCGCGCAGCGGGCACCGGCGGACGTCGAAGCCGTCGCCCCCGCCGATCCGGTGAACCTCACCGAGCTGCGTCGCGAGGCGGAGAAGGCGGCCAAGGACCTCGAGGCCGCGACCAAGGCGTTGGAGCAGCGCCGTGCGCAGATCCGTGAGTCCGAGCGGAAGCTCTCCGCAACGTTGAGGGAGCTGCAGACGGCCGAGAGGGCCTTCGCCCAGATCCGGCAGCCGCTGTCGAACCTGGTCGGGTTGCTCTACCAGCAGCCCGCGGGCGGGGAGGTGGCCGGGTTCCTGTCCGGGCAGTCCAACGGCGACACCCTGCGCACCATGGCGACCGTCAGCCAGCTCGTCGCCGAGCGGGACCTGATCCTGCGGGACAGCGGCCGCCTGCAGAAGGAGCGCGAGCGGCTGGCGGGCGAGGCTCAGGAGCTCCGGGCCAGTAACTTGCTCGCGGAGGCGCAGATGGGCGCCGAGATCGAGACGCTCAGGGCTCGCTCCCAGAAGATCGTGCAATCCCTGACCAAGGCGCTGGTGAAGCTGGGCGTCAAGATCAACAAGCAGGGACGGCCCGCCGCGGGGTGCGATCCGACCCGGGCCGCCTCGATGAGCGACTTCCCCAACGGGCTCATCCCGCAGGCGTACCTCTGCCCGCTCCAGCAGCGGGGCAACCAGCTGCGCGGTGACGCCGCGCTCGCGTTCATCAGCCTCAACGAGTCGTACAAGCGGCAGTTCGGCAGGCCGATATGCGTGACCGACAGCTACCGGAGCCTGGCCGAGCAGCAGTCGGTCTACTACACCCGTCCGGGCCTGGCGGCGATTCCGGGGCGCAGTAACCACGGGCTGGGGCTGGCCGTCGACCTGTGCGGCGGCGTGGAGCGGTTCCGTTCGCCCCAGTTCAACTGGCTGGAGGCGAACGGCAAGAAGTTCGGCTGGATCCACCCCAAGTGGGCCTATGTCAGCCCGTTCGAACCCTGGCACTGGGAGTACGACCCCAAAATCGGCTCCCTGTTGTAAGGGCCTGGTCGCGGTCCCGGTGGGCCGCACTCGCTAAAGGCCGGTACCCGTTGCCGGGTCAGATCTCTCCGTTGCGGATGCCCGCCAGGAAGTCTCTCCAGACAGCAGGGGAGAAGGTCAGGGCCGGGCCGTTGCGGTCCTTGCTGTCGCGTACGGCGACGAGCCCCGGCAGGTTGGTGGCCACTTCGACGCAGTCGTTGTTGGGACCGCTGAGGGTGGACGTGCGGAACTCGGCGCCGGACAGGTCAGGGGAGAGCATGGTTACTCCTCACGGCGGCGACGAACGCCGCGGACTCCTCGGGGGGTAGGCACGCGTCGGTAAGGCGCTTGAACGTCAGCATAAGTCGCCGGACCTGTTCGCTGTCCTCGACGTAGACCTCACCCGCCGGACATTCGGCATAGCCCAGATCTGGGTCGTCATCGAAGGACAGCACCGAGAAGGCGCCCTCAGTGCCGCAATGAACGCCGACCTTCAACGGGAGGATCTGAACGGTGATGTTCGGTCTGTTCGTGGCCTGCAGGATGTTGTCGAGCTGATCGGCCATGGTGTCGGCTGACCCCACGGGGTAGCGAAGGACGCTTTCAAAGATGAGGAAGTGCAGCATCGGAGCCTGAGAGCCGAGCAGGGTGGTCTTGCGCTGCATGCGGGCGTCGACGCGACGCGTCAGTTCGACATCGGACCGATCCGGGTGGCCCGCCCTGATGACCTCCCGGGCGTAGTTCTCGTTCTGAAGTAGGCCTGGGACCACCAACGGTGCCCAGTGGCAGATCGTTCTGGCCGCCGCCTCGAACTCGACGTAGGACCCGGTGAACACATCGGAATAGGCCGTCCACCAACCTCGGCGGGCGACTTCACGGGTGAGCTGCACCATGGCCTCCGTGGTTGCTTCCTCCACGCAGTAAAGACGGCAGATGGCCGCCACATCTCCGGGTGTCGGAGCGATCTTGCCAGTTTCGAAGCGGTTGAGCTTCGACCTGGACCACCCAAGATGCTCGGCGGCGGCCTCGGTCGTCAGGCCGGTGGTCGCACGCAAGGTGCGCAGCTCACGGGAGAGACGACGAAGGCGAACCGTGGAGTACTTCATGCGGTCAGTTTGCCGGAGCCCGATCGGCTCCTCCTGCTCAACACAACAAATATGTGCGATGGGATTGCTGCTGTGAGATTCTCACGGCATCATGCTGTACGTCACTCAGGGTGTTGAATCTCGAACAGCAAGTGATCGGCTCGCGCTCTGTGTCGTCGCGTGATTTCGACATGAAACGGGCCCGTCGATGGTGTGGGCCACCGTCAACGAGCCCTTGATCAGGAAGTGAGTCCTGACCCGTGAACAACCCTAGTGCTCCGGTTCTTGACCGGATCACGGTGAGCGGCTGCGGCTGTTTCGTCGACGCCCCACCGATGCCGATGGGGTGTGCCGCCTGCGGGCATGCCCCCTACGCGCACGGCTGCCTCGACGACCGACCGGCCGATCACGACTACGTGCAGCCCTGTGGCGCTCTGATGGCCGTCCGCCTGGAGGCCCGTCGTACCGGGGACCTCTCTTCGCCCTGCTGCGAGCCGCTCGCCCCCGCGCCTCGGGCCGAGGTGGTCCCGTCGGTGCCCGCTCAGCGAGCTGGGGTGTCAGTGCCTGCTCAGCGGGATGGGGAGGCGGTGCATGTTCAGTGGACCGAAGGGACGGCCGTGCCGATATCCGCTCGGTGCCGACCGCGAGGGGACGGGATCGTGGCCCCTGCCGCACCGGCATCATCCCGGCGGACGCCTCGCCACCACCGTCGTCCGACACCTGCGGTCGGATCCGTTCTCGCCAGGCAGTCTCGGCTCGGAGCCGGACACTGTCCTGCGGCCTGCTCTGAGCAGGCCGCCGTCCGTGCTTCGCGCTGCGCGACGGTCGCCCTGTCCTCGTACCGGCTGCCGGGCCGATACGGCATACCCCTCCATGATCTTCCCTGCCCCATGAAGCGGGCCCGTCCACCGCTACCAACGTCCGGACGGGCCCTTGATCGGATGGAGGCCCAATCAATGACCGATGATAAATCCACCCCACTCACACCTGCCGGTGTTGAACCGACCGGTCCGGAACCGGTCAGTCCCGAACCGGCTCCCGAATCCTCTGGTTCCGAGTCGGCCGGCTCCGAACTGGCTGGTCCTGAGCGGGCCGAGTCCGTGGCGACCGGGGACAAGTCCACGTCGGCCAAGGTCGGGTCCGTCATTCCTGGGTGGCGACTGATCCTCAGCGATGCTGGACGGCTGTGGGCCAGTCGTGAGGTGCCCTTCTCCCCGGTCGCGTTCGACGCCGGAGCCGGTCGGACCGTCGATGCCGACACCCTCGATGCTCTTCGCGCCGAGACCGGGCGGCAGGAGGCCATCGCGGAGGAGGCCCAGCGGCAGGAAGAGGCTCAGCAGCAAAGCGCAGAGAAGGCTCGGCAGGTCACCGGGGAGGTTCGGGAGCAGACTGCCGACGAGCCTCGGGAGCAGGTCGCCGGGCAGGTGAGCCCATGATCCGCCGTCTGGCCTCCGCTCAGGGGCGTCACCGGGACGGCCGGCCCGCCAGTGCCGTCCCTCACTACACCTGGGACCACCAGGCCCGCGCCGAGGCGGCGATGTTGCAGATCACCTGGCCGGGCTGGGCCGTGCTCTACGGCACCGGCAGCCGTCTCTTCCACGCCATCGCCACCTGGCCCACCCCCGAGCCGCTCCTGCTCTGCGACCGCACCGCCGAGGGGTTGAAGGTTCAGATGCGCGAGGCCGAGATGATGACGATCGCTCGACGCTGGATGCTCACCGAGGGCGAGCCCGAGACCGACCGCCCTCAGGCGAGCGGTACCCCCTGAATGGGCGCGGTGGCCTTTCTTCCCCGGTTCAGGTCGCCGCGCTCTCGTCGAAGCGCCTCCCGGGTGAGGATCACCCGGTGCGCGGGCCGATGGTCACCGAGAGCCGCCCGCCCGCCTGGGCAGAGGCCAGCCCGGTCGCCTGTTCCGACGTGGTCGCCAGCACGACGAGCGCACCCCCGTTCGAGTCGCCGGCCGGGGTGGCCAGGACTGTGACGTCCTCGGCCACGGTCGTCGCGGGGACGGCGCCGTCCCAGGTCGAGGCGGCGGCGAGCACGTCGACCACGTCACCGGGGGAGAGCAGGCGTGCGGTCTCGGGGTCGGCGACGCGTACCGGGGTGGCGACCGTTCCCGGGCCGTGGGCGGCCAGCAGGCCGGGACCGAGGAGACGGACGTCGGTCAGCGGCTCCCCGCGCCTGGCGGGACCCGCCAGGATCCTCCCGGCGAACGGCGTGCCCGGCCTCAGGGCGCCGTCGGGGACGGTGTCGGGCCGCAGGGCCGCCGGGGTCAGGTCGGACGCCTTCAGCGCGCCGCCGGGGAGGTCCCTGGCGGCGACGAGGACGGTCGTCGACGCCGTGTCGGGGCTCAGGGCCAGCAGGGCGCAGCCCATCGCCAGGGCGGCGACGGCGGTGGCGACGAGGCGGTGACGACGGTCGAGCAGACGGCGCAGGACGCGCATGACGGACTCCAGGGGAAGAGCCGGGCGGCGCGGTGCCCGTGACGAGCCGCCCCCTCGGGCGAGGGGACGGGGATGACCGACTTTCGAAGGGGACGGCCCCGTTGCGAGGCGGGGCGACCTCCACGGGGAATGGGCCACCACTCGGGGCGGAGGGTGGAAATGATCAACGTCAGACGGTGGCGACCTCACCGCAGGACCGGGGCCACCTCCACCGAAAGCCCACGGGGAGCCGTGACGGCTTCGGGGACGGTGCTCGCAGCGGACGCAGGAGCGGGACGACCCCGCCAGGGCCGGGAACCACCTTCGGTGGGAATGGGGGACAGGCCGTCCCTCCGAACGGCGACGACCCGTCCAGCCCGAGGAGCCCCCGGGCTCAGCCCGGAAGCTCGAACGGCAGCTTCAACCCGTCCAGGGCACTCCCGCAGGGGCAGGAGCGCTCGTCGGGCAGGGCCGCGACGACGTCGACGATCAGGGAGCGCATGCGGGCGACGTTGGTCCCGAAGAAGGCCAGGACCTCCTCGTGGGTGACGCCCTCACCCGCCTCGACCCCGGCGTCGTGGTCGGTGACCAGGGAGACGGAGGTGTAGCACAGGGCCAGCTCGCGGGCGAGGACGGCCTCGGGGAAGGCGGTCATGCCGACGATCGACCAGCCGTTGGCGCCGAACCAGCGGGACTCGGCGCGGGTGGAGAAGCGCGGGCCCTCGATGACCACGAGGGTGCCGCCGTCGGACACCTCCCACCCCGAGGCGCCGGCCACGGTGACGGCCGCCGAGCGGCCGACGGGGCAGTACGGGTCGGCGAAGGCCACGTGCACGACGCCGCCCTCGTCGTAGTAGGTCTGCACGCGCCCGGAGGTGCGGTCGACGAGCTGGTCGGGCACGACCAGGGCGCCGGGGCCGATCTCGGCGCGCAGGGAGCCGACCGCGCTGGGCGCGAGCACCTGGCGGACCCCGAGGGAGCGCAGGGCCCACAGGTTCGCCCGGTAAGGGATGCGGTGCGGCGGGAAGCGGTGGTCGCGACCGTGCCGGGGGACGAAGGCGACCGAACGCGACCCGATGCGGCCGACGGTGACCACGTCGCTCGGAGGGCCGTACGGTGTGCTGATCTCGATCTCGGTGGCGTCGTCGAGCAACGAGTAGAAGCCCGAGCCGCCGATGACCCCGATGTCCGCGCGATTGACCATGGCGCCGAGATTAGCGCGGCCGGACGGCCCGCGAGGAGCCCCGGGTCGCGCCTGTGGACGACCGCACCCACCGAGTGATCGCTTGCTCACCCTGAGTAGGATCGGTGGAACCGATCGGAGGCGGAGGCGCGCCATGGGTGTCCAGCGGTCCCGACGGTGGCCTCGGAGGCGAGCCGGAAAGCAGGACCGGAAGCGGGGCGGGGAGCAGGACCGGGAGCGAGGCGGGGAGCAGATCCCGAAGGGGACCCGGGAGCGAGCCGGGAAGCAGACCCGGAAGGGGATCCGGGAGCGAACCCCGGAGCGGGCGGGGAGCGTGGGGTTCGTCATCGGCGCGCTCATGCTCGGCATGCTGCTGGCGTCCCTGGACCAGACGATCGTCTCCACGGCGCTGCCCACGATCGTCGGCGACCTGGGCGGGCTGGCGGAGCTGTCATGGGTGGTGACCGCCTACATCCTGGCCTCGACGGTCTCGACGCCGCTGTGGGGCAAGCTCGGCGACCAGTACGGCCGCAAGGGGCTCTTCCAGGCGTCGATCGTCGTCTTCCTGATCGGGTCGGTGCTGTGCGGCCAGGCGCGGGGCATGGGCGAGCTGATCGCGTTCCGCGGCCTGCAGGGGCTGGGCGGCGGCGGGCTCATCGTGCTCTCCCAGGCGATCGTCGCCGACGTCGTCCCGGCCCGCGAGCGCGGGAGGTACCAGGGGTTCTTCGGGGCGGTCTTCGCCGTCTCCAGCGTGGCCGGCCCGCTGCTCGGCGGCCTGTTCGTCGACCACCTGTCCTGGCGGTGGGTGTTCTACGTCAACCTGCCCCTGGGGGCCGTGGCCCTGGCGGTCGTGGCCAGGGCGCTGCCGCCGAGCGGGGAGCGGACCCGGCACACCATCGACTACCTGGGGATCGTCCTGCTGGGCGGTGCCGCCGCCTGCCTGATCCTGGTGACCACCTGGGGCGGCACCACCTATCCCTGGGGCCATCCCGCGATCCTCGGCCCGGCCGTGGCCGCCGTGGTGCTGCTGACGCTCTGGTGGCGGGCCGAGCATCGGGCTCCGGAGCCGGTGATGCCGCCGAGGCTGTTCCGGATCCGGACCTTCAACGTGGCGTCGCTGATCGGCTTCCTGGTGGGGTTCGCGATGTTCGGCCCGCTCACCTACATGCCGCTCTTCCTCCAGGTCGTGCAGGGGGTGTCGGCCACCACCTCGGGCCTGCACCTGCTGCCGATGATGGCCGGCCTGCTGGTCACCTCGATCACCGGAGGGATGGTCATCAGCCGTACCGGGCGGTATCGGGCCTTCCCGATCGCCGGGGGCGCGATCACCGCCGTCGGGCTCTACCTGCTCTCGTACGTGAACCCGGACATCTCCGCCCTGCAGCTGAGCCTGTCGCTGCTCGTGCTGGGGGTCGGCCTCGGGCTGGTGATGCAGGTGCTGGTCCTCGCCGTGCAGAACGCGGTCGGCTTCGAGGACCTGGGGGTGGCCACGTCGGGGGCGACCTTCTTCCGGACGATCGGCGGCTCGTTCGGCGTCGCGGTGGCCGGTGCGATCTTCAGCTCCGGTCTGGGGAACTCGCTGGAACGCCTCTCGCGGACGGCCGGCCTGCCGCCGGGGCTTGCGGAGACCGTCCAGGCCGATCCGACGGCCGTACGGCGGCTGCCTCCCGAGACCGCCACCGCGTTCCTGGACGCCTACTCCGGCGCGATCGCCCAGGTCTTCCTGTACAGCGTGCCCATGGCGCTGGTGGCGTTCGCGGTGGCCTGGCTGCTGCCCGAGACGCCGCTGCGGGAGACGACGAAGGTGACCGATCCCGGCGACTGCTACGGGGCGGTACCGGTCGAGCGGTCCTCGCTGGGCGAGGTCGAGCGGGGGCTGTGGCGGCTGGCGGACGCGGACATGCGCGCCGACTACTACCGCCGCCTGGGCGAGGCGACCGGGATGGACGTATCGCCGGGGTCGGTCTGGCTGGTCACCCGGCTGGCCTCGTGCGGACCCCAGGCCGGTGCGGACCTGGCCACGCGGGCGGGGGTCACGGTCGAGGAGGGCCGGCCGTACGCGGACGCGCTCGTCGAGCGCGGCCTGGTCCGCAGGTCCGGCGACGGGAAGGTCCTGGAGCTCACCGACGAGGGCGAGCGGACGGCGGGCCGCCTGGTGCAGGAGGCCCGCGACGGGCTCGCCCGGCTGGTCGACGACTGGAACCCGGCCGAGCACCCGCGCCTGCGC
Source organism: Streptosporangium longisporum (assembly GCF_039534895.1). Classification (NCBI taxonomy): domain Bacteria; kingdom Bacillati; phylum Actinomycetota; class Actinomycetes; order Streptosporangiales; family Streptosporangiaceae; genus Streptosporangium; species Streptosporangium longisporum. The sequence goes on along the minus strand of NZ_BAAAWD010000014.1, from coordinate 240,154 downwards.
GAGCTGCTGGACAGGCTTCCCCGCGAGCTGCTCGGCTCGGCCGCGGACCGGCCGCCGGGCCGTTGAACCGAGGGACCGGCCGCCGTGTCACCGGGCCGTGAGACCGGTCACCGTGTCACCGGATCGTACGGCAGGCCACCGGGCCGTCGTACCGTACCTACCGGATCCGGTGACGGCCGGTCGGCGGGGCGGGACGCGCGGGGCTCAGGAGGCGGCGGCGGCCGGGGTGCTCGTGGCCTTCGACGGCTTGGCGTCCGAGGAACCCGAGGAACCCTTGGAGTCGGCAGAGCCCTTGGAGTCGGTGGAGCTCGAGGAACCCGACGAGTCCGACGACTTGGAGGAGTCCGAGGAGCCGGACGAGCCGTTCGCGGAGGTCACCGTGCTGGACGAGGACGACCTGCTGTCGGTCCGGTAGAAGCCCGAGCCCTTGAAGACGATGCCGACCGCGGAGAACACCTTGCGCAGGTTGCCCGCGCAGCTCGGGCACTCGGTGAGCGCGTCGTCGGAGAACTTCTGGACGATCTCGAACTGGTGGTCACAGGCGTTGCAAGCGTACTGGTAGGTGGGCACGCGCTCCTCCTCGTAGTGGTCCGCGCCGATTGGCACTCTGGTGGCGCGACTGCTAATGGTACGCAGCCGACAAGCATAAACGCGAGTCGGAGTTCTCGCATTCCATAGGGAGATTCCCGTCAGGTGCCCCGGCGGCCACGGGGGAAGATCTACGACACGTCCCGCATCGGCCCGTACGGCGGGGTTTCGGTCAGGTGCCCTGCTCGCCGTACCAGCCCGCGAGCTTGCCCTTGCGGCTGATCGCCCGCATCCGGCGCTCGACCGTGGTGCGGCAGGCGGCCGTGGTCACCACCAGGAGCTGGTCGTCCACCCGGATCCTGGTGGAGTCGGCCGGGACGAACGTCCGGCCGTCCCTGACGATCAGGGTGACCTGCGCGTCCGAGGGCAGCCGCAGCTCGAAGATCTCCACCCCGTGCAGCTTGGACGTCGGCGGCACCCGTACCTGGAGCAGGTCGGCGTTGAGCTCCTCCAGCGGGGCCGACTCGACCTCCAGGTCGCGCGCCTCGGCCGGGGTGGTCAGGCCCAGCAGCTTCGCCACGAACGGCAGCGTCGGCCCCTGCAGCAGGGTGTACACGACGACGATCACGAAGACCTCGTTGAACACGAACCTGGCCGTGCCGTCGTCCATCGAGGTGGCCGCCCACGGGATGGTCGCGAGCACGATGGGGACCGCGCCGCGCAGCCCGGCCCAGGACAGGAACGCCTGCTCGCGCCAGTTCAGCCGGTCCACGCGCAGCAGCCGGACCAGCAGCGCCGAGACGATGATTGACGCGGGCCGGGCCACCGCGACCAGGATGAACCCGGCCACCAGGCCGGGAACGATGGCGGACGGCATCTCCGACGGGCTGGCCAGCATCCCCAGCATCACGAACAGGCCGATCTGGGCCAGCCAGGCCACGCCCTCGGCGAACCCCCGCGAGGCCGCGCGGTGCGGCATCCGGGAGTTGCCCATGACCAGCGCGGCGAGGTAGACCGCGAGGAAACCGCTGCCGTGCAGCAGCATCGCCCCGGCGTAGGCGACGAACGCGAGCGCGAGCACCGCGATCGGGTACAGGCCCGAGACCGGCAGCGCGATGCGGCGCAGCGCGTACGTGCCGAGCGGGGCGACCGCCAGGCCGACGGCCGCACCCACCACCAGCTCGAAGACCACCTCGAACAGGGCGACCCCGAGACTGGGCGAGGTGGCGGCGCTCAGCAGCATGACCGCGATGACCGTGGGGGCGTCGTTGAACCCGGACTCGGCCTCCAGGATGCCCGCCAGGCGCGAGGGCAGCGGCAGGCGCCGCAGGACCGAGAACACCGCGGCGGCGTCGGTGGAGGCGAGGATGGCGCCCAGCAGCAGCGCGGTCCGCCAGTCCATGCCGAGGATCAGGTGCACCGGGGCCGCGACGGCCACGATGCTCACCCCCACGCCCACGGTGGCGAGCACCAGCGCGGTGGGGATGGCGTTCCTGACGTGGTTCCAGCTCGTGGTCAGGCCGCCCTCGGCCAGGATGATCGCCAGCGCGATCAGGCCTATCTGCTGGGCGAGCTGCGGATCCTCGAACTGCAGCCCGAACCCGGACTCGCCGATGAGCAGGCCGAAGCCGAGGAAGATCAGGAGGCTGGGCAGTCCGCTGCGATGGGCGACACGCACGGCGACGATGGCCGCGATGACGATCCCGGCACCGAGAAGCAGCCAGACGTCCAGTCCCATCTGGCCCCCTCTCCGACTCCGGGGACCATTGTGTCGCATTCCGAGTCGCCGTCATGCACCGTGGACACGCGCTCCCCGTCGCGACCCGGACGCCCCGCGCCCCGTCCGGTCCGGTCCGGCCGCGACGGGGTCTCACCTGCGCGGGCCGCCCCGGCCACTCCACCGGTCCGTCCGTTCCACCGGTCCGTCCGTGCCGGGACGGATCTCACCCGTCCGCGGCGATCCTGACGATCCCGTCCGGTGTCGCGGCGTAGCGGACCGCCCGGTCGTGCGGCTCGGCGGGCACGCCGTCGAGCAGCTCGCCCTCGTGCAGCAGCGCCACCGTCGGCACGTTCGGGCCGACCCTGGCCAGCGCCCGGTCGTAGGAGCCGCCGCCCCGGCCGAGCCGCACCCCGGTGGAGGCGTCCACCGCCAGCGCGGGCACGATCACCAGCGCCGCCGTCCTGATCGCGTCGACGCCACGCCGGGTGTCGACCGGTTCCATGAGGCCGAACCGCCCGGGGGCGAGGGTGTCCGGGCCGTCGTACACGGCCCAGTCGAGATCGTCGTCCTCGCGCAGCACGGGCAGGATCACGGTCGCGCCGTGCTTCCACAGGGCGAAGACCAGCCCGTGGGTGGCCGGCTCGGTGCCGATCGACCAGTAGCACGCGACCAGCCCGGCCATCTGCACCCAGGGCCGGTCCAGCAGGGATTCCCTGATCTGGACGGAAGCCGCGTGCCGCCGCTCGCCGGGGATCGAGGCCCGCGCGGCCTCGATCGTGGAACGCAGCTTCAGCTTGTCCACAGATCCCTCCACTAAGGTTTCGGTATGGCCGACTTCGAAGCTGTGACGAAAGCCGTAGTTCCCGCTGCGGGCCTGGGCACCCGTTTTCTCCCGGCGACCAAGGCGACGCCCAAGGAGATGCTGCCCATCGTCGACAAGCCCGCGATCCAGTATGTCGTCGAGGAGGCGGTCTCCGCCGGTCTGCTCGACCTCCTCATGGTCACGGGCAAGACCAAGCGCTCCATCGAGGACCACTTCGACCGGGCCATCGAGCTGGAGGAGGCCCTGGAGGCCAAGGGCGACGACGAGCGCCTCTCCCAGGTTCGCGAGCCCGCCGACCTGGCCACCCTGCACTACGTCAGGCAGGGCCAGCCGCGCGGCCTGGGACACGCGGTCCTGTGCGCCAAGCAGCACGTGGGCAACCACCCCTTCGCCTGCCTGCTCGGCGACGACCTCATCGACCACCGCGACGAGCTCCTCAAGCGCATGATCGAGGTACGCGGCACGCACGGCGGCAGCGTGATCGCGCTGATGGAGGTCCCCGCCGAGCAGGTCTCCCTGTACGGGTGCGCCGCCATCGAGCCCACCGGCGAGGACGACGTGGTCAGGGTGACCGACCTGGTGGAGAAGCCGCCCGCCGACGAGGCCCCGTCCAACTGGGCGATCATCGGCCGGTACGTGATCGACCCGGCCGTGTTCGAGGTGCTGGAGAACACCCCGCCGGGACGCGGCGACGAGATCCAGCTCACCGACGCCCTGCGCACCCTGGCCTCACGCGGCAGCGACCAGGGCGGGCCGGTGCACGGCGTGCTGTTCCGCGGCCGCCGCTACGACACCGGCAACAAGATCGACTACCTGCGCACGGTGGTGCAGTTCGCCGCCGACCGGCCCGACCTGGCACCGGAGTTCCTGCCCTGGCTCAAGGAGTTCCTGGCCTCGCGATGAGCTCCATGAGGTCGGTCGACGACCATCTTTCCGACATCCTGAACACCGTGCGGGTCCTGGCCCCGCTGGAGGTGGAGCTGGAGCGGGCGCTGGGCACCACGCTGGCCGAGGAGGTCACCTCCCCGGTCCCGCTGCCGCCCTTCGACAACTCCGCCATGGACGGCTACGCCGTACGGGCCGAGGACGTCGCGGACGCCCCGGTGACGCTCCCGGTGATCGACGACATCGCCGCCGGCGACGGCCGCCTGCAGGCCATCGGCCCCGGCATGGTGACGCGGATCATGACGGGTGCCCCGATGCCCGCCGGGGCCGACGCGGTGGTCCCGGTCGAGTGGACCGACGGCGGCACGGTCCGGGTGGCGATCGACCGCCCGGCGCGGCCGGGGAACGCCGTCCGCCGGTCCGGGGAGGACGTGCGCGCCGGTGACGTCGTGCTGCCCGCGGGCACCTCGATCGGACCGGCCCAGCTCGGCGTGCTGGCCGGGGTCGGCCGCCGCCGGGTGCTGGTACGGCCCCGGCCGAGGGTCGTCGTGATCTCCACCGGGGCCGAGCTGGTCGAGCCGGGGCTGCCCCTGGGACCCGGCCAGATCTGGGAGTCCAACAGCTACACCCTGATCGCCGCCGTCCGCGAGGCGGGCGGGGACGGGTACCGGGCCGGGATCGTCACCGACGACGCCTCCCGTTTCCTCGACCAGCTCGACGCCCAGCTCCTGCGCGCCGACCTCGTGATCACCAGCGGCGGTGTCTCGATGGGCGCGTACGAGCCCGTCAAGGAGGCGCTGGGCCCGCTCGGCACGGTCCGCTTCGACCGGGTGGCCATGCAGCCGGGCATGCCCCAGGGGTTCGGCGTGGTCGGCGAGGACGACGTCCCGATCTTCGCGCTGCCCGGCAACCCGGTGTCGTCGTTCGTGTCGTTCATGCTGTTCGTCCGGCCCGCGCTGCGGAAGATGCGCGGCCTGCCCGCCGGGCCCACGCCGACCGTGCGGATGGTCACCACGGCCGCGCTGCGCTCGCCCGACGGCAAGCGCTCGTTCCTGCGGGGCGTGCTCGGCCCGGACGGCACGGTCGCGCCGGTGCTGAGGCAGGGCTCCCACCAGCTCGCCGCCCTGGCCTCGGCCAACGCGCTGATCGTGGTCCCCGAGTCCGTCACCGAGCTCGGTGAGGGCGCGGACGTGGAGGTCATCCCCCTGTGAGGTCTCCTCGTGCGAGCGGGAACGGGGACGCCCCTGTGAGGCGTCCCCATGGGAGCGGGAACGGGGACGACGACGTGAAGATCATTTCCTTGTGAACGGAACCGGAGAGGACACCGACATGGCCGGATTCACCCACCTCGACGAGACCGGCGCCGCCCGGATGGTGGACGTCTCCGCCAAGGACGTCTCCGTCCGCACGGCGACCGCCACCGGCAGGGTGCTGCTCGACGCCCGGGCCGTGGCCCTGCTGCGGTCGGGGGAGGTCCCCAAGGGGGACGCGATCGGGACCGCGCGGATCGCCGGCATCATGGGCGCCAAGCGCACCCCCGATCTGATCCCGCTCTGCCACCCCATCGCGCTGCACGGGGTCGAGGTCGAGCTGGCCGTGGCCGACGAGGGCGTGGAGATCACCGCCCGGGTCAGGACGGCCGACCGCACCGGGGTGGAGATGGAGGCGCTCACCGCGGTCTCGGTCGCGGCCCTGGCACTGATCGACATGGTCAAGGCGGTGGACCCGGCGGCCGTGATCACCGACGTCCGCGTCGAGGAGAAGACCGGCGGCAAGACCGGGACGTGGACCCGCCCCTGAGGTCTTCGTGGCGCGCGGGCCGGGACGACGACTCCCGGGTGGACCCAAGCGGGCCCGCGCGGACCGGGGCCGGAGGGGCTGGGATGATGGCCGTCCGACCGCTCCCCGCCCGGGACCCGGGAGCCGGGGATCTCCAGCACGGAGGTGTTCGATGAGAGCTCTGGTGATCACCGCGTCCAACCGGGCCGCCGCCGGGACGTACGAGGACACCTCGGGCAGGCTGCTCGCCGAGCTGCTCACCGCGGCCGGATGCGACGTGGACGGCCCCCGCGTCGTCCCCGACGGCGAGCCGGTCGAGGCGGCGCTGCGGACCGGGGTGGCCGAGGAGTACGACGTGATCGTCACCACCGGCGGCACCGGGCTGACCCCGGCCGACCTCACCCCCGAGATGACCCGGCGAGTGATCGACAAGGAGATCCCGGGCATCGCCGAGGCCGTCCGGCAGGTCAACCGGGACAGGGTGCCGACCTCGATCCTGTCCCGCGGGCTCGCCGGCCAGGCCGGGAACACGCTGATCGTCAACCTGCCGGGATCCTCCGGGGGCGTACGCGACGGCATGGCCGTGCTCGGGCCCGTCCTGGAGCACGCCGTGGACCAGATCCGCGGGGGAGACCATTCCCGCTGATCCGGGCGCCCCGCTTCCATGGCACGGCGGGTCACCTTGGGGGGATGATGGAGGGCGTGGATCGACTTCGTGGCTGGCCGGTGACCCTGACCGAGGGTCCGGTGGGACTTCGGCCGCTGCGGCTGCGGGACGTGCGCGTCTGGCGGGAGTCGCGGCTTCGCAACGCGGACTGGCTGCGCCCCTGGGAGCCGACCAATCCCGAGACGCCCCTGTTCAAGACCGGCCTGGGCCCGTACGTCTCGATGGCCGGAACGCTCCGCAGGGAGGCCAGGCAGGGGCTCGCCCTGCCCTGGGTCGTCACCTACGAGGGAGCCTTCGCCGGGCAGCTCACCGTGGGCGCCATCGTCTGGGGGTCGGCCAGGTCCGCGCAGATCGGCTACTGGATCGACGGCGCGCTGGCCGGGCGCGGCATCACCCCAACCGCCGTCGCCCTGGCGGTCGACCACTGCTTCTTCACCACCGGCCTGCACCGCGTCGAGGCCAACATCCGGCCGGAGAACCAGGCCAGCCGCAGGGTGGTCGAGAAGCTCGGCTTCCGGGAGGAGGGCGTCAGGCGCAGGCACCTGCACATCGACGGCGCCTGGCGCGATCACATCTGCTACGCGCTCACCGTCGAGGACGCGCCCAGAGGGCTGGTGGCGCGCTGGCGACGGGCCCGGGAGGCGGCCGCGCACGGGGGCGGCCCACATGAAGAGGTTTGAAGAACTCGCGACACACCGCATCGAATGCTCGTCAAATAGTGACACGCGGTCTTACGGTGCGTGACATGAGCAGATCGAGGACGCCGTCGGAGCACGCGCGTCTTCACGCTGCTCGGAGGCGGCCATGAGCGTCTTCCTGTACCTGGCCATCGTCGTCATGTGGTTGTGCGTCCTCGTGCCCATGTGGCTGCGCCGCGACCGTAACACCTACGCCGACCTGGACAAGGACGCCAGCCCGTACGCGTACGAGGAGCAGGGGGCCGAGGAGGATTCCGCCGACACGCTGGCCGAGCCGCTGCCCGTGTCCCCGTCCTCGCTCTCCTCGCCCTCGCTCTCCTCGTCCGAGCGATCCGGTGACGAGGTCTCCGAGCCCGGCGCCAGGGAGACCTCCCCGGACACCGGGGCTTTCGGGGCCTCCGAGGTGCCGTCCGGGACGGCCGGGACCGTGTCCGGGGGCGAGCCCGGCACCGGGGACGCACCCGCCGGTCCGGGGCCTGTCCGGCCGTCCATGACCAGGGCGGAGGCCGAGCGCCGCCGCGCCGAGGGCCGCCGCCGGGCCAAGCACGTGGCCAAGCGCAGGCGCCTGACGCTCTGGTGCGTGCTGCTCCTGATCACCTCCGTGGTGACGGCCGCCGTCAAGGTCATCCCCTGGTGGGGCGTGGCGCCCTCGGTGGTGCTGCTGGGCGCCTATCTCGGCATCTTGCGGGCCACGGTCCAGATCGACGCCGAGCGGCGCAGAGCCGCCGTCCAGGCCCGCGCGGAACGTGCCAGACGCGCCCGCCGCCGCGCCGCCCTGCTGGAGACCCAGCGGCCGGTGGCCGAGATCATCGACCTGGACGCGCACCGCGACGAGATCTTCGACCAGTACGCCGAGTCGGGACGGCGCGCGGTCGGCGACTGACCGGCGCCCGGATGGCGCGAGCGCCCCCGGAAGTTTGCTAACCTAGTCCACGTCTTGGGGATGTAGCGCAGTCCGGTAGCGCACTTCGTTCGCATCGAAGGGGTCAGGGGTTCGAATCCCCTCATCTCCACAGGACGAAAGGCCCGATTCCAGATCATGGAACCGGGCCTTTTTGCTGCTTAGTGGCTATGAGGCCGCTTCATCCTCCGGGGAGGGACGTACGGCCTCCGCAGGACTCTCGCGGACCGGAGTCAGCGAAAAGTCAGCGAACACCGCGCGGGCCCTGTTGTTGCGGTCGCGTGAGGCGTGCGTGTAGCGGTTGAGCGTGGTCGAGATCTGCTCGTGCCCGATGAGCCCGGCCACGTCGTTGACGGGGACGCCCTCGGAGACGAGCCAGGTGGCGTAGCAGTGCCGTAGGTCGTGGAACCTCAAACTCTCACCCGCGTGCTGGGCGAGATGGGAGACGGCCTCTTCCCGGGTCGCGAACCGCTTGCGCCGTTCGGAGCCGCTCTTGTCGGTCCAGGTGCCGAGGAAGCCGTCCCCGAGGTTGGAGACCGACCCGAGCAGACCGGCCCGGACGAGGGACGGCCGCCAGACGCGGGCGCGGAAGGTGTGCCGGCTCATCAGGTTGCCGCTACGGACCGTGAAGACCTCGCCGAGCGGTCCCGCGGGGAAAGCGGTCCGGTGCTGGGTGAGGAGGTCGACCGTGAACCCGGGAAGCGGGACCTCCCGGCGCCCGGCCCTGGACTTCGGATAGGGCTTGATCGTGATGTGCCCGTTGATCTCCACGGCGACCCGGAGCACCCGCAGCGTTCCGGCGTCGAGGTCGACGGCGTCCCACCGCAGACCGGCGCACTCACCCCACCGCAGTCCGGCACCGGCCGCCAGGGCGACCACCGCGCGGTACCGGTCGGGGACGTGCCGGAGAAGCGTGGTGAACTCCTCGCGGGTGATGATCCGGTCATCGTCGTCCTGGCGTCGACGCCGGGGTAGCCGTACTCCCTCGCAGGGGTTGGCGCCGATGAGCCGGTCTCGTACAGCCGAGCGCAGCACGCCGGAGAGCAGGCGGTTGCACTCGATCACGCTGGCCGGGGAGAGCCGCTTGCCGAGGTCGGTGATCCACGCCTGTACGGCCGAGTGGTCGATCTTGCCGAGCGGGATGTCCTGCCAGCGTGCCAGGACGTGGTTCCGCATGATCGACTTATCACGGGCGGCCGTGGCCAGCTCGTGGTTCCGCGACTTCAGCCAGTTCTCCGCGTAGGGGCCGAGCTTGGTCTTGCCCGCATGTGGATCGACGTAGCTTCCTCTGTTGAGCGAGCTGTTGATCTCGGCGAGGAAGGCCGCCGCCTCCCGCTTGGTGGCGAAGGTCTTCGAGCGTTGCCGGTCAGTCTGGTCGCGCCAGTTCGCCCGGTAGGTGCCCGCCTTGGTCTTGATGATGTGGCCCATGTCAGCGCTCCCCGTCTTCCGCCAGTCCGTCGAGCCAGGTGTGGAAGCGCCGTTTGGGGATCACCCACCGGTTGCCGAGCTTGATGGCCGGGATCGTGCCGTCCCGTACCGAGGCGTACGCGCTGCCACGCGAGAGCGACAGGAGACGGGCGACCTCGGTGACGGTGTAGACGGCCCGGCCGGAGAACGGGTCGACCGCCGAGACCTCCGGGGCCGGGGCGGACGGCCCGCCCTGACGGGGAACGAGCTGGATCACGCTGTGGCGCATCGGCTTCCTCCTTCCTGACGGGGGACGAACTGACCGGCTAGAGCGGATTCCCCAGCGGTGTAGCCCTGTCCGGCGTACCTCCAGTTGGCGAGGACGAGCGTGGCGGCGGGGTCGTACGGCAGCCGCTCAAGGTCGCGCGCCTGGCGATACTCCAGGCGGACGCGGCGCAGGGCGGTCATGGTGGTGGAGTAGGCCCGGCTCTTGGTCGAGAAGTGGCCGCGAAAGCCGAGCATGTGCGCCCACTGCCGGAGCCGGAGCGGCGCGAGGTCGGGATGGGCCCTGGTGTCGCCGAGTCGCCATGCCGTACGGATCAGCCGGGCGGCGTGCTCGGTGACGCCCAGCTGTTCGAGCCGGGCGAGGTCGGAGCGTTTCACCCGCCGGTCGAGGGTGCCGGAGGTCTCGGCGGCCTTCGTGGCGTACTTGGCGACATAGCCGGCCACCGCCGCCTCGGGGAGGGCGGACCCGTCCGGGCCGGTCGACTCGATGTGTCGCACATCGACCGCGCCCCAGCGCAGTTCTCGGGAACCTTCCCCGTCCGGGGCGGGAGCGTCGAGACGTACGGCCTTCGCCGCGGACTCGATGGTCTCGGAGAGCAGTTCGACGGTGGCCCAGGCCGGAGGCGCGTCGATCTCGCCGTCCGGGGAACGGCCGTCGAGGCGGATCACGGCGTGAAAGTGGATGATCCCGCGCGCCTGATACTCGGCCACCTTGGCGAAGGACAGCCGGGCCTGTCGGCTGAACTCGGCACGGGTCAGCCCGGCCGCCGTGCTCAGGTGCCGCCGGAGGTAGACCCCGAAGCGTTGCCACAGCACGCCCGCGTGAGCGTTCCACAGGACGTGGCCGGTGTAGTCGTAGGTGCCGGGGTCGAGAGGCTGGCCGATGCGCCGGTCACCGGAGAGATGCCGTTCGAAGCAGGCTGTGCCGTTGCGGCGGGGGTGGCAGAGGTCGGCCTGGCCGTGCTTGTCGGGGCTGCGGTGGACCGGCCCGAAGCCCGGAGCCGTGAGGGTGGCCAAGACGCGCGGGTGCGTGCTCACGGTGGCCGGCACTCCCTTGTCCCCGCCGAGCAGGCCCGCGCGGATCAGGTGGAAGGTGTCGGCCCGGTAGGTCTCGGCGCAGGCCGGGCAGCGGGAGGCCCGTCGGTTGCCGCAGCGGACGAGCAACTGCCCGTGAGGCTCGCCCCGGGTCGAGTAGCGGTGCAGGATCTCCCCGGTGGCCGAGTCGAGGGTGGACACCTCGCCGGTCAGGCGGATCGGGGCGGAGCAGCCGTGCAGCCGGTCGACCTGGTGAAGCCAGCGGTTAAGGTCCCGGCCGGAGTGCTGAGCCAGGTCCCGGATGACCGGGCCGATGAGGTCGCCGATGGGGGTGGGGTGTTCGGTCATTCGTCCTCCTTTCCGGTGCCCTCGAAGCCGGGGCCGTTGTCGGTGGTCGTTCGGTCGCCGTGGTGATGGGTGGGATGGACGCGGACGGAGTCGCGGCTGTCGCGATCCGCTTCGGGCCGGTGGCGCATACTGGTGGTTCCTTTGCGAGTGAGCGGAGGGAACGCCCCACGGAGCGGCGGGCTGCCAGGCTTGAGCCGCCCCGTGGTGGCGTTGTCGGTCAGGTGTCGATGCCGGTGCCGTCGCAGTCGGAGCAGGTGACCGCGACCTGGTAGGGACTGGTGTCGCCGTCGTCGTTGACCAGGCCGGTGCCGTTGCAGGTGCCGCATGCGTAGGCGTGGATCACGGCGGGTCTTCTCCTTCCTCGGGTTCCTTGATGCGGGTGCAGGGGCAGGGCGTGCCGTCGGCAGGGTTGAGGCGGTCGCAGCCGGTCGGGTCGCCGTCGATTTCGCAGCCGTAGCGGGCGCAGCATCCGCAGAAGGGGCAGACGAGCCGGGTCATGGTGCGTCCCGTTCGACGACGGCCCAGGCCGACCGGTCACCGCCGGCATGCCGCACGGCGGCCAGGACGTACGCGAGGTTGGCGGTGTCCAGGCGGGTGATGGCCGGGCCGAGGTCGACCGGGTGGCCCGCGGCGATGCTGAGCGCGATGCGCAGGACGGCCGCCTCGGAGTTGGAACAGGGAAGCAGGTTGTTGCACAGCGCGGCGTGGAGGGTGTCCCAGGAGATGACCGCGAGCGGGATCCGGCTGTAGCCGTCCGGGGCGTAATCCACCGCCATGCGCAGGAAGTCGCTCCGGTGCAGCCAGGTGCCGTGGTGGACCAGCAGCTCCACGGCGGACTCCATGGCGTAGGAGCCGCGCGCCCAGGCGCGAGCCGCCTCCACCAGGTGGGGAAGATCGGGTGAGGTCATGACGGGTCGAGTCTTTTCTGTCGGGTGGGATCGGTCGCGATCTGCCGCAGCAGGTCGGCGGCGAGGTCGCCGGAGATGCCCATACGGGTTCGGAGCAGGTCCGCTGTGACGGGCCGGCCGTGCTTGGCGCTGTGCTCATCGGCCAGCCGCCGGGCGAAGGTGAGCAGTGCGGGGGACGACGGGCCGGGCTGGTTGCCCGGGGAGCTCTCGGCGGTGTCAGGAGCGGGGAGGGGAACCGGGTCGATCTCGGGGACGGGCACCGGGGCCGGGGCGACGACAGCCGGAGGCGGGGGCCGGTGGGAGGCGCGGCGTTCCAGCATGGAGACCGCCACCAGGAAGGCCACCGCGGGTGTCGCGGCGCAGATCCACCCCCAGACCGATGTCTCGGCGCTGGCCAGGTTGGCGGCCAGGGTGAGGACGATCCCGCCGGCCAGTACGAGAGCGGGCCAGGAGATCGGTCCCCGTCGAGGGCGCCCGGTGCGCTTGTCGCGTTGGAGCTCGCGGGCGGCCATGACGCACATCAGGTCGATGCACACCGCGACGGCCCAGGACTGCCAGCCGTGCTGGCCGTGTTCGGCCGCCAGTTCGGAGATGTGGGTGAAGGAGCCCACCGCCGCTATGACGGCCAGGACCACGACTGGCGCGGAATCCAGCATTGTGGAGCGGACGCGACCGGGCTTGTGGCTGGTCATCGCGAGTCACCTCCTTCCGGATTCGGGCATGGGGCGGGTAGGGACATGGCGTGATCGGGGCTCACACCGGGCCGGGGGATGAGGTCAGGCGACGTGCAGGTCCCGCACGGTGTCGCCGACGCGAGGAGCCGTGACCGCGGCCCACGACGGGGTCAGATAGGCATGCCGCTGGGCGGCGTACTCGGCGGTGGCTTCGGAGACGTAGAAGGAACGAGCCCGGTACCACTGGCCGTCCTGGCCGGCCACGATCGCGACGCCGGGCGTCTCGGCGGGGATCGCGCGCGCGGAGACCAGCGCGGCCGGGTCGAGGTCGCCGAGGGTCATGGTCGCGGTCTCGGGATCGTTGACGCGGTGGCAGACGCGGCCGGAGCACTGAGCGCGCAGGGCGGTGACACCGGGGCCGAGGTCGGAGCCGATGCGCTGGCCGCAGCAGAACAGGTAGATACCGAAGGCCCGCCCGAGCTGGGCGACCCGCAGCAGTGCCGTGGACGTACGGGCGATCTCGTCTTTCTCGCTCTTGTCGGCCATCAGGTACAGCTCGGCCAGCTCGTCGACCAGGACCACGACGGGGACCGGCCTGTCGTGGTCGTCCAACTGCCAGATGTTGCGTGCCCCGGCATCTCGGCACGTCTCCATCCGGTCGGCCATCAGCGCCACCAGGTCATCAAGCAGGTCGGCGCACTCGGTGCGCGAGGTGGCCAGCGCCGACAGCCGAGGCGCGTACGGGGTGAACTCCACACCGCCCTTGAGGTCGAAGCCGACCAGGGCGACCGGTTGCGGAGCCAGACCGACGATCAGCGCGTTGGCGAGGTTGGACTTGCCTGACTGCGTGGCCCCGGCGTTCAGCCAGTGCGGGACGGTACGGAAATCGATCTCCCAGGGGTGACCGGTCTCCAGCCGTCCCACCGTGACCTTGAGCAGGTCGGGTGACGGCGGCAGGTCGTCGATGCGCACGAGGGGATCTCGGACGGTCACGGCGAGCACCACCCGCCCCGGCCGGGGCGAGGAAACGCGAACCGCGTGAACGCCCCAGGAGTGCGCCAGCCGTTCCGCTGCCGCGCTGTAGTCACCGGGTACCTGCCCCTCCAGGGTGTGAACGGTGACCCGCCAGCCGTGCCGGGTCGGCAGCGGCAGCCACATCCACGGCTTGGTGTCCACCGTCACCCGCTGGAACCTGCGCCTGACCCGTACGGTGCCGGTCGAGGAGATCAGGCCGGGAACGGTGGTGAACCAGAAGCGCTGCCGCTTCTTGGTGAGCCCGCAGCCGAGAGCGACCTTGCGCCAGGTGGCGCGGACGGTGATCGCGGCGAGCGGGTAGCCGACCACGAACCAGAACGAGGGCCGGTGCCACCTGCGCCAGCACAGGAGCAGGGTGGCGACCACGGTCGCGGCCAGGGCGAGCCAGAGCAGACGTTCGAACATAATGAGAACCGTCCTTTCGTGTAGGCGAGAGGAGGCCCCGGAGCGGGCGGTGCTGCCAGGCGAGCCCGCTCCAGGGGCACCACGTCAGGCCGGTCAGGCGGCCCGGACGGCGGCCGGCCGGATCGTCTCGGCGCGGAAGCCGAGACCGGAGCGGCCGTTCATCGACCAGAAGAACGCGGCCAGGCCGACCGGGACGACCTGCACGCCCTCGGGGATCTGCGGGAACGTCTCGCTGGGGAACGTCACCACGATCACCGGGTTGCGCCGGTCGTCGTTCGGCTTGGGCAGGAGCGGGATGGTGTAGAGCTCCCGCCCCTCCGCGTCTCTCTTGACCTCGCCCGTGGCGCGGTCCACGATCTTGGGCTCGGGTTCGCCCGCGACAATGAACGCCAAGGCCGAGAGGTCGACGGGGATGTTGCGCATGTGGATCACTCCTTGAGTTGACTAACCTGCCTAGCCAGGTTGGCTGTGGCTCAATGTTGACCAGCATGGCTAGCCATGTCAACCCTTCGGGAAAAACTGGCCTAGGCGACCTAGGAGAACTAGACTGATTTGCGTGATGAGTCTTGACCCTGACGACCCGCGCCCGCCCTACCAGCAGGTGGCGAACGCCCTGCGTGCGGCGATCCTGACGAAGAAGTTCGAGCCGGGGGAGAAGCTGCCCTCCGGGACCGAACTCGCCAAGCAGTACGGCGTGGCGCGCATGACCGTCCAGCAGGCCATCCGCCTGCTACGGGACGAGGGTCTGATCGTGTCGCGCCAGGGGAGCGGCGTGTTCGTCCGGGAACGCACCGAGCGGCCGGTAGAGCTCAGGCCGCACATCGAGCACGCCTTCGAGACGACCAACGTCGCCATCGACTTCGCCGGCTTCTCCGGAGAGACGCTTCAGGGCATGCTCCAGGAGCCGCTGGACAAGATCCGTCTCGGACGGCTCACGCCCGAGTCCATCAGCATCCGCATCCTGGTCCCGGACATGGACCAGCCGATGTCCCTGCCGTGCCGGGCGGACGATCTCAGCGACGACCCGGTGATCCGGGCACGCGCTCGCCGCATCCAGCAGCGCAGTACCCAGGCCATTGGGGACGCCGTTCACGAGCTGGCGGACCTCGGGCTGGTGAAGTCCGCATCCGTCGAGGTGCGCGTCCACCAGACGACCCCGGCGTTCAAGTTCTACGTGATCAACCGGGAGCAGGTGTTCTTCGGCTTCTACCCGGTGGTCAAGCACACGGTGCGAATCAAGGGCGAGCCGCACGAGCTGTACGACGTCATGGGCAAGGACGCGGTGCTGTTCCACTACCAGGTGACCGAGGACGCCTCATCGATGCAGTCGCAGTACGTGGCCCAGGTGCGCACCTGGTTCGAGAGCATGTGGACCACGATCAGTCGGGAAATCGAGCTGTGACCGAGACGCTGACGGAGATCTTCCGGCGGTCCCGCGCTGTCCTTCTCGACTTCGACGGCCCGGTGTGCAGCATCTTCGCCGGCTTGCCAGCGCCTGTGGTCGCGGACCGGCTCAAGCAGTTGCTCCAGGATGAGGGGGCAGAGCTTCCTCAGGACGTCGCGGAGCTGGACGACCCGCTCAAGGTGTTGCGCCGTACGGCGTTCTTCGCGCCGAGCCTGATCAACAAGGTGGAGGCGGCGTTCATCGGCTACGAGATCGAGGCCGCAGGCTGCGCCGAGATCACACCGGGCGTGCGGGAACTCCTTGATGCCTGCGCCGAGGCGGACCGGCCCGTAGTGATCGTGAGCAATAACTCCGAGCGCGCGATCGAGACCTTCCTTGGCCTGGCCAAGCTGAAGGAGCAGGTTGCCGGGGTCGTCGGCCGGCCGGTCGGCAACCCGGCCGAGATGAAGCCACATCCCCGATTGGTGCTTCGAGCCTGCGAGATGACCAACGTGTCGCCGGGTGAGACCGTCCTGATCGGAGACTCCGACTTCGACATGCAGGCCGCGGTCAACGCCGGAGCCCTGAGCATCGCGTATGCCAATGCACCTGGAAAGGAAGCGAAGCTCGCCGAGGCCGGAGCAGATGCGGTGACCAGCAGCATGCAGGCACTCGCTGAGGCGTTCAGAGCGATCTCGTAGCCGAACCAGAGCGAGTGTCAAGCATCAACCGAAGCAGGACAACCAAGCCAGAGCGCGCTGGTTCAAACTTTCCCTACGTCATCAAGGGCGTGCCGCCTGCGGCGACCCGCCGCGCGTGGGCGGTCGCTGGCCGCGCTGCGGCTCTTCGGCCGGTCGCGGCCCGCGCCGCCCACGCGTTTACAACCACAAGGCGTGTCTGAATCGGCAAAAGCCATTACGGTAAGCACTAATCTGCTGATCGGCCTGGCTTAGTTGACCTACGAAATCCTTGATTCTGAGCCTTGCGACCGCTTCGCTTCTTCGAGTAAGCGCCTATCGAGAACCGTTCCATTTTCATGTTTAATCCGCACGAGTTCATAGAGCCCATCAGGAGTTTCCCGTCGCTCGTCGAGAGCGTCGAAGGCGGAGCTGTTAATGTCATCAAGCAAACAATTAATAAGACTGGCTAAGTATGATGGCCCTCTCCCTCCATAGCCCCATGTTGCATTTATGCCCTCACCGCCCGGAGCCAAATAGACACTCCCATCAAATGTGCGAATCCAGACGTCATCGTCAAGAATAACCGAATGAAGAGAAGACTCTGCTGGAAGACGATGAGGCAGGGCCGCAAAATAGCGGTCGTCATGCTCGGGTCGATATACAGGCAGACCAGTCGCCGGGTCACGAAACAGGTCGTCTTCCTTGCTGGCGCCTAGTCGTGTGAATTCGGCCCGCCACGAGGCCTTCTCCAGAGTATGTATCCATTTTGTAGCCGTAGCGTTATGGCTCGGGTATACCTGAATGTTGGTCGAAAATGGGAGATGTCTACCTTTACCCCACCCGTGGGTCTCTTTTACGCATTGCGCTGCAAGATCATCCGATCGAGACCAAATGTCCGACCATGCATCTATCCAAATGTTATCTGTCGGAGCTTCCGTAAGATCGGGTTCAGGGATTGGCCGGGCGGCAATCAGTATGCCGTCAGAGTCTTCCCATTCTTCAATATCGGATTGGGCCCACATTACAGCTTGATGTCTAGCCCGCCTAACGAGATACCTCAAAACGATAGCTGCTGGATGATTGTGTGGATATATGTTGGCTAACTCTAAAACGATCTTTTCATCGAATCCGCCCCGGGGGTGATCAAGGATGGTTGGTCCTCCCGGCTCCCATCGTCTCATGATTTGTGGACTACGCATGGAGTTTGGCCAGTATGGAACAGGCATTCCTAGTACTCGCTGGAGTTCTCTTCCGGTTGTATATACAAACTTTTCGGAATTAGTAGGCTCAAACTCTATCAGGTCATTTAGACTTACCAATACGATAGAAAAAACGTGCGGGAGCAGCTTGCAGAGCGGTTCTCGATGAAAGTGGCTTTCGTGGGACGGGTATATGAGGCATACCTGACCATATTCGGTGTCCCAGGTGAGTACTGCGTAGTCCTTAAGGAAGCGAATGCCTCGGTAGGTACATGGTTTCGTCGCTGTCCGAAGATCCTTGAGGCGATAGCGTTCAGCCATTCTGTGGCCTCCCCGCTGGGCCCACTTATCTATTGAGTATCGCTGCCACCGGTCGTGTCCATCGTCACCTCTAATAGGTTGAGGAAAATTGGGTTCTCGTCGCAGCCTCCACACTTCCCGCAGAGGCAGGTTAAGTATCTTACTTATTTCATTTGCCGTAATCAGTTCGGAGTCAGATGCCATTTCAGCCCCTAGATTCTATCTATATTGCTGTGACCTCTATCGGCTACCCCGATTTCAGCATGTTTGTATATACGATTCGCGCAACTAATGAGTTCTTCTAGCATGTCGTTGGCTTCTTCGCTAGATTCGATCGCTAGCGTTAGTTTAAGAATGGCTTCCGTCAATGCTTCCGA
This sequence comes from Streptosporangium longisporum, assembly GCF_039534895.1. NCBI lineage: Bacteria > Bacillati > Actinomycetota > Actinomycetes > Streptosporangiales > Streptosporangiaceae > Streptosporangium > Streptosporangium longisporum. The sequence continues at coordinate 222,116 of NZ_BAAAWD010000014.1, read as the reverse complement.
ATTAGCGCTAGGCTCACCGTGTGTTTCGAGTGCATCAAGAGCCATTCTGGCAGAAACTGGCCACCCTAGTGCAACACTTTTTCGGCTCTCTCTAGGTGCGATCCAATCCAATGTTCCCTCAAGATCGCTTAGCATGGACGAATCTATCAACACAGGGCCAGAAGTCTCTAATGTCTGCGGCTCTACGTAGTCACGCAAAATAATTACTATGCGCCGAACTTTGTCCAAAATGCTATAGGCCTCTGAGGGCAGGGCCCAGGTCCAAGTCCATGCATCACAACATCTACGCCCCAAATTGACAAGGTCTAAGAGGTCATGTTTTGTGATGACCTGATTATTTCCCAGCTCTTCTGAGAGGCGGCTAATCATGTCAAGCGTTTCGCCTCTAAGCTTGAAAAACAGCGTTGACGGAGACTCTTCCTTTGCGAAATTTTGGGACTGCACCCTAAGTGCATTGCAACAGTTGAGTAAGTGATCGCACAGTTGACGCGTAAGTGCTACTAGTGATCTCTGTTGCTGGGCTGCAGTTCTATCCATACTGATCTGATGAAGGATGATTAAGCCGAGAGGGACCGCATAAAGGAAGCCTGCAAGCGAGGACAGTAAGTTGGTCCAGAATGGAGCGTGGTCCCATGTTCCGGCAACATCGCCTAATGAACCGAACAGAATCAGTAACGTGCCGAAACTAACCATGATCTTTGTTGTGACTTGAATCGGATTCGGAGTTTCACGCCACGTCGCTCGGATGAACTCCATCGCTCTAGCAAGGTGGTGGCTGACTGGGGGCGGCTCCATGGACATATTCTCTAGGAGGAGTGATTGCATGGGAAGCCTACTTGCGAGAGTTCGGTAGAGCGCATGTGTCTTTGGCTGCCGCGCCGCTTCCGGTGCTCGGACCTGGCGGTCCTGTGCTCTAGGTCGGCCTGCTATCAGATGACGTGGTGGACGTAGGCAGCAAGCGACGCAGGACAGGCATGGGATGACCAAGCCTGCCGTACGGACTCATGGCCCTGTTTAGCAGGTCATACGATGTATTGAAGATTTTCCTCCTGCTCTCCCCTAAAGCGATGCTCTTTGAGGCTGCCGCGGGGCTTCCGTTCCTCGGGCCTGGCGGCCCTGCGGTACGGGTCCCCTTGCCATCGGATGACGGGGCGGACCAAGAGGACTCCACTTCCTGCCAGGCAAAAGCTTCTTCTGCGTCAGATCTCGTCAGCAGGCGGGAAGCGCTTTCGCAACGCCTCCATAACCCTCGCTGGATCCCGCTCGATTTCTCGTAACAACTCTTCGATGGCCGCATCAGCCAGTTTGGCTCTACGGAGGTGTAAGCGGATCTTCATCCGACGGAGGCGCAGGTGGAGGCGGTCCAAGACGGGCATACGAGGGAGCATCTAATCTCCGATGAGCTAGAGGAACCCTCGCCTCGCGGGAGATAACGGGGTGAGGGTAGGACGGGCATCGCCCGTCGGTGTATGGGCGGGCCCTCGCCTGACCGGGGAAGGATGGCGAGGGCCCGGGGTCCGGCGGTGCGGTGGAGTCGCTGCCTGCCGGACGCGATGTGTGGTCCCGCCCCATGCCGTCCCACCCTTCGGGACGACTCCCCCCTCCAGGTTGGAGCGGGACCACGGGCCCCGCAGGTGAGTAGCCTGCGCACACCCACTCGCGGAGGGTCTGGCCCGACCGTCGCCGCCATGAGGGGCACCGGCAGCCGGGGGATTACAGGAGCTTGCTGCCCTCCTGGCGGACGCTCATGGGCGTCTCACCTCGGGGTGCGTGCCGCTCGGTTGGACTGGTCTCGCAGGCGGCTCGGTCGAGCTTCGGATCCAGGAGCCAGTCCAGGTAGACGATCCTGTCCAGCCCGGACCTCCGCTCAAGGTTGTGACCGCAGTGGCTACAGACTGCGTGAGGCGTGCCGAAGTCGAAGCTCATGCTGGTGCTCCCCGGAGGATTTCCTGTCGGGCGAGCTCGGTCGCCAGTTCTCGCGCTGTGTTGGCTTCCACGGTGCGCAGGAATGGGGACTCAGGGGCAGCCTGTTCTTCGGTCAGCTCTTGGTGGTGGGTGCCTCTCCAGTAGCCGGCGGGACTGTGCCAGAAGCTCCAGGACGGAAAGGCTTCGGTGAGGATCTTCAGCCACTCGGCGTCGTCGATCGGCAGGCTAGGGTCCGGCAGCACGAGGGTCATACGGGTGCCACCTGTCGGACGTACAGCTCGGCCCATGACATGTGAGCGTCTCGGGTACCGCGAGATCCGTACCGGTCAGCGAGGGCGGACACCAGCCGCCATGCGTTCGGGGGTGCGGGCGTGCCTGGCTTCGGGGTATTCGGGTCGCGGACTTCGAAGCGGATGCAGTTCGGCGCGACGGTCGTGATGAGGCGGATTGTGCTGCCCTGTTCGGTTCGGGTGAGGGAGTCGGAGACCATCGCGTGCACTACCTGTGCGGCGTCGTCGGTGCGGTCAGGCTGGTGTTGCTTGGTGATGGTGCGAGCGTGCTGTACGGCTGCGTCGACGCTGCCGGGCAACGGCGCGTAGTCCTGTGAGTAGGTCGACATGGATCACCACCAGGGGAAGAGCGATCCGGCTATCCGGCTCGCCAGTCGGATGACCAGCTTGCAAGCCGGATATCCGGATGTCAACCTGGTGGAGTGGATCAGCCCAGGTACCTTCAACTCGTCGCCCTCATCCGGCGGCAAATCGTCACCGGCGAACTTCCCGCGGGAACCCGCCTGCCCGCGCGTCAGGACTTGGCCGCCGAGCACGGTGTAGCTGAGGGCGTCATCCGCGAGGCGATCCGCCAACTCGCCCAGGAAGGGCATGTCATCTCCCGCCCCGGTGCGGGAACCTTCGTCAGGGAGCGTCAGCCGGTACGGAGGATTCCCCGCTCCTGGCATCGAGAGCGGAAGGCTGGCTCGCCGTTCGCCGCGAGCATGCTTGAGCAGGCGAGGACCGGAAGCTGGGAGTACGAGTCCACCACGGTGCGCGCGTCGCTGGAGATACGCGCCCGGCTCGCTCTCGATGAGCCTGAAGATGACCGCGATGACGTCATGTACACCCGATACATCTTCCGGGCCGACGGTCAAGTCTGGATGCTGTCGGATTCCTACGAGCCACTGCAACTGACCAAAGGCACGATCGTGGCGATGCCCGAGGACGGGCCGCTGGCCGGCCATGGGGTGACGCACCGAATGGCCGAGATCGGCGTGATCGTCGATGACTGGGTCGAAGATGTCGGCGCACGCGCCGCTCTTCCGGCAGAGGCCAAGCGGCTCGGCATCTCGCCGGGGTCCATCGTGCTGACGATCCAGCGCACCTACCTCGCCGACGGTCGGCCGGTCGAAGTCGCCGACATCGTAGTCCCAGCAGAGACCTCGCAACTCGGGTATTCCGGTCCGGTCGGCGAACGCGCCAGCGGATGACCCGTCACGAGGGCGTGCCGTCACTCTGCTCCAGGCGGGAGCTTCGTGGCACACCGGGGGGTCGACTCACAGAGACCCGAGTGCCCAACTAGGTGACAACGGTTATAAACGGGGTTGAACGGCTTGGTTTCGCATCGAAGGGTGCGGGGGTTCGAATCTTAGATCTTGGCAGTACGTTCAGATGTGCTGTAGCTATGCGCACAGAGACGTTATGGGCTGCAGAACCGTCTCATTTTGGGCACGGATCTTACGGGTGATGTGAACTGGGCCTTGTGGGAATGCGGCACCTGGTGCTCCGACTTTAAATCCGTCATTAAGGTAGAAACCTCCCGCAGGCTCCGTTTTCATGACTTATTGTCAGTAGCGGAAAACCTATTTTTGTGGTCATATCTTCTGTGAGCCTCGTCGGAGGTTTGGAACGATCTATCCAATATATTCCTGGGAGGCGTACATGTCTAATAAGATCCTTCAGCGAGCCGTTGTGTTTACTGTCCCGACTATCGTCCTCACGCTAGTGGTGACACCAATCCCCTCATTCGCGGGAACAAACTTTGCTCCTACCTGTGACGGTAGTAGGAGTGCAGCTGTAGCGATCGCTAAAACGGGGACCGTGACGGAGCCAGCCTCCTCGATCGTGTCGGCTATGCCACCGCCGTCGAACATGTATGAGCCGAAAATTGACCATAAGGCACGCCTTGTGCTCCGTTACTCACCACAATATCGGTGTGTTTGGGGCCTAATGGTGCTTGATCGGAAATGGGTGCGCGAAGGTTTTATGGATCAAAGTGGTCCGGCTCTTTGGTTGGACACTTCTTATGATGGTGGAAAAACTATATATGCCGGGAAAGTGAATCACTGGAGAATATCGGCAGGTAAATCAATCACGCACACGCCAACTAGGCTCACGGGTCCGCGTATTACTCCAGAGCTCGAATCAGTTCGCGTTTGTGGGTATGGTGTCCACAAGGTGGCCGTTTATGGGGAAAAGATTCGAGGTAGAATTGGCGTTCCAGCGATGTCGTTTAAGAATTCTCAAAATCCCACCGTGTGTACCCCATGGGTAACCCCACCTGAATGAGGCTTTTTGTTTTGAGTAGCTCACCGTTGAGGACACGGTTCACGTCTCAATCCTTGAGGCTGGCAGCTTAGGTCTGACACTGACCTAACAATGAGTGGCGATGTCCATCCGCAATCAGGTCGGAGCAGGTTTCCCGCGCGTGTAAGAGTCAGCGAAAAGTCAGCGGACTCGCTGACACGGAAGCGTAGCCGGGATCAACGGGCGTCACCATCGCGGCACCTGACGGCACCGGACAGCATCCGCTGGTAGGAAGCGGTACGCCCCACCGGGGTTCGCATCGAAGGGGTCAGGGGTTCGAATCCCCTCATCTCCACCCAGGTCAGAGGCCGCTTCCGAGAGATCGGGAGCGGCCTTCTGCGTTGCCGGGTGACCAACTGAGTGACTACGGTCCATCCACCGGGTCCGTGCCCTTCCGGGTTTCGCAAAGTCCAGTAGTGAGGTGTCTCAGCGGTGAGCGATTCCAGTCCCGTGACCGTGTGGGTCTTCCTGGGTGAGGGGGCTCAGTGGCCGTCCGGCGTGTTCCGGACGCGAGAGCGCGCTGAGTCGTGGATCAAGACCGGCGAGCTGACGGGGATGCTCACGGAGTACCCCCTCGACACGGGTGTCCACGACTGGGCGATCGAGCACGGCCATTTCCAGCCTCGCACCGCTCACCAGCGGACTCCTTCGTTCGTCGGGCGCTTCACGACTGCGCACCAAGAGCATTTCCACTACATCAAGGGAGATCAGGACTAGGCCGTCTCCCGTGGTCATGGTTTTCGGTGTGAGTGACGAGCGAGGCGTGTTTTGTGCGTGGGTGATGCATCTGCCACGGTGTTTGGATGGCTGAGCTTTTAGGTGACAAGCGTAGGTTCGCTGTCGAGGTCGGAGACTGGGACGGCCCGGCGCTACGTCGGGTGGACTTGTGGGTCGCTGATCAGTGGGTGACGTGCGATGACAACATGGCCTTCGTCAAACAGTTCCGTTATTACGTGGCACTTACCGCTGCCGGGATCCGCTCCGCTGGGGACCAGGCTCCGCCGTTCGTTGGTTTGTCTCCGGCTGGCATTCACCAGCGGCTTGAGGCCAAGCTCAGGGACGGTGAGGAGGAGTACGAGCGGTTCGGGTTCTTTCACCGCTGGGGCTGGGGTCCCACGACCGACAACGTGACATCATTCCTCTGGCGAGATGGGGTCCGCCTGGTGATCACACTGGAGTTCTTGCGAGAGGAACACCTGCTCATACATCCCGAGCATGCGGGAACGATCTTCGTGGCCGAGCTCCCGGCCGCCGAGTTCGTAGGAATTCTGGAGGAGATGGTGACCATCCTCGGCGATGGTGAGGGGGCCGTCACATGACGGGGTGGCGGAGCCAGATGCGGATCGAGGCGACGTCGTTTCCTGCGAGGGGAAAGGGGGAGGGCGAAGCCCGGGCCGTACCCCGCTCCGCGGGAGGCTGCGTGCAGGCGCCGTTACTGTTCGGCCATGACGTTTCCCGCCGCGCGGTTTAAAGGGTGCTTTCCCGAGCTCTTCGGCTTCGTGCTGCTCGATGCCACAGGGCTCGGCGATGTCGGTGCTGGCAGCCCCGTCGGCAGGAATCTGTTGCAGCTGTTCAGCACGAGTGAGCAGGGCGATCGGGTCGTACGTGACGGCATCGCGATTCCCGCGCAGAACATCGATCCCGGCTTCTACACCGTGCTCGTACGCCACGCCCAGAGCCCTTCACCGTGGCAGGACCCCAAGGTGACATCCGCCGGGTGGGTTCTGCACGTCCGGTCAGAAGAGCTGCTGTTGTGTGGCCTGGGCTACCTCACGAAGTGGACGCCCGACGATCCCCGGCATCGTCGCATTTCCGTACCACCCGGCTGGTACGAAGTGGAAATCCGCGGCCACCTCTTGGGCCCCGACGACCTTGATGACCCTGACGACGCCGCCTACGAGTTCGTCCTGAGCGGTCCGACCGGCGCCCGGCCCACGTTCCATGCCCACCTCGACCACGGCCTCAACCTCATCGACAACGACTGATCACATCGGCCTCCTTCGTCTAGAAAGAGACGACCCGGCGAGGCGGACGCTCTCGCCGGGCAGGATCTACGTCGGGGTGCTGAGCTAGAGAACGGGAAAGAATTTGTTCATCGCTGCCGACCTTGGAGGCGAAGACGAGGCCGTTGTCCTGCCAGTTTGTGTCTGCTGCCTTGCGGGCCACGTCCTGGCGCTCGCGGTGGAGCTTGAGGGCGTCCAGGCAGCGTTTCGGCATGGCCGGCGTTCGCTGGGACTTGCGGGTCTTGGTGTCGCCGCTCTCCCGGACCGAGTGCCAGACCATCAGACGTCGATCGTGGCACAACAGGTGATCAGGTAGGACTTTCTGAACTGAAGTGGGCTTGTGGCGACACCTCTTCTATCGAAAGCCCACACCTGTTTCAGGGACATCGTGATTCCTCCTGGTCCAGGCGTGCCGATGCATGTCTGCCAGCAACAAGAATAAAATGCTTGGGCCGACCTTTTGAGATCACCTCATGTGACCCTAATCCGAAGGTTCAGTTGATCGTCGTCAGCACACCGACACGTGAGGTGGCTCCCTCAAATGAGGGTCTCATTCGCCTCTGTATGCGGGGTAGACGTGTCTAGCTCAGCGTGCTCGACGGTAATAGGAGAATGTGCGTCCAACAGCTCGGTGAACGGCGTGTCGTCGACGAACTTGAGGCGCAGCGGCTGATGCGAGCCGAGCAGCCGGAGTCCATGCGGGATTAGCTGCGGAACCGCGACGTCGGGTAGCCAGGGCGCCTCCGCGGAGGATCCATTGAGCAAGAGCTCACGGCGCTCGCCGTCCTGCCAGACATGCTCCTCTCGGCCGATGAAATCGGTGACCGTCCTGGTGCGCACGTACACATTGGGAAATAGCCCATTGCGGCGCAAGGTCGATACCACCCGATGGATCGAGGCACAAGCCATGGCGATCTCTGGCTCCTGCGGGAGCGAGGAGCGTGGATGGCTGAGACTGTTCCTTACTTTCGCCACCTGGCCCGTCCGCAGGTCCGCCGCGACACCGTGGAGCACGCTGATGATCTCCTGGAGCGAGTCTGGTTCGATGTCGAAGACCAGGCTTCGGTGCAGGAACGGGAAGGAATGCAGGGGCGAGTGGCGTGCGAGATTGGGAAATGAAGCGTATGGCCTGTCCACGGCGGTGCTCAGGACCTCAGGTTCCGCGCACATTCCGGCGATCATTGCGAATGTCTCGATAAGGGTGCCGAGTGCGTTGGCTCCGTCGGGAGAGTACCGCAGGCTCCCGCGGGCCGTCGCAACTCTGGCGAGCAGGGGGTTAGCGAAGGCGCGTGCCCAGGACACGCGGTACGTGAACCGCTGGTCGCGCTTTTCGGGGTAGTGGTCGGCGAAGACAAGCCAGCAAACGTAAGTGATCGTTTCCTGGAGCAGTTCTTCCAGAGCGACGAACAGGCTGACTCCGGAGCTGCGGACCTCCTCTGCATCCTGCGCCGCCTGGGCGGCCCCATACCGCTCAAAGGCCGGAAGATGGCGAAGGACACGTGCCTCCACCACAGGCGGGGGAGGGAGCGGCATACCGAGTTTCCAGAGGATTCTCTGCAATAGGACCCGCTCGTTGTCCGCACTGGACGGCAGCTCGAACCTTCCAGGGCCGACCAGATGGAAGGCACGCCTGGTTTGGGCGCGGCTGGCGAGCACGAGGGAACTCATGGCCTCCTCGAGTGTCCGGCTGGACAAGAAGTGCTCCAGTTGGTCTTGAACGTTCTTTCCGGTCTCATTGCGCAGCGCCCATGACAGGTCCTCCTTCAGGGGGCCGTCGTAAAGCGCAAGCAGGAAGGTCGTTAGCTGGAGTGACGTCCAATTCTGCCGGGGTCTGAAACGTATCCCCAGGCGGCTCAGCTCGGCCTGACTATTGAAGTAGCCGCCTTCGGCATGTCGATTCCGGATCGGATAGCGGGTCTCACTAGGGCCGAGGACGATCTCCCCGTCATCAACCAGCTGCTCCAAATGGCAGATGATCTCCGCGTTGGAGACGATCAGGATGAGCTGCAAGAGTTCAGCGTCGGATACACCGGCAGCCAGGTCCGACGGTGCCTTGCGGGATGCGCCACGGTCGAGGAGTAGATTTGCCTGTTTCCGAAGGCCGTTCGAGCCCTGCGCGAGTAATGACGCGAGGAGGGCCCTCCGCTCATAAGAAGTCAACCCGCTCGCCACAAGCCAGGGCAGGCTCCAATCGTTGTCAGGACGATAGAAGGCGTTATCCGGTTTCCTGATGTCATCAAGTAGTTGGGCGATCGCGATAGAGAGGGGAGTATCCCTGCCGATGCCGCTATAAATCGTCCCGGCGTCCGTGATGCCCGTATTAAACCTGACATGGTTGACTTCGGGGCAACCCGGATCGGTGCAGACCACTTCGGCGCCGCACAGTGTGTTCGGCAGGCACCTGTGCTCGGCCACGGGCACGATGCCAAACGGCCCGACCGTAAGATCCGCGACCTGGAAGACCCCCTGCGGCAAGAGCTCGACGATCTCCATGCTTTCGCGGTGGGGCAGAAATTTCTGGTGGTCTCGGCCGCGGACGCTCATGTAGGCGGCCTCGACCTCGTCGCTGTAGACCCAAGGGTAGCGGATCTTCAGGGCACGGATGTCGGCGCTCAATGCGTCAATGAGAACGGGAAGATCGGTTGCCTCGTAGTCCACTAGAAAGCTGTCACCCAGGGCAAACTCCGCGAGGATAGCCGCTTTGATGTCAGCCGGGCTCTTGTCCGGATGCTCCATAGAGAGGGAGGCGTAGAGATCGGTTCCGCTACCGGAGAGCGCGATCGCAGTGTCAAAGGCGTCTGAGAAGTGGTAACCGTCCGGCAGGATGCAGTGCAGCGCGAACTCACGGACAGCAACGAGTCGCTGGAAGTTCAGATCTTCACGCAAGTCCACCCATGCTCCTTAACCTATCGAACTCCCTCTGAAATATCACAGCGGATGTTCCCATAGTTCCGAAATCCCCGGAATCGCATGGATTCCGTTAGAGGGGCTCTCCAGTTAACGGCTCTGTCTCACTTTCGGTGGTGACGGAACGTCAACCCAAGAGGATCCGGTGACAGAGCAGCGCGAATCCGGCGCGGCCGTGCATCTGGCGCATGATGCGTTTGCTCTTGGTGTTCACGCCTTCGGTGCCGCTGTTGTGGTGGACAAGGTGGCGGCCGCGTGGACAGCATCGCGGCCCTGGTCAAGGCCACGGGTGAAGGCATGCAGGTGGGGTAGGTCGGCGGCGCGGACGGTGGTGATCCACGTGTCGAGACGGTCGGCGTTGCCCTCGTGCGGCCGGAGCAGACCGGCGAAAGCGCGCACCAGCCCGGCCATGCCGATCATCTCGGGGCAGGCAGCGGTGAGCGTATCAAGCAAGCTCCGCTGCTTGCCGGTGAGGTTACCGGGCCGGGTGAGCAGGAGCCGGGCCAAGTGGCGCGGCGAGATGGGCAAGCGGTCGGCTTCGACTCGCCCCTGGGTGATGTAGCGGTGGAGAAGGTTGAAGGCGCTCTGGTAGCCGAGGGCTTTGATCTCTGCGAACAAGTGCACGATGGGGGCGGGCCGATACTGCGGGACGCGGCGAATCGCTTCGGCGTAGGCGCCGGAGCCGTCTCGGCACACGAGCTGTACTCCGGGATAGGCGCATGGCCAGGGCGGACAGTGCTCTCGTCCCGGCGGGCCCGGCCGGCTCGCGGACCACCGCGCCGATCTGGCAGGTGAGGCGGGGCGTGCGTCGTTGGTAGCGTTCCAGCACGCCAGGAAGTTGTTCGCGGAAGGTCTGGTGGCAGCCGCGCGTCGGGCAGATCGGTCGGCGGATGCGCACCACTGCGAGCACGCTGCGGGCGTCGACCGGAACATCGGTCACGCTCCGCTCGTGGTAGCCGTGTACCCGGGCTGTTTCGGCTCCACAGTGCGGGCACGCGACTGATCGGTCGGGGGTCCGCGCCCGCACCCGAATATGTTTCCCCTCGTCCGCCACATCCTCCACGAGCAACGGCGATAAGCCTGAGAACACGACACTTACAGCGTGTCCTACATGGTGGTGAGTCGTTGAATCCAGCATGGGCAACGGGCAATGGGACTGGATCGTCCCAGAGGGATTGTGGGAGATCGCGCGGCCGTTGCTGCCGGCGCCCCGGGTGCGCCCGCAAGGCGGCGGGATCGTCGGTGTCGCTGATGAGGCGGTGTTCGCCGCGACCGTCTACGTGCTGGTCAGCGGATGCTCCTGGCGGGCGCTGCCGCCGTGTTTCGGAGCCTCAAAGTCGACCGTGCATCGCCGGTTTTTAATCTGGTCGCGAGCTGGAGTCTGGGAGCGGCTGCACCAGGCCGTCCTGGACCGGCTCGCCGACGATGGCCTGCTGGACGTGTCGCGCGTGGTGCTCGACTCGGCGCACGTGCGCGCCAAAAAGGGGGCGAACACACAGGCCCTTCACCCGTGGACCGGGGTAAACCCGGTTCCAAGCTGCACGTCCTGTCGGACGCGGCCGGACTGCCCCTGGTCGTCGGCCTGTCCGCGGCCAACGTCCACGACAGCCGCCGGCTGAAGCCGATGGTGCTCGCCCTCCAATTGAGACACAGCCCTGCCCAGGGCCGGTATCGCAAGCCCGGTAAGTTCCACGCCGACAAAGCCTACGACCATCCTGAGCTGCGGCGGTGGCTGCGCGGCAAGCGCATCGGGGTGCGCATCGCCCGCAAAGGCGTCGAATCCAGCCAGCGACTGGGCCGCCATCGATGGGTGATCGAACGGACCATCTCCTGGCTGTTCGGCTACCGACGCCTGTCACCCCGCTACGAGCGTCACCCCTACACCTACCTGGCCTTTCTCACCCTCGCCGCAGCCATGACCTGCCATAAGCGACATCTCAAACTCACCATGTAGGACACGTTCTTAGACCGTGACTCATTTGGTAGTCGGTCGTTGGATAGGACGTGGATGCATTCCTTCAGCGACTGGTCCCTGACGAGTTGTGGGAGCTGTTTCAGCGCGTGGTTCCCTCGGCTCCCACCCGGCCGCAAGGCGGTGGACGACGGCGCGTGGATGATCGAATGATCTTGGCGGCGATCGTGTACGTGGCCACCACAGGGTGCGCCTGGCGGCAGCTCCCGCCGGTCTTCGGCGCCTCCTGGCAGACGGTGAACCGTCGTTTCGCCGAGTGGAGCGCCGCCCGGGTGTGGGCCAAGCTGTACCGGGTTGTACTGGATGAGCTGGGCTCGCGCGGAGAACTCGACTGGTCGCGGTGCGCGATCGACTCGGTCAGCGTACGGGCGGCAAAAGGGGGGAGCTGACAGGTCCGAATCCTGTCGATCGAGGCAAGGCCGGGTCGAAGATCCACCTCATCACCGAACGGACCGGTCTGCCGATCTCTGTCGCGATCAGCGCGGCCAACGTCCACGACAGTCGGGGATTGGAGCCGCTGGTGCGCGCTATCCCGCCCATCCGCTCTCGCCGTGGACCGCGACGTCGCCGACCGGCGAAGCTTCATGGTGACAAGGGTTATGACTACCCGCATCTGCGAACCTTCCTGCGCAGCCGCGGGATCATCCCGCGCATCGCCCGCCGGGGGATCGAGTCCAGCCAGCGCCTGGGACGCCATCGCTGGGTAGTCGAGCGGACCGTCTCCTGGCTGGTCGGCTGCCGACGCCTCCACCGCCGCTACGAACGCCGCGCCGACCACTTCGCGTCCTTCGTCGCCATCGCCGCCGCTCTCATTTGCTACCGCCGCCTGACCAAATGAGTCACGGTCTTACCAGCTCGTTGGCATCACGCATGACTCACCGTGACGCAGGAAACGTTCTGTCACCACCGAATCTGCGACAGAGCCGAAAACCGTACAGTCCCGCTTACGGCCTCGCCTGTCGCACCCCACTATTACGGCGATTGCTGGAGCGGGTTGTGCCGACGGCGGGGACGGCCCGCAGCCCGGTTGACCGCACATTTGGAACAGTCTCTAATGAGCGATCTTGATGACGGCCTTGGCGCCCCGGACTGCCACCACGCCGAAGGAGACGTCGTTCAGCTTGCTGGGTCCTCCTTGGTCAGGGGTCTGTTCCAGCATACTGATCTGCGTGCCGTCCAGAGTGGTGCCGAAGAAGGAGACGGAGCCGTTCTCCACGGCGACGTTGATCGGGGGCAGGTTCCATTCGGGGTTCAGGGTGATGGTCTGGCCGTCGGAGATCAGGACTTCGCATCTGGCGTCACGGCAGGCTCGAAGTTTCTTACCGTCCTTGGCTTTCGGGAAGGGCTTGGGCGGAGTGGTGGTGGGCGTTGGAGAAGGAGTTGCCGAGGGCGGCGGTTGTTGGGTTGTCGCGGTGGCCGCTGTTTCCTTTGGGGCGGCTTCCTTGGGGGCGGTCGCGCAGCCCATGAGCAACACGAATAGGGCCGCTGTACCTGCCCACGCCATTCCGGTCGGGGATGCTTTCGGCATGTCTTCTCCTTGCCCGGTCAACGACGTTGCAAGCGGACTCGCATTGCGGGATGGCGTCGGCCCCTTCGAGGCTGGTCAGTCCGTAGCGCTCACGCCCTGGTCAGTCCTCTCCTGGGCGCCGATTAATCTACTGAGCTCTTTCCATCGTGAAGGCATCGGTCAGAATGGGGCTGCGGAAAGCAGTGGTGGCTGAGAGGAGACTCCCGATAAGACAGCAGTCGACCACAATCCGATGCCCCGACCGGGAGCCTCGTTGCTGCCTTGCCGTGCCTCGATTCCGCTGTCCGACCACACCTTGATTCGCCTGGCCGAACTCACCCGCACCCGGCACGCCGAACCTCGCTCCCGGTGGCGGAAGTTGGACTCGGCGCAGCAGGCGCTACTGGTCCTGGGCCCTTTGCGCAATGGCGGCACCTACGCCCGCTTGGCCGCCGGTTTCGCCGTGGGGACCACCACGGCCCGGCGCTATGTTCGTGAAGCCGTCGATCTCCTGGCCGGCCTGGCCGACGACGTTCATGCCGCCGTCGAGCGCGCATCCCGGCCGACCTGCACCATCTCGGACGGCACTCTCATCCCGATTGACCGCCTCGCCGACGAGCGGCCGTATCACAGCGGCAAACACAAACGGCATGGAATGAACGTGCAACTGCCGGCCGACCCCATGGGCAGACGGGTGTGGGCCTCGCCCGCGTTGCCGGGCGCCGTGCACGACGTGAGCGCCGCTCGGAAGGTCGGCCTTATCGACGCCTTGACCAGCGCCGACATGGAGACTATTGCGGACAAGGGGCATCAAGGCGCGGGCGCCACGATTCGGACGCCGTTCAAGCGACATCGCCATCGGCCCTGGGTCGCGCGGGCAGCGGGATGTCGACCGCGCCCACGCCCGTGTCCGGGCCATCGGTGAGCGTGCCGTCGCGACCTTGAAAGGCTGCAAGGTGCTGACCAGGCTGCGCTGTTGCCCGCATCAAGCGACAGCGTTCGTGCAGCGATCCTTGTGCCGCAGCTCGTGGAAGAAGGCCGCTGTTCAGGAGGAAATGGTTCTTGTTGTGTCGGTGGGCGCTGCAAGCATGACGAGATGATCGCGACTCCTGACGACTACTCCTGGTTCTCCCCTGAGCGCTTCCCCGAGTTCGCGGATGCCTACTGCTTCACCTACGTCCGCGGCCTGACGCTTGAGGAAGTGGTGACCCGGCTCGGCGTACGGGTCGAAGACTGCTCCCGCGTGACGCTTGATGAGCTGATCCGGTGGCAAACCTTCGGCGCCGTCGCCGTTGGAGACTGGGTGCTCCTCGTCGAGGCCTACAGCGGGCTCGGCGTCACCAAAGAGATCATCATGCCGCTGTCGGAGGGCACTCGTCTCGTTTCCCACTTCTACCTCGACGTCGATGACATGGACTACTTCTACTGGATCGACGACGGGAAGATCCGGTTCGAGTTCGCGCACGACGAAGGCTATTCCCACCGGTTCGAAGACGGGAGGCTCCAGTTCATGTTCCGGCCCCACGAAAGCTACTCGGAGGAGATGCCGGACGAACTCGCAGAGATCCTGGAGCGGATCGACTCCCCCGTCTATTCGATCGCCGCCCCCCACAGAGGGCCGGCGTTCCTCATGGCCGAGCGCCTCACCGGGATCACGATGACGCCGCAACTGCTGGAGGAGTCCACCTATCTGGGCGGAGTCGTTCCCGGATCGAGGTGAGCGGGATCCATCGTCTGCGGCTCCCCCGGGCCGGCAGGCGGACGGTGGATCACTTCGCTGCACGCTCCTGCAGGTTTCACGGGGCACTGTTCTCCACAGGCCTGCTGCACCAGGCCACCAGGATGAAAAAGCCTCACTGCAAGATCCCTTACGGAGGCACTCGAATGAGATCTACCTGTCCAGCCGTTCGGCTCCTTGAATAGCGAGAAGTTCGAACATGGCCAACCCTGGAAAAGCAGTCCGCACCCGATTGAGGGCCACATCGCCAAGCTCGGCGGGGAGGCGATCGAGGACGGCTCCTTCAAGATCATATGAAAAGTCCTGCCATGGTGATGTCGGGGAGCCGCGGACATGATCAGGGGCGGGCGCGGGGGCGTTTGCGCGCCGAGGGGATCGGCACGGGCGTGGTGCCGGGGACGATGGTGTTGGAAACGGTGCCGATGCCTTCGACGGTGAGGGTGACGGTGTCGCCGGGTCTGAGCGCCGGGGGGTCCTGATCGCCGCGCCGTCCCCACAGCTCGGCCAGGCAGCCGCCGTTGCCGCAGGTCCCCGACCCGAGCACGTCGCCGGGACGTACCCGGGCGCCGCGTGAGGCGTAGGCGACCAGCTCCTCGAACGTCCAGCTCATGTTGGACAGCAGGTCCCGGCCGATCTCGACCCCGTTGACCTCGGCCGTCAGGGCGAGCCGCAGCAGGCCGTCGGCGTCGCGGTAGGGCTCCAGCTCGTCGGCCGTCACCAGCCACGGGCCGAGCGTGGTGGCGCCGTCCTTGCCCTTGCAGGGACCCAGGCCGACCTGCATCTCGCGGGACTGCAGATCCCGTGCCGACCAGTCGTTGAAGATCGTGTAGCCGAAGATGTGGTCGCGGGCCCGTTCGGGGGAGAGGTCGCGGCCCTCGCGGCCGACGACCGCGGCCACCTCCAGCTCGAAGTCCAGGGCGTGGCAGCCGGGCGGCACCGGGACGTCGTCGTGGGCTCCGACCATCGCGCAGGGGTTGGCGAAGTAGAACGTCGGCGCGTCATACCAGGCGTCCGGGACGCCCGCGGTGCCGTCGACGCTGCGGCGCACGCCCTCGACGTGCTCCTCGAACGTGACGAAGTCGCGGACCGAGGGCGGTTCGACCGGCGGGAGCAGCCGCACCTCGGCCAAGGGCAGGGCCGCCCCGGTGGCGGGGACGTGGCCGGTGCGGATGACCTCGAGGAGGTCGGTCCCCTCGGGGAAGGGCGACAGGACGGCGCCGTCGTCGCCGTCACCGCCGAGGTCGACGATGCCGCTGCGGCGCAGGCCCAGGTGCTCGAAGGTCGCGAGACGCATGGCGGCCTCAGACCGGCGGGGCGACGAAGACGCCGCGGTCGGGGTCGTTGAAGGACTCCTTGGCGATGAGTTCGTTCATCGGGTTGGCGGTGCCCCACTGGTCGGTGACCTCCGGGGAGGAGAAGTCGTAGACGTGCGGGTGCCAGGCGTCCTCGTCGAGTTCCTCCAGCTCGGTGGTGTACTCCACGGTGTTGCCGTGCGGGTCCAGGAAGTAGGAGAAGGTGTTGTCCCCGGCCAGGTGGCGGCCCGGCCCCCAGATCATGCGGACGCCCGCGCGCAGCAGCCGGCCGGTGCCGTACATGTACTCGTCAACGCCGCGCAGCTCGAAGCTGATGTGGTGCAGCGAGGTGTGCGGGCCGCGGGCGATGGCCAGGCTGTGGTGCTGGGGGTTGCAGCGCATGAAATGCATGACCTGGCCCATGTGCGGGTGGGCCAGGGTGTCCGACAGCGCGAAGTTCAGATGCCGCTCGTACCAGGCGCGGGTGGCGTCGATGTCGGGGGCGTTGAGCACCACGTGCGACAGGCGCACCGGGACCGACTCCTTGGGCTCCAGCCTGCGGTGGGCGCGGACGGCCACGTCGGCGGAGATCTCCACGGTACGGCCGTCGAGGTCGAAGAAGCGGAAGCCGTACCCGCCGCCGGGGGTGTCGATCCTTGCGGGCTCGGAGATCAGCGGGACGCCGGCGGTACGCAGCCGGGTGGCGAGGGCGTCGACGTCGGCGGGGGTGGCGGCGCCGAAGGAGATCAGGTCGAGCCGCTTCTCGCCGGCCTTGCGCAGCCGGACGACGTACTGCTCGGGTGAGCCCTCGGCGGCCAGGAAGCTGATGCCGGTGTCGCCGGCGACCTCGGTCAGGCCCCAGACGCCGGAGTAGAACTCCCGCTGCCTGTCGTAGTCGGGCACGGCCAGGTCGACGTGGCGCAGATGGGTGATGAGCCGGTCAGGCACGGGACTGCTCCTTGGGGCGGGTGTCGTCGAGGTCGAAGAGGGCGGCGGCGTTGCGGCCGCGGATCGCGTCGAAGGTGTCCGGTTCGAATCCGGCGGCGCGCAGCCGGTCCAGGGGGTCCTCGACGCCCATGTCGAAGGGGTGGTCCGAGCCGAGCAGCACCCGGGAGGGGCCGGCGACGTCGACCAGGGCGCGCAGGGCGGCGGGCTCGTGGACGAGGGAGTCGAACCACAGGCGCCGCAGGTAGGTGCTCGGCGGGTCGGCGCAGCCGCGCGCCTCCGGACGCACCCGCCAGCCGTGGTCGGCCCGGCCCAGGTGGGTGGGCAGGTAGCCGCCGCCGTGGGCCGCGACGACCTTCAGCCCGGGATGGCGGTCCAGCACGCCGGAGAAGATCAGGTGGGACAGGGCGACGGCGTTCTCGACCGGCTGCCCGACGATGTTGGACAGGTAGAACCGGTCCAGCCGCTCGTCCAGCGTGCAGCCGAACGGGTGCAGGAACACCACGGCGCCGAGTTCGGCGGCACGCGCCCAGAAGGGCTCGTACGCCGGGTCCGACAGCTCCCGGCCCGGGGTGTGCGAGGAGCCGGGAGCGTGCGAGGAGCCCGGGGCGTGCGAGGAGCCGGGGGCGTGCGAGGAGATCTGCACCCCCTTCAGGCCCAGGCCGAGGGCGTGCTCCAGCAGCCCCACCATCAGCGAGGGGTGCTGCAGGGGCACCAGGCCCAGGCCGTACAGCCGGTCGGGGGCCTGGGCGCAGTGCTCGGCGGTGCCCTGGCCGGCCAGCAGGCAGACGCGCTCGGCGAGCTCCTCGTCGGCCCAGTAGTGGTAGTGCGACGGCGACGGGCTGACGACCTGGACGTCCACCCCGGCGGTGTCCATGTCGGCCAGCCGGTCCGGCACCCGGGTGAGCCGCGCGACGCGCTCGCCGATCATCCGGCCCGAGACCGCAAGGGACTCGGGCCCGTTGCGGCGCGCGTCCAGCGCCCGGTGCTCCCGCAGGCCCGGGTGGCCGGCCACGACCTGCTCGACGCGGGGCAGGATGACGTGGGCGTGCACGTCGACGGTCGGTGCGGGTGCGTGGCCGGGGGGGCGTCGTGCCCGTGGTCGTGCCGCCGGCGGGCGCGGCGTTCGAGGGGGTGGTGTTCACGGGTGCCTCGTCACCATCTCGGCGATGCGGCCCATCAGGCCGGGCACGTCGGCGTCCGGGGCGGGGTGCATCTGCCACTCGGCCAGCTGCAGGGACGCCTCGACCACGGCCTTCGCCCGCTCGTGGCGGCGGTCCATGAAGGTGTCGAACAGCGGCTGGTCGAGCCGTCCGGCACCGAGCAGCAGCTCGGCCAGGACGGCGGCGTCCTCCAGGCACTGGGCCGCGCCCTGGGCGAGGGTGGGCGGGCAGGCGTGCACGGCGTCGCCGATCAGCACGACGCGGCCGCGGTTCCAGGGACGCTCCACCAGCAGCGACTCGAACCAGGTGTAGTGGATCCGGTCGGGGTCGGTGATGTCGGCCCGGATCTCCTCCCAGGCGCCGCCGTAGGACTCGGCCAGCGCCCGCATGTGGGCGGGCTTGTCGGCGTCGGCCACCGACTCGCGGGGCCGGGCCTTCTCCACCAGGTAGGCGTACATGGTGTCCTCGCCCGTGGGGCAGTAACCGGCGATGAAACACGGGCCGCCGTAGACCAGGTCGGTGCGCTCGACGTCCTTGGGACGGCGGGTGTGGATGCGCCAGATGCCCATCCCGGTCGGCCGGATGACGCCCTCGACGCCCAGCAGCCCGCGGACCTTGGAGCGGATGCCGTCGGCGCCCACGACCAGGTCGTAGGTGCCGGCGGTCCCGTCGGACATCCGCGCCCGTACGGCGTCGCCGGTGTCGGTGAGGCTCTCCACGGTCAGGCCGAGCGCGATCCGGGCTCCGGACGCGCGGACGGCGTCGGCGAGGATCGCGGCCAGCTCGGGGCGGTTCATGCCGAGCGTGGCCGGCAGGCCGGGGCCGCCGGTGCGGGCGTCGGGGATCTCGGCCAGCAGGCGGCCGTCGGGGGTGCGCAGTCCCAGGGAGTCGAACGCGAAGCCCGAGGCGGCGACCCGGTCCCAGATCCCGAGGTCGCGCAGCACCCGCAGCGCGTTGCCCTGGAGGGTGATGCCCGAGCCGAGCGCGGTGAGCTCCGGTTTGATCTCCGCGATGTCCACGGCGACGCCGCCGCGGGCGAGCAGGATCGCCAGGGCCGATCCGGCGGTGCCGCCGCCGACGATGAGGACGTTACCGATTGCGGTCATGGGGTCTCACTTGACGGCCAGGGGGTTGACGGGGGAGCCGACCGCGCCGGTGACGGGCAGCGGGGCGGCGGTGAGCCAGAACTCGTGCACGCCGTCGGCGGCGCAGTCGGCGGCGAGGGCGTCCAGGTCCCACATCTCGCCGATGAGCAGGCCGAGGTGCGGGATGACGACCTGGTGCAGGGGCTGGAAGGCGTGGTCGAACTCGTTGGGACGCACCTCGAAGCCCCAGGTGTCGGTGGCGATCGCGGCGATCTCGGTGCGGTGCAGCCAGCCGGCGGTGGTGAACGACAGGCCCGGGGCGGGGCCGCCGGCGTAGTCGCCCCAGCCGTTCCGGCGCGCCCGGGTGAGCTGCCCGGTGCGCACGCACACGATGTCGCCGCGGCCGACCGTGACGTGCTGCGCCTCGGCGGTGGAGACGAGGTGTTCCTCGGTGATCGCGAACCCGTCCGGCAGCTCTCCCCCGTCGCCGAACGCGCGGCCGACGTCGAGCAGGACGCCGCGGCCCGCGACGGGCGCGGCCAGGTGCTCGATGCCGGTGACCAGGTCACCGGCGGAGGTCACCACCCTGTCGGCGGGGCGGCCGTTCCACGCGATGCCGTGGTCGAAGATGTGGCCCAGGCCGTCCCACTGGGTGGAGCACTGCAGCGGCATGGCGATGACGTCGTCCGCGCCGCCGAACCCGTGCGGGAAACCCTGGTCGCCGTGCACCGCGTCCAGGCCGGTGTCGGTCATCGTGTGCACCGGGTTGGTACGGCGCCGCCAGCCCTTCTGCGGGCCGTCGGTGTCGAAGCGCTGCGACAGGGAGAAGGAAACGCCCCGGCGGACCAGCGCCGCGCCTTGGCGGCGCTTGGCCTCGTCGATGAAGTTGACCGTGCCCAGCACGTCGTCCTGGCCCCAGCGGCCCCAGTTGGAGCAGCGGGCGGCGGCCTCGGCGATGGCGCCCTCGGGGTCGGTGCGGTCGAGCATCAGCCCTCCCGCCGGTGCGGGTCGGCCACGCACCGGTTGCGCTGCACGCCCAGGCCGGTGATCGTCCCCTCCATCACGTCGCCGGGCCGCAGCAGCCGGCCCCGGTGCATGCCGTTGCCGGCCGGGCTGCCGGTGAGCACCAGGTCGCCGGGGAGCAGCTTCACGGTCCGGGAGACGTACGACACCAGCCGCGCCACGTCGAAGATCATGTCCTTGGTGGACTCGTCCTGCATGACCTCGCCGTTGAGCCGCAGGGTGATCCGCAGGTCACCGGGGTCGGCGACGAAGGCGGACGGCACCAGGTAGGGACCCAGCGGGGTGAACGTGGGGGCGTTCTTGGCGCGCAGCCAGTCGGTGCCGATCTCCGGCATGTCCCGGCGGAACACCAGCTCGCGGGCGGTGAGGTCGTTGGCGACGGTGTAGGCGGCCACGTGCTCGCCCGCCCGCTCGACCGGGACCCGGAACGCCGGGCGTCCGATCACCGCGGCCAGCTCCAGCTCCCAGTCCGCCTTGGCGCACCAGGCCGGGATCACCACGTCGTCGTATGGGCCGGTGACCGAGGAGGGCAGGCCGATGAACACGTACGGCTCGTCCTCGGCCGCGCGGCGGTCCATCATCGCCGCGACCTCCGCCCTGACCTGCTCGGCCGGACGACCGCCCGCGGGCTCGTGCGCCACCGCCAGGTCGATGACGTGGGTGCGGTAGTTGGCGCCGGACTGCAGGATCTGCCGGGGCTCGACCGGGGCGTGCACCCGCAGATCGGCGAGCGGCAGCCACTCCTCCCGCGCCGACGCGGCGGCGGTGTGCAGCAGCGGCAGCACGGCGTCCCACCGCTCCAGGAGGGTACGGGTGGTCGGTTCGCCGTCGCCCGGTGCGTGAAGGCCGGGGACGGTACGCAGGTCCAGGACGCGATCGCCGGCGATCAGGCCGGGGAAGGGGGGCCCGTTCCCGGTGGAGAAGGTGCCGACCGCGAACGGGCCGGCGAGAGACGGATGTGTTTCCACGAGGTTTCCTCCTGGTGCGGTGCCCTTAACCTTGGGCCACCGGGGTTAATCTGGGAAATCGATTCTTCGGATCGGAAGTATTCGCCGGACGAATAGAGAAGGGCGATCTTCCCGCGGGTCCGCCCGCGAAGAGCCGTCATTCAAGAGAGTGATAGCTTCGGCCGCGTCATCCATTGTGTGAATTCCGGGGGTCCGATGAGACTGGAGAGCCTCGATCTGAACCTGCTGGCCGCGCTGCACGCGTTGCTGGAGGAGCGCAACGTCACCCGCGCCGGCGTGCGGATCGGGCTCAGCCAGCCGGCCACCAGCGCGGCGCTGAGCCGCCTGCGCCGGCACTTCGGCGACGAGCTGCTGCTGCGCGTGGGCAACGGCTTCGAGCTCACCCCGCTGGCCGCCTCACTGGTCGACGCGACGGCACTGGCGGTCAACGTCGTCGACCGGGTCTTCTCAGCCCGGCCCGACTTCGACCCCGCCGTCAGCGACCGCGAGTTCACCCTGGTCAGCTCGGACTACGCGCTGACCGTCCTGGGCAAGGAGCTGATGCGCACCCTCGGTCGCGAGGCCCCCGCGGTCCGCCTGCGGTTCCTGCAGATCAACGTCCAGCGGGTCGACGACATCGACACCACCCTGCGCTCGGTGGACGGCCTGCTGATGCCGCACGGCTTCATCTCCAATCATCCGGCGGTGGACGTCTACACCGACCGCTGGGTCATCGTCGCCGACCGCGACCACCCCGACCTGCGCGACGGCGTCACCATGGACCACCTGCGCGAACTTCCCTGGGCGGTGACCTTCCGCGGTCCGACGGCGATCGCCTCGGCGGCACGCCAGCTCACCATGCTCGGCGTGGAGCCGCGGATCGAGATCGTGGTGGAGAACTTCCAGTCCCTGCCGTTCCTCGTTCCCGGCACCCGGCGCATCTGCCTGCTGCAGGAGCGGCTGGCCCTGAGCATGTCCGGGCTGGAGGACTTCCAGATCCTGCCCTGCCCGTACGAGGCGGTGCCCGTCATCGAGGCGTTCTGGTACCACGCGGTCCACCAGGCCGATGCGGGACACCGGTGGCTGCGCACGCTCCTCGTCGACGTCGGCAAGCGGGTGGAGCGACGGTGAACGGGGGAGCGGCCGTCCCGCCGGGGATGTCCCGGGGACGGCCGCTCCTGAAGGAAAACGCCTGGGGAGACGGTCGTCCCGTCAGGACACGCGGAACGTGCCGTTCAGCGAGATGTTCCGCGAGGAGGTGCCGACCTGCACGCCGTACCGGCCCGACGGCGTGGCCCACCGGTCCGCCGCGGCGTCCCAGTAGGACAGCGGCCGGTTCGGGGCCGCCGGGTCCACGGTGACCTCCACCATCCGGGAGGCGTTCGGCGCCAGCGTCACCCGGGCCCAGCCGGCCAGCCGCTTGGGCGGCTCACCGGCCTGGGCGGGCAGCCCGAGGTAGACCTGGGCGACCTCGGTGCCGGTGCGCTGCCCGGTGTTGGTCACCAGGAACCTGACCTTGACCGGCTGCCTGCCGTCCGTCTGCGGCGGGGTGACGGTGAGGGTGCTGTAGGAGAACGTCGTGTACGACAGCCCGTGCCCGAAGGGGAACAGCGGTGTGATGTTCCTGCTGTCGTACCAGCGGTAGCCGACCTTGAGCCCTTCGGTGTGGTCGACCTGGCGGATGCTCTGGTCGCCCTCGGGTCGGGTCGTCCCGCCGCCGGGCAGCACGCCGGGGTACTGCCTGGCCGATCCCGCGGTGGGCAGGTCCGACAGCGAGGCGGGGAAGGTCTGCGGCAGCTTCCCGGACGGGTTGACGTCGCCCCACAGCAGGGAGGCGATCGCGTTGCCCTGCTGGACCCCGGGGTACCACGCCTGCAGGACGGCCTTGACCTTGCCCAGCCACGGCATCAGGACCGGGCCGCCGGTCTCCAGCACCGCGACGGTGCGCGGGTTGGCCGTGGCCACGGCCGAGACGAGGGCGTCGCCGCCGCCGTCCAGGGAGATGTCGGGAAGGTCGGCGAACTCGCCCTCGGTGTAGTAGCCGAAGACGACGGCCACGTCCGCGCTCGCGGCGACGCGGGCCGCCCTCGCGGGGTCGCTTCCGTCGTCGAAGACGACCCGGCCGCCGTCCCTGGCGGCCCGTGCGGTGATCGCGTCGAGCGGCGCGACCGGGGTGGGGCAGTCGACGTAGGTGCCGCCCGGGGGCATCAGCCAGGTGGCCGAGCAGACGGTGCTCGCGCTGACGCCGTTGGTCGGGGTGCGGGAGGCGGTGGGGCCGATGACGGCGATCGTCCTGCGCTGCCCGGTGATCGGCAGGACGGCCGCCTCGTTCTTCAGCAGCACGCTGCCCTCCTCGGCCACCTGGCGCGCCACCGCCTGGTTCGCCGCCGACGACACGTTCGCCGCGGCGGTGGCCGGCAGCGGACGGTCGAACAGGCCCGCGGAGATCAGCGCCCGTACGACGCGGAAGGCCGCGGTGTCGATCTGCGCGGTGGTGATCTGCCCGGCGGCCAGCGCGGCCTTGAGCTTCTCCGGCGTCCAGTAGGCGGGCTTGTTCAGCTCCTGGTCGAGCCCGGCCCTCAGGGACGGGGCCGTCGAGGTCACCGCCCAGAAGTCGGAGACGACGAAGCCGCCGAACCCGATCGTGCCGCGTAGACGATCGGTCAGCAGGGTGGGGTTCTCGCACGAGTAGACGCCGTTGACCTGGTTGTAGGCGCACATGACACCACCGGGTGCGCCCTTCCTGACGGCGATCTCGAACGGCAGCTCGTAGATCTGGCGCAGGGTCCTCTCGTCGATGTTGGACGAGCTCAGCGTGCGGTCGGTCTCCTGCTCGTTGCCGACGAAGTGCTTGAGCACCGACAGGACGGGCGCCTGGGGGTTGCCCTTCTGGATCCCCTGGATCTCGGCCGCGGCCAGGTCGCCGCTCAGCAGCGGGTCCTCGCCCAGGTATTCGGAGGTACGGCCGTTGAGCGGGGTGCGCCCGCTCGCGATGCTGGGGCCGAGGAAGACGTTGCGGCGCTTGCGGAACGCCTCGTCGGCGACCGCGCGTCCCTTGGCGGTGTTCAGGGCCGTGTTCCAGGTCGCCGCCTGCGCGATCGGGGCCGGGAAGGCCGTCACGCCCGTGTCGCCGCGGATCCCGAAGGGCCCGTCGGTGTAGGTGAGGGCGGGGGCGCAGGCGACCTGGGCGGGGTAGACGACCCCGTCGGGGAACTGCGTGCGCTGCGGTTCGGCGGCGGGCTGCTCCACCAGCCAGCGCATCTTCTGCTCCAGGGTGGAGGCGTCCAGCAGGGTGCGCGCGCGGGTGTCGGCGGACGCGGTCGTGTCCATCCACGCGCAGGGGGCGGCGGTGGCGTTCGCCGCCGTCGTGACGTGCAGGGCGGTGGCGGGGACGACGAGGCAGAGGGCGAGGGCGAGTCGTCTCGCCCGTCGTGTGCGATGGTGCACCTGATCCTCCGAGGCTGAGAAGGGGGGAGGGGCGCGGGATCGCCGCCCGGTCGTTTCCGGCGGGTTTCGCGCCCTGCACGGATCATCGGCCGCCGGGTGAACGCCGAGATAGGCCAGGATGAACCTCTTGTAGCACGGAATTGCCGTCGGCTTCGGCGACGCCGCCGGCAGCGGGGGCCCGCGATCCCGGTGGCGCGTCCGCCCTCAGGAGGGTCCGGTCCCCGGGGTGGTGAGCGACGACGTCGGCACGGTCAGGACCTTGGCGACGAGGCCGGCCAGGACCAGCGACGCCACGCCCAGGACGGCCAGTGACGCGCCGAGTCCTCCGGTCACCGCGGTCAGCGCGCCGACCAGCAGGGGGGACAGGAACTCCCCGAGGAACAGGGCGGCCGTCCACAGGCCGGTGCCCCGGCCGCGCTGCGCGAACGGCAGCGTGCCGACCGCCCAGGTGACCAGGGTCGGCAGCAGCAGGCCGGTGGCGAAGCCGGTGAGCACGGCTCCGGTCACGATCACCGGGACGGCGTCCGTGGCGAAGATCAGGAGCAGGCCGAGCCCGGCCAGGACGAACTCCACGACGAGCAGCGTCCTCGCCCCGCGGGCGGCCACCCTGGCGAACAGCCCGGCGCCGACGGCGGTCGCCAGCGACATCAGCGCGGTGATGCCGCCGATGGCGGCGGGGTCGGTGACACCTGCCCCGTCCAGGACGTAGGAGAGCTGGACGATCAGCGTGTAGAACACGACGCCTCCGCCCACGGTGACCAGGCTGGGCAGGGCCATGACCCGCCAGGGCCAGGGCTGCCGTGTCCCGTGCGCCGCGACGGCGGGCTGCCACAGCAGGATCGCCATGGGGATCGCGGCCAGCGCGGCGGCGCCGTACAGCCAGAAGGGGGTGCGCCAGTCGTCGGCGCCGAGCAGGCCGCCGAGGGCGAAGAAGGCGGTCGCGGAGATCGTGGTGACCAGCGTCTGCAGGCCCAGGTACCGGATGCGGCGGGGGCCGGACCAGTAGTCGGCGATCAGGGTGGTGCAGCACGTCATGATGGCCGCCTCGCAGATGCCGACGAAGACGCGGCTGATCAGGATGCTCTGCAGGGAGTCCAGGTAGAGGGGGGCGGTGCCGAAGACCGAGTAGGCGACCATGGCGGCGATCAGCAGCCGTTTGCGGTCGAACCTGTCGGCGACGGCCCCCGCGAAGGGCGCTCCGAGCGCGATGAACAGCGCGGGGACGGTCAGGATCACCGGGACCAGGATGTCGGCGCCCGGCGTGTCGGCGAAGTACCGGCTCATGCGGGGCAGGACCGGTGAGAGCAGGACGGCGCCGAGTACGGGCATGCAACTGCCGATGAGCAGCAGGACGAGCTGGGGGAGTCCTGCCTGGCGGGAGGTGACCGGCTGGGACATGCGGGCCTCGCTAGTGTCACGGGCGGATGTGGCACGCATCACTGTGGACACTGTCCGTGACATGCGGAAGACGGAACTTTCTGATACCGCCCATCCATGCCGTGGATTGTTCCGTCGTGAGGCCCCGATCGCCGGGGGACCGGCTCGTGTCGCGTCCGGGCTCGTATCGCGCCAGGCTGGCAGGTGAGCTCTCGGGTGCTCGTGTCGCGCTTCGGGTCGGCGGGTGAAGTCCTCGCGTACTCGCGTCGCGCTCCGGGTCAGCGGGTGAGGCTCTCGCGGAAGCTCGTGGCGCTCATGCCGAAGTGCGCCCGGAAACGGCGGGCGAAGTGGTTCTGGTCCGGCCAGCCGACCAGGTGCCCGACGCGCGACACCGGCTGGTCGGTCTGCACGAGCAGCCTCGCCGCCGCCTCGGCCCGCAGGTGCGTCAGATAGGCCATGGGAGGCATGCCGACGCTCGCCTTGAACAGGCGCACCAGGTATCCCGGCGTCAGGAAGGAGGCACCGGCCAGCTCGCCCAGCGACCAGCCGTGCCCGAGATCGCTCTCCATCCGCCGGATGACGTCGGCCACCACCGGGGGAACCACCGGCTCGGCCGTGTCGTCCCCACCCGGCGGGCCGCTCCCGGCGCGGCTGAGCACGCCGAGGAACAGCAGGAGCCGTCCGACGAGATCGGCGCGGTGAGGCGTCGCGGGATCGGTGCTCAGCTCGCGCAGGGCGTCGAGATGCGCGACACAGTCGGCCAGTGCCCGCAGGCCGAGGACCGGTTCCCGATGGCTCGGAGGCGCCGCCCGCGAGCCGGCCGCGGGGACGTCCGGTGTCGTTCGGCAGGGCTCGCCGTGCCCGTCGCCGAACAGCCGGGTGAGGATCGGGTCCTCGCTGACCCAGGCCAGCTCGCGCGCGAGCAGGCCGGGCGGCAGGCCGCAACCGTACAGCTCCAGCCGGTCGCACTCGTCGTAGGCGTGCCGCGTCCCGGCGGGCAGGAGGATGACGCTGCCCTGGCGGACGCGGTGCTCTCCGGCGGGCGTGCGGTGGACCGCCTTCCCCGCCATGACGACGGCGATCTCGGCACGGGAATGCGCGTGCGGGGACCCGGCCGCCGGTCCGGGCCGGAAGCGGCCGATCCGCAGGTCGCGGGCGCCGGTCGCCGGGCGGGTCGTCTGGGCGGTCCTCGCGTGGGTTCGGCGCGAGGCCGTCCGGTGGCGCGCACGCGGGGTGGCCGGCCGGCCCCCGGTCATGGGATCACCACGCTCGCGGCGAGGGCCGCGCGGGCCCGGGGAGGCTTTCCGAGGATCCGATCCGCCTCGCCGGTGAGGGAGCGGGCGGGAAACGCGTTCCGGCCACGCCGCGTACCTCGTATGCCATCGGTCGTCGCCTTCCTTCGCTTCGGGGACCCGGATCGGGATCGTGACGCCCGGTCACGCGAGGTGCGCGCGGACGGGCAGCGAGCGCCAGGCGCGCAGGGTGTTGTTGTGATGGCGCCGGGGGGTCCCGGCGAGTTCGAAGCGCTCGACGCGGCGCGCCAGGGCGGACAGCAGCGCCTCGGCCTCCAGGCGGGCGACGTGCTGGCCGACGCACTGGTGCAGGCCCATGCCGAAGCCGACGTGCCCGGAGGGATCGCGGGACAGGTCGAAGACGCCGGGGTCGTCCCAGCGGCGCGGGTCGCGGTTGGCCGCCGCGAGGAACATCAAGATCTTCCTGCCCTCGGGGACGACCGCGCCGCCGATCAGGACGTCGCGGTCGGCGGTGCGGAAGAAGGTCTGCACGGGCGACTGCCAGCGCACGGCCTCGTCGAACGCCACCCGCGCCAGGCCCGGGTCCTCACGCAGCCGCCGCCACTGGCCGGGGTGGACGGCGAAGGCGTACAGCACGGCGGCCAGGCCGTGCACGGTGGTGTCGACCCCGGCCGACAGCAGGGAGCGCACCACCAGCGGCGCCTGCTCGGGGGTGATGTCACCGCGGTCGGCCGCCGCCCAGATCCGCGCACCGAAACCGCCCTCGGCCAGCACCTCGCGCCGGCACCGGTCGTTGACCCAGGCCGACAGCTCGCCCGCCCGGGGATCACCCTTGGCCACCAGGTCGTTGGCCGGGCCGAAGGCGTTGAAGAGGTGGTCCCCGTAGGGCAGCAGGTTCTCCCGGCCCTCGCGGGGAATGCCGACCGCGTCGGGGAACACCCGCAGCGGGAAGGCCTCGGCGAGCGCCGTGACCGCGTCGAACTCCCGCTCGGCCAGGACCTTCTCCACCAGGTCCTCGGCCTCGGCGAACCACCGCCCGCGCAGCCCGCGCAGCTCCCGCGGACCGAGAATCCGGGTCAGGACGGCGCGCGGGGCGTCGTGCCGGGGCGGGTCGGCCTCCAGCAGCAGGCTGGGCGGGCGCCACGGCTTCTCGTGACGGAAGTTGCTCAGCCCCACCCCGGCCCCGGAGGGGAAGTTCTGCCAGTCGGTCAGCGCGGCGTGCACGTGCTCGTGACGGGCGAGGGCGTAGACGTCGTACCGGGGCAGGTGGACGACAGGGCCGGCGGCCAGCAGGGCGGCGTGCAGCGGTGCGGGTTCCTCCAGCACGTCATGGGCGAACGGGTCGGCGTCGAGCACCGGCAGCGCGGTCATGGCGGTCATGGCGGTCACGGCGGTCACGGCGGTCACGGCGGGATCCTTCACAGGTCGAGGACGAGGCGGTCGGAGCGGGATCGGGAGACGCAGACGAACATGCTGTCCCCGGCCGCCCGTTCGGCGTCGTCCAGCAGCGCGTCCCGGTGATCGGGTACACCCTCCAGCACGCCGGTCTCGCAGGTGCCGCACAGGCCCTGCCGGCAGGAGGACAGCACGCCGACCCCGGCGTCGTTGATCGCTTGCAGGACGGACCGGTCAGGGGTGACCGTCACCGACACCCCCGAGCGGCGCAGTACGACCTCGAAGGGCTCGTCGCGGGCGGGTGTGCTCCCGTTCCCGGCCGTGAACCGCTCGGTGCGCAGTGATCCGGCGGGCCAGTGCGCCGCCCGCCGCTCCACCGCCTCCAGCAGCCCGGCGGGGCCGCAGCAGTAGACCCTGGTGCCGGGCTCGGGCCGCTCGGGCAGGTCGAGCGGGCCCCGTTCGTCCTGCGGGGCGAGGGTCACCCTGTCGCCGTGACGGGCCAGCTCGTCGGCGAACGCCATGGACGCCCGCGTCCGCCCGCCGTACAGCAGGTGCCAGTCCGCGTCCAGCAGCTCGGCCTGGTGGATCATGGGGAGCAGCGGTGTGATGCCGATGCCTCCGGCGACGAACAGGTACCGCTCGGACGGCACCAGGGGGAAGTTGTTGCGGGGCCCGCCGATGGCGACCGTGTCTCCCTCGGCCAGGACGTCGTGGACGTAGGCCGATCCGCCCCGCCCGTCCGGTTCGCGCAGCACGCCGATCCGGTAGGTGCGCGGGTCCCAGCGGTCGCCGCACAGCGAGTACTGGCGGGTCAGCCCGCCCGGCAGGACGAGGTCGACGTGCGCGCCGGGCGTCCAGTCCGGCAGCCGCCCGCCGTCCGGGTGTTCCAAGGTCAGCGCCACGACGCCGTCGGCCACCCGCGTCTTCGTCGCGACTCTCAGGTCCAGCGAGGTCATACGGTCTCCCCGGACGGGATGCGGAAGATGCCCCGGGTGGCCGGCATCCCGCCCTCCACCAGCGGCTCGGGGGTCCAGCCGGTGACGAAGCAGAAGCCGGACATCACGGTGAAGAAGCCCGCCCACACCGGCAGGACGCGCACGGCGATCGCCGGCCGTCGCGGGCGCGACATCGGGGCCTCGTCCATACGAGCGCGCGACACCTCAGGATGAGTGCGCATCTGACCGGCCTTTCGAAGAGGGTTGGCAGCCGATGATGAACCCGTCACCGGCGCCCTTCCACCGCACATCCATTCAATGGACGACGTCGCGCCAGAAGGACCCTGACCAGCGATGATGGGGAGCATGGCCAGATCGTCCAGCGGCGAGTCGGTACTGACGCGCGCCGTTCGCGTCCTCGAGGCGTTCAGCCCTCAGGAGCCGGTGCTGACGGTGAGCCAGATCAGCCGCAGGGCCGCGCTGCCGATGGCCACCACCGTCCGCCTGGTCGAGGAGCTGACCCGGCACGGGCTACTGGCCCGGGACGAGCAACGCCGGGTGCGGATCGGCAACCGGCTGTGGGAACTCGCCCAGCGGGCCTCACCGGTGGGCACGCTGCGGGAGACCGCCATGCAGTTCATGAGCGATCTGCACAGCGTGGTCGGCCACTCCGCGCAACTCGGCATCCTCGACGGCCAGGAGGTGCTGTTCATCGAACGCCTCATCGCGCCGGGCGCGGTCACCACCGTCACCCGGATCGGCGGGCGGCTGCCGCTGCACGCCTCGTCGGCGGGCCTGGTCCTGCTGGCGCACGCCCCCGCCGACCTCAGGGACCGGGTGCTGCGCGGGCCGTTGCAGCCGTACACCCCGCATACGATCACCGATCAACGGGCGCTGCGCGCGGCCCTCGCAGAGGTACGCCAGAACGGGTTCGCGCTCTGCCCGGGTCACATCCGCCCGAACGCCACCGGGATCTCCGTGCCGGTGCGGGTGGCCGGGCGCGTGGTCGCCGCGCTCGGCCTGGTGGTCCCCAACGAGGAGCACGCCTGGTCGCTGGCCCGGCCACTGCAGATCACCGGGATGGCACTCGGCCGGGCCCTCGACGTGCAGGCCGGCCTGTCGCAGCGGATCCAGCCGTGGATCCAGCCGTGACGGACGCCGGAAGACGTCCGCTCGTGTGGCCCCCTCCTCAAGGGCGCCGCAGGCCGGAGCCGCCCGGCGCGTGTCGCCGGAGGAAGTCACGCGCCGCGGCCTGTGCCCGACCGGCCTTCGGGCTGAGCCAGAAGCCCAGGTGATCGTCGTGTTCCATCCAGTGCCGTTCCGCGCCGGGTATCCGCTCGGCCGCGAACCTCCCGTGGTCGAACGGCACATCGCCGTCCTGGGTGCCGTGGACCAGCAGCGCCGGAGCTGAGATCCGCTCCAGGGGAAGCTTTCCACGCCGGGCCTGTACCGCGTCGTTGTCCGTGCCCGCCCAGCGCTTCCGGTACGGGAACGTCGTGTCGAACATCGCCGTGAAGAGCTCCCGCACCTGCGGCGTGTTCATGATGTGCGCGACGCGCTCGGCCCGTTGCCCGTCGGTGTAGGTGCCGGTCTCGCTCAACGTCCCCGCGACGACGGTCTCGAACGAGACCTCCGCCGTCAGCCGGGCCAGCTTCTGGCCCACCGTGTCCATGAACGCCCTTCGCAGCGGTGAGCCCGTCCCGGCAGGCCGCGGCATGCTCACCCCGCCGACGGAGACCAGGGCCCAGATCCGGTCCGGATGGCGCGCGGCGAAGGTGTAGCCCACCGGGCTTCCCGCGGAGACCGCGAGGACTCCGACCCGGTCGATGCCGAGTTCGTCCAGCAGCGCCGCGAGCAGGTCCGCCTGCTCCTCGTTGGTCCGGCCGCTCTCCAGCGGCGTTCCGAGGTAGCCGGGCCGTGAAGGGCTGAGAACGCGGAACCCGTCCCTTCGCAGCCAATCGGCGAACAGCCGTCCCTGGTCGGCTCCCCCGAGCCCGGCGTGGACGGACAGCAGTACGGGGCCTTCGGTGCCGTGCAGGTCGTACTCGATCGGGCCGAGCCGTGTCGTGGCGGTCCGCAGGTCGATCCGGACGTCACGGAGGATCGACCGGCGTGGATCGGTGTCGATGCCGCCGTCCCAGAGGGCGAGCCCGGCGACGCCCAGTGCCGGCACCCCGATCAGGACGGCGAGCATCACCCTGACGATCCTGAAAATTCTTCGTTTCCCCATGGCTTCACATCCCTCGGGTGTCAGGGTGGCGTCTCGCGGAGGGGTGCCGGTGTCGCGGCACCCGATGCCGGGGGGACTCGGGTGAGCCGCCGAGCCCTTTCACCGGCTCTCGGGCCGGACGAGGACGGCGATGCCGATCATCACGGCGAAGGCCGACAGGGCGGTCAGGGTACGGATCGTGTGGAAGAGCTCCCACTGCTGCAGGATCTCGGAGTGCCCGGCCGGGGCGGAACCGGCGGCGGCCCATCGCCTGATGTGGGCGTGCAGCGGGATGTTGCCGAAGACGGTCACCAGCAGCGAGGCCACCGTCAGGACGCCGGCCCCGAGCGCCAGGCGCCGTGGCAGGCCGCGGCGGACGACGGCCAGTCCGAACGTGGTGAGGATCGCCAGCGCCATCGCACTCTGCATGACCGGCTCGTTGACCTCCATCATCGCGGTGTGGAAGGTCAGACGCACGTCCAGCGGGACGGTCCCGAAGGTGGGGACCACGTTGGCCGCGCCGTACCCGAAGGCTCCGGCGAGCAGCCCGGTGGCCAGCAACGCGGCCGCGTGGACGTATCTGGCTGGGTTTCTCATGGCCGTAATCGTCGCCGGCCCGCCGACGCCGGTCGTCGTACCGCGGGTGGCTTCCCCCCGTACGGCACTGGGAGGAGAAACCGTTCCCGCTACGACACCGGGAGTAGGAGCGCACCGTGCCGCCACGCGGACGGGAGGGTTCCCCCTCGCCCTCACGTGCAGGGGGTTCCGTCCGGACGGCGTGCACAGGGACCGGTGGGCAGGCCTCCGAGGTCCGGAAACCGGGTCCGCGCTGCTCAGAGCAGATCTGCCGCAGGCAGATCGTGTCGACGCCGCTCCCGGTCGCCCCGCAGGATGGGCGCATGGGCGAAGAATCGAAACCTCCAATGTTCGACGCGCGGGTGAGACGTCAGCTCTACGACGGGCGCGTTCTCGTTCTCGACGGTCCTCTCAACGACGACAACGGGACGTTGCTCGCCACGCAGTTGATGGCACTCGCCGCGCAGGACGCGTCGGCCGACATCGCGCTGTGGATTCACTCCCCGGGCGGCTCGGTCCCGTCGATGCTCGCGATCCGTGACGTCATGCGGCTCATTCCCTGTGACGTGTCGACCCTCGCGCTGGGTATCGCCTACAGCGCCGGGCAGTTCCTGCTGTCGTCGGGTACCCGGGGGAAGCGCCGTGCCCTGCCGCACGCGCGTGTCCTGATGCACCAGGGCTCGGCCGGGATCGGCGGCACCGCGGTCGACATCGAGCTGCAGGCCGACGACCTGCGGCACACCCGTGACACGGTGCTCGGTCTCATCTCGGCGGACACGGGGCAGCCCTTCGAGCGCATATTCGAGGACTCCCTGCACGATCGCTGGTACACGGCGCAGGAGGCACTGGAGTACGGCTTCATCGACGCGATCGTCCAGAGCTTCGACGAGATAGCGCCACAGGACCGCCCGCGGCTCGGATTCACCATCACCGAAGGAGACGGCCAGTGAGCACGTACACGATCCCCAACGTCATCGCCCAGAATCCCCGGGGCGAGCGGATCATGGACGTCTACTCGCAGCTTCTCACCGAGCGGATCGTCTATCTGGGGACCGGGATCGACGCGGGTGTCGCGAACGCGCTCGTCGCGCAGTTCATCTTCCTGGAGTCGGAGAACCCCGACGGCGCCATACAGTTCTACATCAACTGTGAGGGCGGGGACCCGAGCGCGATGCTCGCGATATACGACACCATGCGCTACATCCGCCCGCGGGTCGAGACGACCTGCGTCGGACAGGCCGTCGCGGTGGGCGCCGTCCTCCTCGCCGCGGGGGCCGAGGGGAGACGTGCCGCCCTCCCGCACGCACGGGTGATCCTGCACCAACCGGCCGCTCAGGGACGCGGAACGATCCCCGACCTCATCCTCCAGGCCGACGAGGTCGTCCGTGTCCGGGCGGACATCGAGCGCATCCTGTCACGGCACACGGGCCAGAGCGTGGAGACCCTGCGCGCCGACACCGATCACGATCGCGTGTTCACCGCGACCGCGGCCCTGCAGTACGGGCTCATCGACGAGATCATCGAGGAGCGTTCGCAGACGCGCGGGTGATCCCGGCAGGCCTCGCTACGCGGCCAGGGCGTACGCCATCGAGCAGGTGGCGCCTGTCGACGTGCCGCTGCTCTGAGCGGACCGCAGGCTCTCGGTGACGGCGAGGGTCAGATCGACCAGGGTGACGTCCAGCGCGCCGGCGACCGCGGCGATCATCTCGCTCGACGGCTCCTTGACGCCTCGTTCGATCTCGGAGAGATACTGCGGCGAGACACCGGCACGACGCGCCGTCTCGCTCAGCTTCTCGCCCCGCTCGTGACGAAGCCCCCGCAGACGCTCACCGAGCACGTGCCGCCACAGCGGCTCCCGAGCCGGGGACGACGTGGGATCGGGCCGAACGATCGCCGGACGTAGCGGCGGGACAGAGGACGCCATACCTCTCACCATAGAGAGACGGCGCGTTCGAGTCCCGCCGACTTCACGCAGAGCGGAACCGGCCCCCTCCTCCGTCCCTCTCGGCGAGGCGCCGGGCCTGCCCGTCGTGCACGTCGCTCACCCACTCCCAGCCGGGCCTGGCCGACGGGCCGATCCGCGGGTCGTCGGGGGTACGGCCCTCACGCAGGGCGAGCACGTACGCCCGGTCCTGCTCGATCCGCGCGCGTACCTGATCGGCTCCGCCGACCGACCCGTGACCGGGGACGACGGCGTCGGCGCCGTCCGCCACGCCCTCCAGCAGTCGCAGCGCGGCGAGGTAGTCCTCGATCGGGTCGGCGGTGCCGTCCAGGTCGAGCATCGGGACCAGGACGTCGGAGAGCATGTCACCGGCGACGAGAACCCGGCGTTCTTCGATGAACAGTGCCGCATGGCCCGGTGCGTGCGCCTGATGCTCGATGATCCGGACCTGCGGGCCGTCCCACGGAATCCCCGCCGCCTCGTCCGGCAGGGCGGTGATCAGGCCGTACAGGTCGAGCGGGACCTTCTCGGCGATGCCCGTCTCGAGCAGGTGCTCGGTGATGTCGGCCTTGATGTTCGGGTCGGACAGCTGCTCCCGGACGGCGGCCGCGCAGCGGGCCGTGCCGTATCGGGGGGCCGTGCCGAGCCGGGCGTGCCAGAGGAGGTGATCCCAGTCCGGATGCGTCGAGAAGCCCGCCACGACGGTCTGCCCCGAATCGGACAGATCGTCGGCGAGGCAGGCCATCTCGTGGTCCTGCACCCCCGCGTCGATGAGCAACGAGCCTGCCCGGCCGTGCACGACGACGGCATTGCTCTGGCAGAACTCGCTCTCGTGGACCGATACACCCTCCGTGACCTGCGTCAGCATGGGGGGCTCCTTCCGCTTGTGATGTGCAACCGCCTGTCGAGACCGTAATACCTAGTGGTGGCATTTTGCAAGCACTATGGAAGGGGGCGTACGAGCCGGGACCGGGGTGTCCTGCCGACGCCACGCGCGGAGCGGCTACGCCGTCGGGAGGCCGAGGGCGTTGGCCGCGTCGACCTCGAAGTACTCCGTCGTGGCGAAGGCGCCGGCGTGATCCTCGAAGAAGCTCCTGACGCCGTCGATCGAGTCGTGGACGATGACGTTCACCGCCTTGGTCCCGTCGGTGCTCGCCACCCCCAGCGTCCACCTGGCACCCTGGGGAAGCCGGCCGTACGCCTTCTTCAGGGAATCCCAGAAACCGTCGTTGTCGGAGATCGTGGAAACGATCATGACGTGCACCGTGGCACTCTCCTTGCCGGCTCTCGGGCTCACCCGGCAGTTGACGTGCAGATACCGTGCGGCACCGTTCTCGAAGTCGTAGATCGCGACCGTCCGGGGGTCCTCGAGCGGATGGTCCGAAGGCATCAGAAAGTGGGTCTCGCTGATCGGGAGCAGCTCGTGGTCGACCTGCTGTGGTCTGCCGAGGAATTCCGCCTCCATGGGGTCCAGGGTGGACCTGAGGTGGAGCCTTCCGTGCTCGGCCACCACGTCGTAGCGGGTGCCGGGGCGCTCGTAGGAGCCTTCGTACCTGGACGGATCGAGGACCAGGGCCGGGTCGGGCTCCGGCAGGCCGGGGACGGTGCCCGCGCCGAGGCCGGTCAGGATCTCGTCGAACACCTTCCGGTAGAAGCTGTCGCGCGGCCCGGCGTTCGCCAGCATCGACACGGCGATGTTCGATTCCGGCAGGATCCGCAGGCGGGCGCTCTGGCCGATCGTGCTGCCGTCGTGGGCGTAGACGGTCCGGCCGTGCCAGTCGCACACGATGAGGCCGAGTGCCCACTCCGGCCCGAACGTGTACGGGTCGGGTACGGGGACCCGCGACTCCGTCATCTCGCGGATGACGCCGGGCGAGACGATCCCGGTCCCGTTCGGCGCCTTTCCCTCGTTGAGGAACACGTACGCCATCGTGAGCAGTTCCCGGGCCGTCGTGGTGACGTTCCCCCCGGGACCGAAGGAGCGCGGCAGGTGATCCAGCGGTGAGAGGACGGGGCCTTCCTCGAGGGATCGGACCAGGTGCCCGGTCGCGGCCCGGTCCCGGTCGACGTGCTCAGGCCGGGTGCCCGTCGAGGTCAGCCCCAGGGGGGCGAACAGGCGATCCTTCATGATGTCGTCCCACCGCCCGCCGTCGATCACCTCCATGATGCGGGCGAGGATCGCGTATCCCAGGGCCGCGCTGTAGCCATGGGTGCGGCCCAGGGGGTGGACCTGGCTCGCGTCGGCGATGTTCTCCACCATGCGCTCGTACACGTCGTCACCCTCGCCCGGATCCCCGTAGCTCTCCTCGATGCCACCGGTGTGGTTGAGCAGATGGCGGGGGGTGACCCTGGCGCCGACGTCGGGGTCGGCGACCCGGAAACCGGAGAGGTAGGTCCGCACCGGCTCGTCCAGGGAGACCTTCCCCTCGTCGACGAGCTGCATGAAGGCGAGGGCGGTCCACGTCTTGGACACCGAGCCGCACTGGTAGATCGTGCGGGTCGTCGCGGGCTCCCGCGTGGAGACGTTCCTGACGCCGACCGCGAGGTCGGTGATCTCCCCGTTGACGAGGACACCGATCGCGGCACTCGGGATCCGGTACTCCGCGAGCAGCTCGGAGACGCGAGCGCGTATCCGGGCCACGTCCAACGCTTGTGTCATAAGAAGGTCCTCGTCCCGTGCGAATCTTTCTGGGAGAGAAAAGGCTACGTTGCATTTCAAGTACGGTCAACTTTAGACATTCATATATGCGTATTCAAGCTGGTCTTCTGTGGGAATCGTTGCAACGACATTGTTGATGAATGCAATTCACGTCGACCCTTCGTTGCAATGTACTGTTAGTGAACGCACCCGTGGACCCGAGCCAACAGGAGGGCGGGCCGATGCCCGGAGGCAGGCTGACCCACGACGACCGCCGGCAGATCGCGATCTGGCTGGCCGAGGGCCTGGGGTACGCCGAGATCGCCAGGCGGCTGGGCAGGCCCACGTCCACGATCAGCCGCGAGGTGGCGCGCAACAGCACCCCCGGCGGGTACCTGGCCGACCACGCCCAGCGGTCCACCGGGCAGCGCGCCCGCCGCAGACCGGTTCGGGCCACGGAGCCACCGGCCGACGGGCGGCCGGCCGAGTCCGTGCGCGGTTTCACCGAGCAGTTCGCGACGCTGCTGGCCGGGACCGGCCTTCCCCGGATGCCCGCCCGGGTGTTCGTCTGCCTGCTCACCTCCGACTCCGGGAGCCTGACGTCCGCCGAGCTCGTACACCGGCTACGGGTCAGCCCGGCGTCGGTGTCCAAGGCCGTCGGCCACCTCGAGGTGATCGACCTGGTCAGGCGCACCCGGGATTCCGGCCGCCGGGAGCGGTACGTCGTCGACGACGACGTCTGGCTCCGGGCGTTCGAGGCCGACACCGGGGCGCACGCCGAGATCGCGGCGGCCGCGCGACACGGGAGCGAGCTCTTCGGCTCCGGCACGTCCACCGGCACCCGGCTGGACAGGATGGCCCGGTTCTTCGCCTGGATCAGCGAGCAGATGAACGACAGCGGCCTCACCGACGCCGTCGTGCACGACGCGCTGACAGTGCTCGCCGCGCTGGTGTACGCCGCCCGCCCGCTCACCCTGGACGACCTCGCCACGGCACTGGACTGGCCGCTCCGGCGGGCTGCCGACGCCCTGGACGCGATCGGCCGTCGTCCGATCCTCGCCGACCCGCTCACCGTGGAACGGGCCGGGCACGGCGCATACGCCGTCGCCCCGAGACCCGACCGCCTGAGCCCCGCGCAACGCGCCGCCCTGATCGCCGCTCCGGGCTCGGTCCCACGGGCCCGGGAATGACGAAGCCGGACGGACGTCGCGACCGCGATCCCTCCTCGCGTGAGGGTGAAATTTTCACGTTTTAATTCTGTGCGGCCGTGACGGCCGGGGGCGTGACCTCGGACGCGGCGACGGTGCGGGGTGCGGCCGTCCGGGACCCGAGAGCACGTCGTTGACTTCCCCGGTCAAGGCTCCTAGGGTCTGGCCACCACCCACCTCCACCACAGTGACGGGCAATGACATGAAGAGATCGAGGGCGCTCCGACGATTTATGTTAACGTTAACATCGACGCTCGGGGCGGCGGTTCCCGCGGTGGCCGTCGCACAGATGCCGGCCCAGGCGGCGGTGGCCTGCCGGGTGGACTACGCGGTGGCCTCGCAGTGGTCGGGCGGGTTCACCGGTGGCGTCACCGTGCGCAACCTCGGTGACCCGGTCGACGGCTGGCGGCTGACCTGGACCTTCACCGGGGGCCAGCGGATCTCCCAGGCGTGGAACGCCACCGCCACGCAGAGCGGGACGGCGGTGACGGCCGTCGACGCCGGCTACAACGCCGCCCTCCCCTCCGGCGGCAGCACCACGTTCGGCTTCAACGCCTCCTCGGGAACCGCCAACCCCGCCCCGGCCGACTTCGCCCTCAACGGCGTCGCCTGCACCGGAGCCCCGGCCACTCCCACCCCCACCGCGAGCCCGACGGTGAGTCCGACGGCCGGTCCCAGCCCGTCACCGACCCCGACGGGGCCGACGACTCCACCGGCCTCCTACCCCGCTCCCGGCCGCGTCACGGGCGACATCGGCGTGCACGACCCCACGGTGGTCAGGCGACCCGGCGGCGGTTACCTGATGGCCCACACCGGCGACAACGTCGCGCTGAAGACCTCCACCGACCGCGTCACCTGGCGCAACGCCGGAAGCGTCTTCCCCGGCGGCGCCCCCTGGACCACCCCCTACACCGGGGGTGCCCGCAACCTGTGGGCTCCGGACATCTCCTACCACAACGGCCAGTACTACCTGTACTACTCCGCCTCCAGCTTCGGCTCCACCAACTCGGCGATCTTCCTGGCCACCAGCCCCACCGGGGCCTCCGGCTCCTGGACCGACCGGGGAGCGGTCATCTCCACCACCGCCTCCAGCACCTACAACGCGATCGACCCCAACCTGATCGTCGACGGCCAGGGCCGCTGGTGGATGTCCTTCGGCTCCTTCTGGTCCGGCATCAAGCTGATCGAGCTGGACCCGGCCACCGGCAAGCGCCTGAACACCACGATCCGCAGCATCGCCGCCCGCCCCGGCAGCACCGCGATCGAGGCGCCGTTCATCGTCAAGCACGGCGGCTACTACTACCAGTGGGTGTCCTTCGACCGCTGCTGCAACGGCGCCAGCAGCACCTACCGGGTCATGGTCGGCCGCTCCACCAGCGTCACCGGCCCCTACGTCGACCGCAACGGCGTCGCGATGACCTCCGGTGGCGGCACCCAGGTGCTGGCCGGGCACGGCTCGATCCACGGCCCGGGCCACCAGGCCGTCCTCGCCGACACCGACGGCGAGCTGCTGGTCTACCACTACTACGCCGACAACGGCGCCTCCCTTCTCGGTATCAACCGGATCGGCTACGACTCGGCCGGCTGGCCGTTCGTCCACTGACCCCGATCCGTCCGCCGGACACCGACCCGCTCGCGGAACGCCATCACCCGGGAGCGGGACCAGGAAAGACGATCCCCGACGAACCAACGGAACCACCATCTGATTGGGCCAGACATGAGACGTTTCATCCATCTGACACGGAGCCGCGCGGTGATCGGCGGCGCCGTGTGCGCGGTGATCCTGGGAGGGGCCGCCGTCCAGGCGCCCGCCTCCGCGGCGGTGTCCTGCCGCGTCACCTACGAGATCGCCAGCCAGTGGGGTGGCGGCTTCGGCGCAGGCGTGACGATCAACAATCTCGGTGACCCGGTCGACGGCTGGCGGCTGAGCTGGAACTTCACCGGGGGCCAGCAGATCTCCCAGGCGTGGAACGCCACCGCCACGCAGAGCGGGACGGCGGTGACGGCCGTCGACGCCGGCTACAACGCCGCCATCCCCTCCGGCGGCAGCGCCTCCTTCGGGTTCAACGCCTCCTGGAACGGGTCCAACCCCGCCCCGGCCTCCTTCTCCCTCAACGGCACGGTCTGCGACGGCGGCACCGCCTCGCCCACCCCGACGCCCACCCCGACGCCGACGCCCACCGTCTCCCCGACCCCGACCCCGACCCCGACCCCGACCCCGACCCCGACGCCCACACCCACTCCGACGCCCACTCCGACGCCGCCCCCGGCCGACGCCAAGCAGGCCGAGGACCTGGACCGCGGCCTGATCAGCGTGCGCTCCGGATCCGGCAACCTGGTGTCCTGGCGGCTGCTGGGCACCGAGGCCCGCGACACGTCGTTCAACGTGTACCGGGGCGGCACCCGCATCGCGACCGTGACCAACTCCACCAACCACCTGGACCCCGGCGCCGCCGCCGACGCCTCGTACACGGTGCGGGCGGTCAGCGGCGGCGGCGAGGGCCCGGCGTCGCAGACCTCGCTGCGGTTCGGCAACGGCTACCTGGACGTGCCGATCAGCCCGCCGTCCTCCGGCCACCACGCCAGTGACGCCGCCCCCGCCGACCTGGACGGCGACGGCCGCCTGGACATCGTGCTGAAGTGGGAGGCCAACAACTCCAAGGACAACTCCCAGGCCGGCGTCACCGACCCGGTCTACGTCGACGGCGTCAGGCTGGACGGCACCCGGCTGTGGCGGATCAACCTGGGCCGCAACATCCGGGCCGGGGCGCACTACACCCAGTTCCAGGCCTACGACTACGACGGCGACGGCAGGGCCGAGGTCGCGATGAAGACCGCCGACGGCACCGTCGACGGCCGCGGCACCGTGATCGGCAACGCGAGCGCCGACCACCGCAACTCCGACGGCTACGTCCTGGCCGGGCCCGAGTACCTGACCATGTTCAACGGCCAGACCGGCGCCGCGACCTCCACGGTGAACTACGACCCGCCGCGCGGCAACGTCGGCTCCTGGGGCGACACCTACGGCAACCGGGTGGATCGGTTCCTGGCCGGCACCGCCTACCTCGACGGCAACCGCCCCAGCCTGATCATGGCCCGCGGCTACTACACCCGCGCCGTGATCGTGGCCTGGGACTTCCGCAACGGCTCCCTCGTCAAGCGGTGGACCTTCGACTCCAACGCCTCCGGCAACGGCGGCTACGCGGGCCAGGGCAACCACTCCCTGAGCGTGGGCGACGTCGACGCCGAC
This sequence comes from Streptosporangium longisporum, assembly GCF_039534895.1. Classification (NCBI taxonomy): domain Bacteria; kingdom Bacillati; phylum Actinomycetota; class Actinomycetes; order Streptosporangiales; family Streptosporangiaceae; genus Streptosporangium; species Streptosporangium longisporum. Next base: position 180,799 of record NZ_BAAAWD010000014.1, on the reverse strand, counting down.
GGCAGGGACGAGATCCTCTACGGCGCCGCCGCCATCGACGACAACGGCCGCGGCCTGTGGAACACCGGCCTGGGCCACGGGGACGCCGCCCATCTGGGCGACCTCAACCCCTCCCGTCCGGGCCTGGAGTACGTGAAGATCTCCGAGTGGGCCGCCAGCCCCGGCCTGTACATGGTCGACGCCCGTACCGGGTCGAGGCTGTGGCAGACCGCCGCCAGCTCGGGTGAGGGCCCCGGGCGCGGGGTGGCCGCCGACATCTACGCGGGCAGCCCCGGCGCCGAGTCCTGGGCCGCGGGCGCCGGCCAGAACGGCCTGCGCAACACCGCGGGCACGGTCGTCGGCCGCCAGCCCTCCTCGGCCAACTTCCTGGCCTGGTGGGACGCCGACTCGGTGCGCGAGCTGCTGGACCAGACCCGGATCGACAAGTACGGCACCGGCGGCGAGACCCGGCTGCTGAGCGCCTCGGGGGTGCACTCCAACAACGGCACCAAGGCCACCCCGTCCCTGTCGGGTGACATCCTCGGCGACTGGCGCGAGGAGGTCATCTGGCCCACCACCGACAACCGGGCCCTGCGGATCTACGCCACGCCGCACCCGACCACCGTGAAGATCCACACGCTGCTGCACGACCCGCAGTACCGGGTCGCGCTGGCCTGGCAGAACACCGCCTACAACCAGCCTCCGCACCCCAGCTTCTTCATCGGCGACGGCATGGCCACCCCGCCCCAGCCCAAGGTCTACCTCCGATAAGACCCGGCGCCGGCGGATCCGGGCCTGGTCTCCCGGCGCTTCCCGGCGGGCGTCCCCTCCTGGTGGGAGGGGGCGCCCGAAGCGCGCGCCCGGTCCGGTCTCCCGGGGCCGGGCGCGCGCGTGTCACGGGGTCACGCGTACAGGAAGTAGTAGCGGTACCGCCCCTCCCACTCGCAGGAGTAGTCGTCCCACCAGCCCTGGTCGGTGCCGCGGGTCCCGACCCGCTCGCACTCGGAGTGCTCCCTGAAGACGCCGGCCAACGTCTCGGCGTGCGCGGGGGTGGCGCCGATCGTCAGTGTCGCTCCGAGGACCACGGCGGCCGAGACGAGAACAGCGCGGGTCTTTCGCATTCGTCCTCCTGTGAGTGGGGAGATCATGAAAGTGGACATTATCACTCACTGCCAGCCAGAAAGATTGTCAGGTCCCGATCGGCCGAGGTGAGGAGATGAAACTTTCATCGGTGTCGCCGGGGCGGTGGGTGTTTCACAGGCATTCACCGGTGGTAAAGACGGTGCGTGGCCTTCCGGAGTGATGTTCCGGACGCTGTCCAATTCCATGCACGGCGTTCTTGAAATGCCTTGCAGGTGCGTATCCGGCCACCTGTGCATGCCATGGATGATCTGTGCTTCTTCACGCTGTATGACGGGTAAAGTACGGTTCGTACCGGGGTTTCTGGTCGGCCAAAACGATATGAAGAAACCTTTGACCGCCGTCATCCGGGTGTCATATCGTCGCCCCGCCCATATCGATGTAAGTCGCGACACTCGAGCAGGACGTTGTTCTCGCAGGCGCTACGGTCGGCGTACCGATCACGGCTGTCCCGGCACAGGAGAAGACACGGACGGTCACCGGGGAAGCGGCGATCATCCGACCGGAGTCGCCCCATGCAAGCTCGAATCCGTATGGCCATGACCGCCGTCATGGCGGTGACCATGCTGGCAGCCACCGGCGTGTCGACGGCCCTGGCGCCGCCGGCCCACGCCCAGGTGGTCGCCGACATCGCCTACGCACCCGCGCAACCGGCCGGGAGCAGGGGACACCTGCTGGACCTGCACCTGCCCTCCACCGGCATCACGCCCCGACCACTGATCATCTGGCACACCGGCTCGGCGTGGACGAGCGACGACGGCAAGGCCGGGGCGGACGCGATCGCGGCGATCTTCAACCCCCTGGGCTTCGCCGTGGCCGGCGTCAGCGTCCGGTCCAGTGCCCAGGCGATCTTCCCGGCCCAGGTGCACGACATGAAGGCGGCCATCCGCTGGCTGCGCGCGAACGCCGCCACCTACCAGCTCGACCCCAACCGTTTCGCGATCATGGGCGACTCGTCGGGAGGCTGGCTCACGGAGATGGCCACCCTGTCCGGCGGCGTGGCGGCGATGGAGGGAACCGTCGGCACGACCGGCGTCTCCAGCGCCGTGCAGGTGGGGCTCGCCTTCTACAGCCCGACCGACTTCCTGCAGATGAACGCGCAGAACCTGCCGACCGGCGGGCTCGACCACAACTCGCCCGCCTCACCGGAGTCCCTCCTGGTCGGCTGCCCGATCCAGACCTGCCCGGCCGCGGTGGCCCAGGCCAACCCGATGACCTACGCCGACGCGAACGACCCGCCGCTGATGTTCCTGCACGGCCAGGCCGACTTCCTGGTGCCGCACGGGCAGAGCGTCCTGCTCTACAACAGGATCAAGGCCCAGTGCGGTGACGCCACGTTCGTCTCGGTGCCCGCCGCGGACCACATGATGCCCCAGATCATGGACCCCGCCCAGCACGGCCTGCAGACCGTCCGCACCACCACCGACTGCGGCGAGACCGTCTCCACCGGGACGTTCAACCCGACCTGGGCCAACTTCACGACCTTCCTGCGCAGCGGGCTCAAGATGGGCAACGCCTGCGAGGTCACCTACAGCACCGGCGTCTGGACCGGCGCCTTCAACGGCAGCGTGACGATCAGGAACACCGGCACGACCCCCGTCGACCGCTGGGTCCTGACGTGGACCTGGCCGGGCAACCAGCAGGTCACCAGCGGCTGGAACGCCACGGTGACCCAGACCGGCACCCAGGTGACCGCCCGCGACGCCGGCCACAACTCCTACATCGGCCCCGGCTCCAGCCAGAGCTTCGGCTTCTCGGCGACCGCCACCGGGACGAACGGTATTCCGGCCCAGTTCAAACTCAACAACATCGTCTGCACGAGAGTGCCCTGACGCCGACGCGCCGGGCCGTCGCCGAATGGCGGCGGCCCGGCGCCGTTCTCACATCGTCCTGACTCCTCGTCATTACATTTCCAGAAACCACGGCGTGGAGCGGAAAGACGCATTTCCGGGGCGACACGTTCCGTTGAATTCCGACCACGGAATGTCACCGACCGGATTGCCCGCGTTTATATTGCTTTCCCCGACGGGCCGCCCCTATTCTTGCCCGTGGCGGCTCGCCGGACTATTTCCCGTTGCTTTCATGCCCGGCCGGGGGTCGCCTGATATCCCGGCGCCCGAAATGAATCGGATGAGCCGACTTCCGCTGCCCGAGGGCGTTGCCCGGGATCGTCGATGAGTGAGGGGACGCGTGCGTACATCCAACATGTTCGTCAGGAGTCTCGGCGTATATGTGCCTGACAGTGTGAGCGTCGAGCAGGCGGTCCGCGAGGGCTGGTACCCGGCCGAGGAGGTCGAGAGGTACCGGCAGATCGGCGCGGCGGTGGCCGGCGACATGCCCGCGCCCGAGATGGCGCGGCTCGCCGTCCTGGACGCGTACGACCGCTGGGGGGAGTCCTCCCCGAAGGAGCTCGACCTTCTGCTCTACCCGTCGGTCTGGCACCAGGGCCCGAACGGCTGGCAGCCCCAGCACTACCTGCAGATGCACCTGCTCGGCGGGAACGTTCCGGCGTTCGAGATCCGGAGCGGCTGCGTGGGGATGATCAGCTCGCTGGAGCTGGCGGCGAGCTACCTGCAGGCCGACGCCGGCCGGGAGACGGCCATGGTCGTCTCCTCGGACAACCACGGCACCCCGCTGGTGGACCGCTGGCGGATGACCCCCGGGGCGCTGATCGGCGACGCCGCGGCCGCGCTCCTGCTCGGCAAGGGGTACGGCATGGCCGAGCTGCTGTCGGTGAACGCGACGGTGATCCCGGAGGCCGACGCGGTCAACGACGGCGGCTACCCCCTCTTCCCCCCGGACGCCACCGTCGGCAGGGGGCTGAGCTTCGGCGATCGGCACGAGGAGTTCCGCCAGCGGCTGCTCAAGGCCCAGGGGACCGGGATCCACCTGACGATCCAGAAGACGATGATGCAGCAGGTCGAACGGACCCTCGACGAGGCCGGGATCGAGCTCTCCGACATCACGAAGGTGGCCCTGCCGCACGGCCGCCGCGAGGACCTGGACGGGCAGATGTCCTGGCTGGGCATCGACGAGGACCAGACGACCTGGGACTACGGCAGGCGCGTGGGCCACTGCGGCGCGGTGGACCAGTTCATCGCCTTCGAGCACCTGATCGCGACCGGCGGGCTCGTGGCCGGCGACCACCTGCTCATGGTCGGGTTCGGCTCCGGCACGTCCGTCGCCGCGGCGGCGTTCAGGATCCTGGACACCTCGCCCGTCACGGCGGGGGCACGCGCATGACCGGGCTCACCCGCACGACCGGGCTCTCCCAGCGGCTGGTCGGCTTCATCCAGGACAACCTCGTCCAGGACGGCGACGACATCACCGTCGACGAGACGACCCCGCTCCTGGTGTCGGGCCTGCTGGACTCGTTGCGGACGGCACGGCTGCTGAACTTCCTCCGCAAGGACGTCGGCGTCCCGATCCCCGCCGCGAAGCTCGACCCCGAGAACTTCCGGGACGTCGTGACCATCGTGGCGATGGTCGAAGAACTCGAATCCGTCTAGCCGGGGCGAGGACGAAGCATGCGGTACGCGGACACGTACATCGCCGGGGTGGGGGCCTTCGTCCCCCGGACCGTCGTCAGCGTCGAGAAGGCCGTCGCCAAGGGCTGGTACCCGGCCGAGGAGGCCGAGCTGCACAACCTGGGCGGGGCGGTCGTGGCCGGTGACGTACCGGCTCCGGAGATGGCCCTGCACGCGGCGCGGATCGCGCTCAAGCGCAGCGGGCGGGCGCCCGCCGACCTGGATCTCCTGCTGTACGCCTCGACGTGGCACCAGGGACCGGACGGCTGGCCCCCGCACTCCTACCTGCAGCGCCGGCTCGTCGGCGGGGACGTCCTGGCCACCGAGATCCGCCAGGGCTGCAACGGGATGTTCATCGCCCTGGAACTCGCGGCCGGTCACCTGAGCGCCGTCCCCGGACGGCAGGCCGCCCTGCTGGTCTCCTCCGACAACTACGGCACCCCGCTGATGGACCGGTGGCGGATGGGCCCCGGCTACATCGGCGGGGACGCCGCCGCGGCGCTCGTGCTCACCAGGCGGCCGGGGTTCGCGCGCCTGATGTCGGTCTGCACGACGACGGTGGCCGAGGCCGAGGAACTGCACCGGGGTAGCGAACCCCTGTTCCCCCCGGGCGTCACGGTCGGGCGGAAGATGAGCTTCGCGGCCAGGAACGAGCAGTTCCGGCAGCAGGTCATGCCCAGGGGCGAGGCCACCGCGGCGCTGTTTCACATCCAGCGGGCGCTGATGGAGGTCGTCGAACGCGCGCTGGACGAGAGCGGGATCAAGGCCGGCGACCTCACCCGGGTGGCGTTCATGAACTACTCCGAGGAGATCGTCGAGCAGCGGTGCATGGCCATGCTCGACCTGCCCATGTCCCGCTCCACCTGGGACTACGGCCGCACCATCGGCCACTGCGGGGCCGGCGACCAGGTCCTCTCCCTCGACCACCTGCTCGCGACCGGGCAGCTGGGTCCCGGCGACCACATGCTGATGCTCGGCACCGGGCCGGGAGTGACCGTCTCCAGCGCCGTCATCAAGATCATCGACAGTCCTCAGTGGGCCTGAACCGAAGGGAAAGAACGCAGATGGCCGACAGTCCGCACGGAGTCCGGGTGGAACCAGTGGCGGTGGTCGGGATCGGATGCCGCCTTCCCGGTGACGTCCGCTCACCGGACGAGTTCTGGGACCTGCTGCGCGCCGGCCGGAACACGACCGGGCCGCTGCCCGCCGAACGCTGGCGCCGGTACGAGAACCGCGGTCCCGAACACGCCGCCGCGCTGCGCGACGCCGTACGTCACGGCAGCTTCCTGAGCGACATCGAGGGCTTCGACGCGGAGTTCTTCGGCCTGTCGCCCCGCGAGGCCGAGCTGATGGACCCGCAGCAGCGGATCCTGATGGAGACTGCGTGGGAGGCCCTGGAGAACGCCGGCCTGCCGCCGCACGAACTGGCCGGCACCGACGCCGGGGTGTTCATGGGGGTCTGCACCGCCGACTACGGGGGCCGTCTCCTGGAGGACCTGCCCCAGATCGAGGCGTGGACCGGGATCGGCGCCGCGACCTGCGCCGTCGCCAATCGCATCTCCTACTCCCTGGACCTGCGCGGCCCCAGCATGGCGATCGACACCGCCTGCTCGGCGTCGCTGGTCGCGCTGCACCTGGCCGCGCAGAGCCTGCGGCTCGGCGAGAGCGACGTCGCCCTCGCCGGCGGCGTCAACCTGCTGGTCACCCCGGGCCAGACCCTCACGCTCGGCACGGCCGGAGCCCTGGCCCCCGACGGGCGGTCCAAGTCGTTCGACGCGTCGGCCGACGGCTACGGACGCGGCGAGGGCTGCGGCGTGATCGTGCTCAAGCGGCTGTCCGACGCGGAACGCGACGGCGACCGGATCCTCGCGCTCGTCGTCGGCAGCGCCGTCAACCAGGACGGGCACACCAACGGCATCATGGCGCCGTGCGGGAAGGCCCAGGAACACGTGATGGCCCGGGCCTGCCGGCAGGCGGGTGTCGCGCCGTCCACCGTCGACTACATCGAGGCGCACGGCACCGGGACCCGGCTCGGCGACCCGCTGGAGGCGGGCGCGCTGTCCTCGGTGTACGGCGCGGGGCGGCCCGCAGACGACCCGTGCCTCATCGGCTCGGTCAAGTCCAACATCGGCCACCTCGAAGGCGCCGCCGGCATCACCGGCGTCATCAAGGCGGTCCTCGCCCTCCACCGCGGGGAGATCCCCCCGAGCGTGCTGACCGCCCTGAACCCGGCCGTGCAGTGGGAGACCTCGGGCCTGCGCGTGGTGACCGAGCGGTCGGACTGGCCGCAGCGCGACCACCCCCGCCGGGCGGGCGTCTCCAGCTTCGGCTACGGCGGCACGGTCGCGCACATCGTGCTCGAACAGGCGCCCCCGGCCCCGGAGGCGGCCCGGAAGACGCCCCGCGACGAGGCGGCGGGGGAGCGGCTGTTCCCGCTGTCGGCCGCCTCCGAGCAGGCGCTGCGGCAGTACGCGGGCACGCTCGCCGACCGCCTCGGCGACGGGCTCGACCCGGCGTCGGCGGGACACACGCTGGCGCTGCGGCGCACCCACCTGGCCCGTCGCGCCGTCGTGCTCGCGGCGGACGCGGGCGAGCTCGCGGCCGGTCTGCGCAGGCTCGCCGACGACGCGCCGGCCGAGAACGTCCTGCTCGGCGACGTGCTGCCCGACGCCGGTCCCGGACCGGTCTGGGTCTTCTCCGGACAGGGCTGCCAGTGGCGCGGGATGGGCCGGGAACTGCTCGCCGTACCGGAGTTCGCGTCCCTGGTCGACGAGGTGGAGCCGATCTTCGCCGAGGAGATCGGCTTCTCTCCCCGGCAGGTCCTCGCCGACGGCGACCTCGACACCATCGACCGCGTGCAGACCATGATCTTCGTGATGCAGCTGGGCCTCGCCAGGCTCTGGAACGCGTACGGGGTCGCCCCGAAGGCCGTCATCGGCCACTCCGTCGGCGAGATCGCGGCGGCCGTGACGGCCGGCGCGATGACCGTCGCCGACGGCGCCCGCCTGATCTGCCGCCGCTCCCGGCTGCTGCGCCGGGCCGAGGGCAAGGGCGCCATGGTGATGGTCGACCTGTCCTTCGAGGAGGCGGCGCACCGGCTGGCCGGACGCGACGACCTGGTGGCCGCGATCGCGTCGGCCCCCGGCTCCACCGTGCTGTCCGGCGACGTCGCCGCGGTCGAGCAGGTGCTGGACGAGTGGCCGGTCGAGGGCATCGTGGTGCGGCGGGTGGCCTCCGACGTCGCCTTCCACAGCCCGCACATGGACCCCCTGGCCGTCGACCTGGCAGCAGCCGTCGCCGACCTGGAGTTCGGGGCGCCCCGCATCCCCATGTACACGACCGCGCTGGCCGACCCCCGGTCGGCGCCCGTCCTGGACGGCGCGTACTGGGCGGCCAACCTCCGCGACCCCGTGCGGCTGGTCGCGGCGACGACGGCCGCGGCGCAGGACGGCCACCGCGTGTTCCTGGAGATCTCCCCCCACCCCGTGGTCGCGCACTCGGTGACCGAGACGCTCTCGGAGAACGGGTACGAGGACGTGTTCGTCGGCACGTCGCTGCGCCGCAACCAGCCGGAGCGGCAGGCCCTCCTCGTCGCACTGGGCACGGCGCACTGCCACGGCGTCGACGTGGACTGGAGCCGGCTGCAGCCGTCCGGCACCCTGGCCGACCTGCCGCCGTACGCCTGGCAGCACCGCCGTCACTGGCGCGACTCCTACGCCGGGGACGACAACCGCGGGCACGACGTGGACTCCCACACCCTGCTCGGAGCCGGGACCGCCCTGGCCGGGAGCCGGACCCGGGTGTGGCGGACCAGCGTGGAGGACGCCGACCGGCCCTACCCGGGCAGCCACACCCTCAACGGGGTCGAGATCGTGCCCGCCGCCGTGCTGGTCAACACGTTCCTGCACGCGGCCGAGGACGAGGACGTCACGCTCACCGACGTGGAGATGATGCATCCGCTGATGACCGCGGAACGCAGGCAGGTCCAGGTCGTGCACGAGCCTCCGGTGCTGCGGCTCGCGGCCCGCACCCCGGCCGGCCCGGACGAGCCCGAACCCGCCTGGCTGGTGCACGTCACCGCGGACGTGGCCGCTCCGGGCCAGCCGAAGCCCGACGTGCTGCCGGACGACGGCTCCCTCGTCCCGGTCGACCCCGGGTTCGTGCACGGTCGGCTGGCCGCCGTCGGCGTGCCCTCGACGGGCTTCGACTGGACGATCGAGACGCTGCTCGGCGCGGACGGCGCGCTGCGGGCCACGGTCCGCACCGGGGACCCCGGCAGCTGGGCACCGGCGCTGGACGCGGCGATGTCCGTGGCGCCCTGCGTGTTCCCCGGCGACCCGGTGCTGCGCATGGTCGTGCACATCGACGAGGTGGTGCTGACCGGCACCCCGCCCTCGACGTTGATCATCGACGCGGCCGTGGACCCGGCCGCCGACGACACCGTCCGGGCACTCCTGGCCGACACGGACGGCCGGGTGGTGGGACACCTGGCGGGGCTGCGCTATCCGGTGATCGACGCGCCCGCCCCGGCCGAGGAGGATCTCCGGGGGGCCGCGGAGTCGTTCGCCGGGGTGGCGCCCGAGGACCTGCGCGAGCGCGTCCTGCCCGAGATCCGCGCGGAGATCGCGGCCGTGATGAGGCTGGCCCCCGAGGACCTGGCGATCCGGCGTCCCCTGGTCGAGCAGGGGCTGGACTCGGTGATGACCGTCATGGTCCGGCGGCGCCTGGAGAAGCGCTTCGGCCGGCGTCTCCCCGCGACCCTGCTGTGGCAGCAGCCCACCATCTCCGCGATCGCGGACCACCTGGCCGGGCTGCTCGCGGCTCCCAGGCCGGACGCGGTGGCGGAGAGCGTTCCCGAGAGCATGCCCGCGATCGGGGGCTGAGGCCGCGCCGGGCGGCCCGGGGGAGGATCTCCCCGGGCCGCCCGGCGTGCTCTCCGGGGACGTGACGCCGGTTCCGCGCCCGCCGCCCGCCGGGTGTGGCGGCGGTGTAGAGGTATGCGGCAGGTAGCGTGCAGACCGTCGTGCGGACGGGACATCGTCCCTAACGTCGCATGACATGCAGACAGTGGATGTACTGGTCGTGGGAGCGGGCCTGGCCGGCCTGCACACGGCCCGCCTGCTCGCCCGGCGGGGACTGGACGTGACGGTGGTCGAGCGCCGCAGGTCGCTGTCGGCGGGCATCCGCACGACAGGGATCTTCGTGCGCCGGACCCTCGACGACTTCGACCTGCCGGACCACCTGCTGGGGCCCGGGGTGCGGGACGTGCTGCTGTACCCGCCGTCGCGCCGGGCACCGGTCCGGCTCACCAGCGACCGGGACGAGTACCGCGTGGCCGACATGGCGGCCGTCTACCAGCACGCGCGCCGCGCGGCGGAGTCGGCCGGGGCCCGGGTCCTGCCGGGCGTACGGTACGTCGGCGTGTCCGCGGGCGTCGTGCGGTTCGCGGACGCGGAACCGATGAGGGCACGGTTCGTCGTCGGCGCGGACGGCGCCCGCTCCCGGGTGGCCCGGGACCTCGGCCTCGACGTCAACCGGCGCCTCCTCGTCGGCGCCGAGATCCTCTACCCGGTCGCGCCTGGCACCACCGTCCCGGCGTTCCACTGCGTGCTGGACCCCCGGATCGCCCCGGGGTACCTGGGATGGGTCATCGACGACGGCCGGCACGCGCACGTCGGCGTCGCGGGGTACCCGGACGCGATGCGCACCGGCGTCCGCCACCTGCTGGACGCCTTCGCCGCGGACGCGCCCGGCGGCGCACCGCCGGCCGGGCCGGTCGAGCGCCGGGGCGGTCCGATCCCGGTCGGCGGCGTGCTGCGACGGCTGGCGTGCCCCTCCGGGCTGCTCGTCGGGGACGCCGCCGGCGCGGTGTCGCCGCTGACGGCCGGTGGGCTGGACCCCTGCCTGCGCATGTCCGAACTGGCCGCGGCGGTCACCGCCGAGTACCTGCGCACCGGCGACCGGCGCGTGCTGAGCCGGTACGACGGGGACGCGCTGCGGGCCCGGTTCCGGGGCCGGCTGCTGCTGCGCCGCGCGTTCGCCGGGATCCGGTCCCCGGCTGTGGCGGAGGCGGCGGTGACCGTGCTGCGCGGCCGTGCCGGTCGTGCCGGTCGTGCCTTGGCGGCGCGGATCCTGTTCGGCGACGGCTCGTTCCCCGACGTCGGCCCACGGCCCGCGGCCGGAGCGCCGCGCGTCTCCCGCCGGTGAGCCGGTGGAACCGGCCCGTGACGGCGGTCCGCTACGCCTGGCGGCGGTACCTGCCGGGTGCGGTGCCGTACCGGCGCTTGAACGCGCCGGCGAAGGCGAACTCGGAGCCGTAGCCGACCTCGCCGGCGATGGTGCTCAGGGGCGCGTCGGTCTGCCGGAGAAGCCGCGCGGCGGTGGTCATGCGCCACCACGTGAGATAGGTCAGCGGCGGCTGGCCGAGGAGGGCGGTGAAGCGACGGGCGAACGGGGCGCGTGACAGCCGGGCCTCGGTGGCGAGGTCGGCGACGGTCCACGACCGTGCGGGATCGCGATGCATGGCCTGCAGCGCCGCGGCGATGGAGGGATCGTTGAGCGCCGCGGCCCAGCCGGTGGCGCGGAGCGCGGAACGCTGGTCGAACCAGTCGCGCAGGATGTACAGCAGGAGCGTGTCGAGCAGCGCCGGGATGAGCGCGTCGGTGCCGAGGCGGGGGCGTGTCAGTTCGGAGGTGAGCAGGTCGACGGCGGCCCGGAGCTCAGGGTGGCGCCCGAGGTGCGCGGGGATGTGGACAAGTTCCGGCAGGTCGTGCAGCAGCGGGTGGACGAGGACAGGGTCGAGCTCGTAGGCGCCGCAGAGGATCACCGCGACCGGGCCACCGGCCTCGGAAGGGGCGCCGACGGTGTCGACGGCGTACCGCTGCAGGAGGGCGGGCTCGTCCGGGCGGCACGCGGGCCCGGCGGGCCGGGTGGTCGGGGCGTCGGCCAGGGTGTGGCCCCGGCCGTGGGGCCGGAACACGACGTCCCCGGCGGCCAGGGGCAGCGGGTCGGCGTCCGGAGGGAGGAGCCAGCACGGTCCCCGGAGGATCACGTGGAAGCCCACGGCGCCGGGAACGGGCGCGAACCGCTGCGCCCAGGGGCCGTGCCAGGTGACCTGTACCGAACGGGGCCTGCCGGTTCGCATGACCGCGAGCACGTCACTCAGCACGTCCATTCTCATAGTCTACGTCTGAGAGACGACGACGTATGAAATCAGGATTCCCGAGCATTCAGCGTCCTCTGTTTCGTCCGTAGGTTGAGCACATGAAAGCCATGCGAATCCACCGGTACGGTGACGCGTCGGTCATCCGTCGCGACGACGTCCCCCGGCCGGTACCGAGCGGCGGCGAGGTCCTCCTCCGCGTCGCCGCGACATCGTTCAATCCGTCCGAGGCCGGATTGCGCCGCGGTCTGCTGCGCTCGGTGTTCCCGCTCGCCCTGCCCTACACGCTCGGCAGTGACGTCGCCGGGGTCGTCGAGGAGGTCGGTGAGGGCGTGTCCGCCCTCACCGTCGGAGACCGGGTCGTCGGCCGGCTCGACGGTGGCGCGGCGGCCGAGTACGTGACCGCCGCGGCCGAGGCCCTGGTGGCGGCGCCCACCACCGTCCCGCTGGCGCACGCCGCCGCCATGCCGATCGCCGGGGTCACCGCGTGGCAGGCGGTGTTCGAGCACGCGGACCTCGGTCCGGGACAACGGGTGCTGGTCATCGGCGCGGGCGCCATCGGCAGGTTCGCCATCCAGCTCGCCAGGTACGCCGGGGCGTACGTCGTCGCCACCGCGGGCCCGCGCAGCGCCGAGGTGGTCCGGCGGCTGGGAGCCGACCGGATCGTCGACTACACCGTGACGCCCGTCACCGGCGCCCTGGACGAGCCGGTCGACGCGCTGCTCAACTTCGCCGTGATCGACCCCTCCCGGGTCGCGGAGCTGGCGCCCCTGGTCCGGCCGGGCGGTGTGCTGGTGTCGGCCACGGTCGAGGTCGGGCACCTGGCGGGACCGCGGCTCAGAGCGGTGCGCTTCGTGGTCCGCAACGACACCGATCACCTCGCCGCCCTGGTGAAGCTGGTCGACGCCGGCGCGGTGAGCGTCGGCGTCGAGGCGTCCCGTCCGCTCGCCGAGCTCGCCTCGGTGCACCGCGATGCCGAGGCCGGGCGGCTTCCCGGAAAAACGATCATCGTCCCGGAAGGGAGCCCCGCATGACGGGCACCGCCTCCGTCGCCGTGGCCCCGCGGCTCCGCCGTGGTGCTCTCGCCGTCGCGGGCGCCGTCCTGTCCACGGTGCTGGTGTGGGCCGCGGCTCACGCCCTGGGCGTCGAACTCCGCGTCGATCCCCGCAACGGCCGGCCACCGGGGGTCATCGACCTGCCGTTCGCCGCCATGGTGACGCTCGCCGTCTCCCTGCTCGGATGGGGTGCCCGCGCGCTGCTGCAGCGGGTCACCCGCCGAGCGCCGGCCGTTTGGACGGTGCTGGCCCTCACCGTCCTGATCGTGTCGTTCCTGCCGGTGTTCATGGTCGGAGCCACCGGTGCGACCCGGGTGACCCTGGCCGCGATGCACCTCGCCGTGGCCGCCGTGCTCGTCCCGGTGTTCGGCCGCCGGACATCGTGACGCCCTCTTCCGCCTGAGAGCGGGTCTCCGCACGGCCGTGTCCCGGGAAACGCCCGCCGGCGTTCCACCGAAGCGCTCCCGCGGTCGTCACCGCGTCACGCCTCCTCGGCGGGGCCGGTGATGCGGTACCCCACCCCGGGTGTCGTCGTGATGACCGGCGGGCTCCCCAGTTTGCGGCGAAGCCTTCCGACGGTGACGGCGACGGTGTTGGTGAACGGGTCGGCGTTCTCGTCCCAGACCTGTTCGAGCAGGTCCTCGGTGCTGAGGAAGGCGGGACCGGCGCGCAGCAGGGCCTCCAGGAGCGCGAACTCCTTGACCGAGAGGTCGAGCCTCCTGCCGTCGCGGGTGACGGTGCGGCGTACCGGGTCGAGCTCGATCCCGGCCGCGCGCAGGGTGCGCGGCCGGGCGGACGGCCGGCGCCGGGCCAGGGCGTGGACGCGCAGGACCAGTTCGGGGAAGTGGAACGGTTTGGCGAGGTAGTCGTCGGCCCCCAGGGAGAGGCCGCTGACCCGGTCCCCCGGGGAGCCCGCGGCGGTCAGCATCAGGACCATCGCGCGCCCGTCCCGTTCGGCGATCATCCGGCAGAGGGTGTCGCCGTGGATCCCGGGCAGGTCACGGTCGAGGACCACCACGTCGTAGGGGGTCAGGTCGAGTTTCGCGGCGGCCTCCAGGCCGTCGTGGGCCACGTCGACGGCCATGCCCTGGTCCCGCAGGCCCTCGGCCAGCACCTCGGCGAGCGAGCGCGCGTCCTCCACCACCAGGACCCTCACGCGACAGCGCCTTCCGGTACGGGTGCCTGCGGCAGCGAGACGGTGACGCGCAGGCCGCCCTCGGGCCGGGCGCGCAGGTCCAGGAGGCCGTCGTGGGCCTCGACGACGGCCGCGACGATCGACAGGCCCAGGCCGGAGCCGGTCTCGGAGCCGGTCCGGTCGGCACCGAGCCGCCGGAAGGGCTCGGTGAGCCGGGCGACCTGCGCCGGGTCGAGGGGCGGCCCGCCGGTCTCCACGACCAGCCACGTCGAACCGTCCCCCGTGCCGTGCCCGATGCCGTTCCCCGGGCCGTGCCCGGTGCGGGTCCCGGTCTCCAGCCGGATCCGGCCGCCGCGCCGGTTGTGGACGACCGCGTTGTCGATCACGTTGTTCACCATGCGGGACAGCAGGGTCGGGTCGCCCCGGGTCCACGCGGCCTCCCCGGTACGGACCTCGACGGTCAGGTCCCTCTCCGCGACGTCGGCCGCGCGGGCGGCCAGTGCCTCGGACGCCAGGGTCGCGAGCGAGACCGGGACGCGGTCGCGGAACTCGCCGTGCCGCGCGCGGGCGAGGTCGAGGAAGCTCTCCAGAAGGCCGTCGACCCGGTCGAGCTCGGTGCGGAGCCGGTCGGCGAGCGCCAGCGTCTGCGGTGGCACCGGCCGCGGCTTGGCCACGGCCACGTCCAGCGACGCCCGCATGGTCGTCAGCGGCGTCCGCAGTTCGTGGGAGGCGTCGGCGACGAACCGGCGCTGGGCGGCGAAGGACGCCTCCAGGCGTTCCAGCAGCTCGTCGATGGTGTCCGCGAGGTCCTTGACCTCGTCGGCCGGGCCCGGCACGGCCAGCCGCTCGTGCAGGTTGTCGGCGGAGATCCGCCGCGTCGCCGCGGTGATCGTCCGCAGCGGGCGCAGCACCCGTCCGGCCACGAACCTGCCCAGCAGGACCGAGATCACCGCCATCACGACCAGCGCGACCAGCGAACCGGCCAGGAGCCGGCGCGACTGGATCGCCTGGGCGTCCACGAGCTGCGCCTCGAGCCGGTGGGCGTGCTCCCGGGCGAGGCCGGGCCACGGTGTGCCGGGTCCCTGACCGGGGGCGGGCTCGGTCACCCTGACGCCGGCCAGCAGGTTGGTGAGGACCAGCAGTCCCAGACCGGACGCAAGGAACAGCGCGGCGTACAGGGCGGTGAAACGCTGGCCCGCCGTCCGCCTCGGTGACGCGGGGCGTCGCGGCTTGCTCATCGGTTCTCTCCCGTTCGCGTGCGGACCTCCAGGATGCGCCGCCCCGCCTAACAGCGATGTGACAGCACCGGTTCGGCCCGTGTCACGGCCGGTTCCGTAGAACCGGACCCATGCCGCGATCCAGTGAAGACACCGCCGAGCCGTCCCTGACCGTACGCGTGCGACGGGAGTGGGGGAAGTTCCGCACCCGGGGCCGGACGGCCGCCATGACGTCCGCGATCCTCGTCACCGTCCTGCTCGGAGTGCTCTCCGCGATCGCGACGAGCCTCGGCACCTCCTGCACCGCCGGGACGGTGGAGGTCCCCTGCCCCGCCGATCCGGCCGGGCCGCACGGCCGGGCGGTGAGCGACACGTCCTACCTCGTCCACCGGCCCCTGGGGAGGAACGGTGAGATCACCGTCCGCCTGACGTCCATGACGGGCATCATCACCTACCCGCCGCCCGGCCACGACGAGATCGTCCCCGGCCTCGTCCCCTGGGCGAAGGCCGGCGTCATCATCAAGGACGGCACCGCGCGGGGCTCCTCCTACGCGGCGCTGATGCTCACCGGCGCGCACGGCGTGCGGATGCAGCACGACTACGTCCACGACACGGCCGGACGCCCGGGCGGCGTCTCGCCGCGGGCACCGCGCTGGCTGCGGCTGACCCGCTCCGGCGACACCGTCACCGGCCACGAGTCGGCCGACGGCACGCGGTGGGCGAAGGTCGGCACCGCCCGCCTCCCCGCACTGCCCGAGACGGTACGGGTCGGGCTCTTCGTCGCGTCCCCGGGTGACCTGACCCTCACCCGCGTCGGCCTCGGAGCGAGCCTTCCGGAGTCGCGCTTCACCCAGGCCACCGCCGTCTTCGACCACGTCAGCGTGCGGGGCGGCACGTCCACCGGTGGATGGAGCCACGGCAGCGTGGGCGAGATGGGGCACACCGACTGGGAGAGGCACCACCGGCCGCCCGGTCTCGTCGAGTCGGACGGCACGTTCACCGTCACCGGAACCGGCGACATCGGGCCGGTCGGCACCGGAGTGGGTCACGCCGTGGAGGGCTCCCTCGCGGGCCTGGTCGTCGGCCTGGTCATCGTGATGGTGGTGGCCGTACGGTTCATGACCACCGAGTACCGGCCGGGCCCGGCGGGTGGCGCGCCCGGTGACGTGACGGGTGGCGCGGCCGATGGCATGACGGGTGGCATGACCGGTGGCGCGACGGGTGACGTGACGGGTGGCATGACCGGTGGCGCGACGGGTGACGTGACGGGTGGTACGGCCGGTGACGTGAGGGGTGGTGCGTCCGGTGGGGCGGCGCCCGCCTTCCGTACGGCCGTGGCGAAGGCCGTCGTGACGGCAGCGGTCACCTTCGCGGCCGGGCTGGTCGCCGCAGCGGTCGTGGTGGCGGCCGGCCCGCGGATCCTGCGCGCGGGCGGTGCCGGCGTCCTTCCGGTACCGCTCCTCACCGAGCTGCGGGTCGTCGCCGGTGCCGCCGCGCTGCTCGCGGTCGCCGCCGTGCTCGCGCTCGCTCTCGGCGCGCTGTTGCGGCGGACCTGGGCGGCGATCCTCGTCGCGATCTCGGCGGTCGTCCTGCCGTACCTCCTGGCGGTCCTGCCGATCCTGCCCGACGACGTGGCCAGGTGGCTGCTGCGCCTCACCCCCGCCGCGGGCTTCGCCGTCTACCGGACCGCCCGCGAGTACCCGCAGGTGGTCGCCCACTACGCGCCGTCGGCGGGCTACCCCCCGCTTCCCTGGTGGGCCGGGTTCGGCGTGCTCTGCGGCTACGCCGTCGCCGTCCTCGCCCTGGTCCGCCTGCGGTCACACCGCCGCGACGGCGAGCGATCGCCCCGGTGACCGGACGGGGCGACGTCGCCGGCGGAACACGGCCGCCGTACCGGGCACCCGCTACCAGGCGATGCCGTCCAGCGCCCGTTCGCCCTGCCAGATCCTGCGGCCGGGCAGGTTCAGGGAGGGGACGTCTCCGGGGTACGCGTCGGGTGCGGGTGAGCCGGAGGTCCCGTCCAGGTCCACCCGGAACAACTCGTACGGCGGAGCGTCCCCGCAGATGGGCTCGGGCGGGTCACCCGTCATCACCCCGGCCGCGTTGTCCACACCGACCAGCAGGTACCGGCCCGAAGAGTCCGGGGCGAACGACACGACGCTTCCGCATCCGAGGGAGAGGATCGCCCCGACGGGCCGTCTCGCGGACGGCTCGACCAGCAGGAGCCGCCCGCCCCAGCCGCTTCCCGGCTCCGTCTGCAGGACGACCGTCCGGCCCCGGCCGGGGAGCGTGAGCGCGATGCCGTCACCGAGGGAGGGCATGCTCTGGAGCGTCTCGGCGGCGAGCAGGTCCGTGCCCGGCCGGCGGACGTCGAGCATGACCAGGCGGGGTGACCGCGCCTTGCGGGGGAAGGCGCGGAACACCAGCCGGTTCTCGTCCCGCCAGTGCAGTCCCAGCGCACCGTCACGGGAGTCGCCGAGTCCGTGGCCACCGGGAGCCGACCACTCCCGCCGTTCACCGGCGATGCCGGCCACCGTGGTCGCGATCTCACCAGGGTCGTCCGGGGCGGTGACCACGCGCGAGTAGGCCACCCGTCCCTGCGGGGAGACCGCCAGATCGCCGATCCTCCCCTCGAGATCGCCGCCCACCTGGTCACCGACCGTGGCGCCGCCGAAGCCGTCCAGGGCGACCCGATAGATCCGTGACGCCTGGCGGCCGAAGGCACCCCTCCACGCGGTGGTGACCGCGGCCAGATACCATCCCGGCTCGCCGTCCGCCACGACCGAGGTGTACCGGTGGAACCTCCGATCCGGCGCGGGGACCACGCCCGACTCGGTTCCCTCGGTCAGGTCCAGCACCACCAGGCGGTTCCCGGCGTTGACCAGCGCGTACCGGGAGGTCCCGTCGGCGGCGCGGATCGCGGCCTCCGTCACCGGCCCGGGGATCAGCCGGACGGCGACCACCGCCACCACCGTCGCCACCACCACGAGGACGGCTGTGACCGCCCGCCATGACGGCCGCGGGCGCGGTCGCGCCGGCCCCCTGACCCCGGTCGCGGCGCCGATCAGCACCAGCACCGCAGGGGCGAGGGTCCAGGCCGTCTGCTCCCAGCCGACGGCGTTGAGCGTGGCCGGGTCCACCGAGCAGCTCGCGTCCTCGGGCAGCGGATCCAGGAAGGTCATGGCGTGTTCCAGCCCGTGGTCCACGACGACGAGGACGACGGCCGTGAAGGCGGTCCACTGGTGAACGCGGGGACGACCGGCCCCCCGGGCGGCGATGAGCCAGATGCACAGTCCGAGCGCGACGGGCATCGCGAAGGTCAGGTGGCTCTCGACCGGCGCGAGCCGTGCCATCCATTCCCACCGCGACTCGGGCGAGGGCTTGGTCCCCACCCAGGAGCAACTGATCGTCTCGATCAGACCGGCCGTGGGGAAGAACGCGATCGCGAGGTTCCAGGCCGACAGCGTGAACGCCAGCCACCACCAGAACAGCGGGTATACCTGCCGGTTGGGTCCGGCGAGGGCGTTGGGCGGCATTGCGGACTCCTGCGTCCGGACAGATGATCAACTCGAGGAGTCTGGCCGCCCGCGCATATCGCGTCAACTCCGTCCGAGGCGGGGCGTCCGGGGTGGTGCGTGCCGTCGCCGGGGGGCTTCATGCCGCCCTGCCGAGGCCGCCCCGCCCACGCCACGTCCGGCCACGGCGTACCCGCCCGGCCTCGGCCGAACGCCCGCTGCCGCCGGTTCGCGGAAACTTCGCGGCGTTCGACCTGATGTGCACCGTCCACCTCAGGTCGCCATGACCGCAATCCGGCTCCTCGGGGGCCTTCCGATGTCGGTCGTCTCTGCTGGGATGAGCGCGACATGATCGAGGTGAGGGGAGTTCGCATGGACCGTACCGGTTGGAAGCCGTTCCTGGAGCGCTGGAGTGAGGAATGGCGGCTCGTCAATCCGGCCGAGGAGCCGGACGCCGATCCGTGGCTCGGGTTTCCCCCCGCGTCTCCTGAACAGGTGGAGGCCCTTGAGAGACGTCTGGGATGTGCGCTTCCCCCCTCGTTCCGGGAGTTTCTCCTGGTCACCAACGGCTGGCGGGACGCGGGCGACTTCGTGTGGCGGTTGCGCGACACCGACGAGATCGGGTGGATGCGCGACCTGGATCCCTTCATGGCCGACCTCTACGACGGCATGGACGACTACGCAGGCGAGGGAGCGGTTCTCTCGCGGCCGCTGCTGATCTCACTGGAGGCGGACGCCGGCGTCGTCTTCCTCGATCCGGGAGACGTGGACGAGCGAGGGGAGTGGGCCGCCTACGACATGTTCTCGTGGACGGCGTCAGGCCCGCAGCGCCACGACTCCTTCTACGAGAAGATGTACGACTTCTACGCCGGTTTCCACGCCCTGAACCGCCCGCGGTGCGCGACCCAACGCGAGTGGGACGCGAAGGTCGAACAGGCCCGGCTCGCCAGTCTGGCCGGGGAGGTGGATGAACCTCTGACGGTGCTGAAGGAGGCCTCGCGCTTCGGCCGGGACCGTGCCACCTTCCTGCTGTTCCAGATGTCGGCCATATGGGGCTCCGCCGACGCGAGCAACGAATTCGAACATCTCCTCGGACGAGACCACCGGTCCTGGACCCTTGACGAGGACCTCTTCACGCAGGAGATCCTGCCCTTCCTGTTCGCCCAGCACGAGCGCGATCGCTGCCGGGGTGGCCGGTCCATCGTCGCCAGGCTGATGGAGCACGGTTCCGGCCGGGTCCGGCAGTTGATCGCCGACCACCGCAGGCGGGCGGCCGAGCCCGGCTTCCAGGTCCGGTTCGGTAACCCGGACTTCGACACGGCCGTACGCGCCGTCCTCTCCGCCCCCGGCCATGATGACGCCTGGCCGCTCCTGCGTGAGGCCCTGCCGACGTGGCGGCCCCTGGGTGACGACCACCTTGTGCCGATCGCCCTGCTGGCCGATCCCCGGACCGCCCGCCTGATCACCCCGGAACGGGGCCGCGAGATCCTCGCCACGCGACGCAGCTGACCGGTCCTGATCGACGCGATCGGCCCCTCTCCGGCCCGTGCCGGACCGTTTTTGGCCGTGTCGCTCGGTCAGTGTCGCCAGTGGTGCCCGGGCAGTCTCAGCCACATGTCTGGTGGGCCGGTGATCGACCTGGCGTCGGCCGGACGCAGGCCCACGCGGGCGCAGCAATAGGCCACGGCCTCGTCCTGGTAGAGGTAGGCGGCAAGGATTTCCTCGGACGGTTCGTCGTCGGACACGTCGCCACTGCCGGGATACGTGTCCCATTCCTCGATGACGCCGTCGCGGGCGATGCTTCCCTGGTTGCCGCTCTTGGGATTGACGTACAGCCCATAGCAGACGGTGCCCATCGACAGCCGCTCGTTGACGCTGATCACGGAGGGGATGTATCCCCACGGTTGACTGACGATGCATCCGCCCGGCACGTCCGTGACACCGACGACGGCCAAGCCCGTGTCCGTACCCGGCCAGGGGGCCCTCGTGATCGCTTCCATGTCGTCGTCATCGGCCGATGTGGCTTCCAGACGCCGGACCGCCTCGGCCGCGCCGACACCTGCCACGCAGGCCAGGCCGAGGCCGTCGGTGTCGACGTCCCCCAATGCGGTGATCAGGCGTCTGGCCTCCGTCACCGCGGCGGTCTCGTCGGCGGACAGGCCGATCTCGTCGGCGGGCAGGGAGAACAGGCCAAGGGTGGGTCCGGCCAGACTGAGTCGTCCGGGGGACCAGCCGTTCATCATCGGCCGCCACGGGTCGGCTCCGGCGGCGGCCAGGGCGCGGGCGTTGTCGGGGCGGTCGTTGAAGACGGCAAGCCAGAGTGCGGTACGGCCCTCGTGCTCGGCGTCGACGTCGTCGACGCGCCGAGCCAGTTCCGCGACCACTTCCGGTGAGCCTTCCTCGGCCGCGTGGTGAAGGGGTGGTCGGTGAAGGTCGGTTCCCGAGTTCGGGTCGGCGCCCGCGTCGAGCCGGGCACGGATCGCGGCGAGATCCGTCCAGGGGTTCCAGCCCAGGCCGGACCATCCGGCTCCTTCGGTGACGGCCATGGCACTCCTTGAGGGGACGTACTGCACAGGAGCGTCGATCATGACGTACGAGTCCGACGGATCCGGATGAGCCGTGGAAAGCGCGGGCCACGGCGGAACGGGAGCCGTCTAAGCGATGGAACCGGTCCAGTAGTCGAAGGCCTTCCGGTAGACCGTGAGCGTCTGACCGTCGAAGTACGGCGAGACGCCGGTGTCGTACCGGCCGTCGCCATCGGTGTCGGCCACACTGATCGTGATGCCGTTGAGATAGCCCACGCGGTTGTCGCTCGTGTAACCGGTCAGCCATGAGGAACCGAGAGAGCCCTCACCGGTGAAGGAGGAGTCCGCGCCCGTCGGCCGGTCCATCGGGAGGCCGGTGATCTTCATCGTGAACGTCGATCCGGTCGACCGTTCGAGGGTCTGGCCCGTGTAGGGCGTGCTGCCGTCGGGCTGGGGGCCGGCGGGGTAGCCGAAGACGTCGACCGTGGGTGCGAGCGGCTGGTTGAACGTGATCCCCTGACCGCCGACGTTCTCGGTCAGCTTTCCGACGCTGGTCAGCACGTCCGGCGAGGAGAGGACGACACCGCGGTACACGTTGACGAAGGCGAAGTCGCGGTCGTGGTCCCGGATGTCGTCGAAGTCATGGTGGGTGAAGCCCTGCTTGCCGACGTACAGACCGAACGGTGTCGTGCCCTCGGAGTAGCCGGGGACGAAGACCCAGTTGGCCAGCGGGCCGGCCGGGGCCTCGACGTCCAGCAGGCAGTGACCCGCCGTCGCGACGATGTTCCAGTACTTCGACCGCATGGCCGTCCCGGTGCACCAGTGCGGCTGGAGGTCGCTGCCGATGAAGAACACCTTGCCCGAGGTCAGGGGAGTCTCCCCCTCCGGCATGGTCTCCATCTCGTCGGGCGGGAAGGAGAACGGAGAACCGTCCGGGACGATGTCCGTGGACAGGCGTTCCCCGCCGACCGCGGTCCGCACGGCGTACGGTGTGGCGTTCTTCAGGTTGGCGGCCCCGTCGGCGAGCCAGAACTTCGCGACCTGCTGGGCCGCCGCCACGGTGTGGGCCAACGGAACCGCTGTCACGCTCGCGGCCCGTGCCGTCCCGGTGACGACGGTGGAACCCAGCACACTCAAGCCGATGCCCAACGCGATCAACGCACGCCTCAAGATCGATCTCCGTTCGGTCGTGGGGCGTCTTCGCGCCCCGCAGTGTGGAGAACCGGCCGATCGACACGGCCGGCGAACAGCAAGATCGTAACCCTGACAGAAGCTCCGACATAGAAGTTTTAGATCACATGTTCGATACGGTGATGCCCGATGGCTCTCACGTTCTGGTTGTAGAGCGACCGACGTCGCCGCTCTCGCGAGCGACGCGGAGCGGCGCGGGGTGGACGCGCCGTGCGCCGGGAGGCGCGAACGCGCCAGAGGAGGGGAACGCCCGATCGGGGCCTGCCGTGCCCGGGGTGAGGCGCGGTCGTGCTCCGTCACCCCGGGCCCGGGGCGTCACCCCGTGTAGTTCTTCCCCGGGGGCTTGCCGGGGACCGGCTTGGCGATGAGGGCGACGGGGATGAAGAAGCAGATCTGGCCGATCGCCATGACGAGCGTCCAGAGCGCCTTGTCGTCGTAGCAGGCGGACGCCCTGGCGTACAGCTCGTCGGGGACGCGCTCACCGGACGGGTTCGGGGTCAGGACGGCCTCCACGAGCTCCAGCGCGACCCGTTCGGCGTCGGTGAAGTAGGGGGCGTCCCGCCACGACGCCA
This sequence comes from Streptosporangium longisporum, assembly GCF_039534895.1. Taxonomy (NCBI): domain Bacteria; kingdom Bacillati; phylum Actinomycetota; class Actinomycetes; order Streptosporangiales; family Streptosporangiaceae; genus Streptosporangium; species Streptosporangium longisporum. The sequence goes on along the minus strand of NZ_BAAAWD010000014.1, from coordinate 157,781 downwards.
CGGCGGTGATGCGCTCCTCCGTCTCCCCGGCCTTGCGGAGAAGGCCGGTCTGCCGGACGGTGTGGTACGTGCTGCCGACGATCTGCCCGGCGCGCAGGTGCACCAGGCCGACGGTGGTCTGCGGGATCGCGCCGTTGCGGGTGGCCGTGGTCATGCCCGCGGCGATCGTCATCAGGTCGGGAAAGAACGGGGCGGGGTCGGGCAGGCGGGACCGGAGGTCGTCCTGCCCGGCCGTGGTGGGTGTGGTGGGTGTGGACATCGAGGTCTTCCTTTCTCGATTTCGGCGGTGTTCTCGGGACGTACGGCCCGGTGCGGCCGGCCCCCGTCGTGAAGCGGCCGCCCGTGGAGGAGGATGAGGCGATCCGTGCCGGAGTCGCAGGGCTCCTCCGCGTACCGGACCGTGTCCCGGGAGTCCGACGACACGACCGCCGGGAATGTGAGGTGACGCGCCGGCCTCACGGTTCGGCGTGCTGTCTCGTCGATCCGGTGAGCACCGCCGCACCGAGGGAGCCGACGAGACCATGACCGCCCCGTCCGAGCCGGGCCACGCCCGCCCCGATCCGAGCCTGAGCGCGATCATCAGCGAGCGGCGTCACCTGATCAACCTCGCCTACCGGCTCCTCGGCACCCTGGCCGACGCCGAGGACGTCGTCCAGGAGACCTACGCCCGCTGGTACGCCATGTCCCGGCCGCAGCAGGAGGCCATACGGTCCCCGGGCGCCTGGCTGACGACGGTCGCCGGCCGCATCTGCCTGGACCTGCTCGGCTCGGCGCGGGCCCGGCGGGAGAGCTACGTGGGCGAGTGGATCCCCGAGCCGCTGCCCGATCGCACGGAGTGGACCGGCGGGAGGCCGGGCGGTGTCTCGGCCGATCCGGCCGACCGTGTCACCCTCGACGAGTCGGTCAACATGGCCTTCCTCGTCGTGCTGGAGTCGATGACCCCGGCCGAGCGGGTCGCGTTCGTCCTGCACGACGTCTTCCGCTACTCCTTCGCCGAGGTGGCCGGGATCGTCGGCCGTACGCCGGCGGCGTGCCGCCAGCTGGCCTCCTCGGCCCGGCGCCGTATCCGCGCGTCCCAGGCCCTCCCGGCTCCTTCGGCCCGGCGCGACGACGTCGTCAGGGACTTCAAACGGGCCTGGGAGGCAAAGGACATCGGCGCCCTCATCGGCCTGCTCGCCCCCGAGGCCACGATGATCTCCGACGGCGGCGGGCTCGCCAGCACCGCGCTCCACCCGATCGAGGGCGGCGAGCGGATCGCCCGCTACGCCCTGACCATCGCCGCCGTGGCGCCCGGCCTGACGATCCTGGAGCGGACCGTCAACGGCCAGCCCGGCCTGGTGGCCCAGCGGGACGGCGCCGTCTCGGCGGTGATGGCGTTCGAGGTCGTCGACGACCGGATCACCCGCATCTGGGCGGTACGCAACCCCGACAAGCTCCGGCCGTGGACGGACGGGACGGACGGGACGGACGGGTGACAGCCGGGTGACGGACGGGTGACGGCACCGGGACCGTCCCGGGCACGCGGCCGTCACGGCCTGTGACGCTCCGCGACCGGACGCGGATCCACCTCACATTTCCGGTGGTCGTGTCGTCGGAACGATGAGACACCGTCCGGCGGGCGGGAGGGCGTCGCGGTCGCCGTCGTCGCCGTCCGCACCCGCTCCGCAGCCCTCAAGGAGTCACCGTGTTCCTGCGTGTCGCGATCGTCCTGCAGACCGCCGCCCTCTTCGCCGCGCCGATCACCGCCGGCCTGATGCTGTCCTGGCCCAACGGGCACGTACTGCACAGCGCCTCGTCGTACGCGGTGTTCGTCGTGGCGCTGCTGCACCTGGGCACCGCGGTCCTGGTGTGGCGGCCGGGCGGCGGCTCGCCCAGGCCCATCCTGTACGCGGCCGGGTTCCTGGCGCTCACGCTGACGCAGGTCGCGCTGGGCCTCGCGCACCTGACGGCCCTGCACGTCCCGATGGGCGCGCTGCTGTTCGGCCTGAGCCTCCTCCAGCTCGACCGGGTCCTGGCCGTCCGCCGCGCCGGCGGTGCACCCGGCGGGACCGGGCGCGAGGACGCCGGACGGGGTGTCAGCGCCCGGAGCCCTCGGTGACCCTGGGCAGGTCCTGCCAGGGGGCGCCCGGGGCCGGGGCGGCCGCGCAGACGACGTAGTGGTGCGGGGTCATGGCCGACATGCGGCCGGGGAGCAGCCCCAGGCAGGCGGAGTGCAGCGCCGCCGGGGTGGTGGCGGCCGTCGTGAAGCACACCAGCCGATGCCCGAGCCGTTCGTCGGCCTCGGCGACGACGGCCGTCTCGGCGGCGGGGGCCGTCCCGTCGCCGCCGGTCAGCCGCGCGAGCGCGTCCGCCGTCAGGCGCCCGACCTCGGGCAGGTGGACCCAGCAGCCGTCGACCGGCAGCCAGCCGTCGTCACGGGGGACCGGGACGACGCCGGTGAGGGCGGTCAGCTCGGCCCGTGGCACGTCCCGGTCGCCCGCCTCGATGAGCAGCCGGGCGATCCCCTCGCCGAGGGCCAGCGCGTCGTCCCGGGGCAGGCAGCGCGGATCGGCCCACAGGGTGACGTCGAGCTCGCCGTGCGTCCGGTGGACCCAGAGCGAGGTGCGGGTGGGCAGGACGGCCGGTGGGAGCCACACCGAGTGGACGTCCTCACCGGCACGGACGGCCCGCGGGCCCCGGCCGGGGACGCTCATGTCGTTGAACACGATGTCGCGCGCGAAGAACAGGCCGCGCTCCCGCTGGACGTCCTCCATGATCCGGATGAGGGCGTCCGCGTCGAACCGGCTGTTCTGGTACGCGGTCATCGTCGCCGAGCGCGCGCCGCGCAGCACGGCGTCGAAGCCGTCCGCGCCGGTGTCCACGGGGATCAGCGCGTCCTGGGCGAGCGGCCCGACGTACTCGCGCAGCTCGGGCCGGAACCGGTTGGCCGAGATGGACAGCACGACGACCGTCCGCTGGCGGGCCCGTACCCCGGCCAGCACCGCCAGGGCCGCGAGCACCGCCGCCGACGGGCTCGCCCCGGTACGCGCGGAGATCCGCCCCAGCGCCCCGGCCGCGGGGACCGAGCGCACGCGCAGCCGGGGGAGCAGCCAGTCCGTCTCGCCGTCCACCGGGACCGTCAGCGTGGACCGGGGCACCGTGCGCAGGTGGCGCTCCCAGTGGCGGAGCGCCGACTCGGCCCGTCGCAGGCCGGCCGGGGTGCGCTCGGCCGCCACGACGTCGAGCGGCTGCGGCGCGGTCACCGGCGCGAGCGGCTTGCCGAGGAGGAGCTCGTCCCACTCGGTGAGCAGCACGGCCAGCCCGGCCGCGTCCATGGCGCTGTGCGTGGTCACCAGGACGACCTGCCGCGGTACGCCACCGGAGGTGATCACGGCGACCCGGAGCGGGATCTCCGTCCCCAGCGCGAAGCGCGTGCCCTGCAGGCGCCGCGCGACCTCCTCGGCGAGGTCGCTCTCGCGCGTCCCGGCGTCCTCGGGCCCGGCCGGGGACGCGCCGGTGTCGTGGACCTCGACGGTCACCTCCCCGGCGGCCAGGACCCGCTGGAGGCCGTCGTGGAAGGTCGTGCGCAGGGACTCGTGCCGGGTCACCAGCCGGAGCACGGCCTCGGTGAGCACGGCGAGCGTGGTGCCCGGCTGGACGGCGCGTACGACGCGGTAGTTCATGTGCTCGGGCGGGTCGGTGAGCATGCAGCGGACCATGTTGGCCTGGCCCGTCGTCAACGGGCCGTGGCGCGCCGTCAGGCCGGAGAAGCGCACGGTGCGGGAACGGTCCAGCGGGCCGGATCGGTGGAGGGACCGGAACCGTTCCTGTCCGGACGAGAGCGCTTGTGCCACGGGAAGCCACCAGACCGAAGGGTTCGTTATTGGAAAGTTTGCTTACAGTTTCGGGGGTGGTGTCAGTGAATCATGTCCGCGGGAGACGCGACAAGCCTTGCCGGGCACGGTTTTCACGCCTCCCCGGCCGGCTCCCGGCAGTGAGGACGCGTTCCCGGTACGGGACGCCGGCGCGGTCCCCCGGCACCGGGCGGGGAGGGCTTCCCGGTGGTCCCGCGGCCCCGGGGTGTACCTGGCCACACCCGGGTGTGCACGTAGCCCGATGTCGGCGGCGGACCGGACCTCCTACCGTTGTCCTCGGAAGCGACAGGCGTTCCGGGAACCCCCGGACCGGGGGCGGCCTCACACCGCCCGCCGTCGATCCATCGGCACGGGGAGGCGGTCGGCGTGACGGAGCGTTCGGACGGCGGGCACGCGTACGGGGCGGCACCGGGGACCTATCGCGTGGACCCGGACGCGACGACGGTCCGGTTCACGACACGCGCGGTGTTCGGCCTGCTGCCGGTACGAGGGTCCTTCGCGGTCGATCACGGCCGGATCGTGGTCACCGAAAGCGTCGGCGACTCCACCGTGGACGTGGTGATCCGGGCGGCCGGGTTCGAGAGCGGCAACCCGCAGCGCGACGAGCACGTCCGCTCCTCCGACTACCTGGACGCCGCCGCGTACCCCGAGATCGTCTTCCGCGGCCGGGAGGTCGAACGCTCCGCCGAGGGCGCCGGTGTGCGGGGGACGCTCACCGTACGGGACGTGACCCTGCCGACGGTCCTGAGCATCGGCCACGTCACCACCGGTGATGGGTGCCTGAGAGCGCGGGCCACGACGGACATCGACAGGTACGCCTTCGGCCTGACCAGGGCGAAGGGCATGACGGGCCGCCACCTCGGCATCACGATCGAGGTCGTCGCCTTCCTGGACGAGGCATGAGCCCGGCCGGGACGTGGGACTCGATCACCGGCGGGGACGAAGGGGAAAGGGGAGATCCACTCCTTTCCACTCTCAACGTATAGCGCACCGGGGGGCTTGCGGCAAGCCCCCGGTCGTGCCGCAGAATCGTCGGCCGAGGCCGTAACCTGCGGAAACGAGGATCACGACGTGCGTGTGGTGTTGCCGGCAGACAGAACGGGCGAGGACGCAGAGCCGTCGCCGGGGCTCGCGGCGCGGCCGCGGGAACCCCGGAGCGAAGGCGCGTTCGACCTTCCCGCCCACCTGGCCCCCAAGGCGGACCCGGCGCTGATCGCCGGTGACGAGCGGCACTTCGCGGCCATCGCGGAGAGCCTCGATCGGTCGATCGCCGACCTGTCCGACCGCCTCGACGCCGAGCGCAGGTCACCCGGGGGCAAGGGCCGGCAGGCCATGGACCGGGACCTGGAGATCCACCGGCTGGCCTCGCGCCTGCGTGCGCTGCGCCGCTTCGGCCTGGACCTCTGCCTCGGCCACATGGTCGCCGCGGACGACCCCGAACCCGTCTACATCGGACGGCTCGGACTCACCGACAGCGCGGGCCGCCGGCTGCTGCTCGACTGGCGGTCCCCCGCGGCGGAGCCGTTCTTCGGGGCCACGCACGCCGACCCGATGGGGCTGGTGAGCCGTCGCAGGTACCGCTGGGCCCGTGGCCGGATCAGCGACTACTGGGACGAGGTGTTCACCGCGGACGGCCTGGCCGGGCACGCCGCGCTCGACGACCGGTCCGCCTTCATCGCGAGCCTGGGCGCCGACCGGTCGACCAGGATGCGCGACGTGCTCGGCACCATCCAGGCCGACCAGGACGCCGTCATCCGCGCGGGATCGCGCGGCGCCCTCGTCGTCGACGGCGGCCCGGGGACGGGCAAGACCGTCGTCGCGCTGCACCGCGCCGCCTACCTCCTCTACTCCGACCCCCGCCTCGGTCACCGCCGGGGCGGGGTGCTGTTCGTCGGTCCGCACCAGCCCTACCTGGCCTACGTGGCCGACGTCCTTCCCAGCCTGGGGGAGGAGGGCGTGCAGACCTGCACCCTGCGGGACCTCGTCGCCGAGGGGGCCTCGGCGGGCGTCGAGACCGACCCGGAGGTGGCCCGCCTGAAGGCGTCCGCGGACCTGGTGAAGGCGATCGAACCGGCCGTCGCGTTCTACGAGAACCCGCCCGCCAAGGGGATGACGATCACGACGGACTGGTCCGAGATCTGGCTGAGCGCCGACGACTGGGCCGAGGCGTTCGAGGCACCGGAACCCGGTACCCCGCACAACGAGGCGCGCGACCGGATCTGGGAGGAGCTGCTCAGGATCGTGGCGGACAAGCACGACGACGAGGTCCCGCCCGGCCTGCTCCGCGCGTCGCTGTCGGCGGACAGGGAACTGCTGGCGACCTTCAACCGCGCGTGGCCGCTGATCGAGGCGGCCGACCTCGTCGGAGACCTGTGGACGGTCCCCGCCTACCTGCGGATGTGCGCTCCCTGGCTCGACGCCGACGACGTCCGGAGGCTGCAGCGCGAGGACGCCCAGGCCTGGACGGTGTCCGACCTGCCGCTCCTGGACGCGGCACGGCAGCGGCTCGGCGACCCGGAGGCCTCACGACGCGAGCGCCGCCGTAAGGCCTCCCTGGCGGCCGAGCGCGAGCGCATGTCCACGGTCGTCGACGCCCTGCTGGACGCCGACGACGACGGTGAGGGCGTGGTGACGATGCTGCACGGACAGGACCTCAAGGACGCCCTGGTCGACGAGGCCGCGTCGCCCGGCGCCGAACCGGACCTGCTCGCCGGCCCGTTCGCGCACGTCGTCGTGGACGAGGCCCAGGAGCTGACCGACGCGGAGTGGCAGATGCTGCTGCTGCGCTGCCCGTCCCGGAGCTTCACCGTCGTCGGGGACCGCGCCCAGGCCAGGCACGGGTTCACGGAGTCGTGGGAGGAACGGCTCCGGCGGATCGGGCTGGACCGGATCCGGTCGGCTCGCCTGAGCGTCAACTACCGGACGCCGGAGGAGATCATGGCGGAGGCCGAGCCGGTCATCCGGGCCGTGATCCCGGACGCCAACGTGCCGGTCTCCGTCCGCAGCGGGGGCGTCCCCGTCGAGCACGGATCCGCTTCGGAGCTGGACGCGATCCTCGGCACCTGGCTCGCCGAGAACGCCGACGGGGTGGCCTGCGTCATCGGCGACCCCACGTTCCGGGCGACGTCCCGCGTCCGGTCGCTGACCCCGGAACTGGCGAAGGGGCTGGAGTTCGACCTGGTCGTCCTCGTCGACCCGGAGGCGTTCGGCACGGGCGTCGAGGGAGCGGTCGACCGCTACGTCGCCATGACCCGGGCGACCCGGCGGCTCGTCGTCCTCACGAGCCCCTGACGCCGGTCACCACCTCGCCCGGCCCGTCCTCGCCGGTCCCGTTCTCGCCGGTCCCGTACAGGAGGGATCCGGTCACCGTCCCGTGGCGGAGACCCCGCGCGTCCGCCGGAGTTCAGCCGGGAGGGTCGCCGGGGCCCGCCGGGACGCCGGAGCGCTCGACCACGTCGACCGCGGCGGCGGCGAGGGCGAGCACAGGGAAGATCGCGTGTGGCGGCACCCGGTAGACCCCCCGCTCGGGCTGCTCGACCAGCCCGGCCGAGGCGAGCGTCTTGAGGTGGTGGTACAGCTGACCCGGCGAGGCGAGGGCCAGCTCAGCCTGCAGGTCGGCGACCTGTTTGGGCCCGGCCGCCAGCGACTGCAGGATCTCGAAGCGCGCCGGATGCCCGGCGGCGGCCAGCACCGCGGCCAGCGGCCCGGCCGGCTGCCGAAGCAGCCAGCCGGGACTGCGGGCCATCTCCCACGCCCAGTGGTAGCCGCCGATCACGGCCTGACCGCCGTAGGTGATCAGTCCGGTGTCGTCGCCCGCCACCGGTGGCGGGGGAGCGGCGAGCGCGGCCTCAAGGGCGGCGACCCGGGCCTCGAGGTCCTGGAACCGGTCGTCGGCACTGGTCAGGGTCGCCTCACTTCAACGCTGCGCGGACCCTCGCGAAAAAGGCGGGATCCGTCGCCGTTCGTACGATGAACTGCTGATGAGCATAGCTGCGCACCCCCGAGTACCAGGTCTCCTCGGGCAGGCGCCGCAGGGCGAGGACGGTCTCGCGCGGCTTCTCACCTGGCCGGACGGTGTACATGGCCTCGCTGAGGACACCGGGCAGCGCGCCGCCCTTGGTGCCGATGAGGAGCTTGTCCGGGTCGGCGCCGGGCTGGCGCATCGGCCACTCCAGGTGCCGGCTCGCGATCCTGTCCTTCCGGAGCCCGGCGAGCACCCTGCGCAGGACGCCCGGTTCGACACGGGTCACGGTCTCGGCCCAGTCGGCCTGCCGGGCGAAGTCGGGCAGCGTGAGCCGTACCTGCTCACCGGCCTTGACGTACCTCTTCAGGCAGGCGTCGGCGGACAGCGTGCAGCCGCCGAAGGCGCGCAGCATCGCGCCGTTGAGGGTGCCGACGCGCGTCTGCGCGACCTTGCGCAGCGCGCCGGGGCCGAGGCGGTCGCGCAGCAGGTCGGCGGCGGCGTTGTCACTCTCCTGGATCATGGCGGAGACGACCTGGTCGAGGGTGACGCTCGCACCGGGCTTGAGCCGCTTGAGCGCCGCCTCGTGGGCGCCGCCGTCGGTGCCGGGCAGGTGGTAGGCGTTCCACAGGGCCACCGGGACGCGCTCGCCCCGCTTGACCTTCCCCTTGCGGACGGCGTCGGCGTAGGCGGCGAGATGGGTGATCTTGAACGTCGATGCCACCGGGGTGAGGCGATCGGCGTTGTGGCTGATGCCCCGGGTCACCAGCGCGACGTCGTCGGGGTGGGCGCTGATGTAGGCGAGTACGGCCTCAACGTCCTTGAGGTCGGCGGGGGCGGGGGCGGCGGCGACGCCGGTCGTCGGGGCCGCCAGCGCTGCGGTCAGGAGCATGCTGAGGATTGATGACATGCCTCCAGTTAACCATAAATCCGAAATTTCGGAATAACGATTTTTCGACGGTGCGCTCGGCGGGAGGCGGGGGATCGAGAGGGAGGGCGAGAGCGAGGGGCAAGGGGCGAAAAAAGATGATCGACCTCGTCTTTGTCCCGCTATACCATGACGTGGTCGTCGCAGCTGCGAGGGAGAGCCCATGCGTCCTGGCGTTCCGGTCGTGCGAATCACCGTCACCCTGCTCGCGGCGCTGGCCGTCGGCCTCCTCCCCGCGAGCACCGCTCACGCGCAGCCGGACGCCCCGGATTCCCCCGGTGCTCCGGGCGCTCCGGGCCTGAAGATCAAGGAGAGCCGGTTCCACGTCAAGGCGACCGGCCCGGGATTCGTGCTGAAGCTGTCGCCGCGCGGGCTCGACGTGCGCATCGACGAGGAGAGGTTCGGCGACCCCGCCACCGGCAACCCGATCGTGCGGCAGACGATCGACCTCACCGGCCGCACGCTACGGCCCTTCGAGTGCGAGAACGGCACGTACACCATCAAGACCGGGACCTTCGAGCGCACCTACCGGATCTCGCAGCTCGCCAAGCGGCCGCTCCCGTACACCGAGGGGTTCGCCACCGGCTCGCCGGGCGTCTTCACCCCGTTCGTCGGCGAGATCGAGGGGACCGCGACCGACGCCGACGGCCGGACGGTGCGCTTCCTGATCTCGGATCTGGTGCAGGAGGTCCTCACCGAGGACGGCTTCTCCGCCACCGCGCCGATCCACGGCTTCTTCGTCGACGAGCGGGGCCGGGTCCGCGACCGTATCTCGCTCGTCGGGCGCTTCAACGCCGGTCCCGACGGCCGGAACGCCGTCCACGGGATCGAGGACCGCGGCACCTGCCGTCAGATCGCCGATCTCCCCTTCGGCCCGGGCAGCGAGCGGGCGGTGGTGACGGGGCCGTTCTTCGTGCTCCCGTTCAGCTCGCCCGTGACGGTGCCCAGGGGTCACTGAGCCTTCCCGCCGCGCGAACCGGCCGTCCCCGAGTCCTGGATCGGGGACCGCTGACCCGAATCGCGGGCCGCTGACTTTGACCGGGGACCGCTGACCTGGATCGGGGACGCGATCCGTCGTCCGGCGCCCCTCATGTCGAGGCCGGTACGCGCCTCCTGAGTGTCCGCGGCCGAGGAGGCGGTCCGTCAGGGCGCCTTGCAAGAACGCGGGCCGTCGTCCGGACACCCACTGCCGTGGACGCGGCCGTCGTCCGGGTACCCGTCACACGGGGCCCACGCCGTAGTTGGTGGACACCCGCGGAGCCTGGCGGCCTGAACCTTTCTTCCCCCGACTCCCGCGCACCTGCGGTTCGTCCGGATTTCCGTCCTCACCGTTGACACCTTTTGACAGCGGCCGCTAATGTCGAAGGACTTGGAAAGCGCTTTCCGTCAGCGTCGTCAGAGAAGGGCTTTCCGGCGTACCGCCCTCGGCGTTCCTCCCTTCGCCGTGGTGGCGGCACGTCGCAGCACCTCGCCGATCCCGTGCCGTCCCGCGCGGATCCGTGGCCTCTACCCGGTCCAAGGGAGACGCACCGAAATGGAACGCACCCGGCATTCGAGAACAAAGGTGAGACGAGCATGAGACGAGCAGTCGCATTGCGGCTTCAGGCGGCGCTGGCCACGGCGGCCGTCGCGGCCATGGCAGGGGTGGCCCTGCCGGCGATCCAGGCGTCGGCGGCGGTCGGCGGTGTCACCGGTTTCGCGAGCGTCAACGGCGGGACCACCGGTGGCGCGGGCGGGCAGACGGTCAGGGCCACCACGGGAACCGCGATCCACGCGGCCCTGTGCGGCCGGGCCAGCAGCAGCACCCCGATCACCATCCAGGTCGAGGGGACCATCAACCACGGCAACACCACCAAGGTGTCGGGGTCGAGCTGCAACACCGCCGCCGGCCTGATCGAGCTCAAGCAGATCAGCAACATCACGATCATCGGGGTCGGCTCCGGGGCGGTCTTCGACCAGCTGGGCATCCACATCCGCGACTCCAGCAACATCGTCATCCAGAACGTGACCATCCGGAACGTCAAGAAGTCGGGCTCGCCCACGTCCAACGGCGGCGACGCCATCGGCATGGAGGGCACCGTCCGCAACGTCTGGGTCGATCACGTGAACCTGGAGGCCTCGGGCGGGGAGTCGGAGGGGTACGACGGCCTCTTCGACATGAAGAACAACGTCCAGTACGTGACCCTGTCCTACAGCACCCTGCGCAACTCCGGCCGTGGCGGGCTCATCGGGTCCAGCGAGAGCGACCGCTCCAACGGCTTCATAACGTTCCACCACAACCTGTACGAGAACATCGACTCCCGTACGCCCCTGCTGCGCGGCGGCATCGCCCACGTCTACAACAACTCCTACGTGAACCTTCACGAGTCCGGCATCAACTCCCGGGCCGGGGCACGCGCCAAGGTGGAGAACAACTACTTCAAGGACTCCAAGGACGTCCTGGGCACGTTCTACACCGACCAGGCGGGCTACTGGCAGGTCGCCGGCAACATCTTCGACAACGTGACCTGGTCCGCCCCCGGCACCGACAACGCCCCGGCCGGCCCCAACCCGCAGTCCAACACCACCGTCAGCATCCCGTACTCCTACAGCCTGGACGGGGCGAGCTGCGTGCCGGACATCGTCCGCCAGACGGCGGGCGCCAACAAGGGGCTGCAGGTGTCGAACGGCAGCTGCTCGCCCCAGACGCCCACTCCCACCCCCACCCCGACGGTGACGCCGACCGTCACGCCCACCCCCACGCCCACCCCGACCGTGACGCCGACGGTGACGCCGACGCCCGGCGGGACCAACCTCAGCATCGGGGCCGGCTCCGACGGCTCCAGCAAGGCGAGCGGGACGAGCTACGGCAACGTGCGGGACGGCAACCTGAGCACCTACTGGTCGCCGGCCGGCGCGACCGGTGACATCTCGATCAAGTGGAGCTCCGCCAGGTCGGTGTCCAGCGCCGTCATCCGTGAGGCCTCGGGTTCCAGCATCGGGTCCTGGCAGCTCCTCAACGGCAGCAACGGCGCGGTCCTGAAGTCCGGCAGCGGAGCGGGCACCATCACCTTCGCCCCGACCTCGCTGACCAAGCTCACCTTCAAGATCACCAGCTCGTCCGGTACGCCGAGGATCGCCGAGTTCGAGACCTACGCCGGATAGAACCTACGCCGGACAGACCTGCGGCGGACCGCTTCCACCGTCCGCCACCGATCGTCCGACCGAGGGCGGGGCCGTCACACCGACGGCCCCGCCCGTTCTCGTGCTGACACCACCGACGCCCATCCGGTCCCCGTACGGGACGACCGCGTCATCGCGACCGCGTCCTGCGGACCGGACCCGGATCGACTCGACGCCGTGACCAGCGCCTCTTCTCGCCGGAGCCGCCGTACTAGGGTGGGGGAATGCCGTCCGCGTCCCGAAACGACATCGGTGTCTCCGGAATCACCGATGTCGGCCGTGTCGTTTCATGACCAGGGAGACCCGTACGCTGCCCGCCCTCGCGGCGGGGCCGGTCGAGATGCCGTCCATGATCCTGGGCTGGAGCGAGACCATCGCCCGCGACACCACCTGGAACGAGCACTCCCACCCCTTCCACGAACTGCTCTGGAACGAGCGGGGTGCGTCCACGACCGTGGTGGGGACGCGGGCCTGGACGGTCACCCCCACCCTGGGCCTGTGGATGCCCGCGGGCACGCTGCACTCCGGCTCGGCGATCGTGGGCACCTGCTGCCGTGCCAACTTCTTCGGCTTCGGCACCATGACCTCGATCTCTCCCGCGCCCGTCGGCGTCGAGATCACCCCGCTGCTCCGCCTGCTGCTGGAACGGCTCGCCGACACCGGGCTGCCCTCCGGGTCGCGGGCGGTGACCGAGGCGATGGTGCTCGACGTGCTCACCCCCTCCTCGCGCGAACTGCACCTGAACGTGCCCACCTCCGGCCTGCTGCGCCCGATCGTCGAGGCGGTCCGGGAGAACCCCGGTGATCCGCGGACGCTCGCGGGCTGGGCGTCCCACCTGGGTGTGAGCGCCCGTACGATCACCCGTGCCTTCAACGCGGAGACGGGGACCAGCTTCGCGCGCTGGGTCGCGGCGGTGCGGGCCCAGCACGCGGTCGCGCTGCTGACCCGGGGGTGGGAGGTCGACGTGGTGGCCGAGGAGGTCGGCTACCGCTCGGCGAGCGCGTTCGGCGCGGCCTTCCGCCGGACGACCGGGCTGACCCCGGGGGCGTTCCGGGCGCGTTGAGCCCTTCGGGCGGGACGCCTTCCCGGCACCGTGCGGGTCACCCGCAGGCCCTCCTCCCTCGCGCGGTACGGGTCCGTCGACCGTTTCACCCCGCCCCTGCCGACGTCACCGGAGGCCCGTTGCGCTCCTCCGTGTCCCGATCGCGACAACGGCTGTCTCAAAAGCTTGATTGCGACAAGTCGGTCATTTCTCCTAAAGTCTGCAAAGGCAAGCCTAACCTAACTAGATCAACTCCTGCGGTCGTCACGGTTGTACCGCTCCACGGACGCGCATCGCGCTCCGGACGTGTGAGGGCCGGCACCGGCGGAAATTCTGAAAGTGGAGTACGGATTGAAGCGTCCACGTAGCCTTCGCATCCTCGCCGTCGCGGCCGTCCTGCTGGGCATCGCGGGCTGCGGCGCCCAGCCGGAGACCACGACCGGGAGCGCGGGCACGAGCACCGCCCCGAGCGCGAGCAGCAGCTCCGGCGCGTTCCCCATGACGATCGAGCACGCGCTGGGGACGACCACCATCCCGGCGAAGCCCCAGCGGGTGGCCACGGTCAACTGGGCCAACCACGAGGCGCCGCTGGCCCTCGGCGTCGTCCCGGTCGGCATGGCCGCCGCGAACTTCGGCGACGACGACAAGGACGGGCTCCTGCCCTGGGTGAAGAAGCGCCTGGAGGAGCTCGGCGCCAAGACGCCCGTCCTGTTCGACGAGACCGACGGCATCGACTTCGAGGCCGTCGCCGACACGAAGCCGGACGTGATCCTGGCCGCCTACTCGGGCCTGACCAAGCAGGACTACGAGACCCTGAGCACGATCGCCCCGGTGGTGGCGTACCCGAAGGCCGCGTGGGCGACCCCGTGGCGCGAGATCATCCAGCTGAACAGCAAGGCCATCGGCCTCGCCGCCGAGGGGGAGAAGCTCATCGGTGACATCGAGGGCGACATCGCCGAGGTCGCCGCGAAGTATCCGCAGCTCAAGGGCAAGTCGGCGATGTTCATGACGCACGTCGACCCCAACGACGTGAGCGAGATCGGCTTCTACACCACGCACGACACGCGGACCCTGTTCTTCGAGGACCTCGGGCTGTCGATCCCCGGCAGCATCGCCAAGGCGTCCGAGGGCACCGACAAGTTCGCCCTGACGCGGAGCGCCGAGCAGGTCGACCTGTTCGACGACGTCGACATCATCACCGGGTACGGCGACGCCAAGGGCGAGCTGCTCGCGAAGATCCGCAAGGACCCGCTGCTGTCGAAGATCCCCGCCGTCAAGCGCGGCTCGGTGTACCTGCTGCCCGACAGCACGCCCCTGGGCACCGCCGCGAACCCGACCCCCCTGTCGATCTCCTGGGTGCTGGAGGACTACGCCAAGGCGCTCGCCGAGGCCGCGGACAAGGTCAAGTGATCCCTCCCCGCCCTCACGGACGGGGCATCCACGCCTTGGGCACTCGGTGACGCCGGTCGGCACCGCCCGCCCGCCGGACGCCGTCCTCGTACGGCGTCCGGCGCGCGTCCGCGTCCTGTGGCTGCTCGTCGCGGTCCTGGTCCTGGCCGCGTTCACGGTCGCCTCCGTCGCCCTCGGCTCGCGCGACGTCACCTGGACCGACGTCTGGACCGCCCTCGGCGGCGCGGACGGCTCCCTCGAACAGGCGGCGGTCGTCAAGCGGATACCGCGCACCCTGCTCGCGATCGTCGTCGGCGCCGCGCTCGGCCTGTCCGGAGCCGTCATGCAGGGCGTGACCCGCAACCCGCTGGCCGACCCGGGCATCCTGGGCGTCAACATGGGCGCGTCGCTCGCCGTCGTCAGCGCGGTCGCGTTCCTCGGGCTCACGTCGCCGACCGGGTACGTCTGGGTCGCGATGGCCGGGGCCGCCGTCTCTGCCGTGTTCGTCTACACCGTGGGGTCCCTCGGGCGCGGCGGGGCCACGCCCCTCAAGCTCGCGCTCGCCGGCGCCGCCACGTCGGCGGCCTTCGCGTCCCTGGTCAGCGCCGTGGTCCTGCCCCGCAACGACATCGCCGGGACCTTCCGGCTCTGGCAGGTCGGCGGGGTCGGCGGCGCGTCCTACGAGCGCATCGGGCTCATCCTGCCGTTCCTCGCCGTCGGCTTCGCTGTGTGCCTGCTGTCCGCGCGGGCGCTGAACTCGCTCGCCCTGGGCGACGAGCTCGCGGCCGGGCTGGGTGAGCGCGTCGTCCTCATCCGGGCCACGGCCGCCCTCGGCTCCGTCGTCCTGTGCGGCGCGTCGACGGCCGTCGCCGGGCCGATCGCCTTCGTCGGCCTCCTCGTCCCGCACGCGTGCCGCATCCTCGTCGGCGTCGACCACCGCTGGTCGCTGCCCTTCTCCGCCCTGGCCGGCGCGTCGCTGCTCACCGCGGCCGACGTCGTCGGCCGCGTGGTGGCGCGACCCGAGGACGTCGAGGTGGGCATCATCACGGCGCTGATCGGCGCCCCGTTCTTCATCCACATCGTCCGCAGTCAGAAGGTACGTGACCTGTGAGCGAGCGTAGCGAGTGAACCAGAAGCACAGCAGCGTCACGCTCACGGTCCCGACGAAGGAGGGGCTGTGAGCGAGCGTAGCGAGCGAACCAGAAGCACAGCAGCCATGCTCACGGTCCCGACGAAGGAGGGGCCATGAGCGTCTCCGCCCCCGCCGGCACCCGGACGCCCGTCGCCCGGATGGTCGCCCAGGGCCGGCGCCGGCGCGCCTCCCGGCGCCGTGTCGTCGTCCTGACGCTGGCGGTGCTCGTCGTCGCCGGATTCCTCGTGACGCTGATGGCCGGGCAGACGTTCTACCCGCTCGGCGACGTGGTCCGCGTCGTCCTCGGCGAGCAGGTCCCCGGTGCGTCCTTCACGGTCGGGCGGCTCCGGCTGCCGCGGGCCGTCCTCGCCGTGGCCGCGGGATTCTGCTTCGGCCTGGGCGGCGTGACCTTCCAGACGATGCTCCGCAACCCGCTGGCCAGCCCCGACATCATCGGCATCAGCTGGGCGGCGAGCGCCGCGGCGGCCGTCGCGATCGTGTCGCTGTCCCTGGATCGGGCCCAGGTGTCGTTCCTCGCCATCGTCTCCGCCCTCGCCGTCGCCCTGCTGGTGTACACCCTGGCGTTCCGGGACGGGGTCGCCGGCACGCGGCTCATCCTGATCGGCATCGGGATCGCCGCCATGCTGGAGAGCGTCACCTCCTACGTCCTGTCCCAGGCCGCCGACTGGGACCTGCAGGAGGCCCTGCGCTGGCTGACCGGCAGCCTCAACGGCACGACCTGGGAACAGGTCGTACCCGTCGTCGTGGCGCTGGCCGTCCTGGCCCCCGTCCTGCTGTCGCAGGGGCGTGACCTGTCGGCGCTGCAGCTCGGCGACGACACCGCCGCCGCCCTCGGGGTGCGCGTCGAACGCACCCGCCTCACGGTGATCGTCGCCTCGGTCGGCCTCATCGCCTTCGCCACGTCGGCGGCCGGGCCGATCGCGTTCGTGGCGTTCCTGTCCGGTCCCATCGCGGCCCGGCTCGTCGGGACGGACGGCTCCCTGCTCGTGCCCGCCGGGCTCGTCGGCGCCCTGCTGGTCCTGGTCGCCGACTTCACCGGGCAGTTCGCGTTCGACATCCGCTACCCGGTCGGCGTCGTCACCGGCGTCCTCGGGGCGCCGTACCTCGTCTACCTGATCGTCCGCACCCACCGGGCCGGAGGCTCGCTGTGACCACGTCCCACTCCCTCGCGGCCGAGGGCCTCACGCTCGGCTACGGCGACCGTGTCGTCATCGAGTCCCTCGACCTGGCCGTGCCGCCCGGCGAGGTCACGGTCATCGTCGGCGCGAACGCCTCCGGGAAGTCGACGCTGCTACGCTCCCTGTCCCGGCTGCTGCGGCCCCGCGCGGGCCGTGTCGTCCTGGACGGCAAGGAGGTGCACCGCATGCCCGCCAAGGAGCTGGCCCGCACGCTCGGGCTGCTGCCCCAGTCGCCGGTCGCGCCCGACGGCATCACCGTGCTCGACCTGGTGGGCCGTGGCCGCCACCCCCACCAGGGGATCTTCTCCCGGTGGACCGACCGGGACGACGCCGCGGTGGCGTCCGCGCTGGAGGCCACCCGGACGACGGAGCTCGCCGACCGCGCGATCGACGAGCTGTCCGGGGGCCAGCGCCAGCGGGTCTGGATCGCGATGGCGCTGGCCCAGCAGACCGACCTGCTCCTGCTGGACGAGCCCACGACCTTCCTCGACGCGAGCCACCAGATCGAGGTCCTGGACCTGCTGACCGACCTGAACCGCACGCGCGGCACCACCATCGTGATGGTCCTGCACGACCTCAACCTCGCGGCCCGCTACGCCGACCATCTCATCGCCCTCGCCGACGGCCGCCTGCACGCCTCCGGCGTCCCGGAGGAGGTCCTCACCGAGGACATCGTCCGCGCCGTCTTCGGCCTCGACAGCCGGATCATCGTCGACCCCGTCTCGGGCCGCCCCCTGATGCTCCCCATCGGCCGCCACCACGTCCGGTCCCGGCCCGTCCCGTCCGCGGGTCCCGCCGACGCGACGGAACCCGCGGAGCCCGTGGATCTCGCGGAGCCCCCGAGTTCCGCGAGATCCACGGGCTCCGCGCACCGCTGATCCGGTGGGATCTCAGCAGGCCGCCGCCGCCGTACGGCGGAGCAGGGGGTCGGCGGCGGTGCGCAGCTCGTCGCTGAAGGGTGCGGGCCGCAGCGTGGCCGGGTCCAGGTTGACGTTGACGCGGTAGCCCTCGGCGTGCACCACGGCGCGGTCGGGCGACAGCACGCGGAAGCCGTACACGCCGCTGCTGCGGCCCAGGCGGTCGATCCAGAAGTGCACCAGCGGCTCGCCCGCCCCGGCGATGGGGACGTGGTAGGTCACCTTGAACTCGCGTACGGCCAGGAAGACGTCCTTGAACGCGGACAGGGCCGGGTCGGGCGCCCAGCCCAGGCGCCGCCAGTACGCGCTGATCGCCCGCTCGACCAGCAGGGAGTAGCGGGAGTTGTGCAGCAGCCCCATGGCGTCGAGATCGTCGAAATGCACCTGGACCTGCTCGTGAACACCGTCTTCGATCATGGTCAGTCCTCCGGGAGAAGTGAGGGGTCCGGGCAGAGCGCGCGCAGGCGTTGCAGCACGGCACGGCGACCGTGGACGAAGGCGGCCGGCCCGTCGTGCAGGCGGGAGTGAAGGACGATCATCTCCCCGAGCGCGTCGATCTCGTACGCGAGCTGGGCCGGGTCCACGCTCCCGTCCAGCTCGCCCAGAGCCATGGCCTCGGACACCTGCCGCCGGATGAACCCCAGCCAGTCGCGCAGCGCCCGTGAGACACGGTCGCGCACCGCCCCGGGCCGGTCGTCGAACTCGGCCTGCACGCTGAAGAAGAAGCACCCGCCGGGCAGCACGCCGTCGCTGTAGAACCGCAACCGCGCCTCGTGCAGCGCGAACAGCCGCCGCACCCCGGCCGGGGCCAGCAGGGACGGAGCCACCACCGCCTCGGTCCACTGCCGGACGGCCCACTCCACCGCGTCGAGCTGCAGCTCCTCTTTGTCCTGCCAATGGGAGAAAAATCCGGACTTGCTGGTGCCGGTCGCGGTGGCGAGCCGGCCCAGGGAGAGCCCGTTCAGCCCCTCGACCGAGGCCAGGCTCACCGCCTGCTCCAGGATCGCCTCCCGGCTGCGCAGCCCGCGCAGCCGCCGTCCGTCGGTCGTCATGGGGGCACACTATATTAACGACCGATCGTTTGTATATCTCGTATAACGGCGCATCCGGCGACCGTCCCCGCTGCGGCAGAATCGGGGGACATGACGTGCGGGCCGGCCCCTGCGGCAGGTGGCGCCGGCCCGGTGACGACGAGGGGGACCCCGCGGTGAGATACCTGATGCTGATCTACGGCAACGAGGACATCTGGAACAGCCTGGCGCCCGAGGAGATGGCGCGGCTGGTCGACGAGGTCGACGCCTTCAACGCCGAGCTGCGCGAGTCCGGGGAGCTGCTCGGCTCCGAAGGGCTGGTCCCCCGGCCGCGGTCGCTCCGGCCGGTGCAGGGCGACGTGGTCGTCACCGACGGCCCCTACATCGAGGCGAAGGAGTACGTCGGCTCCTACTTCGTGGTCGACGTCGACGACGAGCGGCGGGCACTGGAGATCGCGAGGTCCTACCCCGGGCTGCGGCACGGCGCCGGTGGCCTGGAGGTGTGGCCGCTGATGGAACGCGGCTGGGCGAGTGACGAGGCCTGACGACCCGGTCGGGGAGCCGCCCGGAGCCTCCGCCGATCGGGTGGAGGGGCCGCGGGGGAGCGGGAACCCGGTGGAGGGGCCGCGGGGGGCCGATGACCCGGTCGAGGAGCTGCTGAGGTCGCTGGCCTCCCGGGTGCTCGGCTCGCTCGTGCGCCGGTACGGCGACTTCGCCCGGTGCGAGGACGCGACCCAGGAGGCGCTGATCGCCGCGGCGGGCACCTGGCCGCGTGACGGCGTCCCGGCCCGCCCGCTGGGATGGCTCGTCACGGTCGCCGCGAACCGCTACATCGACCAGGTCCGGGCCGACGGCGCCCGGGAGCGCCGGGAGCGGGCCGTCCACGACGCCACGCCGCGCGACGCGCTGGTCGCGCCGCCGCCGGACGCCGAGGAGACCCGCGACGACCTGCTGGAACTGCTGTTCCTGTGCTGCCACCCGGCGCTGACCCCCGCGTCGCAGATGGCCCTCACGCTGCGGGCCGTCGCCGGGCTGACCACCGGTGAGGTGGCCGCGTCCTTCCTGGTGCCCGAGAAGACGATGGGACAGCGCATCTCGCGGGCCAAGCAGCGCCTGCGCGAGGCCGGGGCGCGTTTCGAGGCGCCCGCGGAACCCGAGCGGGGGCCGCGGCTGCGGGTCGTGCTGCACGTGCTGTACCTGATGTTCAACGAGGGCTACAGCGCCAGCACCGGCTCGCACCTGCGCCGGCCCGACCTGACCCGCCAGGCCCTGCATCTCGTACGCCGGCTGCACGCGCGGCTCCCCGAGTCCGGCGAGACCGCGGGCCTGCTGGCGCTGATGCTGCTGACCGAGGCCCGTGGCGCGGCGCGTACCGGCCCCGACGGCGTGCTCGTGCCGCTGGCGGAGCAGGACCGGTCGCTCTGGGACGCCGCCGCCGTCGCCGAGGGAAGCGCCCTCGTCGCCCGTACGCTGGCGACCCGGCCGCTCGGCCCGTACCAGGTGCAGGCGGCCATCGCGGCGGTGCACGACGAGGCGCCCTCGGCCGAGGCCACCGACTGGCGGCAGATCCTGGGGCTGTACGAGGTCCTGGAGCGCCTGGAGCCCAACCCCGTCACCACCCTCAACCGGGCGGTCGCGCTGGCGATGGTGCGCGGGCCGCGCGCCGGGCTGGCCCTGCTGGAGGAGCTGGAGTCCGGGATGCTCGCCGGCCACCACCGGCTGCTGGCGGTCCGCGCGCACCTGCTCGACCGGGACGGCCGGTCCGCCGAGGCCGCCGAGGCGTACCGGGAGGCCGCGCGCCTGGCCGGCAGCCGTCCCGAGCAGCGGTTCCTCCTCGGGCGCGCCGCCCGCTGCGCCGGGTGAACCGGCCGGTCGCGGACGCGCCGGGCGGCCGTGCCGCGACGACGGCGCGGGCACGGAACCGACGCGGAACTGACACGGGCGGGTCGCGGGAGCGGGCCGGACGGCGCCGTCATGATCGCGGTGCGGCACGGGGAAGGCCGCGGGACCTGTCCGGACGACGGCACCGGGATTTCGGCGCGGGCATGTAGAAACGCGATCCGCGGCTCCGTTTCCTCCTCGAACGGGCCCCACCGGGGGCCGGTACGAAGGAGCGAAACGACATGACCAAGGTGACGGCACAGATGTCGGTCTCACTTGACGGCCACTACGCCGGCCCGCGCCACGACGGCACGGGGAGCTGGCTGCACTCGGCGGAGGCCGCGGGCTTCTTCCGGATCACCCGATGGGCGACCAGCGCCATGGCCTGGCGCGAGCGGCAGGGTTTCCGGGGCGGCGAGAGCGACGTCGACTCCGACATCATCGCCGAGTCGTTCGAGGCGGCCGGGGCGTACGTCATGGGGCGGAACATGGCGGACGGGGGAGAGGTGCCCTGGGGCGAGGAGCCGCCGTTCCGCGCGCCGGTGTTCGTGGTGACCCACCGCCCCCGCGAGGTCCTGAGGCGACAGGGCGGGACCAGCTTCACCTACGTCACCGACGGGGTGGCCAGCGCCGTCGAGCAGGCTCGCGCCGTCGCGGGCGGCAAGAACGTGGCGGTCTCCGGGGGCGGCACCCTGCTGCGCCAGGTCCTCAAGGCCGGTCTGCTGGACGAGCTGGAGCTGCACATCGTCCCGACCGTCCTCGGTACCGGGATGCGCCTGTTCGACGCCGATCTCGACCTCGCCCTGAAGGAGGCCATCGAGCTCACGCCCGTCAGGGTCGTGCACACCCCGAAGGTCACCCACATCCGCTACACCGTCGACGGGCGGGAGGCGCTCGTCCTGGACGACCGTGGCAGCGGCAGGGGCGTGCCGCCGGGAACCGACGCGTCGTAACCCTCCCGGCCCGCTCCCTGTCCGCTCCCGGGGGGCCACCCTTTTTCGGGGCCGGCCGCCGGTCCCCACCGGGATCGGCGGCCTCGTCCCGAAGAGGCGCCCTTATTGGATAGCGCCATTATCCAATATTGGGTAGTGTAGCTATCCAACGAAAGGGAGTCACCATGACCGTGATCGTTCTCATCCTCGCCACGCTGTTCTTCCGCCTGCTGGGCGCGATGGCCGGCCTGACCCGCTTCGGCACCTGGCGGGCGAGCGCCGCGCACGGCCTGGCCGTCATGCTGGTGATGACGGCCAGTGCCCACTTCGTCCCGGCGGACGTGACCTTCATGCCGAACCACGCCGACATGACGGCCATGGTCCCGCCGTTCGTCCCGTTCCCCGGGCTCGTGGTCTACCTGACCGGCGTGCTGGAACTGGCCGGGGCGGTCGGGCTGGTGCTGCCGGCCACCCGCCGGGCGGCCGGGATCTGCCTGGCGCTGCTGTTCGTGCTCATGCTCCCGGCCAACGTCCACGCCGCGCTGGCCGACGTCTCCCTGGCGGGGGAGCCTGCGACGCCGCTGTGGCAGCGCATCCCCGAGCAGGTCCTCTACATCGGCGTGGCCCTGTGGGCGGCGGGGGTCCTCGGGAGCCGCCCCGGCCGTACGGCAGTCGCGAGCGGCGGCCCCGCCGGAGCCCCGATCAACCGGTGAAGGCGCCGGCGTGGTCCCCGGCGTGGTTCCCGGCCTCTCCCGTACGGGAGGTCACGGCCGGGACGGCGGCGCGGGAGCCGTGATGCCCGTGGCCTCCGCGAAGGACTCTCCCGCCGACAGCCGTCCGGCGAGGTCCCGCACCGCCCGCGGCCCGTTCCCCGCCCCGGCCCAGCGGCTCACCCGGCACGCGGCCTCGGCGTAGACCCGGGGGTCGGCGGACGCGGCGCGCAGCCAGTCCTCCAGCGTGGCCGGGAGCACCGGCCGGGGCTCGGCCAGGCACCGGTCACCGGCCGGGGAGAGGTAGCGGGGATCCTCGCTGACCAGGACGGCGAGCCCCTCGTTGAACCACTGCGGCACCTCGCCGCCGCCGAGGCGGGCGTGCAGTTCCACGTGCGACAGCTCGTGGGAGGCGATCACGGGGTTCGCGCCGCGCGGGGAGAGCATCACCGCGCGGTTCAGCACGGCGACGCCGCGTTCCCCGCCGCCGCCGATCCGGCGGTAGCAGCCGTCGGTGAGGCACACCAGGACGTCCGGCGAGCTCTCCCGTCCCCCGTAGAAGTCGCTCACCCGCCGTTCCGCCCGCTCGGCGACCTGGATCACCTGGCGGCGCCGCTCCGGTGACAGGCCCGGCTCCGCGTACAGGCCGGGCCGGAGCCGTTCCAGCCCGTAGCAGCCGGGGCAGGTGGTGGCCGCGACGGAGGGGAAGGCCAGCGCCGTCACGGCCACGGCCGCGACGAGCAGGACGGCGAGCACGGTGGCGAGGAGGACGGCCACCCGGGCAGGCCGGCGCCTTCCACGAGGGGTACCGGGCTCCCCGGCCGTCCCGCCCTCCGCATCGATCATGGGCACACGGTACCCCGGGCCGGCAGCCGGCGCGTGGTGACGTACCTGCTGACGTGGTCGATGACGCACGGGTTGGCCATCGCGGCGAAGAGGTTGTGGCCGGGCCCGTCGAACTCGATCGTCCGGCTGCCCGGGATCTGGCCGGTGACCCTGCGGGTGGAGTCGAAGTCCAGCCACGTGCCCGCTCCCAGGATCGGTGGCAGGCCGCGGGGCATCGGTGCGGGCGGGTTGGCCACCGGTGCCGGCCAGCCGGCGCAGGTGACCGGCAGGTGCCACGCGAGCGGGAACGCGGCACCGGTATCGGGGGCGATCGCGCGCAGCCGCCGGACCGTGCGCGCCAGCTCCGCCTGCCCGGCCGGGCGCGGGAAGTCGAGGCACTCCTTCACCCCGCCGCCGGGAAGGCTGGGGTACGGCTCGCGGGCGGACAGGGCGAAGCCCGAGGCGTCGCCGCCCTCGGCCGCGGTGACGGCCGCCACGAGCTCGTCCCACCGCGCGGGGCCCGGCCGGAGCTTCAGGAACCCCAGCGCCTGGATCTGCGTCCCGTCGAAGCGGGCGTTCACCGAGGGGGCGGGGATCGGCTCGCGGTCCGCCGTGGCGATCAGCGCCCGCCAGCGCTTCCGCATGCCGGGGGGCGCCCAGTCGAAGAACCGCCCGATGAGGCGTTCGTTCTCCCGGGCCTGGACGTCGAGTTCCCGCCCCCAGTCGCGCACGCCGTGGTTGCGGGTCCCGTCGATGTAGATCGTCCGTACCGTGCGGGGGAACAGCCGGGCGTAGGACTGTGCGATCGTGCCCCCGTAGGAGAGCCCGATGAAGTTCATCCGGTCCTCGCCCAGGGCGCGCCGGACGGCATCGGCGTCCCGCGCGTCGCTCGCCGAGTCCATGTGGTCGAAGAGCTCGGGGTCGGTGTCGCGGCACCTGTCGCCCCTGGCCCTGTTGGCCGCGGCGAGCCGGTCGAATCCGGCCTGGTCGGCGGGGAACGCCGGGGTGCGCAGCAGTCCCCAGTCGCACTGCAGCACCGGGCCGCTCAGCCCGGGGTAGCCGCGCGGGTCCCAGGTCACGACGTCCATGGACGCGCGGATCGTGTCGAAGATCGCCGGACGCGAGCGCATCGTGGCGATCTGGTGTCCCTGGGGGCCGCCGAAGTTGACCAGCACGGCCCCCTTCCTCTTCCCGGTCGCGGGCAGGCGCGCCACCTTGAGGGTGATCTTCCGGTCGCTTCCGGGCGACAGGGCGACGGGGAGGTCCGCGCACTGCAGCTCGGACGTGCCCGTGCCGGGGCAGGCGCTCCATTCGAGGTCCCCGGGTGCCGGGGACGCCGAGGAGGCCGGGAGCGGTGACGCGAGGACGACCAGCGCCATGAGTGATGTGAGCATGCCGGAACGCTAGGGACGCGGGGTGGGTGCGGTCTGCCGCCGAAAGTCGTTGATCGTGTTCACTGAAGTCGACGGCCGGGCGGTCAGTAGGGTGAGGCCCATGGTGAGGTATGTCCTCGTTGTCGCGGTGGCGGTCGCCGACACGGCGCTGCTGTGGCTGGACGGGGCGGGCGGCTGGACCCTCGCCGCGTACGCCGTGTCGGTGGCGTCGGTGATGGCGGCGGTGGACCGCCTGCCGTTCGCGGCCTTCCTCGCCGCCCTGGCGCTGGCGGTGTTCACCGGCGGGTCGCTGGCGCTGCTGGTCTGCACCGGTTTCCACGCCGGTCACCGCGTCCGTACCCGCTCCGACGTCGTCGTGACGGCCGTCGTGCTCGCCGCGTACGTGGGGGTGGTGCTGATGGTCGCCCAGCGGGCGCCCGGCGGCCAGGAACCGTGGACGGTACTGGCGCGGGTCGCGGTGCTCACCGTGCTGCCCCTGCTGGCCGGCCGGTACCTGGTGCGCCAGCGGGAGCAGCTGCGCCGGGAGAGGGACCTCGTCGCCGAACGCGAGCGGCTGCGCATCTCCCGTGACATGCACGACTCGCTGGGACACCTGCTCAGCCTGGTGTCCGTGCGGGCCGCGGCGCTGGAGGCGGGGCCGCTCCCGGCGGACCAGCGGCGGGCGGTGCACGGTCTCGCCGCCGCCGCGCGCACGGCCGCGGCCGAACTGCACCACGTGGTCGGTACGCTCCGGCGGCACGAGGGTCCCGGCCTGGAGGGGATCGACGGCCTCGTCGCGCGCCTCCGGGCGGCGGGGGTGGCGGTGACGGCCGAGACGTCCGGCCGGAGCGTCCCGCTGCCCGGCGAGGACGTGGCCCGCGCCGCCTACCGGGTCGTCCAGGAGGGGCTGACCAACGCGGTCAGGCACGCTCCGGGCGCGCCGGTCACCCTGTCGCTCGACTGGCAGCCCGACGCGCTCCTCGTCACCGTGGCGAACCTGGTGCCCCGCCGCGCTCCCACCGGGGAGACCGGGGGCACCGGCCCGGCCGGGGAGACCGGGGGGACCGGCCTGGCGGGGCTGTCGGAACGCGTCGGCGCGGCCGGTGGGCTGCTGCGCGTCCGGTCGGAGCCGCACGAGTTCCGGCTGGTCGCGATGCTGCCGCTGGCACCGGCCGCCACCGGGGCCGCGGCATGATCAAGGTGCTGATCGCCGACGACGAGCCCCTCATCACCGCGGGCATCCGCACGGTCCTGGAGTCGGCCGGGGACATCGAGGTGGTGGCCGTCGCGCGCGACGGGCGCGAGGCGGTCGAGGTCGCCCGGCGGCACCGCGTCGACGTGGCCCTGCTGGACATCTCCATGCCGGTGCTGGACGGCCTGGCCGCGGCGGCGGAACTGGCGGGGCCGCGCGTGGTGATCCTCACCGCCTTCGGCGACGAGGAGAACGTACGGCGAGCCGTACGGCAGGGCGTGTCCGGGTTCGTGGTGAAGACCTGTGCCCCGGAGGAACTCATCCGGGCGGTGCGCGCCGCGCACGCCGGGCAGGCGTACCTGTCGCCCGTCGTGGCCCGGCAGGTGCTCGACATGGCCGGAGCGGGCGACGGCCGGGGACCGGGGGACGACCGGCGCGGGCACGACGCCTCCCGGCTGCTGGCCGCCCTGACGGCCCGCGAGGCCGACGTCCTCGCCCTGGTCGCGGAGGGGCTCTCCAACGCCGAGGCCGGGCGGCGGCTCCACATGACCGAGGCGACCGTCAAGACCTACATGAGCCGTGTCCTGGCCAAGCTCGGCTGCGCCAACCGGGTGCAGGCGGCCCTGCTGCTCCGCGACGCGGCATCACGGCACTGACCGGGACGCGAAGGGCCCGGTGGCGGGGGTTCACGGGATGCGTGGCGGGATGTGCGGCCGCTTCCCGTGGGCACCGGCGCGCACGGATCCGGGCCGTTGCCACCCCCTCGGACGGGACCCGGCCACCGGGTCGCGGGCCATGTCTCGGTTGGTGATTTTTCAGCCGTGGTCGCGCAGTGACGCGCAGTCGCGGATCGCGCGGGTCCACTCGGCCAGACCGGGGTCGCCGGACGACGCCTCCCGCAGGCGGTCCCACAGGCCGTCCCTGGTCCAGCGCGCGAACCAGCGGTGCGCGGTGGGCACGGTCACCCCGAAGGCCGGCGGCAGGTTCTGCCAGGCGCATCCGCTGGTGACCACGTAGACGACCGCGGCCAGCACCCTGCGCTGGTCCGCGGTCGCCCGGCCACCGCCCTGCGGTCTGGGCCGCCGTTCCGGCATGAGCGTCCGGGCCAGTGCCCACATCTCGTCGGGGACCAGCCTGCGGGCGAGAGCGTCCATGCCGTCGATCCTGCCCTGGCCGCGCGCCGCGGGGGACCACGCGCCGTCACGGGAGATCCCTCCCGGCGCCGCCGGAGGTCCCCGCCACCCCTTCCGACCTGCCATACGAGACATTCGCTCATGTGCGGACGGTGCCCTGGCGCGGTTATCGTCGGCCCTCCCCAACGGAAGGAAGATCATGAGAATCCTCGTGACGGCGGCGACGGGCACGGTCGGGCGCGTCGTGGTCGACCGGTTGCTCGCGGCGGGCCGTACGGTCCGGGCGCTGACCCGGAACCCGGACGGGGCGGGCCTGCCCGGCGCGGCCGAGGTGGTCGCCGGGGACCTGACGGACGCGGACGCGGTCGAGCGGGCCCTGGAGGGGGTCGACCACGCCTACCTCGTGCCCGGCGTCGTCGACCTGGACGCCTCGCGCCTGTTCGCGGACCGGGCGGCGCGGGCCGGGGTCCGGCGGATCGTCACGCTGACCAGCTCGGCGGTGACGGTACGGCGGCCCGGCAACCACGAGACGCTCCACCGGGCCGAACAGGCCGTCGAGGCGGCCGTGCCGGAGTGGACGCACGTGCGGCCGGGCGAGTTCGCCGTCAACAGGCTGGACTTCTGGGGGCCCTCCATCCGCGCGGAGAACGTGGTCCGCAACGCCTTCCCCGACGCGATCGGCGTGCCGATCCACGAGGCGGACATCGCCGAGGTGGCCGTCGCGGCGCTCGTGGAGGACGGTCACGCCGGCCGGGCGTACACGCTGAGCGGGCCCGAGGCGCTCAGCCACCGGCGGCAGGCCGCCGCGATCGGCGAGGGGCTGGGCAGGGAGATCCGTTTCGAGGCGCTGACCTACGGCCAGGCCCGCCGCGCCTACATCGAGGCCGGGCTGCCCATGGAGATCGCCGAGTACGTCCTGAGCTACCAGGCCGAGTACGCCGAGGAGCCGCCCGAGGTCTCGCCCGACGTCGAGCGGGTCCTCGGCAGGCCCGGCCGCACGCTCGCCAGGTGGGCCGCCGACCACGCGGCCGACCTGGGCTGAACGTCCGCCACGGCCGTCAGCGGTGACCTCCGGCGGCCGGACGGGAACGGGAGGAGGTGAGGTCCTCGTCGGGCACGCCGTCGCCCAGGATCGCGGCGAGGCGATCGAGGTCGTCCTCCTGCAGGCGCCGGTAGGAGGGGATCAGCAG
This sequence comes from Streptosporangium longisporum, assembly GCF_039534895.1. NCBI lineage: Bacteria > Bacillati > Actinomycetota > Actinomycetes > Streptosporangiales > Streptosporangiaceae > Streptosporangium > Streptosporangium longisporum. The sequence continues at coordinate 129,930 of NZ_BAAAWD010000014.1, read as the reverse complement.
CCCGGTGAGCGGACGCAGGGGGCCGCGCAGCCGGACGTCGAGGGTCGCGACGAGGGTGACCACGCCGTCGGGCCGCGCCTCCAGGCGGCGGGATCCGCTCACGGTGACCGCGGCGCCGCCGCCCCGGTACTCGGCGAAGGTGGGACCGGCCCGCTCGACGCGGGTGGGCGTGACGAAGGTCAGGCCCGCGAACCGCAGTTCCTCGACGATCCGCTGCCCGGTCACGGCCCGTCCCGGCGGCTCGACGTCCATCCGCCGGACCTGCGCCCGCCAGAGCGGGTCGCGCGACCAGTCGAGGAACAGCCGGGCCGCCGTGTCGAGCGAGGTCCGCACGACCCGCATGCCGGTGATCGTGCCCATCTCAGGCCCCCGCCGGCCGGGCGCCCCAGAACTCGTCGACCTCGTACTGGTCGCGGCTGTGCAGCCAGGACTCGGCGATGAGGCCGTCCCGCACGGTCATGACGTGCGCGAGGTTGTTCTCCAGCGGGACGTCCACGCCGGGACGGGTGGCGGTGTACGTGGCCAGGGCGACCGCCTGCTCGTCGTCGGCGAGGACGCGGTGGACGGTCAGCGTGAGCGTCCCCTCGGTGACGGCCGAGGCGTGGGCGACGAATCCAATGACCGCGTCGCGGCCCTCGTAGTCGCCGGTGTTGGCGCCTCGCCCGGGGACGTGCAGGACCGAGTCCGGGGTGAGCGCGCCGCGCGCCGCCTCCAGGTCGCCCCTGCCGAGTGCGGCGTAGAAGTCCCGGACGACCCGGGCGTTGGCGGTGACCGCGGTGTTCATGATCGGACCTCCCGAATGTATTTCGACGTGGAAATACTTGCACCGATCTATTTCGATGTCAAAATAGTGGCATGACGGAAGAGGCCGCAGATCCGGTACGGCGCATGGTCGAGCAGTGGGCCGCCCGGCGGCCCGACGTGGATCCGGGGCCCATGGCGCTGTTCGGCAGGCTGACCAGGGTCGAGAGGCAGGCCGGTGCCGCGATCGCCGCGGTGCTGCACCCGTACGGGCTCAACCGGGGGGAGTTCGACGTGCTCGCCACCCTCTACCGGGGAGGCGGGGAGCTGTCGCCGGGCGAGCTGGCGCCGGCGCTGCTGCTCTCACCGGCGGCGGTCACCAACCGCATCGACCGGCTGGAACGATCGGGCCACCTGCGACGGGACCCCGACCCGCAGGACGGGCGGGGCGTCCGCGTCCGGCTCACCGACACCGGGCGGGAACTGCTGGAGAAGGCGCTGGCCGACCACGTGGCCGGTCTGGCGAGGCTGGCCGCCGGGATCACCGAGGCCGAGCGCGCCCGGCTGGACGCGCTGCTGGAGAAGCTGGCCGGGAGCATGGAGGGCTGACGGGACGGCCACCGGGCCGCCCCGCCACTCCGTGTCCCCGGCCGCGGACGTCGCCGGCCGCGAACGTCCCTGACGGTGAACGTCCGGCCGCGGACGTCAACGGCCGCGACTACGGGGTCAGCCGCGGCGCCACTTCTGGTTGGCGCCGCCGAGGCAGTCCCACTGCTGCAGTTCCGTGCCGTTGCCGCCCCAGCTCGTGACGTCCACGCACTTGTTGGACTGCGGGTTGACCAGGTCGCCGGCCGCGCTCAGGACGAACTGCTGGGCGGGGTTGCCGCTGCAGTTGGCGAGCTGGATGGCGGCGCCGTTGGCGGTGGAGCCCCAGGCCACGTCCATGCACATGCCCATGGCCCGCACGGTGCCGTCACCGGGGAAGGTCCAGCTCTGGGCGGGGGTGGTGTTGCAGTCCCACACCCGCAGGCGCTTGCCGTCGGCGGGGATGCCGTCGGGGATGTCGATGCACCTGTCCTGCCAGCCGATGAGCCGGCTGCCGCCCCCGCCGCCGGTGGTGGTCAGGGTCAGCCCGTACACGCTCAGGATCTCGTTGAGCGGCTGGTAGAAGGTGTGGCCGCCGTTGGAGCAGTTGCCGGCGCCGCCGGAGGTCACGCCCTGGGCCTGGTCACCGGTGATGTAGGCGCCGCCCGAGTCGCCGCCCTCGGCGCAGGCGCTGGTCTGGGTGAGCCCGTGCACCAGGGAGCCGGAGTAGTTGACGGTCACGTTCTTGGCCTGGACGACGCCGCAGCGCCAGCCGGTGGTCCGCCCGGAGCGGCAGATCGAGGCGCCGACCACGGCCTCCTGGGAACCGGCCACCGGCACGCTGCCGCCGCCGTAGTTGTTCACCCACGGGCGGGGCGTCCAGTTGCCGTTGGTGCGCACCCAGGCGTAGTCGTTGCCCGGGAACGACGAGCCCGCGAAGGTGCCCTGGGAGACGTTGTTGTACCCGAGGGTGGGGCTGCCCGTGCCGCCGCAGTGCCCGGCCGTGACGAAGCCGCCGTTGTTGACGGAGAAGCCCACCGAGCACAGCGTGTTGCCGTTGATGACGTACTGGTCGCCGCCGCGGATGTCGTAGAGGGTCCTGGGCGCCTCGCTGACGGCGACGCGCACCGCGCCGGCGTCGACGGCACCGGCCTTGACGAAGCGCTCGGCGGCCGAACGCCCGGCCGCCGAGACCACCACGGTGTTCGCGGCCACGTCCACGTACCAGGTGTGCACGTCCTTGCCCGCGCGGTGGGCGGCGCGGTCGAGCGCGTCCTTGGTGGCGGTCAGCTGCCGCTCGCTGCGCGGCACGGGCACCGGCACCGCGCCGGCGGCACGGACCACGGCGGCGTCGGCGTCGTTCACGACACCGACGGCCAGCCGTGCCTCACCGGGGGCGAACCAGGCACCGGCGAACCGGTCGGCCAGGCCGGCGCGGAGCCGCCGCTCCACCACGGAGGCCGCGGCCTCGTGCGCCTGGCGGACGCGGACCTCGGTGGCGGTCAGCCCGAGGTCGCGCTGCAGCGCCTGCTCGGCGGTGGCCGCCCTGGACGGGTCGGGGCCGGGTTCGGGCACCGTGACGGCCTGCGCCGGCACGGGCGGGAGGACGAGCGCGGCGGCGAGTACCGCCACGCCGGTCAGCATGCTGAATCTCACGACGGGTCCTTCGAGTGGGGGGTGGACGAGGCGTGAGAGCGCTCTCAGGAAAGAAACTTTTCATTTCTTACAGATGAAGTCAATAAGGGTCGGGGGTGGAATGCGATCAGCGCACGGCCCGCCCGGGTCCGCCGGATCGGCCGGTCCCGTCGTGATGCAGCACTATGGAGGGGTGGACGACCTCGACGACGTACTGCACGCGGTGGGCCCCCGGCTGCGGTCGTTACGGCAGAGCAGGGGGGTCACCCTCGCCCAGCTCTCCACGACGACCGGGATCTCGGTGAGCACGCTCTCGCGGCTGGAGGCCGGGCAGCGCAGACCGACGCTGGAGCTGCTGCTGCCGCTGGCGCGGGCCCACCAGGTGCCGCTCGACGAGCTGGTCGGCGCGCCCGTGACGGGTGACCCGCGGGTCCACCCGCGTCCCTTCCAGCGGCACGGCATGACGTTCATCCCGCTGACGCGCCGCCCCGGAGGCCTGCAGGCCTACAAGATGGTGGTCCCGGTGAACTGGCCCTCGCACGAGCCGGAACTCCAGGTCCACGAGGGGTACGAGTGGATGTACCTGTTGTCCGGCAGGCTGCGGCTGCGGCTCAACGACCGGGACGTGCTGCTCACCGCCGGGGAGGTGGCCGAGTTCGACACCCGGATCCCGCACTTCTTCGCCAACCCCGGGCCCGGGGTGGCCGAGATGCTCAGCCTGTTCGGGCCCCAGGGCGAACGGGTGCACGTCAGGGCCCGCCCGCGGGGGGACGCCCACTGAGGGGCGGCCGGCCCGCCGCCCGGCCGGTCGCGGTCCCGCTCGTCCTGCCGGTTCCGGTGCCCGTGATGGCCCCGCCGGACCCATCGATCCCCGGGGTCGTCGGGGTCGTCGGGGTCGCCGGGGCCGCCGCGTGCTCGCCGGAGCGCAGCGCGCTCACCAGGACGCCGGGGGTGTCGGTGAAGAGGCGGATCACGGTCGCCTCGGCGAGCCCTCCGAGCGGGCGGACGACGGTGACCGGCTCGCTCAGCTCGACGACCACGTTGGTCTGCGACCCCACCGCCAGGCCCAGCCGGCCGTCCTGCACGGTGACCATTCCGCTCTCGTTGTAGCAGGGGGAGACCCGTACCGAGGAGATCAGGACGCGCGGGACGCGCAGGTCGAGATAGGCGCCGTAGCGCAGGCGCAGTTCGGCGGGGGTCACCACGTGCGGCCGGGTCACGCAGGCGGCGGCGAACGCCAGCGCGTACACGATCCCGGACAGGTCGATCACCAGCACCGCGAGGCGCGGTGCGGTGGGGACGCCTGTCGAGAGCAGCACCAGGTCCACCACGGCGGTCTCCACGGCCATCGCGAAGACCAGCAGCAGCAGCGTCCAGGACTGTCCCCCGGAGTAGGGCACGGCGACGGCTCCGGGTGGCACGCCGTCGCGGCGGCGCGCGGCCCAGAGCACGAGGCTCACCGCGCCCTTCAGCTCGAACCCCACGATCCGGCGCACCGGTGAGGGCACCAGTCCCTCCACGGTGGCCCGCAGCGCCTTCCGCCGGTCCGCGCCGGCCCGCCGTCCGGCCCGGAACAGCCGGTAGGCGACCGTCGCCTCCAGGACGAGCACCGCCGCCACCGCCACCTCGGCCCCGACCAGCAGCGGAACGGGCAGGGAGACCCCGGCCACGAGCAGGACCACCAGCAGCAGTTCCGCGGGGAGCACGGCGAACATCGCGGCACGCGCGATCCGGAGCATCATGCCCCCTCCCTCAGCATGGCCACGACCAGCCGGAACGTCTCGACCTGCGCGGGGGGCAGCATGTCGCCCATCGCCTCCGTCCATGCCTCTGCCTCCGGGTTCTCCAGCTCCGCGAGCATCGTCTCGGCCATCTCCGCGGGCAGGTGCGCGACCAGGTCGGCCGCGAGCACGGCCACCCGGGGGTCGCCGGGGTCGGCGTCGGCCAGCTCGTCGAGCCGCGCGTACAGGGCGTGCCCGCGCGCGAGCGCCTCGGGTTCGGTGAGCGGCCGGAGCAGGTCGAACATCCGGGCGCGGCCGGCCGGGTCGGTCGCGGTGTCCATCAGCGCCAGCAGCTCGCGGTCGGCCGCGGCGAACGCCGAGCCCTCGACGGACAGGTCGCGCAGCACCGACGCCATCTGCGGGGAGACCGCCGAGTCGGGGTGCGGGTCCGCCTCCGCGAGCAGCGCGGCCAGCCGTTCCCGCCGGGCGCCGATCGCCCGCTGCTGCGCGGCCAGGTCGGCGTCCAGTTCCTCCAGCACCTCGCGCAGCTCCCGGCCCCGGTCGTCGGCCAGCACGTCGCGGATCTCGTCCAGCGACAGGCCCAGCTCGGCCAGCCGCCGCACGCGGGCCAGGACGACCGCGTCGCGCAGCCGGTAGGTCCGGTAGCCGTTGGCCCGGCGTACCGGCTCGGGAAGGAGTCCCAGGTGGTGGTAGTGGCGCACCGTCCGGGTGGACACCCCGGCCAGCGCGGCGAGCTCGCCGATCCTCATGCCCTCATTAGAAACGTTGACGTCGCGGCAAGGTCAACCGCGCCCGCGCCGGTACGCCCGCCTAGGACGCGCGACGGCCCTGGCACGGGACGGCCGGACACGGTACGGCCCCGGGCGTACGAGGGCCCGGTCCGTGAGGACCCGGTGTGCGAGGGACGTGCGACGCCCGGGACGCGCGACGGCCGGGACGCGCGACGGGGCGCGGTCCCGGCCGGGGGGTCAGGGGTTCACGTGAGGGCCGGACGGCCCGGGAGGAGGTCGAGGGGACGGACGCCCGTGGAAGGGGTCAGAGATCGTGGTTCTCGATCGCCTGCTTCAGGGCGGCCTGCGTCGCCTGGTGGGAGGCGACCCCGTTCGCGATGGCGAAGTCGATCATGGAGGTGTCCGCCTCGAAGGTGAGGTACTCGGTGACCTCGGTCCTCGTACCGGACAGCCTCGTGAAGACGATCTTCTGGTGGGTGACGACGCCCGGGAACGTCCAGCTGTCCGTCTCGTAGTAGTGGCCCTGGTAGTTGACGCGCTGCTGGGCGTGCGTGTTGATGGTGACGGTCGTGCCCTCGTAGGGGATCTCCTCGACGGCGGTCAGGTCGATGTGGCGCTCGGCCCCCACGAACCGGTCCCTGTGGGTGACGACCCGCTTCAGGAAGGAGTGCTTGCCGATGTGGTTCTCGAAGTCGATGTACGCCGGGAACACCCGGGAGATCGGGGCGTCGATCGTGATGGAGATGCTGTCCTCGGCCCGGCTCCGGCCCGAGCCCGGTGCGGGCGGCGTGTTCTCGTAGAACCGGTGGGTGTCCCACGCGGCCTGCCATTCGGCGGCGAGCTGGGCGTCGCCCACCGGGGTGTCGGCGCGGGCGGGGCCGGAGAGAGCGGTGAGGACGAGGACGGCGGCGAACAGCTGGGCCGCAAGAAGTCGGAGGTGCTTCTTCACGTATACCCCAAGAAGAGACAGTAGTTACAAACGATCTTTTATCGCATGTTGTCGTGATCTACCGATTTTTTGGGGTTAAGAAGCAGAAATCTTTACGGCGCGGCCTCGGGTCGCCACGGCTCTCCGTCCGTCTCCGGCCCACCGGCCCGGTCCGACACACCCGGTCCGACACACCCGGTCCGACACACCCGGTCCGATCAGGGCCGGGCCCCACCGGGACCGGGCTCGACCGCGAACGGGCCGGGCCGAGTCGGGGATCCGGCGGGTCAGGAGCGTTCCTGCCGGGGCAGGACCACCTCCCGGACGATGAGCAGGACCGCGGCGACGATCGGGATGCCGAGCAGCGCGCCCAGCACGCCCAGCAGCGCGCCGCCTAGCAGGGCTCCGACGATCGTGGCCAGCGGTGGCACGTCGACCGAGCTCTTCATCACGGCCGGCGCGATCCAGTAGTTCTCGATCTGCTGGTAGATCGTGAAGAAGACCAGGCAGACGATGCCGACGGTCGGGGAGACGAAGAAGCCCACCAGGGAGGCGACGCCCGCGCCGATGAAGGCGCCGACCAGCGGGATGAGGTCGGTGAGCGCCACGATCAGGGAGAGCGCCAGGGCGTAGGGGACCTTCATGATGCTCAGGAAGATGAAGGTCGTGACACCCGCGATGAGCGAGATGATCAGGTTTCCGGCGACGTACCCGCCGATGCTGTCGATGATCTGGTCGCCCAGCAGGGCCGCGCGGTTGCGGCGGGTCCGGGGGAACAGCCGGTAGGCCATCCGCTTGAGCGACTTGAGCGAGCCCAGGAAGTACAGCGTCAGCACCAGGACCGTCAGCGAGTTGAAGACCGCGCCGATGACGACCGACCCGATGCCGAGCACGCCGCCGAACATCTGGGTGCCGAAGGCCCCGCTCGTGACGTACTGCTGGAGCTTCTCCAGGATCTGGAAGCGCTGGTCCAGGTCGCGGATGAGCGGGTTGTTCTGCAGCTCCTGGACGTACTGCGGGAGTTCGGCGACGAACTGGGTGGACTGGGTGGTCAGCGGGGGGACGATGGCCAGCCCGACGACCACGAAGACCAGGATGACGCCCAGGAAGACGACGGTGATGGCACCCGACCGCGGGACCCGGCGCCGCTGGAGGAACTCGACCGCCGGGTTCAGGCCGATGGCCAGGAAGAGCGAGACGATGATGAGGATCAGCACCGAGCTCACCGTCACCACCGCCTGCACCAGCCACCAGGCGGTGAGCACGCCCAGGGCGGCGGTGAAGCCGAACACGAACGGGTTGCCGCTCATCGAGCGTCCGGGACGGCCGAACGGCAGCGCCGGGGAGACGCCGGCCGGAGCCTCCGGGGGCACGACCCTGTCCGGGGCGACGGCCGCGGCCCTGCCGGGGGGCGCGGGCGGGACACCGGGCAGCACGAGGGGCCCCGCGGACGTCAGGATCGGTTCCGGGGCCGCCGTGACGGTCTCCGGCACGGCCGCCCCCGCGGGCGCACCCGCTACGGCGCTCCCGTCCGGTACGACGTTCTCGGCCGGTACGGCGTTCTCGGCGGGCGCGGCGGAGCGGGCGGGGGCCTCCGGTCCCGTCGGCGGGACACCGGAGGCGGGCGGGGAGGATGCCGACGGGCCGCGGCCGCCGGAAGTGGACTCGGACACCCCTGGCCACTGCCCGTTCACGCGAGAGATAGTCGGCCTTCCCGACAGGCCCTCGCCCTGGTCGTCGCCATGACCACCGTCGTGGTCGTCGCACGGACCGTGACCGCCGTCGTACAGCCGCCCCGGCCGACGCCCCGGCCGCCGTCGTGGTCGTCGCAAGGCCGGGGATCGCGGGACGGCCGGGCCCGCGGGTCAGGTCATGTTGACGTACTGGCGGGGCCGCAGGGCGTGGCCGCGCAGGGCGGCCAGGGCGGCGGAGCGACCGGCCGCGGTGAGGCGGCCCCCGGCCCGCAGCCCGAAGGCGTCCAGGCGTTTGCCTAGCTCGTTGAGCGAGGCGTCGACCTCCGCGGTCTGCCACTCCGCGCAGTCGATCACCGCGGCGACGTGGTCGCGGTCGGCCGGGGCGCCGTCGGCGAGCAGCATCAGCGCCACCTCCCTGGCCGAGGCGCGGAAGCCGTTCTCCCCGGACTCGGGGGCGAGCAGCGCGGCGGTGACGGTCTCCCAGAGCAGGTCGGCGTCGCCCAGCAGGCGCTCGCCCGCCTGGGTGGTCACCAGGCGCCTGCCGGTCCGCCGCAGCGCGCCCATCTGGTCCTGGGCCACCTCGCGGACGGCCGCCAGCTCGGCGCCGCTCCAGGGGCTCTCCGCGAGCACGGAACGGGCCAGGTTGTGCCGCTGGGTCAGCGGGACGCCGCCGGTCCGCCGGCCGGCCTCCAGCAGCCAGCGCAGCGCGTCCAGGTGGGCCTCCCGCGGCGCCGGGATGGGGGCGTGCAGCCGTACCTCGAAGGGCTGGGCGAGCTCGCGCCAGGCGGTGCCCCGGCCCAGCACCCAGCGGTTGAGCCGCTCGCCCTGGACGCGGTGGAGCCAGTTGTCGCCGCCCAGCTCGGGACGGGGCGCGGTGAGCCAGCGGCTGGTGAGCCGACGGCGCCCCTCGGCGGAGGGCAGGGACTCGCCGGGGTCGGGGACGAGCTCGCCGGAGACGATGGCCAGCTCCAGCGCGGCCGAGCAGGCGCCGTGCGCGCCCAGCTCCTCCGGGCCCATGATCGAGCTCCACCGCAGCTCGGGAACGTCGGGCGGGAGCACGCCGGTGGCGTCCAGGGCGCTCTGGTAGGCGGCCGTACCGGCGTCCTCGCCCAGCCGGGCGTAGGTGCGCAGGATGTGGGTGGTCGTGGACGAGGAGCAGAGCGCGGCGTAGCGCTCCAGGCCGCCCAGCCGCAGCAGGCGGCCCAGCGCCCGGGCGATCGCGACGCGGTCCCCGGTGACCTTGCAGGGCAGGGTGTACCAGAGGAACTCGCACACGTTGAGCTGGGTGATCGTCTCCAGCGGCTCGCCGCCGGTGAGCCAGTCGATCGCGCTGCGGGCGTGCTCGGCGGAGGCGGGCTCGGAACGCTCCAGCTCGGACAGGAGCGCGGCCACGTCCGGTGCAGGCATGCCTCGAAGTCTGCCGTATACGGGCCTGCTCTGACGATGAACGTGACGTAATGGATCCTGCACGGCGCCTACCCTAAGAAATGTCTTCCAAGTGGCTCATATCCGGGCTCTCAGATCCAGCCCTTCTTGAAGAGCATTCGTGAACTCCACTCGGCGTACGGGATGAGCTCGCCGGTGAGCACCGGGTACAGCCACCAGAAGTTGACCAGCGCCAGCAGGGCGAAGGCGCCCACGACCGCGGCGCCGACCATCCGCCGGACCGGGGTGGCGCTCACCGGGCCCAGGATCAGCCCGGCCGCGAGCACGATCGCCAGGATCATGAAGGGCACCATGGGGATCGCGTAGAACAGGAACATGGTCCGGTTGTCGGCGATCGCCCAGTAGAACCAGGGCAGCCAGCCCGCGGCGTAGGCGAGCAGGACGGCTCCGGCGCGCCAGTCGCGGGTGGCGACGTACCAGGCGATCATGGCGACGAGCGCGGCCAGGCCGCCGTACCAGATGACCGGGGTGCCGACGCCGAGCACGGCCTGCGAGCAGCTGTCGGCGCCGCAGGAGCCCTTGGGGCTCTCGTAGAAGAACGCGACCGGGCGCAGCAGCAGCGGCCAGGTCCACGGTTCGGACTGGTAGTTGTGCGGGGTCGCCAGCCCGGTGTGGAAGCCCAGCACCTGGACGTGGTAGCTCAGCCAGGAGCGCAGCGAGTCGAAGACGAAGAAGCCCGGCCCCTGGGAGGTGGCCTGTGCCCAGTTGCGGCCCCAGCCGCCCGCGGAGGCGAACCAGCCTGCCCAGGAGACGACGTAGGTCAGGACGGGGAGCAGTCCCAGGGACAGGATCGCTCCGGTGAGGTCTTTGTGGATCATGCCGGTGTAGGGGCGGCGCAGGCCGACGGCGCGGCGGGCTCCGGCGTCCCAGGCCAGGGTCAGGACGGTGAAGGCGATCAGGAAGAAGACTCCCGACCATTTGACCGCGCAGGCCGCGCCCAGGCACAGGCCGGCGGCGATGCGCCAGGGGCGCGGGCCCAGGTGGGGGCCGCGATCGGAGAGGGGGGAGTTTTCGTACCAGTCGACCAGGCGGGTGCGGGCGTGGTCGCGGTCGGCGACCAGGCAGGCGAAGCCGGCCAGGACCCAGAACATCAAGAAGATGTCCAGCAGCGCGGTGCGGGAGAGCACCAGGTGCAGGCCCTCGACCGCGAGCAGCAGCCCGGCCAGGCAGCCCAGCATGGTCGAGCGGGTCATCCTGCGCGCGGTACGGGCCAGGATCAGGATCGAGGCCACCCCGACCACCGCGGCGGCGAAGCGCCAGCCGAACGGGGTCATCCCGAACAGCTGCTCACCGGCACCGATCATCCACTTGCCCAGCGGAGGATGCACCACGTAGGAGGCGCACTTGTCGACCTCGGCCGGCGCGCACTGCTGCCAGATGCCGGTGCCGCCACCCATGATGATCTTGTCGGCGTCCTTGACCACGTTGTGCTCGGCGCCGAAGGTGGTCAGCGCCAGGGCGTCCTTGGCGTAGTAGGTCTCGTCGAACATGACCGCGTGCGGGTGGCCGAGGTTGACAAACCGCAGGATCGCGCCGAACGCCGCGATGAGCAACGGGCCCAGCCAGCCCCACAGGGCGCCGTCGGGCATCGGCGGCACCAGCCGGTCGCGCAGGGAGATCGTCGGCCCCGCGGGGGGCTTCGACTCCGGCTGATCTGACGCCTGGTCGGTGAAGTCGGTCACGGCCACCCGGACATCGTACGGGGACCTCGCCTTCATCAGCCCAGGAAATGCCTCCTACAGGTCTAATTAGGGAATTTCTCCCCAGGCAGGGGGTCCATCCGGAATGCGGGAGGATGGAACGGTGACGGAAAACGGCAGGCTTGTGCTGGCAGGAGCTCCGATCGGGCAGGCCGGGGACGTCTCGCCGCGGCTGCGCCAGGCGCTGGAGAGCGCCGACGTGGTGGCGGCCGAGGACACCCGGCGGCTGCGGAGGCTGGCCGGGGAGATCGGCGCGGAGATCGGCGGGCGGGTCGTGTCCTACTACGACGCCAACGAGGCCGGCCGGGCCGCCGAGCTCCTCGCGGCGCTCCAGGAGGGCAGGACGGTCCTGGTCATCACGGACGCGGGCATGCCCGGCGTCTCCGACCCCGGCTACCGGCTGACCCACCTGGCGGTGGAGGCCGGGATCACGGTCACCTCGCTGCCCGGCCCGTCCGCGGTGACCACGGCGCTGGCCGTCTCCGGGCTGCCCAGCGACCGGTTCTGCTTCGAGGGCTTCCCGCCGCGCAAGTCCGGTGAGCGCTCCCGGCGGCTCGCGGCGCTCGCGGCCGAGGAGCGCACCATGGTGTTCTTCGAGGCGCCGCACCGGCTGCACGCCGCGCTGGCGGCGATGGCGGAGGCGTTCGGCGCGGACCGGCGGGCCGCGGTCTGCCGCGAGCTGACCAAGACCTACGAGGAGGTACGGCGGGGCGGGCTCGGCGAGCTGGCCGAATGGGCGGCCGGCGGGGTGAAGGGGGAGATCACCGTGGTCGTCGCCGGGTACGTCCGGGCGGCGCTGCCACCGGTGATCGGGGACCTGGTCGAGGAGGTCGCGCGACGCGAGGAGACGGGGACGCCGAGGAAACAGGCGATCGTGGACGTGGCCAAGGCGGCGGGGATCCCCAAACGCGATCTCTATGACGCTGTCCATCGAGGCTGATTCATCATCATAATTCCCTAAATGGGAGTAATGCGGGATCGCCTCGTGCCGCCTGTGCCGGAGAACACCCCCTGGGGCTGGCTGGGGCCGTTGCTGGTCGCGGCCCTCGGGGGCGTCCTGCGGTTCACCGGCCTGGGACGGCCGCACGCGGTCGTCTTCGACGAGACCTACTACGTCAAGGACGCCTGGGCACTGATCCACCACGGCGTGGAACGGGCCTCGCTCGGCACGGTGAAGGACCCCGTCGCCGACCGGATGATCATCGCGGGGCAGACCGACTTCCTGGTGAAGTGCGCCCCGCCGGAGGCCGATCCCTGCCCGCTGTACGTGGCCCATCCTCCGCTGGGCAAGTGGATGATCGGTGCCGGTGAGCAGCTGTTCGGGATGACCCCGTTCGGCTGGCGCTTCGCCGCCGCGGTGGTCGGGGTGGCCTCGATCCTGATCCTGGCCCGTACCGCGCGCAGGATGACCCGCTCGACCATGCTGGGCTGCCTGGCCGGGCTGCTGCTCGCGGTCGAGGGCCTGCACCTGGTGCTCTCCCGCACCGCGCTGCTGGACATCTTCTTGATGTTCTGGGTCCTGGCCGGCTTCGCCTGCCTGGTCGCCGACCGCGACCACGCCCGCACCCGCCTGGTCGACTGGTACGAAAACTCCCCCCTCTCCGATCGCGGCCCCCACCTGGGCCCGCGCCCCTGGCGCATCGCCGCCGGCCTGTGCCTGGGCGCGGCCTGCGCGGTCAAATGGTCGGGAGTCTTCTTCCTGATCGCCTTCACCGTCCTGACCCTGGCCTGGGACGCCGGAGCCCGCCGCGCCGTCGGCCTGCGCCGCCCCTACACCGGCATGATCCACAAAGACCTCACCGGAGCGATCCTGTCCCTGGGACTGCTCCCCGTCCTGACCTACGTCGTCTCCTGGGCAGGCTGGTTCGCCTCCGCGGGCGGCTGGGGCCGCAACTGGGCACAGGCCACCTCCCAGGGGCCGGGCTTCTTCGTCTTCGACTCGCTGCGCTCCTGGCTGAGCTACCACGTCCAGGTGCTGGGCTACCACACCGGGCTGGAGGACCCGCATCCCTACCAGTCGGCCCCGTGGACCTGGCCCCTGCTGTCCCGGCCGGTCGCGTTCCACTACCAGACACCCAAGGGACGGTGCGGCACCGGCGACTGCGCCGAGGCCGTGCTCGGCGTCGGCACCCCGGTCATCTGGTACGCCGGGCTGGCCGCGCTCGTCGCCATGATCGCCTGGTACGTCGCCACCCGCGACTGGCGCGCCGGAGCCGTCCTGCTCGCCTACGCCGCGGGCTGGCTGCCCTGGTTCTACTACGCCCTGGCCGACAACCGGACCATGTACCTGTTCTACGCGATCACCATGGTGCCGTTCATGATCCTCGCGCTGACCATGGCCGCCGGGCTGGTCATCGGCCGGGCCGGCGCCACGCCCAACCGCAGGGCGATCGGCGCCGCGGTCGTGGGCGCCTTCACCCTGCTGGCGCTGGTCAACCTCTGGTGGCTGTACCCGGTGCTGGTGGCCGAGGTCGTCCCGCACTCGCAGTGGTGGGCGCGGATGATGTTCCGCGGCTGGGTGTGACGGAACGGGGACGGGGACGCGGGTCCCGCGAGGACCGGTCGCGCGGGAGCGTCACGCGGGGTCCGGGGTGCCGGGCCCGGCCGGTTCCGGCGTGACCGCCGCGGTGGCGGGCGAGGCGGTGACGGGGGCGGCAGGGGCGGCGGGCCGGGAGAACCCGCGGCGCAGCGTGATCGCCGCGGCCATGCAGGCCAGCGGCACCGCGGGCAGCAAGTAGCGGTAGTCGAACTCGGCGGTCGCCGCCGGGGCCAGGATGAGCCCGAACGCGGCCAGCCACGGCAGCAGCACGGCCCCGCCCAGCGTGCGCCAGCGCACCACCACCCCGGCCAGGCCGACCAGCAGCAGCGCGCCGATCACGATGCCGGGCAGCCGGACGACCCGCTGGTAGCCCTGCATGAACGTGGCCCAGGGATCGTTGAGCTCGGTGCCGATCACGCGCGGCTTGTCCTGGATCGCCGCGACCCGCAGGCCGGGGTCGTACGCGCGCGCGTCGGTGTCGGTGCTGCCCCGGTAGGACGACCAGACCGGCAGGACCTTGATCGTCGGCGGGAACTCGTACTGCAGGTAGGTCACGGCGTCGGGGAAGCGCGGCCGGCCCCAGTGGAAGGCGCGGAAGAAGTCGCCGGCCACGATGCCGAGGTAGTCCAGCGGCTGGGACAGGATGGCCCGCTGGGCGAACGCGCCCGCGGTCTTGTTCATCTCCGGGGTGAACGTGCTGCCCACCCCGAAGGCGTGGAAGCGCTGGCCGTTCTGCGCCCACCACAGGTACTTCTGCCCGGAGAAGTGGCGCTCGCTCGGCGGCGCGCTGATGCACAGCAGCGCCAGGTCCAGCTCCTCGCGCGGGTCGATCCCCATCTTCGTGCAGTCGGCGAACAGCGACGTCCGCATGTAGAGGATCGCGCCGTCGCTGTTGGTCATCGCGAAGTTGCCGTGCGCCGAGGCGAACCAGGCCATGTAGCCGACCACCGGAAGAGCGCACGCGGTGATCATCGCCGCGATCGTCCTCCAGGCCGTGCGCTTGACCAGCAGGTAGACCACGACCAGCGCGAGGATCGGCAGGCCGATCGACCGGGTCAGGGCGGTCAGGGCCAGCATCAGCCCGATCACCGCGCCGAGCCGCCAGGACATCCGCCGGTGCCAGAGCACCAGCGTGATCACGCCCACGACCAGCAGCATGAACATCACGTCGGACATGATCAGGTGTTCGAGCTGGATCTGGTACGCGTCGAACAGCACCGGCACCGCGGCCAGCGTCGCCCCCCAGGCGGGCAGCCCGAACCTGCCGCGCAGCAGGGTGTAGATCAGGACCGCGACGCCCAGGCCCATCAGGTGCTGCAGGAAGGCCACCAGCGCGAAGCTGTGCAGCGGCCTCAGCAGCAACAGCAGGAAGGAGTAGCCGTTCGGGCGCAGGGCGCTGGGACGGCTCGGGTTGACGGCCCCCGAGACGTACTCGTAGGAGTCGTTGAACCACAGGGCCGGGCCGTAGCCGAGCATGGTGACCACGCGCAGCAGGAACGCCAGCGCGAGGACGGCCGCGAAGAGCCGATGCCGGTGCAGGAAGGCTCGCAGGCGGGCACCCCGCCCAGGCGGGGGGGCGTCCAGGCGAGGGCGGTCGGTGACGGTCACCATGCATTACAGGATGCCAGCCGTTTCGGGGAGTTGACCCGGGCACCCGGCCGCAGAGGGCATCATGGTGAGATTGAGCTGTGCCGTGAGTGAAGGGTTGAGACGTGGAACTTACCGTGGTCATGCCTTGTCTGAACGAGGCGGAGACCGTGGAGACCTGCGTACGCAAGGCGCTCGCCTGCATGCGGGAACACGGGATCGACGGGGAGGTCCTGATCGCCGACAACGGCAGCACGGACGGCTCCCAGCAAATCGCGCGCGAGGCCGGTGCCCGCGTCGTGCACGTCGACGCCAAGGGGTACGGCAACGCGCTGATGGGCGGCATCCGCGCCGCCCGGGGCCGTTACGTGATCATGGGCGACGCCGACGACTCCTACGACTTCACCGCGCTGCTGCCGTTCGTCGAGCAGCTCCGCGACGGTGCCGACCTGGTCATGGGCAACCGGTTCAAGGGCGGCATCGCGCCGGGCGCCATGCCCCCGCTGCACCGCTACCTGGGCAACCCGGTGCTCTCCTTCATCGGCCGGTTGTTCTTCCCCAGCGCGATCGGCGACTTCCACTGCGGCCTGCGCGGTTTCCGGCGCGACGCCATCCTGCGGCTCGGCCTGCAGACCGGCGGCATGGAGTTCGCCAGCGAGATGGTGGTCCGCTCCACCCTGTCCGGGCTGGACGTGCGCGAGGTGCCCACCACGCTCTCGCCGGACGGGCGCTCCCGCCCGCCGCACCTGCGCTCCTGGCGGGACGGCTGGCGCCACCTGCGCTTCCTGCTGCTCTACAGCCCGCGCTGGCTGTTCTTCATCCCCGGCCTGGTCGTGATGACCCTCGGCCTGGTCGCGGGCGCCGCGCTGACCTTCGGGCCGGTCTACATCGGCAAGCTCGCCTTCGACGTCGACACCCTGGTCGGTGCCTCCGCCATGGTGGTGATCGGCTTCCAGGCGGTGCTGTTCGCCCTGTTCGCCAAGGTGTACGCGGCCGAGGAGGGCTTCCTGCCGGAGAGCCCCCGGGTGCGCAAGCTCGTCGACATCGTCTCCCTGGAGAAGGGGCTCGTGGTCGGCGGCCTGCTGGCCCTGGCGGGCCTGGCGGGCCTGGTCGCCTCGCTGGTCCACTGGCAGACGCGCAGCTTCGGCCCGCTGATCCCCTCGGAGTCGCTGCGCCTCGTCGTGCCCTCGGCCACCGCGCTGATCGTGAGCTTCCAGACGATCTTCGCGGCCCTGTTCATCAGCATCCTCGGCATCCGCCGTACCAAGGAGACGCCCATCGACGTGGCCGCCTCCGCGGCCGAGGAGGCCGCCGAGGCCGTCAGCCGGGCCGCGGCGGGCGACCCGGCCGACGTCCCGGTGAGCGTGGGCGGGCCCCAGACGCCGCTGGACGCCTCCGCGGCCGGTGCCGTGGGCACCGCCGACGTCCCCGCGGCAGCGGTGCCGGTGGCGGGCGTCACGGCGGACCACAAGACCGCCGACGGGCGGGTGGGCGAGGAAACCTGAGCGAGGTCCGAGCCCGCGTCCCTTAGGCTTGACACCATGTCCCAGCACATCCTGACCGCGGTCGCCTGGCCCTATGCCAACGGCCCTCGCCACATCGGGCACGTCTCCGGATTCGGCGTGCCGTCCGACGTCTTCAGCCGCTACCAGCGGATGGCGGGCAACAAGGTCCTCATGGTGAGCGGGACCGACGAGCACGGCACCCCGATCCAGGTGCAGGCCGACAAGGAAGGCCTCACCGCCCGCGAGCTCGCGGACCGCTACAACCGGGTGATCGTCGAGGATCTCCAGGCGCTGGGTCTCTCCTACGACCTGTTCACCCGGACCACCACGGAGAACCACTACGCGGTGGCGCAGGAGATCTTCAAGGGACTCCACGCCAACGGCTACATCTTCCCGCAGACCACCATGGGCGCCATCTCGCCCTCCACCGGGCGCACCCTGCCCGACCGTTACATCGAGGGCACCTGCCCGATCTGCGGCTACGACGGCGCCCGCGGCGACCAGTGCGACAACTGCGGCAACCAGCTCGACCCGGTCCAGCTGATCAACCCGGTCAGCAAGGTCAACGGCGAGACGCCGGTCTTCGTGGAGACCGAGCACTTCATGCTGGACCTGCCCGCGTTCGCCGAGGTGCTGGCGTCGTGGCTGAGCTCCAAGGAGGGCGACTGGCGGCCCAACGTGCTGAAGTTCGCCCTCAACATGCTCGGCGACATGCACCCCCGGGCGATCAGCCGCGACCTCGACTGGGGCGTGCCGATCCCGCTGGAGGGCTGGAGCGATCAGGCCAACAAGCGGCTCTACGTCTGGTTCGACGCGGTCGTGGGCTACCTGAGCGCCTCCATCGAGTGGGCCCGCCGCTCCGGTGACCCCGAGGCGTGGCGCGCGTGGTGGCAGGACCCCGAGGCCCTGGGGTACTACTTCATGGGCAAGGACAACATCGTCTTCCACGCGGAGATCTGGCCGGCGATGCTGCTCGGCTACAACGGCCAGGCCGCCCGCGGGGGCGAGCCGGGCTCGCTCGGCGCGCTGAACCTGCCCTCCGAGGTGGTCTCCAGCGAGTTCCTGACCATGGAGGGACGCAAGTTCTCCTCCTCCCGCCAGGTCGTCATCTACGTGCGCGACTTCCTGGAGCGCTACGACGCCGACGCGCTGCGCTACTACATCGCGGTGGCCGGTCCTGAGAACCAGGACACCGACTTCACCTGGTCGGAGTTCCTCAACCGCAACAACGGCGAGCTGGTGGCCGCCTGGGGCAACCTGGTGAACCGGTCGATCTCGATGGCCGCCAAGAACTTCGGGGTCATCCCCGAGGCGGGCGAGTTCACCCCGGCCGACCGGACGATGCTGGAGCGCAGCCGCGGGGCCTTCCCCAAGGCCGCGGCCGAGTTCCAGCACTGCCGGTTCAAGAACGCGACGAACGAGGCGTTCGAGGTCATCCGGGAGGCCAACAGGTACCTGGCCGAGCAGGAGCCCTGGAAGATCAAGGACAACCCCGAGCGGGTGAAGACCATCCTGCACGTGGCGCTGCAGGTGGTGGACGACGCCAAGACCCTGCTGACCCCGGTGCTGCCCAACTCGTCGAACAAGATCTACGCGATGCTCGGCGGCACCGGCGTCTGGTCGGGCATGCCGGAGATCCACGAGGTCACCGACGACGACGGCCGGACCTACCCGATCATCACCGGGTCCTACGAGGGGGCCGCGCGCTGGGAGTCGATGCCGATCCGGGTGGGCTCCCCCCTGGCCCCTCCCACCCCGCTGTTCGCCAAGCTCGACCCGAAGATCGTCGACGAGGAGCTGGCCCGCCTGGCGGAGTGACGGCCGGGCCCGTGCCCGTCGCGACGGCCCGTGCCCGCGGGTGCGGGCCGTCGCGGTGGCCGGGGCCCGGCGCGGGCCGTACCGGCTTCTCGGTAGGTTGGACGACGTGAGCGCCACGAAGCTTCCCGCCGCCCCCGAACCCCTGCCGGTAGAGGTGTTCGACAGCCACTGCCACCTGGACATCATGGTGGGCGACCGCCGGGCGTCCTCGGGGGACCCGGTCGCCCAGGCGGCGCAGGCGGCCCGGGTCGGGGTCGAGGGCATCCTGGACGAGGCCCGCGCCGTCGGGGTGAGCCGGCTGGTCACGATCGGCTACGACCTGCCCTCCTCGCGCTGGAACGCCGAGACGGCGGCGCTGCACGCCGACGTCTACGCCGGGGTGGCCGTCCACCCCAACGAGGCGCACTCCGCGACGCCGGAGACCCTCGCCGAGATCGAGGAGCTGGCCCGCCTGCCGCACGTCAGGGCGGTGGGCGAGACCGGGCTCGACTACTACCGCGACTGGGCCTCCAAGGAGGACCAGCACGCGAGCTTCCGGGCGCACATCGAGATCGCCAGGCGGACCGGCAAGGCCCTGGTGATCCACGACCGCGAGGCCCACGACGACGTGCTGCGCGTGCTGGCCGAGCAGGGTGCCCCCGAGATCGTGGTCTTCCACAGCTTCTCCGGGGACGCCCAGATGGCGAAGCGGTGCGTCGCCGCCGGGTACTTCATGTCGTTCTCCGGGCCGGTCACCTACAAGAACGCCGGGTACCTGCGCGAGGCCGCGCGGGTCGCGCCCGCGGAGCTCGTCCTCGTCGAGACCGACGCCCCCTACCTGCCTCCCACGCCGCACCGGGGCAAGCCCAACGCCCCCTACCTCATCCCGCTCACGCTGCGCTGCCTCGCCGAGGTCAAGGGGATGGACGTCGCCGACCTCGCCGCCGCCGTCAACGCCAACGGGGAGACCGTCTTCGGCGCCTGGTGAGCGTCCGTCCCGGAGCCGGGGCGGTACGGAAAGCGCGGGAGGCGTGGAAGCGGGTCAGCCCACGCCGGCACCGAACTCGACGGGAACGGCGCCGTCGAGGAGCGGGACCCTGCCGGTTCCCGGAGCGAGCACGACCCCCTCGGCGTCGTTACGGCCCAGCAGGACGACCGCCCCCGAGCCTCCCCGGTCGGGGGCGCCGACGACCAGCCGGTTGCCGCTGAAGCCCACCGACCAGCCGAAGTGGTCACCGGCCCCGCTCTGGGAGATCGTGCGACCCGGCGTCCCGTCGCCCACCGTCATCAGGTGCACGCCGCCACGCCGGTCGGTGCCGTCGAAGGGCACGCCCACGGCCAGCCGGACGCCTCCCTCGGCGGTGAGGGCCAGCGAGGAGCCGTACCCCTCCCCGGGGGCGGCTCCGGTGTCCTGGTGGAAGGTGGCCGAGGCGGTGATCTCCAGGGAGCTCGACGCCTGGAAGAGCTGGACGATGCCGGAGTTCTGCACCCCGTCGGCGTCGCCGAGCGGGGCTCCCACCGCCAGGTAGCCGACGTCGCCCTGCTCGGCGTAGGCCATCGCGTACCCGAACCGGTCGCCCGCCTCCGCGGCGACGACCTGGCGCAGGTCCCATTTCCTGCTCCGGTACTCGTCCCGCTCCCGGCCCACGTCGAAGACGACCGCGATCGACCCCGAGTCGAGCTTGCCCTCGCCCGTCTGCTGTCCCGCGCCGTCGTCGTTCTCGAACGGGGCCCCGACCGCGAGGTCGAGGTCGCCCGGCTCGCCGCCCATCTTGCCGATCGCCAGCGACCAGCCGAACATGTCCCCGTCCTCGCCGTTGCCCGAGACGCCCTCGGTCTGCTGGGAGATCCTCCTGCCCGTGCCGGGTGCGGAGGCGTCGAACAGGTAGGCCGCGCCGGAGTCGGCCACGCCGTCGGCGTCCTCGTGCGGGGCGCCCACCGCCACCAGCGTCGCGCCGGAGGTCAGGGACCAGCCGAAGTGCGCGTCGGCCTCGGGCTCGGGGGCCACCAGCCGGGCCGTCCCGCCCTGCGGGCCGCCGCGGACCACGTAGACCGCTCCCGCGTCCTTGACGCCCTCCACGTCCGTGTACGGCGCGCCGATCAGCAGGTCGGCACAGCCGTCGGCGTCGAGTTCGGCCAGCCGTACCGACCAGCCGAAACCGTCCCCGGCCCCGGGCCGGGGCGCGGCCAGGGTCCTGCCGTCTTTTTCGCGGCCGGACAGCACGTGCACGGCCCCGGCGCCCGCGAGCCCGCCGGGGTGGTCGGCGAACGGGTCGCCCACCGCGACGTCGTCCACGCCGTCGCCGTCGAAGTCGCCCGTGCCCGTCCCGGAGCAGGCCGAGGCGGCGTTCAGGGGGGTCCGGGCGGCCAGGGGAGCCCCGGCGGGCCACAGGGCGACCGCGGTCGCGGCCAGGACGGCGAGCAGCGGCCTCACGAGAGCCTCACCTCTGTTCTGTTGCCTCCCTCGACGATCACGCCGGTCAGCCTGGCGGGCCTGCGGGAGGGCGGCAGGTCGTACACGAGGACGCCGTCCGCCCGGGTTCCCGGGGGGAGGGTGGACGGCGGCACGGTCGAGACTGCGGCGGGCGAATGGGTCGCGCCGCGGTCGTCGAGGACGATGGGCGGGGCACCGTCGAGCGTGACCGGCGTCCCGCCGGTGTTGACCAGCGTCCACGGGATCGTGCAGAAGTGCCCGCGGGCCGGGGAGGTCTCCCGGTACGAGGTCAGGCCGCAGGTCGGGGAACGCGGGATGATCAACCGGAGACCCTCGACGGGGGAGCCGACGGCGATGCTGCGGCCCACGTCGGTGGCGCCGGTACCGGCGAGGTTGCCGGTCCGCGCGCTCGTCGGCCCGCCGTCCGATCCGGTGCCGTCCGATCCGGTGCCGTCCGATCCGGCGCCCGGCCCGCCGGTGTTCAGCAGCACGACGATCGTGACGAGCAGTGCCGCGAGCGCGGCCAGCCCGGCGAAGAGCCAGCGCTTGCGGGGAGCGGTCCTGGCGGACTCCTCCTCCCGGGCGGGCGGCTGCTCCCGGGCGGGCGGCGCGGGTGGCCCGGCCTCGGAGGGGGGACGCGGCCGGAACCCCTGGAACCCCTGCGACGACGGGGACGACGGCGACGACGGCGACGACGGCGGCAGGGTTGTGGCCCTCCGGCTCTCCTCGCGGTCCTCGCCCCGGTCGGGCAGGGGGGTGGTGAACGAGCGCGAGCGCGAGGGCGAGGTCGCGGGATCGGCTCCCGGCGGGAAGGACGACGGCGATACGAACGGGGGGAAGGGGCCGGGGGAGGGGCGTGCGGGCGCCTCGGGGGAGCCGGAACGCGAGCCGGCCACCGATGCCGGGTCCGTCCACGTGCCCGGGTCCGTCCGTGTCCCCGGATCCGTCCGCGTCCCCGGGCCTCCCGGGGTCTCGAAGGTCCCCGATCTGCCGGGGGCTCCCGCCGTTCCGGTGATCTCCCTGGTCGGCGCGGGATCGGCGGAGTCCACCGAGGGTGCCGAGGGCGACGAGGCCGTCGACACCGGGGGCGGTGCCGGGGGCGGTGTCGCGGGGTCGGCCGGACGTGCCGGTCCGCGTCCCCGCGACCCGGTGGGAACGGGGGTCGGCGCCGTGGCCGGATCGTCGAACCCCTCGGCCAGGTTCAGCGCGCTGAGGGTCTGGGTGGAGTCGGGCTCCACGTTCGAGGGCGGCCGCCACGACTCGCTCAGCAGGTCGGTGGCGATCAGGGTCGGCGGGTCGGCCGGGAGCGGGACCGGCGCCGAGGGAGCGGCGATCTGGCCCCCCACCAGGGCGATCAGCAGGTCCTGGGCGCTGGGCCGCCGGTAGGGGTCCATCGCGGTCGCCAGCCGGACCAGGTCGTTCAGCGGGGCCGGGAGCGCCCCCAGGTCCGGTGGGGTGGTGAGCAGCCGGGTCGCCATCGTCATCAGGTCGCCCCGCCCGTAGGGGTGGCGGCCGTTGCCCGCGTACGCGACCATGCAGCCCCAGGCGAAGACGTCGGCGGCCGGGGTGATCTCCAGGCCGCGGACCTGCTCGGGGGCCCACCAGCCCGGGCTGCCGAGCACCTCACCGGAACGGGTGAAGCTGTGCGTGGAGTCCAGTGCCCTGGCGATGCCGAAGTCGATCACCCGGGGGCCGGACATGGACAGGATCACGTTGGCCGGCTTGAGGTCCCGGTGGACCAGCCCGGCGACGTGGATGGCGGCCAGTGCCGCGGCCACCCCCAGCGCCACGCCGTGCAGCGTCCCGGCCTCCAGCGCGCCGTGCTCGGAGATCTGGCGGGAGAGCGGCGTGCCCGGGATGTACTCGGTGACCATGTACGGCCGGCCGTCGTCGGCGGTGCCGTTGTCCAGCACCTGCGCGGTGCAGAAGGAGGCCACCCGGCGGGCGTTCTCCACCTCCGCGTGGAAGCGGGAGGCGAAGCCCTCCTCGATCGCGAACTCGGCCTTCACCACCTTGAGCGCGACCGGCCGTCCCGCGGGGGCCACCGCCAGGTAGACGGTTCCCATTCCGCCCTCGCCCAGGCGGCCGAGAAGGCGGTAGCTCCCGATCTGCTCGGGATCGGCGGGGCGCAGCCCTTCGACACCGGGCTGGTTCACGTCCTCTTCACCGGGAAGGGTCCCTTCCTCGCCGTTGGTCCCGAGTAGGGCAACGTTATCCACAACGGAACCCCTCGTGCTCCATCACGCGTTCTTGCACGGGCTTCGGTGCGGGAAACTTGTCGGATGGCATTGGAGAGCGACCTTGGGTGATCGAGACGGACGACGGGGAGAGCACGGTGGTCCGGCGGGTGCCGGATCCGTGGCGCCGTGCGGGGAACCAGCATGAGCCTCCTCGGTCCAGCGGAAATACGTACTTTGGCGGATACGCTGAATATTCGCCCCACGAAGAAGCTCGGCCAGAACTTCGTGATCGACGGGGGCACGGTCCGAAAGATCGTGCGGGTCGCCGGGCTCGATCCCGACGACGTCGTCATCGAGGTCGGCCCGGGGCTGGGATCGCTCACGCTCGCGCTGCTCCCCGAGGTCCGCCGGGTCATCGCGGTGGAGATCGACCCCGTCCTCGCCCGGCAGCTGCCGCTGACCGTCGGCGGGCACGCGCCCGAGCTGGCCGACCGCCTGACCGTGGTGCTCGCCGACGCCATGCGCGTGCTGCCCGCGGACCTGCCCGCGGAGCGGCCGACCGCGTTGGTGGCCAACCTGCCCTACAACGTGTCCGTTCCTGTGGTGCTGCACCTGCTGGAGACGCAGCCCTCGCTGCGCAAGGTCCTGATCATGGTTCAGGCCGAGGTCGCCGACCGGCTGGCCGCCGCACCCGGCTCCAAGGTCTACGGCATCCCCTCGGTCAAGGCCGCCTGGTACGCCGACGTGCGCCGGGCCGGTCCGGTGGGCCGTACGGTCTTCTGGCCGGTTCCCAACGTCGACTCCGGCCTGGTCGCGATGACCCGGCGGGAGCCGCCCAGCACGGTGGCCACCCGCGAGGAGGTCTTCGCGGTGGTGGACGCGGCCTTCGCGCAGCGCCGCAAGACACTGCGCGCCGCCCTGGCCTCCTGGGCGGGCGGCGCCCCCGCCGCCGAGCGGGCGCTGCGGGCGGCCGGGATCGACCCGTCCGCGCGCGGCGAGCAGCTCACCGTGGAAGACTTCGCGCGGATCGCCGAGAACCGCGACACCGGTGCGGGTGGCGGTGCCGGTGCGGGTGCGGGTGCCGGTGATGGTGGCGCTGGTGACGACGCGGCCGATGGTGATCCGTCTGGATCATCCTCTTGATGACCGTACATAGTGTGATTTGTCGATCCGTCTGCGTGAGCGCGGAAGGAGCCCGTTACGATTTGTCGTCGTGACCAGTGAGCGAGCCTCCGTGAGGGACGCATGAACTCCGTGACCGTCCGCGTGCCCGCGAAGGTCAACCTGCAGCTCGCCGTCGGGCCGCTGCGGGACGACGGCTACCACGACCTCGTCAACGTCTTCCACGCCGTCTCGATCTTCGACGAGGTCACGGCCACCGCGGAGACCGGGATGAGCGTCCGGGTGGAGGGCGAGTCCGCCGACCAGGTGCCCGAGGACGGCGACAACCTGGCGATCAGGGCAGCCCTCGCGCTGGCCGGTCACGCGGGCCGCTCGTACGGGGTGAACCTGGTCATCCGCAAGGCGATCCCGGTGGCGGGCGGCATGGCCGGAGGCAGCGCCGACGCCGCCGCGGCCCTGGTGGCCTGCAACGAGCTGTGGGGCCTGGGCCTGCCGCTGGAGGACCTGATGGAGATCGCCGCCGACATCGGCAGCGACGTCCCGTTCGCCCTGCTCGGCGGTACGGCCGTCGGCACCGGCAGGGGGGAGCGGCTGACCCCGCTGGAGGTGTCGGGCACCTTCCACTGGGTGTTCGCGCTGGCCGAGGGCGGCCTGTCCACCGCCACGGTCTACGCCGAGTGCGACCGGCTGCGCCAGGCCACCGGCGAGCAGGTCGCCTGGCCCCGCGCCGCGGAGCCGCTGCTGGCCGCGCTCCGCTCCGGGGACGCCGAGGCCCTCGGCGCCGGGCTCAGCAACGACCTGCAGCCCGCCGCGGTGAGGCTCCGCGGCTCCCTGGCCCGCACCCTGGCCGCCGGGCGCGAGCACGGCGCCCTCGGCGCGCTGGTCTCCGGGTCCGGTCCCACCTGCGCCTTCCTGGCCGGGTCGGCGGAGCACGCGGGCGAGCTGGCCGCCTGTCTGAAGGCGGCCGACGTGGCGCGCGACGTGATCACCGCCCACGGTCCCGTCCCCGGCCCGGTGGTGCGATAGGCCGTCCCGGCCCGGTGAGCCGGGCGGCGTCCGCGGCGGGGGTCGCGCCGGCCGGGAGCGGATACGCTTGTGTGGCGATGAATCTGGTCAATCTTGAGTCGGTCTCCCACTCCTACGGTCCCAAGCCCCTGCTCAGCGACGTCTCCCTCGGCATCGAGGCGGGTGACCGCATCGGTGTGGTCGGCCGCAACGGCGGTGGCAAGACGACCCTGATCTCGGTGATAGCCGGTGATCTCAAACCCAACAGCGGGCGGGTCACCCACAACCGGGGGCTCCAGGTCGGGTCGCTCTCCCAGGGGGACGATCTCGATCCGGCCCGGCCGGTGCGCGACATCGTCCTCGGCGACAGGTCCGAGCACGAGTGGGCCGGTGACGCGGGCATCCGCGAGATCCTGGCCAGCCTGCTCGGCGACATCGACCTGACCGCGCTCGCGGGGAGCCTGTCGGGCGGTGAGCGGCGCCGCACCGCCCTGGCCAAGCTGCTCATCGACGAGCACGACCTCATCATCCTGGACGAGCCCACCAACCACCTCGACATCGAGGCCATCGACTGGCTGGCCCGGCACCTGGCCGGGTGCAGGACCGCGCTGGTGGTCGTCACCCACGACCGGTGGTTCCTGGACGCGGTCTCCACCAGGACGTGGGAGGTCGTGGACGGCACGGTCGAGCGCTACGAGGGCGGGTACGCCGCGTACGTGCTGGCCAAGGCCGAGCGCGCCCGGGTCGCCGCGGCCTCCGAGGCCCGCCGGCAGAACCTGATGCGCAAGGAGATCGCCTGGCTCCGCCGGGGCCCGCCCGCCCGTACCTCCAAGCCCAAGTTCCGCATCGACGCCGCCCAGGCGCTGATCGCCGACGAGCCCCCGGCGCGGGAGAGCGTCGAGCTGGTCAAGTTCGCCGCGGCCCGGCTGGGCCGCACGGTCTACGACCTGGAGGACGTCACCCTGCACGCCGGCGGGCCGGGGCAGGGGCCGCTGGTGCTGGACCACACGACCTGGCAGTTCGGCCCCGGTGACCGGGTCGGCCTGATCGGCGTGAACGGGTCGGGCAAGTCCTCCCTGCTGCGGCTGCTCGCCGGTACGGTGCGGCCCGACTCGGGGAAGCTGGTGCAGGGCAAGACGGTCCGCCTGGCGCACCTGTCGCAGGAGCTCGGCGAGCTCGACCCCGGGCGCCGGGTGCTGGAGACGGTCGAGGAGGTCCGCAAGTTCATCCAGGTCGGCAAGAAGGAGTGGACCGCCTCCCAGCTGCTGGAGCGTCTCGGCTTCAAGGGCGACGCGCAGTGGAAGGTCGTCGGCGACCTGTCCGGTGGCGAGCGCCGTCGTCTGCAGCTGCTCCGCCTGCTGATGGACGACCCCAACGTGCTGCTGCTCGACGAGCCGACCAACGACCTCGACATCGAGACGCTCAACGAGCTGGAGGACCTGCTCGACGGCTGGCCGGGCACGCTGATCCTGGTGAGCCACGACCGGTACTTCCTGGAGCGGGTCACCGACAAGACCGTGGCGCTGCTCGGCGACCACCGGCTGTCGATGCTCCCGGGCGGGGTGGACGAGTACCTGGCCCGGCGGGCCTCGGGCGCGGCCGTGTCCGCGCGGGCGGCCTCGGGCGCGGTCTCCGGTACGGCGTCGGCGGTCTCCGCCACCGCGGCGAAGGATCCGGGCACCGGCCTGTCGGCGCGGGACGAGCGCGAGCTCCGCAAGGAACTCTCCCGTCTGGAGCGTCAGCTTCAGAAGCTGGACGGCCGCGAGGCGAAGCTGCACGCGTCCATGGCCGACGCGGCCGCCGACTACGGCCGGCTGGCCTCGCTGGACGCCGAGCTGAAGGAGATCGTCGCGGAGAAGGACGCGATCGAGAGCGAGTGGCTGGAGCTGGCCGACCGCCTGGGCGAGTGAGCCCCCGGGTCCGCTGACCCCCAGGGCTCCCGGCCCTCCCGCGTCCCCGGCGCTCCCGCGTCCTCGGTCCTCCCGCGTCCCCGGCGCTCCCGGGTCCTCGGATCCCCGGACCCCGGCGCTCCCGGGCTGCGGGCTGGCGTCGCGATCGCGGGTCCCGGGCGGTCGGTGCGCTCGGCGCTCAGTGCGTTCCGGAGTCGCCCGTATCGAAGGGGACGAGCAGCGTGCGCAACAGGTCCGACAGGACCTGCCGCTCGCGTTCCCCCAGGCCCGACAGGAGCTCGCGCTCGCGGCGGAGCAGGTCGGCGAAGGCGCCGTCCACGCGGGTTCGCCCGGCGTCGGTGAGCGAGACCAGGACGCCGCGCCGGTCCTCGGGGTCGGGGCGCCGCCTGACCAGCCCGGCCGCGGCCAGCCGGTCGATCCGGTTGGTCATGGTCCCCGACGTCACCAGCGTCGCGCGCAGCAGCGCCCCCGGGCTCATCTCGTACGGCTCGCCGGCCCTGCGCAGGGCGGTGAGCACGTCGAACTCCCAGGTCTCCAGCTCGTGCTCGGCGAAGGCGGCCCGGCGGGCACGGTCGAGGTGGCGGGCCAGCCGGGAGACCCGGCTGAGCACCTGGAGCGGCTCCACGTCGAGGTCGGGCCGCTCCTGACGCCAGGCGGCGACCAGCAGGTCGACCTCGTCCCTCGTGCCGGCGTCGGGCCCGGCGTCACGGTCGGCGTGGTGCAGGCTCATGGCGCCGAGTCTATCTCTCTTGACATCGAGATATTCCGACGGGTATCAATCATCTTGATGTCAAGAGATGTGTGGGATCCCACGGTTTACGGCCGCTACGCCGACGAGCGCTCCCGGCCCTTCTTCGATCTTGTGTCCAGGATAGCCGCGTCCGGCCCCGGCAGCGTGGTCGACGCGGGCTGCGGCACCGGTGAGCTCACCGCCGAGCTCGCCGGGCGCTGGCCGGGCGCCCGCGTCCACGGGTTCGACTCCTCGCCCGCCATGATCGCGAAAGCCCCGGCCGGGGACTCCCTGACCTTCTCGGTGGACGACGTCACCTCGTGGCGCCCGTCCGCTCCGGTGGACGTGATCGTGTCCAACGCGGTCCTGCACTGGGTGCCCGGGCACCGCGAGCTGCTGGCGCGCTGGGTGGAGGCGCTCGCACCCGGGGGGTGGCTCGCCTTCCAGGTGCCCGGCAACTTCGACGCCCCCAGCCACGCCGTGGTCCGCGAGCTGTGCCGCAGCACCTGGCGCGACCGGCTGGGCGACCTGGCCCCGGGCTCCCCGGTCGACGACCCGGCGGGCTACCTGGCCCTGCTGGCCGGCCTGGGCTGCCGGGTGGACGCCTGGGAGACCACCTACCTGCACGTGCTCCCCGGCGAGGACCCCGTGCTCGGCTGGATCACCGGGACCGCCCTGCGTCCCATGCTCGACCGGCTGGACCCCGACGAGTCGACCCGCTTCCTGGCCGACTGCGCCGTGTCCCTGCGCGCGGCCTACCCTCCCGGGCCGTACGGCACCGTCTTCCCCTTCCGCAGGATCTTCGTGGTCGCCCAGAGGTGACGGACGGGTCCGGCCCCCGCCCCGACCCCCGCCCCGGCTCCTCGCCCAGGCCTCTCGCCCAGGCCCCTCGCCCCGGGCCCGGTCCCGCCCGCGGGACGGGATCGCGTGATGTCCGGCCGGTGCGCGGGAAGCCGATCCCCTCGCAGCTCACCGTGCCCGTTTCCTGTCCTCACGAGAACCGTGGGCCCGGTTTCGGTTTCCGTCACCCCTGGGGGAATGCGTCCGATTCGGGTTCCTGTGCGGATGACGGGGCATCAATGAATACCGCGAAGCGTACGGACATCTGAGAATCCAGGGGATGACCTGTGGCAATGGAGATCGAGGACAAGTTCGACGTCCCTGTGGAGTACGAGGTGCCGGACCTCACCGGCCTTCCGGGCTCGACCGAGGTCGTGGGTCCCAAGACCCACCAGCTGGTCGCCCTCTACTTCGACACGCCCGATCTGCGGCTCGCCGCCCGGGGCATCACCCTGCGCCGGCGCAGGGGAGGCACCGACCCCGGCTGGCACCTCAAGCTCCCCAAGGCCAAGGGCGTCCGCCAGGAGATCGTCCACCCGCTGACCCGGAGTACCAAGATCGTTCCTGCCGAGCTGGCGGACCTGGTGCTCGCCTACACGCGGGGCGCGCCGCTGGTGGCCGTCGCCGAGCTGGACACCCGCCGCGCCGTCACCACGGTGGTCAACGGCGCGGGCGTACGGCTGGTCGAGATCGCCGACGACCGGGTCAAGGGCACCGTGCTCGGGGAGAGCCCGCACGTCGAGCGCTGGCGCGAGGTCGAGGCCGAGCTGATCGAGGGTGACGAGAAGCTGCTGAGGAAGGTCGGCAGGCGGCTGACCAAGGCCGGGGCCGTCCCCGCCGACTCGGCCAGCAAGCTCGCCCGCCTGCTCGGTGCCGCCGGAGCGCTGTCCGAGCACCCCCGTACCGAGGCCGAGCCGGGCTCGGCGGGCCAGGTCGTGCTCGCCTACCTCGGCACCCAGGTCGCCGCGCTGCTGGCGCAGGACCCCCGGGTCCGCAAGGCCGAGGAGGACGCCGTGCACCAGATGCGCGTCGCCGCCCGGCGGCTGCGCAGCGCGCTGAAGTCGTTCAAGGGGATCGTCAAGGGGACCGGGACCGTCCAGAAGGAGCTCCGGTGGCTCGGCGCGGTCCTCGGCGAGGCGCGCGACCTGGAGGTCATCCGCGACCGGTTCGCCGGCAGGCTCGGCGCGCTGGAGGGCTCCCTGATCGTCGGACCGGTGGGGACGCGGCTCAGCTCGGACCTGCTGGACGAGGAGCACGAGGCCCTCGACCGGATCAGGGACGTCCTCGGCGGTGAGCGCTACTTCGCCCTGCTCGACGCCCTCGACGACCTGGTCGCCACCCCGGTGCTCACCAAGGCCGCCCACAAGCCCGCGGACACCCTGGAGAGCGTCGCCGCCAGGAGCTGGCGCAGGGTCACCGACGCCTACGCCACCGCGCAGGCCATCGAGAACATCACCGAGCGCGAGCTCGCCATGCACGACGTGCGCAAGGCCGCCAAGGGCGCCCGCTACACCGCCGAGGTGATCGGCATGACCAGGCTGGCCAAGCTGGCCGAAGCCGTCCAGGAGGTGCTGGGCACCCACATGGACGGCGTCGTCGCCCAGGAACGGCTGGCGGCCGAGGCCGAGAACGCCCGGAGGGCCGGGGAGGACACCTTCACCTACGGCGTGCTGACCGGGCTGGAGCGGGCCCGGGCCGAGCGCGCCAGCGAGGAGTTCCCCCGGGTCTGGCAGGAGACCACCGAGGCCGTGGCGAGACTCCTCTGACGTCCCGCGCGGCCCACCTCGTCCGGGCGGGACCCGGGCGAGGCCCGGCCGCGCGGACGCATGGCCGCGCGGTCGCACGGATGCAGGGATGCACGGATGCACGGATGCACGGCCGTACGGCCGATTTTCCGCGGCACCGGGACGCGCACGCTCCCCTGACCGCCTGGGGAAGGGCCGTCGTCAGCGGATCCTGGACACGGCCCGCCACGACGGCGGCATGTTCTTGTCGACCTCGATCCCGTCGAACACGGAGGGCTCCTGCGGTCCCTGCTTCCGGGCCCAGGCGGCCATCCTGGCGATCCCCTCCGCGAGCGGCACCGAGCCGGTGCCGACCCCCAGGACGTCCCGCGCCTTCTCGTGGGAGGAGTACGCGTGCACGACCTCGTGGCGCGCGGGAAGGTGCTCCACCCGCAGGGGCGCGTCCATGGCCGCGGCCACCGTGGTCGCCAGCTCGTTGACGGTGTAGGGCGTGTCGCCGCCGATGTTGAAGGTCTGGCCGTACGCCCGCGGATTGTCCACGGAACGGGCGATGGGCAGCGCCACGTCGTCGATGTAGCTGAACGCGCGCGTCTGCTCGCCGTCCCCGAAGATCGTGCAGGACTCCCCGCGCAGGATCTGGTTCATGAAGATGCCGATGACGTTGCGGTAGCGGTCACCGATGTTCTGGCGTTCGCCGTACACGTTGTGCGGGCGGAAGACGATGTACGGCAGGCCGAAGATCTCGTGGCTGACCTTCAGCTCCTGTTCGACGGCGTACTTGGCGATCCCGTACGAGTCGATCGGCAGGGGGGTGAGGTCCTCGCTCATCGGCGGCTCGGCGTCGCCGTAGACCGCGATCGAGGAGGTGAAGACGAAGCACCGCACGGTCCCCGTGTTGACCGAGGCGTTGATGAGGTTGACGCTGCCGATGACGTTGTTGGTGTAGTTGTACCGTTTGATGAAGTGGCTCAGCCCCTCCGCGGCGTAGGCCGCCAGGTGGAACACGTAGGTGAACCGCCACTGCGCGAACAGCGAGTCGACGAGCCCGGCGTCGCAGACGCTCCCGGCGACGAAGTGCGCGCCGTCCGGCACGTTGGCCGCGTCGCCTCCGGAGAGGTCGTCGAGGACGACGACCCGGTGACCCGCCCGCACCAGCTCGGCCGCGACGTGCGAGCCGATGAACCCGGCGCCGCCGGTGACCAGGGAAGTGATCGTCATAGGGGGATTTCCTTTCCGCCGGTCGTGATGACCTGGCGTTCCGAGTCGGGGGACCGACCTGTCACCGGCCGGGTGAGGCCGAGCAGGCGGAGGCTGGGAACGGTCATGACGGTGGTGACGAGCGCCATGATCACCAGTACGGTGAACGCGTTGCCGTTGATGACGCCGATGCTGAGGCCCGAGCTGAGCACGACGATCTCGGTGATGCCGCGGGCGTTCATCAGCACCCCGAGGCCGAGGGCGAGCCTGGGGGGCATGCCTCCGGCCAGGGTGACCAGCCACGCGCTGCCGAGCTTGCCGAGGATCGCGACCACCAGCAGCAGCGCGCCGCCCAGCAGCACCCCGGGATGGGTGACGGCGAACCGGACGTCCACCTGGAGGCCGATCGAGGCGAAGAAGACCGGGAGCAGCAGTACCTGGTTGAACGTGCCCAGCCGAGCCGGCACGTTACCCAGCACCCTGGCCTCCCGGGGCAGCACGACACCGGCGAGGAAACCACCGAAGATCGCGTGGACGCCGATCAGGTCGGTGATCGCGGCCAGTGCGAAGACGAGACCGAGCACCAGGCCGAGGCAGGCGGGAGCGGGCAGTCTCCGGTGCGCGTACCGCAGCGCCAGGGCCCGCAGCGCCGGTCGCACCACCAGCAGGAGCACCGCGCAGAGGGCGACGGTGAGCGAGAGCGCGACCACGACGCCGGACGCGCCCTCCGCGCGGAGGATGGCGAGCACCACGGCCAGCGCGCACCAGGCGAGCACGTCGGCGACGGCCGCGCAGATCATGGCGAGCGACCCGAGCCGGGTGCCGTCCAGCCCGGTCTCCCGCACGATCCGGGCGAGCACGGGGAACGCCGTGACGCTCAGCGCGGTGCCGACGAAGACGGCGAACGGGACGAGCCCGACCGAGTCGCCCGCGAACATGTCGAACAGCGGCAGCGCGGCGACCACGCCGAGGGCGAACGGGACGACCATCATCGCCTGGCTGGCCGCTCCGATGACCCCCCGCTGGCGGCCGAGCACGCCGTGGTCGAACTCGGCGCCCACGGTGAACATGAACAGCGCCAGGCTGGCCTGGGCGATGAGGTTCAGGTGCGGCAGGACGGCGTCCGGCAGGACGGCGGAGACCACGCCCGGGGCGAGCGAACCGAGCACGGACGGCCCGAGGAGCAGACCGGCCATGATCTCGCCGATCACCGGGGGCTGGCCGACGCGCCTGGCCAGCACGCCACCGAGCGAGGCCAGGCCGCCGATCACGGCCACGGCGAGGAACAGACGTGCCATCAGCTGGATCGGGGACGAGGCGTGCGCCGCGTCCGCGGTCGCCCGGTGGACCGCGGGCGACGACACGGAGAACCCGACGACGACGAGCAGCAGCACGGCTGCCGCGGTCAGGCCGACGGCGACGGCGACACCTCGCGCGGGAGCGGGCATGAGCCGCTGCTCCGTCTCCTCGAGCGGCGCTTCCGGATGCATGGTCACACTCCTGGGGTGGGCCGGCGTCGTGACGGGGGGAGCCGGCGCAGGACGACGGCCGCGTGGACGAGCTCGCCGCAGCCGAGCACGGTCACCGCGCCGAGCGCGCCCGCCCAGGGTACGACGGCGAAGGCGAGTGCCCCCATGGCGACGAGGGAGACGGCCGCCCCGTACGCGGTCGTCCGGAGTGTCTGCGGGGTGGCGTTCTCCATCAGGTAGTTGACGCTGCCCATCGCGAAGAGGATCGGCACGCAGGCCGCGTACAGCACCAGGACCCCGGGCCCGCCCAGGTCCCGGAGCAGCAGGAGCGAGGCGCCCAGGGTGAGCGCCAGGTAGGGCACCCCGGCGAGCACCAGCAGCCGCAGCCAGCGGGAGAACGTGCCGAGCATCGGGGTCAGGTCGCGCTGGTGCAGCCCGCGCGACACCTGCGGCTGCAGGATGCGCAGCAGGTAGGCGAAGGCGTTCAGCAGGACCGAGGAGGCGATGACGGCCAGGTAGAGCCCGCCGCTCTCGTCCTCGGCACCCGTCACGGACAGCGCCAGGAACAGCAGGCTGACCGAGACGCCGCCCACCACGTCGGCGACCGCCATCAGCGCCGAGGTGCCGACCGAGACGCGGACCAGCGTCCTGCGGCGCAGCCCGGTGAAGTCGGGCCGCAACCCGGCCAGCAGCGCCGCGTTGAGCACGATCAGGGTGAGGGTGTACAGGGCCAGGAACGTGGCCGGCGGGGTGCCCGTCACCGCGGCGACCGTCAGCCCGGCCAGGACCACCGCCAGGACGAGATGGTTGGCCACGTCCCTGCCCGGCCGGTCGACGGCGCGGCTCAGGCCGACCAGCACCTGGTTGCCCCCCGCGCAGATCGCCCACAGCCCGGCCAGGCCCGGCAGCAGCGGGTCGTCGCGGCCCAGGAGCAGCACGGCCAGGACGGCGAGCGAGACCAGCAGCAGCACGGCGGCGAGCGCGACGAAGATCCCGATCAGCCGGTCGACGGTGCGCCGGGCCCGCGGGACGAGCTTCAGCGCGCACTTCTCGATCCCGAGGGAGGCCACCGGGAGGAGGAACGCCGCCCCGCCCATGGCCGCGGCGTAACCGGCGTAACCGGTGGAACCCCACGCGCCCGCCAGGGCGACGTTGGCGAGCACGACCGTCCCCCGGTAGCCCATGCGCGCGCCGACGAGCGACGCCATGACCTTCGGGGCGACGGCGAACAGGTTCCTGGCGCTCACCCCGGGACCGGTCGTTCCGGTGCCCGTCATCCGGGAGCGTCTGCGTAGTCGGAGGTGACGAACTTCCCCTTGCCTCCCGGTGTGATCGTCACGGACTCGGCCGTCACCACCTCCAGCGGGAAGTCGCCCCGGGCCAGCTCGAAGAGCCTGGCCCGTACGCTCTCCAGGAGCCCGTCCGTGCCGTCCGTGCCGTTCATGCCGTCCGTGCCGGGGACCACGTGCAGGCGGACCAGCCCGGTGGCCTCCTGGTGGACGAAGCACTCGCTGATCCCCGGATGGGTGGCGGCCAGGTGCAGGAACGCGTCGGGGTAGAGCCGCTCACCGCCGGGGAGGGTGACGAAGTCGTTGCTGCGCGCCTTGGTCAGCCGCAGGACGCGGAACCTGCGCCCGCACCCGCACCGGCCGGGCTCGATCAGGCCGATGTCGCCGAGGTCGTAGCGGATGAGCGGCATGGCCCGCTCCAGGAACGAGGTGACCACGACGTGGCCCTCCTCGCCCGCGGGCAGGGCCCGCCCCCGGTCGTCGACGATCTCGCAGTGGACGCGGTCCTCGCTCAGGTGGGCCCTGCCGTGCGTGCAGTCGTAGGCGACGTTGAGCACCTCGAACGCGGAGTACTCGTCGAACACCGGCGCGCCGAACCTCTCGGCGAACATCGTCCGATGCTCGGGGAGCAGCAGCTCGGACTCGGTCATCACGATCCGCAGGGTCCGTCTCAGCCGCGCCAGCTCGGCGGCGGTGAGGGCGCGCAGCAGCGCGCGCAGGTGGACCGGGTAGCCGATCAGGACCTTGGGCCGGTTGGCCAGCAGCTCGGCCTTGATCTCCGCCATCGGCCGGTGCGACAGGATCACGTGCCTGCGGAACAGGTTGAAGCGCTCGAACATCCGGGCGGGCGGGGCGAACGGCCGGATGTGGGTGAGCCTGTCGGTCGGCAGGTAGCGTCCGGTGGCCAGGAACCGGCGGACGAGGGCGGCGCCGTGGTAGTCGTGGGAGGCCTCGTCGTGCAGGATCCGCACCCGCCGGCCGGTGCTGCCGCTGGTCTGGAAGGACCTGCACCTCGCCGGGTCGACACCGTCGGCGAGCAGGTCCTCCAGCGGCCGCTCGCGCAGCACCTCCTTGTCGAGCACCGGCAGGTCGGACAGGTCGGCCAGGGCGGTCAGCGGCGGGCGGGAGTAGCGGGGGTCGTCCCGGTAGTACGGGACGCGGGCCCGGGCGTACTCGATCATCCGGTTCAGCTCGCGCAGCTGCCGCCGTCGCAGGGCGGAAGGGCTGCCGTACTGCCTGGCGACGGTGATCGGGATGTAGCAGGCCTCGCGGAGGAACACCGGTCAGCCCCTGCTCGCGGGGGAACCGTCCGCGCGGGCCGCACCCGCCCCGGGAGCATCGGCGGCGTCAGAGACGTCGGAGGCGTCGGCGGCCCGGGAGACCCCGGGAGCGGTGGGAGCGGTGGGGGCGTCCGGGCCGTCCGTCCCGTCCGCCCGGGAGCGCGGCGAGCGGACCAGGGCCTCCCACCAGCGCTGCGGGGAGAGGAAGACCAGCAGCGCCAGGATCACGTGCACGGCGATGAACACGTAGGCCTCCATCTTGGTCGGCGGGTGGCCGATGAAGACCGTGATGTGCGAGGCCCACTCCCACACCTCGGGAATCGTGGCGTAGGCCGGGTCGGTGTGGTCGTTGACCGTGAGGAAGGCCAGGTCCTCCAGGCCGGACAGCATCAGCAGCAGCATCCCGTAGGAGAGCCTGCGCACGGTCGCGGCCGTGCCCCCGCCGAGCCGGTAGGCCAGCGCCAGCGCCAGGATGATCATGGGCGTCAGCGTGAGGACGTGGTAGTAGAGGTTGCCGAAGGAGGTCGGGTCCTCGGAGATGGCACCGCCGAAGAAGAAGATCTTCGGCACGAAGTACAGGAAGTACAGCAGGAAGGCCGGTGGGATGAGCAGGAGCGGGAGCCGCATCCGCTTGGCCCACTCCACGTCGAGCGCGGCCACCGCCTCCGCGGCCATCACGAACGGGACCAGCTTGAACAGGAAGAGCCAGAGCGACTTCACCTCGCGGTCGTGCGGCAGGCCGAACCAGACGATCGCCGCGGCGATCACCGCCAGCGAGGCGAAGATCAAGAATCTGCGGTGCTTGGGGGGGATCATTCTGACCCTTTCTCATCGTTCTCGATCACGAACCGCAGGGTCTCCAGCGCGGTGTCCCGGGCCGGCATCAGCGACTCCCTGGTGTCGGCGACCATCATCAGGTAGCCGAGTTTGTGCGCGGCCTGCCGGTAGGCGTGCACCCGGTCGCCGGGCGACTTGAACAGCTGCACGTCCACCACCTCGGGCATCCGCAGCAGCGAGTCCATGCCGACCACGTCCTTAAGGACGCCGTCGGTCTCCGAGGTGAGGATCTGCAGCACGGCGGCGCGCCGGAAGGGGACGGTGATCTCCAGCGGCTCGCCCAGCGCCAGCCGGATCGCCGCCTCGACCGTGTTCAGCCCGAACGCGTGCCGCACCATCAGCGGCATGCCGTTGCCGCCGAGCCGGGCGCCCATCTCGATGAAGTGGATGTCGCCCCCGGGCGTCAGCACGAAGTCCAGGTTGACGGGGCCGCGCTCGTGCCCGGCCTCCGCGCAGATCATGACGATCGCCTCCCGGAGCCGCGCGTGGACGGACGGGTCGAGGTCGGCCGGCACCACGTGGGCGAGGCTGATCATCTCAGGCGGGCCGGTGATCGTGCGGTCGGTCACCGCCATGAACCCCAGCTCGCCTCCGGTGAAGAAGCACTCCGCCGAGCAGTGCCTGCCGGACACGATCTCCTCGACGATCACCTGGTGCGAGAAGGAGTACTTCCAGGCGTGCTCGATCGCGCCCCGCAGGTCCGCCGGGACGCCGATGGCCGTGATGCCCTTGCTGCCCGAGGAGTCGGCGGGCTTGACGATCAACGGGTAGCGCATCCGCCCGGCGGCGGCCAGCAGTGCCTCGGTGCTGCCGTCCTGCGCGTACGCGTGGCTCGGCAGGCCGAGCCGGGCGACCAGCGCGCGGAAGAAGCCCTTGTCGACCGAGCAGCGCAGCGCGCCGGGGGACGGCTGGTGCGCCGTGCCGTAGATCCGGCTCAGCTCGGCGACGGACTCCTGGGCGGCGTCGCTAGCCGGTGAGATCACCGCCGCGACGTCGATGGGCCCGAGCGTCGCCGCGATGGCCGCGGGGTCCCTGCTGGTCATGCAGAGGAACCGGTCGGCCTCCGCGGCGCCGAGCGCGTCCGGCCGCTGGTCCACCCCGATCACGTGGTAACCGAGCCGCCGGGCCTCGCGGTAGGCGGGGATCTGGTCCTCGCCTCCGCCGAGCACGATGATGTTCCGGGTGCTCAACTGACGTCCTCCCAGATGTCGGCGGTGAGGTAAGGCGTCTCCTGGCCGTAGAGGGCCTCGTCGGCGCGGACGACGATGTTGGCCTCGCGGATCTGGTAGCGCGGCATCCCGATCGCCTGCACCCGCATGACCCGTACGAGATAGCGGGCCACCACGACCACGACGAGCAGCGTGATCAGGCTGGTGGCGAGCCCGGCCGTGGCCAGCGCGTCGTGCCCGGCGAAGCCCGTCCAGAACAGTTCGAGGAGCAGGACACCCGCGGCCAGCATCGTCGCGGCCAGCGCGTAGAGCCAGACCAGCGGCCGGAAGGAGAAACCGACGAAGAGCTCGATGGCGTGCCCGGCGAGCTTGCGCAGGTTCCACTTGCCCTGGCCGGCCACCCGGGGCCGGTGCGAGGTGGGCAGGGTCGTGTACCGCGCGCCGAGCAGCGGGGCGGTGGCGGAGAAGTAGGGCGTGGACAGCCGGCTGTCGACGACCTTGCGCGCCACGCAGGTACGGGCGATCCGGAACACCGAGGCCCCCGCAGGGATCTCGATCCCGAGCCACCTGCGCGCGATCATCTGATGTCCCCAGGTGCCGAGACGCCGGTACCACGGGTCCTGGCGGTTCTCCCTGACCGCGAAGACCACGTCGTAGCCCTCCAGCGCCTTTTGCACCAGGCGGTGCATCTCCTCGGGCGGGGACTGCAGGTCGGCGTCGAACTGCACCGTCCACGGCTTGGAGGCGTACTTGAAGCCCGCCGAGAAGGCGGCCTCCAGGCCGAAGTTCCGCGCGAAGGAGATGTACTTGACGAGGGGGTCCCGGGCGGCGAAGGACTTGATCGCGTCCAGCGTGCCGTCGTCGCTGCCGTCGTCGACGAACAGGATCTCGACGTCGTCGTACCGCAGCAGCTCGGACCGGATCTCGCGGTAGGCCTGCTCGACGCAGGCGGCCTCGTTGTAACAGGGGATCATGGCTGTGATGCCGGGCCGCGGCATGCGAGCGTTCTGCGCGCTCGCATCCGCGGCCGCCATGGGCGTCGGCGACATGTTCGGTGGAGGGGTCGTGTCAGTCGAACATCGCGTTCATGGTCTCGTGGGTCGCTTCCTT
Source organism: Streptosporangium longisporum (assembly GCF_039534895.1). NCBI lineage: Bacteria > Bacillati > Actinomycetota > Actinomycetes > Streptosporangiales > Streptosporangiaceae > Streptosporangium > Streptosporangium longisporum. The sequence continues at coordinate 90,983 of NZ_BAAAWD010000014.1, read as the reverse complement.
CTTCATGTCGGACTCACTTCCCCAGCACGTGTTGAGGATGATGCGCGTCTGGTCGGCGTTGAGGGGGATCGTCCGGTGCAGGGTCGTGTCCGACCGCAGGAAGTACAGGTCGCCGGTGACGTGCCCGTAGGTCTTGATCGGGTGCTCCAGCAGGTAGTCCTCGACCTGCGGGTCGTTCTTGTCCCAGTCGGTGTGCGGGATGCACTGCAGCTGGCCGCCGTACTTCGCGTCCGGGGCCTCGATGATCCAGATGACCGTGAAGCTGAAGTCGCCCCAGTGCCAGCCGTGGGTGTCGCCCTTCCTGTGCTGGCGGATGGCGATGTACTTCTCCTCCTCCCACGGGCACTCCAGCACCGGCTGCGCGGCGAGCCTGGACAGGAAGCCCATCATGGCCTGCGACTCGTAGACGGCGGGGATGAGCTCGCTGCCCTTGGCGATCGCCTGCTGGCTGATGGTGGTCATGTACCGGGGCGTGTTGCCGGTCTCCTTGAGGTGGATGTCGATCCGCTGGCCGTGCTCGTCGAGGAGACGGTGCACCTCCTGGGAGATCTCCTGGAACAGGTCGTCGGGGACCAGGCCCCGCAGCTTCACGTACCCCTCCCGCCGGTAGTGCTGGGAGAGCTTGCGCACGACCTTGTCGTCGGCGTACCGGGTCTCGATGTGCTCGCGGATGCGCTGGTCGGTCTGCTCTTTCAGGGTGGGGTTCGCCATGGTGTCCGGGCGCCTTTCTCTGTGTTCGCGGTGTCTGTCCGGCGAAAGGCGCGGCTCTCGGCGAGGACCGGCGCTTTTCACGATCTTCATGGGGCGGGTCGCGTCCGGGCCGGCTCACCGGCTCCGGACGGGACGTCAGGTCTGTCCGCGGGCGACCAGCACAGGTGTGCCGTGCCGGGGGCAGAGCTCGGGCACCAGACCGGCGGTGCCCGGCGGGACGACGTTCACGAGCGTGGGACGGGTACGGCGCAGCAGGGTGAACAGCGGTCCCGTGGCGTGCGGCCGGACGTGGACGCGCCGCCAGTTGGTGTGCATCCGGCCGCACTCGCGGTGCCGGGCCCCGAGGTAGCCGAGACGGGCGTCCCACAGCACCTCGGCCGGCCGGCCGCCGCCCTGGTCACCCCCCCGCGGCCCGTCCGCGTCACCTGTGCGGGGCCCGCTCCCGGAGGGCACGGCGTGCTCGTGCAGCTCGCCGAGGGACCTGCGCAGGAACACGCGCACGTCCCCGGTGTGGTCCCGGCGCAGTTCCTCGACCTGGCCGGGGTCGCCGAGCAGTCCGGGCTCGCGGGCGTCGTGGAACGCCCGGATCCCGGCGGGACGCAGCTTCGGGTCGGCCGTCTCGGCGTGCTCGCAGAGCAGCACCGCGTAGCGGCCACGCCGGGGTCCCAGGTGCCGCCAGTCCAGCAGCGCCGTCCGCACCTCGAACAGCGGGCGGTCGCTCCGGTGGACCCCGGTGAGCCGCAGCGCCTCGTACAGCTCGCCGGGCTCGCCGAGCCACGGCACCACGTCCGTACGCGGCAGGTGCGGGGCGGCGAAGGGGTACAGCGTGGGCAGCAGGTCGTCCAGGCCGGCCGCGGGCAGGGGGGCGGGGTCGTCCAGGACGGCCCCGGCGTCGGCCCACATCTCCCGGTAGTGGGGCACGGTCGCGAAGGCCCGTGCCACCGCGGCCCGGTAGGCCCGCTCACCGGCGCGCCACGAGTGGCCGCGCGATCGCCCGAACATGCCCTGTGTCCCCCGTCGTTCCCTGTCGTCCCGGTGGTTCCCGGTCGTTCCGGTGGTTCCCGCCGTGCCTCGCCGTCCGGTCAGTTGAAGGTGTTCTGGTCGTGGACGAGCAGCCAGCGCCCGTCGCTCCGGGCGAAGACCAGCGTGAGGTGGTAGGTCTTCCGGTACGGGGCACCCTCGGGGTCGACGTCGTTGTAGGCGACGGCGAGCAGGGCGAAGGCCGAGTCGCCGGTCTCGCTGACGCGGACGGTCTCCGAGCTCATCGACCAGTCCTGGTCGGCGAACCACTCGCGGTGGAACTTCGCGATCTCGTCCTTGCCGGTCAGCAGCGTGCCGTTGGGCAGGATCAGTGTCGCGTCCTGGTGGACGGTCTCCAGGTAACCGTCCAGGTCGCGCTCGTCGATCGCCTTCAGATGCAGGGCGAGCGCCTCGTCGAACTTCATCGTCCTGTCCTTTCCACGGGTCACCACGGGGCGACCACGAGGGTCTGCGGTACGAGGTCGCAGCCGAACCGCTGCTTGAGCTCGGCCATTCCCTTGCCGAACTCGATCCCGTCCCGGCCTTTCCGGATCATGTAGTCGATCTCCTGGAGGTAGAGATCGAAGTAGAGGTCGCGACGGCCGCCGTCCCGGATGTCCAGGGAGCCGGTGACCGTGGTGATCAGCCGGTCGCCCGTGTCGAAGGCCAGGTCGAACGAGAGCAGCCGGTTCCCCTCGCGGTGCCCGAAGTAGCACACCCCGCCCTCACCGTTGAGATGGCCGAAGTAGCCCAGGGGGATGGGGGGCCTGCCGCCGCCGTGCTTCAGGTCGGTGAGGTGCGCCAGCCTGCTGGCCTGGGCGGGGTCCACGGTGCCGGCGGCGTGCAGCGGCTCGGTCGTCCCCGCGGCCTCGGCGTGGATCCGGCGGAACCGCTGCCGCCGCCCGCGCGGCAGCCCGGCGAGGTACTCCTCCGGGTCGGACCAGCGGTTGACCAGCAGCGTGTTCGGCGCGGTGGCCACCCGGGGGCGGAACCGGCCCGCCATCAGCGGCAGCTCGCCGGTGCCGACCTGCCGGTACACGATGCCCAGGCAGTGCCGGCCCAGCCGGCGCCGCGTCGCCCTCTCGAACGCCTTCAGCACGGCCCGGCGCTCCACCTCGTCGAGCCTCGACGCGAAGGCGAAGCCCGGGGTGAACCCGAGCGGCAACCGGCAGTCGAACCATCCGGCCGGGGGCAGCGACCCGGGCCGCGCGTAACGGTCACGGCGGGCGGGCAGGCCGCCCACGTCACCGAGGAACATGCCCGCCACCTGCCCGCCGTCGCGGACCACGGCGAGGCGGACCGGGCGCTGCGCGCACCAGGCGTACGCGGTGAGGGCGTCGGCCTGCCAGGCGGCGGCCAGCCGCTCCTGCTTACGGAAGATCTCCCAGTCGGCGGGTACCGGCTCGGCCGTCGGATCGACGATCTCAACGTGCACCGGGATCACCCGACCGTAACCGGGCCAGGACCCGTTCGCGCAGGGGACGCTCGCCGCGGTCGGCGTAGGCGCGGACCGCGGCCACGATCGCCTCCCGGCCGAAGACCTGCTCCAGCCGCCTCAGCGGCGGGCCGTCCTGGGTGCCGAACAACGTCAGGCTGAGCGTCCGGTACGCGTCGCGGGACCACCGTTCCGGCAGGTCACCGGTCGCGATCAACCCGGCGGCGTCCGGGACGTCGTCCCGCCCGGCGTCGACGGCGTCGATCCAGCAGCGGCCGTGCACCGCCAGCCACGCCCGCGCGTACCGCGCGCGCTCATGGGCCTCGGGGGTGCCGCCGAGCGCGGCGGCGACGAGGCCGGCGTCGTAGCACAGGCCGTGCAGCAGGCCCAGCACGGTCCGCATCCGCGGCGCCGGAGCGGACACCTGCTCGTCGGTGGTGAGCTCGTGGAGCACCCGCGCCCGCCGGTCACCGCCGCGCACCGCGTCGAGGAACGCGTCGTAGGCCGCGTAGCTCCCCAGGAACCCGGCGCGTTCGGTGCTGATCCGGAAGTCGGCCTTGCAGTTGGTCCTGCCGTACAGCCAGAGGATCATGGCCGGAGGCATGATCGGGAGCAGGTCGCCGAGCGTGATGCCGCCGCCGCGCGAGCCGGACACCTTGCCCCGGTCGGCGAACTGGCGGACCAGCCCGTAGGGCACGATGACCGGCTGGCGGGAACCGAGGAACCGCCGGTAGATCACCCGGGTACGGTCCATCGTGCTGCCCGCGCTGCAGTGGTCCTGCCCGGCGGGCTCGCAGTCGATCTGCTCGTGGGTGACCCGCAGCGTCCAGTCCAGCGCCCACGACGGCTTGACGACGCCGAGCCGCCCGGTCACCGCGATCGCGCCGCAGGACCGGCAGGCGTAGCGCACCCGCGCCGGGCCGAGGCCGAGGATGGCGGTGGTGCCGCGGCCGCACTGCTCGCAGTAGACGGTGAACAGGCCTTCCGGCGCCTTGGCCCCGAGCAGCTTCGCGAGTTTCCCCGCGTGTCGCTGGTAACGCCCCTGCAGGCGGGTGTAGGTACCCGCGAGGTAGCGTTCGTGCTGGTAGTGGGTCTGCCAGTGCGAGCCGGGCGGGGTGCGGCCGTCGGCGTCCGCCTCGGGAGGGCAGATGCCGGCCTGCTTCAGCTCGGCGATGTAGCGGCGGCAGATGGCGGTGGAACGCGCCGGGACCGCGCCCAGCGGGCGCGCGGCGTACCCGGCCAGCTCCGGCTGCCTGGCGGCCTGGCCGGCGCGGATCGGGTCGAAGTCGTCGAAGCTCAGCAGGATCGCCGACCGGCGGCCCATCCGCCGCAGCGCACGGTGCACCAGATGGGCGATCGCGGTGTCGCGGAAGTTCCCGACGTGGAACGGTCCGCTCGGCGACATGCTGGTCTGGATCAGGATCCGCCGCTCCGGCGGGTGCCGCCTGGCCAGCCGGTCGGCGTAGTCGCAGGCCCAGTGCGGCTGGGACGCGTCCTGCCGGAAGAGGTCGGCGTAGTCGTCGTCGCGCGCGGCGCGGATTCCCGACTTCATCGCACCCCCTACTGGGCCGCGGGGACCGGGGCCGCCAGCGGCCCGGTGCCCGGCCGCCCGGGGGCCGTCCCGCCGGCGGACGCCTCGTCGTCCCACAGGCCCGGATGGGCGCGGAACCATTCCACGGTCCGTTCCAGGCCCTCCTCGATGGGGACGCGGGGGGGTCCAGCCCAACCGGGTGCGGGCCAGCGTGATGTCGGGGCAGCGCACCGAGGGGTCGTCCTGCGGACGCGGGACGAAGGCGATCTCGGAGGACGAGCCGGTGAGCCGTTTGATCCACTCGGCGAGGTCCAGCATCGAGATCTCGTGCGGGTTGCCGAGGTTGATCGGCCCTTCGAGGTTGGAGTTGAGCATGCGGACGATCCCGTCGATCAGATCGTCCACGTAGCAGATCGACCTGGTCTGGCTGCCGTCCCCGGAGACGGTGACGGGCTCGCCGCGGAGCGCCTGCCGGATGAAGGTCGGGATGGCCCTGCCGTCGAAGGGACGCATCCGCGGGCCGAACGTGTTGAAGATCCGCACGATCGCCGTGTCGACGTCACCGGCACGCCGGTAGGCCATCGTCATCGCCTCCGCGAAGCGTTTCGCCTCGTCGTACACCCCCCGCGGCCCGATCGGGTTGACGTTGCCCCAGTAACCCTCGGGCTGCGGGTGGACCAGCGGGTCGCCGTAGGCCTCGGAGGTCGAGGCGAGCAGGAACCGCGCCCCCTTCTCCTTGGCCAGTTCCAGCGCGTTGAACGTCCCGCTGGAACCGACGCGCAGGGTGTCGATCGGCAGCCGCAGGTAGTCGGTGGGAGAGGCGGGGGAGGCGAGATGAAGAATCGCGTCCAGACTCTCGGGCACCTTGAGATGCAGGGACACGTCGGCGCGGAGCATCCGGAACCCCGTGAGGGGCATGAGGTGCTCGACGTTGGTCATCGATCCGGTGGAGAAGTTGTCCACGCAGGTGACGTGGTATCCCTCCCCCAGGAGGCGTTCACACAGATGGGAGCCGAGAAATCCGGCGCCACCCGTGATGGCTATGTGGGGATGGTTCATGTGCCCTTCTCGGAAGACAAGAGCCTGGTGCTCGCGGGGCGAGCCCGAAAATCTTCGAGGAGGCCGTACGGCCTGCGTGGCGGGTCTCAGTGAATTGCCGGGATTTTCGCGCATACAGAAATCGAACGGTGAATCTTGACTCCCGGGTCAGTCGAGAAGACCGCACGATCGGCTGCCCGGTGACGCGGTCCCGCAGGTGAGAGGCGTTTTCAGGGTGGAAATCTCTTTTTATCGAAATCCTCCCGGACTCCGATATTTCGGGAGCGTATAGATTACCGGTCATTCAATCAAGTAGGACATTTCCCCACATTAGGGTACAAACTATCCATTCATTGGTTAAAGCGGTCAACCGATATGGACCTAAAACATTGGCATCCGGATGAGTGCGATGCAGGAATGTCGCCGTTCCCGCCGCTCACGGCGGGTATGCGCGGCGCCGGTGGACATGACCGCGCACGTTCCAAAGCGTCTGCGCCTGTCCGGCCCGGAAAGCGCGGGTGAATCTTGCCGCTGATTCGGTCCGGTTTTAACGGAGTATTCGGCGGTCCCTTTTCCGGGGTCAGGTGACGGTGCCGGGCGGCGGGACGGACGGGACGCGGATCCCGGGTCGCGGCCCGCGACCCGCGTCCCGCGCACGGGTCCGCCGGGACGCCGCGCCCCCACAGCGGGCGGGTGCGCGGGAACGCCCGACGCCCCGGGGACGCGCGTGTCAGACGGGGTAGTCGTCCGCGGCCACGACGACGCCGCCGGCGTGGTGCAGCACCATGAACGCGCCCTTGCGCAGCTTCCCGTCGCCCAGCCCGCCGGGCCGGTCGCCGGAGCCGCCGGCCAGGTCGCCGATCCCGGAGATCAGCTCCGGCAGGACCTTGCCGTGGCTGCACAGCGCCAGGGACCGGTCCGAGGCCAGGGCCTCGGTGACCAGGCGCAGGCAGGCATCGGGGTCGTAGCGGCTCTCCGACAGGGCCGGTTCCAGCCGCACCGGCAGGCCGGACCGCTCGGCGTACGGCTGCAACGTCCGCACGCACCGCTCGCTGGGGGAGCTGACCAGCTCCGCCGGGCCGAAGGCGCCCAGCAGGCCCGCCAGCGTCGCGGCCTGCCTGCGGCCGTTCTTGTCCAGCGGCCGCTCGTCGTCGTCGCCCTTCCACTCCTTGCGGCTGCCGGCCAGGGCGTGCCGGACCAGGACGAGCGGGGTGGTCGCCGGGGAGACCTCGCCGAACGCGCGCAGCAGCACGACGTCCGCCTCGTAGCTCAGGCGCCGCCCGGCCTCCCGCACCGGCAGCCAGGCCACCTCGTCGACCTCGTCACCGGGGGTGAACGGCCCCTCGGCGACCATCCTGGCCACCCAGTGCTCGACCCGCTTGGGCCGCCCGCGGTGGATGTAGCGGGTCGGCGGCAGCGACCGGCCCAGCTCCACGGTCAGGCCGGTCTCCTCGGCCACCTCGCGCAGCGCCCCCGCGATGGCGTGCTCGCCGCGCTTGAGCTTCCCCTTGGGGAACGACCAGTCGTCGTACGCGGGCCGGTGGACGAGGGCGACCTCGGGGGCGTCGGGGGAACCACGCCACACGAGCGCTCCGGCCGCGCGGATCAGGTCGTCCGGCTCGCGGCCGTCGTCAGTCATCGATCGTCCTCCACCTGCGCGTGCCGATCAGATAGGTCTGCAGGTCGTCACCGGGGTGCCGGGTCCAGGTCCCGTCCGGGTTGAGCCACCAGGTGGCGGTCTCGTCGGCCATGGCCCGGTCCAGCAGGTCGCTGAGGTAGTTCCGCTGCTGCTGGCTGGAGACCTTGACCAGCGCCTCCACCCGCCGTTCGATGTTACGGCGCATCATGTCGCCGCTGCCGATCCAGATCTCCGGGCGGCGCCCGTGCCCGAACTCGTAGATCCGCGAGTGTTCCAGGAAGCGGCCCAGCACGCTCCTGACCCGGATGTTCTCCGACATGCCCGGGACGCCCGGCCGGAGCGTGCACACCCCCCGCACCCACAGGTCGACCGGCACGCCGGCGTTCGAGGCCCGGTAGAGGGCGTCGATGATCGGCTCGTCGACCAGGGAGTTCGTCTTCATCCTGATGCTGGCCGGACGGCCCGCCTCGTGGTGGGAGATCTCCCGCTCGATCCTGGCCAGCAGCCCGCCGCGCAGCGAGTGCGGGGCGACCAGCAGCCGCCGGTAGGCCGAGTGGTTGGAGTAGCCGGTCAGGTGGATGAACAGGTCCGTGACGTCCTCGCCGACCAGCCGGTCGGCGGTGAGCAGGCCCAGGTCCTCGTACAGCCTGGCGGTCTTGGGGTTGTAGTTCCCCGTGCCGATGTGGCAGTAGCTGCGCAGCTCGCCCGAGGACTCCTGCCGTACGACCAGGGCCAGCTTGCAGTGGGTCTTCAGCCCCACGACGCCGTAGACCACGTGGCACCCGGCCCGCTCCAGCTTGCGCGCCCAGGTGATGTTGGCGTGCTCGTCGAACCTGGCCTTGATCTCCACGACCACCACGACCTGCTTGCCCGCCTCGGCCGCGTCGATCAGCGCGTCCACGATCGGCGAGTCACCGCTGGTGCGGTAGAGCGTCTGCTTGATGGCCAGCACGGCCGGGTCGGCGGCGGCCTGCTCGATGAAGCGCTGCACACTGGTGGAGAACGAGTCGTAGGGGTGGTGCAGCAGCACGTCCCGCTCGCGCAGCACCGCGAAGATGTCGTCCTCGACGTGCACGACCTCGGCCGGGACGAAAGGGCGGAAGCTCAGCTCACCCCGGTCCAGGTCCGCGATCGCGTGCAGCCCGGTCAGGTCCAGCGGCCCGGGCAGCCGGTAGATCTCGTGGTCGGCCACCCCCAGCTCGTCCACCAGCAGTTCCAGCACCTCCGGCGTGATGGTCTCCTCCACCTCCAGCCGGACCGGCGGGCCGAAGCGGCGCTTGAGCAGCTCGCGCTCCAGCGCCTGCATGAGGTTCTCGGTGACGTCCTCGTCGACGTCGAGGTCCTCGTTCCGGGTCACCCGGAAGACGTGGTGCTCGACGACCTCCATGCCCTTGAACAGCTGCCCCAGGTGGGCGGCGATCACGTCCTCCAGCGGGACGAACCGGTTCGTGGACGCGGTGACGAAGCGGGGGAGCTGGCTGGGCACCTTGACCCGGGCGAAGACCGTGTTGCCGGTCGTGGGGTTGCGCACGGTGACGGCCAGGTTCAGCGACAGGCCCGAGATGTAGGGGAAGGGGTGGGCGGGGTCGACGGCCAGCGGCGTCAGCACCGGCCTGATCCGCTCCCGGAACAACTTGCGCATCTCGGTGCGCTCGTCGCGGCCCAGATCGTCCCAGCGCACGATCTCGATGCCCACCGCGCCCAGCTGCGGGCAGATCAGCTCGTAGAAGCAGGCCGACTGCCGCTGGGCGAGATCGTTGGCGATCGCCGCGATCCTGGCCAGCTCCTCGCGGGGCTTCAGCCCGCTCTTGGTACGCAGCAGCAGGCCGGTGGCCATCCGCCGTTTCAGCCCGGCCACCCGCACCCGGAAGAACTCGTCCAGGTTGCTGGCGAAGATGGCCAGGAACCGCACCCGTTCCAGGAGTGGCAGGGAGGGATCCTCGGCCATCTCCAGAACGCGCTGGTTGAACTGGAGCCAGCTCTCCTCCCGGTTCAGGAAGCGGTCCTGCGCCAGGGGGAGCCCGTCAGGGGTGGGTTGGGTGGGTTCAGCGGACATATGACCAGAATGCCCGCTTTGGTTGAACAGAACGTTAATTTCGTCTCAACGGGCGCTGTTGCTTAACCGCTCGTCTCGATCTTTGCCCGTTCTTGGGGAAAACTCTCGGCCCCCTTGACCTCGTCGCGCCCGGCCGCCCTGGCCTCCTTCAGGCGAGCCCTCTCCTGCTCCTTGAGCTCACGCTCCCACGCCTTCTCCTGCTCGCGCAGGTCGCGCAGGCGGATCTTCTCCTGTTCGCGGGCGAGCTTTTCGGCCTCGCGCCGCTCGCGCTCCCGGGCCTTCTCCTGCTCGCGCAGGTCGCGCAGCCGGGCCTTCTCCTGTTCGCGGGCGAGCTTCTCGGCCTCGCGCCGCTCGCGCTCGCGTGCCTTCTCCTGCTCCCTGGACTCCCGCTCGCGGGCCTTGGCCAGCTCGCGGAGCTCCTTGTCCGTGAGGGCCGGCACCTGGGACGCGGGACGCGCACGCGGCGGGGACGCGGGCGGCTCCCCGGCGCGCTGCGGCGCCGGGACCGGCCGCTGTTCCAGGTCGCGCGAGGCCGAGGTCAGCCGGGGGGACGCGGCCAGGCCGGTCAGGCCGTTCCACGCCAGGTTCACCAGGTGCGCGGCGACCTCCTGACGCGGAGGGGTCCGCACGTCCAGCCACCACTGGCCGGTCAGCGCCACCATGCCCACCAGCATCTGGGCGTACATCGGGGCCAGGGTGGGCTCGTACCCCCGCTCGGCGAACTCGTCGACCATGACGTCCTCGACCTGGCTGGCGATGTCGTTGATCAGGCTGGCGAAGGTGCCGGTCCCGGAGGCGGCGTGCGAGTCGCGCACCAGGATGCGGAACCCCTCGCTGTTCTCCTCCACATAGGCCAGCAGAGCCAGGGCCGCCCGTTCCAGCTTGATCAGCGAGTGCGAGGCGGACAGGGCCTCGGTCACCATGCCGAGCAGCTTCTGCATCTCCCGGTCGACGACGACCGCGTACACGCCCTCCTTGCCGCCGAAGTGCTCGTAGACCACCGGTTTGGAGACGTTGGCGGTCGCCGCGATCTCCTCCACCGAGGTGCCGTCGAACCCCTTCTCCGCGAAGAGGGTCCTGCTGATCTGAATCAGCTGTTCCCGGCGTTCCTTACCTGACATGCGCCGACGGGGTTCACTCACGGTTCTCATAATGACCTGTTTCATTGCGACGCTAGCGCGTCGCGGTGAGGCCGCTTGGATCCGGCTCCTTCCCTCGTCGGGAGGAATCGTTCGTTCCTCACGATTTCTCCCTCCTCGGTCCAGTCGCCGGCGCGGCCTCACGGGAGTCCCTCGGGAAAAGAGATAGGGGCGTTCGGAAGACCGGTGGACGGCCTGGTCCCAGGGGGCGGCAGAGGTCGAAGAGCGACCATGGCGCGGGTGTGTGTCGTGGTGGGGAGGAGCCATGGCGCGGTCGGCGCGCGTGAGGCGTCGTGTCGCGGTGGAGCGGCGCGGTGGGGCGCCATGGCGGAGCGGGACGGGCGCCGTGCAGTGGCGCCGGCGGATCCGGTTCCTGGGGGGCCGGGCCGGGGCCCGGTCCGGGTCCGGTCAGGTGGTGGCGATGCGCTTGGCGGCGAGGCGCTCGGGGGTGGGCCAGCGGACGTCGTAGGCCCAGCCCGCCTTCTCGAACATGCGGATGACGCCGGCGCTGAGGTCGATCTGCCCCTTCAGGGCGCCGTGCCGGGCGCAGGTGGGGTCGGAGTGGTGCAGGTTGTGCCAGGACTCGCCGAAGGACGGGATGGCCAGCCACCACACGTTGCGCGACTTGTCACGGGACTCGAAGACCTCTTCGCCGAAGACGTGGCAGATCGAGTTGATCGACCAGGTCACGTGGTGCAGCAGGCCGATCCGGACCAGCGTGCCCCAGAAGAAGCCGGTCGCCATGCCCCACCACGACCAGGTCAGCAGGCCGCCCAGCAGGGCGGGCGCGACGATCGTGGTGATCGCCAGCACCGGGAAGAGCTTGTGCAGCCGGACGATGTCCGGGTCCTTGACCAGGTCGGGGGCGTACTTCTGGCGGTTGGCGCGGTCGGTCTCGAACAGCCAGCCCATGTGCGCCCACATCAGGCCCTTGGACACGGCCACGAAGCCGGTGCCGAAGCGCCACGGCGAGTGCGGGTCGCCGTCCTTGTCGGAGAACTTGTGGTGCTTGCGGTGGGTGGCCACCCAGTCGAGCACCGACATCTCCATCGCGAGGCTGCCCGCGATGCCCAGCGCGATCTTCAGCGGGCGCTTGGCCTTGAACGAGCCGTGCGTGAAGTGGCGGTGCAGGCCGACGGTGACGCCCAGCCCGGTGATCACGTAGAAGACGCCCGCGATCGCGACGTCGGACCAGCCCAGACCCCAGCCCCAGGCGAACGGGATGGCCACCAGCAGGGCGACCAGCGGGGCGCCGACGACCACGCCGAAGGTGAGGATCTCGGGCAGGGTCTTCCGCTCGGGGTCGACGTCGGATCTGGGTCCTGGAGCAGGACGTTCTTCGATGACGGTCATGCGCTACCTCGCGGTGACTCGGAAAGAACAAACTCATGTGGCTACGCCACCGTAACCTACGCCATCGTAAGTTAGGAATGCATGAGCGCCGAAAGTATGAAAGCCGGCTCCCCGGCTGATGTCATGCCTGATGCCATGTCGGGTTCACCCTGTCTCCTACCCGCCCTCGACCTGCTAAACGACGGCGCGCCTCCGGGCGGGCGTCCGGGCCGGTCCCGATCGCCGGGGGACGGGCGCGCGAACAGGGGCGCGTACGGCGCGGAAGGCTCTGTATCGTAGGGGGGCCGGGCGCGCGGGCCTGTTCCCGATCGCCTGGTCGGTCCGGCATTGGGTAATTGGCAGCCCGCAAGGTTTTGGTCCTTGTTGTCCAGGTTCGAGTCCTGGTGCCGGAGCCATCCCTCCTGTCTGGTTTATTGATCAGCCTGGTCGGCTGGGTGGGTTCCAGGGGGGAGAGGTATCCTCACGTTGTCGAGCAGGTGACGGCGCCGTGCCCCGGGGATGGCCATCCGTCATCGTGCTTCGCCATGTCTCAGCCGCGACGCCGAGGGAGCCTCGTCCGTGAGTGTGCCGCGCCCGGCAGCCGTCATCGTCCTCGCCGCCGGTGAGGGCACCCGGATGAAGTCGAGAACACCGAAGATTCTTCATGAGCTGTGCGGCCGCAGTCTGGTCGACCACATGCTCGCCGCCGCCAGGGGGCTCGAACCCGAACGGCTCATCGTCGTCATCGGTCACGAACGGGAACGGGTCCGGGCACACCTGGCCGGCACCGGCCCCGACGTGCAGACCGTCGTCCAGGCCGAGCAGAAGGGCACCGGCCACGCGGTCCGGACCGTCCTGGAGACCGTGGGCACCATCGGCGGTACCGTCCTGGTGACCTACGGTGACACCCCGCTCCTGCGTACCGAGACGCTGGCCGCCCTGCTGGACCGGCACGGCGAGGACGGCAACGCCGTCACCGTGCTGACCGCCGAGGTCCCCGACCCCCACGGGTACGGCCGGATCGTCCGCGACGCCTCCGGGGCGGTCCTGAAGATCGTCGAGGAGAAGGACGCCGACGCGCGGGAGCGGGCGATCCGGGAGATGAACTCCGGCGTCTACGCCTTCGACGGCACCCTGCTGGCCGACGCCGTCAAGCGGGTCTCCGCCTCCAACGCCCAGGGCGAGGAGTACCTCACCGACGTCCTCGCCATCCTCCGCGAGGACGGGCACCGGGTCGGCGCGCACATCGCGGCCGACTACGTGGAGGTGGAGGGCGTCAACGACCGCGTGCAGCTCGCCTTCGCCCGCAGGGTGCTCAACGCGCGCCTGCTGGAGGCGCACATGCGGGCCGGGGTGACCGTGATCGATCCCGCCACCACCTGGGTCGACGTGGACGTCGTCCTCGAACCCGACGTGGTGCTCCACCCCGGCACCCAGCTGCACGGCCGTACCCGGATCGCCGAGGGCGCCGAGGTCGGCCCCGCCACCACGCTCACCGACACGGTCGTCGGCGCGGGGGCGCTGGTCCGCAACGCCGTCTGCGTCGAGGCGGAGATCGGCCCCGAGGCCCTGGTCGGGCCGTACGCCTACCTGCGGCCGGGCACCGTGCTGGCCCGCAAGGCCAAGGCCGGCACGTACGTGGAGATGAAGAACGCCCGGGTGGGCGAGGGTGCCAAGGTCCCGCACCTGAGCTACGTGGGCGACGCCACCATCGGCGCCGGGGCCAACATCGGCGCCTCGGCGATCTTCGTCAACTACGACGGGGTCGACAAGCACCACACGACGGTGGGCGACCACGCCTTCGTCGGGTGCGACACCATGCTCGTCGCGCCGGTGACCATCGGCGACGGCGCCTACACGGCCGCGGGCTCGGTGATCGACGCCGACGTGCCCCCCGGGGCCATCGGTGTGGCCCGCGGACGGCAGCGCAACATCGAAGGGTGGGTCGTGCGCAGGCGCGCGGGCACCAGATCGGCCAAGGCGGCGCTGGACGCCGCCGAGACCGGGAAACAGCAGGGGAGCCAGAGTGAGTGAGCGAAGCGAGCGGCCCGGCGGGTACGGCGGCGGCATCGCGCGGACATCGGCGTGCCGTCAGGCGAGGAGGACGGTATGAGCGGTATCAAGCAGACCGGTGAGAAGAACCTGATGTTCTTCTCCGGCCGCTCGCACCCGGAACTCGCGGACGAGATCTCCAGTCACCTGGGGGTGGACGCGACACCGACCACGCTGCGCGACTTCGCCAACGGCGAGATCTACGCCCGCTACCAGGAGTCCGTCCGCGGCTGCGACGCGTTCGTCATGCAGAGCCACACCTGGCCGATCAACCAGTGGATCATGGAACAGCTGATCATGGTGGACGCCCTCAAGCGCGCGTCCGCCAAGCGGATCACCGTGATCATGCCGTTCTACGGCTACGCCCGCCAGGACAAGAAGAGCAAGGGGCGTGAGCCCATCACCGCCCGGCTCATGGCGGACATGTTCAAGACGGCGGGCGCCGACCGGCTGATGTCGATCGACCTGCACACCTCCCAGATCCAGGGCTTCTTCGACGGCCCGGTGGACCACCTGTTCGCCATGCCCGTCCTGGTGAACTACCTCAAGGACAAGATCGACCTGGAGAACACCACGGTCGTCTCGCCCGACACCGGCCGGGTACGGCTCTCGGAGCGCTGGGCCGACACCCTCGGCACCCCGCTGGCCTTCATCCACAAGCGCCGCGACCTCGACGTGGCCAACCAGGTGAAGGTGAACGAGGTCGTCGGCCGGGTACGGGGCCGGACCTGCGTGCTGATCGACGACATGATCGACACCGCGGGCACGATCTGCAAGGCCGCCGGCGCGCTCTACGAGCAGGGCGCCACCAACGTGGTCGTGGCCGCCACCCACGCGGTCTTCTCCGACCCCGCGGTCGACCGGCTGAAGAACTCGCAGATCTCCGAGGTCATCGTCACCAACACGGTGCCGCTCCCCGAGGACAAGCGGTTCGACAAGCTCACGGTCCTGTCGATAGCCCCCCTCATCGCCCGCGCGATCACCGAGGTCTTCAACGACGGCTCCGTCACCAGCCTCTTCGAAGGCGACAGCTGACCCCCACACCCGATCAATCCCCTCACCGCCGCCCGGGAACACCCACCCTTTGTTCCCGGGCGCCCTCATGCCCTGCGTTGGTTACCCCGCCCCACGAACCTCCCCGGGGACCCCCGTGAGACCGCGCCGGCGACTGGACCGAGGAGAGGAGGATCGCGAGGAACGAGCGATCCTCCTCGACGAGGGAAGGAGCCGGATCCAAGCGGTCTCACCGCGACGCGAAGCGTCGCCATAAACACTGTATGGTTGAGGGATTGTGTGCGCTCGTAACGCCTTCCGCTAGGGCGGGTGAGGGGGAGCGCACCTTTTCCGCTCCCGAGATCCCTAGGAGATCAGCCGTGTCCGAAGTGGTAATCACCACCGAGCTCCGTGACAAGTTCGGAAAAGGCGCCGCGCGCAAGATCCGCCGCGAGAGCAAGGTACCCGTCGTCCTGTACGGACATGGCGCCGAGCCCCAGCACCTGTCGCTGCCCGGTCACGACCTGCTGCTCGCCCTGCGTACGCCGAACGTGCTGATCCGCCTCGAAGGCGCGGTCACCGAGCTCGCGCTCCCCAAGGGCGTCCAGCGTGACCCGATCAGGGGCTTCCTGGAGCACGTGGACCTCATCCTGGTCAGGCGTGGCGAGAAGGTCACCGTCGAGATCCCGGTCACCGTGGTGGGCGAGGTCGCCGACGGCATCCTCGACCAGCAGCTCGTCTCCATCTCCGTCGAGACCGAGGCCACGCACATCCCCGAGGGTGTCGAGGTCGACGTCGAGGGCCTGGAGGTCGGCACGCAGATCACCGCCGCCGAGCTGAAGCTGCCCGAGGGCACGACCCTGGCCGCCGACCCCGAGGCGCTGGTCCTGATCGTGGCCCCGACCCCGGTCGCCGAGCCCGAGCCCGACGCCGACACCTCCGTGGCCACCCCGGCCGCCGGCGGCGACGACAACGAGAACGCCGAGTAGCCTTCTCTGCCGGACCTGTCAGGGCGGCTCGCGTGCGAGCCGCCCTGACGCGCGCATGAAAGGGATCACATCGTGGACCGCTGGTTGGTCGTGGGTTTGGGAAACCCCGGGCCGGAGTACGCCGGGAACCGGCACAACGCGGGGTTCATGGTGCTCGACGAGCTCGCCGCGCGGGCCGGCGGGCGGTTCAAGGCGCACAGGTCGCGCGCGGAGGTGCTGGAGGGCCGCCTGGCGGGGGCTCCCGCCGTGCTGGCCAAGCCGCTCTCCTTCATGAACCTCTCCGGAGGGCCGACCAAGGCCCTGGCCGACTTCTACAAGGTCGAGCCGGCCCGCGTGATCGTGGTCCACGACGAGCTGGACGTCCCGTACGGCGCGCTGAGGGCCAAGCTGGGCGGTGGCGACAACGGCCACAACGGGCTGAAGTCGATCACCAAGTCCCTGGCGACCAAGGACTACCTCCGGGTGCGGTTCGGCATCGGCCGTCCGCCGGGCCGGATGGACGCCGCCTCCTACGTCCTGCGTGACTTCGCCACCGCCGAGCGCAAGGACCTGGGATTCCTGGTCGACCGGGCCGCGGACATGGTGGAGTCACTGATCAAGGCCGGCCTGGAGCCGACCCAGAACGTCTTCCACGGCATCGACCTGAACGTCTCCGGCCCACCCCGCTAGGGGTAGGCGCCTGGGCGGACGATCATGATGACCACGACGATCGCCCACAGCAGGTTGTAGATCCCGGCGAGCATGCTCAGGGTCCGCAGCCGTCCGCCGTCGTCGGGGAAGGCGAGGGCGTCGCGCTGACGCGGATAGATCTGCAGGGCGAGCAGCCCGCCCGCCCCGGCGGTGAGGACCATGGAGACGTTGATCCAGATCTCGCCCATCCGGCCCTGGACGAGGGCCAGGGCGATCCCCACGACGGGCACGACGACGCCGAAGATCCCGTACACGCGGGTGATGCGGTGCAGCGCGACGGCCACGGCCCGGCTGCGCTCCTCCTCGGGCTCCGGCGGCGGGCCCGCGGGCCCGCCCACGGCGGCCGGGTTCACCACGACGCCCGCGGCCACCGGGGCGTAGCGGGGGAACAGGCTCGTCGCGACGGCCGAACCCCCGACGAACACGATGCCGGCCAGTACATGGATCGACAGCAGCAGACCTTCCACGGGCTCTCCTCTCATCACCTTCAGTCAGGCTGAAGCCTAGCAGTGCCTTCAGTCGGCCTGAAGGTCAGGAGGGAAAGGTGACGGATACCGGGACGCCGTCGTCCCGGCGGGCTCCCGCGGCGCGGCTCAGGGCGGGAAGGGGCCTTCGAAGGCGGCGCGTACGGTGTCGGCGATCCGGCGCTGGATCGGGTCGGCCTCCGGGCCGAACAGCCGCTCGTCGACCTCGGACACGGCCCCCATCGCCGCCCGCATCAGGCGCGTGCCCTCGGGCGTGAGCTCGATCGCCGAGGCGGACCCGGCGCGGGCGGTGGTGTCACGGACGAACCCGGCGGCGGACAGCGCCTTCACCGCGGTGTGGACGCTCTGCACGGTGATCCCGGACATCCGCGCCAGGTCGCTGAACGACGCCCCGGGGACCGCGGAGACGTGGCCGAGCAGGCCGAGCCTGCTGACCGTCAGCCCGAGCGGCGCCAGGGCGGCGCCCAGCTCGGACTCGATCCGGTGCGCCAGGGTGAGCAGCACGATGGAGGGGCTGGTCACCGGCGGCCCCGGGGGGCCGTTCCCGATCGTCACCCGTCCTCCCTGGTGAAGGCCATCAGGTTCTGCAGCAGTTCGGCCTGCTCGACCGCGTCGTCCAAAGCGTTGTGGGTGTGCGGGCGGCCGGAGTGCAGGTGGGCGGGCATCTGGCGCTTGGTGGCCCAGCCGATCGGCACGCCCGCCTTGGCCGCGTACAGCGTCTTGAGGTCGATGCAGCGCGAGTGCCCGAACGGCGAGGCGCCGGTGAAGCGCATGAAGTACCAGTAGATCCACATCCAGTCGTAGGAGAGCGGGTAGGCCGCCAGCACCGGTGAGCCGTTCCCGCTCGCCTCGCGGATCCACCCGGCGGCCTCCCGCATCGCCTCGGCCGGGTCGCGGCCCTCGCGGACCAGCCTGTCCCGGTCCAGCCCGCTCACGGCGAGCGCCTCGGGGACGTGGTCGTCGCTGATCGGCCGCAGTTCCGCGTAGAAGGTGCGGCTCTGCGGGTCGACGGGCTCGAAGACCCTTCCGGTCATCCGCCCGGCCACCGCCATGCCGAAACTGATCATCGAGTACGGCCCCGGAATCGGGCCATCGGCCTCTATGTCCACAGAGATGTACGTTTCCGTCTTCAACCCTCGGGCCTTTCCAACCGCCGATAGCATTCCATGACTGTCTGTTCGCGAACGGTTACGCAGGGGGAGCGTGTGCGCGACGTGACCGCGATTCGTGCGGTGCCCGGGCCGGTCGCCGGCGGGGTGCCCGCCGGACGCCGGCGCGAGCCGGGCTGGGTGCGGGGGCACCGGGCGATGGCCGTCGTCGCCGACACCGCCTGCGCCGCACTGGCCGGGGCACTCGCGCTGATCCTCCGATTCGGCGAGGTTACCGCCTACGTCTTCCCGTACGTCGTGATGAGCACGGCCCTGCCCGCGGTCTGGGTCTGCGTGGTGGCGCTGAACCGCGCCTACGAGGCCCGTCTCGTCGGCCTGGGCTCGGAGGAGTTCCAGCGCATCCTGCAGTGCGGCTTCATGCTCACCGCCGCCCTCGCCGTCGGCGCCTACCTGACCAAGACCGAGGTGGCCCGCGGCTACGTGGTGCTGGCGTTGCCGCTGACCACGCTGCTCACCCTGCTGGCACGGTACGCGCTGCGCCGCTGCCTGCACCGCAGGCGGGCACGGGGCGGCTGCATGCGGCGCGTCGTGGCCGCGGGCCACCGGGTGGCCGTCGCCGAGCTGGTCCGCCGGTTCCGCCGGGAGCGCTACCACGGCCTGGAGGTCGTCGGGGTCTGCGTCCCGTCCGGCGGGACGCGGCAGGTGGAGGGCGTGCCGGTGCTGGGCGACCTGTCCGACGTCGCGCTCGCGGCCGGGCGGGTCCGCGCCGACACCGTGGCCGTGCTCGCCTGCCCGGAGATGGACGGCACGGCGCTGCGCCGGCTGGCCTGGCGGCTGGAGGAGAGCGACACCGACCTGGTCGTCGCCCCCGCGCTGATGGAGGTGGCCGGGCCGCGGATCACCATCCGTCCCGCGGCCGGGCTGCCGCTGCTGCACGTGGACCACCCCGAGCTCTCCGGCCTGCGCCGGCTGCTCAAGAACCTGTTCGACCGGCTCGGCGCCGGGCTGCTGCTCGCGGTGCTGCTGCCGCTCCTGGTGGGCCTGGCGGTCGCGGTGCGCGCCTCGGGGCCCGGTCCCGTGCTGTTCCGGCAGCGCAGGGTGGGACGCGACGGCACCGAGTTCACGATCTACAAGTTCCGGACGATGCGCGCCGACGCGGAGCATCGGAAGATCACCCTGTCCAGCGACGGCCCGGGCATGCTCTTCAAGATCCGGAACGACCCCAGGGTGACCCCGCTGGGCGCCCGGCTGCGCCGCCGCTCCCTGGACGAGCTGCCCCAGCTGATCAACGTCGTGCTGGGCGACATGTCCCTGGTGGGCCCCCGGCCGCCGCTGCCCGAGGAGGTCGCCCGGTACGGGGACGACGTCCGCCGCCGCCTGCTGGTCAAGCCGGGGATGACCGGCCTGTGGCAGGTGAGCGGCCGCTCGGACCTGTCGTGGGAGGAATCGGTACGGTTGGACCTGCGTTACGTGGAGAGCTGGTCCCTCATGCTGGACCTGCAGATCCTGTGGAAGACCTGGTCGGCTGTCGCGCGAGGAGCTGGAGCATACTGATGACCGTTCGCGACGATCACGCACTCGCCGCCGAGCTGGCGACCGAGGCGGGCGAGAGGCTGACCGCGCTGCGCGCCGAGCGCGGCTTCGCCGACCCCTCGGGGCTGCGCAAGGAGGGCGACACCGCCTCCCACCTGTTCCTGATGGAGGCCCTGTCCCGGCTGCGCCCGGACGACAGCGTGCTGTCGGAGGAGGCGACGAGCGAGGAGCGCCTCGACCCGCGCAGGCTCCGCGCCGAGCGGGTCTGGATCGTCGACCCGCTCGACGGCACCCGGGAGTTCGCCGAGGAGGGCCGCGAGGACTGGGCGGTCCACGTCGCGCTCTGGGAACGCGGCACGCTGACGGCCGGGGCCGTGGCGCTGCCCGCCCAGGGCCGCACGCTCTCGACGCTCGAACCCCCGGTGCCGCCCGCCCCGCGGCCGGACGCCAGGCCGCGGATCGCGGTCAGCCGCACCCGGCCCCCGGAGTTCGTCCGCGCGCTCGCCGAGCTCGCCGGTGCCGACCTGGTGCCGATCGGGTCGGCCGGCGCCAAGATCTCCGCGGTGCTCACCGGACAGGTCGAGGCGTACGTGCACGCCGGGGGCCAGTACGAGTGGGACTCGGCCGCGCCGGTCGCCGTGGCCCTCGCCTCGGGCGTCCACGCGAGCCGTGTCGACGGCTCGCCGCTGGTCTACAACCAGCCTGACCCGTCGCTGCCGGATATCCTGGTATCCCTACCGGGACTGGCGCCAACGTTGCTCGCCGGAATCCGGGATCTGCACCGCTAATCCCCGCTAGGAGAGACAGATGCTTCAGCGCGACTACACCACGTCGCAGCTCGATGTTCTCGAGGCAGAGGCCATCCACATCATGCGCGAGGTCGCGGCCGAGTTCGAGCGTCCCTGTCTGCTCTTCTCGGGGGGCAAGGACTCCATCGTCATGCTCCGCATCGCGGAGAAGGCGTTCTGGCCCGCACCCATCCCCTTCCCGCTGATGCACGTCGACACCGGCCACAACTTCACCGAGGTCATCGAGTTCCGCGACCGCCGCGCCGCCGAGCTGGGCGCGCGCCTGGTCGTCGCCAGCGTCCAGGACTCCATCGACGCCGGCCGCGTCGTCGAGGAGACCGGCCGCAGGGCCTCGCGCAACCGCCTGCAGACCACCACGCTGCTGGACGCGATCGAGGAGCACGAGTACGACGCGGTGTTCGGCGGCGCCCGCCGCGACGAGGAGAAGGCCCGCGCCAAGGAGCGGGTGTTCTCCTTCCGCGACGACTTCGGTCAGTGGGACCCGAAGAACCAGCGCCCCGAGCTGTGGAACCTCTACAACGCGAAGATCCGCAAGGGCGAGCACATCCGGGTCTTCCCGCTGTCGAACTGGACCGAGCTCGACATCTGGGACTACATCCGCCGTGAGGGCATCGAGATCCCCTCGATCTACTACGCCCACACCCGCAAGGTCTTCGAACGCGACGGCATGCTGCTGGCCGACAGCGAGTTCATCATCCGCGACGAGGACGAGCCGCTGGTGGACATGACGGTCCGCTACCGTACCGTCGGCGACGTGACCTGCACCGGCGCGGTCCAGTCCGCGGCCGCGACGGTCGAGGAGATCATCGACGAGATCGCGGTCACCCGGATCACCGAGCGCGGCGCCACCCGCGCCGACGACCGCGCCTCCGAGGCCTCCATGGAGGACCGCAAGCGAGAGGGCTACTTCTGATGCCCTCCCCGATGCCCTCGCGCACGCGGCGAGGCCCCTGCGGCCCCGGCCCGGACGGGTGCCCGCGCACCTCCGGCGGCCGGCACCTGACCCTTGAAACGGAAGAACGACACCTCACGAGGAGGGACGGCGCCGCCCGTCGGGTCACCGACGGTCTCCTGCCGAGAATCTGATGGACATCCTTCGCTTTGCTACGGCGGGAAGCGTCGACGACGGAAAGTCGACGCTCATCGGACGGTTGCTCTTCGACTCCAAGGCGATCTTCGAGGACCAGCTCGAGGCGGTCGAGCGCACCTCCCGCGACCGCGGCACCGAGTACACCGACCTGTCGCTGCTCACCGACGGCCTGCGCGCCGAACGGGAGCAGGGCATCACCATCGACGTGGCCTACCGCTACTTCGCCACCCCCCGGCGCAAGTTCATCATCGCCGACACCCCCGGCCACATCCAGTACACCCGCAACATGGTCACCGGCGCCTCCACCGCCGACCTGGCCATCGTCCTGATCGACGCCCGCAAGGGCGTGCTGGAGCAGTCACGCCGGCACGCGTTCCTGACCACCCTGCTGCGGGTGCCGCACCTGGTGCTGGCCGTCAACAAGATGGACCTGGTCGACTACTCCCAGGAGCGGTTCGAGCAGATCCGCGAGGAGTTCACCGCGTTCGCCTCCAAGCTCAACGCGCCGGACCTGACGTTCATCCCGATCTCGGCGCTGCACGGCGACAACGTGGTGGCGCGCTCGGAGAACACGCCCTGGTACAACGGCTCCTCCCTGCTGCACCACCTGGAGCACGTGCACATCGCCTCCGACCGCAACCTGGTCGACGTGCGCTTCCCCGTGCAGTACGTCATCCGCCCGCAGCGGGCCACCGACCCGTCCCTGCACGACTACCGCGGCTACGCCGGGCAGGTCGCGGGCGGCGTGCTCAAGCCCGGGGACGAGGTCATGCACCTGCCCTCGGGGCTGGCCACCCGCATCGCGTCGATCGACACCTTCGACGGGCCGATCGACGAGGCGTTCCCGCCGATGTCGGTGACCCTCCGGCTGGAGGACGACATCGACATCTCGCGCGGCGACATGATCTGCCGTCCCAACAACCAGCCGCACGTCTCCCAGGAGCTGGAGGCGATGATCTGCTGGATGGCCGACACGGTCAAGCTGGCCCCGCGCTCCAAGCTGATCATCAAGCACACCACCCGCAGCGCGCGTGCCCTGGTCAAGGAGCTGCACTACCGGCTGGACGTCAACACCCTGCACCGGGACGAGACGGCCGGATCCCTCGGGCTCAACGAGATCGGCCGCGTCTCGCTCCGGGTGACGCAGCCGTTGTTCGTGGACGACTACGCCCGCAACCGCCTCACCGGCGGCTTCATCCTCGTGGACGAGGCCACCAACAACACCGTCGGCGCCGGGATGATCGTCGACGCCCGGTAGGCCGTCCGCCCGGGTGCCCTCGCCCGCGCCCGGACCGCGCCTTCTCCCGTACGCGACGGGAGGGGCACGGTCCGGGCGCGGGCGTTCCGCGTTTCCGGGTCGAGTGGGCCGGGCGGGCCGGGGCGGGCCGGGCGGCCCGTGAAGGACGAGGAGGCGCGGCCGGGGGCGGGCCGGACACCCGTGAAGGGCGAGGCGGCCCGCAGCGGTACGGAGACGCGGGGCGGCGTCCCCCTCCTCCGGGTAGATCCTTTGTCCGTTCTCTGACTCCTCCGTTACGCTACGCGCTAGCCTCGTCGCGTTCCGTATCCGTGGGGTAGGGGTTCGTGCCTTGTCTGATAGTCCGTCACCCGCCCGGGTGGTCTTCCTCGGTGGCCTCGGCCGCAGCGGGACCACGCTGCTGGAGCGCCTGCTCGGTGAGGTCCCCGGCATCGCGCCGCTCGGCGAGGTCGTCCACCTGTGGGCCAGGAGCGTGCTCGCGGACGAGGCGTGCGGGTGCGGCGAGCCCTTCGGGTCGTGCCCCTTCTGGGAGAAGGTCGGCGAGCGCGCGTTCGGCGGCTGGTCCGAGGAGACGGCGCGGAGGATGATCGCGCTCAGGCCGCGGGTGGACCGCACCCGGCGGATCCCCACCCTGTCCAGGCTGCTGGCCGAGGAGCGGGCGGGCACCGGCAGGTGGCCGGCGTCCGGCACCGCCGAGCTGGACGAGTACGTCACCGCCCACCGCCGCCTGTACGACGCGGCCGGGGAGGTCGCCGACTGCCCGGTCGTGATCGACTCCAGCAAGCACGCCTCCCTGGCCTTCTGCCTGGCGGCGGCCGGGGTCGACGTCCACGTCGTCCACGTGGTCCGCGATCCCCGCGCGGTCGCGCACTCCTGGCGCCGCAGGGTCCCGCGCCCCGAGGACGGCCATCTGATGACCCACTGGTCACCCGCCCGGACCTCGCTGCACTGGCTGAGCGAGAACCTCGGGCTGGAGCTGCTGGCCCGCAGGGGCGTCCCGGTCACCCGGGTCCGCTACGAGGACCTGCTCGACGACCCCGCCGACACGCTCAGGCGCCTGGTCGCCGCGATCGGCGTGCCGTGCCGCCTCGACTTTCTCTCGGGCGGCTGGGCGGAGCTGTCCACGGCGCACACGGCCTCGGGCAACCCGGTGCGCTTCACGGTCGGCCGCACGGAGCTGACCAGGGACGACGGCTGGCGGGCCGCGGCGTCGTCCCGTCGCCTGCGCCTGGTCACCGCGCTGACCTGGCCACTCATGATCAAGTACGGTTACCACAGGAGACTCGCGTGAACACATCGGTGGGTGTCGTCATCCCCACCCGGGGACACCGGCCCGACCAGCTGCGCGCGGCCACGCTCGCCGTGCTCGGCCAGGATCATCCCGGTCCCGTCGAGGTCGTGGTCGTCGTGGACGGGGGCGACCCGGCCTGGGTCGCCGACCAGGTGGCCGACCTGCTGGTCGGCAGGGCACTGACCCCCGGCCCGCAGGACGCGCCCGCGCGCGGGGTGCGGGTGATGGCCAACCGGCTCACCCCCGGTCTGCCCGGCGCCCGCAACACCGGCATCGCGGCGCTGGCCACCGACCTGGTCGCGTTCTGCGACGACGACGACCAGTGGCTCCCCGGCAAGCTCACCGCCCAGGTCGCCGCGCTGGAGGCCGAGCCGCGGGCGCGCTTCTCCAGCTGCGCCATCGAGGTCGAGTACGGCTCGCGCCGCATCCCCCGCCTGGCCGGGACCGGCCGCGTCACCTACCGTCACCTGGTGCGCTCGCGGATGGTGATGGTGCACTCCTCGACGTTCGTGTTCCGGCGCGGCGGTCTCTGGGTGGACGAGAGCGCCCCCGGAGGCCAGAACGAGGACTGGGACCTGGCGCTGCGCGCCGCAGCCCAGCACCCCATCGTGCACGTCGACCGGCCCCTGGTCCGGGTGCGCTGGGGCGGGTCCGCGTACGTGACCCGCTGGGCCGATCGAATCGCCGGGCTGGAGTGGATGCTCGCCCGGCACCCTGATCTGGCCGTGGATCCGCGCGGCGCGGCGCGGGTCTACGGTCAGCTCGCCTTCCACCACGCGGCCCTGGGCCGAAGGCGGGAGGCGGGCCGCTGGGCCTGGCGGGCGTTCACCGCCCGGCACGGCGAGCCGCGGGCGCCCATCGCGCTCGCGGTCGCGGCCGGGCTGCTCCCCGCCCGGGGCCTGCTCAGCGTCCTGCACCACCGGGGACGCGGCATCTGATGGCGCCCCTGGCCGAGCACCCGCGCACGACCGTCCGCCCCGGTTCCGCGACGGCACCGTCCCTCACGGTGCCTCTCACGACGAAGCCCATCGTGATGCCCTTCCCGGTGGCGCCGCCGCCGGCGCCCGTGCCGTCCGCGCCGCCACCGTTCGCGAGCGCGTGGGGGGCAGGGCTCCCGCGGGTGGTCCTGCCCCGCGACGCCCGGCCCGCCCGGCCCGCCGTCCACGGGGACGCGCTCACCGACCACCGGGCCGTGTCCGCCGATCACGGTCCGGTGCCCGGCCTGCCCGCCGTCGCCGGGCAGGCCGGGACCCCGGGCACCGCGCGGGGGGCGGCACGGGCCACCTCCCGACGGCGGACCCGGCCCGACAAGGCCACCTCCCGTCGGCGGGCCCGGCCGGACCGGGCCACCCGCAGGCGGCTGCGCAGGCGCGTGCACGTGGCCGGGATCGCGTTCGACCCGATGACCGAGGGCGAGGTCGTCGACCACGTGGTGGCCGCGTTGAAGAGCGGCAGGGGCGGGCACCTGGTGACCCCCAACGTCGACATCGGCCGGATCGCCGCCCGCGACCCCCGGGCCCGGGAGCTGGTCGAGGGCGCCGACCTCGTCGTCGCGGACGGCATGCCGCTGGTGTGGGCGGCGAGGCTGCTCGGCACCCCCGTCCCCGGCCGGGTCACCGGCGCCGACCTGATCTGGTCGCTGTCCGAGGCCGCCGCCTTCTACCGCCACCCGGTGTACCTGCTGGGCGGTCCGAAGGGCGCACCCGCGCGGGCGGCCCGCGAGCTGGTGGCCCGCCATCCCGCGCTGGTGGTCGCCGGGACGGACAGCCCGCCGCACGGGTTCGAGGACGACCCCGACGCGTACGCCCGCGTGCGCGACGCGGTGATCGCCGCCGCTCCCCGGCTGGTCTTCGTCGGGCTCGGGTTCCCCCGGCAGGAGCGGCTCATCGCCTCGCTCCGCCGGGACCTGCCGGGCACCTGGTTCGTCGGCTGCGGCTCGGCGATCGCCTTCGCCGCGGGCACCGCGCGCCGCGCGCCGAGGTGGATGCGCCGCGCGGGCCTGGAGTGGCTCTTCCGGCTGGTACGGGAACCGGGCAGGCTGGCCCGTCGCTACCTGGTCGACGACCTGCCGTACGCGATCCGCCTCCTGACCGTCTCGCTGGTCCGCGGCCTGTTCTCCTGAACGCCCGGCTCCGGCGGGCTCCTGGGCTCCTGGGTTTCGGTCTCAGGGCTCCGGGTGCCCCCCGAAGACCAGCTCCCTGACCCGGCGGGCCTCCCGCGGGCTCAGCCGGGCACCGGCCTCGGCGACGGCGCGGCGCGAGTCCGTCGGCCGGTAGGCCGTGCGGGACAGGCCGTGCCAGGTGAAACCGGCGGTGCTCGCCCGGGGGGCGGCCGTGCACGCGCGGCGGACACGCTCGTGGGCACGGGCGGACCAGGTCAGGCCCGCCCACTCGTACAGGCGGCGGAAACCCGCCGACGGGTCGAGGGCCAGGTCCTCGTAGCGGGCCAGCATGATCCGCGGATGCCGGCCGGCCAGCTCGGCGGCGCTGACCACCGCCGCCCGCCACAGCGCGGCGGCCGTGGCGACGCGGTCCCGGGAGCCCGCGAGCGCGCGCAGCTCCTCCAGGTGCGGGTGGTCGCGCATCAGCAGCGGCTGGTCGAACAGCTCGCGGAGGTGGACCGTCCAGCCCAGCCGCTGCCAGCTCCCGACGAACGCCACCGGGTCGCGCAGCAGGATGATCACCCGGCAGTCCAGCCGGTCGGCGAACCAGCCCGCCGAGAAGAGCGCGAACGGGTCGTCCAGCAACGCCCGGCGCCCCGCCAGCCGCCCCAGCGTGAACGCGGTGCCGTACCGGACCATCCTCGCCAGGTCGTACGGGGAACGGTTGCGGCGCAGCTCGGCCAGGAAGCCGTAGCGCAGCGCGACGGTCCGGGTGAAGGCGGGCAGCCAGTCCCGCTCGTTGTCCTGGCAGATGTACTGGAAGCGGTGCCCGACCACGGCGTCCAGCACACCGGGGCAGTGACCGGGCGGGTGCTCGGGATTGAGCGGCTCGTTGACGTAGACCAGCTCCCCACCGGCGGTGAGCATCCTGCCCGTCCAGCTCGTCCCGCTCCGCGGCAGCCCGGTGACCAGCACGGGGGTCACCGCGCTCGCCATGCCGGTCGTGCTCTCTGTGCTTTTCGTGCCGATCGCGTCCACCGGGCCCGGTGTCTCCGCCACGGGCCGAGGGGGCGCAGGCCGTACCGGCGGTGGACGTGCCGGAGCGGCAGCAGGTTCTTGACCACCGTGCCGCCCGCCCAGCCGAGGGCGGCCCCGAGCGGGCCCAGGGAGGGGACCAGCAGCAGGTCCAGCAGCACCGTCGTGGTCAGGGCCGCGACGAGGTACGCCAGACCCGCACCGGTGTGCCCGGCGGCGGTCAGCGCCACGTCGGCCATCCCGCACCCGGTGGCGAGCAGCATGGTCGCGGCCAGCACCAGCGCCACCGGCGCACCCGGGGCGTACTCCTCGCCGAAGACGGCGCCGAGCAGCCAGGGCGCGAACGCCGCGTACCCCAGCCAGATGGGCCAGGTGAGCGCGACCAGCCAGCGGGTGGACGACCGGTACAGCTCGCGGGCGCGCGGCAGGTCGCCTTCGGCCAGGGCACGCACCAGCCTCGGCTGCGCCGCCTGCGCCAGCCCCTGCCCGGCGAGCTGGCCCACGACCTTGAACCGGGTGGCGGCGGTGTAGACGGCCGCCTCCGCCGGACCGGCCAGCCAGGCCACGACCACGATGTCCAGCCGCTGGAACACCGCCTGGATCCCCGCGGCCAGCGACCGCGGCCAGGTGTGGTTCCACAGCTCGCGCGCGGCACCCGGCGGGCCGGACGTTCCCGGCAGCCGCCGGCGCAGCCAGAGCCAGGCCAGCAGCAGGACCACCGGGTACGGCAGCGCCCAGGCCGCGACCAGCGGTGCCACCGAGCCGCCCCCACCGCCCCCATCGCCACCGCCGGTCATCACCGCCGTCCCGACCAGGACGAGCTGGGCCACCGGCTGGAGCACGCCGGTCAGCAGCAGCGTCGGCCGCATCGAACCGAACCCGCGGGTCGCGCTCACCACGATGCCGGAGCACGTCACCGCGGGCAACGCGACCGCCAGCACCCGTAGCGCGGGATCGGAGACGGTCAGGAAGGCCACGACGCCGACGGCCGACGAGAGCGACGCCACCGGGACCATCGCCGCACGTAGATGGCCCGCCGCGCGCGGACGGTCCACGGCGTACGGATGGCCTGTGGTGCGCGGACGGTCCACGGCGTGCGGGTGGCCTGTGGCGTCCGGGTGACCGGACGGCCGGGACCGGGCGATGAGGTGGACCAGCCCGTTCCCCGCGTCCAGCCGCAGCACCGTGGCGGCCAGCAGGCACAGGGTGGTCGCCGCGAAGAAGGCCCCGGCCGTCCGCGGGTCCGTCCCCCTGGCGACCAGCACGACCGTCAGGAACTGCACGACGGCACCGGCCCCCGCCCCGGCCAGCCCGGCCACCCTGTCCGCACGACCCGACAGGTCCGCACGACCCGACAGGTCCGCACGGCCCGACAGGCTCGCACGGCTCGACGGGTTCGCGGGGGCCGGGAGAGCTGGGGGATCCGAGGGGGCCGGGAAACCCGAGAGGCCCGGGGAAGGCGGGTCCGTGCGGGCGGGGAGGTCCCCGGGATCGGGCAGGCCGGTTCCGTCCGGTCGCCGGTGGACCCGGTCCGTCCCGTCGGCCGGGGTCAGCGGCGCCACGAGGGCTCCGTGCCCAGCCACGAGGTCAGCAGGGCGTCCTGCTCCTCGAAGCGATCGGCCAGCTCGCGGCGCAGGGACGGGGGCATGGGGGCCGGTCTGGGCCGGGCGTTGTACCGCTCGAACACCGGGTCCCCCAGGTGGGGTAGCCCGAGGAACGCCAGCACGCGGTCGTAGGCGACCTCCGGTTCGGCGAAGAACCGGCCGCTGTCCAGGACGAGGATCCGCTCCCGGCCGACCAGGGGCTCCAGCCGGGCGAGCTGCTCGGCGTAACGTCCCCTGGCCAGGTAGGCGTGATGGCGGTGGGCCAGGCTCGTGGAGTTCGGTGCGGCGCACAACGCCTCGGCCACCCCGGCGAGCCGTTCCTCCTCCAGCTCGACGGCCCTGGCGAAGGACGGCTCGGTCTCGAACCCCCTGGCCAGCTCGTGGGCGTGCGCGGAGAAGGCCCGCTCGACGGGGTCGCGGACGAGCACGATCAGCCTGGCGCCCGGCAGGTCACGGGCGATCCGCGGCCCGGCCAGCGGGTGGAACAGGTAGTAGGGCGACGACTCGAAGACCTGTGGCCGGTGGCCGTACCTGCGTGCCGCCCGGGAGAGCGACATCCGCAGCGGGAAGTGGGCCCGGTACCACGACGGACCTCGGTCGTAGGCCACGTCGAAGTAGTGCACGCCCTTGCGCAGCAGGGGCTTGAAGATCAGTGGGTGCTGGGACAGGGCACGGTACAGCGAGGTGGTGCCGCAGCGCTGGGCCCCGACGATGAGGAAGGTGGGGAGCGCCCGCCGTGCCGAGGTGAGGCGCCCCGCGGCCTGGGAGATCGCGTGGGCCGCGCGTTTCAGCTCGGGCCTCAGTGCCGCGGGCACGACCGCGCGCCTCACAGCAGGCTCTCCTGGCCGTCGAGGACCGGGCTGAGCCAGGCCTCGGGAGGGCCGAGAGGGGCGTGGCCGTCGGCCGCGTGCCGGTCGGCGAGCGCGATCAGGTAGCGCAGGGCGGTGAGCCGGGACTCGGCGGCCGACAGCCCGAACGGGGCCAGGATCCGCAGGGAGCGCGCCACGCACGCCCCGGCCGCGGTGACCGGGTCCTGGCGGCGTAGCGCGCGGTGGAAGAAGTGGTGGACGGCGTCGAAGCCCAGCGGGACCCCCGTGCCGAACCGTTCCCAGTCCCAGACCAGCAACCGCCCGTCAGGCCCCCGCGAGATGTTCCACGACGTCAGGTCCCCGTGCCAGGCGAAACGAGAGGCCGGAGTCTCAAGGGGCCCGGGGGGCCCGGGGAGCCCGGTGCCGGGGAACGGACCCGCGGGGACGTGCGCGATCTCGGTGATCGCGGCCGTGAGGACGTCGTCGCGGATCCGCCCCCGCCGCACCGGGAGCGGGGTCAGCGCCAGGACGGACAGGCCCCGCCAGGACCCGTGGTGCAGCACGGCCGGTGGGACGACGGTCTTCAGCGGCACACCGGCGAGCAGGCCGAGGGTCCGCGCCTCGTGCGCGACGAGCTCCCGGGTGAGATCGGTGTCGCCGATCTTCACGAAGGCGATCGGCCCGTCCGGGGCGTGCGCCTCCAGGATGGGTTTGCGGTTGGCCCGCCGGGCCGGGGGCACCCGCAGCGTGACGCGGAGACGGATGCCGAAGATCTCACTCAGGTGGCTCTCGATGCCCCCTCTCCGCACCATGACCCGCCTACCCGGATGCCACCACGCGCGCGGGACCAGCCTGCGGGGGAGCAGCCGGTGCGGGAGCAGGGTGTACGGCCTCGGCTCGCCGGGACCGGGGAAGAGCAGGTCGACGGTCCGGTCGAGATAGCGCAGGCGGGCGTGGGCGTCGTTCATGCGGCCGTGCTCGCCATCGAGTTCCTCCAGAGCAGCGCGAACGAGACCAGGTACAGGCTGAGCGGCGTGACCAGGCCGTCGTAGACGAACATGTAGAGCAGGGTGAGGACCATCACGAGGACCCCGGCCATGCCGATCGGGCTGCGGTCACGCCAGTGGCGGCGGACGGCCCCGGCGAAGAACGCCACGTAGAGCGCGGCTCCCGTGAACCCCTGAGTGATCATGAGGTGCCAGAGGTGACCGTCGCCGCCCAGCGGCGGGTGACCGCAGGTGACGCACCAGTCGGTCTTCCCGGTGGTGATCGTCCGGTGGTTGCCCCTGGCGTTGCGGGTGTTGCCGTACCCGATGATCGGGGAGGTGCTTGCTGCCGCGACCGTCGCCGTCACGGTGAAGCCGCGGATGTCGTTGCTGTGCGGGCTCTCCAGCCGCTGGGCCACCATCGTGCGCAGGGGGCTGAGGGCGAACACCAGCGCCCCCGCCGCCAGGATCGCGCAGGTCACGACGCGTGCCCGCCCGCCCAGACGCACCAGCAGGTACGCGGCGGCGACGCCGAGCCCGATCCACAGCCCGCGGTTGAGCGAGTAGACCACCGGGATCGCGGCCGGCGCGACCAGCAGGACCGCTGCCGTCCGCCTGCGCGGGCCGCCGTACACCCACCAGCCGACCACGAACCAGACGAGCAGCACCGACAGGTTGCCGCCCCAGGCGTTGGCCCACTCGAACGGTGCCTCGGGGCGGGGCGAGGGGTGGCCGAGGACCCACTGCGTCTGCGCCGCGGTGGGGTGGATCAGGTTCTGGACGAAGGGGTTGCCGCTGATCCAGCCCGGGAGGATCAGCTCGACCGGCGAGGTGAACGCGGCACGGGGCGCGAACACGCCCAGCAGCCCGCCCGCCACGGTCGTGACGAACAGCGCGCCGAGCATCCGTACCAGGGTGAGCTGCGGCAGCTCCTCCTCGGTCAGGTTCCCCAGGTAGAGCACCATGATCAGCAGGGAGACGTAGAGGACGAGGCGCATCAGGTAGCCGATGAGCCGTCCGGCGCCGAACTCGCCGTAGGTGCCGGGCGGCATCTCGCCGAGCATGACCGCGCTGATCAGGTACCCAGCGAGGAGGAGCAGCCAGAGGCCGAACCCGCGTGGCGCCCTGATCGGCCGTCTCCGCCACAGCACCGCCGCCATGGCCGGTGCCACGACGACCACGCAGAGGCCACCGAAGCCGAGGGCCCACCAGACGGGGTACCCCACCAGGAACGCGGCGATCGGCCAGGCGGCCGGACGCAGGCCCCTCACCTTCGGCGTCCCCTCCGCCCGGCGGCGACCTGCCGCTCCTGTGGAACGTTCCCATGGGGCTCCGGACCTGGAAGACCTTTGGACGTCTCAGGATTCGGGGGTGCGGGACGCGGGGGATGCGGTGGGGGAGGTGAGGAGGACAAAGGGGGTGCGGCGGGGGAGACGGAGGACGGGGAGGGCGGGCTCGCCGGGCTTACCGGGGGAGGTGGCGTGGCCCGATGCCCACCCGCCAGGCCGGCGAGGGGGCGACCGGTCCTCCTCGAAGGAGCCTCACGGTCCCGGCCGATCGGGTCCCGGTCACCCGGGCCCCGGCCGTCCGGATCCCTGGGCGCGACGTCCCGCCCACCCGGATCCCGGCTCCCCGCACGAACGTCCAGGCCCCGAACGTCCAGGCCCCGAACGTCCAGGTGCCGAACGTCCAGGTCCCGGACCTCCAGGTCCCGACCGTCCTGGGCCCTCCCTCCCGTGCCCCGCCCGTCCGCCCGAGGGACACCCTCGTGCCGGACGTCCTCGTGCCGAGAAGGCGCGTACCCGGGCACCTCGTGCCCGCCGATCTCCTGCCGACCGGCCTCGCGTGCGCGCTTCCCCCCGGGACGGGGAGCGGGCGGAGGCCGTACGGCGGACGGGGAGAGTGTGTCGCCGGTGAGAAGGGTGCCCGCCACCGGGACTCCGCGCTCCCGCAGGGCCCGTACGGCACGCCTGACCTCCCTGGGGGAGGTGCCGGGCACGGAGACCACGAGCACCGCGCCTGCCAGGCCGCGCAGCTCCTCGTCGCCGACCGCGTCGAGGCCGGTCAGCCGCCGGACGTCGGCGGCGGTGCGCAGGGTGGTGTCGAGGCGGTCGCGGACCCAGGCGAGGCCGACCCCGCAGAGCAGCCCGGCCATCAGGCCGCTGCCCAGGTACAGGGGAGGCCGCGGGGCACGGGGCTCGGTGGGGGCCACCGGAGGGCCGATCACCGAGCCGGGGGTGACGGCGATCGTCCTGAGGGCGTCGTACCGGGCGGTGAGGGTGTGCACCTGGCGGAGAAGGACGTTCTGCCGCTGGAGGGCCAGGGCACGCTCGGAGGTGCCGTTGTCCAGCCCGGGAAGGGCGGTGGCGACCGCGGTGAGGCTCGCGTTGACCTGCTTCAGCTTGGCCAGCACCGCCCTGAGCTGGGCGCTGAGGGCCCGGGTGGAGGTCTCGCGCCGCTGGGCCAGGTAGGCCAGGGAGTAGGCGTTCGCGCACGAGGCCGCCGTCGCCGGTGCGGCGGCCGTGCAGGAGATCTCCAGGACCGAGGTGTTGGGCGGTACGGAGACCTCGGCGGGGCCGGGCAGGCCGGCGAACAGCCCACGGGCCTTGGCGGCGACCACCGCGGACCGGGCGACCTGGGCCTCGGTGTCGAGGTTGAGCGGTTCGCGCTGGCGGGCGGTCACCTGGTTGACCTGCTCCTGCGGGCCCACCGGGGTCACCAGGACCTGCGCGGAGGCGGTGTAGGAGGGCGGGGTGAGCCACAGCAGGGTGACGCCACCGCCGGTCCCGGCGAGGAGCATGGACAGGACGGCCAGCCGGCGGCGGCGCAGGAGCGACACGTAGTCCGCCAGGTCTCCACCTGAACGACGGGCGGGGGCGTCCGGTGACGGGCTCATGTTTCGCGGGTGCCTCTCCGGCGAGCAGCTGCGGGAACCCTTGGAACTATAGGTCGGCTTTTCCTTTCCCCGGAGGGGTACGCAGGATTTTCCTCGCGTTGGCCCGGCTGATCACGTCCATATAACGACTGTTTATTGGATATGTCCCGCCGTCGGCTCCGGGACTGTGGAATGGAGCGGCAAAGTCCAGGGCGAGGCACGTCCGGGCGATGGAAAGGTGTTCCCCCGAGACGGCCGGCGAATGCCTGCGGACGACATCTGCGAGGGATCGTTGCATCAGACAAATGGTTCTATAGAGGTAATTCCGCGTATGGTCAAAATAGGCGGTTCAGGGCTCGTCCTGGCGCTCGGGCTGGGGTGTGTGGCACTGGCCGTCGCGGGGGTGAGCGGGTGCCAGGGCGCCGCCTGCGCAGCCGGGGCCGCGGGCTCGGACACCGGTACCGCGGGCGCCCGGGGCGAGCAGGACGGCCACGACGGCCACGGCGGCCGTGGCGAGCAGGGCGGGTCAGGGGCCGCGGGGACTGCGGGGGCCGCCGATCCCGGTACCGCCGATGGCGGGCAGGGGCGCGGTTGCGAGGTCACCCGCACGCTCGTCCCCTCCTGCGGCGCCTGGTGGGGGGTCGCACCGGAGATCTTCACCGGACGGCGCCCGGAGCGGGCGCTGGAGCGCGCCGAGAGGCGGATGGGCCGTCCGGCCGCCGTCATGCACGTCTACCACCGCGGCGACGAGCTCTTCCCGACCTCCGCCGAGCGCGCCATCGCCCGTGACCCGGACGGCCGCAGGCTCCTGCTGGTCAACTGGAAGCCGTCCGCGGACCGCTCCCACACCTGGGCGGAGATCGCCGACGGCGCGCTGGACGCGCGGATCGACCGGCTTGCCGCCCACATCGTGCGGACCTTCCCCGAGAGGTTCTTCCTCACCGTTCACCACGAGCCCGAGAACGACGTCGTGGAGACCCCGGGCGCGGGGATGTCCGCCGCCGACTACGCGGCGATGTTCCGGCACGTGGTACGGCGGCTGCGCGCCGGTGGCGTGACCAACGCCGTCACGGTGATGACCTACATGGGCGCGCCCAACTGGGCCTCCAAGCCCTGGTTCGAGCGGCTCTACCCGGGCGACGACGTGGTCGACTGGGTGGCGATGGACCCCTACGCCGACCGCCGGGTCGACGGCTTCGACGCGCTGGTCGACAAGGTCCGTCCGGACTTCCCCCGGTGGCCCGGGTTCTACCGCTGGACGGGGGAGCGCTTCCCCGGCAAGCCCGTCATGGTGGCCGAGTGGGGCGTCTTCGAGCGGCCCGGCCGGCCCGGCTTCAAGGAGTCCTTCTTCGCCTCGGTACAGGCCCGGCTGCGCGACTACCCGAGGATCAAGGCGCTGGTCTACTTCGACTCGCCGCGCGCCCCCCGGGGGGACACCCGGTTCGACACGACGCCGGGCGCGCGCAGGGCCTTCGGCGAGCTCGCCGGCGACCCCCGCCTGCGCCCCGCCGTCCCCTCCGGCTGACCCGCACGCCCCTGCGCGGGCGGGATCAGCGGATCCAGCCGCCCTGGATCAGCGGATCGAGCACCTGGTGCACCGCCCGGTCCACACCGATGTCGGTGGTGTCGATCTCCAGGTCGGCGTCGTCCGGCTCCTCGTACGGGTCGGAGACGCCGGTGAAACCGGGGATGAGCCCGGCGCGGGCCTTGGCGTAGAGCCCCTTGCGGTCGCGGCGCTCGCACTCGGCCAGCGGGGTCGAGATGTGGACCAGCACGAAGTCGGCGCCGACGGCCTCGACCATCGCGCGCACCTCCTCGCGGGTGGCCGCGTACGGCGCGATGGGTGCGCAGATCGCCAGCCCGCCGTGCCGGGCGACCTCGGCGGCGACGAAGCCGATGCGGCGGATGTTGAGGTCGCGGTCCTCCTTGGAGAAGGTCAGCCCTGCCGAGAGCAGGTGGCGCACCACGTCGCCGTCGAGGAAGGTCACCGTGCGGCTGCCGCGCTCCAGCAGCGCGTCGTGCAGCCCGCGGGCGACGGTCGACTTGCCCGAGCCGGACAGGCCGGTGAAGAAGACCACCAGCCCCCGCCGGTGCGGCGGCCCGGGGATCGTCACGGGCTCCGGGCCGGCCAGGTGCTCGGTCGCGCCGTAGGCCTCGGCGATCCGCTCGCGCAGCTCCAGGTCCAGCGCGGGCTCCCGGGGCGCCAGCGGCACCACCGCCACCAGCGTGTCCTCGGGCAGCCGGTCGCGGGCCTTGAGCGCGGCGCGGACCACCGCGGGCCCGCCCTCGCCGTACGCCAGCGGGAGCAGCAGGATCGACGCCTCCAGCTCCTGGGCGGTCGCCAGCAGGTCGTCGAGGTCGCCCAGCGGCCCGCGCATGGTCACGGCCAGCACGGACTCGCGCTCGCCCAGCTCCTTGCGGATCTCCGCGGGTTGGCGGCGGAGCCGGGCGAACGGGCCGTGCTCGGGGGCGTCCAGCGCTTCGACCGGCCCGCAGACGAAGCCGTCCTCGCGCCCTTCCACGGTCAGCACGGCCAGCGCCGCGCCCTCGGGGTCGCGCAGGGTGATCCGGTCGCCGGGTGCGGCCGGATGGTCGTCCGGCAGCACCAGGGTGACCGGCACCGGCCACGGCGTGCCGTCGGCGAGCGTGCCGCGCTCGTCGACCGAATGCGCGTCGGCCGAGCTCAGAAAGCCCGTCAGCGGCGTGAAGGCGCCGGAGAGCAACAGCTCGAGGTCGGCCAGCTCACGGGCGTCGGGGGTCCACTCGAAAGGCGCCGTCATCTGCTCCACAATCCCGCTCGTCGGACGTTCCGGCCCGCCCGCCCCGGATGGCGCCCCCCTCGGGCGAGCCGGAGACGACCGGCGGCCGGATCTCAGACCAGCCGGGCGAAGTGGCTCTGGGGCTTGCGGATCACCATGGTCACCTCGTCGCGAGATGCGGGCCGGCGCCCCCTGGAGAGGGTCTCCACCGCCGAGCAGGCGGCGCGGGCAAGCTTACCGAGAGGTCCGTCCAGCGCGGGCCCGCTGCGGGCGGAGATGTCCTCGGTCACCATCAGCCCGCGTACCAGGCAGAAGGAGTGCATCCCCTCGCGGGAGGCGATCGGCTCGTAGACGGCCGGCAGCGGGCCCACCGTGCCCGGCGGGGTGAACCTGCGCCACAGCAGCCGCCGCAGCGCCGCCGGTGTCCGCCGGTCGCACACCCCGTACGCCGAGGCGCGGTCGCGCATCCTGACCAGCAGCAGCCCGCCGGGGCGCAGCCCGGTCAGCAGCCGGTCGAGCACCAGCTCGGCGTGCTCGATCCGTTCCAGCAGGAACGACACGTAGACGACGTCGAACGCGCGCGGCGGCACCGGCACCGAGCGCAGGTCGCCCAGCGTCCAGGAGTCCAGGTCCTTGCGGGCGGACGTGCTGGTGCGCAGGACGGGCAGGTCCTCGTCGATGCCGATGACCCTGGTCTCCATCTGCGCCAGATCGAGTGGTTCCGGCCATCCGCACCCGGCGATCAGGACGTCGAGCCGCCGGCCGAGCAGGCCGCTCCATTGGTCCCTGACCCGCTGACTCAGCAAATCGTCTCGGTCGACGACCGATCTCACCTCAGACATATAACGGAGAGTAGTCAACACAGCACGATTCATCGTGCATTTACCGCTCCATGCGAGGGCGGGCGGCGGGCCAAGTAGCCTTGACGGGGTACCCCGTGTCTTCTCCGGCCCGGGGACGTCGTGTTGCCGTCGTGGGGCTGTGGGCGAATCTGATGAGCCTTTCCGGACTTCTTGATCTTGTCGTCGGGGAGCCTAAGCTGGCTTCCCTCCTCCGGGACGTGCGCGGGGGCGACCCGTCCGACGTGGCGCTGGTCGCGCCGCCCGCGCTGCGGCCCTTCGCGGTGGCCGCGCTGGCCAGGGAGGGGGCCAAGGGCGCGGCCAGGACCGTGCTGGCGGTGACCGCCACCGGGCGCGAGGCCGAGGATCTCGCCTCGGCCCTGACCAGCCTGCTGGACGAGAGCACCGTGGCGGTCTTCCCCGCCTGGGAGACGCTCCCGCACGAGCGCCTGTCGCCGCGCGGCGACACCGTGGGCCAGCGGCTCGCGGTGCTGCGCAGGCTGGCCCACCCGGTCGAGGGTGACCACTCGGCCGGGCCGCTGCACGTGGTCGTCGCACCCGTCAGGGCCCTGCTCCAGCCGATCGTGCGCGGCCTGGGGGACCTGCGGCCGGTACGGCTGCGCGCCGGGGACGACGCCGACCTGGAGTCGGTGGTGCACGCCCTGGTGGAGAACGGCTACCACCGGGTGGACATGGTGGAGCGGCGCGGCGAGGTCGCCGTCAGGGGCGGCCTGCTCGACATCTTCCCGCCCACCGAGGAGCATCCGCTGCGCCTGGAGTTCTGGGGCGACACGGTCGAGGAGATCCGCTGGTTCAAGGTCGCCGACCAGCGGTCCCTGGAGGTGGCCGAGGACGGCCTGTTCGCCGCGCCGTGCCGGGAGTTGCTGCTGAACCCCGAGGTCAGGGCACGGGCGCGGGAGCTGGCCGAGGCGCACCCCGCGCTGGCCGAGATCCTGGAGCAGCTGGCCGAGGGCGTCCCGGTGGAGGGCATGGAGGCGTTCGCCCCGGTGCTGGCCGGGGAGATGGACCTGCTGATCGACCACCTGCCCGAGCAGTCGGCGATCTTCGTGTGCGACCCGGAGCGGATCCGCGGGCGGGCCGACGAGCTGGTGCGCACCAGCCAGGAGTTCCTGGAGGCGTCCTGGATCACCGCGGCCTCCGGTGGCGAGGCCCCGATCGACCTGGGGGAGGCGGCCTTCCGCACGCTGGAGGAGCTGCGCGACCACGCGCGCGAGCTGAGCCTGCCCTGGTGGTCGATCGCGCCGTTCGGCGGCGGGGACGACGACGCGGACCCCGAGGGCGGCCGCGACGACGGGCTGGTGCTGACCGCGCGCGAGGTGGAGTCCTACCGGGGCGACACCCAGCGGGCGCTGGCCGACATCAAGGGCTGGCTGGACTCCGGCCAGGTCGTCGTCCTGCTGAGCGAGGGCCACGGCCCGGCCGAGCGCATGGTCGAGCTGCTCAAGGGCGTCGACCTGCCCGCGCGCCTGGAGCCGGGCCTGACCGGGACGCTCGACGCCAAGGTCGTCCACGTCGCCACCGGCCTGGTCGAGCACGGCTTCGTGACCCCGTCGCTGGCCGTGCTGACCCACCTGGACCTGGTCGGCCAGAAGGCGTCCACCAAGGACATGCGGCGGCTGCCCTCGCGGCGCCGCAACATGGTCGACCCGCTCCAGCTCAAGATCGGCGACCACGTCGTGCACGAGCAGCACGGCGTGGGCCGCTACGTGGAGATGGTGCAGCGCACCGTGCAGGGCGCCACCCGCGAGTACCTGGTGATCGAGTATGCCAAGGGCGACCGGCTCTACGTGCCCACCGACCAGCTCGACGAGGTCACCCGCTACGTCGGCGGCGAGTCGCCCACCCTGAACCGGATGGGCGGCGCCGACTGGGCCAAGGCCAAGACCAAGGCCAAGAAGGCGGTCAAGGAGATCGCCGGGGAGCTGATCCGGCTCTACTCGGCCCGGATGGCCTCGCCCGGCCACGCCTTCGCCCCCGACAGCCCCTGGCAGCGGGAGATGGAGGACGCCTTCCCCTACGCCGAGACGGGCGACCAGCTGGAGGCCATCGACGAGGTCAAGCGCGACATGGAGCGCCCGATCCCGATGGACCGGCTGATCTGTGGCGACGTGGGCTACGGCAAGACCGAGATCGCGGTGCGGGCGGCGTTCAAGGCCGTGCAGGACGGCAAGCAGGTGGCCGTGCTGGTGCCGACCACGCTGCTGGTGCAGCAGCACATGTCCACCTTCGCCGAGCGCTTCTCCGGCTTCCCGCTCAACGTCAGGCCGCTGTCGCGGTTCCAGAGCGACGGGGAGGTCAAGGCGACCCTGGAAGGACTGCGCGAGGGCTCGGTCGACGTGGTGATCGGCACGCACCGGCTGTTCTCGCCCGAGGTCAGGTTCAAGCAGCTCGGCCTGATCATCATCGACGAGGAGCAGCGGTTCGGCGTCGAGCACAAGGAGGCCATGAAGCACCTGCGCACCCAGGTCGACGTGCTGGCCATGTCCGCCACCCCGATCCCGCGCACCCTGGAGATGGGCCTGACCGGCATCCGGGAGATGTCCACGATCCTCACCCCGCCCGAGGAGCGGCACCCGATCCTGACCTTCGTCGGCCCGTACGACGAGAAGCAGATCGGCGCGGCGATCCGGCGCGAGCTGATGCGCGACGGCCAGACCTTCTTCGTGCACAACCGGGTGTCCAGCATCGGCAAGGTCGCGGCCATGCTGCGCGAGCTGGTGCCCGAGGCCAGGGTCGCGATCGCGCACGGCCAGATGCAGGAGCACCAGCTCGAGAAGATCATGGTGGGCTTCTGGGAGCGCGAGTTCGACGTGCTGGTCTGCACCACGATCGTCGAGTCGGGCCTGGACGTGCCCAACGCCAACACGCTGATCGTCGACCGGGCCGACACCTACGGGCTGTCCCAGCTGCACCAGCTCCGGGGCCGGGTCGGCCGGGGCCGCGAGCGCGGCTACGCCTACTTCCTGTACCCGCCGGAGAAGCCGCTCACCGAGACCGCGCACGAGCGCCTGGCCACGATCTCCCAGCACACCGAGATGGGTGCGGGCATGTACGTGGCCATGAAGGACCTGGAGATCCGCGGCGCCGGCAACATCCTGGGCGCCGAGCA
This sequence comes from Streptosporangium longisporum, assembly GCF_039534895.1. Classification (NCBI taxonomy): domain Bacteria; kingdom Bacillati; phylum Actinomycetota; class Actinomycetes; order Streptosporangiales; family Streptosporangiaceae; genus Streptosporangium; species Streptosporangium longisporum. The sequence continues at coordinate 50,648 of NZ_BAAAWD010000014.1, read as the reverse complement.
GTCCGGTTTCATCGCCGGGGTCGGCTTCGACCTGTACGTGCGGATGATGGCCGAGGCCGTCCAGGAGCAGAAGGCCAAGCTGGCGGGCACCCCCCGCGAGGACGAGCGGCCCGACGTCAAGGTCGAGCTGCCGATCAACGCCCACATCCCGCACGACTACGTGACCTCCGAGCGACTGCGCCTGGAGGCGTACAAGCGGATCGCCGCGATCGGCTCCGACGACGACATCGCCGCGGTCCGCGACGAGCTCCTCGACCGGTACGGCCGGCCGCCCCAGCAGGTGGAGAACCTGCTGGAGGTCGCCCGCTTCCGGATCCGGGCCCGCCGCGCCGGGCTCACCGACGTCACCCTGCAGGGGCCGAACATCAGGTTCGCGCCGGTGGAGCTGCGGGACTCCCAGCAGGTCAGGTTGCAGAGGCTGTACCCGAAGGCGTTGCTGAAGCAGGCCACCGGTACGTTGCTGGTGCCCGTGCCCAAGACCAGACCGCTCGGCGGCCAGCCGCTGCGCGACCTGGACCTGCTCAAATGGTGTGGTGATCTCGTCGAGGCCATGTTCCTCGAAGCCGTACGGGTAGAGTAAGCGGCGTTTGTCGTGAAGGGAACGCATGTGAAGTCGACTCGAGTACGCGTCATCCTGGCGGTCGCCGCCGCAGGGGTCGCGCTGACCGCCTGTTCTCCCAACCAGGCCGGCGCCGCCGCCGTCGTGGGCGGGGAACGGATCAGCTCCGGTGAGCTGGACAGGAACGTGCGCGAGTACGAGGCGGCGCTGGCCAAGGCCGGCGTCAACCCCTCGCAGCTGCAGTTCCAGGACAGCGTCCCGCAGCTCGTGCTCTTCCAGCTGGTCAACGCCAGGCAGTACGCGAAGGTCGCCGAGAGCAAGGGCATCACGGTCACCGAGGGCGAGATCGACCAGGTGATCGCGAGCCAGGGCGGCCCGCAGAAGTTCGAGCAGGCGATGCTCCAGCAGGCCGTGGCCCCCTCGAAGGCGCGCGACTTCATGAGGTCGCAGGTGCTGATCAACAAGCTGGTCGCCAAGTACGGCGGCGGCAGCGACGAGGCGGCCCTGCAGCGCGGCCAGGCGCAGGCGATCAAGGACCTGCAGACCGTGAAGGTCGAGTGGAGCCCCCGGTACGGCCAGATCAACACGCAGCGCAGCGAGCAGCAGCCCAGCGTCTTCGTCGACGCCGGCCGTTTCGGCACCGCCGGGAAGTCCGCGGCCGCTCCCGCGCCGCCGCAGCAGTAGCGCCGGGCATGCCGCTGATCGTCGTCACCACCTCGCCCCGGGTCGCCCCGGGGCTGCTCGGCCACCACGCGTGGCAGGTGCTCAAGGAGGGGCCGGTCCGCACCGGCTCCGCCGCCCACCCGCACCTGCCCTACCTGGCCGAGGCCGGGGTGGAGGTGGAGGTGGTCGCGCCGGTCCCGGCCGCGCTGGTCCGCGAGGCGCAGACGGCGACCGTGGTGTGGCTGGAGGCCGACGAGGCGCTGATGCGCTCCATCGGCCACGCCGCCGTGGCGCTCGACGACCCGCCGGTGATCGAGATCGTGCCCGGTTCCTACGACCTGCCCGGTGCCCGGCTGCTGGACCTGGTCGCGGTGATGGACCGGCTCCGCGTCGAATGCCCCTGGGACGCCCGCCAGACCCACGAGTCCCTGGCCCCGTACCTCATCGAGGAGGCCTACGAGGTGCTGGAGGCCATCGAGGAGGGCGACCACGACGCGCTCCGCGAGGAGCTGGGCGACCTGCTGCTGCAGGTGGCCTTCCACGCGCGGGTCGCCAGGGACCGATCAGGCGGGGCCGGCGTGGCCGGTGACGCCGGTGACGCTGCCGGGGCGTTCGACATCGACGACGTGGCCGACGGGATCGTCTCCAAGCTCGTCCGCCGCCACCCGCACGTCTTCGCCGACACCCGGGTGGACGGCGCGGGCGAGGTCAGCGCCAACTGGGAGACGATCAAGGCGGCCGAGCGGGCGGCCAAGAACGGCGGCGACCCGGGATCGGCCGTCGACGGCGTCCCGATGGGCCAGCCCGCCCTGTCGCTGGCCGCCCAGCTGCTGCGCCGCGCCGAGCGCGCCGGAGCCCCGGTCGAGGTGCCCGGGCAGATCCCGGCCGACGGCCTGGGCGCGCGGCTGTTCGAGCTGGTACGCGAGGCGCACGCGGCCGGGCTCGATCCCGAGGCCGAGCTGCGCGCCGTCGCCCGCGCCTACCGCGACCGGGTCCGCGACCTGCCGCCCTGACGCCGCCGCGCGGCGCCGGACCGTGAGAGGCCCGGGGCCGTGCGGGGTCCGAGGGCGTGAGAGGCGCGGGGGTGCGAGAGGGTCCGGGGCGTGAAGGGGGACGGGCTCGTGAGGGGACGGGCGCGTGAGAGGTCCGGGACCGTTCACAGGGTGTCCGGGAGGTGAAGGGTTCCCGGCCGCGAGGTGACGGGATTGCGGTACCCGGTCCCGGTCGCCGTACCGGTAAGTAGGGCTCGGTAGGCTTCTGAGGCAAACTGTCCTGCGACTTTAGGAGCGCTTCGTGGCTTCCATCGAGGGCGTAACCGCCCGCGAGATCCTTGACTCCCGGGGCAACCCGACGGTCGAGGTCGACATCCTCCTGGACGACGGCAGCCAGGGTCGTGCCGCGGTTCCCAGTGGTGCGTCCACCGGCCAGTTCGAGGCCGTCGAGCTACGTGACGGCGACGAGCGCTACGGCGGCAAGGGCGTGGAGAAGGCCGTCCTGGGGGTGACCGACGAGATCGGCGACGAGATCCTCGGCTTCGACGCGGCCGAGCAGCGCAGCATCGACCAGGTCATGATCGACCTGGACGGCACGCCCAACAAGGCGCGGCTGGGCGCCAACGCGATCCTGGGCGTCTCGCTGGCCGTGGCCAAGGCCGCCGCCGAGAGCGCCGAGCTGCCGCTGTTCCGCTACCTCGGCGGGCCCAACGCGCACGTGCTGCCGGTGCCGATGATGAACATCCTCAACGGAGGCGCGCACGCCGACAGCAACGTCGACGTCCAGGAGTTCATGATCGCGCCCATCGGGGCGGAGACGTTCCGCGAGGCCGTGCGGATGGGCACCGAGGTCTACCACGCGCTCAAGGGCGTGCTCAAGGAGAAGGGCTACGCCACCGGTCTGGGCGACGAGGGCGGCTTCGCCCCGAACCTCCCCTCCAACCGCGACGCGCTCGACCTCATCCTGGTCGCGATCGAGAAGGCCGGATACGTGCCCGGCGAGGACATCGGGCTGGCGCTGGACGTGGCCGCCTCGGAGTTCCACTCCGACGGCGTCTACACCATCGACGGCAAGGGCCTGTCCTCGGCCGAGCTGATCGCCTTCTACGAGGACCTGGTCGCCAGCTACCCGCTGGTCTCCATCGAGGACCCGCTGGACGAGAGCGACTGGGAGGGCTGGAATGCCATCACCCGCGCCCTCGGCGACAAGGTGCAGCTCGTCGGCGACGACCTGTTCGTGACCAACCCCGAGCGCCTGGCCCGCGGCATCGCCGAGGGCACCGCCAACGCGCTGCTGGTCAAGGTCAACCAGATCGGCACCCTGACCGAGACCCTCGACGCGGTGGACCTGGCCCACCGCAGCGGCTACCGCTGCATGATGAGCCACCGCAGCGGCGAGACCGAGGACACCACGATCGCCGACCTCGCCGTGGCCACCAACTGCGGCCAGATCAAGACCGGTGCCCCGGCCCGTTCCGACCGGGTGGCCAAGTACAACCAGCTGCTCCGCATCGAGGAGCTTTTGGACGACGCGGCCCGTTACGCGGGTCGTGCCGCGTTCCCGCGGTTCCGGCGGTAGTTTCTCGTCTGGCGGCCCGCTCCCGCTCCGGGCGCGGGCCGTCACCCGGGCGCGCCGCCGCCGGTCCGTCCGGGACCACCGGAACCGGCCGGGATTCCCGGAACCGGAGGGGATCCACCGGGGTCGGTGCCCGTACGGCGTCGGGGTCGCCGTACGGGGCAGGGGGCGGTGCCATGGGGGCGCACGGACGAAGGAGGGGCGATGGCGGCACGACCGCAGCTGACCGGACGGGCCGCGATCCTCGCGATCGTGGTGTGCGCGATCGCCATGAGCCTCGCCTACCCCATCAGGGAGTACGTCGCACAGCGGCGCCAGATCGCCCAGCTGGAGCAGGAGAGGGCCAGGGAGCTCGCCGCGATCAAGACCCTGGACGACCGCCACAGGCAGCTGGTGGACCCCGGTTTCATCAAGCGTCAGGGCAGGGAGCGGCTCTTCTACTGCGCTCCCGGGCAGAAGTGCTACGTCGTCATGGGCGGGTCGCCCTCGCGGGACTCCGGCGCCGCCGGTGAGCGCAGGACCGCCACCAGGCCGCCGTGGTACGCGACCCTGTGGGACTCGGTCAAGGCCGCCGACAGCGGCGAGGGGCAGAAGGCGGCGAAGGCGGCCGGGTGACGCCGATACCCTGGTCGTCGTCTTTCAGGGGGTGTCACGAATGGTCGATGACCGCGACGTGGCGGCGGTGGAGCGACAGCTCGGCCGGACGCCGCGAGGACTGCGCGGGGTGGCGCACCGCTGCCCGTGCGGGCTGCCCGACGTCGTCGAGACCGCGCCGAGACTGCCCGACGGGTCGCCGTTCCCGACGCTGTTCTACCTCACCTGCCCCCGGGCGGCCTCGGCCATCGGCACGCTGGAGACGTCGGGGATGATGCGGGACATGCAGGCCAGGCTGGCCGAGGACCCCGAGCTGGCCGAGGCCTACCGCGCGGCCCACGAGGACTACGTGGCCCGCCGCGACCGCGCCGCCGCCGAGGACGGGCTGGAGCCGCTGCCCCGCGACATGCAGAGCACCGGGGGCATGCCCACCCGGGTGAAGTGCCTGCACGCCCTGGCCGGGCACGAGCTCGCGGTGCCCGGCGGCAACCCGTTCGGCCGCGAGACGCTCGACGCGCTCGGCGAGTGGTGGGCGGCCGGGCCCTGCGTCGGGGACGTGGACCCGCGATGACCCCGGCCGTACCCGCGCGCGTGCCCGTGGTGCCGCCCCCGGGCCCGCCTCTCACCCCACTCCCGGCCGCGCCCGTGCGTGTGGCGGCGCCTGTCGGCCCGGCCCTCTCCCCGCCCCCGGCCGTGCCTTCGCCGGTGTCCCCGGCCACGGCCCTCCCATGACCTTCCACGCGATCCGGGCCGTGCGCCCGGCCGTACCCCGAGCCCCGAAGGAGGCCGCGTGATGCGCGTCGCCGCGATCGACTGTGGCACCAACTCCGTCCGCCTGCTCGTCGCCGACGTCGGCGAGGGCGGCCTGTCCGACGTCGAACGGCGGATGGAGATCGTCCGGCTGGGCCAGGACGTCGACAGGACCGGCAGGCTGGCACCCGAGGCCCTGGAACGCACGTTCACCGCGATGCGCGGCTACGCCGGTCTCATCGACGCCCACGGGGCCGCCGCGGTACGGGTGGTCGCCACCAGCGCCACCCGGGACGCCGCCAACCGCCAGGAGTTCGTGGACGGTGTGCGCGAGATCTTCGGGGTGGAGCCCGAGGTGATCACCGGGGCCGAGGAGGCGGAGCTGTCGTTCACCGGGGCCACCCGTGACCTGGTGCGCTTCTCGCCCGAGACCGGGATGCCGTCCACCGGCGGCACTCGCCCCCCGTACCTGGTGGTCGACATCGGCGGGGGCTCGACCGAGTTCGTGCTCGGCTCGACGCACGTGGAGGCGGCGCTGTCGGTGGACATCGGGTGCGTCAGGCTGACCGAGCGGCACCTGCGCGACGGCGGTGACCCGCCGTCGGCCGAGGCGGTCGCGGCGGCGACGGCCGACATCGACGACGCGCTGGACCGGGTCGCGGCCGAGGTGCCCGTGGAGCGGGCGATGACCCTGGTCGGCCTCGCCGGTTCGGTCACCACCGTCGCCGGCATGGCGCTCGAACTACCGGAATACGACCCGGAGAAAATCCACCATTCGCGAATCACAGCAGGTCAGGTACATGACATCGCCGAGCGCTTGCTTGGAATGACCGTCGAGCGCCGGGCCGGGATTCCCGTCATGCACCCGGGCCGGGTCGACGTCATCGGCGCCGGGGCGCTCATCCTGGACCGGTTGGTGCGCCGGTACGGCTTCGCCGAAGTGGTCACCAGCGAACGAGACATCCTCGATGGCATCGCCTGGTCCATCGCTAAACATAACAAGCCCGACAATTCTCGCGTTTAACCGCTAGGGAACGACTTTTCCGTTTATCGTGTGGTAAAGGAGCCTCGGCGAGGCTTTGCCGTGAGACCCGGCGCGACTGCCGTCGGGGCGGCAACCGTCTCCTGGGGTGATCTTGTGCCTCCCAACGAACGGAGCATCCCCTCATGAAGTCCGGACTAGCACGAAAGCTAGCCGCAACAGGAGCCGGCGTGGCCATGCTGGCGACGATGGCGACGGGTCTGCTGGCCACGCCCGCAGCGGCGGCCAGCACGGGCCAGGCGACGGCGGCCTCCGCCGTGGCCAAGCCCAAGCCCAAGCCCGCCGTCTGGGCCGGTACGCCTAAGGCCTCGCCCGCCAAGTACAGCGGCGAGTGCCCGGTCTCGGTGACCTTCTCCTCGAAGATCAAGGTGAAGGCCGTCAAGAGCAAGACCACCGTGGCCTACCGCTGGCTGCACGGTGACGGCTCCAAGGGCAAGGTGAAGTCCTTCACCTTCCGCGGCAAGGGTGTCAAGAACTTCACCGTCAAGGAGAAGGCCACCTTCAAGGGCGACGTCAAGGGCTGGCAGGCCATCCAGCTCCTGGCTCCCCGCGCCGCCACCTCCGCCAAGGGCCGCTTCGCGGTCTCCTGCGGTGCCGGTGAGGACGACCACGAGGTCATCCAGCCGCCCAAGCCCCGCGTCGACGCGCGGATCTGGGTGGACGAGGGTGACTGCAAGGCCACTCTGATCGGCCGTATCAGCGCCTCCGGTGTCCGTTGGGTGCGCTACCAGTGGGTCGTCAACGGCCACGTGGTCGACCGCGACGCCGTGCGCGTCGACGGTTCGCGCAGGGTCTACCACGTGATCAAGCCCCGTGACGACTTCAGGGGCTGGGCCTCGCTGGAGATCGTGGGCCCGGTGGACGCCTCCTCCGGCCGCGAGTACTTCAAGATCCGCTGTGAGGACGAGGCGCCGAAGGTGTCGGCCTCGGTCAGCGCCCCGTCCGAGGCCTCCGGCACCTGCCCGGCGACCCGTGCCTTCACCGGAACGATCAGCGTCTCCCGCGGCCACGTCGCGGTGAAGTACCGCTGGATCCGTGACGGTGTCGCGGGTGACTGGCAGAGCCGGTACTTCGGCGGTCACGGCCCGCAGAGCGTGAGCGTGAGCGACAACTGGAGCGTCTCGACCCTCGGCAAGAACGAGTCCAAGCGCGCGATCGAGGTCTACGGCGGTCCGACCACCGGCACCGTGACGGGCACGTTCACCTGTGTCCCGCTTCCGACCCCGACCCCGACCCCGAGCGCCTAGATCTCCGGCGTACGGCGAAAGGGCGGGTCACGGTGACGCGGCCGGCGCCTCGGCGCCGGCCGTTCCCGGAGCACTGAGCACGACAGGCGGCGTCCGCACCTCGCGGGCGCCGCCTTCTCGCGTGCCGGTACGGCCCTGGGCGGACCGGGGATCGGGCACCATCGAAGGATGACCCACGTTCCTCCCGGCTCGGGCTGGCCCGAAGACCCCGCCCGGCCCGACACCCCCGTCGCCCGGAACCCGGGCGAGGTGCGCGAGCTCGCGCTGAAGATCTCCGACCTCGGCGCCCTGGTGGCCGCCCAGTCCGTATGCCGGGCCTGCCCGCGCCTGGTCGAGTGGCGCGAGGAGGTGGCGACGGTCAAGCGGCGGGCGTTCGCCCAGGAGACCTACTGGGGACGGCCCATCGCCGGGTGGGGCGACGAGCGGCCGCAGGTGCTCATCGTGGGACTCGCCCCGGCGGCGCACGGCGGCAACCGGACCGGCAGGATCTTCACCGGGGACCGCAGCGGCGACTGGCTGTTCGCCTCGCTGTACCGGACGGGCCTGGCCGCGCAGGAGACGAGCGTGCGCGCCGGTGACGGGCAGCGGCTGATCGGCGCGCGGATGGTGGCGGCGGTCCGGTGCGCCCCGCCCGCCAACAAGCCCGAGCCGGCCGAGCGGGCGGCCTGCTCTCCCTGGCTGGCCCGCGAGATCGCCCTGGCCTCGGCCGGCCTGCGGGTGGTGGTCGCCCTCGGCGGGTTCGCCTGGCAGGCGGTCTGGCCCGCGCTCAGGGACGCCGGGTACACCCTGCCCCGCCCGAGGCCGCCCTTCGGTCACGGTGCCGAAGTGGAGATCGTCTCACCCGAGGGGGCCGCGGTACGGCTCCTGGGCTGCTACCACCCCAGCCAGCAGAACACCTTCACCGGCCGGGTGACCGAGCGGATGCTCGACGACGTCTTCACCAGGGCGAACGTGCTGCGCGGCTTGTGAAGTCGATCACAAAGAGAAGATCATCGGAATTTATCACGTGAAAGAAGGGCTTTTCACAACGTAGGAGAAAAAATCGACGGTCTTGCCAGGAGTGCTCCTGGCGCGGGGGAGATCGTACGGCTATTCTTGTGAAAAGTTTCACAAGCCTCGAAGCTTAAGGATGGCGTCACAGTGGACCGCAACTCCAAGCACATCGTCGTGGTCGGCGGAGGCTACGTCGGTCTCTACACCGTGCTGCGCCTGCAGCAGACCCTTCGCAGGGAACTGCGCGACGGAAGCGTGCGCATCACCGTCCTCACCCCCGAATCCCACATGACCTACCAGCCCTTCCTGCCCGAGGCGGCCGCCGGAAACCTCTCGCCCCGGCACGTCGTGGTCCCCCTGCGCCGTGTGCTCTCGAAGGCGACGATCCTCAACGGCAAGGTCACCAAGGTCAACCACGCGGCCAAGACCGTGACCTTCGCCCCCAACGTCGGCACCCCCCACGAGATCGGGTACGACATCGTGGTCATGGCCGCCGGCTCGGTCTCCCGCACGCTCCCCATCCCCGGCCTGGCCGACTCCGCGATCGGCTTCAAGACCGTCGGCGAGGCCATCGCGCTCCGCAACCGGGTCCTGGAGCTCCTGGACCGGGCCGAGAGCGACGACGACGAGGGCCTGCGCAGGCGGGCGCTGACGTTCGTCGTGGTCGGCGGAGGCTACGCCGGCATCGAGGCGCTCGCCGAGCTGGAGGACATGTCGGTCGACGCCGCCCGCTACTACCGCAACATCTCCCGCAAGAACATGCGCTGGGTCCTCGTCGAGGCCACCGACCGCATCCTGCCCGAGGTCGGCCCGGAGATGGGCAAGTGGACCGCCGAGCAGCTGCGCGAGCGCGGCATCGAGATCAAGATGAACACCCGCCTGAACTCCTGCGAGGGCGGCCTGGTCAAGCTCTCCGACGGCGACGAGTTCGAGGCCGCCACCATCGTGTGGACCGCCGGGGTCAAGCCCAGCCCGGTCGTCAACGCCGGTGACCTGCCGCTGGACGAGCGCGGCCGGATCAAGGCCACCACCCGCCTGACCGTGGTCGGCGTCGAGGACGCCTACACGGCCGGTGACGTGGCGGGCGTGCCCGACGTGACCAACCCCGGCCAGTACTGCGCGCCCAACGCGCAGCACGCCGTACGGCAGGCCAAGGTGCTGGCCGACAACATCACCCGCAGCCTGCGCGGTCAGGAGCTGGTCGACTACCGTCACCGCTACGTCGGTTCCGTCGCCGGGCTGGGCCTGCACAAGGGCGTCGCCAACGTCTACGGGATCAAGGTCCGCGGGCTGCTCGCATGGTTCCTGCACCGGACCTACCACCTGTCGCGGGTGCCCACCTTCAACCGCAAGGTCCGGGTGACCGCCGACTGGACGCTGGCGCTCTTCTTCAAGCGCGAGACCGTCTCCCTGGGGGAGATCGAGGAGCCGCGTACGGAGTTCCGCAGGGCTGCGGCGAGCTGAGCCCCGCGAATCCGCGGCCGGGCTCCGTGAATGCGAAGCCGAACGGTGCGAATCCGGAGGCGGGCGATACGCCCCCTCCGGATTCGTCGTTTCAGGCGTCCCCTGCGTCGCCGAATCCCCATTATCAGGACGATTAGGAGATTTCCGCCCATCGAACATGCGAGCGTTGGCTTCAGCAGTTACGCATGAGTGGTCCGTTACGTATGATTACGGCGCCCCCGTAGCCCAATGGCAGAGGCAAACCCCTTAAAAGGGTTCGAGTGAGGGTTCGAGTCCCTCCGGGGGCACCCGTGAAGACCTGCCGAACCTCCGGAACCCGGGACCCCGCGAGATGCCCGGGGCCCGTGGGGCGTGCCACCCCCGGTCGCCGGGTCCGCCCGCGAGGGGCGGCACCCCACCCTTGGCCGAACCGGGCCGCCGGCCGCCCCTGGGGTCCTCCCCGCGGAGCGCGGCCGGGCCCGGGCCGGGTCCACGACCGGGCGGGAGGTCGCAGGCATAAAACGCGGGTCACGGGGGTTGGGACGGGTGTGACCCACATGCGCGGCCGGGGGCGCCGTACCCTGGAAGAGGCGAAGACCTCGCAGACCTCGCGGTGCCTTTCCGGCCGGTGGCCGGTGAAATCAATGTGGGGGTCGGGAACCGGGCGCGGCACTCGTTCGTTGGCACTGTCGGCGGTAGCCGTGCGGCCATCCGAACAGCATGGATATCAACACGATACGGCCGTGTGACAACCGATCTAATACGCTGATCGCGTAGGTTGCAGCGTGGAGGCAGCGATGGAGAGCAGGAACCCCGTATTCGGTCGGCAGACTAAGGGGAATCAGCAGGGCTGGGGCATGCCGACCCCCACCCCTGACCAGCTTCAGGGAATGTACGACACGCCCTCGTACGCACCGCCCGCACAGCGGACGATGACGATCGACGACGTGGTCGTACGCGGTTTCATCACGCTGGGCACGCTGGTCGTGTCGGCGGCGGCCGCCTGGGCGCTCAACCTCGGCATGGTCGCGGCGATCGCCGGCGTCCTCGTCGGCCTGGTGCTCGCCCTGGTGATCTCGTTCAAGCAGAGCACCAACCCGGTACTGATCCTGGGCTACTCCGTGGCCTACGGTATCGCCATCGGTGTGATCAGCCATGTCTACAACGATCTTTACAGTGGCATCGTCTTCCAGGCGGTGGTGGGCACGGCCCTGGCCTTCGGCGCGATGCTGACGGTCTACTCGCTGCGCATCATCCGGGTCACGCCGAAGTTCACCAAGTTCGTCGTGGCGGCGGGCCTGGGCCTGATGGGCCTCATGCTCATCAACCTGGTGGCCGGGTTCTTCATCGAGGACGGCATCGGCATCCGCGCCGGTGGCCCGCTGGCGTACGTGTTCAGCATCGCCACGATCCTCATCGGCTGCTTCTTCCTGCTCCTCGACTTCGACGAGGTCGAGCGCGGGGTGCGGAACGGCGCTCCTGAGAAGTACTCGTGGCTGATGGCCTTCGGCCTGACCGTCACGCTGGTCTGGATCTACCTCGAGATCCTGCGCCTGCTGAGCTACTTCAGCAGCAGCGACTGACCGATCCTCCAGAAGGGCCCCGCCGGGACACCTCCGGCGGGGTCCTTCGTTTTTCCCGCCACGACGAGTGAACAGGTGGCGGCCGGGGGATGGACGAGGCACGACGGAAGAAGCGTCGCGGGGCTTGCCAACTGGGCTTTCGTGATGCACTGTCGAGCAAAGGAGCCTATCCGTGGAGGTGCCCATGTCGTTGAACCACTCAATGGAGACGCAGAGCAAGCTGATCGCAAGAGTTCCGGACATCACGGGACGCGCACTCCCGGAGTGGTTCCAAGCAATCGACAACGGCCCGTCGTTCCTCCGCTGCGACGAGCGCGCCACCTGGCTCGCCGACGAGCACGGGCTGTCCCACGGCTACGCCGCCGCCATCGTGCACGAGCACGAGCGGCACCGTCGTACCCGTTACCTGTAGAGGCCGCCGATCTCAGCCGAGCCCGTGCCACCTCGGTGGTGCGGGCTTCGACGTACCCGTCATGATGGGCCCATGGATCATGACAGGGCACGCGCCTTCATCCGAGCCAACCACCGCGCGGTCATGCTGACCACGCATGCCGACGGCCGTCCCCAGCTCTCCCCGGTCACGGTGGGGATCGACGCCCGGGGGAACCCGGTCGTCAGCACCCGGGAGACCGCCGCCAAGGTCCGCAACCTGCGCAGGGATCCCCGGGTCTCGCTCTGCGTGACGACGGACGCCTTCTTCGGCGAGTGGATCCAGATCGACGGCACGGCGGAGATCGTCCCGCTCCCCGAGGCGATGGAGCTCCTCGTCGCCTACTACCGCGACATCTCCGGCGAGCACCCCGACTGGGACGACTACCGGGCGGCCATGGAACGGGACCGGCGGGTGATCGTGAGGATCGAGCTCACCCGCGCGGGCCCCGACGTCCACGGCTGACGGCCCGCGCCGATCGGTCCGCGCCGATCGGGCCCGGCGGGACACGGCCCGGGCGACAGGGGGATCCCCGACGGCCCGGAGCGGCCACGACGGCCCCGTGGCCGGGGCCTGCGACGGCTCGCCGCCGACCGGCCCCGAGCACCCCCGGCAGCGGAACCGCCCGGGGCACGTCGTCCCCGGGCGGTGTCCTTGCACGGTGTTCTTGCGGGTGTCCTTGCAGGTGTCCTTGACCGGTGCTCCGAAGGCGCGTCCGGTCAGCCGAGGCGCTCCAGGACCATCGCCATGCCCTGCCCGCCGCCGACGCACATGGTCTCCAGGCCGATCGACCTGTCGTGGAAGGCCAGGCTGTTGAGCAGCGTGGAGGTGATGCGGGCACCGGTCATCCCGAAGGGGTGCCCCACCGCGATGGCGCCGCCGTTGACGTTGAGCCGGTCGAGGTCGATGCCGAGCTCCCGGTAGGACGGGATGACCTGGGCGGCGAACGCCTCGTTGATCTCGACGAGGTCCACGTCGCCGATGGACATGCCCGCCCGCGCCAGGGCCTGCTTCGAGGCCTCGACCGGGCCGAGACCCATGATCTCGGGGGACAGCCCGGTCACGCCGGTGGAGACGATCCGGGCCAGCGGGGTGATGCCCAGCTCGGCGGCCTTGGTGTCGCTCATCACGATCACCGCTGCGGCGCCGTCGTTCAGCGCGCAGCAGTTGCCCGCGGTGACCGTTCCGTCGGGCCGGAAGACCGGCTTGAGCCCGGCGACCGCCTCGTAGGTGGTCCCGGCGCGGGGGCCGTCGTCCTTGCTCACCACGGTCCCGTCGGGCAGGGTCACCGGGGTGATGTCCTTCTCCCAGAAACCGTTGGCGATGGCCTTCTCCGCCAGGTTCTGGGACCGGACGCCGAACTCGTCCTGCTCCTGCCGGGAGACGCCCTTGAGCGCGGCGAGGTTCTCCGCGGTCTGGCCCATCGCCACGTAGATGTCGGGCAGCAGGCCGTCCTCGCGCGGGTCGTGCCAGACGTCGCCCCCGCCCTCGGCGGCCCGGGCCGAGCGGGCGCGGGCGTCCTCGAAGAGCGCGTTCTGGGTGTCGGGCAGCGAGTCGGAGTTGCCCTTGCCGAAGCGGGAGACGCACTCCACGCCCGCGGAGACGAAGACGTCGCCCTCGCCCGCCTTGATGGCGTGCAGGGCCATCCGGGTGGTCTGCAGCGAGGACGAGCAGTAACGGGTCACGGTGGTGCCCGGGACGGTGTCCAGGCCGAGCAGGGTGGCGACCACGCGGCCCATGTTGAAGCCCTGCTCACCGCCGGGCAGGCCGCAGCCCAGCATGAGGTCGTCGATCGTGGTCGGGTCGAGCTGGGGGACCTTGGCAAGCGCCGCCTGGATGATCTGTACGGTCAGGTCGTCGGGGCGGATGTCCTTGAGGGACCCCTTGAAGGCGCGTCCGATGGGCGAGCGCGCGGTCGCGACGATGACTGCCTCGGGCATGTGGCTCTCCTGGGTTCGTATCTGCTCCTGCAGCGGAGCGTACCGCGCGGTATGCCGGAATCCACGCCCCGGGGGCGGTCGGAACAGAACGTTGTACCGGACGCACAGGGCCCCGTCCGGGGACGGGGCCCGTCGTGAGGGGTCGCCCGGCCCGGCCGCGCGGCGTGCCGCGCGGGCCGGTCGGGTGAGCCGGTCGGGTGGACCGGGGGACAAGGCCCGTCGTGCGGGCCGGGCGCCCGTCAGCCGTACATGCCGGGAGCGGTGCCGTCGCCGTCCTTGATGCCGTGCAGGCCGCCCTTCTCGTCGCGCCACATCCGCCAGCCGTTCTGGCTGCCGGTGAACCAGGCGGGCGGGGCGCCCGATCCGGCGACCCGGGTGCCGTCGGCGAGCCTGAACTCGCACAGCGAGGCCACCGAGTAGAAACCGGCGGGCTGGCCCTTGAGCGGGAGCGGCTTGGGATCGGTCACGCAGAAGGACCAGGCGCGCGCGTCCTTGACGTCGGCGGGGCGGCCGGTGGGCAGGTCGAAGGCGGTGCCCGGCTTGCCGTGCCGCAGGAAGCCGACCCTCTCCATGCGGGGCGGGAACGCCAGCCACCAGCCCGCCTCGGGGACCTGCGCGGCGGAGATCTGCCCGAGCACCCGGCCGTCGTCGGCGGCCAGCCGGGCGAACCCGCCGTAGCGGCCCTCCTGGTCGACCGGGCGGACCACCGGCGCCAGGCCGGGGCTGCCGCTGGGGTAGACGCGGACCACCGAGGGGCGCATCCAGTTGACCCTGCCGTCGGAGAGCCTGACGGAGAACAGGCCGAAGGACGAGGCCTTGTTCGTCTTGGGGTTGGTGTAGGGGGCGACGTACCCGACCAGGTCGTTCGCGGTCGCGCCGAACGACCAGCCGCCCGACAGGTCGATCCCGGTGCCGAGGGCCTGCTCGACCGGGACCCGCCACAGCACCTTTCCGGTCACCACCTCGTGCGCCTGCAGGACGGGGCGGCGGGCCAGGCGCAGGAAGACCACGCGCGAGGCGTCGGACCACTGGGCCTCGGCGATGCCGGGCAGCCGCCAGGCGACCTTCCCGGTGAGCGGGTCCAGCACGACGACACGGGCGCCGGCCAGGGCGGTGTTCTCGGACACGCACACGTACGCCCCGCACCGCTGCGGGCCGAAGGTGGAGTGCACCGGCCGGCTCCACCTGCGGGCCCCGGTCCGCCCGTCGAGCCCGACCAGCGTGGCCTTCCAGCGGCCGCGCCTGGCCGGGTCGATCGCCACCGCGACGGTCCGTCCGGAGGCGGTCTCGACGATCGTCGGGGGGGAGACCCCCATCCCGGGCAGGCGGCCCGCCATGGTCGAGGGGTGCGCCCACAGCCTCCTGCCGGTGACCAGGTCCAGGGCCACCGTCTCGAGGGTGCCGTCGGGCCTCATGGAGGTCGTGGCGGCCACGCCTCCGGCGACGGTGGTGCGGCTGACCGCGTTCATCTCGGTGTTGTGCCAGGTGGGATGGTCCGGGGTGGCCGCTTCACTGCCGGAGCAGCCGCCCAGGGTCAGAACTCCGGCGAGCACCAGGGCCGGTTTCGCGAGGGGCCGGATCACGGGTATTCCACTCCAATGCGGACGAGGCGTCACGGCTTCGCCGCGGAGGGTGACCGTGTTCAGGCGCGGCGGGGCCGCGCTCCGGTTCTGCGGCCGAGCATGGTGGCCCACCGTCCGTGAGGTCCGGTGGCCCGGCCGCCGACACGGGTCGCGGTGACCTCGGCGCCGGGCTCCTCCGCGGCCTTGGCCGCCGCGAGGTAGATCGACTCGGCGCGCCGGGCCCGGGGTTCGGGCCACAGTTCCAACGCGCCGCACACAGAAGGTAGCACCGCGTAAGCGATCTGTAGATAACCTTGTGCAGATGGGTGGTAACGATCAAGGCCGAACATCTCCGCCGGGTTCGTGTCGAACTCCTGTCCCAGCAGGTCGGCGAAGGCCACCGTCCGCCCGCCCGCCTCGACCACCGCGACGGTCTGCGCGGCGGCCAGCTGGCGGCTCCAGCGACGGGTCACCCAGCGCAGCGGCTGGGCGATCGGCCGTACCGTGCCCAGGTCCGGGCAGGTGCCCACGACCACCTCCGCGCCGGCCTCCCGCAGCCGCAGCACGGCCTTGCGCAGGTGCCGTACGGCCTGGGCGGGAAGGGTCTGCGAGGTGACGTCGTTGGCGCCGACGAAGACGACCGCGATCTCCGGGCGGGCCTTGAGCGCCCGGTCCACCTGGTCGCCCAGCTCGGCCGAGGTCGCCCCGGACCTGCCGGCGACGGTCAGCCGCACCGGCCGCTCGGCGATCAGGGCGAGACCGTTGGCGATCAGGGCGCCGGGCGTCTCGGCGGGGTCGGAGGTGCCCAGCCCGACCGAGAGGGAGTCGCCGAGCATCACCAGCCGGACCGGCTCGCCGCCGAAGGGCCCGTACACGCCGTCCGAGGGCGGTCCCTCCATGCCGTGCGGGCGTCCGACCGCGCGGCGGGCCACCAGCGCCTCGGCCAGCAGCAGCCCGTAGGCCGCCGCGCCGAGCGCGGTGACGCCCCCTCCTCCCACCGCGGCCGCGGCGGCGATGCGGCGGGCGGCGCGCGCCGTCCCGGACGTCCGGATCACGAGGCGTTGCTCCCTCCGTGCGGGGCGGTAGCGTTGCCTTGGAACCCACGCCGAGGCCCGCCACCCCCATGGGATCACGGCGCACGACAAACAAGCTGACCCAGCTTTGGTATTTCGAGGTGATTATCCCGGTGCGCGTACATGATTCGCTCGTCGAGCTGATGGGCAACACCCCCCTGGTCCGGCTGCACAAGGTGACCGAGGGGATCTCCGCCCAGGTGCTGGCGAAGGTGGAGTACTTCAACCCCGGCGGCTCGGTCAAGGACCGCATCGCGGTGCGGATGATCGACGCCGCCGAGAAGTCGGGCGAGCTGCGCCCGGGGGGCACGATCGTGGAGCCCACCTCGGGCAACACCGGGATCGGCCTGGCCATCGTGGCCCAGCAGCGCGGGTACCGCTGCCTGTTCGTGGTGCCGGACAAGGTGGCCCAGGACAAGATCTCCGTCCTGCGCGCGTACGGCGCCGAGGTCGTGGTCTGCCCGACCGCGGTCGCGCCCGACCACCCCGACTCCTACTACTCGGTCTCCGACCGGCTGGCCAGGGAGACGCCGAACGCCTGGAAGCCCGACCAGTACTCCAACCCGCACAACACCGAGAGCCACTACCACTCCACCGGCCCGGAGATCTGGGAGCAGACCGAGGGCCGGGTCACCCACTTCGTGGCGGGCGTCGGCACCGGCGGCACGGTCAGCGGCACCGGCCGCTACCTCAAGGAGGTCTCCGGCGGCCGGGTCAAGGTCATCGGCGCCGACCCGGAGGGCTCGGTCTACTCCGGCGGCACCGGGCGGCCGTACCTGGTGGAGGGCGTCGGCGAGGACATCTGGCCGGCCAACTACGACACCACGATCTGCGACGAGATCATCGCGGTCTCCGACCGGGACTCCTTCGGCATGACCCGGCGCCTGGCCCGCGAGGAGGCGCTGCTGGTGGGCGGCTCGTGCGGCATGGCGACGGCCGCCGCGCTGCGGGTGGCCGAGCGGGCCGGACCGGACGACGTGGTCGTCGTGCTGCTGCCCGACGGCGGCCGCGGCTACCTGTCGAAGATCTTCAACGACGAGTGGATGGCCGACTACGGCTTCCTGACCACCCCCAGCGAGGAGGGCCTGGTCAAGGACGTGCTGGTCCGCAAGGGCCCCGGCATGCCGGAGTTCGTGCACACCCACCCGCACGAGTCGGTCGACACGGCCATCTCGATCATGCGCGAGTACGGCGTGTCCCAGCTCCCGGTGATGAAGGAGGAGCCGCCGGTCATGGCCGCCGAGGTGGTCGGCTCGATCCTGGAGCGCGACCTGCTGGACGCCCTCTACCGGGGCCGGGTGCGGCCGACCGACCCGATCGCCGCGCACATGTCGCAGCCGCTGCCGACGATCGGCGCGGGCGAGCCGGTCTCCATCGCCGTCGAGGCGCTGGAGAAGGCCGACGCCGCGGTCGTCCTGGACGACGGCAAGCCGGTCGGCCTGCTGACCCGCCAGGACCTGCTGGCCTTCCTGGCCAACCACTGATCCCACCGGTCGCCGGCCCGGCCGGATCGCCGGACGGCACGGGGCCGGGGGGATCCCCCTCCGGCCCCGCGCCGTCCACGGTCAGAGCGGGAACTCCACCAGCACCTCCCACGCCCCGGAGGGGGTGGGACCGGCCAGCAGCCGCCCGCCGAGCGCCTCGACGCGCTCGGCCATGCCCACCAGGCCGAAGCCGCCGCCCAGGCGGCTGATCCGCGTGTCGGTCACCGAGCCGTAGTTGCGCACCCGCAGCCGCACGGTGATCCCGCTCCAGGGGACGGTCCCGCTCCAGGGATCCAGGCCGGCGCCGTCGACCAGCTTCAGGTCGGCCTCGATCCAGTCGGTGCCCGGGGCGTGCCGCCGGACGTTGGTCAGCGACTCCTGCAGGACCCGGTGAAGGGTGGTCATCACCTCCGGGGGCACGGTCTCGTCGGTGATGCCCTGGCCGATGTCGAAGGCCACCTGGGGGCCGGCCGTGGAGAAGCGCTCCACCATCGTGCGCATGTCCATGAGCGTGCTGCCCGGTGAGCGGGCGGCCTCGTCCTGGGCGCGCAGCACGCTGACCAGCCTCCGCATCGAGGTCAGCGCGTCGGCGCCGGCGCCTGCGATGGCCTCCAGCGAGGGGACCACGGCCTCGGGCTTCTGCTCGGCGACGACCTTGGCCGCCTGGGCCTGCACCACGATCCCGGTGATGTGGTGGGCCACCAGGTCGTGCAGTTCCCTGGCGAGCTCCAGGCGCTCGGCCCGCCGTACCGAGTCGACGGCCTCCCGGCGGCGCTCCAGCTGGAAGCGCAGGTAGGCACCGGTCCCGGCGGCGAAGGACCAGCCGACGAAGAGCAGGAACCCCGAGGCCACCGCCGCGTTCGCCTCGTTGATGCGCGCGCACGAGACCTCCAGCACGATCATCACGGCCAGCGAGGACAGCGCGGCCCGCCGGACCGGCTCGATGGCGCGCAGCCCGCCGACCGTGAGGATCAGCAGCGCGCCGATCTCGGCCGTCCCCGGTCTGCCGTCCGCGCCGGTGGCCCCGATGACCAGCGTGGACAGGACCGACACCGCCAGCAGGACGCGCAGGTCGCCCACCCGGTGGCGGCGCCGTCGCAGCACCGCCACGATGCCGACCACCCCGCACACGGGGCTCAGCCACCCCACCACGTCGCCCGAGGACGCCGCCAGCAGCACGTCCACCAGGAGCAGCAGCACGAGCCAGCCGATCAACGCGATCTCGCTGAGCCTCTTGACCCAGTAGACGAGCCGGCTGTTCTCTCCCACGGTCACCGAGCCTAGGCCTCATGGCCGACATGTCGTATCGGCCGTTCGGCCGAGCGCCACCGGCCCGGACGGAACCTTCAGCGGAGGCGGCGCGGGGCCCCGGCCACGCATGCTGGAGACGTCACGACGGAGAACGAACGGGGAGAAGAGATGGACATCCTGGGGATCCTGCTGCCGATCGCGGGCCTGGTGGTCGGTGTGGTCCTGATGCTGGCCGACCCGCTGCTGCTCTCGCGGGTCGGCGGCGAGCGCGACGACGGGACCGGGGCGGTGCCGACAAGGGCCACCGGGGCAGGTGGGGAGCGTCTTTCCTGGCGGTGAACGGGTTGCCGTAGCGAGTAGCGTTGGGCCCATGAACCATGGATTCGAGACGCTGGCCATCCACGCGGGTCAGGACCCCGACCCCCACACCGGGGCCGTGGTACCGCCGATCTACGCGGTGTCCACCTACAAGCAGGACGGCGTGGGAGGGCTGCGCGCCGGATACGAGTACAGCCGGTCGGCCAACCCCACCAGGACCGCCCTGGAGGAGGCCATGGCGGCGGTCGAGGGCGGCGCCCGGGGGCTGGCCTTCGCGTCCGGCCTGGCGGCCGAGGACACGGTGCTGCGCGCCCTGTGCAGGCCCGGCGACCACGTGGTCATCCCGAACGACGCCTACGGGGGCACCTACCGCCTGTTCGCGAGGGTCCACGAGCGCTGGGGCCTGCACTACGACCCGGTCCCGCTGGGCGACCTGAGGGCGGTCGCGGCGGCGATGACCCAGAAGACCAGGATCATCTGGGTGGAGACCCCCACCAACCCGCTGCTCGGCGTCGCCGACATCGCGGCCCTGGCCCAGCTCGCCCGCGAGAACGGGGCGCTCCTGGTGGTGGACAACACCTTCGCCTCGCCCTACCTGCAGCAGCCGCTCGCGCTCGGCGCGGACGTCGTCGTGCACTCCACCACCAAGTACGTGGGGGGCCACTCCGACGTGATCGGCGGCGCGCTCGTCGCGCGCGACGCCTCGGTGGGCGAGGAGCTCGCCTACCACCAGAACGCGATGGGCTCGGTGCCCGGCCCGTTCGACGCGTGGCTGACGCTGCGCGGCCTCAAGACGCTCGGGGTGCGGATGGACCGCCACTGCGAGAACGCCGAGCGGGTGGTGGACCTGCTGCTCGCCCATCCGCGGGTGACCTCGGTGCTCTACCCGGGCCTGTCCGACCACCCCGGCCACGAGGTGGCGGCCAAGCAGATGAAGCGCTTCGGCGGCATGGTCTCCTTCCGGGTCGCCGGGGGCGAGGCCGAGGCGGTCGAGGTGTGCGACCGCACCAAGCTGTTCATCCTGGGCGAGTCGCTCGGCGGGGTGGAGTCGCTGATCGAGCACCCCGGCCGGATGACGCACGCCTCCGTGGCGGGCTCGCCGCTGGAGGTCCCCGGCGACCTGGTCCGCCTGTCCGTGGGCATCGAGTCGATCGACGACCTGCTCGCCGACCTGACCCAGGCCCTGGGCTAGCCGTACCGTCCCGCGGGCCTCTCCGCGGGCGCCCGGGACGTCCGGGGTCTCCTGGGCCGCCCGGGTCTCCCGGATCGCCCGGGTCTCCCGGATCGCCCGGGTCTCCCGGATCGCCCGGGTCTACTGGATCGCCCGGGTCGCTTGGATCGCCCGGGTCGCGGGGCCGCGACCCGGGTTCGGACCCGATGTCCTCGGACGCCCGCGGGGGCGTGACCCCGGCTCAGACCGGATCCCCCCAGACCATCAGCACCAGGATGACGATCCAGATCAGCACGATCACCCCGGACAGCGCGGCGATCCGGCCGGTCTGCACCTTGGCGTCGTCGTCGGGGCTGTCGCTGGTCAGGACCCGGATGGCGGTGCCCTGGTCGCGGTCCACCATGACCAGCAGCACCGCGGCGACGATGAACAGCGTCATGGACACCGACAGGTACGGCCTGCTCAGGAACTCGCGGCCCAGCAGCACCCCGAACAGGAAGACCCCCACCGAGGCGACGCCGTAGACGCGGGTGGTCTTGTGCAGGTAGCGCAGGACGCCGACGTCCTTGGCGCGGATGAATCTGGGGGTGGACATCGTGGCGGCGGTGATCGGCCCCAGGGCGAAGATCGCGAAACCGATGTGCAGCCAGAGCAGCAGGTCTGTCATGGGCCAGACATTAGTCTCCACCGGTGTCCTCGTGGTACGCCCCCGTACGTCCTGTACGTCTCATCGCGCCTCGTCACGTCCCGGCGCGGCAAGGGCCGGGCAAGGATCCGTACAGGTAACGCAAAGTGCTCGATCTTCGCATTCTTGCTCTGAGCACCCCCCGAGGGTCAGTAGGATCACTGGCGAGCTCGTTCCCGTGTGAGGAGACCTGCGACGGTGAGGTCGCGGTCGTGCCGGGCGGGCGTTCCATCGGGCAGGACGGCACAAGGGAGTGCCCCGTGAGCATCAGACATGTCGAGCCGTACGGCGAGGAGTGGCGCGAGCGCCCGGCCGGTTACGCGGCCCTCGTCGTCAGGGCGCTGGGCGATCAGGTGGAGGGCTGGTGGCAGGGACCCTGCGACCCGCGTACCGTCACCATCCGGCTGGCCGGGGGCGACGCGCTGGTCTGGGACGAGGAGAGCGGCTGGCGTCACGGCCGCTACGCGAGCGGTGACCGGGAGAACCCCACCGTCCTCGCCGACCCCCGCTATCTGGGCGGCGGCCTGCTGCCCGCTCCGGAGCGGATCGGCCCGGCCGTCGCCGACGCCCGCGCGGGCGTCGGGAACTGCACGGCCTGGAGGCCCTGCTACCGCTCCCACCGCCACCACCGCGACGGCTTCGACCTGGCGCTCGGCGCCTACGCCGTCTACGCGGACGTCTGACCGGCTCGGACGCCCGACCCGCGCGGACGTTCGGCCGGTTCCGGACGTCTGACCGGCCCGGACGCCTGACCGCCCGCCCGCCGGAGCCCGGGAACCGGGCCCCGGTGAAGGGTCCGGCCCGGGTCCGGCGGGTCAGCGGCTGCGACGCGTCCGCAGGAAGTCGCTGACCACGTACTCCCCCAGGTGGTCGGCGCCGGTGGAGAAGACCCGGCCGCCGTTGCGGCGTCCCACCTCGTCGACGAAGTCGCGCAGGCGCTCGTCGTCGGCCAGCATGAAGACGTTGAGCGTGGCCCTGCGCCGGGTCATCTTGTCGACCTCGGCCAGGGTCAGCTCCAGCGTCTCGGAGGTGGGCGGCCACTCGAAGGCCGCCGACCCGTCGCGCCGCAGGTGGGCGGTGGGCTCACCGTCGGTGACCACGAGCACGACCGGCTCGAAGTCGGGGTGACGGTCCAGGTGGCGCCCGGCGATCAGCAGGGCGTGGTGCAGGTTCGTGCCCTGGACCATGTCCCACTCCAGGCCCGCCAGCTCGTCGGGCTGCAGCACCCGGGCGTAGTTGGAGAAGCCGATGATCTGCACCGAGTCCTGGGGGAACTTCGAGGCCACCAGGGCCTGCAGGGCCATCGCGGTCTGCTTGGCGGCGGCCCAGGTGCCGCGCAGGGCCATCGAGTACGACAGGTCCACCAGCAGGCAGACCGCCGCGGCCGTGCGCCGCTCGGTCTCGGCCACCTCGAAGTCGTCCACCGTCAGGGTCACCGAGCCGGTGCCCCCGCCGCGCCGGACGCCGTTGACCACGGTGCGGACCACGTCGATCGGCTGCTCGTCGCCGAACCTCCACGGCCGTGAGGAGCCGGTGAGCTCCCCGGCCGAGCCCGCGTCCACCTGGTCGTGGTCACCGCGCCGGCCCCCCTCCAGGGAGGTGAAGACGCGGCGCAGCGCGGTCTCGCCCAGCCGCCGGACGGCCTTGGGGGTGAGCTCCACCTTGCCGCGCTGGCGGCGCAGGTACCCCTGGGCCTCCAGCTCGCGCTCGACCCGCTTGAGCGCCTCCAGGTCGTCCACGGCGGAACGGCCCAGGGCACGGCGGATCGCGTCCTCGTCGATGTCGTCCATCCGGGCGCCGGGGTAGTCCTGGCGCAGCGCGGACTCCAGCTGCGTCAGGTCGGCGAGCTCGTCCAGCGCGCCCACCGCGTCGGACATGCCCATCGGCTCCTCGCCGCCGAACCGCTCCGGGGTGTTCCAGGACAGGTCGGGACGACGGGCGTAGAGGGACTCGCCCAGGCGGCGCATCTGCTCGTCCAGCCCGGCCTGCTGGAGGGTCTGCCCGATCAGGGCGTCGAGCTCCTCCCGCTGGGCCGGGGTCAGCGAGGCCAGCAGACGCTGGGTGGCCGCGGCCCGGCGGGCCAGGGTGTCGACCAGCTCCTCCAGGTTCCGCGGCGCCTCCGGGAACATGTCCCCGTACTTCTCCATGAACCGCTCGAAGTCGGCCTGGGTGTGCTCACCCCGGGCGTCCCGGTCGAGCATGTCGTTCAGGTCGGTCATCATCTCCCGGACCCGCTCCATGGCGGCCGGGTCGGGATTCTCCAGCGCCTGGCGCATGCCGCGGAACTGGCTGTCGAGCACCTCCCTGCGCAGCAGGTCGCGCAGCTCCTCGAAGGTCCGCTGCGCCGCGGCCGAGCGCCAGCGGTACTCGCCCAGCTCCCGGATGGCGCTCGCGGTGTCGTCCGGGAGCGCGGCCAGCTCGGCCTCGCGCAGCCGGGCGTCGTCGGAGGGGTCGGGGAACAGCTCGGCCCGCTCCTGGCCGATCGCCTTGTCCAGCAGAGTCCTGGCCCGCTCCAGGGTGCCGTCCAGGCGGCCGCGCTCGCGCAGCTCGCGCCTGCGCCGCCGTACCTCGCGGAGCAGGTCCTCCAGGCCCCGCCGGTTCTCCGCCCCGGGCAGCCCCTCCCTGAGCAGGTCGCGCAGGGCGTGGGCGGGGTTGGAACCGGACAGGACCGCGTCGCCCATCCGGTCCAGCGCCGAACGGACGTCGTAGGGCGGGGCGAGCGGGTCGGGCCCGTCCCGGTATTCGCCGTAGCGATAGCTCATGCGGACCCCTCAGGTGCGGTAGACCGTCGTACCGTCCACCTCGTCCTTGGACAAACGGCGCAGAAGGTAGAGACCCTCCATGGCGAACTCCAGCGCGGCGGCGGCGTGCCCGGGGGACTCGTCGCCGATGCCGAGCTGGGACATGATCCTTGCCAGGCCGGGCACGGGCCCGACCCTGCGCAGCAGTTCCGAGGCCGGGACCGTCACGCCCGACTCGACCTGGGCCCCCTCGGAGAACCTCTCCAGCAGCGGGTTCAGGTCCGTGCCGCCGAGCGTGCCGCGGAAGGTCTCGGCCACCGCCCTGCGGAGCAGGTGCGAGAGCACCTCGGTCTCCCGGCCCTCCTCGCTGACCTCGAACTCCACCTTGCCGCGCAACGTGTGCACGATCCCCGGCAGGTCGGCCACCCGGGCCACCGCGTGGTCCTCGCCGGTCAGCGCGGCACGCCGTACGGCGGAGGCGGCCGCGGTCTCGGCCGCGGCGATGGAGAAGCGGGCCGAGACCCCCGAGCGCGAGTCCACCGCGGTGGACTCCCGGACCAGCCGGGTGAAACGGGCGATCACCTCGATCAGGTGGTCGGGCAGGTCGGCGCCCACCTCGGCGAGCGCGGCCTCCTGGCGGATCAGGACGAGCTCGGTCTCGACCGACAGCGGGTAGTGGGTACGGATCTCGGCGCCGAAGCGGTCCTTCAGCGGGGTGATGATCCGGCCCCGGTTGGTGTAGTCCTCGGGGTTGGCGCTGGCGATCAGCAGGATGTCCAGCGGCAGGCGCAGGTTGTAGCCCCTGACCTGGATGTCGCGCTCCTCCAGCACGTTGAGCAGCGAGACCTGGATCCGCTCGGCCAGGTCGGGCAGCTCGTTGACGGAGAACACGCCCCGGTTGCTCCGGGGGACCAGGCCGTAGTGGACGGTCTCCGGATCGCCGAGCGTCCGCCCCTCGGCGATCTTGATGGGGTCGATGTCGCCGATCAGGTCGCCGACGGAGGTGTCGGGGGTGGCGAGCTTCTCGCCGTACCGGTCGTCCCGGTGCTTCCAGGAGATCGGCAACTCCTCGCCCGACTCGGCCGCCAGGCGGCGGCAGCGGGCGCAGGAGGGCTCGTAGGGGTGGTCGTTGATCTCGCAGCCCTCGACGACGGGGGTCCACTCGTCCAGGAGCCCGGTCACGGTGCGGATCAGCCGGGTCTTGCCCTGGCCGCGCTCACCGAGCAGGACCAGGTCGTGCCCGGCGAGCAGCGCTCGCTCCAGGTAGGGCAGGACGGTGTCGTCGAAACCCACGATGCCCGGGAACCGCGGCTCCCCGGCCCGCAGGCGGGCCAGGAGGTTCTCGCGGATCTCGGCCTTTACCGTACGGTGAATATGGCCGCTCGCGCGCAGCTCGCGCAGAGTACGTGGCTCTGGGATATGAGGCACGGGATCGAGCCTACGTCCACAACGCACCATCCGGCACTCTCCTCCCTCTTCCGGATCTTGATCCCTTCCGCCGGAGCCCCGCGTAGCCCCGCGGAGCCCCGTGGGACGGGCCGCCGATATTGCGTGGCGGCCGGGGCGAGTGCTTGTCCCGGCAGTGGGGACAATCGCTCCAGGAACAGGCACCGGACGGCTCCGGCACGGGGCGGCCGGCGCTTGCGACGGGAATCACGACGGACAGGGGGTGCGGACGAGTGGCGCTGATGACGAGTCGTTTCGCCGACGGCCTCGCGGTGGGGACCGACCTGGTCGCCGCGGCCGAGACCGCGGTGCGCCGGGCCCTGTCCGGCCTGTCCGGGCCGGCGGACCTGCTCTGCTTCTTCATCTGCGGGGACGACCCCGACGAGGTCTCCCGGGCCGGGCTGCGCGCGATGGGCATGGCGCCCGGCGCGGCCGTGCTGGGATGCAGCGCCACCGGGGTCATCGGGGACGGCCAGGGGATCGAGGTGACCCCCGCGGTCAGCGCCTGGGCCGCCACCCTGGAGGGGGCGAGGCTCACCACCTTCGCCCTCGACACGCTCAAGACCGAGGACCGCTTCGTGGTGGTCGGCCTGCCCGACCGGGCCCCCGACGACCGGGCGGCCGTCCTGCTCGCCGACCCCTACAGCTTCCCCACCGACGGCTTCGTCGAGCGCTCCGCCGAGGTCATGGGAGATCTCCCGCTGATCGGCGGCCTGGCCAACGCCGTCCAGGGCCGCGGCGCGGTGCGGCTCTTCGCCGACGGCCAGGTGCACACCGAGGGCGCGGTGGGGGTGCTGCTCAGCGGCGACGTCAACGTGGCCACCGTGGTCAGCCAGGGCTGCCGCCCGATCGGCCCGACCATGGCCGTCACCTCCGCCGAGGACAACCTGCTGCTGGAGCTCGCCGGACAGCCCGCCCTGGCCCGGCTGGAGGAGATCGTCAGCGCCCTGGACGAGGACGACCGCGACCTGGTCGCCTCCGGGCTGCAGATCGGCGTCGCCATGGACGAGTACGCCGAGCGGCACGAGCGCGGCGACTTCCTGATCCGGGGCGTGCTCGGCATCGACCCCGAGCGGGAGGCCGTGGCCATCGGGGACGTCGTCGAGATCGGCCGTACCGTCCGCTTCCAGGTCCGTGACGCCGCCACCGCCGACGAGGACCTGTACGAGCTGCTGGACGCCCACCGCGAGGAGTTCGGCCGGGTGGACGGCGCCCTGCTGTTCTCCTGCAACGGCCGGGGCTCGGCCATGTTCGGCAGCGCCGACCACGACGCCGTCGCCGTCCACGACACGCTGGGCCCGGGCGGGGTGGCCGGGTTCTTCGCCGCCGGCGAGGTGGGCCCGGTGGGCGGCCACAACCACGTCCACGCCTTCACCGCCTCGGTCCTGGTCTTCTCCGCCCGCCCTCCCGCCGACCGTTCGTGACGCCCCTCGGCGGCCCGGCGGCCGGGGGATCAACCGACCTTGAGCTGTTCGTCACCGAAGTCGGCGACGAGCATGAGGGTGCCCCCGAGCGCGGCCACGTACCGGTCCAGGACCTCACGCGTCGACACGTCGCCCTTCTCGATCTGCGACACCCGGCCGACCGAGACCCCCATGCTCTGCGCGACCTGGTTCTGGCTGAGCCCGCGCCGTTTGCGCATCTCGGCGAGACGCCACGCCCGGTTCTCGTCCTGCAGGTGCCCGACCTCCGCCTCGAACCGCTCCGGCCCGCCCGCCGTCTCGATCGCCCGCTCCAGATGGCCGCTCTCACGCCACCTGCGATGGCTGCTCACCGCGTCATCTCCTTCCGCCGGTCCGCCAGGTAGACCTCGTACGAACGCTCGGCTCTCGGGATCGCCTCCCGGTACCAGCGTTCCCAGTTTCCGGCCTTGTCCCCCGCGGTCAGCAGGATCGCCGCTCGCCACGGGTCGAAGACGAACAGAATCCGGATCTCGCTTCGGCCCACGGACCCGGGCCGGAGTTCCTTCATGTTGGAGAGGGTGGACCCGGCGACGGTGTCCACCAGCGGCCGCCCCTCCGCGGGTCCGCCGCGCTCCAGCATCAGGATCGCCTGGTTGACCAGTTTGTGTGACTTCCTATCTGTGTCATGAAGCATGTCGAGAAACTCCCCCACCTCTTCGGTGAGGAAGATCTCCCATTCGCCCACTGTGCCCCCAACTCTACTTAAACTTTAGAATATTCTAAAGATCGACACGATGATCGAGTCGGGAAACGGACGATCCCGCTGCTGATCAGTGGTGCGCGCGGGGAGGCGACGACAGGGCCATCGCGACGGGGGCGAGAGTGCCGGCCGCCCCGTCCGAGGGCGCCGGGGCTCGGATGCGGGGGCGGGGCGGCGCCGGTCGTACGATGAGCCGCATGCAGGACCCTCAGGTGACCTATGACGACGTGGTCGCCGCGCGCGGGCTGCTGGCCGACGTCGCGCTGCGCACCCCGCTGCTCCACTCGCACGTGCTCTCCGGTGTGGTGGGCGGTCCCGTCCACCTCAAGTGCGAGAACCTGCAGCGCTCCGGCTCGTTCAAGATCCGGGGAGCGTACGTCAGGATCGCCGGGCTGACCGGGCAGGAGCGGTCGCGGGGGGTGGTGGCCGCGAGCGCGGGCAACCACGCCCAGGGCGTGGCGCTGGCCTCCGGGCTGGTCGGGACCGGCGCGACCGTCTACATGCCGCGGGGGGGCGCCGCTGCCCAAGGTGGCCGCGACCCGCTCGTACGGCGCGGAGGTGATCTTCGCGGGGGACACCGTGGACGTGGCGCTGGAGCGGGCCCGCGAGCACGCCGGGCGGACCGGGGCGATCTTCATCCACCCCTTCGACCACCCGGACGTCATCGCCGGGCAGGGCACGATCGGGCTGGAGATCGTCGAGCAGCTCCCCGAGGTCGGCACGATCGTGATGTCGCTCGGCGGTGGCGGGCTGGCGGCCGGGGTGGCGCTCGCGGTCAAGTCGCTGCGGCCGGGGGTGCGGATCGTCGGCGTGCAGGCCGAGCTGGCCGCCGCCTACCCGGCGTCGCTGGCCGCGGGACACCCGGTCGACGTCAGGCCCGCCCTGACGATGGCCGACGGCATCGCGGTGGGCCGGCCGGGGGAGCTGCCCTTCGAGCTGATCCACTACCTGGTGGACAGCGTCGTGACCGTCACCGAGAGCGAAATCTCCCGTGCCCTGGTGCTCTGCCTGGAGCGCGCCAAGCAGGTCGTCGAACCGGCGGGCGTGGCCGGGGTGGCCGCGATCCTGGCCCACCCGGAGATCTTCGAGCCACCGGTGGTGGCGGTGCTGTCGGGGGGCAACATCGACCCGCTGCTGCTGGCCAAGGTCCTGCGGCACGGCCTGGCCGCGGCCGGGCGCTACCTCACGGTGAGGGTGCCGCTGGCCGACCGGCCGGGCGCCCTGGCGACGCTGCTGACCCGGCTGGCCGACCTGGGCACGAACGTGCTCGACATCGTGCACCAGCGGCTGGGCATGCACCCGGGCGAGGTCGACGTCCAGCTCCAGCTGGAGACCAAGGGGCCGGTGCACTCCGAGGAGGTGCTGGACTCCCTGCGGGTGGACGGATACAAGATCGCCTGCACCTGAGGCGGCCCGGCGGGCACCGTCCCGGCCGTGATCATCGTGGGTCCGCCCCCGGGCTGGCCCGCAGGTAGGCGAGCACGGCCAGGACGCGGCGGTTGTCGTCGGCGGCGGGTTGCAGGCCGAGCTTGCCGAACAGGCTCCCGATGTGCTTGGAGACCGCCACCTCGGTGACGCCCAGCGCCCGGGCGACGGCCGCGTTGGAGCTGCCCTGCGCCATGTGCTGGAGCACGTCGAGCTCGCGCGGGGTGAGCCCGGCCAGCGGCGAGCGGTTCCGGCTGAGCAGGCGGCGCACCACCTCGTGATCGACGACGACGCCCCCGCAGGCGACCTGCTCGACCGCCGCGAGGAAGTCGGCGGTGTCGGTCACCCGCTCCTTCAGCAGGTAGCCGATCGCCGCGGCGTGCGAACGGAGCAGCTCGGCCGCGTACTCCTGGGCCACGTACTGGCTGAGGACGAGGATCGGCAGGCCCGGCCGCTCCCGCCGCAGGCGGATCGCCGCGAGCAGCCCCTCGTCACGCTGGTCGGGCGGCATGCGCACGTCGGTGACGACCAGGTCGGGCTCGTGGGCCGCCACCGCCTCCAGCAGGGAGGGCACCTCGCCGACCTGGGCGACCACGGTGTGGCCCGACATGGACAGAAGCCGCGCGAGCCCGTCGCGCAGCAGCACGGAGTCCTCGGCGATCACGATCCGCACGGGATCTCCAGACGCAGTGTGGTGGGCCCGCCGACGGGGCTGGCGATGAGCAGCCGCCCGCCCAGGGCGTCGGCCCGGTCGGCCAGCCCCTGCAACCCGGTTCCGCGTCCGGTGCCGGCCCCGCCCCCGCCGTCGTCGGTGATCGTCACCTCCAGCAGTTCCCTGACGAGCCGGACCGTCACCTCCACCTCGCGTGCGCCACTGTGCTTGGCGGCGTTCGCCAGGGCCTCGCTCACGGTGAAGTACACGGCCCCCTCCACGGCGGCCGGCAGGCGGCCGGGCAGCAGTACCTCCACGCGCAGCGGGAGCACCGACTGCGCGGCCAGCTCGTCGACGGCCGCGCCGATGCCGCGGTCGGTCAGCACGTGCGGGTGGATGCCCTGCACCACCTCGCGAAGCTGCCGCAGCGCCCGCCGGGACTCCTCGTGCAGCGCGCTCACCTCCGCGTCGTCGCCCAGCCGCAGCCGCAGCAGGCCCAGCCGCATCGACAGGGCGAGCAGGCTCTGCTGCACACCGTCGTGCAGGTCGCGCTCGATCCTGCGGCGTTCGGTCTCGAACCCCTCGACGAGCCTGCTGCGCGACCGCTGGACCTCGACGAGCCGGCCGGCGCCTCCGGTCGTGAGGAACCGGCGGGCGATCACGGCACGCGCCCCGGCCACCGCGGCCAGCACGTACGCCGATCCGATCATCACCACCACGCCGATCGGCGGCGTGAGCCAGATCCAGTCGCCGAGCCGCAGCCCGGCGGGCACGGCGGCGGGCGGCAGGACCGAGACGACGACCGGGCCGAACAGCATGGACGACGTCAGCAGCACCGTCGCGACGGACACGCCCAGCTCGACGGGCCACAGCACGGTCGCGGCGAGCAGGCCGTACCCCAGCACCCGCCACCGGTCCGGCGGCGGTGCCCGCCGCGCGTCCACCAGCCTCAGCCGTGCCCTCTCCAGGGCGGCGTACGGCCCGGTCAGCCGGAGCAGCGCGGACAGGATCACCACCCCCACGACCAGGACGCTGAGCAGCACCCCGGACGTGCCGAGCACCACGACGACCACCATCGCGAGCGCGCCCGTCACCGCTCCCGACGCCAGATAGGCCAGGCAGCGCAGCGGCCAGAGGGAGAACAGGAAGCGCTGCGGGCCGGCCGTCATCGCTTCCCACGGGGTGGACATCCTGGCAGGGTACGGCCGTGGGCGGCGCGTGCCCATATGGCTGGCTATACCCGTGACCCGCACCCAGCAGGATTCCCCCGGGGGCCGCCCGCCGCGACCGTTGTGGCATGAAACGCGTGACGAGACGTGGCAAGCAGATCCTCGACGTCCTCCACTACACGACCTCGGTCGGCTGGCTGGGCGTCGGGTTCACCCAGCTCGCCCTCAACCTCTTCGCCCTGTCCGTCCCCGAGCTGCGGGTGCCCGCGCACGAGATCGCCCACCTGCTCGACCGGTGGGTGCTGATCCTGCTCGCCCTCGGCTCGCTCGTCACCGGCCTGCTGCTGGGGCTGAAGACGAGGTGGGGCGTGCTGCGGTACCGGTGGGTGCTGGTGAAGCTGCTGCTCACCCTGGCCCTGCTGGTCTTCGCGCCGGTGTGGCTGGGCGGCTGGGTCGTCGAGGCGATCCGCCTGGCCGGACTGCTCGACCCCGCCTACTCGGCCGTCCGCGACGACCTGATCATGGGATCGGTCGCCATGGTGAGCACGCTGGCGCTGATGGTGGTCGTCTCCGTGGTGAAGCCGTGGGGCAGGGTAGCCCCCGCGCGGCGTCGCGAGGCCACGGCGGGGGACGGTCCCGCGTGACTGACGGTCCCGCATGACGGGGTCGCGTGACGGGACCGGAGGCGCCCTACCAGGTGGTGGGCTTGCGCGGGGTGAACAGCCAGGCGTCGAAGAGGGCGTCCAGGTCCCTGCCGGAGACCTTCTCGGCCTTGGCGAGGAACTGCGCGGTGGTGACGTTCCCGTACCGGTGCTCGGCGGCCCACTCGCGCAGCAGCCTGAAGAACGCCGGATCGCCGATCCGCTGCCTGAGCGCGTGGAGCGTCATGGCGCCCCGGGTGTACACCGAGTTGTTGAACAGGTCGTCGGCCCTGGCCCGGCCCGGGGCGTAGCTCCAGATCGGGTCGTCGGCGCCGGCCGAGTGGTTCCTGCGGAACAGCTGCTCGGCGGTGGTCCGGCCCTCGTGCTCCGACCAGAGCCACTCGGCGTAGGTGGCGAAGCCCTCGTTGAGCCACAGGTCCCGCCAGCGCTTGATGCTGAGGCTGTCGCCGAACCACTGGTGGGCCAGCTCGTGGGCGATGATGGAGTCGTCCGGGGCGAACCCGCCGTACATGGGCTTGGTCTGGTTCTCCAGGGCGTAACCGGCCGGGAAGTCGTCGACCACGCCGCCGGTGGAGGAGAAGGGGTAGGGGCCGAACAGCGTGCTCCAGTGGTCGGTCACCCTGCCCGAGGTGTCGTAGAGGTGCTGCAGCTCGCCGCGGTACTTCGGGTCGACCGCGGCCAGGTTCTTCAGGCCCCCCGGGGTCCTGCCCTGGCGCAGCTCGAACCTGCCCAGCGTCATGGTGGCCAGGTAGCTGGCCATCGGGTGGTTCTCCCGCCACTGGAAGGTCGTCCTGCCGCCGGAGGTCCTGGGCGTGCCGACCAGTTCCCCGTTGGCCAGCGCGGTCAGCCCGGCCGGCACGGTGATCGAGAACTCGTAGCGGGCCTTGTCCGCGGGGTGGTCGTTGCCCGGGAACCAGGTCTTGGCGCCGTTCGGCTGGCAGGTGACGAACGCGCCGTCCTTGGTCGGGATGAAGCCGTACGTGCCGAGGTTGGAGGAACCGCGGACCGGCTTGGGCTCCCCGGCGTAGGTGACCTCGGCGGTGAACGCCGCGCCGGTACCGACGGGGGTCGCCGGGGTGACGGTGAGCTCGGTGCCGCTGCGGCCGAACCTGGCGGGCCTGCCGTTCACCGTGACCCGGCGGACGGTGAAACCCGACAGGTCGAGGTTGAAGGAGGTCAGCGGCTGGGTGGCCCGCGCCTCGATCCCGGCCACCCCGGACAGGCGCCGGGAGGAGGGCTCGTACGCCAGCCTGAGCCGGTAGCGGTCCACGTCGTAGCCGCCGTTGCCGTCGGTGGGGAAGTCGGGGTCGCCGATCCCGGGGGCACCGGGCCCGGACTCGCGGTCCGGTGCGGAGATCGAGGCCGAGGCCGACACCGGGGCCGAGGCGGACATCGGGGCCGAGGCGGAGGCCGGGCCCGTGCCCAGCACGCTCTGGCCGCTCGACGCCGAGCAGGCGACCGTGCCGACGATGCCGAGCACGCCGAGAAGAGCGGTGGTCGCCGTGGTGGCCGGCCGCTTGGACGCCATACCCTCAAGCCCCCTTCCCCGGCCCGTACGGCCGAGCCAGTGAATGGCACCCTACGCGACCTGCCCGTGCCGATCAGGCGTCTCGGGCAAGCGCCCGGACGCCGGGACCGGACACGGCCCGCCCGTGCGACCGACAAAGTACGAAAGGCGGGTTCATCCACCCCGGGGGCGGGTGGCGCAGATCACTCGGGTCCCGGACACCGGCGTCCACCGGGACGGCTCCCCGGCGGACGCGGGACCGGGAACGGCCGGTCGACGGTGACCGGCCGTGACGGTGCCGTTCCCGATTGATCGCCCCGAGGGGGTCGTGGCAAAGCCAAGGGCGGTCATCGGTTGTCCCCGGGAGGCGTTACCCGGGACGGTCCGTCCCGGGGGCACGCGCGGTGCGGCTAGAGGTTGCCGCGCAGGTCCTGCTCGCGCTCGATGGCCTCGAAGAGCGCCTTGAAGTTGCCCTTGCCGAACCCGAGCGAGCCGTGCCGCTCGATCAGCTCGAAGAACACGGTCGGGCGGTCCTGGACCGGCTTGGTGAAGATCTGCAGCAGGTAGCCGTCCTCGTCGCGGTCGACCAGGATGCCGCGCTTCTTGAGCTCCTCGATCGGGGCACGGACCTCGCCGATGCGGGCGCGCAGCTCCGGGTCGTCGTAGTAGGAGGCGGGCGTGTCCAGGAAGGCGACCCCGGCCGCGCGCATGTGGTCGACGGTGGTCAGGATGTCGTTGGTGGCCAGCGCGATGTGCTGCACGCCGGGGCCGCCGTAGAACTCCAGGTACTCGTCGATCTGCGACTTCTTCTTGGAGATGGCCGGCTCGTTGAGCGGGAACTTCACCTTGCGGGTGCCGTCCGCGACGACCTTGGACATCAGCGCCGAGTACTCGGTGGCGATGTCGTCGCCGATGAACTCGGCCATGTTGGTGAAGCCCATGACGCGCCGGTAGAAGTCCACCCACTCGTCCATCTTGCCGAGCTCGACGTTGCCGACGCAGTGGTCGATCGCCTGGAACAGCCGGCCGTTGCGCACGGCGGGGGGCGCCACCAGGGGCTCGGCGGCCGCGAAACCGGGCAGGTAGGGGCCGCTGTAGTTGGACCTGTCGACCAGGGTGTGCCGGGTCTCGCCGTAGGTGGCGATCGCCGCGAGCACGACCTTGCCGTGCTCGTCCTCCATCACGTACGGCTCCGCCAGCCCCTTGGCGCCCTGGGCGAGCGCGTGCCGGTAGGCCTGCTCCACGTCGGGGACGTCGATGGCGAGGTCGATCACACCGTCGCCGTGCTCGGCCACGTGCCGGGAGACGCCGGTGCCCGGGCGCACCGCGCCCCGGAACTCGAACCGCGCCGAACCCGAGGTGAGCACGTAGGACACCTCGTCGCGGCTGCCGTTCTCCGGGCCCCGGTAGGCCACGAGCCGCATGCCGAACGCGCTGGAGTAGTAGTGGGCGGCCTGCTTGGCGTTGCCCACGGCGAAGACCACGGCATCCATGCCGTTCACGGGGAAGATGTCGTTCATGCCCATACTGTCCGTTTTATTGGGCGACCTGTGCAAGAGTGACTTGAAACTCTGTACAATTTGCCTAGTTACTCATCGGTCACCCTGGAGAATCTGTACACCATGACGATCGACGAGCTGGACGCCCGGCTCATCGCCCTGCTCGCGGCCGAGCCCAGGCTGGGCGTGCTGGAGTGCTCGCGGCGGCTGGGCGTGGCCCGGGGGACCGTCCAGGCCCGGCTGGACCGGCTGTCGGCCCGCGGGGTGGTCACCGGGTTCGGGCCGGACGTCGCCCCCGCGGCGCTGGGCTACGACGTGACCGCGTTCGTCACCCTGCAGATCCGCCAGGTCAGCGGGCACGACCCGGTCTCCGACCAGCTCGCGGCCATCCCCGAGGTGCTGGAGGTGCACACCATCACCGGCGGCGACGACATGCACTGCCGGGTGGTGGCGCGCAGCAACGCCGACCTGCAGCGGGTGATCGACCAGATCGTCGACGTCCACGGCGTGGTCAGGACGTCGTCGGTGATCGCCTTGGACACTCCCGTGCCATACCGTGTTCTGCCTTTGGTGGCCGATGTCCCCCGCAAGGCGAGAGGGTAGCCGTACCATGCCAAGCAGGGGCCAGACACCGTTATCCATCGTTTACCCTTGGCGGTCCGTGCAGGTCGCAGGGGGTCTGCGATAGGTCCTACCGGGGGGTCACGCGTGGTGAAGGGTCGGACGAGCGTTTCCAGGAGAAGGATCCTGAGGATCACACTCGTCCTCTTCGGCGTTGTCGTGCTCTCGGTGGCCGGCCTTCTCGGGGTGGTCTGGGCGATGACCCCCATCCCGGACAGCACGCAGCCCGACGCCACCGCGCAGGGCTCGGTGATCTACTACCGCGACGGCAGGACCGTGCTGGCCCGCCAGGGCGTCAACCGCAGGAGCGTGACCCTCGACAGGGTGCCGCAGAGCCTGCGCAACGCGGTCATCGCCGCGGAGAACCGCTCCTTCTACGACGACCAGGGCGTCTCCCTCAAGGGCACCTTCCGCGCGATGTGGTCCACGCTCACCGGCCGGCAGCTCCAGGGCGGCTCCACGATCACCCAGCAGATGGTCCGCAACTACTACAGCGGCCTGAGCCAGGAACGGTCGATCGTCAGGAAGCTCAAGGAGGTCATGATCTCCCTGAAGGTGGACCGTTCCAAGTCCAAGGACTGGGTGCTGGAGCAGTACCTCAACACCATCTACTTCGGACGGGGGGCCGACGGGGTGCACGCCGCGGCCGGGGCCTACTTCCGCAAGGACCTGAGCAGGCTGACCCTCGCCGAGAGCGCCTACCTGGCCGCCGTGATCCAGCAGCCCTCCCGGTTCGCCGACCCCTCCGGGCCCGACCTGTACGCGGCCAGGGAGCGCTGGAGGTCGGTGATCGACGGGATGGCGGCCATCGGGGCGATCACCTCCGAGGAGGCCGCCCGCGCGACCTTCCCCGCCCTCGCCCGGCCCAGGGCGATCTTCGAGCCCACCGGGCAGCAGGGCTACATGCTCGACCAGGTGACGGCCGAGCTCAAGAGCAGGGGGTACACCGACGAGGTGATCAACCAGGGGGGTTTGAAGATCGTCTCGACCTTCGACAAGAACCTGATGGCCGCCGCCGAGCGCGCCGTCACCTCGGTGCTGCCCGAGGGCACCCCCCGCAAGGTCCGCACCGGCCTGGCCGCCGTCGACCCCGCGACCGGCGAGGTCACGGCCTTCTACGGCGGCCGCGACTACACCGCCAACAAGTTCGACAACTCCTTCTCGGCCAAGGTGCAGGCCGGATCGACCTTCAAGGCGTACACGCTGGCCGCCGCCCTCGACAACGGCTTCGGCCTGGAGACCCAGGTCGACGGCAACTCGCCGCTGCGGGTCGCCTCGGCCGACATCCCCAACTCGGGCGGGTACTCCTACGGCCCGGTCAACCTGGTCAGGGCGACACAGAGCTCGGTGAACACCGCGTTCGTCGACCTCGCCCAGAAGGTCGGCCTGGACAAGGTCGTCAAGGTCGCCCAGAACTCCGGGATCCCCGCCGAGCAGCTCGCCCCGCACCGGGGCGCCGCGACGCTCCCGCTGGGCGTGGCCTCGGTCAGCGCGGTGCAGAACGCCTCGGGGTACGCCGTCTTCGCCGCCGAGGGGGTCCACCGCGAGGCCCACGTGATCCGCTCGATCACCGAGGCGAGCGGCCGGACCGTGAAGAGCTCCACCAAGGGCAGGCGCGCCTTCGGCGAGCAGGCCGCCGTCGACGCCACCTACGCGCTCCGGCAGGTCGTCGAGGCCGGCACCGGCTCGGGGGCCCGCCTGGACGACCGCCCGGTGGCGGGCAAGACCGGCACCACCGACGAGTCGGCGGCCGTGTGGTTCGCCGGGTTCACCCCGCAGCTCGCGGTGGCCGTCGACATGTTCCGCGACGACAACAAGCCGGTGACGGTCAACGGCAGCGCCCTGTACGGCGGGTCCTACCCGGCGCAGATCTGGCGTGCCTTCATGACCGAGGCGATGAAGGGCAAGCCGGTCAAGGAGTTCAAGGAGCCCTCCAGCTACGGCTACTCCAACCCCTACGGCGACCACGGCTACGGCCAGGAGGATCCGCGGGGGCAGGCGGGCGTCGGCCCGGCCCCCGGGCCCGGCGACACCGGCACCCCTGAGCCGGGAGCCCCGTCCCCGGAGCGGGAGGTCCCGGTCCCCGACCGGGGGCCCGGGGAGGGGCCGGGGGAGTGGCCCGGAGACGGCGGCGACGGTCCCGGCGGCTGGGACGAGAACCGGGGCGACCGGGGCGACGGGGACGACGGGTACGGAGACTTCGGCCTCGACGGCCTGGGCCGCAGGCTGGGGACCTCCCCCGGGCAGGGCTGACCCCTCCCGGGCCGTGGCCGGACGAGGGGCGTCACGTCCTTCTCGCCCGGCCCTCCCGGGGGTCGGCGGACGGCCGGACCCTCAGACCCCGGCCCAGGCCCAGGCTCCGGTTCAGGCCCTGGCTCCGGCTCAGACCCCGGCTCAGACCCCGGCTCAGACTCAGGCTCAGGCTCCGGCCGCGAGCTCGGCCAGCAGGGCGGCCGGGGTGGTGACGGGCATCCGGCAGGTGAAGCCCCGGCACACGTAGGCCGCGGGCTCACCCCCGACCGGCCCCCGCCCCTGAAGCAGCGGGACCTCGCCCGAGTCGCCCCCGCCCGAGTCGCCCCCGCCCGGGTCGCCCTCGCCCAGCGCCACGACCAGGCCGGGCAGCGGGGAGAGCAGCGCGGTCCGGTGCAGGGCCGCGGTCGCCGGGTCGCCGGCCGGGCCCACGACGGCCACCTCGATCGGGCCGGAGACCGCAGCCTGGGCCGCGGCCAGACCCCACCCGGCGAACCGCGCGTGCCGGTCGGCCAGGACGGTGACCGTGCCCAGGGCCGCCTCGGCCGCCTCCCGGTGCCGGGCCGAGCCGGTCAGCGCCGCGTACGACAGCAGGGCCCCCGCGGCGGCGAACTGGCCCGACGGGGTGGCGTTGTCGGTGGGGTCCTGCGGACGCTGGAAGAGTCTCTCGCCGTCCTCGGCGGTGTCGTAGAACCCGCCGGCGCCGTCGGAGAAGCGCTCCAGGATCGCGTCCAGGAGCGTCCCGGCCCGCCGGAACCACCTGACCTCGCCGGTCACCCCGTACAGGGCGAGCAGGCCCTCGGCCAGGTCGGCGTAGTCCTCCAGGACGCCCGCGTTGGCGCCCGCCCGGCCGTCCCGGGAGGTGCGCAGCAGCCGGTCGCCGTCCAGGTGGAGCTCGTCGACCAGCGTGGCGGCCCGCCGCGCCGCCTCGACGAGGTCCGGCCGGTCGAACAGGGCCCCGGCCTCGGCGAGGGCGGCGACGGCCAGGCCGTTCCAGGCGGCCACCACCTTGTCGTCGCGGCCGGGCCGCACCCGGCCGGCCCGCGCGGCCAGCAGCGCGGAGCGCACCCGGGCGAACCGCTCGGGGTCGTCGGGATCCTGGCGGAGCTGGAGCACCGAGGTGCCGTGCTCGAACGTCCCGGTCACCTCGAACAGGCCGATCGCCCAGTCGCCGTCCTCCTCGCCGAGGACCTCGCGGAGCTCCTCGGGCGACCAGACGTAGAACTTCCCCTCCTCGCCCTCGCTGTCGGCGTCCAGCGCGGAGGCGAAGCCCCCCTCGGGGGTGCGCATCTCGGCCAGCAGCCAGTCGGCGGTCTCCAGCGCGATCCGCCTGCCCAGCACCGAGCCGGTGACGCGCCACCAGTGCGCGTAGACCCGCAGGAGCAGGGCGTTGTCGTAGAGCATCTTCTCGAAGTGCGGCACCACCCAGTCGGCGTCCACGCTGTAGCGGGCGAACCCTCCGGCGAGCTGGTCGTAGATCCCGCCCCGGGCCATGGCCTCCAGCGTGTGGACGGCCATGGCCGCCGCGGCCTCACCGGTCGCCCCGGCCTCCTCGCCGGAGCCCTCCCCGGCCGCGTCGTCCCGGGCAGCGTCGTCCCGGGCCGCACCGGCCGCCTGCGCCGCGGCGTGGCGCAGCAGGAACTCCAGCGCCATCGACGGCGGGAACTTGGGCGCGCCGCCGAAGCCGCCCCGCTCGGCGTCGAAGGAACCGGCCAGGCTCCGTACGGCCCGCGCCAGCGTGTCCGGGGTGGGCAGCGGCCCGGAGGGCAGCGCGGACCGCTCGTTCAGCGCCTCCACGATCTTCGAACCCTGCTCCAGCACCGCGGCGCGGTCACCGGTCCAGGCGTTCGACACCCCGGTCAGCAGGCGCTGGAACTGCTGCCTCGGGAAGTAGGTCCCGGTGTAGAACGGGTGGCCCTCCGGGGTGGCGAAGACCGTCATCGGCCACCCGCCGTGGCCGTTCATGGCCTGGGTGGCGGACATGTACACCGCGTCCACGTCCGGGCGTTCCTCGCGGTCGACCTTGACGTTGACGAAGCGCTCGTTCATCAGCGCGGCCGTGCCCTCGTCCTCGAACGACTCGTGGGCCATCACATGACACCAGTGGCACGCGCTGTATCCCACGCTGATCAGCAGCGGCACGTCGCGGCGCCGGGCCTCGGCGAAGGCCTCGTCCCCCCAGGGGAACCACTCCACCGGATTGTCGGCGTGCTGCAGCAGATAGGGACTGGTCGCGTCCTTCAAGCGGTTCATGATGACCTCTCTCCTACGCGGTGCGTACGCTCTTCTCGCGAGGTGCGCGGGTCGCGCGTCACGGTTTCTACCCGCAGGGTCCGGCTCACACCTGCCGGTTCCACCCGCGGGGTCCGGCTCAGACCTGCCGGCCGGGGGCGGGCACGCCCAGCGCCAGCAGGGCGGTGTCGTCGTCCAGGCCGTCGCCGAAGGTGCCGAGCAGCTCGGTCACCGCCGCCACGGCCGCGGGCGCGCCGGCGGGCGACAGATCGGCGGCGAAGGCGAGCAGGGCCTCGTCGCCGTACCGGTCGCCGCCGGGGAGACGGGCCTCGGTCAGCCCGTCGGTGTAGAGCAGCAGGGTGTCGCCGGGCCCGAGCCGGGTCTCGACGGCGGTGAAGCGGGCCTCGGCCAGGGCGCCGATGAGCAGGCCCTCGGGGGTGTGCAGGTACCGAGTGTCCTCGCCTGCGGCGCGCATCAGCAGCGCCGGGGGGTGGCCGCCGCTGGCCAGGGTGGCGGTGAAGCCGTCGCCGTCCGGGGTGATCAGGCCGAAGATGACGGTGCAGAAGCGCATCTCGTCGTCGGTGTACTCCTGGCGCAGCACGGTGTTGAGGGTGCGCAGCACCTCCAGCGGCTCGGGGGCGTAGGCGGCCGCGGCGCGCAGCGTGTACCGGGTCAGCGAGGTCAGCGCCGCGGCCCCGGCCCCCTTGCCGCACACGTCGCCCAGGAAGATCCCCCAGCGGCCGTCGCCGAGCGGGAACACGTCGTAGAAGTCGCCGCCCACCTGGTCGGGAGAGGCGATGTGGTAGTGCGCGGCGATCTCCATCCCGGGCACGTGCGGCAGGACAGGGGGCAGCAGGCTGCGCTGCAGGGTGGCCACCA
The DNA here is from genome assembly GCF_039534895.1 of Streptosporangium longisporum. Classification (NCBI taxonomy): domain Bacteria; kingdom Bacillati; phylum Actinomycetota; class Actinomycetes; order Streptosporangiales; family Streptosporangiaceae; genus Streptosporangium; species Streptosporangium longisporum. The sequence continues at coordinate 10,046 of NZ_BAAAWD010000014.1, read as the reverse complement.
GGCGCTTGAGCCGCTCCCGGTCGCGTTCGGCCTCCTGGCGGGCGCGGAGCAGCTCGCGTTCGTAGGCCCGGCGGTCGCGGGCGTCGAAGACGGTCGTGCGGATCAGCAGCGGCCGGCCGTCGGTGTCGGTCTTCAGCACCGAGGTGACCATGACGGGTAATCGGGCGCCGTCGGCGGTCCGCATCTCCAGGGCCACCCCGCCCAGCTCGCCCTGCATGCGCAGCAGGGGCGCGAAGTGGGTCTCGTGGTAGAGCCTGCCGCCGACGGTGAGCAGGTCGCTGAAGCGGCGCCGGCCCACCAGCTGCTCGCGGGTGTGGCCCAGCCAGGTCAGCAGGGTGGTGTTGACCTTGACGATCTGGCCGTCCAGGAGGGTGGACAGGTAGCCGCACGGCGCGTGCTCGTACAGGTCCTCGGAGCTGTCCTCCAGCAGCGCGTTGAACAGCGCGGCCTGGGACGGGTCGTGGGCACCGGTCTGACGGGGGGACGCCCCCGTGATCCGGCGTCACCCGGTACCGGCCGCGAAGGAGGCGATCGCCTCCGCGGTGGGCCGGGGCGCGCTGAGCTGCGGGCAGTGGCCGACGGCGTCCAGGGTCACCAGCCGGCTGCCGGGGATCTGGGCGTGGACGAACGCGCCCACCTCGCGCGGGGCGATGGCGTCGCTGGCGCACTCGATCACCAGCGTCGGCACGGTGACCTTGACCAGGTCGGCCCGGTTGTCGGACAGGAACGTGGTCCTGGCGAAGACGCGCGCGATCTGCGGGTCGGTACGGCAGAAGCTGTTGGTCAGCTCCTCGCCCAGCTCGGGACGGTCCGGGTTCCCCATGATCACCGGGGCCATCGCCGCGGACCAGCCCAGGTAGTTGCTGTCCAGCGACTCCAGCAGCTCCTCGATGTCGGCCTCGCTGAAACCGCCCCGGTAGCCGTCCTCGTCGTCGATGTAGCGCGGTGACGGGGTGAGCAGGACCAGCTTGGCGAAGCACTCCGGCTCCCGCGCCGCCGCCAGCACGCCGATCATGGAACTGACGGAGTGACCCACGAACACCGTCTCGCGCAGGCCCAGCTCCCGGCAGATGTCCAGCACGTCGTCGGCGTAGCCGTCCAGCGTGGAGTACCGCTCGGGCAGCCAGGCCGACATGTCCGACCCGCCCGCGCCCACGTGGTCGAAGAGCACCACGCGGAAACGCTCGGCCAGGACCGGCACCACCAGGCGCCAGAGGTTCTGGTCACAGCCGAAGCCGTGGGCGAGCATGACCGGCGTCCCGTCCTCGGGGCCGGTGATCACGACGTTGTTCCGTCTGGTCGCGCTCATCCGTACATCATTTCATCTTTTACCGTGACACTTGGAGCCCGGCCCCGGGCTCCGCCGCCGTCCCCGTGCGGGCCGGGCCCCCGGCCCGCGACGATCTCCCGGTGCCGTAGCGGTGCCCTGCCGGTGCGCCATCGCTGTCCACCGGGGGTCCGGTACGGCACCGGGACGGGCCTCAGCCGCCGGCGGGAGGCTCCGGGACGAGGACGAACCCGCTCGCCGGGCGGGCCGGGATGCGGTGCAGCGCGATGCGGAGGTCCTGGGCGGGCACCTCGTACTCCAGCCGGGCCAGGCGGACGCTCAGGGCCCGCAGGAGCGCGACGCTGATCGCGTCCCCCGGGCACCGGTGGCCGGTACGCGGGTCGCCGCCGCCTTGGGGGATCAGGTCGAACGAGCCGGGCCGGTGACCGGCGAACCGCTGCGGGTCGAACGTGTAGGGCTCCTTCCACAGGGAGGCGGCGTGGTTCTGGCCGTAGACGTCCAGCAGCACCAAAGAGCCCTCCTCGATCGGCTGCCCCTGCCAGGACAGGTCCCGGACGGCCCTGCCGCCGACGAAGGGGGCGAAGGGGTAGAAGCGGCGGATCTCCTGGGCGAACATCTCGGCGAACAGGCTCCGGTCGTCGACCTCGCGCAGGGCGGCGCGCTGCTCGGGCCAGCGGTGCAGGGCGTGGGCCGCGAACGTGACGTACCAGCACACGGCCACGGTCGGCCGGATCACGTTGAGCAGCTCCACCGCGGCCACGCGCGGGTCGAGGAGTTCCCCGTCGGGGCCGCGATGACCGGCGACCACCGCGAGCGCCGAGCTCGCCGGCGCGGAGCGCACCCCGTCCCGCACGTCCCTGACCAGACCGGACAGCCACGCCTCCAGGCGCCCGCGGGCCGCGCGGGCCCGCCAGTGCCGCGGCCCGCCGGTGGCGAAGCCGTCGACCAGGGCGACGAGGGAGCGGGCCGTTGCCTCCACGTCGTCGTCGGCGACCGGGACGCCGGTCCACCGGGTCACCCCTCGGGTCAGCACCCTGGAGACCTCGTCGAAGAGCACGACCGGCCGGCCGGCGGGCCAGGAGGCCGCCGCGTCGTCCCAGGCCGCCACGGTGTGGTCGACCAGGTCGCGGACGCCGTCCTCGGTCATGAGCGACATGAACATCGCCTTGCGCAGGCGGTGGTCGGCGCCGTCCAGGGTGTGCACGGCCCCGTTGCCGGTCAGCGTGCTCTTGACCGGGCCGGGCAGGGCGTCGACGCGCCTGATGTGGTCCTCGTCGTAGAAGAAGCGCGCCGCCTCGGGACCGCACAGCGCCGTCACGCGCATGCCCAGCAGGCGCGTGCGGACCACGTCGTTCCCGGTACGGCGCCGGAGGTTCGGCAGCCAGCCGTAGCCCTCGAGCAGCAGCGGAAGGGTGTTGTCGAGATCAGGCATACGGTCGTGCATGCCCTGGCTCGCCCGCCGAAAACAGCCGGGAGCCGCGGACGGAGTGACGGCGGGAACCCCGCCGCCCCGGCCTGGGCGTGTCGCGCCCGTGACCGGACGGGTCTCGGGAGACGGTGTGATAATCACGTCCGACGGGGCAGGAGCGACGGATGAGAGTTGACCGTACGGTGCGGGCCGCGACGGCGGTGGTGGCGTGCGCGGTGGGCCTGACGTGCCTGGCGGGCTGCGCGTCCGCGGACGAGGAGCCCGCCCGCGAGGCCGCGCGGCGCTTCTACGACGCCCTGCAGGCCCGCCAGCCCGAGCGGGCCTGTGCCCTGCTGGTCCCCGAGGCGGCCGAGAGCCTCGCCTCGGGCGACCGGACGTGCGCCTCCACCATCGCCGAGCTCGACCTGCCCGGCGGCGAGGTGCTGGACGCCGAGGTCTGGGGGGACGAGGCCCGGGTGCGGCTGGCGCGCGACACCGTCTTCCTGCACCGCCTCCCCACCGGCTGGCTGGTACGCGGCGCCGGATGCGCCCCCCGCCGGGACCTGCCCTACGACTGCGAGGTGAGCACCTGACATGCGCCTCATGTTCGCCACCACCGTCACGATCATCGCGGTCGGGCTGGTGTACTTCTTCGCCATCGGCCTGCTGCAACGCTAGGAGGGAATCACGGTGAGACGCTTCGTCCGGGACAACTCCCTCAGCCTGTTCTTCCTGGTCGCCTTCGTGCTGGCCCTGATCGGGCAGTCCTTCGCCGGGAACGCCGCCGTCAACGAAGATCGCCTCGCCGAGGGGTCGGCGCCGCTGTCCTGGGCGGAGTACGTCACCTCCTCGGACTTCGCGGTCGACGTCGCGGAGAACTGGCAGTCGGAGTACCTGCAGTTCCTGCTGTTCATCCTGGCGACGGTCTGGCTGGTGCAGCGGGGGTCGCCGGAGTCGAAGAAGCCGGGCGACGAGGGCACCGAGGACGACGCCGAGCAGAAGGTCGGAAGGCACGCACCCCCCGACGGTCCGGACTGGGCCGGTGCGGGCGGGCTGCGCCAGGGCCTGTACGGCCGCTCCCTCGGCCTGGCCATGGGGGCGATCTTCCTGCTCTCCTGGCTGGCCCAGTCGGTGGCGGGCACGGCGGCCTACAACACCGAACGACTCACCCGGCTGGAGGATCCGGTGAGCTGGGGGCAGTACGCGCTCTCGGCCGACTTCTGGAACCGCACCCTGCAGAACTGGCAGTCGGAGTTCCTGGCGGTGCTGTCGATGGTGGTGCTCTCGATCTACCTGCGCCAGCGGGGGTCACCGGAGTCCAAGCCGGTCGGCGCCCCGCACGAGGCGACCGGCGTGGAGGGCTGAACCGGACGCCCCGCATCCGGGGCCGGTCCGGACTCGGGACGACGGTTCAGCCGGGAACGCCGACCTGGCCGCCGTCGGCGTCGGAGCGGCGATCCACGGCGGCCTCGGTGCCGCCGCGGTCCTGACGGCCCCCAAGGCCCCGTGGGACCCCTTCCAGGGCCTCCACCAGGGTGTCGCGGAGCTCGAACACCGTGTTCAGGCCCGTGATCCTCAGGGTGCGGCACAGTGACGGCGGTGGGGCGGCCAGCACGAAGCGCACCTCGCGCGCCCGGCACCCCTTGGAGATCTCGATCAGCGTGCCGAGCCCCATGGAGTCGCAGAACGTCATCGGGCCCAGGTCCAGGATCAGGAAACCGTCCCGGAGGAAGTCCCACAGGTGCTCGACCATGGTGGTGAGGGTGGGGGCGCTGTTCCAGTCCAGTTCACCGCGGACGTGAACCACGGCATGGCTGCCCGGCTCGCCCAGATCGACGGTGAAGGCCAGCTCGTCGGAGGGGTGCGTGCCCATCTTCTCCAGTCCTTCTCGCGTGTCCCGCCCTCCATTGTGCAGCCAGATCGGATGAACGTCTCGCACACCCCCGGACGGGCGCGACGGCCCCTCGGATGGTGTGCTCGGGGCACTTCGGGCGTAGGCTCACTGGGCGTGGATCTCGACTTCGTCTGTGCGCACGCCGGAAGAGCGGCCTCCGGGCTGACCCGGCGTGATGTTGCCCGCGCGCTGCTCGCCGTGCCGTCCGGTGTGGCGCTGGTGGCGCTGCCCGACCTGAGAAGGGCGATGCTCGCGGCGGGCAATCCGCTCTCGGTCCCGTTCTGGGAATCGGCCAAGGCGACGCTCAGCGCGATCGAGTCCGGCGGCGCCACCGTGGGGGACGTGCAGCGCTGGATGGAGTCCACCGGCACCGAGCCGCTCCTGCTCACCCGGAGCTTCTTCGTCTGGCCCGAGGAGGACGAGCGCGGGCCGGTCGGCGAGGAGATGTTCCGCAGGCTGGTCGCCCACCTGGAGGAGAAGGTCGCCGAGGGTGAGATAGACCCGGACGCCCTCGCCCGGGGCGACGAGGGGGGCCGGAGGGAGGTGTAACGCGGGACCTGCAGGAAACGCTGGCTCACCCGGCCCGCTTGCCGGACGGGCGGATCCCCGGCCGCGGCCGTCTCCGACGAGCAGGACGAGGAGCCTCTTCGCCGGCCTGGGACGAGGAGGAGGCGTTCGCCCTGGGCGAGCTTGCGCCGCATCTGGCCGAGCTGCCCGTCCCCCGAGAGCGTCCGGCCCGGGACCTTGCGGGGGTCCGCCGCCGCGCGGGCCGCGAGATGCTTGGACAGGCCCGGCTATCCGGGCAACGTTGCTGCGGGCGCCTGGCGGCGGGTACGAGGAGGAGCCGCTGCCCGCCGACGACGAGGAGCTGTGGATGACCGTCACGGGCGGGCATCGCGGGGCCGATCTCTGCGGACCTGCCGGAGGAGGACGACCGGGTGGAGGTCTTCTCCGACCTGGAGGGGGAGCTCGGCCCGGAGGACGCGGTGCTGGCCGCGCTCTGGCGCGATCCAACCACGCCGACTGGCTGGCGCGTGGTCGTTCGCGGCCCTGGCCAGGCGCGGTCCCCGGGGTGTGCTGGCCCTCGCCGGAACGGATCGCCCGGCTCATCGCGCCGAGTCCGAGGACATCGGACGTCGACATGGACGAAGCCCGAGGAACCTGGACGCGGCCGAGACGCTCTTTCAGCTCGGTCACCCCGCTCTGGGGCCTGCTGGGGATCGTCGACTCGGACCGAGGTGCTTCACCCGCTGGGGGCACTGGGGCCTGCCCAAGGCACTGGGCGGGCCCTGGTCTCTCGAACGACGCCCTCGGGCGACTGACGGCCGGGGCCTCCGAGCGGCCGGCGGGGCGGATCAAGGTCTGCGTGGTCTCCTCGTCGACGAGGTTCCGCGTACCCCTCCGGAACCAGGTTTCCCGGTAGGCGGGGTGCCGGACCGGATGTAACCGGGCGACAGAACGGGCAGAGCGGCACGGACGCCGGCCCGAGGCCCGGCCTCGCGTCCAGTGCCGCCGAGGCGAGGCCGTCCGCCCAGGCCCCTGCCCTCGAACGCGGGCGAGATCTCGGGTGTGGGTGAAGATGATCTTCCCGGCCCGGAGCCGGTACGCGCGGCCGATCCCGCGGCCGGTGCCGTCCACCGTGATCTCGAAAGCGGGAGGCCCCGGGGTCGTCGGAGGACGGCCACGGCCGTGACGGTTGGGGAAACCGGTGGGACCGGTGGTCCTCGGCCTGCTCGTCCTCGAAGGTGTCGGCCGGCCGGAGCCGGGGTCAGGGAGCGGTGGTCGGCGCCGGGGGTGCCGAAGGCCCCGGAGGCACCTGAGGGGCCGTGGACCCGCGGTGGAACCCCGTGGACGCGCGTGGACGCCGGGGGCCTCCGCCGGCCCGGTGGAAAACCGTTCGGCCCGGCGTCGTTCGCCGCTTGCCCGCCCAGGCTCCGCCTCAGAGGGGACCTCGATCCTGGAGATCTGCTTCCTCATCGACTTGGACGAGCACTGTACAGGGCGAACCCCCAGCCCGGCCACGACCATGAAAACCCAGCAGGCGCGGGACTGACGTCACCCGTGGGCCCGTAGGGGCGGTGTCGAAATTGCAATCACGGTTCAAGTCTGCCACCGGCCCCCCCGCGGTCGTGGTCAGTGGCAGGCGGGCCGAGACGCGTGTCCGCGTGGATGCCGGTGAAACAGGTCGTTTCTCAGGGAAGCTTCGAGCGTCCACGAGCGAGCGGGCCAGGTGGTAGTCCTCGGGTCGGCGCCAAGATTCTCCGCGCTGGCAGGGTTCGCGCGCGGGCAGACGAACCAGAAACCCGTCGGGTCCACCTGGGTGGCGTGCGCGAGGCAGCGGCCTCGTCGCGGACCTCGAAGTAGTCCCCGCGCGGGGACGCGGGGGGTCACCGGCCACTTTCCTGCGGCCGGTCCTCCCCAGCGGGAGATCCAGTCGGCGTACGGGGAGCCGATGCCCCGGGCGTTCATCGCCTCCGTGCAGAGCGCCTTCGAAGCGGTCCTTGGTGAACCCATTGTGGTAGTAGAGGCTTCAGGGGCTGCCAGGGGCCACCGGTGCCGGGGTAAGCGGTCGGGGGTCGCCGGCCGCCTCGAAAGGCCTCCACCGAGACCCGGTGGTCATGATGTGGTCGGGGTGCGGGTAGCCGCCGTCGTCGTCGTAGGTGAGATGAACGTGCGGCCTGAACTCCCGGACGGCCGCCACCAGGCCCTCCCGAGGGGACCTCGATCGGCTGCCGGCGAAGCGCCCTCGGGCAGGCGCCTCGTTCTCGTCCTCGGGCAGGCCGAGTCGACGAACCCCATGAAGCGCGCTGCTGCAACGCCGAGGATCTCGCGGGGCGCGCTCCCAATCTCCAGCCCGCCGGACCCTCGTCGGATGTTCTCGCAGGATCTCGGGACGGTCCCATCTTGGGTTCAGGATCGACCCGCGCTCCGCTCCGGTGAGCGTACAGACGCAGCACGTCCACGCCCTCGGCCACGTAGCCGCGCCATGGTGGGCGGCGCCCTTGCTCGACTCGTCGTCGGGATGCGCGGTGAACGGCCATCAGGCCTGAGCGGTGCACTCACGGGCTCGGTGTCTCCTCTGTGTGTCGGTTCCACGCTCTTCGATGTCACCGGGCCGCCGCGCGGGCGACGGCCTGTCCGGCGTGCCCCCGCGCGCCACTGGCGGCGGCCTCGTCCCGCGTGCCCTCGGCTTCGTCACTCCGAAGAAAGGTAGTTTCTCCTGGGCGGTCGCGAGGGCGACACCCCCAGCGAGGGACAATCGTCTCGGATAACACCGAGGTAGTGCAGGGAGATTCCCGTGATGGCCACCAGCGAGCCGAGAAGGGGCCGTCAGGAACCGTCCGTCCTCGGCAGCCGGGCGACTTTCCCGACCGCCCGGAGGCGCCCGGGCGCCTGGGTCGTGTGCAGTCGTGGTGATCGCCCATCCTCTGCGCGGTTCTGCGCGCGCGTGGGGTACGTGATGTGGGCGTCGAAGGGGAATACGGAGGTCTTCGAGCAGGTCGTCACGTTCGACGTCAGCCGCGGCGATTCCTGTGGGCGGATCACCTTCGAGGCGTACAAGCCGGCGGACCGCTTCGGCGCGCTGCCCGTCTCCGGGCCATGGACGTCGAACCATGCCGAGGTGGGCAACAAGGAGGTCGGTATCCCCCCCTGGTGAGGAGCATGTCGGCTTACCGAACGGCTAGACACCAGTGCCCAGGCCACTTCCGTCGATGTCCAGTACTGCTATCTCGTATAGTGAGACATTTGGGGAGGCGGTGGAGGCTTAAAACTTGTTAGCCTTTCGAGATTCGTCCGACCGCAACCCCCTGAAGCACCATGCCCCCTAGAGGAAGCAAGGAGAACCCGTGGCCGACTCCCACAACGAGAGCGTCACCTGGCCTCACTCAGGAGGCGTAGCGAACCGCCTGAAGGCTGAGTTTTGAGCCACGCGCTCTCGGGGCCCCGGGCGCGTCGACATCGGCCAAGAAGATCGAGGCAGCCCGCGAAGAGGGAGGAACCCTGAAGGAGAAACGGCGGCTACCACGCGGCCAAGGACGAGCAGGCAAGTAATGGGCGCGTCATCTTCCACCTTCCGTTCAGATCCTGGACAACGCCAAGGTCGGGCGAGGCGCCCCGGACCGAGGGCGTGGTCGGCCCGGGGAATGACGGTCACCGTGCGTTTTCGAGGGCGAACGACGAGGAGGTGGCCTTTCCTGCTGGCCTCCCGCGAGGAGAGGCGGCGCCCGATCGACGTCTAACTCGCCCCAAGTCGCCCCTGGGTGCGGCATCAACGGCAAGAAGATCGGCGAGAGGGGCGACCTACACCATGCCGAAACGGCCGTTCAACACGTTGGAGATCCTTGAGGTGCGGTGCCCTACATCGGCAACTGAGCCACCGCGTCCGCCGCTCGCGCTTCCACTCCTGAGCCGCGCGTCCTTCCTCCACGAATCCGCCGCGGACCTCCGTCCCGGCGGGATCGCGTCACGTACCGGGGACGGCCGCCCCCCACCACCAATTAAGGCGGTCGCGAGGTTCGCGTAACATCGTGGCGCGGGGCGTAGGGCACTCTCGTAGGGCGGCGTCCCAAATCGGGGAGGGAAACAAAGACGAGGTCGTGTTCTAATCGGCGGCGCGGCGTCTCCGACTCTGATCGGGAGGCGCCAGGAACCTCGCCTACCGTCCCCGGTACTCGGCCCCCGTACCCGTACACCCCTAACCGTTCCCCGCGAGCCGCCCGTCTGCGGGTTGGGCTGTCGTGCCGGTCCGGTCCTCCCCGCGGTTCATGACCGTCAGCGTTGGCCGGGCCCGGCCGGCCTGGGGATCCTCACGCAGTGCCGGGAGGACGAACGCGGGACAAACCGTCGGGAAATTGTCGCAGGTCCGTGGCCACCGCCGCCCGCGCCGCCGCGGCCGAGCCCGCCCGCGGGACGGCCGCGACCCCGGCACCCCGCCAGCGCCGTCGTCCGCGCCGCCGTCGTCCGGGCCGTGTCCCCGGTGTGCGCCGCTGACCGCGCGATGCGGCAGCCGCACCTGTTTTGTTCGTCGTGGCGCCTCGGTCGCTCGGTGACCGACGTGGTCGCCAGGATCACCCGCGGCGCTGGCCGGGGTACGGCCCCGTTGGACGCGCGCCGACGGCCGCGGCGAAGGTGGTCCTCGACGGCAAGCGGGTGCAGACGCTGGGGTCGACCCTCGACGTTCCGCGCGTAGCACACAGGCGACCGCGCGCTCGGACCGGCTCTGAGGAACGTCTCGGCCGGCGAGGTCCGCGCGTCTCTCTTCGTCCTGGGCCAGCGACGGGGGCATGCCGCTGGGCAAGGACCTTCAGCGACCGCCGGCGGAACCTGCGCGTCGGCGCCTACGCCACGATGGGAATGGGTGCCATCGGAGCGGTGGGTCTCCCGCCAGACCGCCCGAGACCTGGGCTTCCCGTGAGATACAACGGCGCTGTGGTGAGGCGCTCGCCCGCGCCGAC
>NZ_BAAAWD010000013.1:0-273021 GCF_039534895.1 Streptosporangium longisporum | reverse complement strand
GCGGCCGCGAGGATGGGCATGCGCGTCCCCGGCGACGTGAGCGTGGTGGGCTTCGACGATCTGACGCCCGCCCAGTGGGTCAGCCCGCCCCTGACCACCGTCCGCCAGCCGCTGCGGGACATGGGCATGGCCGGTGCGTCCATGGTGGTGGGCCTGACCAACGGCGAGTCCCCGGTCCAGAACCGCCTCATCCTGAGCACCGAGCTGATCGTCCGGGGAAGCAGCACGGCGCCTGCCGGGAGACGTCCGGTACCGGTGCGATGAGAGGCGGGACCCGTGTCCCACGGGGGAACTGGTGGGCCCCGGGCGCGGTGATCGCTCTCTCCCCGCGCCCGGGGCCGGTTCAGTGGTGACCCGGCAGAAGGCCGGATCGGTGTCAGGTCGTCAGCGCTGGAGGGTCAGCAGGCCCGGCCGGTAGGGCAGGAGGCCGTATTCGGGGTTGACGTTGGGGTCGCGGCCCTGGTAGAGCAGCTGCAGGTTGCAGGGGTCGACGGTCATGGTCTGGTCGGCACTGGTGCGCAGCAGCTCACCGTGGCTGATGTCGTTGGTCCAGGTGGCGCCGCTGTTGGCCTTGCCCGCGAACGGGTTGGACTCGGTGGCGGCCTGCGGGGTCCACGAACCGTTCAGGCTGGTGGCGGTGAAGGAGCGGAAGTAGCGGCCCCGCGCGCCCATGGCCTCGACGATCATGAGGTAGCGGTTCTGGTTCTGCAGCTTGTAGACCTGCACGGCCTCGAACAGGTTCTCCTTCGTGTCGCTCATGATGACGGTCGACGAGGAGCCGAAGTTGCCGGGGAAGTTACCGATCGGCATGCTGGTCCGGTAGATCTTGCCGTTGTCGCCGGCGAAGAACAGGTACATGTTCGTGCCGTCGGCGATGACGGTCTGGTCGATGGGGCCGGTGTCGGAGCCGGTGATGCTGCCGGTGAACATGACCTGCTGGGCCGACCAGCCGTTGGGGTTGGTGGGGTTGGTGGAGGTGCGGTAGAAGAAGGCGGCTCCGCCGCCCCACTGGTAGGTCAGCACCCAGATGTTCTTGGGGGCGAAGTAGAACAGCGAGGGGGCCACCGCGGCGGCGGACATCGCGTTCTGGCTGGCCGAGGCCATCTGCGACCAGTTGGTGAACAGGCCGAAGTTCATCGAGCCCCAGGTCTTGCCGAAGTCGTGGGTCGTGGCGTAGACGAGCTGCTTGCCCTCGTAGGGGGCGACGGTGAAGTCCTTGAGCGAGACCCAGCCCGACCTCGGGTTGGCCAGCACGCCCGTCGAGCTCCAGCGGTACGTCGAGGGAAGGTCGCACCTACCGCCGGTCGGCGTCACGGTCGGGGTCGGCGTCGGTTCGCTGCCGATCTTGACGAACTGCCACTGCTGGTTGGCGCCGCCCCAGTCGTCGTACTGGACGATGTTGGCGCCGTCGGCGGTGGAGGCGCCCTGGACCTCCAGGGCCTTGTTGCTGTTGCGGTTGATCAGCCGCACGTGGCCGCCGTCGGAGTCGGCCAGACGCCACTGCTGGTTGGTGCCGTTGAGGTCGGCCCACTGCACGACCGCTCCGCCGTTGGCCGTGGAGAACCCGCTGACGTCGAGGACCTTGCCGGAGTGGCGGGACTTGACGCGGTAGTAGCCGCCGCCGGAGTCGACGAACTGCCACTGCTGCTGGTTGCCGTTGTTGCGGGTCCACTGGGTGATGCGGCCGCCGTCGGCCGTGGAGAGGTTGTAGACGTCCAGGGCCTTGCCGCTGGTGCGGTTGACCAGCACGTACCAGGCGTTGGTGTCGACCGTCGCCGCGTTCGCCGCGGTCGTCGAGGCCAGCCCGACCAGAAGACCGGCCATGAGCGTGGTCACGACCGCGATGATCGCCGCCGTGCTCCGGCGCGGACGCCGGGTATGCGTGATGTCCAAGGTGTGCTCCTTGTTCGAGAACCGATCAGCCGACACGGGAGAGCTGCCACTGCTGGTTGTTGCCGCCCCAGTCGTCGTACTGGACGATGTTGGCGCCGTCGGCGGTGGAGGCGCCCTGCACTTCCAGGGCCTTGTTGCTGTTGCGGTTGATCAGGCGGAGGTAACCGCCCGACGAGCCGGCGAGGCGCCACTGCTGGTTGGTGCCGTTGAGGTCGGCCCACTGCACGACCGCTCCGCCGTTGGCCGTGGAGAACCCGCTGACGTCGAGCACCTTGCCGGAGTGGCGGGACTTGACCCGGTAGTTACCGCCGCCGGAGTCGACGAACTGCCACTGCTGCTGGTTGCCGCTGTTGCGGGTCCACTGGGTGATGCGGCCACCGTCGGCCGTGGACAGGTTGTAGACGTCCAGCGCCTTGCCACTGGTGCGGTTGACCAGCACGTACCAGGCGTTGGTGTCGACCTGGCCCGGGGTCGGCGTGGGGTTGGGGGTGGGGGTGCCGCCGGCGTTGAGGGCGTTGAGCGTGCTGGTGTAGGCGGCCTTCTTGTTGCCGGAGGCGTCGAACAGCAGCGGGTTCTCGCCGCCGCGCCAGGAGTCGTTGTCGCGGATGCCCCAGACGGTGATGCCGGTGCACCGGGCCACCGCCAGGCACGCCCGGGTCACGCCGGCGTAGATGTTGGCCTGGTTGGATCCCTGGGCCACGTCGAGCTCGGTGATCTGGACGTCGACGCCGAGGTCGGCGAAGCGCTGGAGGTTGGCCTGGTAGTCACCGGAGAGGGAGCCGCCCAGGTGGGACTGGAAGCCGACGCAGTCGATCGGCACGCCGCGCGCCTTGAAGTCGCGCACCATGTTGTAGATGGCGGTGCTCTTGGCGTTGATCCCGTCGGTGTTGTAGTCGTTGTAGCAGAGCTTGGCGCCGGGGTCGGCGGCGCGGGCGGCGCGGAAGGCGGCCTCGATCCAGTCGTTGCCGGTGCGCTGGAGGTTGAAGTCGCGCCGGGCGCCGGAGCCGCCGTCTTCGAACGCCTCGTTGACGACGTCCCAGGAGTGGATCTTGCCGCGGAAGTAGGTGGCGACCTGGGTGACGTGGTTGATCGCGGCGTTGCGCAGGTCGGAACCTGACAGGTTCCTGGCCCAGCCGGGCTGCTGCTGGTACCAGAGCAGGGCGTGACCGCGGATCTTCATGCCCTGTCCCAGGGCGTGGTTCACGATCCGGTTGGCGTTGGCGTAGGTGAAGGTGCCGCGCTGGGGTTCGGTGGCGTCCCACTTCATCTCGTTCTCGGCGGTCACCGAGTTGAACTCGCGGTTCAGGATGTTGACGTAGGTGGAGTTGCTCAGCTTGCCGGCGGCGACGGCGGCGCCGAAGTAGCGGCCGCCCCTCTCTGCCGCCGACGCACCCAGGGTGGAGGCGGCGTCCGCCGGGGCGGAGATCGCCACCGACATGCCGACGGCGAGCACGCCGGCGCTCAGGAAGGACACGAGTTTCCGCAACCGGGTACGCCCGGAAGGCCCGGCCGTGCGATCAGGAGTGTTCATCACGTGGTGTCTTTCGGTTCAGGGGGTGGTGAGGTCGAAGCGGCGGACGGTGACGGCGCCGCCGAGGGATTGGGTGGCGTGGTTGAAGATCGCAAACCGGTAGCCCATGAAGAACTGCCAGGCGTTGTTGAGGGTGAAGGCCGGTCCCAGGGGGGTGAAGGTGGTGCCGTCGGTGCTGTAGGAGAAACGGGCCTGGCGTCCGGTGCCGGGGCGGATGTCGGCGCTGGCGCGTAGCCAGATGCGGGTGCCGGTGACGGGGGCGCTGGCGGCTTCGGTGCCGGTGCTGGTGGTTTGCCAGCTGCTGTTCATGCTCAGGCCGTTGGTCATGACCAGGCGGGTGGTGTTGTTGTCGCGTTTGAGGCCGATCCACGCTGATTGGTCGCGCAGCATCGCCAGCCCGGAGCGGTCCCCGTTGGCCATGGCCGAGTGGTCGAGTTCGATGGTGGCGGTGGAGGAGGGGCCCTGGATGCGGTGGGTCAGCGTGTTGCGCGCGTTGTAGAGGTCACCTGTGACGGTGGCGGTCTGCAGGCGCAGCCCGTTGCCGGTGGAAAAGCGGCTGGTGTCGGGGTTGTGGTTCCATTCCCAGCGGTGGTCCAGGGTGGGGGAGGTGAAGGTGTCGGGGCCGATCATCGACTTGACCGTCTTGGTGGTCTGGATGTTCGGGCGGGGGTAGGTGGTGCCCCAGGCGCCGTTGACGGTCTGCACGCTGGGCCAGCCGTCAGCGCTCCAGGTGATGGGGGCCAGGGCGGGCATCCGGCCGCCGGGGTAGGCGTCGACGAAGGCCATGTAGTACCAGGCGCCGGTGGGGGTTTGGACCATGCCGCCTTGGTGGGGCACACCGCCGCCGGGGATGGGGCCGGGCATGTTCAGCAACACCTGGCGCATCTCGTACGGGCCGAAGGGGCTACTCGAGCGCAGCACGTATTGGCCGTTGGCCGGGCGGGTGAGCCAGATGTAGTAGTAGCCGCCGCGTTTGTAGAAGCGGGCGCCTTCCAGGGTGCCGACGCTTGAGGGGGTCTGGAAGACCTGCTGGGCGCGGACCTGGCCCAGGCCGTCGGGGGTGAGCTGGGCGACGCTGATGGTGCCGTTGCCGTAGGCGACGTACATGGTGTCGTTGTCGTCGATGAGCAGGCCGGCGTCGTAGTAGCAGTTGTTGATCCGGGCGCGTTTGGTCCAGGCGCCGTCCACGGCCGAGGCGGTGTAGACGTAGGTGCGGTTGAACTCGGTGCAGCCCATCCAGTAGTAGGTGCTGTTGCTGGGCCGGTAGTTCAGCGTCGAGGCCCAGATGCCCTTGACATACGCCCGCCCGCCGGTCAGGTCGTAGGCGCTTGAGTCGAAGTCCAGGCGCGGTACCGAGTGGCCGGCGTATTCCCAGTCGACGAGGTTGTAGGAGCGCAGGATCGGCGCGCCGGGGGAGTAGTGCATGGTGGAGGCGGAGTAGTAGTAGGCATCGCCCACCCGGATGATGTCGCCGTCGGCGAAGTCCTGCCACACGACCGGGTTGGTGTAGGTCCCGCCCGGAGTCGGCGTCGGCGTCGGGGTGGGTGTGGGGGTGGGGTCGGTGCCGCCGATTTTGACGAACTGCCACTGCTGGTTGGCGCCGCCCCAGTCGGCGTACTGCACGATGTTGGCCCCATCAGCGGTCGAGGCACCTTGCACTTCGAGGGCTTTGTTGCTGTTGCGGTTGATCAGCCGCACGTGGCCTGCGTCGGAGTCGGCCAGGCGCCATTGCTGGTTGGTGCCGTTGAGGTCGGCCCACTGCACCACCGCGCCGCCATCGGCGGTGGAGAAGCCGCTGACGTCGAGGACCTTGCCCGAGTGGCGGGACTTGATGCGGTAGTAGCCGCCGCCGGAGTCGACGAACTGCCACTGCTGCTGGTTGCCGTTGTTGCGGCTCCACTGGGTGATGCGGCCGCCGTCTGCGGTGGAGAGGTTGTAGACGTCCAGCGCCTTGCCGCTGGTGCGGTTGACCAGCACGTACCACGCATTCGTGTCCACCGTCGCCGCCGAGGCGGTGTTCACGTTGGCCACGAGCATGACGGCGCCCATCAGAGCCGCCACCATGACGGCCAGCGCCCTTCTTCGCCACCCATGACGCCGTGGGGAGGGGGGCAGAGCCCGGAGAGGGACTTTCATGGTGTGCTCCTTCGGTCAGGTGAGGCCGCTGAGCGGGTAACCGGGGGGTGTGACGTTGGAGGTGACGACGCCGAAGGCGCCCGGTGCGTGAGTGCCGGTGCTCTGACTTCGAACCGGTTCACGGCTGATCAGGTGGACACGATGTCCGTTTAGTTGTGGCAGGACCGATCTGATGTACGGCGAAATGTTAACGCTAACATTTCCGGGACGTAAACTGAGAGTAAAGAACGAACCCGGGCTCAGTCAACGATCGTAAGCCTTGATTTAGACCGCAACGTTCGGTAACGCCGGGATCGGCGAGAGGCGCGCGGGGCGGGCCGCCGTTCCGGGGGCCCCGTCCGCGGGGGGCGTCGATCCGTCGGCGCGACGCGTTTCTTCTGCTCGTTCAGGGTTTTTCCCGGCGACGGCAGGAGAGGTGATCATGGTTTTGCCGGAGAGTCATGGCGTGGGGCTCGTGGCCGTGACGATGGGACGACGATGACCGTACGCGGCGCCCGTTCCGAAAATTTCACAACTTTCATGATCGTTTTTTGGAGGTGTGGACGCTCGTCCGCACCTTCCGGCGCGTCCCGGGGGAGCGGAGCCCGCTGACGGGGACGCGCGGCTGCGCGGGCGGGCGTGCCCGGTCCGGGTGGATCCTGTCAGCGGTCCCGGCCCGGGTGGATCCGGTCACCGGTCCCGGCCCGGCTCGCGCGTCCGGAGGCACCGTCACCGTGGCCCGTCCCGCGGAGGGGCCCGGGTAAAAGAAATCCCTGCCGCCGTGGCGCTCCGGCCGTCCGCCGAGGTGATGGTGTCATGGGTCCCATGAGGGGGACGTCATGATCGTGGTGGGAGTGGACGGTTCGCGGGCCGCGCTCGCGGCCGCGGGCTGGGCGGCGCGGGAGGCCGCGCTCCGCGGTGACGAGCTGGGCCTGGTGCACGTCATGCTCGCGTGGCCTCTGGAGATCTCCGAGCGGGACCGCTACGCCGAGGTGGGCCGCTGGATGCGCGAGGGAGCCGCCTCCGTGCTGGAGGCGGCACGGGAACGCGTCCGCCAGGAGGATCCCCGGGTCGCGGCACGGACGCATCTGCTGGGCGGTGACCCGCGCGCCGTCCTGATCGAGGCCGCCGCCGACGCAAAGCTCCTGGCGGTCGGCAACCACGGGCTGGGGGGTTTCGCGGGGATGCTGCTCGGTTCGGTGGCGCTGGGGGTCGCCGGGCGGGCCGCCTGCCCGGTGGCCGTCGTCCGTGATCCGCTCCCCGCGCCGGACGGGGAGGTGGTCGTCGGCCTCGACGGTTCGGCCGCGGGGGCGGAGGCTCTGGGCTTCGCCTTCGCCGAGGCGTCCCTGCGCGGCAGCGGCCTGCGGGCGGTACACGTCTGGAACAGCCCGGTCGTCGGTGGCGGCCCCTCGGCCCTGCGGGTCGCACAGGAGACGGCCGAGGCCGAACGGCGCCTGCTGGCCGAGGCCCTGGCCGGCTGGAGCGAGCGCCACCCCGGCGTCACGGTCACCGAGCAGCTCGAACACGGCCATCCGGCGCACGTCCTGGCCGAGGCCGCCGCCCACGCCGGACTGCTGGTCGTCGGCTCACGCGGACGCGGGAACCTGGCCGGGCTGCTGACGGGGTCGGTCAGCCACTCGCTGCTGCACCACGCCACCTGCCCCCTGGTCGTCACCCCGGCCCCGGCCTCCCACGAAACCTCCTGACCGGCCCTGCCTGACGGTCCTGCCTGACTGGCCCGGCCCTGCCTGACCGACCCTGTCCGGGTGATCACCTCGTCCACGCCGTCGTCCCGGCGGGTCTGGCCCCGGGCGGCGCCGGCCCTGCCCGGGACCTCACCTCCTCGGGTCGTCCGTGAGGAGGACGCGGGCCGGTTCCCGTGTCACCAGGGGATGACGCCGTCGTCCTCGAAGAACGAACCGGTCGGGCCGCCGTCGGGCAGCGTGGCGAGCCGGATCGCCGTGGCCGCACCCTGTTCGGGGGTGCGGGGCGCCTGGAAGCCGGTGAAGTCGGTGGCGACCAGGCCCGGGCAGGCGACGTTGATCAGGATGTTCGTGCCGGTGAACCGCCGGGCGTACTGCACGGTGACGGCGTTGAGGAACGATTTCGACGGCGCGTAGGCCGCCATGACGGGGCCGATCTCGACGTCCGGGTCCGCCTGCCGGGTCAGGGAGGCGACGCTGCTGGAGACGTTGACGATGCGTGGCGACGCCGAGCGCCGCAGCAGCGGCAGCATCGCGTTGGTCACCCGGATGACACCGATGACGTTGGTCTCCACGACCGCGCGGAGCACGTCGAGGTCCAGCGTGGTCGGGTCCTGCACCCACCCCGGGCCCGTCGGCCCCGAGATGCCGGCGTTGTTGACCAGGACGTCCAGGCGTCCGGCCCGCCGTTCGACCAGGTCCGCGGCCTCGGTGACGCTCCGGTCGCCGGTCACGTCCAGCGGTACGCCGAACGCGTCCACCCCGGCGGAGCGCAGCTTCTCGACGGCGGTCCCGAGCCGGGCCTCGTCGCGGGCCCCCACGCCCACGCGGTAGCCGAGGGCCCCCAGCCCGGCCGCGATCTCGTATCCGATCCCCTTGTTCGCGCCGGTGACCAGCGCGGTCTTCGTCTCGCTCATGTCGTCGATGGTCGCTCGCGGGCGGGCGGTGCAGCCAACACCGATACGGTGACCTGTCATACCCGGTAGGTATCACCGCATACGGTGTGGCCATGGACGCCCTGGAGATCCGCGAGCTGAGGTACTTCACCGCCGTCGCCGAGGAGCTGCACTTCGGCCGCGCCGCCGAGCGCCTCGGCATGGCCCAGCCGCCGCTGTCGCGGGCGATCCAGCACCTCGAGCGGCGCCTCGGCGTCTCCCTGCTGGAACGCGACCGCCGCGGGGTCTCCCTGACCGGCGCCGGAGAGGTGCTGCTGTACGAGGGCCGCGCGGCCCTCGACGCGGCCACCGCCGCCGCCCGCCGGACCCGTCGCGCCGGTGGCGCCGACGGTCAGGGCGGTTCCCGTAACCGCCTGGTGCTGGCGGTGAAGGCCGCCGCGTCCCACGAGCTGCTGCAGAAGCTCCTCGACGCCTACGCGGCCGAGCCCGGCGCCGCGGAGATCGAGGTGCTCCCGAGCGGTATGTGCGAGCAGGAGGAGATGCTGCGCGACGGCCGCGCCGACGTGGCGCTCATGCACGCGCCGTTCAACTCCCTCGCGGGGTTCGACAGCGAGGAACTGACCACCGAGGGGCAGATCGCCGTCCTGCCCGCCGGGCACCCCCTCGCCGCGCGCGAGACCCTGTCCATGGACGACGTCCGCGACCTCCCCGATCTTCCGCTCGCCCGCTGGCCCCGCCACGGCACGTACCCGCCCGGCCCGGGTCCCGAGGTCCGCGACCAGACGCAGCTGGCCCAGCTGATCGCCCTCGGACGCACCATGGCCGTCTTCCCCGACTCCGCCCGCTCCTGGCTGTGGGCCGGGCACGCCGCCGTCCCGCTGACCGACGCGCCTCCGGTCGTCACCTCCATCGCCTGGCCCGCGCACAGCCGCTCCCTCGCCCTCGCGGGGTTGGTCCGCACGGCCACGCGGCTGTGACCCCCGGGGGGTGACGGTCCGGGGACGGTGGCCCCGCAGCCGCGCGGCTGCCCCCCGGGGGTAAAGATCCGGGGACGGCGGCCCACCGGGGCCCCATGCCGTGCCCTCAGTGTTTTCAGTGTCCTCGGTGCCCCGCACGCCGCTGCGTGGTGAGGGCGTCCAGCAGTCCGGGGAACGCCCCGTTCATCTCGGCGCGGCGCAGGGTGTTCATGCGCGAGGTGCCGACGTAGTGCTGCCGGATCAGGCCCGCCTCGCGCAGCACCTTGAAGTGGTGGGTGGCGGTGGACTTGCTGACCGAGATGTCGAAGGCGCCGCAGGCGATGTCCTGCCCGGCGGCGGCCAGCTGCGTGACGATGCTCCGGCGTACCGGGTCGACGAGGGCCTCCAGCACTTTCTGAAGGTCGAACTCCGAGACGTCCGGGTGTGGGGGCGAGCGGTCCATGCCTCCATAGTACGATCTGAATCAAAGTTTGACCGCGATCGTACTTTGATGGCACGGTGAGCGGTGTTTCCCTGAGCGAAGGAGGACGCCATGGCAAGGGTCGTACGGTTCCACGAGATCGGCGGGCCCGAGGTGTTGCGGCTGGAGGACCTGGAGATCGGTGAGCCGGGACCGGGCGAGGTGCGGATCCGGGTGGACGCGATCGGGGTCAACAGGGCCGAGGCCCTGTTCCGGAGCGGGCTGTACATCGAGCGGGCCAAGCACCTGCCCTCCACGCTCGGCAACGAGGCGGCCGGTGTGATCGAGGCGGCCGGCCCCGGGGTCGCCGGGTTCGAGGAGGGCCAGGCGGTCAGTGTCGTGCCGAGCTTCTCCCACAACGACTACGGCGTGTACGCCGAGCGGGCGATCGTGCCGGCGAGCGCGCTCCTGCCACGTGCGGAGGGCGTGGACGCGGTGACCGGTTCGGCGGTGTGGATGCCGTGGCTCACGGCCTACGGCGCGATGGTGGAGGTGGCGGGGATGCGGGCGGGCGACGTGGCGGTGGTGACCGCGGCCTCCAGCAGCGTCGGCCTGGCTGCGATCCAGACCGCCGACCGGCTGGGCGCCACGCCGGTGGCCGTGACCCGCACCCGGGACAAGCGGCGGCGGCTGCTGCAGGAGGGTGCGGCCGAGGTGATCGTCTCGGACGAGGAGGACGTGGCCGGACGCGTGCTGGAGGTGACCGGCGGCCGGGGTGCCGAGTTCGTCTTCGACGCCGTCGCCGGGCCGGGGGTGGCCGACCTGGCCCGCGCGGTGGCCCCCGACGGGACGATCGTCCTGTGGGGCGCGCAGAGCGGGCTGCCCACGCCCTATCCCGGGTTCGACCTCGGCATGCCCGCGCTGAACATGCGCACGTACACCATGCTGGAGATCACCAGGGATCCCGGGCGGATGCGGCGCGCCACGGCGTTCGTCACCTCGGGCCTGCGCACCGGGTCCCTGCGTCCGGTGGTGGACCGCCTCTTCCCGCTGGAGGAGGTCGTGGAGGCCCACCGGTACATGGAGTCCGGCACCCGGTTCGGCAAGATCGTGATCACCGTGGCGCACTGACGCGGGGCCGCCCCGCCCGCGGACGGACCGGGACCCGCCTCGGAACCGGCCCGTCCGTTCACCCCGGCCGGCCCAGCCTGACGGCCCGTGTGAGGAAGACGATGCCGTCGATCAGGTCGAGGTGGGCCGGGTCCAGCGGGAAGTAGGCGAAGTCGGGGGAGACGCGCGGGGCGGTCCCGGTGACGGCCCCGGCCAGGCGGCGGGCGTCGACGAGCGAGTGCTCCCACGGGAGCGCGGACAGGACGCCCTCGACGCTGTCCGGGGACGGGGTGTCGTCGCCGACCGTGCCGAGGGCCGAGGCCAGGAAGGCGTACCGGTCGCCCAGGTACGTCCCGGCGATCGCCCCCGCGCTCCACCACTCCAGCGTCTGGTCGCCGAACGACATGAGGCTCTTGTTGCGCTGCAGGTGGAGGTTGGAGGAGAAGACCAGGGCGGGGCCGTGCTCGGCGACGGCACGCAGGTTGGCGGCCATCATCGCGTCCCGCAGCGCCGACAGCCGGCCCCAGCGTGCCGGGGAGTCGTCGGCCATCCCGTGGTGGTAGCGGAGCAGGCCGACCGCGGTGCGCGCGTACAGTGCCGCCCGCTCCCGGTCCCGCGCGTCCAGCCGCGGCATCTGCGTCTCCAGCAGCGCCACCAGGTCGTCGGTGATCAGCCGCAGCCGCCGGGCGTCGGCGGACCGGCCGATCGACCGGGACGGGTCCATGGCCGTGGCCTCGTTCTCCCACCGGTCGTCCGGGCCGAGCAGCTCGTCGAGGGCCTTCTCGTCACACGGCAGGGGGCCCTCCAGGAGGGCGTGCAGGGCGGTGAGCGCCTGGCGCGGGCTGGCCGCCCAGTACTCCAGCGGGCCGTCGAACCCGAAGAACCGGAGCTTTTCATCATGCTCCTCGTTGTACTTCCGCATCCAGCGCACGAGCTCGCGGTTGGCGGGGAACGCGCCGAAGCCATGGCTGAAGCCGCGTTCCATGACGTCGTCGAGCGTGCCCGCGCCCGTCGCGATGTGCTCGTCGACCACGAGGCCCATGAGGCAGTCGCTCTCGGCGGCGAACGACCGGTAGCCCTCGTGCTCGACCAGATGACGGAAGATCTCGTTGCGCACCTCGCCCAGCTCCTCCACGAAGTGCCTTGCCTCGCCGAGGCCGAGCAGCAGGGGCCGTGCGGGAAGCGACCGGAGGAGAGCCGAGACTCCCGCGCCGTCGAGCGGCCGGGCCATGTCCTTGATGTCCTTGATGTCCATGACCTCAACGGTATCGTTGAAGTCTCCATTTAAACTTTTCCCGCGAATCACCGCGTCGTTCGCCATATACCTTCAATCGGTGATGCATCCGCGAGGTCCCGCGCACCGTCACGGACCCCGCGTCGGCACCGAATGGTCAACACCATGTAGACTGTTCACATCATGACAAGTACATCTGGCGAAGACCGCGACGTCGCGCGGCTGGCGTCCCGGCTGCGGATGCTGACCCTGCAGCGCTCGGACGCCTGGCTGGACCTCGACCTCACGCTGCCGCAGCTGCGCGTGCTGTTCGCCGTCCGCCGCCGGGACGGCTGCACGGTGTCGGAGCTGTCCGAGACCCTCGGACGACGGCTCGCGGCCACGTCCGCCCTGGTGAACCGGATGGTCCGCGCCGGGCTCCTGCAGCGGGTGAGCGACGCCGACGATCACCGGCGGGTCCGGCTGAGGCTCACCGACGAGGCGGAGCGGATGCTGACGACGACGGACCAGCGGTCGGCGGACAGGTTCGCGGCCATCCTGGGACGCATGAGCGCTCAGGGCCGCGCCGCGCTGGCCGGTGCCCTGAGCGAGCTCATCGAGCTCGTGTCGGCGGACCTCGCCGAGGACCGGACGCCCGGTGCCGATCCCCACCGCACGGAGGAAGGACCCCCATGAGCGCGTATCCGTACCACAACCCGTACGAGGGCCTGTCCGGGACGATCGACATCAAGGCCGTCCGGGAGGCCGGTTTCCAGGAGCGGCGGTTCGACACCGGCACCGTGCGGCTCAACTACGTGGCAGGTCCGGACAACGGCCCCCCGCTGGTCCTGCTGGCCGCGCAGATGGGGACCTGGGAGAGCTACCGGCGCGTCCTGGTGCCGCTGTCGCGGCGGCTGCGGGTCTACGCGATCGACGTGCGCGGGCACGGCAAGTCGAGCTGGACACCGGGCGAGTACTCCTGGAACCACCTCGGCGCGGACATGACGGCCTTCCTCTCCGAGGTCGTACGAGCCCCCGCCGTCGTCGCCGGCAACTCCTCCGGCGGGCTCCTGGCCCTGTGGTGCGCGGCCAACCTCCCCGGCCGGGTCGCCGCGGCGATCCTGGAGGACGCCCCGGTGTTCTCCGCGGAGATGCCCCGCTTCCGCGACCGCGACCGCTTCGTGTACGAAGGGCTGGAACACCTCGCCGAGACCCTCGGCGACCCCCACGACCGGGATCTGGCCGACTACTTCCGCGGCCTGACGCTCCCGGTCTCCGAGACCCGGGAGAAACGCGTCCCCGACTGGTTCGTCTCCTTCCTGTCCCGTCGCGTCCGGGCGTTCCGGACCCGCCGTCCCGGCCTGCCGGTGGACATCCCCTACCTCCCGCTCAAGCTCCGTCTGCTGCTCAAGTGCCTGTCCATGTACGACGCGGACTTCGCGCGGGCCTTCGTCGACGGCCGGTTCTACGAGGGGCTCGACCACGCCGACGCGCTCGCCCGCGTGTCGTGCCCGCTGCTGGTGCTGCACGGCGACTGGCGGCGCGTGCCGGGCCGCGGCCTGATCGGCGCGATGGACGACGAGGACGCGGCCCGGATCGGGCGGCTCGTCCCGCACAGCCGGTACATGAAGATCAAGGCCAATCACGTGATCCACATGTCCAGGCCCCGCCGGTACGTGGAAGCGGTGAACACCTTCCTCACCGAGGACGTCAAGGGCGAGTTCGCCACCCCGGCCGGACGGGCGTGACGCCGCCTTCCGCCCGTCGGCCGCCGGGCTCCCGGGTCCGGGACGGCGGCTCGGGCGATGACCCGGGCGTGCCCCGTCCGTGACGGGCCCGGGAGCCGGGTGGACGCGGGCCGGGTCAGGTCCGCCGGATCACGGTGACGTCGAACTCCAGCGTCACCTTCCTGGCGACCAGGCCCGCGGCGCCGGCCCAGTGCACGCCCCAGTCCTTGCGGTCGATCGTCGCGCCGCCCCGGAAACGGATCCGGGCGCCGCCCCGCGGGTCCTGCTCGACGCCGATGCGTTCGACGTCCACGGTCACGGGCCTGGTCACGCCACGGATGGTCAGGTCACCGGTGAGCAGGAAGGCGGTCTCGCCGGCCTGCCGTACCCCGGTCGAGGTGAAGGTGATGGCCGGGTGGTCGTCCAGGTCCAGGAACTTGCCGCGCAGCGCCTTGTCGCGTCGCGGGTTGAGGGTCTGGAGGCTGCCGGCCCCGATCGTCACCGTGACGCTCGACCTGGACGGGTGGTCGCCGTCCACGTGCGCGCCGCCCTCGACCCTCTCGAACCGCCCGCGTACCACGGGGCCGATCGTGTGCCGGGCGGTGAAGCCGATCCGGGTACGGGCGGTGTCGAAGGCGTAGTCGCCGGTCAGCTCGCCGAGCGTGGTCGTCATGCTGGTCGCTCCTGGAGGGAAGAGGCGGGGGAGGGGAGACCGTTCGTCCGTCCGGCTCCGGACGGTCGTGGGGCGCGCTCACGCCTCGGGCGCGGCGGGGGGCGGCGAGCCCGCCAGCGGGCTGGAGTCGAGATACCGGATCTCGTAGACGCGCTCGCTGAACCTCCAGCCGTCGGGGGTCCGCCGGTAGCGGTCGTGGTAGAGGGCGTGGTTGCGATGCGAGGCGCCGTCGCGCATCCGCCCGAACTCCTGGACGTACGCGCGGCCGGTCGCGGTGTCGCCGTCCAGCCGGACGACGCCCGGGTGGAGGTTCTGCACGAAGAACTCCCACAACCCCTGCCCCCACTCGATCCCCGCGCGGATCTGCTCCCGGCCGGTGAACTCCCTGCCGATGTGCGGCCACCGCACCACGGCGTCGGGGGTGAACAGCGACCCGGCGCGGTCGTGGTCGCGCATCATCACCGCGTCGGTGAGTTCGGCGCGCAGCGATTCGATCTCGAAACGATCGGCGATGGCCCGCATGCCGTCCATCGGTCCCCCCGGCCCCGTCGGTGTGCCGGTCAGGCGTGGGCCGCCTGCCGGTGATTATGCGTCCAGCATCGCCGCAGGTCAGTGGCGGAACAAGGTAAGCTTCGTGGGGCGATTCATAACACAGGGGTTATCCGTGGAGCTGCGCGACATCGAGATCTTCCTGACGCTGGCCGAGGAGCTGCATTTCGGCCGTACCGCCGAACGGCTCGGCGTGTCCCAGGCCCGGGTCAGCCAGGCCGTCGGCAGGCAGGAACGACGCCTCGGCGTGGTCCTGTTCGACCGCACCAGCAGGCGGGTGACCCTGACCCCTGTCGGCCGGCGGCTGCGCGAGGACCTCCAGCAGGCCCTCGACCTCCTGCGGGCAGGGCTCGCCCGTGCCGAAGCGGCCGGCCTGGGCTCCCAGACCCTGCGGCTGGGGGTGTTCGGCCATGCCGGGCACGAACTGCGTCCCCTCGTCGACGCGTTCCGCACCCGCCATCCCGGGATCGACGTCCGGTTCGGCGAGATCAACGGCAGCGACCCGTTCACCGCCCTGCGGACCGGGGACCATGACGCGCACGTGCTGTGGCTGCCCGTCGCCGAACCGGACCTCACGGTCGGCCCCGTCGTGTTCACCGCGGGTCGCGTGCTGGCCGTGCCCGCGGACCATCCGCTCGCCGGTCGCGGAACCGCGTCCCTGGAGGACCTGGCCGACAACCACGTCGTCGACCTCGGCCCCGACGCCCCCGCGTACTGGGTCGAGTCCATGGTCCCCACGCGCACGCCGCTGGGCCGTCGCGTTCCCCGCGGGCCCGCCGCGCGGACCTTCCACGAGATCCTCTCCCTGGTCGCCGCCGGGGACTGCGTCCACCCGCTGGGGGAGGTCGCCGCCCGCTACAACAACCCTCCCGGCGTCGTCTTCCTGCCCCTGCGCGACGCCCCCGTCCTGCGATGGGCGCTGACATGGCGGTCCGCCGCCGACGGCCCGGCCCTCCGCGCGCTGGCCCGGACCGCCGCCGACCTCGGCCCCATCACCCTGTGACGGCGGACGAAGGCCGCGATTCGTAATAAATCTACATCGTAAAGGCGTTCGATCGATAACGGATCGAAGACCCCTCGCCCGCGAACAGGGGCCGCTCCGGAGTGCTGCCGGTACCGCCTCCGGCAGGGGTGCCGGAGGCGGTGAGGTCACGTCACGCGACCGCGGTCCCCTCCAGTTCGACCATCAGGTCGGGGACGGCCAGCCGTGTCACCCCGAGCATCGTGGTGGGCGGTGCCACCCCGGCGGCGCCCAGTCGCGACGCCAGCACACCGTAGTGCTCGAAGAGCCGATCGACGTCGGTGGTGTAGACGTTGAGCCGGACGAGGTTCGCCAGGGACATGCCGCCCTTGCCGAGCACGGCCTCCAGGTTGCCGAGGCTCAGTTCGAGCTGCGCGCCCATGTCGCCGGCGTGCTGGGGCCTGCCTTCGCCGCTCATCGCGGTCTGCCCGGCGCAGTAGAGGGTCCGGGTGTGGCCGGAGACGATCTCACCCTGGTTGTAGCCCAGCTCCACCGACCAGGTCCACGGGTTGATCGCCGTTCGCTCGATTGTCATGTCAGCTCCATGTGATTCGTCGAGATCATGTATGTCCGCCGGCTCGGTGGCCGCCGTTTTCTCGTGATGCCGGTAAGCCTCTCGGTGAATCACGACATCCTGTGTCGTGTATCGGCGGCATACTTTTCGTGTGCGCGCCGACCGGTTGGTCTCGCTGGTGTTGCTGCTGCGGCAGCACGGCCGGTTGTCGGCGACCGCGCTGGCCCGTGAGCTGGAGGTGTCCACCCGCACCGTGCTGCGTGACATCGAGGCGCTGTCCGCGGCCGGTGTCCCGGTCTACGCCGAGCGTGGCCGGCACGGTGGGTTCGCGTTGCTGCCGGGTTTCCGGACCGAGCTGACCGGGCTGAACCGTGACGAGGCCCTTGCCCTGCTGGTCGCCGGATCGCGGCGCGGCGCGCAGGCGTTCGGCCTGGGCTCGGCGCTGGCCTCGGCGATGCTGAAGGTGGTCGACGCACTGCCGGAGAGCTATCGGGACACCGCGGCCGGTGCGGCGGAGCGGCTGCTCATCGACCCGGAGACCGACCTTCTCGCGCGCCGGCTGGTGGCCGAGGAGGTGCCCGACGCCATCGTGGCCGAGGTGCTGCGCGCGGTGTTCGCCGGTCGCAGACTGCGCATTCACTACGAGGCCGTGGGCCAGAGCGCGAGATGGCGCACGGTGGACCCGATCGGCCTGGTCACCGTACGTGATCAGGGTTATCTGCTGGCCACGAGGTCCGGCGCGGACCGCACCTACCGGTTGTCCCGCATCCTGGCGGCCGAGGAGCTCGCCGAGCCCGCGCAGCGGCCGGAGCGGGTCGATCTGGACCGGGCCTGGCAGGAACGCAGCAGGCGGTTCCGGACCGGTGGTGACGATCAGGTGACCGTGCTGGTACGGGTGGAGGCGGCGCGGCGGGAGGATCTGGTGGGCACGGCGCTGGCCGTTCTCGCCGAGGAGGCCGATGCGGACGGCCGGCTGCGGCTGGAGGTGACCTTCCAGGACGCGAGACACGCCGAATGGGCGTTGTGGCGGCTCACCGCGAGCGCGGAGGCCCTGGCACCGCAGTGGTTGCGTGACTCCCTGCGCGACCGCGCGGCCGCGATCGCCGCCTTCTACGAGGGTCCTCCCGGGAACGGAACCCCGCGTTGAGCCCTTCCGTGTGGTTTTCAGGCCATGGGACGGGTTCCGCTGCCCGGATCACGCCGGGGATCGGCGGCGGGACCGGCGTGGCCGGTGCCCCGTACCCGGCCTTGATCGTTGCCGCCGGGACGGCTAGCCTGAGCGCCGTGCCGGCGGAGGCGGGGGCGAGACGATCGCGTCACGCGGGAGGAGCCCCGGTCACGACGAGCCGCCCGACCACGCCCCGATGGAGTTCGGAACCGACTGACGATGAGTGCGGAAGAGGATTTCGAGCAGGTCGGCGCCGAGCTGGCCGACCTGGGTGTACGGATCTCCACGATGATGGGGAGTCCCGCGCTCAAGGATCGGGAGGGGAAGGTGTTCGCCAGCCTGCAGCGTGACGGCGCGATGGTGTTCCGGCTGGTCAGGGACACCCCCGAGCACGCGGTCGCGCTCCGGCTGGCCGGGGCGTCCCTGTTCGACCCTTCGGGGCGGGGCAGGGAGATGAAGGACTGGGTGGTCGTGCCCCACTCCTCGGCCGGGACGTGGACGGATCTCGCCGAGGCCGCCCTCAGCCGGCCCCGCTAGTCCGGAGAGGGACGCCGCGACGGGCACGGGCGGTGCCCCGGTGCATCGCCGCCCGGCGGCTTGTGGCACCGGGGCAGCCGCCGGGCGGGGCGTGTGCCGTGCGGACTCCCGAGGGGTTGCGCCGGGCGGGCGGCCCCTGGGCGGTAGCCGGAGACGCGCGTGAGATGCTGCATCGGTGACGACGACCGGCTCCGCCGCTCCCACCCCGGCCCGTCGGCGTGGCCGTCCCGGCCACGACCAGGCGGCGATCCTGCGCACCGCGGTGGAGCTGTTCAACCGCAAGGGGTACGACGCCACGAGCATGGGGGACCTGGCCAAGGAGCTGGGCCTGACGAAAGCGGCCATCTACCACCACGTCACGAGCAAGGAGCAGCTGCTCGGTGAGGCCCTGGACGACGCGCTCGACGAGCTCACGGCCGTCGTGGACGAGGCCATGCGGGACCGGGCCGGGACGACCGCCTACGCGCGGTTGCGCGAGGTGACGCGGCGCAGCGTCGAGGTGCTCGTGGCGCACCAGCCGTCCGTCACGCTCCTGCTGCGGGTACGCGGCAACAGTGCGGTCGAGCTGGCCGCGCTGGAACGGCGCCGCTGGCTGGACGACCGCCTCGCCGAGCTCGTCGCGGCCGCCGTCGCGGAGGGTTCCCTGCGGGGCGACGTCCCCCCGGCGCTCGTGAGCCGGCTGCTGTTCGGCATGGTGAACTCGCTGGTCGAGTGGTACCGCGCGGACGGGATGTTCGATCCGGTGACGATCGCCGACGTGATCAGCCTCATCGCCTTCGACGGCCTGGCCCGGCACGAGGCCTGAAAGCCCGCGTGATCGGCCGCGCCGTCCGGACCGGCCGTTCCATGCGGTCTCCCGCGCCGCGCGGACCGGCTACGCCGTGCGCTCTCCGCGCCACGCGGACCGGTTACGCCGTGCGGTCTCCGCGCCGCGCGGACCGGCTACGCCGTGCGCTGCGCTCTTCCGCGCCGCGGGCCTGCCTCACCAGGTGAAGAAGCCCCGGCCGGTCTTGCGTCCGAGGTGCCCGGCGGCGACGAGGTCGCGCAGGATCCGGGGCGGCTCGAAACGGGGCCCGAGCTCGCGTGCCAGGTGCTCGGCGATCGCGAGCCGCACGTCGAGCCCCACCACGTCGGTGGTCCGGAGCGGCCCCATCGGGTGGCGGTAGCCCAGGACCATCACCGCGTCGATGTCGGCCGCGCTCGCCACCCCCTCCTCCAGCATCCGCATCGCCTCCAGGGCCAGGCAGACCCCGAGACGGCTGCTGGCGAAGCCCGGGGAGTCCGACACGGTGACCGCCGTCCTGCCGAGCGCCGCCACCCAGCCCTGGGCCCGCGCGACCAGCTCGGGCGCGGTACGGGATCCGACGACGATCTCGACGAGGTCGCTCACCGGGACGGGGTTGAAGAAGTGCAGCCCGATGAAGCGATCGGGCGCGGCCAGGCCGGCGGCGAGCGCGTCGATCGACAGGCTGCTGGTGTTCGAGGCGAGCACGGCCCCGGGGGCGTGCTCGCCGGCCGTGGCGAGGACCGCGGCCTTGAGCGTCATGTCCTCCGGGACCGCCTCGACGACGAGTTCGCACCCGGCCAGTTCGGCCGGGTCGGCGGTCGTCCGCAGCCGCGCCATGGCGTCCGCGGGCGAGGTGGCGAGGGTGTTCTTCGCATGAGCCCTGGCCAGGCCGTCGCCCACCCGCCTCCTGGCCGCGTCCGCCGCCTCCGGGTCGTTCTCGACGATGACGACCCGGCTGCCGGAGGCGAGGAAGGCGTGCGCGATCCCGGATCCCATCCGTCCGCCGCCGAGGATCCCGACCGTCTCCGGGCGGTCGTCGTTCATGATCTGTGTCCTTTCCGTCGGTCTGCGAACGCCGCCGTATGGGCGTGTTCCTCGTCGGTCCCGGCGCCGATCGGTCTCGGTGTCGATCGCTCCCGGCGCAGGAAGGGCCGGGGTCAGGCGTCGTAGTCGACGGTGACGCTGTCGTCGGCCGGGAACGTCTGGCAGGTGAGGACGAACCCGGCGTCGACCTCCGACCGGTCGAGGGCGTAGTTGCGGCGCATGTCGACCGTGCCCTCGCGGACGACGGCGCGGCAGGTCCCGCAGACGCCGCCCTTGCAGGCGAACGGCAGGTCGGAGCGCGTGGCCTGGGCGCTGTCGAGGATCGTCGTCTCCCGGGAGACGGTCGAGGTGGTGCGCCGGCCGTCGAGCACCGTCGTCAGCTCGCTCGTCGCACCGGACGGGAGCCCGTCGACGGCCCGCAGCGGGGGTGGCGGCGGGGCGTCGGCGTAGAACAGCTCGACGTGGACGCGTCCGGCCGGGACGCCGAGCTCGGTGAGCACGTGCCGCGCCTCCTCGATCATCGCCAGCGGCCCGCACAGCCAGACGTGGTCGAACACCTCGACGGGGACGAGGGTGGTCAGGAGGCGGCGCAGCCGGTCGCCGTCGAGGCGGCCGGAGAACAGCTCGACGTCACGCGGTTCGCGCGAGAGCGTGTGCACGATCTGCAGGCGGGGACCGTAGCGGTTCTTCAGGTCGCCGAGTTCCTCGGCGAACATGACGGTGGCGCTGGTGCGGTTGCCGTACACGATCGAGACCTGGGCCTCGGGGTGGCCGAGCACCGTCGCGGCGACCGACAGCATCGGGGTGATGCCGGAGCCCGCGGCGACGCACAGGTGCCGCTCACCCGTCTGCGGGTCGGCCCGCCACGATCCGGTGGGCGGCTGGACCTCGATCCGGGTGCCCGGCGTCACCTCGTGCACGAGCCAGGAGGAGAACAGCCCGCCGGGGATCTCGCGGACGCCGATGCGCGGCGCGGCACTGGCCGGGGCGCAGATCGAGTAGGAGCGGCGGTGCTCGTGCCCGTCGATGAGGCGCCGCAGGGTGAGCGACTGCCCGGCGTGGAAGGCGTAGGCCTCGCGCAGCTCGTCGGGGACGGTGAAGGTGATCGCGGTGGCGTCCTCGCACAACCGGTCCACCGCCGTGACGGTCAGCGGGTGGAAGGCGGCGGCCCTGGAGCGGGCGGGGCCGGTCGCGAGCGTGGTCATGGTCAGATCTCCTTGACGTGCTCGAACGGTTCGGCGCAGTCGGTGCAGCGGTAGAGGGCCTTGCAGGCGGTGGCGCCGAACTCGGAGGTCAGCCGGGTGGCCGCCGAGCCGCAGCGCGGACAGGGCGGCGCGGTGCGGGCCGGGCCGAGCGTGAGCGCGACCGGTCCGGTACGCCGGGGTGCGGGGCCGGGCGCCGACAGCCCGGCGGCACGCAGCGCGGCGCGGCCGCGTTCGGAGATCCAGTCGCTGGACCAGGGCGGGTCGAGCACGACCCGTACCTCGACGCGGTCGAACCCCGCGTCGCCGAGCCGGTGGACGAGGTCGTCGCGCATGGTCCCCATGGCCGGGCAGCCGGTGTAGGTCGGCGTGATCGAGACGACGACGGTCCGCGCGCCGTTCGCGTCCCGTTCCACCTCGACGCCGCGCAGCACGCCGAGGTCGGTGAGGGTGAGCATCGGCATCTCGGGGTCGCGCACCTGACCGGCGGCCTCGGCGGCACGCCGCCGGGCGTCGTCCGCATCCGGGTCGTGCGTCCGGCCGGCGGCCTCGGCGGCGCGCCGTGCGGCGTTCACCAGCGCCCGTCCGGGTGTGCGCGGGCGACCACCTGCATCTCGGCGAGCAGCAGGCTCAGGGCCTCGGTGTGCAGGCCGTCGCGGCCCGTCCGCCCGCCGACGCCGGCCAGCGGTGCCCGTTCGGGACGGCCGACGTCACTGAGGCTGAACACCTGGCCGAGGACGGCGTCCACCTCCTCCCGCAGGGACGCGGGGTCCACGCCGACGCCGGCCAGCGCCAGGGAGCGTTCGAGCGGATGCGCGGCGACCAGCTCGGGCTGCAGCGGCCACAGGGCGTCGAGGGCGGAAAGAAGCCTGCGGCGCGACTCCTCGGTGCCCTGCGCCAGGGTGAGGAACCAGCGCCCGGCCCAGTCGCGGTGGTAGGTGACCTCCTTGACCCCCTTGGCCGCCACCGCGGCCAGCACGGTGTCGCGGCTGGCGCGCAGCCGCTCCAGCAGCGCCAGCCGGGCGGTCGAGAACAGCAGCAGGCGGACGACGACGTGCGCGAAGTCGCCGTTGGCCACCTCGGCCAGGCGCACGTTGCGGAACGCGCGGTCGTCGCGGAAGAAGGCGAGCGCGTCCTCCGGGGGCACCGGCGAGCCGTCGGGCAGCGCGGGCACGACACGCGGGTCGGCGGCGGCCGCGCGCGCCAGCAGCAGCCGCGCCTGCCCGAGCAGGTCGAGCGCCATGTTCGCCAGCGCGATGTCCTCCTCCAGGTCGGGGGCGCGGCTGCACCACTCCGACAGGCGCTGCGACATGATCAGGGCGTCGTCGCCGAGCATGAGGCAGTACGTGGCCAGCTCGGCGGGGTCCACGCCGCCGGGCGGGGTGGTGTCGACGCCGGCCAGCGGGTCCTCGAAGCCGGTGCCGAAGGCCCACTGGGAGGAGTCGCCGCCGAGCAGGCCGTCGAAGACGCTGCCGTGTTCGTCGTTCATGACCGTTCCGATCGTGTGGTGCTCACATGTGCGGGACGTCGCCGGGGATGTCGTAGAACGTCGGGTGCCGGTAGACCTTGTCGCCGCTGGGCGCGAACAGCGGGTCCTTCTCGTCGGGGCTGGAGGCGGTGATGGCGTCGGAGCGTACGACCCAGATGCTGACGCCCTCGTTGCGGCGCGTGTAGACGTCGCGCGCGTGCCGCAGGGCCATCGGGTCGTCCGGGGCGTGCAGCGACCCGACGTGCACGTGGTTGAGCCCGCGCTTGCCGCGGACGAACACCTCGTACAGCGGCCACTCCCGCCGGTCGGCGCTCACCGCGCACCGGCCCGGTCGGCCCGGTCTGTCCGCTCGGCGAAGGCCGACGCCGCCTCGCGTACCCAGGCGCCGTCCTCGTGGGCGGCCCTGCGGTGGGCCATGCGCTGGGTGTTGCACGGGCCGTTCCCGCGGATGACCGCGTCCAGCTCCGCCCAGTCCGGCTCGCCGAAGTCGTGGTGGCCGCGCTCCTCGTTCCAGCGCAGCTCGGGGTCGGGCAGCGTCACGCCGAGCGCCTCGGCCTGCGGCACCGTCATGTCGACGAACCTCTGGCGCAGCTCGTCGTTGGAGTGGCGCTTGACGCCCCAGGCCAGCGACCGGGCACTGTTGGGTGAGCGGTCGTCCGGCGGGCCGAACATCATGAGCACCGGCCACCAGAACCGGTCGACCGACTCCTGGACCATGGCGCGCTGGGCGTCGGTGCCGCGCATCATCGTCATGAGCAGCTCGTACCCCTGCCGCTGGTGGAACGACTCCTCCTTGCAGATGCGGATCATCGCGCGGCCGTACGGGCCGTAGGAGGTGCGGCACAGCGGCACCTGGTTGCAGATGGCGGCGCCGTCGACGAGCCAGCCGATCGTGCCGACGTCGGCGTAGGACAGCGCCGGGTAGTTGAAGATCGAGGAGTACTTCTGCCGGCCGGAGAGCAGCAGCTCGTTCAGCTCGGCGCGGCTGACGCCGAGGGTCTCGCACGCCGAGTACAGGTACAGGCCGTGCCCGGCCTCGTCCTGCACCTTGGCCAGCAGGATCGCCTTACGGCGTAAGGAAGGCGCGCGGCCGATCCAGGCGCCCTCGGGCTGCATGCCGATGATCTCCGAGTGGGCGTGCTGGGCGATCTGGCGGACGAGTGTCCTACGGTAGTCCTCCGGCATCCAGTCGCGGGGCTCGATGCGGTCGTTGCGGGCGATCGTCGCGTCGAAGGCGGCCTGCAGCCGCTCCTGAAGGTCCGGCTCCGCCGGGGTGGTCGTCATCGTTCCTCCGCGGCCTCGAGTTCATTTACTTATCACTCGGTCAGTAATACCGTTGCACGGGGAGGGGCGTCCGCGCAACAGGTCGCGCCCGCGGAGAGGAGACAGTGTGAGCACGCTGCTGGAGAGCTACGCCGCCGGACGGTGGTTCCGGGCCGCCGACGACGGGGAGCCCCTGCTCGACGCCGCGACCGGTGAGGAGGTCGCGCGCATCTCCAGCCGCGGCCTGGACGTCGCCGCGATGGTCGGCCACGCCCGGCGGACCGGCGGTCCCGCGCTGCGGTCCCTGACCTTCCACGAGCGGGCCGCGCTGCTCAAAGCACTGGCAAAACACCTGTCCGAACGCAAAGAAGAGCTTTACGCGCTGTCGGTACGCACCGGAGCCACCTCGCGGGACACGGCGGTCGACGTCGACGGCGGCATCGGCACCCTGTTCAGCTACGCGAGCAGGGGTGCGCGCGAGCTGCCGAACGACACCGTCGTCCTGGACGGCGGCCCGGAACGGCTGGGCAAGGGCGGCACCTTCGTCGGCCGGCACCTCTACGCCTCCCGGCCGGGCGTCGCGGTCCAGATCAACGCTTTCAACTTCCCCGTCTGGGGCATGCTGGAGAAACTGGCCCCGGCCTTCCTCGCCGGGCTGCCCACGATCGTCAAACCCGCGGGCCAGGCCGCCTACCTCGCCGAACGCGCCGTCCGGCAGATCATCGAGTCGCGGATCCTGCCCGAGGGCACGCTGCAGCTCCTCGCCGGAGGCCCGGGCGGGCTGCTCGACGAGCTGACCGTCCAGGACAGCGTCGCCTTCACCGGCTCCGCGCACACCGCGGGCATCCTGCGCCGGCACCCGAACGTCCTGGACGGCGGCGTCGTCCTGGGCGTCGAGGCCGACTCGCTCAACTGCTCGATCCTCGGGCCCGACGTGGGCCCGGACGATCCGGAGTTCGACCTGTTCGTCAAGGGCGTCGTCACCGAGATGACCGTCAAGGCCGGGCAGAAGTGCACCGCCATCCGCCGCGTGCTGGTGCCCGCGCCGATGGCCGGCGCCGTGGTCGAGGCGCTCGCCGCGCGCCTGGCGAAGGTCACCGTCGGCGACCCGCGCAACCCGCAGGTGCGGATGGGCGCCCTGGTGAGCCTCGGCCAGCGCGACGAGGTGCGCAAGGCGGTCGAGGCGCTGCGGGCGAGCGCCGAGGTCGTCTTCGGTGCCCCCGGCGGCACCGCCTCGATCGACGGCGACGCCGAGCGCGGCGCCTTCATGAGCCCGCTCCTGCTGCGCGCGCGGCCCGGTGCCGGCGAGCCGCACGAGGTGGAACCGTTCGGCCCGGTGAGCACCGTGCTCACCTACGACGGCATCGAGGAGGCGGTCGATCTCGCCGCCCGGGGCAGGGGCAGCCTCGTCGCCTCCGTCGTCACCCACGACCCGCAGGTGGCGCGGTCGATCGTGCTCGGGCTGGCGCCGTGGCACGGCCGGGTCCTCGTGCTGGACAGGGACGACGCCGGGGAGTCCACCGGGCACGGCTCGCCGCTGCCCGTCCTGGTGCACGGCGGCCCCGGCCGGGCCGGTGGCGGGGAGGAGCTCGGCGGGATCCGCGGGGTGCTGCGCCACATGCAGTGCACCGCCGTCCAGGCCTCCCCGGACCTGCTCACCGCGGTCACCGGGCAGTGGACGACGGGGGCCGGGCGCCTGACCTCCGACGTGCACCCGTTCCGCAAGTCGCTGGCCGAGCTGCGCGTCGGCGACACGATCGCCTCCGGGACGCGGACGGTGACGCTGGAGGACATCGGCCACTTCGCCGAGTTCACCGGGGACGTCTTCTACGCGCACACCGACGCCGAGGCCGCCGCGCGCAACCCGTTGTTCGGCGGCATCGTCGCGCACGGGTACCTGGTCGTGTCCCTGGCGGCCGGGCTCTTCGTCGACCCCGCGCCGGGCCCGGTCCTGGCCAACTTCGGTGTCGACGCGCTGCGCTTCCTCACCCCGGTGAAGGCCGGTGACACCATCGGCGTGACCCTGACCGTCAAGCAGATCACCCCGCGCGGCGGCGCCGACTACGGCGAGGTCCGCTGGGACGCCGTGGTGACCAACCAGGAGGACCGGACCGTCGCCACCTACGACGTGCTCACCCTGGTGGCCAAGACCTGGCCTGCGGCGCCGCAGGCCTGAGACGAGCCGCGCCACCGCCCGGGACCCGCGGCACTAGGCGGTCCTGCGGCGGTAGGCGTTCATCGCGAGGAGGTAGGCGACGACGAGGGTGCCGGCGCACCAGGCCAGGGCGGTCCAGATGTCGGTGCCGACCGGCTGCTCGGTGTACAGGGCGCGGATGGCGTTGACGATGGAGGTCACCGGCTGGTGCTCGGCGAAGGCACGCACCGGGCCGGGCATGGTGGCGGTCGGCACGAAGGCCGAGCTGATGAACGGCAGGAAGATGAGCGGGTAGGAGAACGCGCTCGCGCCTTCCATGGTCTTGGCCGACAGGCCGGCGATGACGGCCAGCCAGGTCAGCGCCAGGGTGAACAGGACCAGGATGCCGGTGACCGCGAGCCAGGCCGCCACCCCGGCCCCCGAGCGGAAGCCCATGAGCAGGGCGGCGAGCACGACGACCGCGAGCGAGATCAGGTTGGCGGCCAGCGAGGTCAGCACGTGCGCCCACAGCACCGACGAGCGCGCGATCGGCATGGACTGGAAGCGCTCGAAGATGCCGCTCTGCATGTCCGTGAAGAGCCGGAACGCGGTGTAGGCGATGCCCGAGGCGACCGTGATGAGCAGGATGCCGGGAAGCAGGTAGTTCACATAGGAGGCCGTTCCCGTCTCGATCGCGCCGCCGAACACGTAGACGAACAGCAGCAGCATCATGATCGGTGTGATCGCGGTCGTGATGATGGTGTCCACGCTGCGCGTGACGTGGCGCAGGGACCGTCCCAGCAGGACGGCGGTGTCGCCGAGGAGATGCGTGCTCACGGGTGTTCCTTACTCGTGCGTGCCGGCGCGCTGGTCGTCGCCGGGGTGGTGTTCGTACCGCTGCCGCTGCCGCTGCCGCCGTCGCCGACGAGCGAGAGGAAGACCTCCTCGAGGGTTGGCTGCTTCTCGACGTACTCGACCGTGGCGGGCGGCAGCAGCCGCTTGAGCTCGGCCAGGGTGCCGTTCACGATGATCCGGCCCTGGTGCAGGATCGCGATCCGGTCGGCGAGGTGTTCGGCCTCGTCCAGGTACTGGGTGGTGAGCAGCACCGTCGTGCCCTGCTCGGCGAGTTCCCTGACGGCCTGCCACACCTCGATGCGCGCCTGGGGGTCGAGCCCGGTCGTCGGCTCGTCGAGGACGATGACCGGCGGATCGCCGATGAGGCTCATCGCGATGTCGAGGCGGCGGCGCATGCCCCCCGAGTACGTCGCGACCCGCCGCCCGCCGGCCTCGGTCAGCGAGAAACGCCTCAGCAGGTCGTCGGCGATCGTGCCCGGATTCCTCAGGTGCCGCAGCCGGGCGACCAGCACGAGGTTCTCCCGCCCGGTGAGGATCTCGTCGACGGCGGCGAACTGACCGGTGAGGCTGATGGACTCGCGGACCTTCGCGGCCTGTGTGGCGACGTCGAAGCCGTTGACGACGGCCGTGCCCGCGTCGGCCCTGAGCAGGGTGGACAGGATCTTCACGACCGTGGTCTTGCCCGCCCCGTTGGAGCCGAGCAGGGCGAAGATGCCGCCCCGCGCCACGGTGAAGTCCACGCCGCGCAGCACCCGCAGGTCCCCGTACGACTTCTCCAGGCCCCGTACGTGGATCGCCTGGGTGTGCTGTGCCGTCATCGGACGGTCCTTCCTTCTTCTCCGGTGTTCTCGCCGGACTTTCCGGTGCCGTCGGCGGCGTTTCCGGTGTCCTCGGCCGCGGCGCGTCCGACGGCGCCGGCCAGCCGTTCCCG
The DNA here is from genome assembly GCF_039534895.1 of Streptosporangium longisporum. NCBI lineage: Bacteria > Bacillati > Actinomycetota > Actinomycetes > Streptosporangiales > Streptosporangiaceae > Streptosporangium > Streptosporangium longisporum. Next base: position 245,289 of record NZ_BAAAWD010000013.1, on the reverse strand, counting down.
CTCCCGGCCGATCCACCGCCCCGCCGGGTAGTTCTGGACGAACGCCTCGACGAACCCCACGGGGTCGTCCCCGACGACGTCGCGGATCGGGGTCCCGCTCGCCGCGCTCTGCTCGAACAGGTCGGCGAGGTCCTCGTACATCGACGCCGCCTCGGCGCCGTCCCCGGGCCCGAAGTGCATCAGGTAGCGCTCGATCGCCTCGGCCGTCGTGCGGTAGTTCTCGGGAAGCGCCTTGACGCGCGCCTTGTAGCGCCGCCAGCGCTTCTTGTCCTCCAGCGATCCGGTGACCACCTCCAGGTACTGCCGGTAGCGGCTCTTCGGCTCGTCCGGGTCTGTGTTCATGTCTGCCTGCCTTCTTCGCGGAGCCGTCCGAGCCGTTCGGTGAGGCTCCGGGTCCTCGGGAACCCTTGGAGGTGCTCTCGTCCCTGGGGCGTCGGGGGAGCACGCCTTGCGCGGCGGCCCTCCTGCGGGAGGGGATCCTCCCCCTCTACTCGGTGTCGCTGACTACCGGTACAAAGTAACACCGGCTACCGGTATGTAGCAACACTGAATAGCTGGGGCCGCGGATGGCGTGATCCCCGGGCACCTCATGGCGACCACCATCGCCGACCGCCCTGACACCGGGCCGTCGCGGCACCGTCACGGCGCTGACACGGCCACCGACACGACCGCCGGCGCGCCTGATCGCCGGTCCTTCCGGCGACCGGCCGGCCTCCCACGGCCGGCCGGCCTCCCACGGCCGGCCGGGATCCACCGGCCGTCGTCGTCAGGCCGTGCGCAGCGCGTCGGTGGGGGACAGGCGGGCCGCCCGCATCGCCGGGTACAGTCCCGCGACGGCGCCCACGACGACCGCGGTGACCAGCGCCGCGCCCACCGCCGCCGGGGGGATCAGCGGCTGCCACCCGCGCTGAAGCGCCAGCGCGTACGTCACCGCGGCCCCGATCACCACCCCGCACACGCCACCGGCCACCGCGAGCATCAGCGACTCCACCAGGAACTGCACCGCGACATGGCCGCGCGCGGCGCCCAGTGCCCGGCGCAACCCGATCTCCGCACGCCGCTCCAGCACGGCGATCACCATGACGTTCGCGATGCCGATCCCGCCCACCAGCAGCGCGACCGCTCCCAGCCCGACGAACAGCGAGGTCCCCGCGTCCGCGACCTCCAGGCGGGCCGACAGCGCGTCGGACGGCCGGCTGACGTCCACCTCGTCCGGGCTCTCCGGGCTCGTCGCCCGCGCCAGCAGCCCGGAGACCTCCGCCGTCCGTGTCACGTCGGCCCGCACGTACACCCGGCTGGGCCGTCCCCCGTACCCGAAGTCCCGCGCCGCGATCTGCGGGCCGATCAGTGCCGACAGGTCGATCTCCGGCGCCAGTTCGAGCGGTTCCAGAATGCCGATCACCGTGAACCAGCGGTCCCGGACCCACACCCGCGGGGTGCCGGCGAGATCCCGGATCCCCAGCGTCCGCGCGGTGGCGTGGCCCAGCACCGTGGTGGGGTAGGCGCTCGTGGCCCGGCTGAGGTACGTGCCGTGCGCCACCTTCGCGTTCAGGGTGGGCAGCAGCGAGGGGTCGGCGACCCGGACCGAGAGCCCGCCGGTCAGCGTGACCGGGATCCGGTCCGACCGGAACACCTGGACCCCGGGCAGTTCGGCGGTCGGCGCGGCGGACCGCACACCGTCGGTCCTCCTGATCGTCGCCGCGGCCGTCACCGGCAGCGGCACCTCGCGGCCGCTCGCGGACCGCCCGTCGGTCACCGTCAGCAGGTTCGTCCCCAGCCGGTCGATGCGCGCGAGCAGGTCGGCCTGGCTCGACCGGGTGATGCCCAGGACCGACACCACCGCCGCGATGCCGATGGCCACGCCCAGCGTGGACAGAACGGCACGCGTGCGCCGCGTGCGCAGTCCCACGGCGGCCACCGGCAGCAGGTCCGCGGCGCGCAGCCGGGACGGCGGCGCGGCGCCCGCGGGCGTCCGGGAGGGCCCGGAGAGCTCGTCCGGCCCGGTCACGGACGGCTCCCGGAGTCGCGCACGATCCGGCCGTCGCGCATGTCGATACGCCGGCGCATGGCGTCCGCGACGCCGGGGTCGTGGGTGATGGTCACGATCGTGGTCCCGTCGTCGTTCAGCTCGCGCAGCAGGGCGAGGATCTGCGCGCCGGTGGCGGAGTCCAGGTTGCCGGTGGGCTCGTCGGCCAGCAGCAGGCAGGGACGTCCCACCAGGGCCCTGGCGATGGCCACCCGCTGCCGCTCGCCGCCGGAGAGCCGCCGGGCGAGGTGGTGCGCCCGGTGCGCCATGCCGACCCGGGCCAGCGAGACGGCGGCCGCGGCCCGGCGCCGGGCGGCCGGTACGCCCCGGTACAGAAGGCCGGTGGCGACGTTGTCCAGCGCGGTGAGCCGGTCGAGCAGGTGGAACTGCTGGAACACGACACCGAGCCGGTGCGCCCGCAGCCCGGACAGCCGCCGGTCGGTCATCGGCTCGATCGCCTGGCCGGTGATGCGGATCGACCCGCTGGTCGGGCGGTCCAGCCCGGAGGCCAGGTTCAGCAGGGTCGTCTTGCCGGAACCGGACGGGCCCATGACGGCCACCAGCTCGCCGCCGTGGACGGTGAGGTCGACGCCGCGCAGCGACTCCACCGGCGGCGTGCCGGGGTACACCTTGCGGACGGCGCGCAGTTCGAGGACGGCGGTCACGGTGACGGCACCTCGACCCGGTCGCCGGGCCGCAGGGCGCCGGTCACCTCCACCGTGCCGGCGGAGTCGTCGAACAGGCCCGGCTCCACCCCGGCGAGCCGGCCGTCCGCCAGGCGCACCTGGTACCCGCCGCCGGGGCGGGCGAGCAGCGCGGTGACCGGCACCATCAGCACGTCCTCACGGGTCGCGGTGGTGATGCCCAGCCGTACCGGAGCCTGGTCGAGCACCGGGCCGCCCCGCGGCGGCCTGACGCCGACGACGACGGTCACCGTCGCGGGTGCCTCACCGCCCTGCGCGGAGTCGTTCCGCGGCGCGGCCGTGGCGACCCGTCCGATCCGCAGCACGGTTCCCCGCAGCGGCTCCGCACCGGTCATGGAGATGTGGACCCTGTCGCGGGCCCGCACCAGCCGCCGGCGGTCGGCGCCGATCCGCGCGGTGATCACCTGCCGCGTCGACGTCGCCCCCAGCACGGGCGTGTCCGGCCGGATGGTGCTCGCCGGCGTGGCGCGCACCTGCCGTACGCGCAGCCTGCCCGGCAGGAACACCACCTCGCCCATGGCCAGCCGGCCGTCGCGGCGCCAGGCGGGCAGCCCCCAGGACGCCTGCCAGCGCCGCACCGCCGCGCTCGTCGCCCAGGTGAAGCGCGCGTCGACGACGATGTCCCGGCCGGGGTCCATGCCCAGCGCGACGAGGTTGCGTTCGAGCTGCCGGACGTCGGCACCGTCGGTGGTCGCCGGTCCGAGATCCCGGTAGGCCGGTGTCGTGCCGTACAGCAGGCGCACCGGCCGCGCGTCCACCGAGTACAGGCGTTCGCCGCGTGCGACGACGTCGCCCGGGGCGGGAAGCGTGGTCAGCACGCCGGGGGCGCCCTGGTGGACGACGGTGCAGGAGCCGTCGAAGGTCAGGGTGCCGCCGATCTGGATCCGCTCGGTGACGGTACCGCGGGTGACGGCCGCCGTCGCGGTCCGCACCTGGGGGGACGGGTCGCCGGGAGCCGGGCGGTGGGTGGTGACGCGCCAGAGGGTGACGGTCGCGGCGCCGGCGACGACCACCACCAGCACCGTGATCGCCGCCCGCCTGGACGGGCCGGGACGGCGGGGAGGATCCGGCCGCGTCACGAGACGCTCCAGCTTCGGTCCCAGTGCTTCCGGCACGCCGCCCGGGCCCGCTGAAGCTCCGGGGTCTTGCCGTCCAGCGGGGTGCCGAGAACCGGGAAGCTGCCGTCGGGCCTGGGGTCCGGCCAGTCCGGCACGCCGTTCTCGCGCAGGCACCGCGCGAACGTGCGCAACCGGGGCACGTCGCGCGCGCCGGATCCCTCCCCGCCCGGCCGCCGGGGGATGCGGTCGACGATGCTCCGGCATGCCGCCATGGCCTTGTCCACCGCGTCGGCCGGCTGGTCCTGGGGCATCACCAGGTCGCCGTCGCGGACGGTCGGGTCGGGGAACTCCGGCACCCCGTTGTCCCGTACGCACTTCGACAGTTCCCTGCCGAGCGCCTGCAGGTCCGTGTCGCTCGTCCGCCCGCCGGGTTCCCCGCCGCCGCCCGGGCCGCACGCGGCCGGGCCGATCAGGAGCGTGGCGGTGACCACGATCCGAAGGAGTCTTGTCATGGGTCCAGGGTCGCGGCCGGGCGGAGGGACGTCGTCGGAGCATGATCCGGTCTCGGCGTCCCGGCCGTACGACCGCAGGGGGAGGCGGTGTACGAGCCGGGTCCGATGCCGGGCGAGGGGCGGCTGCCTACGATGGGCGTATGCCCGGCTCCGCCCGTGTCCTCGGTCACGTCCCGCCCGGCCGGTGGGCGGTGGCGCGCGACGCCGGCCTCGTGCTGCCGCTCGTCCTGCTCTCGACCGCGTCGGCCGCGTGGCCCGGCACCGGTGAGCCCGTCACGCCGTCGGCGCGGTGGTGGTGGGGTGCCACGCTGCTGCTGGTCGCCGCGGCGCTGATCCGGCGCTTCCACCCGCTCGCCGCGGTGCTGCTGGCCGCCGTGGGCGGCGTGGCGCACCAGCTGGACCCGTACGTGCCGTTGCAGCCGATCGACCTCGTCGTGCCCTGGGCCCTGTACGGGCTCGTCGCGAGCCGTCGCGGCCGTCGCGCCGGGCGGGCGGCCTTCGGTGCCCTGCTCGTCGTCGCCTACGCGGCGGGCCTGTGGGCGGTGTGGCGGCCACCGGTGCGCGGCGGGTGGCCGGCCTTCCCCGGGACGGTCACCAAGGCCGACCTCGTACGCGGCGCCGCGGCCGGGCCCGGTTTCCCCGACGTGCTGGGCGTGGCCGCCGCCAACGCGATCGGGACGGTGATGGTGCTCGCGCTCGCGTACGCGTGGGGGATCGGGGTGCGCGACCGGCAGGAGCGGCTGGAGGCGCTGAGCAGGCATGCCGAGGACCTGCGGCGGGAGCAGCGGCAGCGCGTCGCGCTGGCGACCGCGGCCGAACGTGCCAGGATCGCGCGTGAGATGCACGACGTCCTCGCGCACAGCCTCGCGGTGATCGTCGCGCAGGCCCAGGCCGCGGTGGCCGTGCAGCAGCGCCACCCCGAGCTGAGCGCCGGGGCGATGCGGGAGGTGGTGACCGTCGGCCGCGCGTCGCTGGCCGAGCTGCGCCAGCTGCTCGGCGTGCTGCGCGGCGACGCCGGGGAGGGACGTGACCACGCCCCCCGGCCCGGTATCGGCGAGCTGCCGGCCCTGGTCGACCGGGTGCGGACGGCCGGGATCCCGGTGCGGTTCGACGTGGCGGGCACCCCGCGGGTGCTGCCGGCGCTGCAGGACATGTCGGTCTACCGCATCGTGCAGGAGGCGCTGACCAACACCGTGAAACACGCCGGTCCGGGCGCCGGGGCTGTGGTCCGTGTCCGGTTCGGCGACGACGGCGTGGAGGTGGAGGTCACCGACGACGGAGCCGGTCCCGCCGACGGGACGGACGACGGCGAGAGCAACGGCGACGGCGAGGGCAACGGGCTGCGCGGTATCGCCGAGCGGGTCCACCTCCTCGGCGGGCACCTGGAGACCGGGCCGGCCGGCGGGCGCGGGTTCCGCGTCCTGGCGCGGCTGCCCGTCGGCGGCCACGCGACCGGCCCGGTGGGAACGGCGGAGACGTCGGTCGAGACAGGGGAGACGGCGGGCGATCGGGCGTGACCGGCTCCGAGGGTGTGACCGGCTCCGAGGGCGTGGGCGTTCCCGGACGGACGGGCGCTTTCACGGCGACGGGCGGTCCCGGGGCGTCCGGGGACTCCGCCGGTTCCGCCGTTGGGGGTGGTCCTGGGACGGACGCGGCCGGTGGGACGTCCCCGCGCATCGTGCGGGTGGTGCTCGTGGACGACCAGGCGCTGCTGCGCACCGCGTTCCGGCTGATCCTCGACCAGGCGGACGACATCGTCGTGGTCGGCGAGGCGGCGGACGGCGACAGCGGTGTCGCCGTGGTGGAGCGCACCGGCCCCGACGTCGTGCTGATGGACGTCCGCATGCCCGGCACGGACGGCATCGAGGCCACCCGGCGCATCCGGGCGCTCGGCGGCGGCCGTTCCACCGCGGTCCGGCCGAGGATTCTCATCCTCACCACGTTCGACCTCGACGAGTACGTCTACGAGGCCCTGCGCGCCGGTGCCAGCGGCTTCCTGCTCAAGGACGCCCTCGCCGAGGACCTGCTGTCCGCCGTCCGGGCCGTCGCCTCCGGCGAGGCGGTCACCGCTCCCAGCGTGACGCGCCGGCTCATCGCCCACTATCTCGACCGCGCCGAGCCGGAGCCGCGGCCCGAGGCCTCTCCCGTGCCCGACCGGCTCGCCGTGCTCACCCGGCGCGAGCGGGAGGTGCTGACCCTCATCGCGCGGGGCCGCACCAACGGTGAGATCGCGGCGGAGCTGCATCTGTCGGCCGGCACCGTACGGACCCACATCGGCCGCATCTTCGCCAAGCTGCAGCTGCGCGACCGGGTGCAGGCGGTCATCCTCGGCTACGAGTGCGGGCTGGTGCCCCGGGCGGCACCGTGACGTGACGACCGGCATGCGTGTCCCGGCCGTGACACGACCATGACACGGCGCTGACGGGGCGGGGACACGGCCGCCCGACAGTGGACGGAGTCGACCGGCGCCCCTTCCCGGAGGGGGCCGGCTGTCGTCGTACCACCGAGGAAGGCTGATCGATCGTGACCGAACGCGTGCGCGTGGCCGTGCTGGCGGGCGGGCCGTCCGCGGAGCACGAGGTGTCGCTCCAGTCGGCGCAGGCCGTGCTCGACGCCCTGCCCAGGGATCTGTACGAGCCCGTCGCCGTCATCATCGACCGGCAGGGCAGGTGGCCGGTGGAACTGCGGCGCGATCTGGCGGACGTGGTCTTCCCCGTGCTGCACGGGCCGTTCGGCGAGGACGGCGTCGTCCAGGGTCACCTGGAGACGCTGGGCATCCCGTACGTGGGCTGCGGTGTCACGGCCTCCGCCGTGGCCATGAACAAGGTCGCGATGCGGCACGCGTTCCTGGCGGAGGACATCCCGATCACCCCGCACGTGTGGTTCACCGAGTACGAGTGGCGCGCCACCACCGACCCCTGGGAGCTGGTGAAGTCGCTCGACTGGCCGATGTACGTCAAACCGGCCGGCATGGGCTCCTCCATCGGCATCTCACGCGTCACCTCCGTGGAGGAGCTGCGCGCGGGCGTGGACCTGGCACTGGGCTACGACCGGATGGTCGTCGTCGAGCAGGGCGTGACCGCGCGCGAGCTCGTCTGCGGCGTGCTCGGCGACCATGACACCCCGGACGTCTCGGTGCCGGGCGAGCTCATCGTGCCCGGCGACTGGCTCGACTACGAGGCCAAGTACCTCAGCCCGGCCGAGATCGCCACCATCCCCGCGGCGCTGCCGGAACGGGTGGCCGGGGACGTGCGCGAGCTGACCCTGCGCGCCTTCCGGGCGATCGGTGGCTACGGCCTGTCCCGTGTCGACTTCCTCTACGAGGAGGACACCGGACGCCTGTACGTACTGGAGATCAACACCATGCCCGGCTTCACCTCCCGCTCCGTCTACGCCAGGGCGTGGGCCGCCGGCGGCCTCCCGTACCCGGACCTGCTGCGCCGCCTCGTCGACCTCGCGTTCACCAGGAGCGGCTCATGATCCCCATGACGCTGGAGAGGATCGCGCGGGTCGTCGGCGCACGCCTGCACGACGTGCCCGACCCGCGGGCGCGGGTGACGGCGCCCGCGGCGGCCGACTCCCGCGAGGTGGTGCCCGGCGGCCTGTTCGTCGCGACGGCCGGCGCCCGCGCCGACGGCCACGACCACGCGGCCGGTGCCGTCGCGGGCGGCGCCGTCGCCGTGCTGGCGTCGAGGCCCGTCGGCGTGCCCGCCTTGGTGGTCGAGGACGTCCGGCTCGCGATCGGCCTGCTGGCCGGGCACCTGCTGGAGCACATCGGCCCGACCGTGATCGGCCTGACCGGCTCCGTGGGCAAGACCACGACCAAGGACCTGCTGGCCCAGGTGCTCGAACGGCACGCCGCGACGGTCGCCACCGACAGGTCGTTCAACAACGAGCTCGGGCTGCCGCTCACCGTGCTGCGTGCCGACGCCGGCACCCGGTACCTGGTGCTGGAGATGGGCGCGGGCCGCAAGGGCGACCTGACGTACCTGACCGGGATCGCACCGCCCAGGATCGGGCTGGTGCTCAACGTCGGCACCGCGCACGTGGAGCGCATGGGAACCGGGCCGGCCGACGTGGCCGAGGCCAAGGGCGAGCTGGTCGAGGCGCTTCCGGCGGACGGGTTCGCGCTGCTCAACGCCGACGACCCGTACGTCATGGGCATGGCCGGCCGTACCGGGGCCCGGATCCTGTCGTTCGGCCGGTCGGCGCGGGCGCAGGTGCGGGCCGAGGCCGTGCGGACGATCGGCCGCGCGCACCCCGCGTTCGAGCTGGTGACGCCCTCCGGCCGTGCCCCGGTCGAGCTCGGTCTCATCGGCGAGCACCAGGTGGGCAACGCCCTGGCCGCGGCCGCCGTCGCCACCGCGCTCGGCCTGGGCGTCACCGAGATCGCCGACGGGCTGACCGCGGCGCGGCGCCGCTCCGCGGGCCGGCTGGAGATCGTCGAACGGCCCGACGGCGTCACCGTCGTCGACGACGCCTACAACGCCAGCCCCGAATCCATGCGGGCCGGGCTGCGGGCGGCCAAGGCCCTGGCCGGAACCCGCCGTACCGTCGCCGTGCTCGGCGCGATGGGGCAGCAGGCGGAGGCCTCCCGCGCCCGGCACGCGGAGATCGGCCGGCTCGTCGCCGACCTCGGCTTCGACGTGCTGATCGCGGTCGGAGCGGGGGACCCGCTCGCGACGGCGGAGGCGGCGCGGTCCTCGGGCCGGGACGTGGCCGTCCACACCGCCGAGGACGTGGCCGGTGCCCTCGCGCTGGCCACCGCGCTTCTCGAACCGGGAGACGTGGTGTTCGTCAAGGCGTCCAGCGAGATCGGGCTCGGCGCCTGCGCCCGCGCCCTGGCCCGCGCCTGACCACCCGTACCGAAGGGCCGGGCGGATCGGGCACGTCATGCCGGCGCACCGCCCGGCCGCACCCGGCCGTATCAGGCCGGACCGGTGGCGGCACCGTCACCGTGACCGGCACACGTCATCGAAACGGGGTTCCATGCGCACCATCGGTCTCATCGGCGGGTTGAGCTGGGAATCGACGGTGGTCTACTACCAGATCATCAACCAGCGGGTACGCGAACGGCTCGGCGGCAGCCATTCCGCCGACAGCCTCATCTGGTCGGTCGACTACACGACCGTCGAGGACCTCATCTTCGCCGGCCGCTGGGACGAGGTGAGCACGCTGCTGGCCGACGCCGGCAGGAAACTGGAGGATCTCGGCGCCGAGGTCCTGCTCGTCTGCAGCAACACCTTCAGCCGGGTGAGCGACGACGTGGCGCGGGCCGTGACCGTGCCCGTGCTGCACATCGCCGACGCCGTGGGGGCGGAGGTCCGCGCCAGGGGGATGCGCAGGGTCGGCCTGCTGGGCACCCGCTTCACCATGGAGCAGTCCTTCTACCGGGGCCGGCTGGCCGCCCACGGCTTCGAGGTGATCGTCCCACGGCGCGAGCAGCGGGAACGGGTCCACCGCGTGATCTTCGACGAGCTGGTGCGCGGGGTGCTCAGGGAGTCCTCCAGGGACGCGTACGCCCGGATCATCGACGAGCTCGCGGCCGACGGGGCCGAAGGCGTCGTCCTCGGCTGCACGGAGATCGAGCTCCTGATCACCGAGAAGGACACCGCCGTCCCGCTGCTGCCGAGCGCCAGGCTGCACGCCGAGGCCGCGGCCGGCTTCGCGCTGGCCGACTGACGTCCCTCCGGCCGCGTTCCTCTCCCTGATCATCCCCCGCAGCGATCACATCGATCGAAAACAATCGCTTTTCACGATGGAGGACGGCTCCTAGCGTGGCCGTATGACAGCGAACGGCGACGCGTCGGCAAGAGCCCGAAGCCCCCTTCCCCTCACCGGGCAGCCCGGCCTGTTCGACTACGACGCCGAGCTGCGCCTGCACAACGAACACTTCCGCGCCGCCGCCCGCGTCGGCCCGCGCGACCGTGTGCTCGACATCGGCTGTGGTACGGGACAGTCCACCCGCGAGGCCGCCCGTGCCGCCGTCACCGGAAGTGTGGTGGGCGTCGACCTCTCCGCGCCGATGCTCGAACGGGCCCGCCGGCTCAGTGACGACCAGGGACTGACCAACATCACGTACCGGCAGGCGGACGCTCAGGTCCACCGCTTCCCGCCGGCGCACTTCGACCTGTGCATCAGCAGGTTCGGGGCGATGTTCTTCACCGACCCGATCGCCGCGTACACCAACATCGGGCGTGCCCTGCGTCCCGGAGCGCGCCTCGTGCTGCTGGTCTGGCAGGGGCGCGACCGCAACGAGTGGGCCTCCGCGATCCGCCGGAGCCTCACCACCGCACCCGCCCCTCCCACCGGAGGGCCGGGCCCGTTCTCACTCGCCGACCCGGCCGTCACGCGAGACATCCTGACGGAGGCGGGCTTCACGCGGGTCGGCTTCACCGACGTGCACGAGCCCGTCTTCTACGGTCCGGACGCCGTCACCGCCTTCGACAACGTGCTCCGCCTCCGGGAGTACGAGGACCTGCTCGCCGGTCTCGACATCGCGACGGCCGAGCAGGCGCGCACGCGGCTGCGCGCCACCCTCGCCGCCCACGACACCGGCAGCGGTGTGTACTTCGACTCGCGTGCCTGGATCGTCACGGCCCGCCGTCACGGGCCACCGCACCCGGCCTGACCCGGACCGCCAGGTGGTACTTCCAGCCCGGCGCCGGGAGCCGGTGGTCAGGGAGCGATCACGGCGGGGCCGGCCGGGCGCCAGACGGTGCCGCGCCGTTCGTGCCGGAAGATCCGCTCGACACCGTGGGCGATCTGCGGGCCCACCTCTCGTTCGAGCAGGTACAGCGCCATGTCGATGCCGGATGTCACGTTGCCGGAGCCGACGAGGTCGCCGTCGTCGACGACGCGGGCCTCGCCCAGGGTCTCCCGGCCCGGGTGAACGGGCAGGGGCGTCGCGCCCGGGGTTCTCACAGGCTGCGGGCGGTGATGTCGCCGTGGGAGGTGGTGGCGTGGATGGTCAGGTCGGTGTCGGTGCCGTTGGTGCCGGTGTTGGTGAGGGCGTTGTGGATGCGGCCGTGGGTGGTGCCGGCGTCGAGGGTGGCGCAGGCTCCGCGGGTGGCGCCGATGTGGATGTCGCCGGAGTCGGTGCGCAGGGTGAGGGTGCCGTGGACGGCTTCGGTGATGCGGAGGTCGCCCTTGTGGGTGCTGAGCTGGGCGGGGCCGTTCAGGCGGCCGACGGTGAGGTCGCCGGACTGCAGGGTGAGGCGGGCTGCGGTGGTCTCGTCGAGTTTGGCCGAGCCGCAGGCGCTGTCGAAGGTGACGTCGCCGAGTCGTCCGACGCCTCGCAGGTCGGCGCTGGCGGCGGTGGCCTGGATGTGGGAGCCGGTGGGCAGCTGGACGGTGATCTCGATGGCGCCGGGGGCGCCGAGGAGCTGGTTCTTGGCCTTGGGGGCGGTGATGTGCAGGGTGCCGTCGGTGTAGGTGATCTCGGTCTGCTGGGCGGCTTTGACGTCGCGGTTCTTGGTGGCGTTGGCGGGTCGGACCTCGACGGCGGTGTCGGTGCGGTCGGCGGCGATGAGGTGGATGCGGCCGGCGGGGACGTCCAGGACGGCGGTGACGGGGGTGGGGGTGTCGAACTTCTGCATGGTGTCGTCCTTCGGTTCGTTGTTTCTGATGAGGGAAACACTACGTTGCATTTCTAGATACAGCAACATACGAGTTGCGTACGCAACACATATATGCAGGTCAGTGGAGCTAAAATGTTGCAATGGTTATGCATCTAACGCAATAACCCTCACATCACTCGTTGCAATAGGGCGAGGGTGAACGCTATGGTGAGGACACCACGGACCACGAAGGAGGCCGCGATGCCGGGAGGCAGGCTCACCCAGCAGGACCGCCAGCAGATCGCGCTGGGACTGGCCGACGGCCTGGCCTACGCGGAGATCGCCAGAGGCCTCGACCGTCCGACCTCGACGATCACACGCGAGGTGATGCGCAACGGCGGCCCCACCGCCTACCGTGCCGACCTGGCCCACCGCGCCACCGAACACCGCAGCCACCGCCGCAGGCGCGCCGTCCCCCGGGACCCGGACGCGTCCCCGCAGGACCACGGACGCGACACCGAGGCCGTGCGCGAGTACGAGGAGGTGTTCGCCACCGTCTTCATGCAGTCGGGCCTGCCCAAGATGACGGCCCGGGTGCTGAGCAGCCTCTACGCCACCGACACCGGCAGCCTCACCGCCTCCGAGCTGGCCGGGCGCCTCCAGATCAGCCTGGCGTCCGTCTCCAAGGCGATCACCTTCCTCGAGAACCAGGGCCTCATCCGCCGGGAACGCGACGAACGCCGCCGCGAGCGCTACATCGTCGACGACGACGTCCTGTACCAGTCGACGATGGCCAGTGCCCGCGCCACCGCCCACCTCGGCGAGGTCGCCCGGCAGGGCGTCGGCATCCTCGGTCCCGGCACCCCGGCCGCCGCCCGCCTGGAGAACATCGCCCGCTTCGTCGACTTCGTCTCCGAGAGCATCGCCCGCGCCGCGGACCAGGCCCGCGAGATCCTCCACGCGAAACCCGGGGCGACCCCGGACGGCGCCACCTGAGCCGTCCTCGGATCGCGGGAGGGCGGCCTCGGCGATCACCGGCGGGCCGTCGGACGGCGCCGGCGCGCACCCCGGCGCCCTCACGCCTCCGGCCACACCGACGGCGCAGGTGATGGGAAACTTTCCACGTCACGGACCCTGTGCCCGGCGGCCGGCACGGTGACGGGGGTACATGTACTCCTACGGGGCGGCGACCGCGGCTGATCACGGGCCGGGCCGGGCGGGTCGTGAAACCACGGTGAAGGTCTCACCTTCGGCCGGGCTCCCTGCCGGCCGGGCATCGGCCGCCTCGACACCCACAAGCCGCCGGTCGCTGTTCCGGCCCACGGCCCCGGCGGAAAGGACCCCGCTCACCATGGACCACACCCCGGCCGTCCCCGGCGACTCCTCCGCGGACGACGGCAACGCACGGCATGTGCCGATGTCCCCGATCCTGCGGGAGCGGCTGGATGTCGCCGTCACCGCGGCCCGCGCCGAGCTGATCAGCGCCAGCGAGAAGAGAGCCGGCCTGCTGCTGTCGTGGGCGGGTGTCGCCTACGGCGTGATGGTCACCCTCATCCTGACCGGCCCGGCCCGTTTTCCGGGAATCGGGCGCTTCGGCGTCATCCTGGCGCTGATCCTGCTGTCGATGGCGGTGCTGCTGATCCTGATCACCATTCGTCCGCTGCCTCCTGGACGTGGAGGGGTGCGCATCCTGACCTATGCCGATGAGCCCACGCCCGAGGCGCTGATCGAGCGTATGGACATCGAGACGAGGGACTACGAGCTGTTCCTGGCCACCGACGCCCTGAAGATCGCCCGGGTCGTGCGCGCCAAGCACCGCAATCTGCGCCTGGCGGTCGACCTGGTGATCGCCGGCATCATGACCATGTCGATCACGGTTTTCCTGGAGCGCCTGATCTGACCCCCGCGGAGGCCCGGCGACCCCTGGAACGGCCCGCGTGTCGCCGAGGACGATCCCGACGGCCGTCCGGGGGCGCCGGTGCGCGGGGGTCAGTCCCTGAGGTCGCCGAGCCAGCGCAGGGCGCTCAGCGAGGGCAGGAAGCAGTACTCGCCGCCGCGCGTGACGACGAAGTGCGGCAGCCCCGGCAGGCGCCGCCGCACCGGCCTGCGGGGGATGGTGAAGTCGCAGGGGCCGTCGCCGGAGCCGATGACGGGGTCCCTGGCGTCGCCCGCGCCGAAGAAGACGCCGTCGTTCATCCATTCGGACTGGACGAACTCGAACTGCCGCCCGAGATGCGCGCCGATGAAGGCGAACATCAGCCCCCGTTCGGCCCCGTCGTCCTCCAGGACGCCGTCGGGCAGCGGCGGGCCGTAGACGGTGCCGCGCCTGATCATCCGGTGCAGCCTCACCACGCCCGCCACCGCCGCGTCGCGGGGGTTGCCCCGGCGGATGTGGCAGCCGCCGGGAGTGATGAACCCCGCAGGGTCGTCCTGGCCGTAGAGGAAGCTGTTGCGGTACGGATCGGCGTCCAGGGAGGGATCGTCGCGGTCCGGGCTGAGCGCCAGGGGCGCGCCGCTGCGCCAGCGGCCCATGATCTTCGCCGCCAGCAGTTCCTCGTCCGCCGGATCCGTGGCGTTGTCCCGCAGACAGCGGCGGAAGGCGGCGACGCGCTGGTGGAGTTTGCGGAAGGCCGCGTAGCTGCCGTTGCGTCCCAGCACCTCCGGCCGGACGGTCTGGACGCCGCCGAGCTCGTCGGGGTAGCCGAGCACGAACTCCCCGGCCTTGAGCGGCTCCTCCAGCGTGTTGGATCCGGCGATTCCACTGCCCTCGACGGCCGGGTGGCTGATGCCGTCGCGGTAGCCGAAGGGCTCGGTCTCGGTGGGCAGCGCGTGGCAGTCCTGCCGCCAGATCGCCCGCACGCCGGGCAGCGCGTGGTAGGCCGGGCGGGCACGGTCGACGGCCGCCTCCAGCCGGGCGGTGTCGGGCGCCAGGGCCACCAGCACCACGTGGACGCCGGGCGTGCCCAGTGGCGCCTCCCAGTTTTCCGGGGCGCTGTCGCCGACGTCGCCCAGCGCCCCGGCCCGTGCGGCCATGCCTTGGCGGAACTCCCAGGCGAAGGTCTGCAGCGACTCCTGTGGCACCCCCAGCGCCGCCAGGCCGGGACAGGTGAGCGCGACGCTGACCCAGGTCTCGCCCAGCGGGCTGACGGTGTCGGCGGCCGAGGTGACCACCGCGCCGAGACGCCGCATCAGCTCGCGGCCCTGGTCGCGGTCGTCGATGCGGAACAGGATGTAGGTCGCCGCGTACGGGCTCGGCCGGGGGCTGAGCACCCCGCGCTGGATGTCGTCGAGCTCCAGTGCGGTCCGTGGCCGTCCGGTCATGAGCGCTCACCTCCTGGCGCGTCACGTCGCCGAGACGATGTTGTTCCAGAAGGTGCGCAGGCTGTCGTCGACGCCGAACAGCGTACTGAAGATCGTGGTGTCGGCGAAGATCACGTCCCCTGCCCGGTCCCCGGCGGGGGGCATCCACAGGAACATGTTGAACTCGGTGTTGCCGGCCTCGGTGAAGGGGTGCGGCGGCCGGGACAGGTCGATCGGCTGCCGGCCGAGCGCGTGGACGACGTCGGCCTCGTCGGTGGTCACGGCGTAGTGCGGCAGGTGCATGTGGAAGTTGAGGCTGGTCACGCCTTTGAGCCACCCCTTGGTGTCCAGGTCCCTGGCGATGGTCAGCGGGGCGCTCCTGTTCCCGGCCGCCACCGCGGGACGCAGGCCGTAGCGGTTCTCCACCGGTATCCCCAGGCCCGTCATCAGCGATCGGGTGTACCTGCCGAAGCGCTGCCGGCGGGGCACCAGCGCGTCCCCGTGGTGGTCGTACTCCGCCTGGCGCACGGTCAGGTCGTCCGAGCTGCCGACGTCGTGGTGCGGTCCCAGGGCCAGGCAGGTTCCCTCCCGGGTCAGGAAGTCGCGCACCGCCTCGATCTCACCGGGGGTGGCGTCCTGACCGGTGATCATGTGGTCCAGTCCCCACACGAACAGGGTGTCGGTGTCGGCCAGCACCCGCTCGTCCAGCGGGGTGAAGAACCCGGCCTGGTCGACGCGCTGGTAGACGGGCACCGGGTGCCCGGTGCTCTCCTGGACGAACCGCTGGAAGGGCAGCCAGCCCCGGAAGAACAGTTCCAGCCCGCCCGCGATGCCCTGCTGGAAGCGCATCGGATCAGACCATTCCGGATCCTCGTACGCCGGCCAGGTCACCCGCCGGACCTCGGTCATCGTGGAGAAGCGGTCGTCGAGCCCGGCCTCGTCCCTGCCCGCCTCGGCCGGATAGCTCCAGGCGACGTAGATGCTCAACCGCCGCCGGCCGGGCGTGTAGGGACGCGGGACGTGGTCCTGGTTGTAGGTGCGTGCGGTCTTCGGCTCGCTCATCTCGTCTCCGATCGACGGCGGGGCCAGGGGTGGCGGAACGTCCTCACCACGGCCGGGGCCGTTCCCGCCCGGCTCTCACTGCAACTGGTCGAGCATCTCCGACAGGGCGTTCTTGATCCGCAGCGCCTTCTTGATCTCGTCGGCGGTGACGTACGGGTACTCCCCGTACTCGACGAAGCTCGGGCAGTGGCGCTCGCGGACGAACCTGACGAACGCCTCGGGATTGGTCCTCCAGTCCTCGGGGAAGCCTTCGAGGTTCTCGAACGTCGTGCTCACCCCCGCCTTGGTGAACAGCGCGACGGCGTCCTCGGTGTACTTGTCGAAGTCGGTGTCGAAGATCCCCTGGTACATGAAGCGCCTGTCGTCGTCGAACAGCACCCAGCGCAGGTAGTGCAGCTTCAGCGGCGCCAGGAGGTGCGGATCGCCCTCCAGCGCCTTGGCCAGCGTGTTTCCGTGGTTCCTGATCGCCTCGGCCCGCCCCGGCTTGACGTCGGCGACGATGGTGAACCCGTAACATGCCGGAGTCCTGGGGAAGACGGGGCCGTACCTGCCCTGTTCGAGCCGGTCGGTGTCCTTGGGGATGACGACCGCCCGGGGCGTGATGTCCATGCCTGTTCCCCTTTCACCAGGTCAGAGGTTTCACCAGGTCAGAGGGGAAACAGGGCGAACCTGCCTGACCACCGAATCATCCCACTTAGCACTACAAAAGGGTGATATGTCGTGGTCTAGGGGGATTCAAGTCTCCCGGAGCCGCCGACGCCGATGTCCCGCGCGAGGAGTCACTCGACGCATCGATTCGCCTCTTTCGCATGGCTCGTCCCATTCGTCGGTTTTTTGTTA
Organism: Streptosporangium longisporum; assembly: GCF_039534895.1. NCBI lineage: Bacteria > Bacillati > Actinomycetota > Actinomycetes > Streptosporangiales > Streptosporangiaceae > Streptosporangium > Streptosporangium longisporum. The sequence continues at coordinate 228,228 of NZ_BAAAWD010000013.1, read as the reverse complement.
CGCCCCGATCAACCTTCTGATCGCCTGTTCCTTTCGGGACGCGTCGTATCGTCGCCGACGACCGGAACGGTGGCCCGGCCGGTCATTACGCCCCCTGTCAGGTGTTTTCTATGCTTTGCATGACATCTGAGGGTTTCTGTCTGGCTAGCTATGCATGTAATGACGGGACTTTTATTGACAGTCGACATAAGTCCGATCTACCGTCGCGAAACATAAGCGACATACGTCCCGTTCCGTGCCGGGACGTGTTGCTCCACCAACCGAAGGGATACCCGCCATGCCCCCCAGGCGGAGATCAACACACCCACGCCGGAGGGTCGCGCAGTTCTGCGCGATGCTTCTGGCGTTCACCGGAGCGGCCGTGCTCAGCGCGCCCCTGCCCGCGCAGGCGGTCGCCGTGATCGACCCGGCCGACTACCAGCGGGTGGAACTGGCCAAGGGCGCCGCCGAGATGGGCGAGCCCATGACCATGGCCGTGCTGCCCGACCGCTCGGTGCTGCACACGGCGCGTGACGGCAACCTGCGCCGTACCACCGCGACCGGAGCGACGGCCGTCGTCGGCACGCTGCCCGTCTACACCCACGACGAGGAGGGTCTGCAGGGCGTCGCCGCCGATCCCGGGTTCGCCACGAACAGGACGATCTACCTGTACTACGCGCCGAAGCTGAGCACCCCGGCGGGTGACGCCCCGGCCACCGGCACCGACTGGACGGCGTGGAAGGGCGTCAACCGGCTGTCGCGCTTCACCGTCAAGGCCGACTGGACGCTCGACGCCGCGAGCGAGAGAACGGTGCTGGAGGTGGCGGCCGACCGCGGCATGTGCTGCCACGTCGGCGGCGACATGGACTTCGACGCCCAGGGCAACCTCTACCTGTCCACCGGCGACGACACCAACCCCTTCGACTCGGCCGGGTACGCGCCCATCGACGAGCGCACCGGCCGCAACCCCGTCTACGACGCCCAGCGCACCGCCGCCAACACCAACGACCTGCGCGGCAAGATCCTGCGCATCAAGGTGAACCCGGCCACCGGCGCCTACACCGTCCCCTCGGGCAACCTGTTCGCGTCCGGCACGGCGGGCACCCGGCCCGAGATCTACGCGATGGGCTTCCGCAACCCGTTCCGGCTCAGCGTCGACAAGGCCACCGGTGTCGTCTACGTCGGCGACTACGGCCCCGACGCGGGCAGCACCGACGCCGCCCGCGGGCCCAGCGGCCAGGTCGAGTTCAACCGGGTGACCGGGCCGGGCAACTACGGGTGGCCGTACTGCACCGGGACCAACACCCTGGCCGAGACCTACGGCGAGTACACCTTCCCCTCGGGCCCCGCGGGTGCGAAGTACGACTGTGCCGCGGGTGGCCCGGTCAACAACTCCTTCCGCAACACCGGCCTGTCGAAGCTGCCGCCCGCCAAGCCCGCCTGGATCAGGTACGGCGGCGACGCCGGTTCCCCGCCGGAGTTCGGCGGCGGCTCCGAGTCGCCCATGGGCGGCCCCGTCTACCGCTACGACGCCGCGCTGAACTCCACCGTCAAGTTCCCCCGGGAGCTCGACGGCCACTTCTTCGCCGGTGAGTTCGGCCGCAGGTGGATCAAGGCGATCGAGGTGGGCGCCGACGGCTCACGCGGCGCCATCGCGGGCTTCCCGTGGACCGGCACCCAGGTGATGGACCTGGCCTTCGGCCCCGACGGCGCGCTCTACGTGCTCGACTACGGCTCCGGCTACTTCGGCGGCGACGCCAACTCCGCGCTCTACCGCGTCGAGTACATCAAGGGCGTGAACCGCGCGCCCGTCGCGGTGGCCAAGGCCGACAAGAGCTCGGGCAAGAGCCCGCTGACCGTCACCTTCTCCTCGGCCGGTTCCGCCGACCCCGACGGGCAGGCCGTCACCTACTCCTGGGCCTTCGGCGACGGCACCACCTCCACCGCCGCCAACCCCGTCAAGACGTACACGGCCAACGGCGACTACACCGCCACGCTCACCGTGCGCGACCCCCTGGGCGCCACCGGCACCGCGAGCGTGCCCATCACGGTCGGCAACACCGCGCCCACCGTCGTCATCGAGCGGCCACGCCAGGGCCAGCTGTTCCAGTGGGGCGACACCGTGCCGTTCACCGTCAGGGTGACCGACCCCGAGGACGGCACCGTCGACTGCGCGAAGGTCAAGATGACCTACGTGCTGGGCCACGACACCCACGGCCACCAGATCACCTCCAAGAACGGCTGCTCGGGTGAACTGACCATCCCGGCCGACGGGGAGCACGACGACGCGGCCAACATCTTCGCGGTCTTCGACGCCGAGTACACCGACCAGGGCGGCCTGACCACCCACACCCAGCACATCCTGCAGCCCAGGAAGCGCCAGGCCGAGCACTACGCGACCATGTCCGGCGTCTCGCCCATCACCAAGACGGCCGCGCACGGCGGCAGGACCGTGGGCGACGTCCACAACGGCGACTGGATCTCCTTCAAGGGCTACGACCTGGCCGGGACCACGAGGATCGACGCGAGGGTCTCCTCGGCGGGCGCCGGAGGCTCCGTCCAGGTCCGCGCGGGCTCGGCGACCGGCACCCTGCTGGGTACGGTGACCGTGGCACCGACCGGCGGCTGGGAGACCTTCGCGGACGTCTCGGCACCGCTGGCCGGGGCACCGGCCGGGACGACCGACCTCACGCTGGTCTTCACCGGCGGCGCGGGCGCGCTGTTCGACGTGGACGACTTCACCCTCACCGGAGGGGGGACCGGCGGACCGGCCGCAGGCCGGATCACCGGCGCCGACGGCAGGTGCGCCGACGTCGCGGGCGGCCTGAGCACCGACGGCACCAAGGTGCAGCTGTACACCTGCAACGACACCGCTGCGCAGAACTGGGCCAGGGAGGGTTCCACCCTCAGGGCGCTCGGCAAGTGCATGGACGTCGCGGGCGGCGTCGCCACCGACGGCACCAGGGTGCAGATCTACACCTGCAACGGCACGGGCGCGCAGAACTGGGCCAGGGAGGGCTCCACCCTCAGGGCGCTCGGCAAGTGCCTCGACGGCACCGACGCCGCGCAGCTCGTCATCAGGACCTGCAACGCAAGCGCCGCGCAGAACTGGACGCTGCCCGGCGGGACGGGCCCCGGCCCGAACCCCGATCCCGGGACGGGCAGCGGGGACGTCCTCGTCTTCTCCCGTACGGCGGGCTTCAGGCACGACTCGATCCCCGCGGGCATCCAGGCCATCAAGGATCTCGGCTTCACCGTCACCGCCACCGAGGACCCGGCGGCCTTCACCACGGCCAACCTGGCCAAGTACAAGGCCGTCGTCTTCCTCAGCACCACCGGTGACGTGCTCGACGCCACCCAGCAGACCGCCTTCGAGTCCTACATCAGGGCGGGCGGCGGCTACGCCGGCATCCACGCGGCTTCCGACACCGAGTACGACTGGCCCTGGTACGGCAACCTGGTCGGCGCCTGGTTCGCCTCCCACCCCGCGGTCCAGCAGGCCACCGTCAAGGTGCAGGACCGGGCCCACCCGTCCACCGCCCACCTCGGCCCCACCTGGAGCCGTACCGACGAGTGGTACGACTACCGCACCAACGCCCGCACCGGGGCCCGCGTGCTCGCCGTCCTGGACGAGTCCACCTACTCGGGCGGCGGCATGGGAGCCGACCACCCCATCGCCTGGTGCAAGGCGTTCGACGGGGGACGGTCCTTCTACACCGGCGGCGGGCACACCGCCGCCGCCTTCGCCGAGCCCGCGTTCCGGCAGCACCTGCTGGGCGGGATCGAGTACGCCACCGGCAAGGCCAAGGCCGACTGCCGCGCGGAGAACGGCTACACGCCGATCTACGACGGCTCGGTCACCGGCTGGGAGCAGGCCGGGCCGGGGGGCTTCGCCAACACGGACGGCACGCTGACCTCGCAGGGCGGCATGGGCCTGTTCTGGTACAGGGCGAAGGAGTACCGCTCCTACTCGCTGAAGCTGGACTGGAGGATGGCCGGGGACGACAACTCCGGCGTCTTCATCGGCTTCCCCGCCTCCACCGACCCCAACTCGGCGGTCGCGAACGGCTACGAGATCCAGATCGACGCCACCGACACCGCCGACAAGACCACCGGCTCGGTCTACGGCTTCAAGTCCGCCGACGTGGCGGCCAGGGACGCCGCGCTCAACCCGCCGGGGCGGTGGAACACCTACGAGCTGCTGGTCGAGGGGGAGAGGCTGCAGATCTTCCTCAACGGCGTGAAGATCAACGATTTCACCAACACCGATCCGGCCCGCTCGCTCCAGCAGGGGCACGTGGGCATCCAGAACCACGGCGCCGGGGACGACGTGTCCTTCCGCAACATCAGGATCAAGGAGCTCGGCGCGGCCGGGGGTGACACGACCGTCCAGGCGGAGAGCTGGTCACAGGCCAGCGGCGTGCAGACCTATCCGCACACCCCGGCGCACGGCGGCACCGTGCTCGGCTACGTCAACCCCGGTGACTGGGCCGCCTACGACGGGGTGAACCTGACCGGCGTCACCGGCTTCCGGGCCAGGGTCGCCTCACCCACCCCGACCGGAGGTTTCCAGATCCGTACCGGCTCGCCCACCGGCCCGCTGCTCGGCAGCGTCACCGTGCCGGCGACCGCCGGCTGGGAGACCTACACCGACGTCTCCACCGCGCTCAGCGGGGTCCCCTCCGGCACCGCCCGGCTCTACCTGGTCTTCACCGGGGCGGACTTCGACGTGGACGACTTCACCCTCGTCCGCGCGCCGTAGGTCGTGTCCGAAACATGAGGGTCCGTCCGCCGCCCGGAGCGGGTGGCGGACGGACCCCCGCCCCTCTCCTCCGACGAGCCCGGGGCGGGTGCGAGGGCCGGATCCCCCGGGCCGGACGGGCCGGACGTCCCGGGACGGGGTTTCCGGCCGGACCTCCCGACCGGGCCCCCTGACGTCACCTCACCCTGACGGAAAAAATATGTTCCTGAAACATATATCCGTAATATCCGCGCAAAGTACGATTCATGTACAGGCGGGTCGAGCCTCCCGGCCCGGCCCGCCGCGGAGTCGTCTCCTCCGCCCAGCGACCACGTATGCCCGCCGTGACATCCCCGGGCCGGACGGCCGGAACGGTGATGCCGACGGCACCGCCCGGCCCCGGCCGGGCGGACGAGAACCGTCATCCCCAGGAGCCGACTCACCACAGGAGGTCAGATGCGCACGGGAGTGTGGCTGGTAGGAGCCCGAGGCTCCGTCGCCGTCACGAGCGTGATCGGAGCGCTGGCGGTACGCGCCGGCCTCGCCCCGCCGACGGGCTGCGTCACGGAACTTCCCGAGTTCCGCGGCGCCGGGCTGCCGGGTCTGGGAGACCTGGTCTTCGGCGGGCACGACATCGTCGCGACCCCGCTGGAGAAGAAGGCGGCCGCGCTGGCCGGGGCCGGGATCGTACCGGTCAGGCTGGTGCAGGCGCTGCACGACGAGCTCGCGCGGGTCGAGGAGGACCTCCGGCAGGTGCCGGTCGCCGGGGACCAGGCCGCGACCGCGCAGCTGATCGCCGCCGACATCACCGAGTTCCGGCTGCGGCACGGCCTGGAACGGGTCGTCGTCGTCAACGTCTCGACCACCGAGCCGGCCCCCGCGCCCCACCCGGCCCACGCCGACCTGGAGCTGCTGGAGGCCGGGCTGGCGAACTCGCGCGACCTGCTGCCGCCCAGTGCCCTGACCGCGTACGCCGCCTTCCGCGCGGGCTGCCCGTACGTGGACTTCACCCCCTCGACGGGCGCCAGGCTGCCCGCCCTGGACCGGCTCGCCTGCCTGCAGGGGCTGCCGTACGCGGGCCACGACGGCAAGACCGGCGAGACGCTCGTCAAGTCGGTGCTCGCCCCGATGTTCGCCCAGCGCAACCTGAGGGTCCGCACCTGGTCGGGGATGAACCTCCTGGGCGGGGGGGGACGGCGCCAACCTCGCCGACCCCGCAGCCAACGCCGCCAAGGCCGCCAGCAAGCAGCGGGTGCTGGGCGAGACGCTCGGCTACACCCCGCAGGGCGAGACCCGCATCGAGTACGTGGAGGACATCGGCGACTTCAAGACCGCCTGGGACCTCGTCACCTTCGAGGGCTTCCTGGGCACGCCCATGCGCATGGAGTTCACCTGGCACGGCTGCGACTCCGCCCTGGCCGCGCCCCTGGTGCTGGACCTGGCCAGGCTCACGGCGGCGGCGCACCGCCACGGCCGCACCGGGCCGCTGGGCGAGCTGGCCTTCTTCTTCAAGGACCCGCTCGGACAGGTGCCGCACGCGCTGGCCGACCAGTGGGGGACGCTGCGCGCGTTCGCCGCCACCCTCGGCGGACGGGGACCGGCCTGATGCCGTCGGTGCGTGACCTCGCGGAACTCGTGCGTGCCCCGGCCGCCCTGTCCGTCCCCGGTGACGTCGCCGCCGGGGCCGCGGCCGGGCAGGTCCTCGGCGGCCGCACCCTCGGCCTGGCCTGCTCCTCGGTCTGCCTGTACTGGGCGGGGATGGCCGCCAACGACTGGGCCGACCGCCACCTGGACGCGGTGGAACGCCCGGAGCGGCCGATCCCCTCCGGACGCGTGTCGCCCGGCACCGCGCTCGGGATCGCCGTGGGACTCACCGCCGCCGGTCTGGCGGTGGCCGGGCTCTCCGGAGGACGCCGGGCCCTGGCGGTCGCCGTCCCGCTCGCCGCCGCCGTCTGGTCCTACGACCTGATGGCCAAGAACACGGCGGCGGGACCACCGGCGATGGCGCTCTGCCGCGGCCTCGACGTGCTGCTGGGCGCCACCCCGGGGCGGAGCGTCGCCAAGGCGCTGCCTCCGGCCCTCACCGTCGCCGCCCACACCTACCTGCTCACCGCGCTGTCGCGCGCCGAGGTCTCCGGCTCCGGCCGCGGCCTGCCCGCGGCGACCCTCGCGGGCACCGCCGCGCTCGCCGTGGCCACCGCCCTGGGACGGGGCGAGGTCGCGCACGAGCCGCGGACCGCGCGGGTGGTGCGGGCCGTGCGGGCCGGGCTCACCGGCTGGTACGCCGCCGGGTTCGGCCTGTCCCAGGCCCGCGCGGTCGCCGAGCCGTCGGCCTCCCGGCTGAGGACCGCCGTCGGCACCGGCATCGTCGCGCTGCCCGCCCTGCAGGGCGCGCTCGTCGCCCGCGGCGGCGCCACCCGCGAGGGCATCGCGGTCGCGGCGGCCGTCCCGCTGGGCCGGGCCCTGGCCAGGAAGGTGTCACCCACGTGAGCCCCGGCGGCACGAGCGCCGTCCCGGCCGCGGGTCCGGGCGGTGGTCCGGGTGGCGGTCCGGATGAGGACCCGGGCGGGACCTGCGGGGGGACGAGGTTCGGCTACGGCACCAACGGCTTCGCCAACCACCGGCTGGCCGACGCGCTGCGGGTCATCGCCGACCTCGGCTACCAGGGGGTCGCCCTCACCCTCGACCACGACCACCTGGACCCGTACGAGCAGGGGCTGGCCCGAAGGGTCGCGGCCGTCTCCGACCTGCTGCGCGACCTCGGCCTCGGCGTGGTCGTCGAGACCGGCGCCCGCTACCTGCTGGACCCCTGGCACAAGCACGCCCCCACGCTGCTGCACGACGAGCGGGAGACGCGCGTGGACTTCCTGAGCCGGGCGGTGGCCGTCGGCGCCGACCTGGGGGCCGAGGCGGTGTCGTTCTGGGCGGGCGTGCGCCCGGAGACGGTCGGCGAGGCCACGGCCTGGGACCGGCTCGTCGACGGCTGCGCCCGCGTCACCGACAGGGCCGCGGCCGCCGGTGTGCCGCTGGGCTTCGAGCCCGAGCCCGGCATGCTCGTCGAGACGATCGCCGACTGGCGCAGGCTCCACGCCGACCTCGGCGAACCGGCCGGGTTCGGCATCACGCTGGACATCGGCCACTGCCGCTGCCTCGAACCCGACCCGATCCCCGACTGCGTCAGGGCCGTCGCCCCCCACCTGGTCAACGTGCAGATCGACGACATGCGCCGCGGCGTGCACGAACACCTGGAGTTCGGCGAGGGGGAGATCGACTTCCCTCCCGTGCTGCGTGCCCTGGCCGGATGCGGCTACCGGGGCCTGGTCGCGGTCGAACTGCCCCGCCACTCGCACGCCGCGCCGCAGGTGGCCGCCCGGTCCCTGGACTTCCTGCGCGCCGCCGAAGGGACGAACACATGACCCCGCGACCCGCTCCCGGGACGGACGACCTGCTGGCGGCGCTCGGCCAGGAATGGCTGGCCGAGGCCCGGCGCGGCGTCACCGCCGAGCCCGGGACCCTCGCGCGGCACTTCGCCTCCGCCGGGCGCCGCGCCGGACGCGCACCGCTGCCGGGCGTGCCCGGCTGGAGCGCCGACGAGGCCGCCAGGGCCGTCCTGCTCGCCGCGCTCCCGCCGGACGCGGCGGCCGGGCAGGTCACCGACCTGTACCGGTACGGCGACGCCGACGAGAAACGCGCCGTGCTCAAGGCGCTGCCGCTGCTGCCCGTCGGCACCGAGGCGGTGCCGCTCCTGCACGACGCGATCCGCACCAACGACACCCGCCTGGTGGCCGCGGCGCTCGGCCCGTACGCCCGTCACCTCGACCAGGCCGCCTGGCGGCAGGCGGTGCTCAAGTGCGTGTTCATGGGCGTGCCGCTGGCCGCCGTGGACCGGCTGGAGGAACGCGCCGACGCCGAGCTGGCCGGGATGCTGGCCGCGTTCGCCGAGGAACGCGCCGCGGCCGGCCGGCCCACTCCCGGCGACGCGACCGCGCTGCTCGACCACCTGACCGGCGGGACGCCCGGCCGCCCGGCCGGTGATCCGACCGGTGATCCGACCGGCGGTCCGGCCGACGAGAAGAAGGAGGCCTGATGCGGATCTTCGACCCGCACATCCACATGACGTCGCGTACCACCGACGACTACGCCAGGATGGCCGCGGCCGGGGTGCTCGCCGTCGTGGAACCCGCCTTCTGGCTGGGCCAGCCGCGCACCAACCCCGGCTCGTTCACCGACTACTTCGACTCGCTGATCGGCTGGGAGCCCTACCGCGCCGGGCAGTTCGGCATCCTGCACCACGCCACCATCGCGCTCAACCCCAAGGAGGCCGGGGACCCGCGCTGCCGGCCCGTGCTCGACCTGCTGCCCCGCTACCTGGACAAGGACCGCGTCGTCGCGGTCGGCGAGATCGGCTACGACTCGATGACCCCCGAGGAGGACGACGCCTTCGAACGCCAGCTCGCGATGGCCGTCGACCACGGCCTGCCCGCGCTCGTGCACACCCCGCACCGCGACAAGGCCGCCGGCACCCGGCGCACCCTCGACGTCGTCGCCGCGTCCGGCATCGATCCCGGACGGGTCGCCGTCGACCACCTCAACGAGGTCACCGCCGCTCTCGTGCACGACTCGGGCTGCTGGATGGGCTTCTCCATCTACCCCGAGACCAAGATGTCGCCGCCCCGCATGGTGGAGATCCTGCGCGAGCACGGCCTGGAGCGGGTGCTGGTCAACTCCGCCGCCGACTGGGGCGTGTCCGACCCGCTGCTCACCCTGGAGACCGGGAAGGCGATGCTGGAGGCCGGGTTCGGCGAGGACGACGTCGACCGGGTGCTGTGGCGCAACCCCGTGGAGTTCTACGGCCAGTCCGGGCGCCTGGACCTGTCCGAGGTCGCCGGGGCGAAGGAGCCCACGTTCGAGGGCAGCTCCATCAAGCGCGGAGGGTCGTGATGCGGCTGCGTCACCCCGGCGGGCGGACGCTGCACCTGAGCTACTGCACCAACGTGCACCCGGCCGAGGACCTCGGCGGCATCGTCGGGCAGCTCGACACGTACGCGGTGCCGATCCGCGCCCGCCTGGGCACCCAGACGCTGGGACTGGGGCTCTGGCTGGCCGCGCCCGTCGCCGCCGCGCTCGCCGCCGACCCCGCGCTGCTGGCCGGGTTCCGCCGCGAGCTGGACGCGCGGGAACTGGAGGTCGTGACGCTCAACGGCTTCCCCTACCGCGCGTTCCAGGACCCGGTGGTCAAGCACGCGGTCTACCATCCCGACTGGACGACCCCCGAACGGCTCGCCTACACCCTCGACCTGGCGCGCGTCCTGGCCGCCCTGCTGCCCGGCGACGCCGACAGGGGATCGATCTCCACGCTCCCGCTCGCCTGGCGCACCCCCTGGGACCAGGACATGGCCGGCCTCGCCCGGCGCAGGCTCGACGAGCTCGCCACCGGGCTCGCCGCCGTCGAGTCCGACACCGGCCGCCTGATCCGGGTGGCGTTCGAACCCGAGCCCGGCTGCGTGGTGGAGACCACCGACCAGGCCGTGCGCGCCTTGTCCGGCGCCGACACCGGCAGGCTCGGCGTCTGCCTGGACCTCGCCCACCTGGCGTGCGCCTGGGAGAAGCCCGCCGACGCGCTGCGCCGGTACGCCGAGGCGGGCCTGCCCGTCGTCAAGGTGCAGGTCTCCGCCGCCCTGGAGAGCGACGACCCCGAAGCCCTGCGCGAGTACGCCGAGCCGCGCTTCCTGCACCAGACCCGCAACGCGGCCGGCGACGACGCCGACGACCTCGACGAGGCGTTCGAGCGGAAACTGCCCGGACCCTGGCGGGTCCACTACCACGTACCGCTGCACGTCGCACCGCAGGCGCCGCTCGCCACCACCGTGCCGGTGCTGCGCGAGGCCCTCGCGGAGCTGGTCGGCGGCCCCGAGCCGCTCTGCGACCACTTCGACGTGGAGACCTACACCTGGGGCGTGCTGCCACCGGCGCTGCGCCCGCAGACGCCCGGCCGGCTCGCCGAGGGCATCGCCGACGAGCTGGACTTCGCCCGTGCCGAGATGCGCGACCTGGGAGTGAGAGCATGACATCGTTGCTGGTCCTGGACGTGGTGGGCCTGACCCCGAGGCTGCTGGCGCACATGCCGAGGCTGCGCGCCGTCGCCGACGGCGGCTTCCAGGCCGAGCTCGGCACCGTGCTGCCCGCCGTGACCTGCCCGGCCCAGTCGACCTTCCTCACCGGCGTCGCACCCTCCGGGCACGGCATCGTCGGCAACGGCTGGTACTTCCGCGAGCTCGGCGAGGTCCTCCTGTGGCGCCAGCACAACGCGCTGGTCGGCGGGGACAAGCTGTGGCACGCCGCCCGTCGCGAGCGGCCCGGTTTCACCGTGGCCAACGTCTGCTGGTGGTACGCCATGGGGGCCGACGTGGACTGGACGGTCACCCCCCGGCCCATCTACCGCGCCGACGGGCGCAAGGACCCCGACTGCTACACCTACCCGCCGGGGCTGCACGAGGAGCTCACCGCCACGCTGGGCCCCTTCCCCCTGTTCACCTACTGGGGCCCGGGGGCGGGCATCGCCTCGTCCACCTGGATCTGCCGCGCCACCGAGCAGATCATGAAGGACCACGACCCCGACCTGACCCTGGCGTACGTGCCGCACCTGGACTACGACCTGCAGCGGTTCGGCCCGTCCGACCCGCGCTCGGCCGCCGCGGCCTCCGAGCTCGACACCGTGCTGGCCCCCCTGCTGGACGCCGCCGCCGCGCGCGGGACCACCGTGGTGGCCCTATCGGAGTACGGCATCACCGACGTCTCCCGGCCGGTCGACGTCAACCGGCTGCTGCGCACCGAAGGACTGCTGAAGGTCTACACCCAGGACGGCATGGAGTATCTCGACCCCTGGACCTCCCGCGCGTTCGCCGTCGCCGACCACCAGGTGGCCCACGTCTACGTCGCCGACCCCGCCGACGTCCCGGCCGTCGCCAAGCTCTGCGCGGCCCTGCCCGGGGTGGCCGAGGTGCTCGACGAGGAGGGCAAGGCCGGAAGCGGCCTGGCGCACCCCCGCGCCGGAGAGCTGGTCCTCGTCTCCGAGCCCGACGCCTGGTTCACCTACTACTACTGGCTCGACGACACCCGCGCCCCCGACTTCGCCAACCTGGTCGAGATCCACCGCAAGCCCGGCTACGACCCCGCCGAGCTGTTCTTCGACCCCGCGGCCCCCGGAGCCGCCAAGCGCCGCGCCGCCGTGGCGCTGCTGCGCAAGAAGACCGGCATGCGCTACACGATGAACGTGGTCGGCCTCGACGCGGGCGCCCGCGCCGTGCGGGGCTCGCACGGCCGCCTGCCCGACGACCCCCTCGACGGGCCGGTGCTGCTCTGCTCCGACCCGTCCGCGGCCAGGGACCGGATCGCCGCCACCGAGGTCAAGGACCTGCTGCTCGGGCTGTCCCTGCGCTGACCGGGCCCGCGCCCCACCCCGGCCGGCCGGGCAGGAGCCGGTCGCCGGGGGCGCCCGCGGCCGTCACGAGGGGGAGGTGCCGCCGCCGGTCGTGACGGCCCTGCGGACGCAGTCGCGGAGCAGGGCGCGGCGCCGCTCGTGCACGTCCTCGGGTTCCCGGTCGTCGGCCGCGTACACGTTGCTGACCGGGGACCAGGCCATGGACATGGCGATGACCATGGCCATGATGTCGAACGGGTCGCCCGCGCGGATGCGCCCGGCGGCCTGGGCCTCGGCGATGGCCGTGAGCTTGCGGTCGTCGTAGTGCCGGTGGTCGGCGACGAGGTGCCCGGCGGTGCGGCGCTCCAGCCGGTTCCAGGTCGCCAGCCGGATGAGGTCGGGGCGGCGCAGGTACTCGTCGTAGAGGCGCACGGCCCAGTCCGCGAGGTCGTCGGCGTCGACGGGGACGACGTTGGTGATGCGCTCCAGCGAGCTGAGGAAGATCGCGTCGAAGAGCCGTTCCTTGTCGCCGAAGTAGGCGTACAGCTGCGCCTTGTTGGTGCGCGCCGCGGTCACGATGCGTTCGATGCGCGCCCCGGCGATGCCGTGCCGGGCGAACTCCTCGGTGGCGGCCTCCAGGATGCGGCGGTAGGTCGCGGCGCCTCGCGAGGTCTGGGGGTGCTCCGGCATGGGCCCAGCCTATCAAACAGAACGGTTGGTTTGCTTTGTCGTACGACCGCACGTAGTCTGAACAGACCGAACAGTCTGTTTAAGGAGATCCATCGTGCGGACCACCACCGGATGGCGGGCGACCGGCCCGGCACAGCTGCGGCGCACCACGCTGGAGCGCCGCGACCTGCGCCCGGACGACATCGCGGTACGGATCGACCACTGCGGCATCTGCCACACCGATCTGCACACCCTGCGCGGCCACACCCCGGACGCGCGGGCGCCCCTGGTGCCCGGTCACGAGTTCACCGGCGTGGTGACCGAGACCGGCCCCGAGGTCACCGCCCTCTCGGCCGGCGACCGCGTCGGGGTGGGCAACATCGTCGACTCCTGCGGCGTGTGCGCCATGTGCGAGGCCGGGCAGGAGAACTTCTGCCACTCCTTCCCGACCCTGACCTACGGCGGCACCGACCGCAGGGACGGGTCGACCACCCTGGGCGGCTACTCCCGCGAGTACGTCGTGCGCGAGGCGTTCGCCTACCCGCTCCCCTCCGGCCTCGACCCGGCCGCGGCCGCCCCGCTGCTGTGCGCCGGCGTCACCGTGTGGGAACCCCTGCGCTCCCTCGGCGTGGGTCCCGGCAGCCACGTCGCCGTGGCCGGGCTCGGCGGCCTGGGCCACCTGGCGGTCAAGATGGCCGTGGCGCTCGGCGCCACCGTGACCGTCATCAGCCGTACGCCGGACAAGCGCGAGGACGCCCACCGGCTCGGCGCCCACGACCTCATCGCCTCCACCGACACCGGGCGGATGGCCGCGGCACGCGACACCTTCGACGTCGTCGTCGACACCGTCTCCGCACCCCACGACCTCGCCCCCTACCTGAGGTCGGTGGCGATGGACGGCACCCTCAGCCTCCTGGGATACCTCGGCCCGGTCACCGTCGAGGCCATGGACCTGCTCGTGGGCCGCAAGAGGCTCAGCTCCGCGGGCAGCGGAGGCCGCCCCTCGACCGCCGAGATGCTCCGGTTCTGCGCCGGCAACGGCATCGCCGCCGACGTCGAGGTGCTCCCCTCCTCGCAGGTGCACACGGCACTCGACCGCCTCGGGCGCAACGACGTCCGCTACCGCTTCGTGCTTGACATGTCCGACCTTGACTGAGCCGGCAGAGATCGCCGGGGCGCCCGGCCACCGGGGAGGCACCCACGTGCGGGCTCCCGAGTCCGACCCTGTTGGGTAAGGTCGGCGTCAGGACCGACCGGGGGAGACATCGGGCGATGTACGAGTCGACGGAGCAGTGGCGAGCGGTCGACGACTACTTCGTCGCCACGCTGGTCGGCGAGGACGCCGCTCTGGCGCAGGCGCGGCGGTCCAGCCGTGACGCCGGTCTGCCCGACCACGAGGTGGCACCCAACCAGGGTGCCCTGCTGTCGCTGCTGGCCCGCATGTGCCGGGCACGCCGCATCCTGGAGATCGGCACCCTGGGCGGTTACTCGACCATCTGGTTCGCTCGTGCCGCCGAGCACGTGACCACGCTGGAGGTCGACCCCGGGTACGCGAAGCTCGCCCGGCGCAACCTCGAACACGCCGGCGTCGCCGATCGGGTGGACGTGATCGTCGGCGCGGCGACGGACAGCCTCGACGAGCTGATCGCCCGCCGGGCCGAACCGTACGACCTGGTGTTCATCGACGCCGACAAGCCGAACAACCCGCGCTACCTCGAGGCCTCGTTGCGCCTGACCCGTCCCGGCAGCGTGATCGTCGCGGACAACGTCGTCCGCGACGGAGCGGTCACCGATCCCGGCAGCACCGACGAGCGCGTCCGGGGGGTGCGCCGCTTCCTCGAACAGGTCGCCGCCGACCCGCGGCTGGACGCCACGGCCCTGCAGACCGTCGGGTCGAAGGGGTGGGACGGCTTCGCCCTGGCACTGGTCCGGTAGCCCCGCCCGGTGTCGTGGGTGCCGGACCCTCCGGTTCCTCGCCGTACCGGCGCCGGGAGGCGGCGGCCACGAACGGTCAGGCGGCCGGCGCAAGGACGACGACCTTGCCGGACACGGCACCGGCCGCGGCTTCCGCGTGGAAGGCCGGCAGGTCCTCGAGCCGGACCCGGCGGCTGACGTCGATGTGAAGCTCGCCCCGGTCGACCGCCGCCACGAGGCCGGCGAGCTGCTCGGCGTCACTGCGGACGTAGAGGTTGAGCCCGCGTACCTGGCGTGCTTCGTCGCTCGGGGCCTGCATCCACACCGTGGTGTTGACCACGGTCCCGCCGGACCGCACGAGAGCGGCCTGGTCGGCGAGCTGTGAGGGCTCGATCGGTGCGAGGTTGAGCAGGAGGTCGACCGGCCGGGTCACCGCGTCCGTCACGGCGGTCGCGGTGTGGTCGAGGATCTCGTCGGCGCCGGCGGCCCGGACCCGGTCGGCGCTGCGCGGGCTGGCCGTGGCGATGACGTACGCGCCGGCGTTCTTCGCCAGCTGTACCGCGTAGGCGCCGACGGCGCCTCCGGCGCCGGTGATGAGGACGCGTTGCCCGGTGGTGAGCCGGCCGAGTTCGAACAGCGCCTGCCATGCGGTCAGGCCCACCAGCGGCAGGGCGGCCGCGTCGGCGAGCGGCACGTTCGAGGGTGCGGCCGCCAGGATCCCGGCGGGTGCGACGACGTACTCGGCGGCCGCGCCGTCGCCGGTCATCGGGAGGAATCCGACGACCGCGTCGCCGACGGCCACCGTGTCGACGCCGTCACCGAGGGCGTCGACCGTTCCGGCGACGTCGATGCCGGGGGTGTGGGGAAATGTCACCGGGAAGGGGCCCTGGAGGCCGCCGCTGCGGATACCGGCGTCGACCGGGTTGAACGACGTGGCCGCGACCCGGATGCGGACCTCGCCGGTGCCGGGGACGGGCAGCGGCACGTCCTCGTAGCGCAGGACGCCGGCATCGCCGTACTCGTGGAATCGCACTGCCTTCATGGCGGGCTTCTTTCTTCGGGAGAACGGTTATGCTTCGGATTCGAAGCACTTTGTCGAGGCGACGCTAGCACTGCTTCGAACTCGAAGCAAATATGAGGGCGACGGGACCGGGGGGACGTCCCCCTCGCTTCGACCCCCCGGACTCGGCGCGTACCGCGCGTTGATCCAGGTCAGCGGCCTGTGCGGGGTGGGATCATCCGAGCGGGCCCGAGGGGCGGCGGCGCGGCCGTCCGCGTCCGCGTCGACGGGCATGGGCTCAGCGTAGAGGAATAACGGAGGATTTCCTCCGGTTAAGGTATCACCTTCTCGGATTGGACGACCCATGACTGATCTTCAGCAGCCCATCGCCGTGATCGGCGCGACCGGACAGCAGGGCGGCGGCGTGGTGGACGCCCTGCTCGCGCGGAAGCAGGCGGTCCGCGCCCTGGTCCGCGACGCCGACGCCACGCGCGCACGTGCCCTGCGAGCCCGCGGCGTGGAGGTCGTCGCCGCCGACCAGGAGAACGGCGACTCGCTCCGGCGAGCACTGACCGGGGTCGCGGCGCTGTTCCTCATGACGACGTTCGAGGGAGCGGACGGCGTGGAGGGCGAGGTGCGCCGCGGTGTGACCGTCGCGGACGCCGCGGCGCACGCGGGCGTGCCGCACGTGGTGTACTCGTCGGTCGGCGGGGCGGAGCGGGCGACGGGCATCCCGCACTTCGAGAGCAAGCGCCGGGTCGAGCGGCGCCTCGGCGAGGTCGTGCCGGTGACATTCGTCCGCCCGACGTTCTTCATGGAGAACCTGGAGCCCCAGCTTGCCGGCGGCGGGGGCGGGGAGCTGGTGCTCCGCCTGCCGCTCCCGGGTGACGTCCCGCTCCAGATGATCGGGGTTCGCGACATCGGCGCCGCCGCCGCGCGTCTCCTGATCGCCCCTGACGCGATCGACGGCGATGCGGTCGAACTCGCCGGTGACGAGCTCACCATGGATCAGGTGGCCGAACGGGTCGCGTCCGGGCTCGGCCGGCCGGCGCGGTACGAAGGGCTGCCGGTCGACGTGCTCGGTGACGACGAGGACATGCGGGCGATGTTCCGGTGGTTCGCCACCGTCCCCGCCTACCGGGCCGACTTCGCCGTCACGCGCCACCTCGTCCCCGACGTGCGCGACTTCGCGGCGTGGCTGTCCGGCCGGGGTCCCGCGCGCCGGAGCTGACGCGCCGGGCTGGGGCCTGTTTCGAAGTGCGGTATGTAGCGATGTGTCGAGGTCGCTAAACAAAGAGACCTCCGGTGGAGGGTTCAACGACCAAGAAGAACCTGCATACCGGAGATCTCGTAACCACCCTGGCGGTGACGAGACGGTTCGACCTGACCGATGAGCAGTGGGCGGCCCTGCAGCCGCTGCTGCCCGTGGCCAAGAAGCCAGGACGACCGTCGCAGTGGACCAAGCGGCAGTTGATCGACGGGATCCGGTGGCGGGTACGGGTCGGGGCACCATGGCGGGACGTGCCCGAATGCTATGGCTCCTGGCAGGCGGTGTACTCCTTGTTTCGCAGGTGGCGGCGCTCAGGGATCTGGCGGCAAATCGTGTACGGCTTGCAGATCACCGGGGATGCCCAAGGGCTGATCGGCTGGGAGGTAGGAGTCGATTCCACGAGCTGCCGAGCCCACCAGCACGCGGCCGGGGCCTCGACGAAAGCAGAACGACAGGCCGAACCGCCCGGCGGGGTGGATGCCGAACCCGCCGATCACGCTTTGGGCCGCTCTCGCGGTGGCCTGTCGACCAAGCTGCACCTGGCGTGCGAGCAGGGCCAGAAACTGTTGTCGCTGGTCCTGACCGCCGGCGTAGGGCTCGCGCGGCCTATAGCCGATTTTCTCGATGGGCGGCGTGCTGTTGCTCGCACCAAGGGCCCAGCAGCGCTCCTTTCCAGCAGAGACCTAATCGGGA
This sequence comes from Streptosporangium longisporum, assembly GCF_039534895.1. Taxonomy (NCBI): domain Bacteria; kingdom Bacillati; phylum Actinomycetota; class Actinomycetes; order Streptosporangiales; family Streptosporangiaceae; genus Streptosporangium; species Streptosporangium longisporum. The sequence goes on along the minus strand of NZ_BAAAWD010000013.1, from coordinate 210,542 downwards.
TGATGCTCCGGATTCGATCATGGCCAGAGCGCCGGGGGTGGCGGGCTTCAGCAGACGCCGCGATCTAGGGGACCGACGCCAGCGCCGCGAGCCGCAGCAGGACGAGCGACCCCAGCCGATGATCTGACCTGTCGACGGCAGTGCCACGCACTTCAGCTATCAGAGCCTTCGCTCAGGCCTTCGGGTAGCGGAAGAATTTCAGGGTGGCGAGAAAGGCGGCGCAGAAGACGGTGGAGCTGATGAGGAGGGTGGCGTGAACGGGAGAGGGGTGCCCAGTGATCAGATGAGCGACGACGGTGGTGACGAGCCAGGCCACGGTGGCGGAGGCGAGGGCGGTGGTGAGGCGGCCGGTCCAGATCTGGGCGGGACCGGGGGATCGGGTCCAGAGGGTGATCGTCGCAAGGAGGAGGGCGAGGGTGCCCAGGACGGCGATGAGGGGTGCTTGCAGGGACGGCGGCAGCGGGAGCCGGTACTGGAAGGCTTGGACAGCGGCCAGGATCATGAGAGTCGAGCCGATGATCGCGGTCTGGAGGAGGTTGAGGCGCTCTTTGCGTTGGACGGCGGCGGATTCTTCGGCGTGTAGCTGTTCGCGGCGTTGGTCTAAGGCCGCCTCGACAGCCATGGAGAGTGCGGACATGATGTCGTGGACGCGTTCCGAGGCGGCCGTCAGGTAATGGGTGTCGTCAGCGAGGCGGTGGGAGAACCACTCAGCGAGCGACAGGTCATCAGCGAACAGACCGTGACGGGAAGGGGGCCGGGCATTGGCGGCGGCGATCTCGACGGTGCGGCTCATCTCGGTGAGGCGGGTTCGGACGCCGGTCAGGCCGGTCGACTGGACAGTGTGAGCGGCGAGGCGAGCCCGGATAGTGAGCAGACCTGGTAGCGACCGGGAATCGACGAGGAGAGCGTTACGGGCTTCGGCCAGGAGAGCGTCGGTGTCGCGGGTCACCGTGCGGAGGTGGATCTCTTCGTCGTAGTCATCGCGGACGCGGAGCTGGTAACGAATCTTGGCGGTGTGAAGGAGGTATCGGGCGAATGGTGGCAGGCGTTCGTCACCGCGGCTCCACAGCCAGGCGTCGGACTCGATGAGGTGGTCGTCCTGGCTGAGCGCGATGAAGCGGCGAAGCCGACGATCATCAGGTGCGCCGGAGGCCTCCCACACCAGGGTGTGTCCCTCTACGTTGGCGGACGGACCGACGACGGCATCGCCCGGGTCGCTGCCAGCCGCTGTGTAGATCCAGGCCTCGCCGAAGGACCAGCCGTTGTCGGCTGCCGAGGTCCAGCGCGTTTGCATCGTGTCCCAGTCGCCGAACAATGCCACCGACAGAATCAGCGTGTCATGGTTGCGGCGGACGATCGCCTGGACTGCCTGATCCGGGGCTTGCCGCGCGGCCACGGCCTCGGAGCGGGGAAGGTTCGCGGGCAGGTCGACCGGCAGGCCAAGGGAGGGGATCGGTGCGGTCATTCCCAGGGCGTCGGCGCATGCGGTCCACACTGGGCGCAAGTCGTCGTAGCCGGTGGCCGGGCCGAAGACGTGGACGACGAACGCGGGGTCAGTCAGCGGCGCGGTCAATGTCCGGCTCCAGGTCCCGAATGAGCCGATTGATCCGCTCGCGCACCTCTTCGGGTGGCGGCACGGAAGGATCGTCGCCGAGCCGGACGCGGAGCCGTTCCGGTCCCAAATAAGTCAGGTCGTCCAGCGCCGGTTCGACCGGGCCGTCGGGCAAGGTGCGTACCAGGTTATCCAGCGCTGTCGCAACACGGGGCCAGGAAGCCGGCGGGAGCCGCCAGGTGAGGAGCTCGGTCAGCTCGGCCACGATAGTGCGGGGGTCGGGCATGCGCAGATCGTACATTCCGTCAGGGGCCATAGTGGAGGAAAGCCGCCCAGAGCCCGGCACGGTTGGGATGTCGTTGTCGTGCCCGCCGCACGACCTCGTGCAGCGCCGCCGGGGCCTTGGCGACGGAGACCCGGCCGCGGCGAGTCAGCGCCGCGTATACCTCGTCGGCCGTCCGTGCGGCGAACCGGTCTGAGATGGGCCAGAGAGTGCCGATGACGTGCGGGAATCCGGCGAGTTGGCAGGCAGCTGTGATGTGCAGCGCCTCGTTCGCCAGGGTGGGGGAGCCGCCCGCGGTCTCGCAAGCAGACAGGTATGCCAGCTGGGCTCGCCCGAGATCCCGGCGGCTCAGCTCCAGAACGGTGAGCGGGTGCTCCTCGTGGTCCCACAGCACGAGATGGCCGTGCGACGGCTGGATGGGGTCGGCCGCGGCGTGACAGGCGAAATGCGCGACGCGGTGCGTGGCGAGCGTGGCAAGGACCCGGTCGCGGGTGGCATCCTCGCCTGCGAGCACTGTGCTGCTGGGGAAGCGCCGGACGAGGTTCTCGGTCTCGAGACGGACGCCCGGCAACGGCACCGTGCCGGGTGCCGCCGGGACGGACACCACCACGATGTCTCGGGCGTCGGCGCCACCCCGGACGGCGCGGCTCCTGGCGTGGCGTAGGGCCCTGATGGTCGGCGTGTAGGAACTGATGGTCCGGTCCAGCACGGCTCGGCCGTCATCGTGGTGGCCTGCGGCGTGCAGCGGGAGCAGGGCGAGCGGCCCGGCGGGGCACCACCACAGTCGCGGCCAGCGCGCTCCCTTCGGAACCTGGGTGAGTCCGAGTGCGGTCAGAACGGGGTCGGCGATCGTGTCCCAGAGCCAGCGCAGTACCTCGTTGATGTCACCGGTCGTCCGCTGCCGTTCCCGGAACACTGCTATTTGGGCAAGGAGCGCCTCGGGCCTCAGGTGTGGCAGGGGGACCACCCGGACTCCCGAGGGTTGGACGATCAGTGCGTCGCTGCCGATCGAGCTCGGGTTGATGACGACGATGGGGCCGTGCCCGGCCTGCGGGAGCAGTTCTGACACCGGTGGTGGCCGCAGGAAGTCCGACCAGTCTGGCGCCGATCGGATCTCCTCCAGGACCTCCCGCCACTCGTGGGCGAGCCGGACTCGGTCCGTGCCGGTTCCCGTCCCCGGGTCGCTGAGGCGATCGCGGAGGCGTTCGAACCGCTCGGCCAGATCCACGGAGCGATGTCTTAGCGCAGATATGTCGCTCCGGTCGTCGAGCGCCTGCCCGAGCAGGACACCGCGGCCCTGTTCCAGCAGCCGCAGAGCGAGTTCCGGGTCGCCGGAGCGGATCGCGCAGGCCGCGCCGTCTTCGGCCAGCGGGCCGAGCCTGCCCAAGCCGTGTTCTTGGTCGGCCCTGGCCAGGTCGCGCGGCGCGACTGCGGGCAGCAGTTCGACGGCGAGCGTGTATATCTGTGCCGCCTCGGCCCAGTCGGCGCGGCCCGCCAGCAGACCGCCGAGCATCCCGGCGGCTGAGATACGCATGAGCGGTGGGGCGAGGTCGATATCGACGATGCCGCGGGCGGTCTGAATGATCTCCCCGAGGGAATCCGGTGACCGTTCGGCGAGGCGGACGAGCAGGTTCATCAACCGCTCGGCGCGCGCTGCTCCGTACGGTGTTGTCTCAACGGCCCGGCGGGCGGCGTCGAGCGCCCGCTCCGGGTCGTGAGCGGCGAGGGCGACGCTGAGGTTGGACAGGTAGAGCCCCCGGTCGGGGTGGTCGGGCGGGAGGAGCTCCACCGCCTGGCGCAGCAGGTTGACTGCCTCCGCCCCGGCCGCCTCATCACCGACCGCGTGCGCCCGGCCCATCAGGGCCAGCCCAAGATTGGTCAGGACACCGACCCGGTCCATCACCGCTCCCGTAGCCAGGGCGGCGAAGGCCCGCCGCCCAGTGTCGATCGCCTCGTTCAGCAGGGCGAGATCCTCCGAACGCTCGAAGAGCATGCGGCAGCTGTCGGCCAGATTGGACAGCAGACCCGGGAGGTGGGGTGAATCATCCGGGGTGAGAGCGACGGCACGCCGAGTCAGCTCTGCGGACTCCGCCAGCGCGGCCAGGTCGCCAACCGCACTGTGGCGGCGGTGGAGCGCGAGCGCGAGATCGTTGAGCGTCAGAGCATCGGGGTCCGGCCGGGCGGTGGCGGTGCGCAGAGTCTCGATGGCGTCGGCCAGGTCGCCCAGCTCGCCGTGGCGTCGGTAGCGGGCGGTGAGGACCTGGCCGAGCAGGCGAGGCCCGTCCGGGTAGTCGGGGTGTCGCGTGACAAGATCGCGGATGATCGCGACGCGCTCCTCAAGGGCCGCGTCCGAGCCGGATCGTTCGTATCGTAGGTCGAGGAGGGTGGTCAGCTTCAGCAGGCGTCCGAGGTGAACGCCTGCGCCCAGCGGCGTCAGTTCGACAGCTTCCCGCTGGGCGGTCAGCGCCTCGTCCAGCAGTTCGCGGTCATGGTTCTTCTGGTACTGCTCCACCAGGGCAGCGGCCAAGGTGGCCAGATAGGTAGCTCGCCGCTGATCGGCCTCGGTCGTCGACTGCTGATGGACCGCTTGGCGCAGCACTCGCAGGGCCTCCTCGAAATCGCCCTCCGCTGACCGGGAGGCCAGCGTGAGGCCCAGGTTGTGCAGGCGGGCGCTGAGCTTCGGGTCGCCCGGATCGGTCTCTTCGAGCACCCGGCGATGCAGCTCGACTGCCTCGGCCAGGGCATGCTGATCTCCGGTCAGCTCCGCGTGGGCCCTCAGCGCCTCGGCCAGAACGTCAAGGTGGTCCAGCCGCTCAGGATGATCGTCTCGGGTGGAGACCGCCCGCCTGCCTACCGCGACCGCTTCGTCGGCCGCCGTCGCGTCGCCGGTCAGCCAAGAGAGGAGACGGTGCGCCGAGGACAGGGTGGCCAGGACGTCCACTTCGTCAAGGCTCCCCATCTCGGCTGACCCGGCGGCCGATCGCAACTCGATGACCGCCTCGGCCAGCAGGTCCGGATCGTGGAGTTGCTCGCCCTGGATGGTCAACATGAGGCCGAGCTGAAAGCGGTGCCGCCACGGGGCGTCAGGAGCGTTGGCGATCTCGCGCCATAGCCGGGTCGACTCGCGCAGTGCCGCGATGTCATCGCGCGCCTCGAACAGCCAGTCGTACATGACCGCAAGATTGATCAGGTGGTTCGTCCGGTGCGGATGCGTCTGAGGCAGTACCTCAACTGCGGTGCGGAACATCCCGACCGCCCTGGGGAGCAGATCGGGATCGCCTGTCTGCTCGAAGGTCTCCATGACGCGAGAGCCCGACGCGTTCCAGGTCAACGCCTCCCGCCCCGCGTTGTCGTACCCGGCGGGCGCCCACGGCCCGTCCTTGTCCGGATCCACGGCGTACACCTTGTCGAGGACCTCCTCGGCGATCTCGGACGGTGGCCGTGGCTCGCCCAGGTCGCCGTAGTACTGAACGACGCCACCCTGCACCCCCACGACCTGGGCGTGGGAGACTGCTGTGACCGCAGCGCTCAGCGCGGTGATGAAGTAGGCCATCGCCTCGACCGGATCGGTCGCGATTCCCTCCCAGGCCTCGACATCCTCTCCGATGAGCACCAGATGGCGTTCGGCCCCAGAAAAGAAGCCGCTCAGCACCAGGGCTGGCAGCCGCATCCCACGCGGGGTGTAGGGCCCATACGCAACGGGCGGCCCGGCCGTACAGCGCAGCGCGTCCAACGCCAGATCCCTATCGCTGACCGACGCGTCGGCGTGGTAGCGCAGGACTATCTCTCGGGTAGGTTCACGACGTTCGGCCGACAGCCGGACGGCCAGCCAGGTCGTGTACGTGTCCCCGTCCGGATAAGCCCTGTCGACGTAGGACATGGTGTCGGCGAAGCGGACAGTCAGCGGGTGTGCGCCGACGCCGATGAGCACCTCCCCTCCCTCTGGAAGGATCGTCACGACCCGGCGAACCGACCCACGATGGTCGCCGGTCAGCACGGACGCGCTTCTCCCGCCGAGCCGTACCTCTTCGCTCCGCCCTGGGACGAGCAGGCGGGCCCGCGCTGCCCGACGCCCGCTCAGCAGACGATCATGCCTCTCGTCCCCGGCGGGGAAGGTTTCCAGTGCGTCGTCGAAAGCGCGCACCACGGCCACTGCCTCCGGCGCGGGAACGAGGGTGTCGCCCGGGCCGAGCAGCTCGAGCAACATGAACGGGTAGGAGAAAACCACCTGCGGCGGTCGCTGCCCATAGGGTTGATAATTCGATTTCAACACGAGCTCGTAGGCCGCCGTGGCTGCTTCCAGATCGGCGCGATCCGCTGAAAGGTGGTAGCGCGTCCACAGGAGCCGGCCCAGGTTGGCCGAGAAAATTACCTGGTCGTAGTCGTTCTCGCGCACCCGGGACGCCGCGGTCGTGAACAGCTCAATGGCCCGATCGAGATCGGCGGGGTCCTCAGTGACATCAAAGAGGAGCTCCATCGCCAGCCCGAAATGGTTCAGCACCCGCGGTGCGCCGCCCTCGGCGTCGAGAGCGACGGCTTGCTCCTCCGCCGCGATCGCCCGATCTAGGTCCGCCCGGTCCCGGGTGCGCAGGTACCGCACACGCAGCGCATTGCCGACGGTGCCGTACGCCGAGGAGTTCGAGGGCAGGTCACGGATGGTGGCCTGAAACAGTTCGACGGCCGCATCGAGATCATCACCCTGATCAGTGAGGTGGTAGCGGTTCTGAAGGGCGATGCCCAGATTGCTCGCCCTGATGGCCCGCTCCGTCGGCTCCTCCACCGGTATGTCGTACGCAGCAGCCAGAGCCTCGACAGCCCGCTCGGCATCGGCGCGCGCCCCGGTCAGCTCAAACCGAAGTTGCACAGTCAGCCCGATCTCGGTCATCACCTGCGCGTACTTGAAATGCTCAGGCGAGATCATCTGTGCGGACCTCTCGAATTCGGCGATCGCCTGGTCGAGTGAATTCGTGTCCGCCGTCATCTGGTATCGCTGCCGCCATGCGACCGCCAACCCGAAGACGTGCCCCTCATGCTCAGAGATCTCGCGTAGTTGCTGCGCCGCCAGTTCGGGATCCTCGACGCTTTGCAGCAGCACATCGAGCGCCTCCCCGCTCCCGTCCTGAAAGATCTCGCTCAATAGCTGGTGTATCTCGGCATCCTGCGATGGTTCCTCCGTCACGAGCCCACGCTCCTTGGGGCCAAGCGGTCGACCGCTCCATTCCACCTTCCCTCCGCAGCACTCGGCAACAGTCACAGCAGCCTTAGTGAGTGTTTGATCCAAGGAGACGGTGAATCGCCCGATCCATTCGATAGCCCGCACGCCTGACTTGTGCGCTTTCGATGGATTCCGAAACGGAAGTCTTCGAGGAACAGGCCACCGAGGGTCGATCTCGTCCAGGAAAATCCTGTCTCATCCCAAAACGCGGCGCCCTGTTCTTACCTGCTGGTGAGGGATACCCATTGAGGTCTGGGCGGCTGATGTGCCGCACGGTACGCCGGAGACATGGCCGAGCTGCGACCCTACCCCAGCGACCTGTCCGACGCCCGCTGGACGCTCATCGAACCCGTGTTGAGTGCCTGGCGCGCCGATCGCAGAGGCAGAGGTCTGGACATCGGCCGCCCCCGCGAGCACGATCTGCGCGCCATCATGAACGCCATCGTCTACATCGACCGCACGGCATCCCCTGGCGCTGCCTGCCGCACGAGTACCCGCCCTGGCAGAGCGTCTACGGCTACTTCGCCCACTGGCAGAGCGACGGCGTCTTCAGCCAGCTCAGGGGCCTGCTGCGGTGCCTGGCCCGGGCCGCGCAAGGCCGCGATCCCGAACCGACCGCCTATGTCATCGACGCCCAAAGCGTCAAAACCTCGGCCAACGTGCCCGCCACCGGCCAGGGCTACGACGCGGGCAAGAAAATCGCCGGCCGCAAACGCAACATCGTTACTGACACCCTCGGCCTGCTGATCGCGGTCATGGTCACCGCCGCCAACTTCTCCGACGGCGCCCCCGGCCTGCCCCTGCTGATAGTCGCCCCGGCGACACCGATCAAGATCGAGTACGGGATGCCGACCATGGTGGATCCCATCGCGGGCCCTCGACCATGCGCGATAGATCACCACCGGCGCCGAGCAGGATGAATGCGAGGAACGAACGTTGGAAGGCAAGCGCAGAACCTGTCCGCAGAGGCACGAGTCGCGGCTGAAGCGCCATGAACGCGACGGTGCCCACGGCGGCGCAGGAGCCGGCCCGCCACCTTGCGTACACCATATGAACTGGACATGCCGACGGGATCCGCCATGATCACACCATCGCCAATCATCGCGGATAAAATAGCGGAGGCTCACGTTCATAGATTTAGCGGAACAGGAAGGCGATCTCCTCCAGTTTGGCGTTTTCTCCGCGTAGCACGGCATGCGGCAAGTCGTCGCACCATGACGTGAGAAAACGACCAGGATCCTCTTGCGAATGCCCGCAGTACGGGATCACAGGCGGTATATCCTTGCTCAACAGCACTCGCGTGGTCCTGATCTCCTCGACCAGGCCCAATTCCTGAAACAGCGTGAGCGCTTTCTGGAGGTGGCGGTGGGCCTCAGATGTTTCACCGGCTTCGCGGTACACGATACCGATGTTTCGCAGGGCTATGGCCTCCTGATAGGGGTCGCGGAGTGCGGCGAACAAAGCCGCTGCCTCCTTGCTCCAGTGGATGGCCGCATCATGATGGCAAATGCGGCAGCGTTTCATGTAAGCCACACCAAGGTTCAGGAAGATCATCGCCCTGTAGATGCGGGCTTCGATTTCCTCGGCCGCCTTGAGGGCCGAACATAGCTGCCAGATGATGTAGGAGTTATCGCTCATAGGACGCCAGTCGAGTAATGTCAGAGCGAAGATGATGCGGACGGAAATGATTTCGGTGGGCTCCTTCAGCCTCTCGAAGAGGCTGATGGCCTCCTTCAAGTTCCCCGCCGCTTCAGAATAATGTTTCTGCATGCGTTGAGCATTACCCAGGGCGGTGAGAGCCTGAGCCCGGCCTCGGAGGTCGTGAGTGACCTCACAGATGGACAAGTCGATCCGGTGACAGGACTCGGCGCTGGCATACCTGCCCATGCGAAAATAGGTGAGGCCGAGATTGTGCTTGATTTTCCCTTTCATGGCGAGGTTCGAGTCGGCCTTGGTGATAGCGAGCGCCTGCTCCAAATACTTTATCGATGCTACGTAGTCGCGCGCGACTCGGTGGGCGTTGCCTAGATTCGCTGCGGCGGTGGCCTGCTGCAGGGGCCCGAGTCTGGTCGCGGCGTCCAGGGCTCGCGTCTGAGCGGCGATCCCATCCTTTACGAGGTAACGGAACTCGATGTACCCGGCCAGACCGGTGGCCAGTGAATACGCTTCAAGCCATCGGCCGGAGTCGTGGGCAGCGACAACGGCGGCGAAAAGATTGGGGTACTCGGTGTCCAGCCAGGACAGGGCCTGTTCTAGAGAGGAGAATCGTTCTCCTTGGATCTCGTTCAGCCACTGCGCCGCCGAAGCGGTGACCTGCTGATAGTGCTGCAGGAGCCGCTCTGTCGAGACATCTCGCTCGGATTCACCGTCCTCAGCGGCCAGTCGTTCCCGGGCGTAGTCTCGCATAAGATCATGGAATCGATACCTTCCGGTCGTCGAACTGTCCTCGATCAGATGCGCGCTACGCAGCCTAGCCAGTCCCCTGCGCGCATGCGGCAGCTCGAACCGGGTGAGTACCGCCGCAGATTCGATCCCGAATTCATTTCCTGGAACGAGGGCCAGAAACCGGAACAACCGGGCCTGATCAGAGGGGAGATGCTGATAAGAAAGGTTGAACGTCGCCCGTACCGCGATTTCGTTCTCAGCGTCGAAGTAACACATCTCCTCCAGACGTGAATCAGTTCTGATCAGATCGGCGACCATCTCCGCTGGCGATCGGGTCGGCGTATCGGCCAGCAGGGCGGCGATTATCCTCAGCGCCAGCGGAAGCCGGCCGCACAATTCAACGATTTTTTTCGCATAATCAGGGTGGTCGCCGATGCGGGTGTCACCCGGGCAGATCATCTCCACAGAGCGCTGGATGAGCGTTATTCCGTCCTGAAGTGTCAGAGACTTCAACTCCAAACGGCGTGCATCCAGCATACTCAGCTTGTGACGAGAGGTGATGATCGCCGCATTGGTGCCGTCGGTCGGCAGTAATGGTTTGACCTGCTCATGTGTGGAGGCATTGTCGATTACGAGCAGGATCCGTCGACCTTTCTCGGCGTAGGCGGTCAGCACGGAGGCGAATAGGCGGGCCCGATCCTGGGTGTCCAAGGGAATGTGCTCGCTGGGGATGCCCAAAGCGCGTAGCCACCCATTCAGTGCCCCGCCGGGGTCAAGACGCCGGATGGTGTCGTAGCCGAACAGATTGACGAACAGCACCCCACCGGGAAACCAGCCTCGCTGTAGGGCGGTGCGGGCAGCCTGGAGTGCCAGTTCAGTCTTGCCGATGCCGCCCATACCGTCGACCGAGGCGACCATCACTGCTGGCAGCACAGACGCGGCGGATTGGTCGGCGGTGGGAGGCCGGTGCTCAGGTGCAACTGATTTCACGCAATCCAGCAATGCCCGCAGATCATCGGCGCGGCCGACGAATGCCGGAGAAACCGATGGTAGACCCGACAGCGCCGGAGCGATCCGTGATGGCAGGCACACGGTGACATTGCGGCCTTGGATGACTGTGGAGAAGGAGATCTCGGCATCGATCCAGTTGGAGCTGTCATTCGTCATCGGGATTCCTGACCGTCGGGGGAGACGGGCGGGTCCCTTGGCAAGGCGGCGAAGTCGGCGCCGTTGATGTCACGGCCCTGGACGACGAAACTGCGGGAGACGCGACGGCTGATCTCGTTGCGAACCTCGCCGGACGAGTAGGGGGCTTCCGATGGGGCAGGCGATGCCATGGGGATAGACCGCGAAGGATCGAAGTCGATGTACCGGGCCTGAAAGACGGAGCTGTCGTCGACTTCGCCGGCGATCGTGTTGAGCACTGCGCCCGAGGCAGGTGAGGCAACGGTCTCATCGGATGCTTGAATCACCGCCGTACGGCGGGAGGTGACCACCTGATATAACGCAATCGCAAGACCGGTCAGGGCGATGAACACCCCGATGGCGCTGCTCAGCTTGTCGGCTTTCTCCAGGCCTACACGTGTGAAGTAGACGGCCAGCGTGGCTGCGGCTGCGGCGAACGTGATGCCGCCCACCCACTTCAGAAGGAGCGACCATCTCTGAACACATCTTGGCATAGATTAATCATGCATTATGCAAGGGGTACGTTGCATGGTCACCGGGGCATCCGACTGGCGCTCAATCGAGGCCGCGGGCCAGGAATACGGATTGAAACAAGAGGGGTTGTCATAGGAACTCCCAACAGAATGAGGTTGACCGCTTCTGCGTGCATGATCGGTCGTTGGACAGGGTGTGAGGAAGGGGCAGCAGCTTCCCTGGATCGTGTCGGATGAGTTTTTGGCAGCGGATCGAGTCGTTGCTTCCCAAGGTCGAGCGTCGCTATCGACATCCTGGTCGCAAACGGATCGACGACCGCAAAGCGTTGTGCGGGATCTTGTTCGTGCTCTACACCGCGATCCCGTGGGAGTTCCTGCCCCAGGAACTGGGGTTCGGATCAGGCATGACCTGCTGGCGACGTCTGCGCGACCGGCACCAAGCCGGCGTCTGGGACCGCCTGCACCAGATGCTGCTGGCCGAGCTGCATGCTGCCGACCAGCTGAACTGGTCCAAGGCGGTGATCGACAACTCTCAGATCGGAGCAATGAAGGGCGGTCCAAAAACGGTCCGAGCCCGGTTGATCGAGGCAGGGCCGGCTCCAAGCACCACGTGATCTGCGACGGGAACGGCATCCCGCTCGTGGTCGGCCTCGGCGGTGGCAACCGTAACGACATTCTGCAGCTCATCCCACTGATCGAGGCGATCCCACCGGTCCGCGGCAAGGTCGGCCGTCCCCGCCGAAAGCCCAGCAGGCTGTACGCCGACCGCGCCCATGACCACGACCGCTACCGATGCCAACTTCGCAACAGGGGCTAGGCACGATCGGGTGCGATGCCGCGCAGGAACACCGCGCGCAGCTCGGCGGCGGCCTCGGCCCAGCCGGGCACGTTCGACATCGGCTGGGCGAGCATCGCCCCGAAACGCACCACGGTGCCCGCGTTCACGTCCGCGCGGACCGAGCCGTCCCGATGGCCGCGTTCGAGGATGGCGCCCATGGTCTGCTGCATGCGCGCGCGCAGCTCGGCGGACTCGGTACCCTCGGTCATGGGCGCCCCGTGGAGCGGGAGCACCAGTTCGTCGCGATGGGCGAAGGTCTGACGCAGGAACCGGCCGATCGAGTCGTGGCCGGTGTCACCTGACCTCAGCGCGTCCTCGGCCTCGGCCAGGATCAGGCGGTAGGCGCGGACCGCCATCGCCTCCAGCAGCGCCTCCCGGTTCGGGTAGCGGCGGTAGAGCGTCCCGATCCCGACTCCCGCCTCGGCCGCGATCTGCTCCAGCGGAACGAACCTGCCCTCGGCCAGCCCCGCGCGCACGGCCGCGGCGATCAGCCGCTCGGCGTTCTCCGCCGCGTCCTTCCGGAGCTTGCGCGGCCGCGTGGGGGTCATGAAAACGCACTCTACGCGAGCGGGAGCGCCTCACGCGCGGCCGATCCGACGATCGAGGAGGCGCCGGACGAGGGGATCGGGCCCGCCGGCCGGGTCAGCCGTCGAAGAAGTCTCCCAGGGCCGCGGCGAGCGCGTCCGGGGCCTCCTCGGCCACGTGGTGGCCGGAGTCGATCCCGTGGCCACGGAGGTCGGCGGCCCAGTCCCGCCAGATCTCCAGCGGGTCGCCGTAGAGGTCCTCCAGGTCGTCGCGCAGGGACCACAGGGCCAGGACGGGGCACCGCAGCCGCACGCCGGCGGCCCGGTCGGCCTCCTCGTGGCGCAGGTCGACGGTGAGGCCGGCCCGGTAGTCCTCCAGCATGGCCCGTACCACGTCGGGATTCCCGGTGGCCGCGCGGAACTCGTCGTGGTTCTCCCGGCCCATGCTCTCCGGGTCGCCGTGGTACCAGGCGACGGGGTCGGCGTTGATGACGCGTTCCGGGATGTCCGGCTGCGCGAAGAAGAACCAGTGCCACCACTGCGTCGCGAACGTCACGGTGATGCGGGACAGGTGCTCGCTGAGGGGCAGGCAGTCGATGAACGCCGCCCGGGAGACCGCGCCGGGGTGGTCCAGGGCGAGGCGGAGCGCCACGGCGCCGCCCCGGTCGTGTCCGGCGAGGGCGAAGCGGGTGTGTCCCAGGGAGCGCATCACCGCCGCCAGGTCGTTCGCGACGGCGCGCTTGGAGTGCGCGGAGTGGTCGGCGGCCGGTGCCGGGCCGCGCGAGCGGCCGTATCCGCGCAGGTCGGGGCAGACGACCGTGAAGCCGCGCTCGACCAGCCGGGGGGCGACGCGATGCCATGTCGCGGAGGTGCGGGGGTGACCGTGCAGCAGCAGCACCGGTGGCCCCTCCCCGCCGTGGCGGACGAAGACGGACGCGTCCTCGACCTGGACGAGCTCTTGCGTGAAGCCTTCGAACATCGCCTCGGCCTCTCCCCGGGGTCGGGGGCCGGCGGTCGCCGGCCCGTGGCGTTCGCCACGGCGTGAACATACCGGGAAATCGCCCCCCGATCGTCCCGCGAGGAGGGACCTGCCCGGTACGGCACCGGGACGAGGACCCGGCCGGCCCGCCCGCGGGTCATGACGTGCGGCGCAGGTGGGCTGCGGCCAGGATGAGATACGCGCTGGCCGTCCAGGTGTAGGCGCGATCACGCAGCCCCGTCCCGGTGCGGGCGTCGAAGTTCTCCGCGAATCCCGACTTCTCGCACAGGGCGCGGAACCGGGCGCTGATCTCGTCGGCGAGGACGGTCTGGCCGGCCCGGCGCAGGCCGTCCTCGATGAGGACCGTCGAGGGGGCCCAGATCGGGCCTCGCCAGTAGCCGTCGTCCCGGTAGTGCGGTGAGGCCGGCAGCTCGGTGGCGAGCCCGTACTCGGTCAGGTGGGTTGTGATCCTGTCGGCCAGGGCCGTCCGGACGTGCTGGGGCAACTCCTCGCCCAGCACGATCGGCATCAGGTCGAGCAGGCTGTCGCTGGTCCAGGTCCGGTGCGAACTCGCGCTCCGGGTGACGAAGCGGTCGTCGCGCCACAGCCGGTCGAGCATCGCCGTACCCATCCGGTCGGCCGCCTGCGACCAGCGGGCCGCCTCCGCGGGCAGGGAGAGGCCGCCTGCCAGGCGGGCGAGCGTGCGCATCTGGAGGATCAGGAACGACGCCAGGTCGGCCGTCTCGACGACGCGTTCGGGCGCGAACGTGGTCGCGTTGTCCCATCCGCTGTCGTTGCCGTGCTGGTAGTGGGCCAGTTCGTGGCCGGGCACGCGCCGCGCGACGAGCCAGAAGACGGTCCACCGTTCGAGCAGGCGGTAGACGCGGGCTCGTTCCGGTCCCGGCAGCGGCGGGAGGTGGCGCAGGACCCAGCCGTGGATGGGGGGCTTGACGAAGTTGTACAGGATCTCCGAGTGGGTGACCGAGTCGGGCAGTGCGCCGCCGGCCTCCTGGTGGTCGAAGGGCAGGTGGAACTGGTCCCAGGCCAAGGCGGGCAGGCCCTCGGCGAGGGCGATGGCGTTGAAGCAGTGGTCCCAGCTCCACACCTTGTCCATCCAGTGCTTGGACATCAGCACCGCGGTGCGGGTGACGAACCCCGCGGGGCGTACGGTGGCCGACCACAGCACGTAGACGGCCAGTTCGGCCGCGGGGGTGCGGTCGTCGCGCCAGGGGGCCACGGTGTCGAGGTGGTCCTCGAAGTCGCGCCGGGCCGCGGCGGCCACCTGCTCGAAGTCGTGCCCGCCGGTGTACGGGACGCGGGCGGTCTCGAACTCCTCGATGGCGATCTCCCACGTGTCCCGGTCCCCGGTGACCACGACACCCCGCTCGGCGGTGCCGAGTTCCTGCGCGCCCAGGTGTTCGGTGAACCGCCCGGCCAGGAGCGTGACGCGGTAGCGGCGCCCGGTCTGGTAGACGGTGAAGACCGCGGACCCGTCCCGGGGGTCCCGGAAGAAGTAGGGGCCGCTGAACGGCGTCAGGGTCGGGTCGGCGGCCAGCAGCCGCAGGTCGACCCCGTGCCCGCGCACCCGCACGGTGTCGGTGTCCTCGTAGGCGAGGTCGATCCGTCCCGGCGCGCAGTCCCAGATGAGCCGGTGCGGGGTGGCGGTGACGATGCCGTCGGCGCTGGGGACCAGCCGCAGGACGGGGTGCATGCCGGTCTGGTGGGAGACCAGGTGGACGTCCCGGGCGTAGGTGTTCTCGCCGATGACCGGCGAGAAGCCGAACCAGGAGCCGCGGAAGCTGAACGGGATCTCCCGCAGGGAGAACACCGGGCCGGTGACGGCGGCGGTCATGAAGGGACGGTCCTTTCGTGCGGTGGAGCCCGGTCAGTTCTTGACGGCGCCCGCGGTCACGCCGGCGGTGACGTAGCGCTGTGCGACGACGAGGAGCGCGACCGCGGGTATCGACGCGACGACGGCGGTGGCCATGATCGCGTTCCACTGCTGGTTGTTGTTGCCGATGTAGCGGTAGATGCCCAGGGTGATCGGCTGATGGTCTCCTCCGCCGTCCAGCGTGCCGGCGAAGACGAAGTCCGACCACGCCCACAGGAACGCGAACAGCGACACCGTGATGATCGCGTTGCGGCTGACCGGCAGGACGATCGACCAGAAGGTGCGCGCGACTCCGGCGCCGTCGACCCGGGCGGCCTGGAGGAGTTCGTGCGGGATGCCGGACATGAACGTGGTGAGGACGAGGACGGCGAAGGGGACCGCGAGGGTGGAGTCGGCCACGATCAGCCCGGGGAGCGTGTTGAGCACGCCGAGGTTGAGGTACACGGCGTAGAAGCCCATCGCCATGATGATCCCGGGGATCATCTGGGCGATCAGCAGCACGAAGCTCAGCGCGCCACCGCCGCGCGGGCGCAGCCTGGCCAGCGAGTACGCCGCCGGGGCCGCGACCGCCAGGGTCAGCAGCACCGTCCCCAGCCCGACCACCAGGCTGACGCCCAGGTAGGGGAGCTGCTGGTCGAGGACCGCGCGGTAGCCGTCCAGGGTGGCGTCCACGGGGAACCACGACGGCGGGCTCCTGCGCATGTCGCGGTCCCGGGTGAGCGACACGTTGATCATCCAGTAGACCGGGAACAGCATCACGCCGGTCAGCGCGAGCCCGGCCACGGTCTTCCACCGGCGGCGCGGGGATCTCATGACAGGTCCTGCCTTCGCTGGAGGCGGACGTAGAGCAACCCGAAGACCAGTGCCGTCGCGATCAGGATGTTGCCGACCGCGGCTCCGGGGCCGAAGGCCGGCACCGGGTTCCCGAAACCCAGCCGGTAGGACCAGGTGGACAGGGTCGTGGAGGAGCCGCTCGGCCCGCCCTTGGTCATGATCCAGATGATGTCGAACACCTTCAGCGTGTAGACCAGCCCGAGCAGCAGCGTGATCGCCGAGACCGGTCGCAGCAGGGGGAGGGTCACGCTCCAGAACCGCCGGTGGGCCGACGCGCCGTCCAGGGCGGCGGCCTCGTACACGGAGGGGTCGATCGACTGGAGACCGGAGTAGAGGATCACCAGGTTGAACGGGACACCGATCCAGACGTTGGCGGCGATCACCGACCACAGCGACCAGTCCGGCGAGGTCAGCCAGTTGACCGGGCCCGCCCCGAACGCGCCGAGCAGCGCGTTGACCACGCCGGAGTCGCTGTTGAGCATCCAGGCCCAGGTCGAGGACGACACGATCAGCGGCAGCAGCCACGGCACCAGGAACAGGGCGCGCAACGTCGCCGACAGCGGGAAGCTCGTGACGAAGAACAGGGCCAGGGCGAGTCCGACGGTGAACTGGAAGGCCAGCGACACCACGGTGAACACCACGGTCTGCCACAGCGCGGGCCCGAACATGGCGTCCCCGATCACTTCGAGGTAGTTGGCGAACCCGATGAAGGGTGCGTCCCCCCGGACGAACGAGCGCACCGTGTAGTCGCGCAGGCTCAGCTCCACGTTGCGGAACAGGGGATAGGCGTAGAACACCAGGAGGTAGACGACGATCGGTGCCAGGAAGCCCCAGGCCGCCCACCGGTCCGGCCTCCGTGGAACCGCCTTCCGGTGGCCCGGCCCGTCCGGGGCGAGACCGGCGCCGGCGGGGGCCGGGCGCGGGACGGGCGCCTGGGCGATTCGGCTCACGGTGCGGGCCTACCGGATCGCGGCCGCGGCCGCGGCCTGCGCGTCGGCCATCGCCCGCTCGGGGGTCTTGGCCCCGCTCAGCGCCGCCTGCACCGCGCCCCACATCGGCTCGGAGATCTTCGGATACCTGGTGCCGAGGTCGTCGCCGGTACGGCCCTTGGCCGCCTTGACGGCCTTGACCCAGACCGCGAGCTCGGGGTTCTCCCTGCTCTGCCGGGTCTGGACCTGCTCGGTGGGCGCGATGTACGACAGCGCCGTCGCCGTGGCGAAGGAGTTGCCGGGACCGGTCAGGCACGTCACCAGCTTCTGCGAGGTGGCGTAGCGCGCCGTGTCCTGCTGGACGGGGACGCTGACGAACTCACCGCCCGTGGGCGCCGCGGCGGTTCCGCCGTCCTTGGCCGGCACCGGGATGACGCCGTACGCGAAGCCGGTCTCCTTGGCGTTGGCCAGTTGCCAGGTGCCGTTCTCGGCGAAGGCGTACTCGCCGGTGGCGAACTCCTGCCAGCTGGTGGTCTGCGTGTTGTCGATGACCGAGTTCGGGGCGAGTCCCTTCTTCAGCCAGCCGGTCCACAGCGCCACCGCCGACACGCCCTGCGGCGAGTCGAGCCTGGACAGCTGCGCGCCCGAACCCCAGAACCAGGGCAGGAACTGGAAGCTGCCCTCTTCGGTGCCGATGGCGGAGAACGTGATGCCCTTCTTGCCCGCCGCCTTGACCTTCTCCAGGGCCGCGGTCAGCGAGGCCCAGTCCGTGACGGAGGCGATGTCCACCCCCGCCTTGTCGAGCACCGCCTTGTTGTAGTAGAGCGCCAGGGTGTTGGCGCCGATCGGGACGCCGTAGATGTCGCCGCCGCTCTGCCCGGCCGCGAGGAGGTTGGGCGAGATCGCGGAGACGTCGAGCCTGTTCTCCGCGGTGGTGGTGAGCACGCCGGCCTCGGCGAGCGTCGACACCACCGGGTTGTCGACGACGAGCACGTCGGGGGCGTTTCCCTGCTGCGCGGCGAGCAGCGCCTTGTTGGTCAGGTCGGTGGTGTCGTAGCCCGTGCGTTCGATCGTCACGCCGGCCTGGGTGCCGCAGGTGTCCAGCAGCTTCACCCAGCCGGAGGTCCCGTCGTACTGCGGGTAGGGGTCCCAGACGGTGTACGTTCCGCCGCCCGCCCGGCCGGGGGTTCCCGTGGCGCCGGTGGGGGAGGTGGCCGAACAGCCGGCCAGGCAGCCGGCGGCAGGGAGGGCCAGGAGGGCCAGACCCGCGCCGAGGGTGCGCCTGCCCGGTCTCGCTGATCCCGCTGATCTCGGTGCCGACATGGCTCCGGCCGTCCTTTCGGGGGGCAGGGGATGGGGGGACGTTCGTCGTTCGCGTCGTCGGTGTCGTTCCGGCCTTTGCCGACCGGCGTCACGCGCCTGTTTCCGCTCGATGCCGGACCCGTTTATCGAATCGGTTCGACTGAACCTAGAGCGATGTGGCGGGCGCGTCAATGGGTCATCCGGGATCTCCTCACCCGCGGGACCGTTCTTACCGGTCGGACCGTGATGCTCCAGGCGAACCGGTTCCCCCTACCATGGGAAAGCGTCGTAGCCACGTCCGCTGAGGAGTGCCGGTGAACATCGGGGAGATCGCCAAGCGGTCGGGTGTGTCCCGCAGCACGGTGTCGTACGCGTTGAGCGGCAAACGACCGGTGGCGGAGGCGACCCGGCGGCGGATCCAGACGGTCATCGACGAGCTCGGCTACCGCCCCAACGCCGCGGCCAGAGCGCTCAAGGAGGGCAGGACACGCACCATCGGGCTGGTCATCCCCCCGGCCGCCCAGCGCCTCACCGACGTCCAGCTGGGCTTCGTGGCCAGCGTGGTCGACGCCGCCGCGCGCGCCGACCTCGACGTGCTGCTCTCGCCGTCCGGGGGGGAGCACGACCGCTCGTTCGAGCGCGTGGTCACCGGAGCCCGCGTCGACGGGGTCGTCCTCATGGAGATCCGGCTGGAGGACGCCCGGGTCACCCGCCTGACAGAGGTCGGGCTGCCGTTCGTCGGCATCGGCCACACCAGCCGGCCCGAGGAGATGACCTGGGTGGACATCGACTACGAGACGTTGATAGCCCGCTGTGTAGGCCATCTGGCGGACCTGGGCCATCGTCACATCGCCCTGGTCAACCGCTCGGCCGAGCTGGTCGCCGCCGGGTACGGCCCCGGCCACCGGGCGCAGCTCGGCTTCAGCCGCGCCGTCGCCGAGCGCGGCCTGCAGGGCGTGCAGGTCTGCTGCGCCGACGACGCCCAGGCGGGACGGGCCTGCGTCGAGAAGCTCCTGGTGACCCACCCCGAGCTGACCGCCATCGCCACCCTCAACGAGGCCGCCATGCCCGGCATGCACCGCGCGCTGGCGGACGCCCATCTCGCGGTGCCCGGCGACTTCTCGCTCACCGGGGTCGCCGCCCGGCACTGGGCGGAGAACCTGCACCCACCGCTCACCGCGGCCGACATCCTGGCCGACGAGCTGGGCGCGCAGGCCGTCGAGCTGCTCATCCAGCGCATCGCCGACCCCGGCCTGCCGCACCGCCAGCTGCTCACCGCCCCGCCGATCTCGCTGCGCGAGTCGACCGGGCCGGCGCGTCCCCGCGTCGGCCCCGCCGCCTGATCCCCGGGCACCGCGCCGCTCCCGCGTGCCGGGCGGGTCAGCTCCTGGTCCATCTCTGGCTGCTGGTGCCGGTGCAGGACCACAGCTGCGCCTTGGTGCCGTTGGCGGTCCCGAAGTTGCTCGCCTCCAGGCACAGGCCGGACTGCACGCCGGTGATCGTGCCGTCGGCGTTGACGTTCCACTGCTGGTTGGTGCCGCCGTTGCAGTCCCAGATGATCACCCGGGTGCCGTTGGCGGTGCCCTGGCCGTAGGCGTCCAGGCACTTGCCGCCGTACACCTGCAACTGCTTGGAGGGGGTGAGGGTCCACTGCTGGTTGGTGCCGCTCCCGCAGTCCCACAGCTGGAGCTGGGTGCCGTTGGCGGTGGTCGCGCCGGGCACGTCCAGGCACCGGCCGGCGTTGACGTTGCGCAGCACCGACGTCGGCCCGCCGGGGCCGGAGGAGGGGGGCAGCAGCGTGACGGTGTAGGAGTCGTCGACGGCGGTGTGCGGCAGGTTGACCGTCGTGCCGTTGCCGGACAGGGTCACCACGGAGTCCTGGACGGTGACCGGAGCCGCGACGGCGCCGCCGCCGTTGTAGGGGATGCGCTCGGCGACGACCCGCACCCGGTTGTTCTCCACGATGCCGCTCGTGGCGTCCAGGCGCCGCAGGCCGACGGCGATGTTGCCGGTCGTGGTGCCGCCGCCGACCAGTATCCTGGCCGATCCGGCGGCCTTGGTGGCGAACGCGTCGTAGGAGGCGCTGGGGGTGACGGACACGATCTGGCCGGTCTGCGAGCCGTAGAAGCGGTAGGCCCACCATTCGCCCTTCGGCTGGTACTGGCCCGCCGAGTTGCGCACGAGCAGGTTGCCGAGGTCGTTGTGCAGGTTGCCGCCGCCCGCCCAGTTGGCGCGCAGGCCGTCGGCGCCGGCCCGCTCCAGGCGGGCGATGTACCAGGCCCCGTCGGCGGGGTTCTGCTCGTTGGAGGCCCCGTACTCGTTGATCTGGTAGGGCCGCGGGTGGGCGATGCCACGGGAGTTCAGCGTGGTGTCGGCCGCCGCCACGTTGGCCACCGGGTCGCCCGGCAGCGAGTGCCAGCTGATGATGTCGGGCACCACGTTGTTGGCCTTGACGTAGTCCAGGTACTGGTTCCAGAAGGCGTGGCCGGTGGACGGCACGCACGCGCAGCTCGGCCCGACGATGAGATGCGCCGGGAACGCGGCCCGGACGCGCTGGTAGGTGCGCCGCCACAGCTCCAGGTACTGGGACTGGGGACGGTTCCAGAACAGCGTGATGTTGGGCTCGTTCCACAGGTCCCACTGCACCGGGACGCCGGTGGCCCGCACGTCGTCGATCAGGCGGGTGAGGAAGGCGTCGTAGTCCGTCCAGTTGCCGTTGTCGCCGGGGAAGCGCGAGATCGGGTAGCCGTCGGCACCCCACAGGTCGTGGACGAGCAGGATGAACTCCCCGCCCAGGGACCGGGTGCGCAGCAGCTGGGCGCGGGTGGCGTTCCACCGGCGGTCGTACCTGCCCGACACCCAGCCCCCCGGGGCGTCGAGCTGTGCCCCACCGGCCCGCATGTACCGGAACTTCACGTCGGTGAAGAAGTGGTCGGGCGGGCCCGACGCGTTCTCGGTCATGCCGTAGATCCAGCCGGAGGCCCGGTGGGTGGGAGTGCCGCCACCGGCGGAGAAGTCGACGGCGATGGACTGGTCGGCGGCCTGGGCCGGGGTCGCGGACGTCACGACCGGGCCCACGACGAGGGCGCCGACGGCGAGAAAGGCGGCGATCCCGCGACGGCCTCGGTGCCGCCTGCCGGGCGTGACGTCCGCACCCGTGTCCCCGGGCGCGCGGGGGCGGGGTGGACGGGCCGGTGGTGGTGCAGCAGGACGCCGCGGCCGGATCCGGCGGATGATGTCGCCGATGTTCATCGTGGACTCTCCTCACTCATGGGTGCTGCGTGCACGTGAGTGGAACGGCTTCGTGGGGGTGCGAGGGGCGCGAACGGCGCGAGAACCAGGATGTCCGACGCCGGGTCGAACCGATTCGACCGCAGCCTAGAACTCGCCGTCAGTGATGTCAATGACGTGTGTCAGGGGGGTGAACGTGTGGTTTCGAGCGCTTTCCGTCCTGTCCCAGGCCCGGCGCGGTGGCAGGGCCGCACCGGGCGTCACCTTCCGTGATCGTGGGACATCGACCGTGGAACGGCGGCCGGCCGGTGCCGCGGACGGGGTTCTCCGCGCCGTTCCGGCGATGACGCTCAGGCCCGGGTCCACTTCCGGCCGGTGCGTCCGCGGCAGGTCGCGGGACGGCCCCGGTGCCGTTCCCGGCGCCGTGACGGGCTGCGCGGTGATTCCTCTTCGGGGGCGTGGTCGGATGATGCCTCCCCCTCAGGCAGGTGACGCCCTCCTGAGGGGGAGGCCGTCGTCGGGCAGGGAGGGACGCGACGGTGGTCGGCCGTGCTCCGGCTCCGGGCCTCGCTTCTCATTACGTTCGAAATTCCGGTGTTCGTCAAGACCTTAAGCCCGCTTATTTCATCATCCGCACACCGGAGATCCGGCCATGGTCAGCCATTTTGCTGTGTGAACAGGGATGATTCGGATCATCGCGTATGTCCGTGCCGACCGACCTCGAATGAATCCTTCATATGAGTCTTACTCATCGAGTGACGTGGCCCTGATCGGGTGCGGCGCTCTGCCGGTTCCCTGCCCGCCGGGATGCCGGTGCGGGGTGATGTCGCGACGGCATCGGCCGCCGCGACATCACCGGGGAAGTCCACCGGATCTCCGTCGTCCGGGGCTTCGGTCACGCTGCGGCGAGTGCGTTCGAAGGGGCCGCGCGGCGCCGCGCACCGGGCTCCCGTCAGGGGTCAGCCGTCGAGGCGGCACCCGTCGCCGGTGCGACCGTTGTCGCACCGGTTGAGCTGGAGGCTGTCGAGCAGGTAGGCGAAGTTCTGGCCGGACGGGCTGACCACCGACAGCTGCACGGTGGCCGCCCCGCCGGGTGCGACCGCGGACACCGAGTACTCCTGCCAGCTCGACGACAACGCGTAGGGGGAGCTGTCACCGGTCGATATCAGGGTGTTGGAGAAGGTGTACCAGGACAGGCGCAGCTTGACGTTGCCGGAGGTCGGGGTGGTCAGCCGGGCGAAGAACCTGTAGCGCTGCCCGGCCGTCACCGCGGGCCTGCGGGTGACCGACACGAACCCGTCGGCGTAGGACTGGACGTTCATCGTCAGCGAGCGCCGGCCGTCGTAGTAACGGGCCGAGGTCGCCCCGTCGGGGCCCGGCGGGGTGACCTGCGTCCAGCCGCCCCCGGAGACGGTGAAACCCGAAGGGTTCCCGTACGGTGCCTGCGACTCGATCGTGCGCTCCTGGGCGGTCAGCAGATCGTTGCTGTAGCCCACGTCGCAACATGTCGGCACGGTGAAGCGTGACCAGGCCGCGAGGTTGAGCCGGCGCGGGTCGGGGTGGCTGGAGGTGTGGAACAGCGCCGGGAGCTCGCTCGGGTCGTAGTAGGTGTTGAACTCCTGGTCGACCTGCCAGTCGTTGTACTGGCTGGTCATCACGTCGTTGATCGAGAGGGTGTCCGCCACCTCGCTGACCTTGGCGTGGTCGACGTCGTACAGGTGGATCAGCTCGTGCATCATGGTGCCGCTGTCCCACTCGTCGGAGGTCGCCACGCAGACGCCGCCGCAGTGCGCGGTCGCCGTCCCGTCGAAGTCCTCGAACACCACGTACGTGCGGCCGGCGTTGTCGTACCCCGCCGCCTCCAGGTCGTCGGCGACGATGCCGGGACCGGTCTCGCCCGGGACGTCGGCGGCCTCGATCTTCTCGGGCACCACCAGCGCGCGGGCGTAACCGGGGTAGGTGCCGGTGTCGTGCCCGGTCCGGCAGCTCAGCTTGATGTGCTGGTCATGGTCGGTCGACTCGTCGAGCAGCCAGTCCATCCTGTCGACGATCTTGGCGATCCGCTCGGCGTAGGCCTCGTAGTTGTTCCCGTTGCCCTCGTGCCAGGCGTAGATCACCTGGACCGCCGGGACGCTGCCGGCGGCGTTCGCGGGATCCGGCAGCGTCGTGGTGCACCCCCTCCGGGGAACGTTCGCGTCGGCCGGCTGGGCGTAGGGCGCGGCCGGTTCCGTGCCGATGGGGTTGAAGTCGGCGCGTGCGGGAGTGACCGTCGCCAACGCGACGACACCCGCCACGACCATGGCTGTACCGAAACGGTTCAGCTTCGACGGCAAAAGAGCTCCTTGTGTAGGCGACTAATACGACAAGGAGATTAATCGCGATATATGACGTTCTTTAGAGTTAATTATTAAATTCGTACTATATAAATATGAATTTATTTATTTTCGACACGTCAGGAGTTTTATGCCCTGTATGGAGGTGAAAAGCAGGGTTAAGAGGTGAAAGTGATTTTTCGAGAGGTTTCCGTGACGTGGGCGATCCTGCCATGAAAAAGGTGAACGACCAGGTCGGGGCGGTCGTCACGGAAATCCGTGCGAGCTGAGAGGGGGCCGCTCGGGACGACGGCGAGGGTGCGTGATATCGGGAGGAACGAGATGCCGGGGGAGTTACGGAGGGCCGAAGTCTCCGCGTCGGAATCGGAGGGCGACGGGCCCCCCTCCCGCCGGGAAGGTGACGGGTCCCGGCCCCGGTCCACGACGAGCGCGTGGCGGAAACCCGGACTTTCGCGGCGTGTCGGACGGCGTGTTCCGGTGAAGGGCGGCACATACTGATCGAACACGTATTCGATGCGGGATGTGCTCCCCGGGCCCGCCGTCACACCGGGAGGGCTCATGCCGGGGGGTGGGTTCGTGCATCTCCACGTCGCGTCCGGGTTCTCCGCCCGCTATGGGGCCTCCCACCCGCAGGACCTGGTACGCGCCGCGGCGGACCTCGGCATGGAGGCGCTCGCGCTGACCGACCGGGACACGGTGACCGGAGCCGTCCGTCACGCGAAGGCGTGCATGAGGGCCGGGGTACGCCCGATCCTCGGCGTGGATCTCGCCGTCGCCGCGCAGATCCCCGCGCCCGCGGCCCGTACGGCCCGTACACCGGTCCGCGGCGGCGCCCGGGTGACGGAGCCGCCGTTGCGGATCACCGTGCTGGCCCGCTCCGCCACCGGGTGGGGACGGCTGTGCCGCCTGGTCTCCGCCGCGCACGCGAACCCGGCCGGCGGCTTCCCCCTCGCCTCCTGGGACGCTCTGCGCGCGTACCTGGGCAAGGACCTGTCGGTGCTGCTCGGCCCGGCCTCGGAGCCGGTGCGCGCGCTCACGGCGGGACGGCCCGACATCGCCGAGAGGCTCCTGGCGTCGTGGCGGGAGGTCGCCGGCGAGGGCCTGTGGCTGGAGGTGGTCACGTACGGGCTGCCGGGCCTGGGAGCGGGCTCGTTGCGACTGGCGGCGCACACGCTCACGCTCGGCGACCGGCTCGGCATACCGGTCGTGGCGACGAACGCGGTCCGCTACGAGCGGCGCGAACAGCACCGGCTCGCCGACGTGCTGGACGCCGCCCGGCTGCTACGGCCCATCCCGTTCCAGGCGGGCCGGCTGGACCCGGGGGAGCGGTACCTGAAGTCCGGAGCGGAGATGGCCGAGGCCGCCGAGCGGGTGGCCGCCTGCGCGAGCGCCGCCGCCGGCCGGGGACGCCGGTTGATCGAGGAGACGCTGCGGGCCGCCCGGCAGTGCGCCGTGGACCCGGTACGCGATCTCGGCCTGGGACGCCCGCACCTTCCCGAGCCTCACGTCGTCGGCGCAGGCACCGGCGCGGGAGACGGGATGCGGCTGCTGCGGCAGCGGTGCGCGGCGGGCATGGCCGCCCGCGGTCTCGACGGCGACCCGCGGGCCGTGAAGCGGCTGGAGGACGAGCTGGGGGTCATCGCCACGCTGCGCCACGAGGCGTACTTCCTGGCCGTCGCGCAGGTGGTGGCCGACACGCGAGCCATCGGCGTGCGGGTCGCGGCCCGCGGCTCGGGGGCCGGATCCATGGTCAACCACGCGCTGTTCGTCGCGACCGCCAACCCGCTGGAGCACGGGCTGTTGTTCGAGCGGTTCCTGTCCGAGCGGCGCACCACGCTGCCGGACATCGACCTCGACGTGGAGTCCGCGCGCCGCCTGGACGTCTACGACACGATCTTCGAGCGGTTCGGGCCCGAGCGGGTGGCGGTCACCGGGACGGTCGAGACCTACCGGGCCCGCCACGCCCTGCGTGACACCGGCCTGGCCCTCGGGATCGGCCCGCGGACGATCGACCGGATCGCCACGTCGTTCCCCCGCATCCGCGCCGGTGACATCCGCGCCTGCCTCGCCGAGCTGCCCGAGCTGCGCCACCTCGCCGCCGAGGCGAACCGGTTCGGGCCGCTGTGGAGGCTCGCGGAGGGCCTGGACGCGCTGCCGCGCGGGTTCGCCATGCACCCGTGCGGGGTGATCCTCTCCGGCGCCGGCCTGCTGGACCGGCTGGCGGTGCAGCCCGCCCCGGGCGGCGCGTACCCGACCGTCCAGGCCGACAAGCACGACGTCGAGGACCTGGGCCTGCTGAAGCTGGACGTACTGGGGGTGCGGATGCAGTCGGCGATGGCGCACGCCGTCGCCGAGATCCGCCGCACCACCGGCCGGCACGTCGACCTGGACGACCCCGGCCACGTCGACCTCGGTGACGCGGCGACCTTCGAGCTGATCCGCCGCGGATCGGTGCTGGGCTGCTTCCAGCTCGAAAGCCCGGGACAGCAGGATCTGATCGCCCGGCTGCAGCCGCGGACCATGCGGGACGTCATCGCCGACATCTCGCTGTTCCGGCCGGGCCCGGTCGCCGGTGGGATGCCCGCCCGCTTCATCGCCGCACGCCACGGTCACGAGCCGCCGCGCTGTCCCCACCCCGACCTGAGGCCGATCGTGGACGACACCTACGGGGTGGTCATCTGGCACGAGCAGATCATCGCGATCCTGGCCGTGATGACCGGCTGCGACCGCGCGGCCGCCGATGTCGCCCGCCGTGCCCTCGCCGACCCCGGGCGTCTGGCCGGGGTCGGGACCTGGTTCCGCGCCCGCGCGGCCGAGCGCGGGTACGGCCGGGCCGTCGCCGAGGAGGTCTGGGCGATCGTCCGCGAGTTCGGCGCCTACGGCTTCTGCCGGGCCCACGCGGTCGCGTTCGCGGTGCCCGCGGTGCAGTCGGCCTGGCTCAAGACACACCACCCGGCGGCCTTCTACGCGGGCCTGTTCGAGCACGACCCCGGGATGTGGGCGCCCCGCGTCCTGATCCACGACGCCCGGCGCCACGGCGTCCGGATCCTGCCGGTCGACGTCAACGCCTCCCGCCCGTCCCACAGCGTGGAGAGGACGGACGGCGGCTGGGGCGTACGGCTGGCCCTGTCCATGGTGCGCGGCATCACCGGCCCCGAGAGCGCCCGCATCGCCGAAGGGCGGCCTTTCGGCTCGCTGCGGGACCTGTGGCTGCGGGCCCGCCCGTCCCTGCCGCTGGCCCAGCGCCTCATCCGGATCGGCGCCCTCGACGCCCTGTGCGGCGAGGCGAGCAGACGCGACCTGCTGCTCCAGGCCGCCGAACTGCACCGCCACCGCCGCCACCGCCGCCACCGCACCGGCACGAGCACCGGCACGAGCACCGGTACGGACGGTCAGTTGCCGCTCGGCGACGAGCTCGCCGGTGCCCGGGCGAGCGGATTGGCGGAGATGACCGGCCGCGAGAGCCTGGGCGCCGAACTGGACGTGTTGTCCGCCGACGTCGGCCGTCATCTGCTCACCCACCATCACTGCCTGCTCGCCGAACTCGGCGCCACCGACGCCCGGCACCTGCGGACGATGCACGCCGGCCGGCCGGTGCTCGTCGCCGGCGTGCGCGCCGCCACCCAGACCCCGCCCGTCCCGTCGGGAAAACGCGTGATCTTCGTGACGCTGGAGGACGACTCGGGCATGGTCGACGTGGTCTTCTTCGACGACAGCCACCCGGCATGCGCGCGGACGATCTTCCATTCCGGGCTGCTGCTGGTCCGCGGCACGGTCGCGCGCCGCGGCGACCGCCGCACGGTGGTCGGCCAGGTGGCCTGGGACCTCGAGGAAGTGGCGGCGGCCCGCCGGGACGCGGGCCCGCAGGCCGCCCTGGAACTCCTCGGCCGCACCGAGCCCGCACCCACCCCCGCGCACGACGGCACCGCGGCACCCGCCGAGCGGACCCTGCCCGACGGGACGGCCGGTGCCCGCCTTCACCCGTGGAGTGATCTCCAGGTCGCGGGGAGCCGCTCGGCGGACCTGCGACGCCTCGCGCACCGCGGTGCCGGGTCCGCGGGGTGAGCGCCGTGCCCGCGCCCCGGAGCATCCTTCGCGTCCACCTGCACGGCATCGGCCCCGGTGATCGGCACCTCTACGAGATGGCGCTCACGCTGCTCGGCGACGTCACCCCGCTCGTCCAGGCCCTGCCTCCCGATGCCGCCGACCTCGACGTCACGGGTGCCCACAGGTACTTCGACGCCGAGGCCGGGCGTTCGGACCTGGCCCACCTCGTACGCCTGCGCCTGGCCGCCCATGCCGGCCTGCGGGCCACGATAGGCGCGGGATGCACCCCCATGATCGCCGCCATGGCGGCCGCCGCCACCGCCCCCGGCGACGTCACCGTCATCGCGCCCGAGCCCGAGGCCGTCGCCGCCTTCCTCGGCCCACGGCCGGTGGCCGACCTGCCCGGCGTGGGCCCCGCGACGGCCGGCACCCTGGCGGGCTACGGCATCCACCGCATCGGCGACCTCCTCCGGGTGCCCCCGCACACCCTGCGGCGCATCCTCGGCAGGGCCGCCGCGCTGACGCTGTCCGAGCGCGCCCGGGGCCATGACCCCCGGCCCGTTCGTCCCGCGGCCCCGCCCACGTCGACGGGCTGCGCGCACGGCTTCCCCCATGACGAGCTCGATCCGCGCGCGCACCGGCGGGCCCTGCTGGACCTCGTCGAACGGCTCGGCCTGCGGCTGCGCACGACCCGGCAAGTCGCCACGCGGCTCGCGCTGAGCGTCACCTACGCCGACGGCACGAGCACCCACCGCTCGCGCACCCTGGACGAGCCCACCGCGCACACCCCCGCCCTCGCCGCCTGCGCCTACGACCTGCACGCCCGGCTCGGCCTCCAGCGTGCCCGTGTCCGCGCCGTCGCGGTGCGCGCCGAGCAGCTCATGGACGAGGAGCACGCCGTACGACAGCTCGTCCTCGATCCGGGCGACGACAGGCGCCGCCGCATCGAGCAGGCCGCGGACCGGGCACGTGCCCGCTTCGGCGCGGACGCCGTCCGCCCCGCGACGCTGGCGCGACCGCGCTGAGAAGGCCGGTCACCCGGCCGGGGAGTGCACGTCCCGGCCGCCGGTCCCGGCCTCGCGTGCCGTGGGGGAGGTCTTCGCCGGTGGGCGGGCCGACGCGCCGCGCAGGACCCGGAGCATGATTCTCGGCGCCAGGAGGCGGGTGGGGGCGTCGATCAGGTTGAGGACCCGCAGGAAGGCGGCGCCGAGCACGGGGTCGGAGGTGGCGGCGGCGTGCAGCCTGTGGACGTAGGCGTTGACGAAACGCACCTTCGGCGTGCGCCGCCCCTTCACCTGCGGGAAGCGCAGGTCGGTCCCCACCGAGATCGCCCAGGGGGCGTCGATGATCCTGGCAGCGTCGCGGAAGAAGCGTCGCGCCAGTCCCTCGCCCTTCCGGTCGTCCTTGCGGGTGAGCAGGTCGGCCAGCAGCAGCGCCTCCAGCGCGGCGACCGTCATGCCCTGGCCGTAGAGGGGGTTGAAGCTGCACAACGCGTCGCCCACCACGAGGTAGCCGTCGGGAAAGCTCCGCAGCCGCTCGTAGCGGCGCCGCGTGCTGGCCGGGAAGCGCATCTTCACCGGCGCGTCCAGCGGCACCGCCGACCGCACGACCTCGCCGACCTGCGGCGCGGCCAGGCTGGTGGCGTAGCGCGCCAGCCCCTCGTCGTCGGTGGGCGGCTCCTCGCCCAGCATGCCGGCCAGGACCACGGCGAAGCGGCCCTCCTCCTGGGCGGCCACGATCCCGGTGCGCGGCAGGGCCGGGACGGCGTTGGTCAGGACCCCCGACAGCCCGTCGAGGTGGTGGGCCTCGCGCCGGTAGTTGCGGGTGACGTAGGTGATGTCGACGCGTACCTGCTCCTCCGGTGCGCACTCGTATCCCAGCTCGCGCAACCAGACCGGTGTCCGTGAGCCCCGTCCGGCGGCGTCCACGACCAGGTCGGCGCCGATGACCGTCTCACCGCCCGATTCACCGTCCGGCTCGATGACCGAGTCGATGACCGGTGCTGTAACCCGCTCTGTGACCGGCTCTGTGACCGGCTCTGTGACCGGCTCTGTGGCCGGTGCGCCGGTCCCGGTGGTGCGGGGCCGGACCCGCACCCCGTCGACCCGCCGTGAGCCGGGCGCCACGGTGAGTCCGGACACCTCGTACCCGGACAGGATGCTCACCCCGGGCAGTGCCGCGACCCGGGTCCGGACCGCGTGCTCCAGCAGCGGCCGGCTGATCCCGAAGGCTCTCAGCTCCGACGGCGCCCGGCGCATCCGGTACCCGTCGTTGTACCAGTGGACCTGGTCGTGAAGATCGATCAGCGGAACCCCGAGGCGGGTCAGCTCCTGCGACAGGCCGGGCAGCAACTCCTCGAACGCCTCCCTGCCACGGGCCAGCAGGATGTGCAGCTGACGCCCCTGCGGCACACCGCGGCGGGCGGTGACCTCGTCCGGCAGCAGGTCACGATCGACGAGAACGACCTTCGCGTACCGTTCGGTCAGAGCCCGCGCGGCCAGCAGGCCGCCGATGCTCGCGCCGATCACGACAGCGGTGTCCGGGTGCGTCATGATCGGAGGGTACGCCGATACGGCGGTCACCGACATCGCCGTTCGTGCTCGACATCGGACCGTCTCCCTCCGAGGCGCGCGGCACGGGATCACGGATCTCACAGTCTCCGCGTGAGCCGTCCGGCCGCCTCCACCCGCCTCCACGGCCGGCGGTCGCCGACGCGTCCGGGATCCGGGCACGTCGTCGCGACGACGCCCGGCGCGCTCGGCGACGACACCGGAGCCGAGCCCGGACGGGGCGGGCGGCACCACCCCGCCGGACCCGGGTCCTGTGCCGCCACCGGTTCCTTCTGACGTCGGGATCCGGGAGGGAGCGGGGCCGGGAGCTCAGGAGAGGTCGAGGGTCTCGGCCATGATGCGGGCGACGAGGTCGTAGCCGTAGTCGGTGTAGTGCGCCCGGTCCACGAAGACCCAGTCCTTCTCGGTGACGGCCTCGGCGACGATCGGGTTGAGGTCGACGTAGCCGACACCGATCTTCTCGCAGCCGGCGCGCAGCTTCTCGGAGAAGGCGTGGGCGACCTCCTTCCTGGAGATGTCGCCGTACAGCGCTTCCCAGGTGCCCAGCTTGGAGATCTGGTCGATCTCGTCGAAGAGCAGCCGCTCCTGCGGGGCATGCCGGTCGCGCATCCACAGCGCCATCGGCTGGAGCACGTACATCAGCCGCGTCGTCGGACCGGCCAGCCGCTGCCAGCTGTCGAGGTGACGGAGCGTCAGGCCGGCCGCGGAGTCGATGACGGCGGAGATGTCCCGGCGCACGTCGTCGTGCGTGGAGATGGTACGGCGGCGTTCGGAGCGGCGACCGAGAATCCGGCCGGAACCCTTGCGGTTGCTCTCGCGAAGTTCCTCCATTTTCTCGAAGTACTCACCGCAGAACCAGAAAGCACCGTGGTCGCCCTGCTGCCATTCGGGGAGCCGTCCGACGGTCAGGTCGTTGAGCCCCGAGAAGACGACGATCTCGTCGATCTCGGGCAGCAGATGACGGTAGAGAGTGAAGAGCAACAGCTCCTGCGTCGAGTTGTAGCAGCGCCCGCCGAAATTGAGCCACGGAGCGGAGGGTGCGTGCTTGCGCCACAACTGGGAGGCGAGGGTGGTGGCGTCACTGGTGGCCCCGATCCCGAGCACGGTGGAGCTGCCGGAGATCAGGCGTACCGGACCGGCGGGCACGGTCCCGGCTGCCGAGGCGGTCTCTCCGTCCGGGCCGTGGGAGATGCGAAATCCCGCACGGTCGGTGTTGATGACGGAGGACCTGTAGTCGGCCCGGTGGAAGTACATGAGATAGGGCAGATAGCGGGTCTCGCCGCGGTCGTCGAACCGCGTGTACTCCTGCATCTGCGGGGTCAGTTCGTCACGGTGAAGTTTCACGTCGTGCGTGCTCCTTGGCCGGTCCGGAAGAAGAGAGAAAGTGGCGATCGGTACTGTCAAAGGCCGGGATCGACCGGTGTTCCGGCAACAGATCGGCGGGCACCGCGTAAAGGGAGAATCCATGTGCCGGATTCCCGTTCGGGCAGCGGTGCGCGAAATGCACTGCAGACGCTTTCACTCGGAGTTCTTGATGTCATCTCGCCCGGAACAACCATAGGTGTCGCCCTGTCGGCTGCGAACTACCCTTTTCTGGAATAATTCCGTCACTTCCAGGGGTATTCCCCGTCTGATATCAGGGGCAGGAATCGGTTATCCGATGCCACGCGGCATGGCACCGGCGCGGAGGCGAAGCGAATCGCGACAATGGACGCCATGATGGCCGGAACGCCCTCTGAGATCGGGGGAAGAAGTATGAAAGAAAAGTTCGGGCGGGCGATCGTCGGCATCTCCTCGATGC
This sequence comes from Streptosporangium longisporum, assembly GCF_039534895.1. NCBI lineage: Bacteria > Bacillati > Actinomycetota > Actinomycetes > Streptosporangiales > Streptosporangiaceae > Streptosporangium > Streptosporangium longisporum. Next base: position 178,170 of record NZ_BAAAWD010000013.1, on the reverse strand, counting down.
CGGTCGGCCGGGGGGCGATGCACGGCGAGAAGACGCGTGAACTGGGTGTGGGCCATGACGTCCTCTTCGGTGCGGCGACCTGACCGGTGGCCCGGAGGGCAACGAACCGGCGTCGCCACATGACCGATCCTCACGGTCAACGCTTGGCAGAAATGCCTGAATGCGACCACATTCCCCCCGTGCTTCGGCCAGCTTTTAGGAGTGAAGCTGAAGACATGAGGGGTGTCAACCCTATGGTCGGTGGGTGGGACAATCGTCCCAGGCTGTTTCCTTTTGGCCAGCAAGAAGTTCTCGGGGAGAACTTGTCAACATGGTGATATCGGGCCAAAAAATAGAGCTTTTAAGGCTTGTCGAAAATTGAAATCGGAGCGTAGATCACCGCTCGCAATTCTCCGCGCGCCCGGCCTCGGGCCGGAACGATCTCACTCGGCCATGTATTGGAGTCCCGTCCAGCGGGTGTGAGCGAAATCTCACGTTAATGGACGGGGCGGAATTCGACGCCGAGACACCTGATCCTGTAGCAGGACTATTACTGTGGGCTGTTTCAGCAGTTCGATTCCTCCGGTGCGGCCATTCGGTCCCGGCCGGAGTCGTACTGAACGGACCCTTGTCGGTCAGCCGATCGGGCCTGCGACACCGACCCCGAACAGGGCCGTGTTCCAGCCGAAGGGCGAGCACCCGGCGTCACGTCGCCGGGTGCTCGCCCTGTTGCCGGCCCGAGGATCGAGCCCGGGACGACCTCACGAGGTGGGGCCGCGCCGGTGCGGAGCGGACTCGGCTCCGTCGCGCACCGGCGCGTTTCCCGCTGTTCCGGTTACCGGGCGGTGCAGGTCACCGTGGCAGGGGTGGCGCCGGACCCGGCGCCGTTGAAGCCGAAGGAGGTGGTGCCGCCCGAGGACAGCGCGCCGTTCCAGGCCAGGTTGGTCACGGTGACGGCCGGGCCGTTCACGGTGTGCGAGCCGCTCCACAGCTGGCTGATGGTCTGGCCACCGGGGAAGGTCCACGCGACGGTCCAGCCGGTGAGCGCGGTGGTGCCGGTGTTCTTCACCTCGACGTTGGCCCCGAAGCCGCCGTTCCACTGGTTGGTGACGGTGTAGGTCGCGGCGCACGCCTTACCGTTCGGCGTCGGCGTCGGCGTCGGCGTGGGAGTCGGGGTCGGCGTCGGCGTGGGAGTCGGCGTGGGAGTCGGGGTGGGAGTGGGGGTGGGGGTCGGCGAAGGAGACGGGTCGGTGCCACCCGCCTTCTCCGCGGTCCAGGCGCCGACCCAGGCCAGCACCGCGTTCCAGTTGACGGCGACCTCGTTCACCGACCAGGCGTCGATGTCGTCCAGGTAGCACTTCTGCGGCCGGCAGCCGCTGAGGCGCTGCTGGGCGACCGGGTCCTCCAGGCCGCTGTTCGGGCCGCCGGCCAGGGCGCCGGGCGGTGCGATGGGCAGGGAGGAGTTGATCTGGTTGGCCCAGAAGCGGTGGTGGACGTTGCGGGAGGGCTTGTCGCCGTAGCCGGTGACGTAGGAGTAGCCCGTCGGGTTGCGGCCGAACTCGTACGCCATCGTCTCGAACACCCCGGTGCGGAACCGTTCGGCGCCGGTGAAGTCGTGAGCCAGGGCCAGCAGGACGGTGTTGTTGAGGATCAGGTTGTTGGACCCCCAGATGTAGCCGCCGGTCGGCTGGAAGGGCACCGGGTAGCCCTGGCCGCGCATCACGTTCAGCAGGCCGTCGGCGGCCGAGACGAAGGAGGCCCGCAGCTGCTGGCCGATGGAGGAGGTCAGGCCGTTGGGCACCAGGGCCAGGGTGATGTCGCCCAGGCTGCCGACCTCTCCCCACTGGGCGCCCTCGTTCGTGAAACTGCGCCCGTAGTACAGCGAGGAGGAGGTCAGGTCGGTGCGGTAGGCCTGCTTGCCGGTGGTGGCGAACAGCTCGGCGGCGGCCCAGTAGAACTCGTCGGTCACCTTGCCGTCGGCGTAGGAGCCGCCGCCGGTGCCGTCGGAGGCCGGGGCGAACCGCGAGGGGTTGGCCTTGGCCGCGGTGTAGGCCTTCTCGGCCGCGGTCAGGCAACGGGCGGAGAACGCGGAGTCGATGGACGCCCACACCCGGGCGCACTGGGCGGCCGCGGCGGCCAGGTTCAGGGTGGCGGCGGTGCTGGGTGGCGACAGCACCCGGGCCTGGGGGTCCTGGGCGGGCAGCAGCGGCAGCCCGGTCCATTCGGCGTCGTGGATCTTGTGGTGGGCCATGCCGGCCAGCGGGCGGCCGTCGGGGACCTGCATCTTCAGCAGGAAGTCGATCTCCCAGCGGGCCTCGTCCAGGATGTCGGGCACGCCGTTGGCGCGCTCGGGGATGGACATGGTGCCGTCGGCGAAGGCGCCGGTGTCGGCGCCGGGGACGTTCCTGGCCCGCTCGTAGGCGTTGACCAGCTGCCAGACGGACATGCCGCCGTTGACCACGTACTTGCCGTGGTCGCCGGCGTCGTACCAGCCGCCGCGCACGTCCAGCCGGTAGCCGCAGTCGCTGCGGCACGGCACGTTGTTGTCGCCCTGGTTGGGGGAGACGTTCAGGTGGCCGGCGGCCCGGGCGTACTGGCTGCCGCCGGCGTACTGGGCGGTGATCGCGATGCCGCTGCGCTGGTGGTAGAAGAACGCCAGCGCGTCGTAGGGCAGTTTCTTCCAGGCGGCGGTGCCGATGTCGAACGGGTGGCTGGACTCGTTGTTCACGGTGAGCACGTAGTTGGTGCCGGTCCCGGTGTAGGACGAGAAGTCGATCTTGTGGACGGAGTCGCCGGAACGGGAGTCGGCGCCGAAGACGGTCGTGGTGCCGCCTGCCACCACCTGGTCGGAACCGTCCAGCAGGCTCCAGGCCAGCGGCGATCCGGAGTTGCTGATCACGGTCGCCTGCTTGGCCGCGCCGGGCACGTAGGCGACCTGGTTGACCTTGATGTTCTGGCCGAGCGCCGGTCGTACGACGGCGTGGGCGGTTCCTGCGGCGGTGACCGCGGTGATCGACGCCGCGGCCAGGGCGGCGGCCAGAGCCACCGCCGATAGCCGCATCCGGCCTGACATGTTCACGCGGAGTCCTCTCGACCTGTGCTGTGCGGGCTTCACATCTTGGAAGCGCGGGCCGGGTGAGAGATAGCCACCGCCATCGGGGAAAGTGTTTCGCGCAGCTCACGGGGCTGCCCCCGCCGAATGCTTCTGTAACTTTCACGAAAGTTTCCGCCCGGTCCGCGAAATCCCGGCGCGACCGCTTCCCCGCGGCCCGGCACGCGTGCCCCCGCGTCCCCGTGGCTCAGAGATGCGTGCCCCGCTTCCCCGTGGCCCGGCATGCGTGCCTCCGCGTCCCCGGCCGGGGGGGTCGCGCTGACCCGGGGCATGGGCGAGGTCGCCCCGGGCCTGCGGCACGGCCCTCGGGCTCACCGGGATGCCTCGAAGACCCGGGCCGCCGACCGCCGGGCGTCGCGGAGGGCTGAACAGGCGATACGACCCTCCGCGGTCGGAGACGGTCCGCACATCATCGCCGCCGCCTTGGGATGTTGACTGCGCGGAGACGAATTTCTTGTAGGGGGATGTTGACATCCCGCCCGCGAACCCTAAACACTTTGCGGAAATGCAGCAGAAACACGAATGTGACCTGATCGCCGACCCCTGACCGGGAACCGATGCCCCCATTGCCGAGCTAGCGGGAAAAGATGTGCGCGGAGATGTTAACGTTAACAATTTTTCGCGCGCCGATGCGTCTCGGTTCTTCTCCGGTGCCGACCACGCCCTCCACCCGGCGGTGAGCTCCGACGGTCCCGACCGGACGCCCCTGAACCAGAACGACCCGGCCGTCACACCGGCCGGGGGTTCGACCCGGGAATTCAGATCTAGTGATTGGACACTTCATGGCACTGATCATGGCGTCTGATGGTCACTCATCAGGATCGTCACGGAGCATCCGGACGCCGCGCCGGTCGCTCATCGCCCTTGTGGTGACCGCGCTCGTCGCGGTGACGAGCCTCGTCGTCTCCGCGACACCGGCCGACGCCGACACCAGGCAATTCCGAGGCATGAACTGGGCGGTGCTGGGTGACAACTTCAGCACCGGCACGCTCGTCGTGCAGGGCTTGAGCCAGTCCGACAGCAACGCGACGGTTCGGGCCAAGGCCAACTCGCTCTACGACAACATGGAATACCTGATGGGGGTCAACACCGTCCGGTTGCCCATCAACACGCACACCGTGGCCAACACGACCTGGTGGAACGCCTACCGCGGCGCCATCGACGCCGCCACCGAGCGCGGATTCAAGGTCATCCTGGCCTACTGGGAGGACGGCGCCGCCTCCGGCGGCAGGATCACGAACCTCGCCGCGTGGAACACCATGTGGTCCAGCGTGACCAACACCTACGGTTCGAACAGCCACGTCTACTTCGAGCCGATGAACGAGCCGCACGGCTACTCGTCGGCGGAGTGGCGCAACGTCGCGGCGAACTGGCTCGGCTATCACACCTCGGCGGTGCCCGGCCGGGTGCTCATCGGCGGCACAGGCTTCAGCCAGGACCTGCGGGACATCTGCAACGACAGCCGCTTCAACGCGACGCTGCTGTCCTTCCACTACTACGCCTTCTTCTACGGCGCCATGACCTACGACGCCTTCCGGAGCCACATCCAGACGCGTCTGGGCAACTGCGCCTCCCGCGCGATCGCGACCGAGTACGGCGCGCCGATGTCCACCGGCCTCAACTACGGCGACCCGAACAGCACCGACAACTTCGTGCGCTACCTTCGCGCCGTGGCCCAGGTCATGCGGGACAACCAGATGGGCGGCACCTACTGGCCCGCCGTCGGTGGCAAGACGGGCACCATCGGCTACGACTGGTACTCGATGTTCTCCCTGGGTGGCAGCGGCACCAATCTCACCCTGACCACCCGCAACGGCCACGGCTCCAACCGGGTCCGGTACGGCTGGGGCGACGCCGTGAACGACTCCCCTCCTCCGCAGGCGTACAGGATCAACGCGCGCCACAGCGGCAAGGCCATGGACGTCCAGCAGCCGAACACCGCCAACGGCGCGCGCGTCGGCCAGTACACCTACGGCGGTAACGCGTGGCAGCAGTGGCAGTTCGTGGACATCGGCGATGGCTACTTGCGCATCATCAACCGCCACAGCGGAAAGTGTCTCGACGTGGTGAGCGGCTCGACCGCCGACGGTGCCGAGCTCGTCCAGTACACCTGTGGCATCGGCACCAACCAGCAGTTCCAGATGGTCGCCAACGGCGGCTACTTCCAGCTCCGGGCACGACACAGCGGCAAATGCGTGGACGTGCCGTCCGCGTCGACCGCGGACGGAGTGATCCTCAAGCAGTATCCGTGCAACACCGGTACCAACCAGCAGTGGTCGCGCACCGCCGTCTGACGATCGTCCCGACGTGACCGCGGGCCCGCGGGCCCGCGGCACGGTTCTCACGCCTGCGGTGGGACCGTACGAGCAGAGAAGACACCGGCGACGACCACCGCGATCCGGGCATCCGGGGCGACCGGCCCGGAGGGACCCGCGGTGACGCGGGACGAGGAGACCTCGTCCCGCGAGCCGGTGGCCGGACCGGACGGCCGGGCCCGGTTCCGCGGGCCCGGCCGTCACCGTGTCAGCCTCGCATCGCCTTGCGCAGCAGCGCCGTCAACTGCTCGCGTTCCGCGGCCGTGAGGTTCGCCGCTGCCGCCCTCGGGAACGCGAAGGTCTCCTCGAACGCGCCGTAGAGGTCGTCGCCGTCCGGCGTGCGCACGATCTGCCGGGAGCGCCTGTCGTCCGGGTTGGGCTCGCGGCGGACCAGCTCGCGTGCCTCGAGGCGGACGACGATCTGGGTGATGTTGGAGGCGTCGCAGCGCAGTTCCTCGGCGAGCTCCCCCATGCTGCGGCGGGTCTCGACGCGTCCGAGCACGCAGGCGTGGGCGGTGCTGAGCCCGTGCTCGTTCGCCGCGGCCTCCCATGCCTGGTTGTAGGCGTCGACGAACTCGAACATCGCCTGTTCGACGTCGGTCGCGGCGCTCGCGGGCACAGAGGGCACTGCCATGGAGCGATTGTAGTCCAGGAATTTGAGTCACTCAAGAATCCGAGATTGCTTGATTGACTCAAGGACTCGTGCCAGGATATCCATGAGCCGATCAAGTAATTCGCGGTCGGCCGCGTCCGTCGTTCCTCAGCGAGGAGAAGTCATGAGCACTCTGTTCGACCCGGTGACCGTGGGCAGCCTGCAGCTGCCGTCCCGCCTGGTGATGGCCCCGATGACACGGAACAGGGCGACCCCGGAGGGCGTCCCCGCCCCGATGACCGCCGAGTACTACGCCCAGCGGGCCGGGGCCGGCCTGGTCGTCTCCGAGAGCATCCAGCCGAGCGTGCTGGGCCAGGGCTACATCCTGACCCCCGGCCTGCACGATGCCGGACAGGTGGCGGCCTGGCGCACGGTCACCGAGGCCGTGCACGCGAAGGGCGGCCGCATCGTGGCGCAGCTCACCCACTGCGGCCGGATCGGGCACCCGTCGCTGTACCCGGACGGCGAGCTGCCCATCGCGCCGTCCCCGGTGGCCTCCGGTGAGCAGATGATCGGCTTCGAAGGACCGGTGGACCACCCGACGCCGCGGGAGATGACGACTGCGGACATCGCAGGCACCGTCGAGGAGTTCGCCCAGGCCGCCCGCAACGCCCTGGAGGCCGGCTTCGACGGGGTGGAGGTGCACGGCGGGAACGGCTTCCTGGTGCACCAGTTCCTCGCCGACAACACCAACCTGCGCACCGACGAGTACGGCGGCTCCGTCGCCGGCCGCATCCGTTTCGCCGTCGAGGTCGTACGCGCGGTCGCCGAGGTGGCCGGAGCCGACCGCGTCGGCATCCGGGTCTCACCGGGCAGCCCGTACAACAACATGGTCGAGGCGGACCCGGTTCCGGTCTACACCGCGCTGCTCGACGAGCTCGCGGCGCTCGGCATCGCCTACCTCCACGTCGTCGAGATGGGCACGCGCGACCTGACCAAGCAGCTTCGGGCCGCGTGGCCGGGCACGCTCATCCTCAACCCGCACGAGACCATGGAGGTCTTCCCGGCCACCGTCGACGCGGCGCGGCAGGCGATGGAGGCCGGTATCGCGGACGCGGTCTCCCTGGGCGTCCTGTGGCTGGCCAACCCCGACCTCGATGCGCGCATCAAGGCCGGCGGCCCGTTCAACACCCCGGACCAGGCGACGTTCTACGGCGGCGACCACACCGGTTACACCGACTATCCGTCGCTGGCGAACGCCACGTAGGCCGAAGGACCGTTGAACATGACCAGAACCGTCCTTGTCACCGGAGCGCGCGGGAAGACCGGCCGCGAAGTGGTGGCGCAACTCGCCGAACGCGGCGACACCGTGGTCCGCGGCGGGTCCTCGCAAAGCCCGCAAAGCCCGCGGAGCTCGCAAAGCCCGCGGAGCTCGCAAAGCCCGCGGAGCTCGCAAAGCCCGCGGAGCTCGCAAAGCCCGCGGAGCTCGCAAAGCCCGCGGAGCCCGCGGAGCCCGCGGGAGCCGACGACGATCCCCTTCGACTGGCGGGACCGGTCGACCTGGCCGGAGGCGGTGGACGGGGTGGACGCGATCTACCTCGCACGCCCGGACGTCCAGGACTCCGCCGAGCTCGTCACGCGGCTCATCGCCGCCGCGCCGCGCGCGCACATCGTCCTCGTCTCCGAGCAGGGCGCGGAGCGGGTCGCGGCCGGCGGGTGGGTGCGGCAGGTCGAGGACGCCGTCACCGGCAACGCGAGCCGCTGGACGATCCTCCGCCCGTCGTGGTTCCAGCAGGTGCTGACCGACCCGCGCTACTTCCTCGACGCGATCCGTCGCGAGCGGGTGATCAGCCTGCCCACCGGCGGCTCGCCGATCGCCTGGGTCGACACCCGCGACATCGCCGCCGTCGCCGTGCAGGCGATCGCGGACCCCGTCACCCACCACGCCGAGGCCTACACCGTGACCGGCCCGGAGGCGGTCACCACCACCCACATCGCGGCGAACATCTCGGCCGTGATCGGCGCCGAGGTCACGGCCTCGGTCCCGCCGCTGTCGGCGGCCGTCGCCGGAGCCGACCCGTGGCTCGCCGACGTCGTGAGCGACATGTTCGGCCGGGTGCACGACGGGACGTTCGCCACGGTCGGCGACACCGTCGAGAAGGTCACGGGACGCTCGCCGCGCACGATCGAGAAGTTCATCGCCGAGCACGCCGACCTGTGGCGCGGCTGAGATGGGCCCGGAGGGCCCGGCGCACACGCAGATCGGACAGCGGATGAGAGCACTCGTTCACCACCGGGCCGGCAGGCACATGCTGCGCATGGACGACGTGCCGGTCCCGGAGCCCGGCCCGTCACAGGCGCTCGTCCAGGTCGTCGCGTTCTCCTTCAACTTCGGGGAGGTCGCCTTCCGGACGCCGGAACTTCCGGACGGCACGATCCCCGGATGGGACGCGGCGGGCGTCGTGGTCACTCCGGCCGCCGACGGCTCAGGCCCGGTGAGCGGAGCACGCGTGGTCACCTTCGGCTGGGCAGGCGCGTGGGCGGAGTTCCGCGCGGTCGACACCGATGAGCTCGCGGTCGTTCCGGACGGGGTGGACCTCGGATCCACGGCGGCGCTGCCGGTCGCCGGTGTCACCGCGCTGCAGGCCGTCCGGCGGCTCGGCCCCATCCTGGGCGGCCGCGTGCTGGTCACCGGGGCGTCCGGCGGCGTCGGCAGGTACGCCGTGCAGCTCGCGCACCTGGCCGGGGCGGAGGTCGTCGCGTCCGTCGGTTCGCCCGAACGCGGCGAGGGCCTGCTCGCCCTCGGCGCGACGGAGGTCGTCGTCGGCCCGCACACCATGAGGGGACGGGTCGACGGCGTGGTGGACAACGTCGGCGGCCGGCAGCTGGCGGAGGCGTACCAGCGGCTCTCGTCCGGCGGTGTCGTCGTGGCGGTGGGCATGGCGTCCAAGGAGCCGACCACGATCGACTTCGAGCAGGCCCGGATCGCCCACGATCGCGGGCGCATCGAGACGTTCAACATCTCCGTACCGCTCGGCGGCGACCTGCGGTACCTCGTCCGCCTCGCCGAGCAGGGCCGGTTGGAGATCCCCGTCGGCCTGCGGGCCGGCTGGCAGTCCTACGAGGAAGCCGCCGACCGGCTGCTGAGCCGGCAGGTCCCCGGGAAGGCCGTCCTCGACGTCCGGGAAAGCGACTGAAGGGAGCGAACCGACTCCGTACGCGGGCCGACCGCCGTCCGCTGACCCCCGACGGGCGGCGGGCGGTGGTCAGCCGAACCGCCAGCCGAGCAGGTTCCAGTACAGGCAGAACCAGACGAGGGCCGACATCCCGGCCAGCAGGGTCACCTGGTGAGCGCGGGCCAGGACGCCGACGGGCCGGTGCCTCCAGGCGATCACGGTGGTCGCGATCGCGGCGACGGTGAGGGCGAGGAACAGCGGGGGGAGAAGCAACAGGATGCGCAGGCTCACCGGTACGCCGTACAGGATGCTCGTTTCGCCGGTCAGCATCAGCGCGAACACCACGACGAACACCAGCCCGGTGATGCCGGCCAGACCGGCGAGGAGGCGGGCGGCGCGCCAGGCGCGAGGCGCTGCGGCGGGACGTCCCCGCAGGCGCCGGAGCGCGGCGGCCGACGGCAGGCCGAGCACGGCCGTCAGGGCCGTGACGGCGAACACCAGGACGACGACGAGGTTGGCCGGAGGGGTCTCCCACCAGGGGATGAGTTCGTAGGCGGGCCCGTCGGTGGCCGCGTAGGTGACGCCGGCGTCGTTCGTGACGAACGCCAGCCGCTGGGAACCGCCGTCCTGCTGATAGAGCCCCGGCGCCAGCGGGCTCCACGTCATGCCCTTGAAGGCGAGTCTCCCGCCGTCGGTGATCCGCAGCCGGGAGGAGCCGGTGAGGGTGAGCACCTTCTCGATGGTCGACTCGACGGTACGGGCCGGCCTGTAGAAGCCCGCCACCGGCGCGGCCGTCCTGCCGGGTGGGGCGGAGGGCGCGGCGCGGTCGCCGGGGAGGAACCGGTCGAAGAAGGCGGGTACGAGCTCGGAGACGGCGTCGACGCCGCCCGTGCCGTTGGTGGAGACGAACAGGCCGATGCCGGCGCCGGGCACCAGCAGCAGTGCGCTCTGGAAGCCCTCCCAGCTGCCGTCGTGCATGATCACGCGATGCCCGTTGACGGTCTGCTCCTTGAACCCGTGGGCGTACCCGTCGATGCGGGGGTCGGCGGCGAAGGAGCGCCGGTGCATGAGACGGGTGGTGGGCTCGTCGAGGACGGGCGGCCCGTTCTCCAGATGGGCGATCATGAAGCGGGCCATGTCGTCCGCGGTGGCGCTGATCGATCCGTCGGGCGGGAGGGTGTCGAAGACGAAGGGCTTGCGCCGGTACGTCCCGTCCTCGTGGTCGTAGCTGCGTGCCTGGCCCGCGGCCAGGTGGGCGGGGACCGGCTCGGAGGCCGTGCTGTGCCGCATGCCGAGCGGGTCCAGGATGTGGTCCTGGACGTACCGGTCGTAGGGCTTACCGCTCACCTGCGACACGATGTGCCCGGCCAGCGCCGCGCCGTGGTTCGAGTAGGCCGACACCTCTCCGGGCGGGCGGATCCGCGCCGGCATGCGCTCGGCGAGATACCTGTCCAGAGGCGGCACGTCGGCCTTGGTCCGCGCGCCCACGCCGATGGCGCTGTCCTCGAACCCGGCGGTGTGGTCCATCAGCTGCGCCAGCGTGATCGGCCGGGGGTACGTCGCGGGGACGCGGAACGATGTGAGGTAGCGGTTCACGTCCGCGTGCAGGTCGAGCCTGCCCCGCTGCACCTGCTGCATCACCGCGGTCCAGGTGAACAGCTTGGTGATCGAGGCGATCCGCACCAGCGAGGTGCCGGGGTCGAAGGGCGTCCCGTTCTCGCGGTCGGCCAGGCCGTACCCCTTGCTGAAGAGGGTCTTCCCGGCGCCCACCACCGAGACCACCGCGCCCGGCACGTGGTGGGCCTCCAGTGCCGCCGGCACGGCGGTGTCGAAGAAGCCCGCCAGCCGGCGGGTGTCCGGGACGTGCGCCGAGGCCGCCGCGGCGGGCGGGCGGACGGCCGGCAGCGACAGCGACAGCGCGACGATGAGCAGCAGGCGTGGAAGGGTGAGTGTCCGCACGGCGTGACTCCTGACGTGGTCGGGGTCATCAACGGTGCCGCCGGCGGGGGCGGGGCCGCATCGCCGTCGCGGCCATGGTCGTATCACACTGAAGTCGGAGATTTCCGGGTGGACGGCATCGACGTTCGTCGGAGGTGACGCGCCGCCGTCCTGGTTACGCTGGGCCGATGGTGACGTACCGGGACACGTTGCGGCGGGTCGTCACGCCCGGCCCGCACGCGATCAGCGTGGCCTCCGTGGCGTTCTGCCTGGTGCTGGCCGTCGTGGCGGTCAAGGTGCCGTGGGCGCCGCTGCCGCGCGTGGTCATCGCGGCCGCCGGGCTGGCCGCCACGGGTGCGCTGTGGTTCCGCGACCGGTGGCCGGTCGCGGTCACCGCCGTCGGGGCGGGCGCGTACGCGCTGTCGGGCAACCCCGGGCCGCTGCTGATCGGCCTGTTCCGCGGCGCGGGGGTGCGGCCGGGCCCGCGGTTCGCGGCGCTGGCGGCGATCGGCGTGGCGGGATTCCTGGCGCAGCAGTGGGTCGACGACGGCGGGTTCGGCACGGACACGCTGCTCTCCGCGACGGCCGCCACCGCGGCCGTGCTGGTGGCCGGCGGGTACACCGCCACCCGCCGCGAGCTCACCAGGTCACTGCGGGAACGCGCGGAGCGCGCCGAGACCGAACGGCACCTGCGCGACGAACAGGCGAAGGCCGCCGAACGCGGCCGGATCGCGCGGGAGATGCACGACGTGCTCGCGCACAAGGTCACCCTGATCTCGCTGCACGCCGGCGGGCTGGAGGTCAACCCCGGCGCGGAACCGGCACGCGTCGAGCGGGAGGCGGCGCTGATCCGGGTCACCGCGCAGGAGGCCCTCGAAGAGCTGCGGACGATCGTGGGCGTGCTGCGGGCCGGACATGACGACGCCTTTCCCGACCTGCGGCGCCTGGTGGAGTCCTGGACGTCGGCCGGTGACGCCGTCACGCTGCACGGCGACCTCGGCGCGGTGCCGGTGGCGACCGCCCGGGCCGCCTACCGGCTCGTGCAGGAAGGGCTGACCAACGCGCACAGGCACGCCGCCGGAGCGCCGGTCACCGTCCGCGTGACCGGGAGCCCGCAGGACGGCGTCACGATCACGGTCGTCAACGAGCGGTCGCCCCGGCCCGCCACGGGCCCTTCCGGCGCCCGGGCCGGTCTCGTGGGCCTGGCGGAACGTTTCCGGTTGATCGGCGGAACGGTGCGCGGCGCGCCCGGCGATGCGGGAGGCTGGCGTCTCGAGGGGTGGTTGCCGTGGGACGCGTCCGCGAGGGGCACACATGATCAGGACGCTGCTGGTTGACGACGAGCTGCTGATCCGCGCCGGGCTGCGGTTCATCCTCGAATCCGCGCCCGACGTGGAGGTCGTGGGGGAGGCCGCGGACGGGGGCGAGGCGGTCGACGCCGTGCACCGCCTGGGGCCGGACGTCGTCCTGATGGACATCAGGATGCCGCGGACCGACGGCCTGGCCGCCACCGAGGCCGTCCGCCGGCTTCCCCGGGCGCCCGCGGTCGTGATCCTCACCACGTTCGACAGCGACGAGCACGTCTTCACCGCCCTGGAGGCCGGGGCCTGTGGGTTCCTCCTCAAGGACACCTCGCCGCACGACCTGATCCGTGCCGTACGCCTCGCGCACAGCGGTGACGCGATACTGTCCCCGCAGGTGACCCGGCGGCTGATCCACCGGGTCGTCACCGACGTGCCCGTCCGGCGTCGCCGTGACGCGCTCGCCCGGCTGGAGACCCTCACCGGCCGCGAGCGGGAGGTGCTCGTCGAGGTCGGGCTCGGCCGCTCCAACACCGAGATCGCGGCCGGCCTGCACATGAGCGAGGCGACGGTCAAAAGCCACATGTCCCACCTGTTCGACAAGCTCGCCGTGACCAACCGGGTACAGGTGGCCATCGCCGCCCACCGCGCCGGCCTGGTGGACTGAACGTCTCCGTACGCCGGGGCTCGTCTGTCGCCGGGAAGCCGCGGTGAGGGGGTTGACCCTGCCCCAGGGGCAGGGTTCGAGCATGTGTTCATGGACACGGGCTCGAACCCTGGAGATGAGATGTCACATGAGACGGCGGCCGAGTTCGTCGAGGCGACGGCCACGACGCTGGGCGTCCCCGGTGTCGCGGTCGGGGTGTGGATGGACGGCCGGGAGGTCTACGCGTGTCACGGGGTGACGAGCGTGCAGGACCCGCTGCCGGTCGACCGGGACACGCTGTTCGTGCTGGGCTCGGTCACCAAGACCTACACGGCGACCGCGCTGATGCGCCTGGTCGCGCAGGGGCGGGTCGACCTGGACGCGCCGGTGCGCCGGTACGTTCCCGACCTGGTGCTCGCCGACGAGCGGGCCGCGGCGCAGATCACCGTGTCGAACCTGCTCAACCACACCGCGGGCCTGGACTGGGGCATCCTGGTCGACACCGGTGAGGGGGACGACGCGCTGGCCGGCCATGTGGCGAAGATGGCCGGACTGCAGCTGATCGCCCCGCCCGGCACCCGGGCCTCCTACAGCCAGTCGGGGTACAACCTGGCCGGGCGGGTCGTCGAGAAGGTCACGGGCCTGCCCTACGAGCGGGCCGTCGCCACGCTCCTGTTCGAGCCGCTGGGATTGTCGAACAGTTTCTTCGCGCCGGGAGAGGTGATGACCCGGCGATTCGCCGTGGGGCACGAGCGCGGCGAGGACGGCACGCTGTCGGTCGCGCGGCCGTGGAAGCACTGGCGCGGCGACAACCCCGGCGGGGGACTGGTGTCCTCGGTGGCCGAACAACTGCGGTGGGCCCGGTTCCACCTCGGTGACGGCCGTGCGGAAAGCGGCGCGCGCGTCCTGCCCGCCGAGCTGTTGCGGAGGATGAAGGAGCCGACGGTCGCGCTGCGCGCCAGCTCGCTCGGTGACGCCCTGGGCATCGGTTGGTTCCTGCGCGAGGTGGACGGCGTGCGTACCGTCGGGCACGGCGGATCGGCCAACGGCCAGTTCGCCGAGTTCCTCACCGTGCCCGAACGCGGTTTCGCCGTCGTCGCGGTGTCCAACGCCGGCCCGGACGAGGGGCTCGCCTTCAACCGGGCCGCCGTGCGCTGGGCGCTCGCGCACCATCTCGGGGTGGTCGACCGGGACCCGGAGCCGCTGCCCCACGACCCGGTACGGGCCCGGGAGGTCGCCGGAAGGTACGAGAACGACATGATGGCGCTCACCATCGCCACCGACGGAGCCGGGCTGACGATCGAATGCGGGATCAAGCCGCAGGTCCGTGCGGCGATGGACACCGAACTGCCCCCGGACCTCCCCCCGGCCGCGATCGGCCTGCTGCCCGGCGACGAGTACATCGTCACCGGCGGCGGCCTGGAGGGACAGCGCGGCTTCTTCACCCGTGACGCGGACGGCGCGGTCGTGGGGGTCGACCTCGCCGGCCGGTTGGCCGCCCGGGTCGCGCCGATCCGCGACTGAGGCCCGCCGCCGCTCGCGCGGGCGAACCCGCGCCGGCGGCGCACCCGGGCCACCGATGGGCTTCGAGGCCGTGCCACGGCGCGGTGGCCGCTGACATGATGAACGCCCGGACGGCGGGTCGCACCAAGGAGACCGAAACACATGATCACCATCGGCCGGCTCGCCGACTACGCGGGCGTGACCGTCAAGGCCGTCCGTCACTACCACCAGCGCGGCCTGCTCGCCGAGCCGCCGCGTGACGCGTCGGGTTACCGGCGCTACAGCGTCCAGCACGCCATCGACCTGATCAAGATCAAGACACTCGCCGGGGCGGGCGTGCCGCTCGCCCGTGTCAAGGAGTTGCTCGACGCCGACCCCGACCGGTTCGCCGCGGCGGTCACCGACATCGACCGCGGCCTGCGGGAACGGGCCGAGGAACTCCTGCGCGCCCGCGAGCGGATCGCCCAGCTCAATGCCGGTGACCGGCTGTTCGTCTCCGCGGAGGTCGCCGGCTATCTCGACCGGTTGCGCGAGCTCGGCATGAGCCGGCGCATGGTGCAGATGGAGCGCGACGGCTGGATCCTGGCGCACTCGCTCTCACCGGACGAGGCGGCCGCCTGGATCGCCGACAAGCGCGCGGCGATCGACGATCCGGGCTTCTGCGCCATCTATCTCGATCATGACGCGGCGTTCGACTGGTCCCCGGAGGACCCGCGCCTTCACGCGCTGGCCGATCGCACGCATCGCTGGCTCGCCGACCGGTACGGCGGGTCCGGGAGCACGCGGGAACCGGCCCAGGACTCGGTCGTCGCCCGGCTGGTCGCCATGTCGGTCGGCGCCTCGTCACCCGCCTGGAGCCGGCTCGCCGAGATCGTCGAGGAACGCGAGGCGGGCGGGTGACACCACCGGAACCTCGGGTGAGGATGCCCGGAGGAGGCGGGCGGCCAGAGGTGATCACGGACGGGGGCATGCCCTCAGGCCGAGATGCGGCCGGCGTCGTCGGTCCGGTGGCGGTCGGGCCGCTGCTGGAGTTCTGTGTTGATGCGCAGGGCCTCGGCCAGCTGGTCTTCCAGGATGATGATGCGGCAGGCGGCTTCCAGGGGAGTGCCCTGGTCGAGGAGTTCGCGGGCGCGGGCGGCCAGGCGTAGCTGGTAGCGGGAGTAGCGGCGGTGGCCGCCTTTGGAGCGCTGAGGCTCGATGAGTCTGGCGGCGCCGAGGTTGCGCAGGAAGGCAGGGGTGACGCCGAGCATCTCGGCGGCGCGGCCCATGCTGTAGGCGGGGTAGTCCTCGTCGTCCAACCGGCAACCGGGCGTGTGACCCGGAGCGGTGAGGAATCCATCGGTCCTGCCGGCCCGGTGGGCCGTTTCAGCCGTATCGGCGCCGGCGCGCATTCTGGGTTGTGCGCGCACGGCCGACACCATCGGTACTTGATCCATACAACCTTCCCAACGACCTTCCCGGAGACGACAACGGGACCCCGGCGCCATGATGCGCCGGGGCCCCCGAGGTTCAACACCATCTGCCGGCCCTGAGGCCGACGTACCTGCTTTCGCATGTGGCCGCCCGGTGCGGGCGGGGATGCGGGGATCGCGAATGCGTGACCGTAGACCACCGTCCAATCCGGGGAACTGCGGTACCCGTGCGGCGAACATCAGCCGGCAACGGGCGATCCTGATGGCGTTCAACACTCCCTTCGCTCTTTACCGGCGGTACTTCCTTGACGTCGTGCACCACTTGCTCGTCACAACCGCGCCGTCCACGGCCGGGACCCTTCGTCTTGCACCTGCTCGGTCCTGGCACGTCCGACGGCGGTACTCGTCGTGCGTTCACTGCTTCTGCTGTGGCAGCGCGTCCACGGCCGGGACCCTTTCGACCACTGCCGGTCCTGGCACGTCCGACCTTCTGCCCCTCTTCACCGCATCGTCTTTGGTGATCCAGCCGTCCACGCTCGTCCGGGCAGCTCGTCGTGATGCCTACGCCCTGCTCTGCCCTCGTGGATCCGTTCCTTGCGATGCCAGAAATTCTATCCCCACCCACCATGAATGTCTACGTCGGCCACTGCAGATTTTCAGTGCCGGGGGACCGGGCCTCCGCCTTGCCGGCGACTTCGAAGAGGACGGGAAGGGCGGGAGGGCAGGGACCGCGAGCGCGTTCGGTGGTGTCCGTCAGTGCTGGGCAGGACCGTTGGGACCGGAGATCGCGCCGAGCTGGGACAGGCCGTCGAGGATGTCGGTGCAGGTCCAGTACTCGACGAACCGGCCGTCGCGGACGCGCAGGATGTCGTTGCCGCTGAAGGAGATCTTCGTGCCGACCGGGGCGGTGGCCTGGGGGATGCCACCGGTGTAGGTGGCGCGCATGGTCCAGCGGGCGGAGATCAGGTCGCCGTCGACGATCGGGCCGAGGTCGACGGTGACACTGATGCCGCCGAAGGCGGCCATGGTCTGCTCGATCTCGGGCAGCAGGCGCTCGGGGCCGGTGACGGCCTCGGAGTCACTGCCGTCCGGGCGGGCCTGGTGGACGACGAAGCCGGGGTCGAGGATCTCCTCGGCGTGGCTGAAGTCGCCGCGCCACATCTCGCTCCAGCGGCCGTAAAGGACGCGCAGCTGCTCGGGCGCGTGGGTGGTCATGGGCTCTCCTGAAAAGTTGTGCTACAAAGGATCTGCACCACACATTATCTGCGTGACACAGATATAAGTAGGACACGAGGGCGATTGCATGTCAAACCAAACCCGCAAGGAGCTGGTCGAGGCGGTCACCGCGACGGCCCGGCGCCACCACGCCGCCTACACCCTGTTCAACCAGGCCATGGCCGAACGCCTCGGCCTGCACCCCACCGACCTCCAGTGCGTCGGCCTGCTCGCCCTGGAACCCGGGCCCTGCACCACGGGAGAGATCGCGGAGCTGACAGGACTGACCTCCGGATCGGCCACCCGCCTGGTCGACCGCCTCCAGAAGGCAGGCCTCGCCGAACGCCACCCCGACCCCCACGACCGGCGCAAGATGCTCGTCACCCTCACCCCTGGCCGCGCCCCCGAGATCGAAGCCGCCTGGGACGCCCCCGGCAGGGCCTTCGGCCAGGCGCTGGAGGACTTCACCGACGACGAGCTCATCGTGATCGAGCGATACCTTCGGCGCACCACCGACGTCGGCACCGCACAGACCGCGCGCCTGCGCACCGACTGACCCGGCAACCGCCCGGCCGTCTTCCGGGGACATCCGCGCGATCGTCTCCAGCCTGGCCCGGTCCCTGCGGCACCCGGCTCTTTCCGCCCTGGCCGGACATGCCCGATCCACGTCGCCGGGGTGAAGGCGGGATGCGCGAGACGGCGACGCACCTCGCCGTCCGGCTCCTTGTCCGCCGGCCGTCCGCGTGGCGTGGCCGTGGGCGGCCGACGGCTGACCTAGGATCGCATTGCCCACATCGCATGATCATCCCGTGATGCGGGGCGGCCCTCCCCTCGCGCTTTGAGAACCGAGGTCGAGGAGGGGCATATGTCTGCCAACCATGCCGTGAGCAGAGGGTGCGTCGTGGCCGTCGTCGCCGTCGCGCTGGCCGCGGTCCCGGCCGTCGCCGCCCGCCGGGCCGACCGGTCGGCCACCACGGCGACGACCCCGGTGACCCCGGTGGCCATGATGACCCCGGTGGCCATGATGACCCCGGTGGCCACGGCCGCCGTCGCGGAGCCGGACCCACCACCGGCCATGCTGAGGGCGATGCAACGCGATCTGGGCCTGACACCGGAACAAGCCCGGACCCGGCTGCTGAATGAGGCCCGCCTGAGCCCGATCGCGGCGCAGCTGCGCCAACGGCTCGGGGCGCGTTTCGCCGGCGCCTGGCTGCGGGGACCCAGCGCTCACCGGCTGGTGGTGGCCACCACCAGCGCCGCCGACACCGCCACGATCCTGGCCGCCGGCGCTCACGCGGAGATCGTCACCCGCTCGCTGAGCGAACTGACCACGATCAAGAGCATGCTCGACAAGGCGCTGCCGGTGGAGCCGCTGGTGGCCAGCGTGCGCTACGTCGACGCCAAGCGCAACAGGGTGGTGCTGCTGGCCCAGAAGACCGACGAGACCCAGCACGTCATCGATGCCGTCGGGGTGGACAAGGCCGCGGTGGTCGTCCTGCCCTCCACCGAGGTTCCCGAGCCGTTGCACGACCCGGCGGCGCAGGACGTACGGGGCGGCCACGCCTTCCACGTCGGCCTCACCAGCCGGTGCTCGGTGGGGTTCGCGGTGTTCAAGGGGAACCAGGACGGTTTCGTCAGCGCCGGGCACTGCGGCAGGACCGGCGCCAGGACCACCGGCTTCAACCGGACCGTTCAGGGGGTCTTTCGCGGGTCGCTCTTCCCCGGCGGCGACCACTCCTGGGTGCAGGTCGACAACGGCTGGCAGACCACCCCGGTGCTGGACGACGGCGAGGGCCGCGCCATACCCGTCGCCGGAGCCCGGATCGCCCTCGAAGGAGCCTCGGTCTGCCGCTCCGGCGCCGCCAGCGGCTTCCGCTGCGGTCTCATCCAGCAGCGCGACGCCAGCGTCACCTACGCCCAGGGCAACGTCTTCGGACTGACCCGCACCAGTGTCTGCGCCGAGGCCGGCGACTCCGGTGCCCCCTTCATCTCCAGCGACCAGGCCCAGGGCATCGCCTCCAGCGGCTCGGGCGACTGCGGCCAGGGCGGCACCTCCTACTTCGAACCCATCGGCGAGATCCTCACCGCCTACAGCCTGACCCTGAAGACCATGGCCAACACCCGCCCCCGCCCAGCGGCCTCCCCCGCACCCACACCCTGATCCAGCGGGGAACCACGCACCTGCTCCTGCCGCCGCCGCGGCGACACAGTCCACAACGACCACCGCCAGGCCTCCACCGGCCATGCGGGAGATCCTCGGCGATGACATCAGCGATGCGGTCGCCGCCGCGCGGGAGCGGGGCATCGGCACCCACTCGCTCCTCTCCCGCCCCACGGCGCTCACAGCCGCTCCACCGCCTTGACGACGAGCCCGAAGATCGCGAACAGCGCGATCGTCAGGACGACGAAGAGGACGTCTCCCGTCTCCGACGCTTCCCGGAGAACGGATCCCGGGGTCACCCGGACAGGTGATCTGCGAAATCAGCGTTTGCGGGCTTTGTGAGCCTTGCACAGCGGCCGTCAGGACAGATGAGGCTTTTTCGGGTTTTCGGATGCGGGAGAATGCCCGATGTGATCGTAGACAAGGCCATCTACTGCGGCGGCGTACGCGAGACCATCAGCGGTGACATCAGCGACGCGGTCACCGCCGCGCGGGAGCGGGGGGAGTGCTTCTTGTGGATCGGCCTGCACGAGCCCACCCGGCAGGAGTTCGATCTGATCACCAGCGAGGTGAAACTGCATCCGCTGGCCGTGGAGGACGCCATCCACGCCCACCAGCGGGCCAAGCTCGAACGCTATGACGACACCTTGTTCATCGTGCTCAAGCCGCTGGTGTACCTGGAGGAGACCTCCGACATCGAGGTCGGCGAGATCAACCTGTTCCTGGGCCGCGACTTCGTCATCAGCGTCCGTCACGGCCGGGCCAACCCCCTCAACGGGGTACGCGACCGCATCGAGTCCGACCCCGAGCTGCTGGCCGCAGGCCCGGCCGGTGTGCTGTACGCGATCTGCGACGAGGTCGTCGACACCTACTCGCGCGTCTCCCACGAGGTCGAAGCAGACCTCATCGCGCTGGAGCACCGCGTCTTCAGCGGCGAGCAGGCCGACGTCACCGCCGACATCTACTCCCTCAAGCGCGAGGTGCTGGAGTTCCGTACCGCCCAGGATCCGCTGATCCCGGTGCTGGAGGAGATCGTCAAAGGCCGCGTGGAGCTGTGCACGGCGAACCGGGAGCAGTTCCGTGACGTCCTCGACCACCTGCTGCGCGTCGACGCCCAGGTCGACGAGCACAACGAGCTGCTCACCAGTGCCCTGAGCGCGCACCTGGCCCTGATGGGCCGTGAGCAGAACATGGTGGCGATGCAGCAGAACGCCGACATGCGCAAGATCTCCTCATGGGCGGCCCTCATCGCCGTTCCCACCATGATCGCGGGCATCTACGGCATGAACTTCGACTACATGCCCGAGCTGCACTGGCTGCTGGGCTACCCGCTCAGCCTGAGCGTCATGGTCGTCGCCGTCCTCATCGTCCACCGGCTGCTGCGCAGGAGCGGATGGCTGTGAAGAAAGCGCCCCGACTCCTCCCCGGGCTCTCCGGTGGCACGCTCCTGCTCGCCGCGGTCGTCGCCTGGATCGTCCTGCTGACCGTCATCATCCTGCTCGACCCGGCCGGCTCGGCCTCCTGACCGCGGTCAGCTGCCGGTGCCGCTCGAAGCCGGTGACCTCAGATCTGCGGGCAGGTCCCGGTGGGCCTGGTCGTGGCGGGTGAAGATGTCCAGCAGCTCGCCGATGGGCACATCCGCCTCGGTGGGGTAGCGGAAGTGCCGGTCGGGGTCGATCGTGTAGTGGTTGCGGCGGCCCACCTTGGAGCGGGTCAGGTAACCGGCCTGGTGCAGGTCGGTCACGATGCCCTGGGCCGCGCGTTCGGTGATGCCGATGACGGCCGCGATGTCGCGCAGCCGCGCCTGCGGATCACGGGCGATCTCCAGCAGGACCCGGGCGTGGTGGGTCAGGAAGGTCCACGAGGACGAAGGCTGATCGGGACTGTTGTCGGTCACGTCACATCCTTTCCGCGTCGCCGGAGCGGGTCGCCGTGGAACGGACGGCTACGGGCATCGGCACAGGAAGAAGCATACCGGAAAGGTCTTTCGTGTATCCTCTTTCCGGCGTAAAGTGGACGCGCCGGGTTCGCCGGCGTACATCGAGGCAAGCGAGGGGATGGATCACATGGCCGTCGTGCAGCACCGGCCCTCACCGGCCGCCTCGTCGTGCCCGGCACCACCGGCCACCGGCCGTGCCGTCCGTCGGCCCGCGACGAATGCCTGAGGGCGAAGCCGTGACCGTTACCGCCCGGGAGCAGGCAGGCTGCGGTGAGCACTGGTTCGAGGCCGTGCTCCACCTCGACCGCGCGCTGCGCATCACCTACAGCCCCGCCGCACCCGGAGGACTGGCCCGGCTGATCGGCGAGCTCGACGCCACCAACACCCGCGCGGCGGCCCGGACCCTGACCGAGGCCCGCACGGCAGGGGACACCCTCGTCGTCGACGTCAGCCGGCTCACGTTCGTCGACCTGGGCGGCCTGCGCATGCTGACCGGTCTGTGCCGCGACGGCGAGGCCCGCCTGACCGGCGTGCCGGCCCGCATCGACCGCCTGCTCAGGCTCCTGGACCAGGAGGACACCCTCGACAGGTGCGCATGACGGCACCCGGCCGTCGTGCCTGGCGGAGGACGTCGGCTCACGCGATGGCGGGGTGCCCGGTCATGCGGGGATCGAGCGGGTGCGGATGATGTCCCGGTAGGCGTGCGCGCTGTCCTTGAGGGTGCGTCGCTGGGTGGCGTAGTCCACGTGGACGAGCCCGAATCGCCGGGTGTAGCCCCATGCCCATTCGAAGTTGTCCAGCAGTGACCAGGCGAAGTAGCCGCCGACATCGACCCCGGCGTCGACGGCGTCGAGGATCGCGGCCAGGTGGGCGATGAGGAAATCGGCGCGGGCGGTGTCGGGGATCCGTGTCCGCCCGTGTTCGGTGACGGGGTGGTCGTCGTAGGCGGCACCGTTCTCGGTGACGAACAGCCGCGTGCGGGTGGCGCCGGTGTACTCCTGCGTGACGCGGTGCAGGAGCCGGGTGAGGGCGGCGGGGTCCACCTCCCAGTTCATCGCGGTGCGGGGCAGTCCCCGGTCGTGTCCGTGCAGGTCGTGGGGCAGAGGCCAGGAGGACCGGCCGCCGCGGGCGGTGGGGGCGTCGCCGCTGGGCGGTGGTGTCGCCGCGGGTGTCGCGCCGATGCAGGCGCCCTGGTAGTAGTTGATGCCCAGCGCGTCGACGGGTGCGGCGATGGTGCGCAGGTCGTCGGCGTGGATCGCGGCGGTGAGGGCGTTCGCCGCGTCGGGCACGGCCGAGGCGAGGTCCCGCAGGATGTCGGCGGGGTAGGCGCCGCGGAAGAGGGGGTCGAGGAACCAGCGGTTGAACTGCCCGTCGAGGCGGCGTGCCGCGTCCCGGTCCCGGTCGTCGCCGGGGTCGACCGGGTCGACGGGCGCGAGGTTGAGGGTGATCCCGAGGGTGAGGCCGCCGTCGCGGGCGCGCAGCTCCCGCATCGCCCGGCCGTGCGCAAGGAGGAGGTGATGGGCGGCGAGGAGGCCCTCCGTGGCAGAGGTGTGCCCGGGGGCGTGCCGACCGGCGATGTGCCCGACGAACGCGGAGCACTGCGGTTCGTTCAGTGTGGTCCAGACGGGCACCCGGTCCCCGAGCGCGTCGTGCACGGCCAGTGCGTACTCGGTGAACCGGTGGACGGTGTCACGGTGCGGCCACCCGCCGGTGTCCTGGACCGCCTGCGGAAGGTCCCAGTGGTACAGCGTCAGCCACGGGGTGATGTCGTGCGCGAGCAGTTCGTCGACGAGCCGCCGGTAGAAGTCCAGGCCGCGGGCGTTGACGTTCGATCCGTCGGGTACGACGCGGGCCCAGGAGGTCGAGAACCGGTAGCTCTGCAGCCCGAGACGTCCCATGAGGGCGATGTCCTCGGCGTAGCGGTGATAGTGGTCGCAGGCGATGTCGCCGGTGTCCCCGTCGAGCACGACGCCGGGGGTGCGGACGAAGGTGTCCCAGATGGAGGCTCCTCGCCCGTCGGCGGTGGTCGCGCCCTCGATCTGGTAGGCGGCGGTCGCCGCCCCGAACACGAAGTCCTCCGGGAACGCCCGGCGCTGGGTGGGCATCGTCTGTCCTTTACGGGGGGTCAGCGGACGCTGCGGATGGGGAGGACGGCGAGCCCGCCGAGGACGGCGAAGACGATCGCGGCGACGAAGAACATGTCGTAGCCGCCGCCTCCCGCGGCCAGCAGCGGCACGGCGAGGATCGGGACGAGCAGTTGCGGGACCTGGTAGGACAGGGCGACGATGCCGAGGTCCTTGCCCGCCTCGTCGAAGGTGGGCAGGACCTCGGTCATGAGCGCGACGTCGACCGACACGTACGCTCCCTGCGCGGCGCCGACGATTCCGATCCCGGCGAGGAAGACGCCGACGTCGGGGGCGGCCATCGCGATCACGAGGCCGGCGGCGCTGAGCAGGCCGGCGGTCAGGACGATCGTCTTGCGGCGTCCGGTGCGATCGGAGATCCACCCGAACACCACGGCGGTGACGATGTTGCCGACCGTGAAGATCAGCAACGCGAGCGCCTGGACACCGGACGCGTCCGCGAGGGGGATGTGGAGGCGGTCCAGGATGATGAACAGCAGGTAGGTCGAGATGGCGGTGATCGACATGGTGACCAGGAACCGGCAGGTGAACGCCCAGAAGAAGTCGCGGTAGCGCAGCGGGTTCAGCCAGTACGTCGACACGACGTCCGCCAGGCGGAACCGGGGGGCCGGGGTGTGACGGACGATGTCGTGGAAGCGGAACACCAGCGCGGTGCTGAGCACGGCCCCCGCGACACCGGGGACCACGAACCACGCCCACCGTGCGTCGTCGGGCAGGATCGCCATCACCTGGGCGCCCACGATGAGCCCCAGCCCGGTGGCCACCCCGGTGGCGGCGGCGACGCGGGCGCGGATGCGGGCGGGGATCTGCTCGGCCAGGAGCGCGTGGACGGCCATGTTCGTCGCACCGAACCCGGTCTGCGTGATCGCCCATCCGGCGAGCGTCCACCCGAGCCCCTGCGTGGTGGCGAGGATCGCGACGCCCACCAGGCCGAGGCCCGCACCGCCGATCAGCCACGGCCGGCGCATCCCGAACCGGGACATCGTCCGGTCCGAGAGCCGTCCGAACAGCGGGGTGATGACGATGATCACCACCCCGCCCACCCCGGCGATGATCGACAGGTTCGTCGTCTTCGACGCGTCGTCGAGGAACGCCAGCGCTTTCGGGATGGACGCGCCACTGATCGTTCCCAGCGCGAGGGTGACGCCGAACCACGCCAGCACGTACAGCGGCAGGAACCCGCGCGGCTGCCGGCCTCCGGGGATCTCCTTTGTCGCGACGGACATCGGGTCCCGATCGGCGCCGGGCACGGTGGCGGGGGTGAGGGGGGTGGAAGAGAACATCATGCCTCCGGGCACGTCGTGGTGTCAGATCAGGCGGGCGTAACGCCCGGGGCGCCAGGGGCGTGGTAGACGTCGCGCAGTGCCGCCGCGACGCGGTGCTGCCAGGTGCGGGCGGGTTCGAAGGTCGCGGTCAGGCCGGGGGAGCCGTGCACGTGCCCGTGGCCGATCTCGGTGATCGTCGGCACGCCCGCGGCGGCCAGGCGGGCGCCGTACGCGAGAGCGGCGTCGCGGAGCGGGTCGTGCTCGGCGACCCGGATCAGCGTGGGCGGGAGCCCGGTGAGGTCCGCGGCGTCCAGCGGAGCCGCGAACGGCGCGGTCGTCCCGTCCGGTCCCAGATACAGCGCGGCGAGCCGTTCGTACCCGTCGAGACCGAACCCGCGCGCGTACTCGGCGGCGGACGCGCCGAACGGGGTCATGGCGAGCGCCGGCACCTCGAGGGCCTGATGGACGAGCACGTGATCGCCGCGCTCGCGCAGGTGCAGGGCGGTGCTGGCGGCGATGCCACCGCCGGCCGACGCGCCGCCGATCCCGATCCGCGACACGTCCACCCCGTACCGGTCAGGTCGCGCGCGCAACGCGTCGAGCACCGCGATCGCGTCCTCGACCGCGGCGGGGTAGGGGTGTTCCGGCGCCAGCCGGTAGTCGAGGGAGATCACCTGGATGCCGGCGTCGGCGGCGCGCGCGGCGAGGAGCCGGTCGTTGACGAGCTCGTCGGCCGATCCGGAGACGAACCCGCCCCCGTGCAGGAACAGCTGTGCCGGTGCCGTCCCGTCCATGGCGTCCGGCCGGTACCGGCGTACCCGTCGCGGGCCGATCGGGGTGTCGATGTCCTCCGTCGCGATGCGCACGCGGGTGGGGGCCTCCGCGGTGAACTCGCGTGCGAGGGCGTCGGAGAGAAGCCGTTCGGCCGCCCGGCGCGAGGGGAGGTCGGTGCCGGTCAGGCCGGGGAGCTCCGCGGAGAGGGACGCGATCCGTGCCGCCCAGGCGTGAACGGCCGGTGACAGGCTCGCCAGGACGGCGTTCATCGGCGGTCCCCGGCGGGGCGGGAAGGTGCCGGGTAGCCGGTGGCGGGCTCGTGCAGGGTGCGGAGGCCGGCGACGATGTCGCGGTGCAGGTGGTCGGCCGCGGCGGTGTGGTGCCGGTAGCCGCCCGAGCCGTGGGTCTGCCCGACGTACCGCACGCAGCTCGTGGGCACACCCGCGGCCGCGAGTGCCCTCGCGTACGCCTCGCCGTCGCCGCGCAGCACGTCCTTCTCCGCGGTGAAGATCAGCGCGGGAGGAAGCCCCGCGTGGGTCTTCGCCAGCAGCGGTGACGCGTACGCCTCGCGCCTTCTCGCCCGCCGGGGGCCGAGATAGTCGCGCACGACCGGTGCCGCCGAGCGCCGGAGGACGAAACGTGGCAGCGCCGGGGAGCTCGCCCACGGGTCGAGGTGCCCGAACGTCAGATCCAGGACGGGCGCCTCCAGGATCTGCAGGCGGACGGGCCGATCGCCGCGATCCCGGTTCATCAGCGTGACGGCCGCGGCGAGGTTGCCGCCCGCGGAGGCTCCTCCGACGGCGAGGCGGGAGGCGTCCCCGCCCAGTTCGGCGGCGTGCCCGGCCGCCCACTCGAACACGCTCCAGCACTGTTCGGGCTGGGCCGGGTACCGCACCTCCGGGGCCAGCGAGTACTCACCGGCGACCACGATGATCCCCGCGTCGGCCGCGCGCGCCCGGAACACCGCGTCCCACCCGCGCCAGTCCAGACCGCCCATCGTGAACGACCCGCCGAAGAAGTACACCAGGATCGGGACACCCGCGGCCCGCACGGGCTCACTGCGCCGCTCACCGGGCCAGAACACCCGCAACCGCACCCGTGGGTGATCCGCCACGTCGACGAGGTGATCCTCCGTCGCGACCGGGACGGGAACGATTCCCAGCAGTTCCGCGGCGGCCGTGTCCATCGCCTTCACGTGCTCGCGACGGGCGACGGGATCGGTGGGCACACGTTCGGCGCCGGCACCGAGACGGCGATCGACGGCGACGACGAACGGGTCCACGCTTGAGCGCTTCCACATGATCAATAGCCTTTCCGATCCTCACTATGTACAATCGAAGAACTTCGATACAAGTTTTTTATCGTGATCATGTACGACAGGGAAAAGGACGGGCATGCCGAAACGGGTCACGATCTACGATGTCGCGAGCGAGGCGGGGGTGAGCATCTCGACCGTGTCGCTGGCGATCAACCATCCGCAGCGGGTGAACGAGGCCACCCGGCGCGCGGTCATCGACACCGCGGTCCGGCTCGGGTACCGGGGGTCCACCCCCGCGTCGGCCGGCAGAAGGGTCGCGGTCGCGGCCCCGTTCTCGGCCTACCCCTCGTACTACACGCGACTCACGGGCATCCTCACCGTGAGCGCGACGGCCGGGATCGAGGTCATCGTCCACGACCTCCCGTCGACCGCGGCGGAGGACGCGCCGGTGCTCGACGCCCTCCCGGTGAAGGCGAACATCGACGGCATCATCGTGATGGGCGCCCCGCTGTCCAGGCAGGCGACGAGGACGGCGTCACTGCCGGGGCCGCCGGTCGTGCTCGTCGACGTGCCGGACAGCGCGCGACATCACCCCGACGCCCCGAGCGTCCTCATCGACGACCGCCGAGGCGGCGCCCTGATCGGCGAGCACCTCGCCGGCCGGGGACACCGCAAGGTCGCGTTCGTGCACGAGACCCAGCGCTCCACCGACTACCTCTCCGCCGGGATGCTCCGGGCGCAGGGGCTCGCCGACCACCTCACCTGCGTGGACGTCCCCGTGGACGATCCCGCCGCCCCGTGGCCGGAACTGAGCTCGGCCATGGAGGACGAGGAGATCACGGCGGTCGTCGCCAACCACGACCGGCTCGCCGCCTGTCTGCACGGCGCTCTCCCGGCGATCGCCGCGCGGCCGACGGCGCTCGTCGGCTACGACGGCAGCGAGCTCGCCGCCGCGCTCGAACTGACGACCGTGTGGCAGCCGTTCGAGGAATCCGGACGCGCGGCGATGGGCCTCCTGACCCAGCTCATCAACGGTGAGCACGCGCACCTGAACGCGATGAGCCTCACCCCGCGGCTCGTCGCTCGTGCCAGCACGGCCGGCGCGGTTCACTGAGAGCGCGTGGGCGTGGTCGCACACTGCCGACGGGTCGGGTCCGGACGACGTCGCCCGGACCCGACCCGCCGGCTAGCAGCTGGTCATGCCCTGGTCCACCTCTGGGTGGCCTGGCCGTTGCACGTGGCGACGGTCACGGCGGAGGTGTTGCCGGTGCCGGTGACGCTGAGGCAGAGATTGCCGGCGCCACTGGTCACGGTGCCGTTGGAGGCGAAGGTCCACTGCTGGTTGGCGTTGGTGTGACAGTCCCACAGCTGGACGCGGGTGCCGGAGCCGGCGTTCGTGGGGGAGTCCAGGCATTTGCCGAGCAGCTGGAGTCTGCCGGAGTCGTAGGTGAAGAGCTGGTTGGCGTTGGTGTGGCAGTCGTAGACCTGCAGCTGGGTGCCGTTGGCGCTGGCGCTGTTGGGGGAGTCGACACAGCGCCCGGCACCCTCGTTGCGCAGCCGGAAGCTGGTCGTGGGGGTCGGGGTGACGGTCGGCGTGACGGTCGGGGTGGGCGTCGGAGTGGGCGTGGAGGTGCTCTGGAACTGGGAGATGAACTTCCACACCTCTCCCTTGGTCCAGGTCTGCGCGCCGTTCTCGGTGTAGGTCCCGTCCACCGGGGCGGGCGTGTGACCGTTGTCGTACGCGGCCCAGACGACGGGGTATCCGGCGCGGCACCCCGAGTAGGCGGTGACGACGTGCGTCCGGCTGCCCGAGGCCGGTTCGGGCGGGTTCTGGGCGGTACAGCCGTTGTTGCGGACGAACCTGTCCCGCAGTGCCCGTCCTTGCGAGATGTTGAGGACGCTGTCGGTGATGCCGTGCAGTCCCATGTAGGCGATGGGCTGGGTGCCGCCGCTGCATCCGCTGAGCTGTGCGCCGGCGAACACCGCGACCGCGCGGAAGACCGTCGCGCGGCTGCACGCGAGGGAGAAGCTCATGCCGCCGCCGTAGCTGAACCCCATGGCGAAACGTAGCGAGGGATCGACGCAGAGATCCGCCTCCACCCGCCGCATGATGTCGTCGAAGAGGGTGACGTCCTCGCCGTTGGAGTTGGCCCAGCCGTTGTTGAGGCCCTGCGGCGCGATGAAGATCGCGGTGTTGTTCGCCAGCTGCCGCTGCCCGTAGTAGGACCATGAGGCCCCGCTGCTTCCACCGGAGTCGACGTCGTTCATGGTGCCGTTCAGCCAATGGATGCCGAAGATCAGGCGATAGGGGGTGGTGTTGTTGTAGTTCGCGGGAATCCGCAGGATGAAGCTGCGATTCTTCCCGCTGGACTGAATGGTGTGTGTCCCGCTGCTCAGCGTCGGGTTCTTTCCGCATCCCGCGGTTCCCGCGAGCGCGGAGGCGGTGGACGCCGACGCCCCTGTGCTGCCGCTGCTCATCGCCGCGTGTCCTGTCAGCAGGACGACGGCCGCCGCGAGCGCCACGGCCCCGAGGACGGACCTATGCTTCAACATTTGCGATTCCCTCTGGTCGCAGGAGCCGGGCCGACGATAAAGGCATGTTCGGTGTTCCTTTCCATCAGTGGAACGAATTCCCGGAGCCATGAAAATCGAAGTCGAGGTGTGAGCGCTAACATGAATCGGCGCCATCGGTATGCCGCTTGCGGGCCCTATGGGGTGCGATGCAAGGGAGCAAATATGAACTGACTGTGCGTGTCAAGTAACGTGCTTCGCGGCCCCGGGTGCCGGACCCTCGGGGGGCGCCCCTGTGCGCGGCTGGCCAGGGAAGGTTCGCGCCTCGCTCTCGGCGCGCGGGATGAAACTTTCGTGACGAACTGGTGATCACGCGTCGTTCGGAGGTCGATGATCATCAACATGATCATGGAAAGCCGTCGTCATCTTCGTCGGGGTATGCCTATAGTTTTCGATGTAGTTCCGATAGTTTCGGTCGGAATCGGCCGACTCGGAGTCGTGCGGGTCGGGAATCGCAGGGCTCGGCCCCGTGCCGCCGGACGGGGACGGACGCCGCGATGGATTCGCCGCTCGACCGCGTACGGCCGGCCGGGAATGCCCGATCTCGGCTGCCGTTGTTTTCTTCTCGTCGTCATCGGAATTGACGCCGGGGACCAGGACGAACCTGAAGGAATGTCGTCACGTTCCAGTCGTGGCTTCCGTCGCGGTCGTCCTCCCTCGTCTGCGTGGACGAGGACGGTCGACGAGCAGAGATCGGACATTAGGAATCTACTTTGTAAAGGCGGTCGATTGTTAAAAAATACAAAAAAAGCACAGGAGATCGTTTCTGTGCCTCCCCGGCCACGGTCCGGGCGCGGGTCTGATCACCTGGGTGCGGCCTGCTGCGGCTGCTCAGACGGTTTGGTCGCCGGCGCCGTCTTACGGGGTGAGGAGGACTTTGACGGCGCGTCGCTCGTCCATGGCCCGGTATCCCTCGGCCGCCTGGTCCAGGGGCAGGGTGAGGTCGAAGACCTTGCCCGGGTCGATGGTGCGGTCGCAGATCAGCTCGATCAGTTTCGGCAGGTACTGGCGTACCGGCGCGGGGCCGCCGTGCAGGTGCACCAGGGACATGAACAGCTCGTCACCCGGCAGCGAGACGTCGTGGGAGACGCCGACGAATCCCACGTGCCCGCCGGGGCGGGTGGAGCGGAGGGCCTGGGTCATCGACTCCTGGGTGCCGACCGCCTCCACGACGCTGTGCGCGCCGAGTCCTGCGGTCAGCTCCTTGATCGCCGCGACGCCCTCGTCGCCGCGCTCGGTGACGATGTCGGTGGCGCCGAAGGCGCGGGCGAGTTCCTGGCGGGGGGCGTGGCGGCTCATCGCGATGATGCGTTCGGCGCCGAGTTGCCTGGCCGCCAGCACCGCGCACAGTCCGACCGCGCCGTCACCGACGACGGCGACCGTCTTGCCCGGTCCGGTCTGGGCGGCCACGGCGGCGAACCATCCGGTGCCGAGCACGTCGGAGGCGGCCAGCAGGCTCGGGATCAGGTCCGCGTCCGGCATGGTGGGGGTGGCGACGAGTGTGCCGTCGGCCAGCGGGATCCGCGCCCGTTCGGCCTGTGTGCCGATCGTGCCCATCAGTACCCGGTGGACGCATCCGCTCTGATATCCCGAGGCGCAGATCTCGCAGGTGTTGTCCGAGGCCCAGAACGAGCCGACCACGAACTGGCCGGGCTTGATCGTGGTGACCTGGCTGCCGACCTCTTCGACGATCCCGACGTACTCGTGACCCATCGGGGCCGGTCCGTCGAGCTTTTCCACGCCACGGTAGGGCCACAGGTCCGATCCGCACACGCAGGCCGCCGTCACGCGGATGATCGCGTCGGTGGGTTCGATGATCACTGGATCCGGTCGCTCCTCGACACGGACGTCACCGGGGGCGTGCAGAACTACTCCGCGCATGTGGATCTCCTTTGCGGAAGGTGGGGACGGTGACCCTCACCCGCGGGTGGTGCCGGTGGCAGGCCGTCGCGCCGTCATGGACACCACCCAGGAAACAGGCTCCGTCCCACGCGCGGGAGGTCGCGTTCATCGGGGGGACGACCTCTACCCCCCATCCGCCCGCGGCCCCTGCCTACAGTGAGGAGATGCACGACAACCGAGACGAGATCCGCGACTTCCTGATCAGCCGGCGTGCCAGGATCACCCCGCAGCAGGCAGGGCTGGCTCCCGGCAGCCGCCGCCGGGTGCCCGGTCTGCGTCGCGAGGAGGTCGCCGTGCTGGCCGGGGTGAGCACCGACTGGTACATCCGTCTGGAAAAAGGCCATATCAGTGGCGTCTCCGAGGACGTCCTGAACGCCGTCGCCCGAGCCTTGCAACTAGACGAGGCCGAATGCGCTCACCTGTTCGACCTGGCCCGTGCCGCGGGCACCGGCCCCCGCACCCGCCCGGTCCGCCGCCCGGCCGCCACGGTCCGTCCGGGGCTCCAGCGGATGCTGGACGCCATGAGCGACGCCCCGGCGATCATCCGCAACGGCCGCATGGACATCCTGGCCGCCAACCGGCTCGGCCGCGCCATGTACCGGCCGGTCTACGACGGCGCACCCAAACCCGCCGGGCAGGCCGGCACCGGCCCTGGTACCCGCCCGGCCAACATCGCGCGCTTTCAGTTCCTCGACCCCGCCGGGCCCGGCTTCTTCCCCGATTGGGACACCGCCGCCGACATCACCGTCGCCCTGCTGCGCACCGAGGCCGGCCGCGACCCCTACAACAAGGACCTCACCGACCTGATCGGGGAGCTGTCCACCCGCAGCGACGACTTCCGCACCCGCTGGGCCGCCCACAACGTCCGCCTGCACCACGCCGGCACCAAGACCTTCCACCACCCCGCGATCGGCGACCTCACCCTCGACTACGAGTCGATCGACCTGCACGCCGACCTCGGCCTGAACCTGACCGTCTACACCGCCGCCCCCGACACCCCCTCCCACGACGCCCTGCGCCTGCTCGCGAGCTGGGCCGCCACCCCCGACGCGCATCGGAGCGGCGGACGGCGGTGACTCCGCCGGAGCCGGCTCGGCGAGGTGGCTCGACGCATTGTCTTGATGTCGAGCCACCTCATCGCTGCCGGTGCGCTCCCTCCGGCTCTCAGCGTTCGTCGACGACGAGGCCGTTCAGCGCGGTGCCGTCCCTGGTGAGGGCCATGGTCAGCGGCGCCTCCGGGAAGGTGGGCATGGCGTCGAACGCGGCACCCATCTGCCCGGGGGTCTCCCAGTGCCAGGTGTCGGTGTAGGTGCCGTCCTCGAGCCGGATCAGCACGGCGCGGGTGAGGCCGGGGTGCCCCTCCCGTACGGTCGCGATCAGCGAGCTCCGGCGGGCCAGGAACTCCTCGAGGTCGGCGTCGGGGACGGAGTAGCGGTGCGAGCGGACGGCGGGCATGCCGGTGTCTCCTTTGCGTGCGGTCCGACGGTCACCACGTGCCGGCGATCTGCCGGATCGGGGCGTTCAGGCGGTTGAAGAGGTTGGTGACGGCGATCATCAGCAGGATCGAGGCGAGCTGCCGCTCGTCGAAGTGGTCGGCGGCGTTGTTCCAGACCTCGTCGGGAACGGCGTCGGCGCGGTCGGCCAGCCGGGTCGAGGCCTCCGCCAGCTCCAGCGCGGCCCGCTCGGCGTCGGTGTAGTACGGGGCCTCGCGCCAGGCGACGACCATGCCGAGGCGCTCCTCGCTCTCGCCGAGCTTGCGCAGGCTCTTCAGGCCGGCGTCGACGCAGAAGCCGCACCCGTTGATCTGGCTGACCCGCAGGTGGATCATCTCCATGAGCTCCTCGGGGAGCCCCTGCGACCGGGCGGCCCCGATCAGCGCCTGGATCGGCTGCATCGCGGCGGGGATGATCGTGGCGGGGTTCTTCATCCGGGCTTCCATGGTGTTTCCTTCGTCTCGGTTCGTGTGAGATCAGATTGGCCGCCCGGATTGATACATTCGCTATGCGCCCGCGATGCGACGTGATGGGGGAACGATGTTGCGCCTCACCCTGCTCGGTCCCGTCCAGGTGATCGTCGACGGGGCGCCCCTGACCGGCATCGCTCCTCGTCACCGGGCCGTTCTGGCCTACCTCCTGCTGAACGCCGGCCGGGTGGTCGGCATGGAGCGGCTGATCGAGGCGATGTGGGGTCACGACCGGCCCGAGACCGCCCGGTCGCAGATCCATGCCTCGATCACCGCGATCCGCAAGGTGCTGCGCGCGGCGGGGGCCGCTGAGCTTCTCGAGACCCGTGCGGGCGGCTACGTCGTGCGACCCGGGGCCGGGCAGCTCGACGCGCGGAACTTCACCGAGCTGGTGGCCGCCGGTGCGCTGCGCGAGGCCCTGGACCTGTGGAGCGGCGAGGCGCTGGAGGACGTGCACGCGCACTACGTCGGCGGCGCCCGGGAGCTGTGGAACGACCGGCGGCTGTCGGCGTACGAGCGCCTGGTGGAGGCCGAGCTCGCGGCCGGGCGGCACGAGGAGCTGCTCGACCGGCTCGCCGCCCAGGTGGCCGCGGCCCCGCTCCGCGAGAGGCTCAGCGGCCACCTCGTCCTGGCGCTGCACCGGGCGGGACGGCAGGCCGACGCCCTGGCGGCGGCGCGTTCCTACCGTGCGGCTCTCGCGGACGAGCAGGGCCTCGACCCCGGGCGGGCCTTCGTCGAGCTGGAACGGGCGGTCCTGGCGGACGATCCGGCCCTGCGTCCGGCCGGCGCGGCACCGGCGGTCCCGGATCCGCCGCGCCGCTCCACCTTCCTGCCCTATGACATTCCCGATTTCTCCGGACGGACCGCCGAGCTGGAACGGCTCATGGGTGAGGGTCACGGGGCGGCTGTCGTCGCGATCGACGGCATGGCGGGGGTCGGCAAGACCACGCTCGCCGTGCACGCGGCCCACCGGCTGGCCGCCCGCTACCCGGACGGCCGACTCTTCATCGACCTGCTGGCCCACACCGCGGGGCGCGAGCCGGTCGACGCCGCCGCCGCGCTGGAGGCCCTGCTGCGCCAGCTCGGGGTGCCCGCCGACCGCATCCCGGTCCCACCGGCCGAGCGGGGCGCCCTCTGGCGTGCCGAGCTGGCCGGCCGCCGCGTGCTCGTCGTGCTCGACAACGCCCTCGACGCCGAGCACGTACGTCCCCTGCTGCCGGGACACTCCGACACCCTCATGCTGATCACCAGCAGGCGGCGGCTCGTCGCCCTGGACGGCGCCCACGCGCTCTCGGTCGACCCGCCGGGGGAGGAGGACGCCGCCGAGCTGTTCGAGCGGATCGTGGGTGAACGGGCCGGCCGCGAACCCGACGCGGTACGCGAGGTGCTGCGGCTGTGCGGGCACCTTCCGCTCGCCATCCGGATCTCGGCCGCCCGCCTGCAGCACCGGCCGCGCTGGACCGTGGCCTACCTGGCGGGCCGGTTGCGGGACCATCGCCGGCTCCTGGACGGGGTGTCGGCGGCCTTCGCCCTGTCCTACGAGCACCTGTGCGAGGCCGAGCGGCGCATGTTCCGCCTGCTCGGGCTGGTGCCCGGCCGCGACATCGACACCGGTGGCGCGGCGGCGCTGGCGGGCGTCTGCGAGGAGGAGGCGGAGGAGCTCCTCGAAGGACTGCTGGACGCCCACATGCTGCTGCAGCTCGAACCCGGCCGGTACACCTTCCACGACCTGCTGCGCGAGCACGCCCGCTCGATCGCCGAGGACGACGGCGCCGTCATGCGGCTGCTCGCCTACTACCTGCACCGCTCCCGCGCGGCGATGGACCGGCTCTTCCCCGACAGCGTCGCCCAGCGGGAGGGCATCCCCCGGCCGGCCGCCCCGGTCGCGCCCGTCCGCGACGCCGCGGAGGCGAGCGCCTGGCTCGACGCCGAGCGCTCCAACATCATCGCGACCGCGGTCCACGGGCCCGAGATCTGCCTCGGCCTCCTGGCCCTGGCGATGCGCCCCTTCCTCGACCGGCAGGCGCACCACGACGACGCGCTCACGCTCCACACCCTGACGCTGCAGCGCAGCCGCATGCTCGGCGACCGCGAGGTCCAGGCGCGCGCCCTGGCCGACCTGGCGTGGACCTACTGGCGGCTCGGCGAGTACGAGCGGGCCGAGGAGCACGCCCACCAGGCCCTCGACGTGTGCGAGGAGGCCTCCGAACGGGCGCGGGCACTGCTCACGCTGGGCAACGTGGCCCTGCGCCGGCGGCAGGACACGCAGGCGAGGCGCTACCTCGGGCAGGCACTCGACCTGACCCGGATCGGCGCCGACACCTGGGGTGAGGCGCACGTGCTCGGCATCCTCGCCCTCGTCCTGGACCGGGACGGCCGTCCGGAGGAGGCCCGGCGTCACCTCGACCTGGCCCTGGCGCTCCACCGCAAGGTCGGCAACCCGGCGGGGGAGGCGGTGACCCTCGACCATCTCGGCGTCGTCCTGCGTCACCAGGGGGAGCTCGCCCAGGCGCGCGTCCGCCACGAGCAGGCCGCGGCCCTCTATCGCAGGCTCGGCAACACCGGTGACGAGGCGGTCGCGCTCAACGGGCTGGCCGAGGCGGCGGGCGACCCGGCCCGGGCGGCCGAGGAGCACGAGGCCGCGCTCGCGCTCGCCGACCTGGCGCGCAACCGGCCGGAGCGGGCCCGTGCCCACGCCGGGCTGGCGCGCGCCCACCTCGCGCTCGGCCGTCCGGAACGGGCGTGTGAGCACGGGCGGCTGGCCCTCGGCCTCTACGGGGAACTCGGCGTCCCGGAGGCCGAGGAGATCCGCGCCTTCCTGGAGGACGCGGGACGGTTCATCGGGCGGGACCGGCCGGTCAGTGGGCCGGAATCAGGTCGGGCCATTTGGCCTTCAGGCCCTGGTCGATGAAACCGAGCATCCAGGTGAAGCTGTCGTCGACGTCGGTGTCGATCTGAAAACCGCCGGCCGCTTCGAGGGCCGAGAATCCGTGCAGGATGCTGCGCAGCATCCGCAGCGCGTGGATCTCCTGGTCGCGGTCCAGCCGGTACCCGTGCAGCATGGCCGTCCAGGAGGCGAGGACGCGGCCGATGGCCGGGACCAGGGGGTCGTCGGGCCCGGTGACGATGGCGGCGTTGCCGGCGGCATACCGGCCGGGGTGCTCCAGCACGTACGTCCGCATCGCGTGCGCCCCGGCGACAAGGGCCTCTTTGCCGGAACGTCCCTGGGTGGCGTCGCGGATGGCGTCGGCGAGTTCGATCATGGCCATGACGGCGATCCGGTGGGCGAGGTCGGCCTGGCCGGCGACGTGCTTGTAGAGCGAGGGGGTCTTGACCCCGAGCCGTTCGGCCAGCAGGCCCATGCTGAGGTTCTCGAACCCGATCTCGTCGATCAGGGCGGCCGCGGCCTCGGTGACCGACGCCGGGCTCAGTCCGGCCCTAGGCATCGGTGAGCGTCTTGGCCAGGAACGGCAGGGCCAGGGCGAGGACCTTGTCGGGTGTCTGGGCGTGCGGGTAGTGACCGGCGCCCTCGATGACGACCAGTTCCCCGAGGCCGGCGGGCAGGTCGGCGATGATCTTCTCGCCCTCGGCTCGCGGGTCGGCCCAGTCGGGGTCGAGGCTGCCCTGGATGATCAGGACCGGGCAGGTGACGTTGGGCAGCTGGGCGCCGGCGTCGGTCGGTGCGCTCTTGCACATGGCCTGCAGGGCCTTCATCCGGCCGGGCTCGCTCATCGTGGTGCTGATCCGGCCCAGCTCGGCGTCCCAGTCGGCGGGCTTGGTGGGGTAGGCCAGGTCGAGGTACTTCTTCCAGGCCGGCAGGCTTCCCAGGAGCATGGTCATCCCAAGCTGGGTGGAGCCGGCCCGGTAGCGCTTGACTCGCAGCAGAGCACCCACGGAGACCGACTGCTTGCGGGTGAAGGGGGCCAGCTCGATGATGCCGGTGATCACGTCGGGCGCCGTGGCGGCCGCGATGGTCGCCGCACCGCCGCTGATCGACTGCCCCATGATCACTGCCGGCCCCCCGAGGTGGCGCACGAGCGCGACCAGGTCGCCGGCGATGTCGGTGCGGCTGTAGCCGTCCCAGCCGAGACCGGAGTCACCACAGCCGCGGATGTCCACGTTCGCCACCCGGTACCCGGCCGCCACCAGGGCCGGAACGACGAAACGGTAAGAGTGCCGGCTGTCGCCCATGCCGTGCGCGAGGACGACCAGGGGCCCTTCTCCGGTCACGTCGTAGGCGATGGTGTTGCCGTCGATGCTCAGGTGTTCGGTCACGATGCTCCCCATGGATTAGCTAACTTCAGTAGCTAAAAGCTAGTGGCATTAGCCAAACGGGTCAATGTGATGCTCGTCACCACTCCGGGCCATGGGCGTGCGGTCGCGACTCCGAAGACCTGGGAAGCCCTGGCCGGACTCCGCCGCTGCCCGCACCGGGTCACCGCGATCGTGCAGGCGATCCTCACCCTGGAAGCCATCGAGTCCGCTCGCTGCTCAGGATGAAAAGTGCCCAGTGTGCAGAACAACGCAGACCACGCCATGAACGGCCGATTACAACTATTGCTCCAGCAGCTCATCACGCCGCCGCGGCTTTCCTTTTCCGGCCCGCGCAGCCTGATCACAACCAGCCTCGAAGGGAGCCGTCATGTGCGTCAACGCCACCGCTCGGCTCATCGGCGACCGCGGCCATCGGTGTGACACCGGCGAGAACGAGCCGCCGGCAAAAGCGGATCACATCGGTCGGATCATTGTCATCACCGGCGGAAGAACACGTATGACCACACCGCGCGCACAGAGCATGGCAGTCGAAGATACGATTTTGGAGGATTGCGTACGTGCCGTTATCGGCCGCCACGAAGCCGTCGATTGGCGGGTGGAGCCGGGCGACTTCTGGTGCACCGTGCGTCCCGGTCGGCAGCCGGGACGGCAGATCGTCCAGGGATGGAAACTGCACCTGTCGGCGACGGTCCTGTCCGCTCCTCACGTACTGGCCCGGGCCGCCGACGTGCTGGTCCGGCACGGATGCGAATTCAAGTTCGCGCACACCCTCGACGCCGTGCGGCAGCTGACGTCGGCGCGCTACGACCGAGGCGGCGGCGGCAAGTTCATCACCGCATACCCGCGGGGCGACGAGGAGCGGCTGCGCCTGCTGGCCGACGAGCTGCACGAGTCGACGGCGGGGTTGCCGGGCCCCGGGATCCTGTCCGACCGGCGTTACCGTGAGGGCAGCCTGGTGCACTACCGGTTCGGCGCGTTCCGCGGGCTGCCGATGCTCGGCAACGACGGGTCGTACGAGGCGATGCTGGTCGACCCCGAGGGTGAGCCGGTCCTCGACCGGCGCGAGGCGTGGTTCACCCCGCCGGCCTGGGCGCCACGCGATCCCTTCCGGCCCGCGCCGGCCGGCGCGACCGGCCAGGCCGCCGCACCCGCGACGGTCCTGCTGGACGGACGGTACGCGGTCGGCGTCGCGGTCAGGCACGCCTTCAGGGGCGGCGTCTACCGGGCCACGGATCAGGTGACCGGCGAGCAGGTGATCGTCAAGCAGGCCAGAGCCCACGTGAACGGCGACCTGACCGGGAGGGACGCCCGCGACGCGCTCAGGCGTGAGGCGTCCTTGCTGGAGAGGCTGGGCACGTCGGCGGTGACGCCCCGCCTGGTCGGCCTGTTCGACCAGCAAGGGGACCTGTTCCTGGTGCAGGAGGCGGTCGCCGGTGTCACCCTGCGGGAATCGGTGCGGACCCGGCTGCGGTTCGCCGGCGACGTCGCCTGGGGACCTCCGGCCGGTGAGGCGGTCAGGCTGGCCTCGCAGCTGATCGGCCTGCTGGAGGCGGTGCACGGGCTCGGGCTGGTCTTTCAGGATTTCACCCCCGACAATGTGATGGTCACACCCGAGGGCGACCTGCGCCTGATCGACGTGGAGGTCGCCGCCCACCCCGGCGAGACCACGGTGCGGGCGTTCACTCCCGCCTACGGCGCTCCCGAGCAGGTACCGGTGACAGGTCTGGGCCCCGCCCCCGACCAGAGGGTCGACCTGTACGGCCTGGGCGCGACGCTGTTCCACCTGGCCACCGGGGTCGACCCGTTGCTCGCGCCCGAGCGGCCGCAGGTGCGTACGACGCACGAGCGCCTGCGGGCCTGGCTGGCGCACATGTCGATCGGCAATCCGGCCGTGCGCCGCCTGGCAGCCGTCGTCCTCGGGCTCATGGACGAGGACCCCGCGCGGCGTCCCGGCCTGGCGGCCGCACGCGACCTCATGAAGGAAGCCCACGCCGTTCCGTTCGGCGTCTCTGCGGAACCCGAGCAGATCGGCGACGCGGCCGTCGATGGGCTGATCGCCGACGGGATCGATCATCTGATCGCGACCATGGAGCCGGAGAACGAGGCACGACTGTGGCCGGCCACGCCCAGGGACCGGACGACCGATCCGCTCAACGTGCAGCACGGCGCCGCCGGGGTGCTGGGCGTGCTCACCCGTGCCCATGAGGTCCGGCCGGGCACGGCGCTGGAAGAGGCCGTCGCCATCGCGGCGAACTGGATCCGCCGTGCCGTGCCGCGCGAGCCCCGCCTGCTCCCCGGCCTGCAGTTCGGCCGGTCGGGCACGGCATGGGCGCTCCTGGAAGCGGGCCGGCTGCTCGACGACCGGCGATTGGTCGACGTCGCGACCGACCTCGCGCTGCGCGTGCCCCTCTCCTGGCCCAACCCCGACGTCTGCCACGGCACCGCAGGGGCCGGTCTCGCCCAGCTGCGATTCTGGGAGAAGACCGGGAACGAGGAGTTCCTCGCCCGGACGCGGACGGCGGCCGACGCTCTGCTGGCGGCGGCCGAACATCGGGACGGACAGATCCTGTGGCCGATCCCGCGGGATTTCACCTCCTCCCTGGCCGGCGTCGTCCACTACGGCTTCGCCCACGGGGTGGCGGGGATCGGAGCCTTCCTGCTCGCCGCCGGACGGGCACTCGGCGACAGCTCCTACGTCGACCTCGCGGGGGAGGCGGCCGGCACGCTCGTGTCGGCCGCGCGGACGAAGGACGACGCCGCCTACTGGGGCGCCGGGCCCGGCGACGAGACCCTGCACACCCGCTGGTGCAGCGGATCGAGCGGAGTTGGAGCCTTCCTGCTCCAGATGTGGCGCCAGACCGGCGACGAAAGCCTCTGTCCGCTGCTCGATCAGGCCGCCACCGCGATCCGCCGATCCCAATGGTCCACGATGCCCGGCCAATGCTGCGGCCTGGCCGGCGGTGGTGAGCTCCTGATCGACATGGCCGAGGCCACCGGGACCCCGCGCTATCGCGAATGGGCGCAGGAACTCGTCCGAGCCGCTTATCTGCGGCGTTTTCACCGGGATGGCCGCCAGGTGATTCCCGATGTGTCCGGCACCGATAGCTTCGCGTACTTCGCGAATGGCCTGTCCGGAATCCTCGCCTTCCTCATTCGACTGCGGCACGGTGGTCCGCGGCAATGGCTGCCCGAGGCGTTCTCCCCGGGGTCGTGAACATCGGCTTTTCCTCAGCTCCCGTGCACGCTTCCGTGGCACGGAGACCAGACCCAGCATGGAGGGAGGTGATTCCTATGGAGATCGACATCATGGCGTTGAACACGCTGCCCGCCGAAGACCCCGCGGTCGTGGGCCTTTACCCGTGTTTCGCGACGTGTCTCATCATTACCTGCGAATACCAGGGCTCGACGATCTAGTCGAGGCCGACATTTCTCTGAAATCCGTTCGATCGTCTGACGGATTCCCGATGAATGACACGTGCCGGCCCCTCCCACGGCTCTGCCCGGGAGGGGCCGGTAACCCCGCCGGGCCGCCTGGACGGAGCGGGACGGCGTTTGCTCACCAGGCTCATCCGTTGACGAAAGCCGGATCGGAGGGATCGCAGTGAACGTGGCGCCGGACGACATGGTTCATCGAGTCGGCCTCCGGTTCTCCGCGCGGGGGGAACGTGCCGCCTGCCTGGCCATCGACGGCGACGGCCGGATCACCGTCGAGGCATGGTCGTTCGAGCGGGGGCACGCGGACGTCCGGCGGGTCGACACGGCGACCGCCGTCGTGGTGCCGGCCCAGGTGATCCCTGCGGAGGACGGAAGGATCGTCCTGCTACGGCCTGGATCCGGCACCCATGAGGTCACCGTCATGACCCCGTCCGATTCCGGCGGCCACATCGAGCATCGGGTGGCCACGGTACGAGCCGAGGGGGTGCGCGCCTTTCCGAGCCCCGATCCTGCCGTGCCGGCCATGCTGGTGTCCTGCGCGGACGGCCGCACGGTCATCCGGCGGCTCACCGACCAGGGCCTCGAACCGATCGTGGGCCTGCCGGGGACGATCACGAAGGAGTGCCGCCTCACGCCCGACGGTCGCCTGCTCGCGGCCAATCACATCGTGGACGGCGAACGCCGAGCCGTCGCACTGGATCTGACGAACGGCGTCGTGACACCGTTCGCCCACGACGCAGGCACGGTCCTGCTGTCGTCCCCCGCGACGGGGGAGGTGCTGGTCGCGGTCGACACCCCGGACGGCGTGAAACTGGGCTGGCTCACCCCCGGTGACGCGCATGCTCGCCTGCCGGGCGAGCTGAACGACATCGAGGGTGTCGTGCTGCCGCTGGCCGTCGACCCGGCCGGGGACCGGCTCGCGCTGAAGGTCACCGACGGAGCGCGTTCCCGCCTGCTGATCCACGAGCGGCGCACCGGCAGGGTACGTGAGCAGCCGATCCCGCCAGGAGTGATCGGGTTCGCGAGCGCCTGGACCGAGGACGCGCTGCGCTTCGGCTACTCCACCCCGACGCATCCTTCCGGCGTGCTCGCCGTCGACCCGCCCGGCACCGCCGCGGAGTGGGCGGACGGACACGACACGCCGGGCACCCTGCCCTGGGGCGACGCCCGGCTTGAGCGCTTCGACGGGCCCGCCGGGACGATGGAGGCCGTCGTCTACGGTCCAGACTGGCGGCAGAGCGAACATGTGCTCATCGCGTTGCACGGCGGCCCCGAAGCCGCCTGGGAACTGAGCTTCGACCCCACCCTCCAGCGTTTCGCCCGGGCGGGGATCAGCGTGATCGCGCCCAACCAACGCGGGAGCACCGGTTACGGGGCCGCGCATCGAGCCGCCATCGTGGACCGGTGGGGCGGCCCCGATCTGGCCGACGTCCGCCACCTCCTCGCCACCGTCGACACGGCGCGCCACTACCCGCGGCACCCGGCGCCCATGCTGTTCGGCGCGTCGTACGGCGCGTTCCTGGCCCTGCTGGCAGCCGCGGCGGACCCGCCGATGTGGTCGAGTTGCGTGGTGGTCGGCCCCTTCCTGTCCGGCTCCCGCCTGTACGCCGACGGCTCGCCCGCGGTGCGGTCGCTCCTCGACCGGCTGGGCGGCCGTACCGACCTCGACGACGACCTCGACGACGACCTCGGCCCACGAGACCTGCTCCGCCTGTGCCCCCGGATCCAGGCGCCTCTGATGGTCATCCACGGCGAGCAGGACGATGTCGTCCCGGTGGAGCACTCGCGCGCGCTGGCCCGGAGGCTGGCGGCGCACCGCAGGTTCGTCTACCGGGAGATAACGGGCGGGAAGCACTACCCGCTGAACGGCCGGGGCGGCGGGGCGCTGCTCGACGAGGTCGTGGACTTCCTGACCGGCACGAGGATCGGCACGCACGGCGAACCGGTGAGGAGTTCCCCGCTCCACGCCGACCCGGCCGGCCATCGGGAGAGCCCCAGGGCCAAGGCGCCTCGATGACACGCACGCTCGGCGACCAGAACAACCGCGGCTCAAAGGAGATACGAAATGGCACGTCACGAGGGACCGGACGAGGTGATCTGGGACATCACCTACGCATGCCCGCTCCGGTGCGTTCACTGCTACTCGGAGTCGGGCAGGCGGCCCGCACGCCGACTGAGCGAGGACGGCATGCTGCGCGTCGCCGAGGCCATCGCCGCCATGCGGCCGGAAGGGGTCTCGATCGCCGGAGGCGAGCCGCTGCTGATCCCGAACCTGATCCAGGTCATCGAACGCATGGCCGACGCCGGACTGAAAGTCGCCGTCTACACCAGCGGCTGGCTGATGGATCACGACACCGCCCGGAAGCTGGCCGACGTCTGCGACAAGGTCGTGGTCAGCGTGGACGGCGCGACCCCCGAGGTGCATGACCGCATCCGCGGCAGGCAAGGCTCGTTCTCCCGCGCGATGCGGGCGCTGACGATTCTCGACGAGGTCGGCGCGGAGCGAAAGTCCGGCGGACGACCGCCCCTCGACTTCGGCATCGACTGCGTCCTGCTGCAGAGCAATTTCCAGCACATGGAGCTGTTCTGCGAGGCCATCGCGTCCCGGTTCGGCCATCTTCGGTTCATCGCCTTCGGGGCGGCCGTACCGGGAGGACTGGCGAGCCGCCCGCGGTTCGACGAGCACGAGCTGCTCACCGAGGAACAGATCAACCGGCTGAACGACCCGGACCACGCCCGGCGGCTGCGATCCCTCGCACCCGCCTCGGTGATGGTGGGCACGACCGACAACCGCATCCTGCAGATGCACCCCGAACTGATCGCCCGTGGCTTCGTCTTCAATGCCCTGCAGATCGAGCCGGACGGAGAGGTGCGGGCGATGCCCATCTACGAGGGAACGGTGGGGAACATTCTCACCGATCCCCCCGACGTGCTGTGGAAGCGCGCGAAGGCGCGATGGAGCGACCCCTTCGTCACGAACGTCCTGGGCCCGGCCACGACCATGAAGCAGTGGGCCGAGGCGGCACGCCTCATCGACCGGCACTTCGGCTCTGCCGCCGTCCGCGAACGGATCAGCCGCCGCCCCGAATTCCCCCTGCCGAGCTAGCAGCCGTCAGTTCTCCTCGAACTCGTCTCTCGACGAAACCGTCAAGAGACCAGCACGAAGAGGTGAATCGGCCAGAAGCGGATCACGATGTGGTCGGACAGCGGTATCGAGGCGCGGTAAGACGGCAACGAGGCTCCCGGTCGGGGCATCGGATCCTGGTCGACTGCCGTCTTGCCGGGAGCCTTGCCGGCCCAGGTGGTGGGTACCTTGAAGGGGCCGAACGCGGCGAGGTGGGGAACGCGATCCTGAGGAGGGCGGGGGAACCCGGCGAGGTCGCGGGTCAGGGGGACGGTCTCGCCTGTGGTGGGGTCTTTCCCGCCCGGGAGGCGTTCAGCCAGAGGGCCGCCTGGATATGGCTGTTCACCCCCAGCTTGCGATAGATCACCTCGAGGTGCTTGTCCAGGGTCCTGATGGAGATCTTCAGTCGTCGTGCCGCGACCTGGCGGGTGAGGCCCGCGGCGACGAGCTCGAGAACCTGTTCCTCACGTGGTGTCAGGCGGCTTCGCGTGGCCGGGGATCGTGACAGGCGCGCTTTGTGATCCATCGCGATCAGCAGGGGATGGAGCCTTTCGACGAACTCGCGTTCCTGTTTCGTGAACGTCTCCCTCTCCCTGCCCAGCGCGAACGCCCTCATGGTGCCCGGAGGGGACAGCAGGGGGAGTGCCAGATGATCGTAGAAACCGGTGACGAGATGAATGTCGGAACCGGTCGCCGAGGAGCGCCAGCGTTTGAGACTCATCAGATCGGTGATGGCCAGCGGCCTGCGATCGGCGGTCCGCGTGTAGTGCTGGATCAGCGGGTGACGTTCCATGTTGCGGCGGGTGACGTCGGTCATCGTGGCGGCCGGCAGGCGGCTCTTGGGCCACCCCAGCCCTGTGACCCCCTCCCGGCCGACTTCGGAGAAGGTGG
Source organism: Streptosporangium longisporum (assembly GCF_039534895.1). Lineage (NCBI taxonomy): Bacteria > Bacillati > Actinomycetota > Actinomycetes > Streptosporangiales > Streptosporangiaceae > Streptosporangium > Streptosporangium longisporum. The sequence goes on along the minus strand of NZ_BAAAWD010000013.1, from coordinate 133,279 downwards.
CCGTGGGGCACTCGAGCACCTGCTGGAGCAATTCGGCGATCCAGCCGTAATCGATCTCGGCGGGATTCATGGTCACCAACTCCACTGCCAGGTCGAGAACCCGGTCGTATCTGTTCCTGGAGAGCATCGGGCCTCCTGTGGCTCTACGTACTTCCGCGTATACCGCGATATGCGCCGCGCGCCAACAATTTCGTGGAAGGACGTTCGGCGAAAAGAAAGGGAAAGTCTCATGCGCGATATCCGCAGGATGGTGGGCGCGGCCGCAGCCACTTTGGCTCTGGCCGCCGGACCGGTGCTCCCGGCCACGGGGACGGCCCACGCGCTCGCCTCCAAGACCTTCACCTGGAACAAGGTGATGACAGCGGGCGACTGTACGATGTTCGAGGGTGCGCGATGGACCCTGTACTCGGACGGTACGGCGACGTTCGACGGTACGGTCACCAGCGGCGACGACAACGACGCCTGGCTGATGTGGGCATATCTCAAGGACTCCGGCAACGCCGTCATCGGTGTGGTGACCAACGACCGTGTCCAGGACCGCGCCGACCGGGGCAAGTTCGTCAAGAACCTGCCCAGCGAGACCCAGCGATACCGGTGGTTCGCCTCCGGCCGGTTCGACGCTCGCACGTTCCACCTTGTCCGGCGCATGTCGCTGGGCAAGCACTGCTGAGGCACGATCGATGCGGGCATCCGGTTCCCGGCTGTCGTCGGGGACCGGATGCCCGTCGGCGCGCGCCTTCCTGCCGGGAACATGATGATGTGGCTCGACAGACCCCATGGCCCATCGGCACAGCGCGGCCCGCCGGGGAGCGGGATGACACCGATGTGCGCCTGGCGCACGTCGGTGACCGCCGGCGCCGGATCACACGGTGGAAGATCGCCCTCAACGCCTTCGCGATCACCTTCGAAGGCCGTCTGAACCCGGACTCCCGATGGAAGCAATCAAGATCGGGTTGCGTCGTTCACCGGACAGGCTCGACGATCCATCACCGCAACCGCGGCCCGAGCAGGAGCCTACGGTCCCGGATTCGGCGACGGCACTTCTCGGAGGATGCCTGCATGTCGCCTGGCGGCGCCCGTGCGGGTGCATCGGGCGCCGCGGGTGGCAGGTCGAGGACGGCGTGTCAGGTGAGGTGAGTCGGAGGTTTCCCCTCCTTGGGCTTGATCCGGTTTGACGGACATCCGAGATCAGGGGCTCGCCCCCGAGAGGATGTCCATGATGGAGAGCATGGGGAAGAAGAAGCCGCGTCCTCGCCGCTCGTTCACGCCCGAGTTCAAAGCCGAGATCGTCGAGCTGTGCCGGCGCGGTGACCGCCCGGTCGGGCAGGTGGCCAAGGACTTCGATCTGACCGAGACCGCGGTGCGGCAATGGGTGCGCCAGGCCGAGGTCGATGCCGGCGACAGGAACGGGCTGACCAGCAGTGAGCGGCAGGAGCTGCAGGCGTTGCGGCGGGAGAACCAGCGGCTTCGCCAAGACGTCGACGTGCTCAAGCGAGCGACGGCTTTCTTCGTGAGGGAGACCCGGTGAGCGTGCACCCGTTCATCGAGGCGGAGAAGCAGGGCGGCCACAGCGTCAAACGGGCGTGTGAGCTGCTGGGAGTCTCCCGTGCCGCCTTCTACTCGCGCCGCAGCGCGCTGCCCGGTCCGCGTGCCGTGCGTGATGCGGAGCTGGCCGAGCACATCGCCGAGGTGCACGCACGCTCGCGGGGCAGCTACGGCGCGCCGCGGGTGCACGCGCAACTGCAGCGAGACGGTGAGCAGTGCGGCCGGCGGCGGGTGGCCCGACTGATGCGCGTGCTCGGCCTGGCCGGACGGTATCGGCGGCGCCGGCGGCGGACCACCGTCCCCGGCCCGGGCGCCGGCACCCGGCCGGATTTGATCGGCCGCGACTTCACACCAGATGCGGCCGGGCTCGATGCCCGCTGGTGTGGCGATATCACCTACATCGCCACCGAGGAGGGCTGGCTGTATCTGGCCACCGTCATCGACATCGCCTCGCGCCGGGTGGTCGGCTGGGCGACGGCGGATCATCTGCGCACCGACCTGGTCACCGACGCGCTGCTCCAGGCCTGGGCACGCCGCCGCCCCACCCGACCGGTGATCTTTCACTCGGACAAGGGCTGCCAGTACACCAGCGCTGACTACACCGCCCTGGCTGAACGGCTCGGAGTGCGACTGTCGGTCGGTCGTACCGGTCAGTGCTGGGACAACGCGCTGGCCGAGTCGTTCTTCGCCACGCTCAAGGGCGAACTTCTCGACGTCCAGCCCTGGCCCACCCGCTCCGCCGCCCGAAGCGCGATCTTCGAATTCATCGAGGGCTGGTACAACCTGCACCGGCTGCACAGCAGCCTGAGCTACCGTAGCCCTGCCGATTACGAGGCCGCCCGCGCAGCCTGACCACCACAACGATGGTGTCCGTCAAAGCGGAGCAAGCTCACCTGGTCACATGCCGGGCAGGTGCGGCACGTCGAGCGTGCCGCACATCCCGGCGTCCCCGGGAATCCGGTCAGGCGGGCAGCACGTTGTCGGCGAAGGCGCCTTCCATGTTGCCGCGCTCCTCGAAGACGAACACGATGTAGGTCTCGAAGTACTCACCGGGCTGCCCGGCGACGCGCGCGATGCCGACCTTGGTGCTGGCCTTCCAGACCAGCTGGGTGAAGTGGCCGGCGGCGGAGGAGAACTGGGCGGCGGCGAAGTCGTAGGCGGAGATCTCGTCGTACCACTTCTTGACCGCTCTGGATCCGGGAAGGGCCTCGGCGTCGCCGCCCCAGAAGATGTTCTCTCCCGTCTGCGCGCGCAGGCCGGTGTGACCGGCCGCGAGCCTTTCCTGCTCGGAACGGGACCGGGCCCGCTCCAACGCGTAGGCGTTGAGTTCGGCGTCCAGGACCAGAGGCGGCGCGTGGTGCTTGGCGCGGTAGGCGTTGGCCTCGGCGAGCGCTTCGGCCTGGAACTCCGGGGTGGTGGCGTCGGGCAGGGCGGGGCGGGTTCCTGTCATCGGACATCCTTCGAACGGGGGACGGGCGACGCCGGTCGATCGTGCTCACTCCCCATGACGGCTTCACGCGGGTGGCGGGCGGCTCTGCGGCCGCCGCCGGTGTGAAGTCGTCAGGTGCCGCTCTTGTCCACCATCGGACGGTCTGCGGGCACCTCTGGGGAGCGTTTCTCACCCCTTCGCAGGCCGGCGCCTTACGGGAAGGGGACATCGAGGGTGGTGAGGTCATCGGGGCCATGCGCCGCCCGCGGGGACGGCGCAGGCCCGTGGACATCAGGGCCGGGGAGCTGTCAGGCCTGCTCGTGCAACTCGGTGCGGGCGGTCTCGGCCTGCTCGACGATGGTGGCCAGCACCGGTTCTGGGACGTCCTTGTCGCGGAAGGTCTCCACGAGCTGGTCCAGGACGGTGTCGGCCTGTTCGAGGTCTCCGGCGCGGGCGTGCGCGCGGGCCAGGCGGCGCATGCTCTCGTTCAGGGTGATGTTGTCGACGCCGGCGTCGGTGGTGGGGTCCAGGGTGGTCTCCACGACCGCGGCGAGCTGTTCGATGCTGGTGTCGGTGTCGGCGGGCCGCACTTCGACGCCGGTCTCGGTGAGGGTCAGGAAGTTGCGTCCGGCGTTGGCGCCCTTGGCCATCCGCGCGTGCACGGCCAGCGGGTGGTCGGGGTGGTCGGCGATGAGGGTGTCCAGGGCGGCGTTGCCCTCGGCGAGCTGCGGGGCGTCCGAGCCGCGCAGGGCCAGCAGGATGCCTTGCTGGGAGCCCAGCAGCAGGTCGCCGACGGCACGGTCGGTGTCGTCGGCGGGCGCCTTGACGGCGATGAGGTGGTCGGGTGAGACGACGGTGGAGCCGTCGGGTGCCCGGTAGCGGGCCTGGAGGCGGTAGGTGCCGGGCTCGGGGAAGGTGAAGCCGCCGGCGCCGTAGCCGAGGTAGGCGCCGGTGTACAGGGCCGGGGTGCCCTCGTCGAGGGTGATGCGATCGTGGTTGCCGCAGTCGCGGGCGATCGGCTGGAAGGGGCGGACCTTACCGGCCGGATCGGTGATCAGAACGGTGAGGTGGCTGCCTCCCGGCTTCAGATCGTCGACGGCCTCGGCCGCCGGGCGGCTGCCGTCCAGGGACAGCTTGATCTCGACGGTGACGGGTTCGCCGTGGGAGAAGGACTCGCTGCCCGACAGCCGCACGCGCAGCCCGGACCGGCTGGGGGCGGGCGGGGCCAGGGCGGGCAGGTGGGCGGCGTTGGTCAGGAAGGGTTTGCCGCCCATGACGACGTGCTCGTAGAAGCCGTGGCGCATGTGCCGCAGCTCGCCGGGGGTGAACTGCCAGGCGAACGCCTCCCAGAAGGCGGCATCACCGTTTCCTTCCCCTGTCGCCGGGTCTCCCAGGTATTCGCCTTGGTAGTTCATGAACGACTTGTCGCCGTAACCGTTGCGCAGGCCCAGCGGCTGCTTGGGGATGGCGTCCTGCTTGCCGAAGGTGTGGGCCAGGTTGAGGGCGTGGCCGATCTCGTGGATGAAGGTGAACAGTTCATCGCGCGTGCCGACTATCTCGACCTCCTTCATGACGTCGTAGAAGGTGGCCATGCCCTGTCGCTGGAAGGTGCCGTCGCCGTCGAACATGGTGCCGTCGGCGGGGCTGGCCGTACCGTCGTCGTAGGCCTTGCGAGTGGCGATGAAGGTCCACAGCTTCCACTGCAGGGCGTCGCGGTGCAGGCTGAAGTGGCGGCGCATCGCGGCGTCCAGTTCGGCCACCGACCACATCTTGTCCTTGTCCGCCTCGGACAGAGCCACCTCGTTGGCGGCGCCCGCGGTGCGTAGTTCGACTCCGGCGTCGGCGAAGGCCGCCTGGACGGTCATGATCCTCTTGTCCAGTCCGGGCGGTCGGGGGTGGTCGGTGGTGGCGTACTGGCCGACCGGCGTGCTTCCCGCCACGTAGTCGATCTCCCAGTCGATGGTCCGCAGGAACCGGGAGACATACGAGCAGGTGAAGACGGTGGGGTCCGATCCGTCGGGCGTGCTGCGGGTCAGGGTGGCGGTGCCGCCGGGAGCGAGCTTGTCCACCCTCACCGACACCCGCGTCCTGCCGGTCTCGGTGGCGTACTTCGCGGTGCCGGTGATGGTGGCGGGCAGCTCGACGGCCTGGCCGCCGTCCAGGATGAAGGAGTTGTAGTACGCGCCGTTGGAGACGGTGAACAGGTCACCGGAGACCACCGGGAGTTCGCCCTCCAGGTCGACGCGCAGATCGACCCGCACACCGTCGGCGACGCCGGAGAACCGTCCGGCGGCCGGCAGGCGGGGCTTCTGGAAGTCGGCGGGCAGGGCGGCCAGTCCGGCCACCACCTCGCCCCAGGTGCCCACGGCTGTGGGGCCCCTGCCCCAGTCGAGGTCCATCGCCTTGTCGCCCTTGATGAACAAGGTTCGATACACCCCGTTCGGGAAGCACATGACGGCGTGATCGAAGTCGCCGCTCATGTCCGCGGGCAGCATCTTCCACCCGGCGCCTTCCATCCCCGACAGAGGCCCCTGATAGCCCACGCCCTCGCCCCACCTGATGACCGCGCACTGATCACCCTTGATCAGCAGGGTGCGGCGTGTGCTGTATTCGGCGGGTAACTGCACCGCGACGTCGAGGTCGCTGCGGAACGCGGCCGGGATGTGAGGCCCGAGGCCCGGGTAGTCGATGATCGGCCCCTGGTGGAGGACTTTTTTGTTCCAGTCCTGCTCCAGGCACTGGTCGCCGGCGAGGAAGAGCGTGGAGCCCTGGCTCAGGCGTATGACGCCGTCGCTGCAGCCGGCGAACGGCTCGGGCAGGGTGGCGAACGCCCCGTCGAACGCCTGTGCCAGCGGCTTGTGCCACTGCAGAGCCTTCGTGTCGACCAGTGCGGCCTCATCCCCGCGCAGGGACCACATCGTCCACGGCTGATTCAGCGTCGTCGTGACGATCGCGGAGAATCCTGTGGTCTTGCTGCGCAAAAACCCCATCGCACGCCTCCCGGCCAGGCCCGGAGGGCCCACGCCGATGACGTTAGGCAATCACGCGAATACACACAATAACCACATTAAGTCGGGCCAGGCCGAAACAAACCGAATGAAGTTCTCATTTTATTACGGATCCCCCGATACTTATCGGCTATCCCCACGCAAGACCTGGACGGCCCCTCCGCACCGTCTCTGAACAGCGCAAAGCCGCAGGTCCACGCCCAAGCGGCCCGAATCGACGAGCTCGCTTCGGCGGCCACGGGGCACCTCGCGCCTACTGAGACACTTCCGCCCCACGTGTCACGCGTACGACCGCCGTAAACATCCCCGGCACATGGCCTCATCCGGCCATCACCTGTGCGGCACCTTCGGCCTCGAGTACGGCCCGCCCGCTGATCCGCCAGGACACCGTCGCCTTTTTGCCGTCTCGTGGGTCGTTGTCAGGCCGGGTCCTTGCGGGCCACGAACAGCACCCGGTCCTCTTCCTCGGGGTGTTCGGGCGAGGTGAGCGGCCGGTCGGGTGTGCCGACGCGGCAGTCGTTCCAGCCGGCGTCCCTCATGAGGTCGACGACGTCGCCGACCGGGTGAGCGGTGTTGACGATCGTGGACTCGAACCGGTCGTAGCGGCCGTCGTCGGCGCGCACGACCCCGGAGATGCGGAAGAACCCGCGTCCTTCCTCTTGGTTCATGGCGCCACGGAACAGGAACATCGCGGACTTCTCATCCTTGATCCAGATGCGGTTCATCGCCTCCAGGCCCTTGGCGGTGGTCAGGTCGAAGGCGAACATGCCGCCGGGTTCCACCGCGCGGTGAACGGCTCGCAGGTAGGAGCCGACCTGGTCGAGGTTCCTGAGATGGTTGGGGATGTCGTAGGTGGAGAAGGCGAAGGGGACCGGTACGGGCACGGTGAAGTCGGTGGCGTCGGCGTGGATCAGGGTGACCCGGTCCCCGGCGTCGGTGAAGCGCTCGCGGGCCCGCTCCAGCATGGCCTTCGACAGGTCCAGGCCGGTGATCCGGTATCCCTCCGCAAGGAAGCGCCCGGCCACGATGCCGGTGCCGCAGCCCACGTCCAGTACGCGGCGCTCGGTGTCCGGCATGACGGTCTGGTGCAGCCGCAGCAGGGCCCTGGCGATCCTGGCGGGGTAGAAGCTCCAGAACTCGTCGTAGATCTTGGCGTGCAGGTCGACGTATGCCTCGGTCGTCACGGTGTGATCCCTTTCGTGGCGGGCGCGGTCTGCAGCGAAGGCGCACAGGGTTCTTGATTCGAGAGAATCTTATTTATATGATCATCGAATTAATGTGGGGTGTCAACGATCGCCGGCGAAGCCCGCGGGGCGAGGGCGGAATCTTGCGAAGAGAGCCCGGGGGCTGGCCTCGGCGTCGGATCGACGAGGCCGGCTACGACCGCGTCGGCCGGTGGAGAGGCCAAGGAGCGTGCCGTCGATCCGGGGCGGGCGCACGGTGGGCGGGGTGACGGCTTGCCCGAAAGTTAGACAGGTGTCAATATAGAGGTATGTCTAAGGTCGCGGTGGCGTCAGAACCGGCGGGTGTCTCGTCGCAGGGGTGCTGTGCTCCGCTGGAGGCCGTGCCGCTGGACCCCGCGCACGCCGCCGACATGGCCAAGATGTTCAAGGCGCTGGGGGACCCGGTGCGGCTGCGGCTGCTGTCGCTGATCTCCGCCCACCCCGACGGCGAGGTGTGCGTGTGCGACCTGACCGACCTGTTCGACGTGGCGGCCCCGACGATCTCCTACCATCTGAAACTGCTGCGCGAGGCAGGTCTGGTGGATCACGAACGGCGCGGCACCTGGGTGTACTACCGGCCGATGCGTGAGCGCATGTACCAGCTCTCGGCGCTGCTGGCCGCCTCGGACATGGCGCTGCCCGTCCGCTGAACGGGCACGGCACCCGCGTGCCGGCGGCCAGGCGTAGGGCCGGAGGACGGCGCGGATCAGGGGGCCGTCTTGGCCGGTACGGTGAGCACCTCGCTCAGTCGTTCCAGGGCGGCCGGCACCACCCAGTAGAAGACCCAGGTCCCGCGCCGTTCGCACTCGATGAGGCCTGCCTGCCTCAGCACCCTCAGATGGTGAGAGATCGTGGGGCCGGTCAGGTCGAACGCCGCGATGAGGGTGTTGACGTGGGCCTCGCCGCCGGGGTGGGAGGCGATCAGCGACAGCAGCCGCACCCGTACCGGATCCGACAGGGCCTTGAAGGCGGTCGCGACCTCGGCTGCCTGGCCGACGTCTATGGGTGCCGCCGCCAGAGGCGAGCAGCAGATGTCCATCCGCGGGCACGCCTGTTTCGACATACGCCTATATTGACAGGGCTCTATACGGATGGCAATGACGATGTGTTGACATATCCGTACAGGTCGCGATGGACGGCGCGGTACGGATCACGTCACGGGCAGGCCCGCGATCGCGAGAACCTCGCGGTGCGGACGCGGGCCGGGGGAGCGGACGGGGGGCTGCGGGGTGGGAATCTGGGTCATCAGGCGAACCAGCCCTTCTCGGCGGCCTTCGCGCCGGCCTCGAATCGGCTCCGCGCGCCGAGCCGGTCCATCAGGTCGGCGACCATGCGGCGGTGGGTGCGCAGCCCGATGCCCAGCTTCTTGCTCACGGCCTCGTCGGTGAGCCCCTGGGCCAGAAGCCGGAGCAGTTCCTGTTCTTGTTTGGTGACGTCGTCCCCGCCGGAGCGCCGCACGGCCCCGAACGGGGTGGCCGAGGCCCAGACCTGCTCGAACAGCGCGACGAGCGCCGTGATGATTCCTTCGCCGCAGACCTCCACGGCACCTTTGCCGCTGTTTCGGGGGTCGAGCGGGACCAGCGCCACCTCCCGGTCGAAGATGACCAGTCGCAGCGGCAGGGTCGGCGTGGTGCGGACCTTTCCCCCCAGTTCGGTCAGCCAGCGCGCGTAGGCGAGCGTCGGGGTGTCGTTGCAGGCGCTGTCGAGGTAGACCGTGCGGACGTTCGCTCCCCGCTCCATCAGCATGTCGTCCAGCGGCCTGCTGGCCTCCAGGCTTTCGGGTGACTGGGCGCCGCCGGGCATGAACGACAGGCACTCCGAGCGTGCCCAGCGCGCCAGGGTCTCGATGCGGGCCCGGACGGCCTCGATGCTCTCCAGGCAGTCGCACTCGCTGCGGGCCCCGACCGCGCACAGTTCGCCGTACTCGCTGATCAGGCGGTCGACCGCGTGCTCGGCCGCGATGAACTCCTCCTGGCGGCGCAGAAGTTCCGTTCGCTGGCGCTGAAGCAGCGAGTGCAGGGCGACGCTGGGGCTGCCCGGCCGCAACGCTCCCGAGGAGCGGTGCAGCAGGGAAAGGTCCACCAGCCTGTCGATGGTGCTTCGTACGTGCGTCTCGGGGATCCCCAGTTTCTCGGCGATCTCCGAGATGCCCCACTGCTTCTGAGTCAGCACCAGGCGGTAGATGGAATCCGCATGGTTGTCCAGGCCCCATTCCTGAAGCACGGTCGTCCCCCAAGCCCCCGGTGGCGGTCGGGATTATTAAATAGCACAAAACTTCGACTGTCCATGTCAAATAATCGGTACGACCGGTTGTCACGTTCCGACATCGCCGATGGCGACTTCCTGCCGCAGCGGCCCTGGCAGGGAATTCATCGGGGCATGGCGGCATCGCTGACGGTATGAACATGCAAGGTGACGCCAAGGCGCCGGTAGGCCTCCTTACCGGAAGAAGCGGTGGCCGAATCGATTCTCAGAAATGGCGATCATGGTTCGTACATGTCACCTCGAAATGCCTTGACAAGAATTCTGACACGGTGATCACTTCGCGCCCGGCAAGCCGTTCCTCCGCTCCGGCCGACCGGAGTGCGGTGGTCCGCATCGGCCACGAGGCGTGTCGACGTCGTCACGCACATCGAGCTGGTGGCGGCCGGAAGCGTTCCGGTGGCGCGACGAGAACGATCTCCCTGTCGCTGGCACCATGTTGCCGGGCATCTTGCTGCCTTGCCTGACCACTTTTATGACAGCACGGTGAACACGACAGTGGTGGCGGGCGGCGATGAAGGTTCTGGAAATGGAACGGATCCGAAGTCGCCGGCCTTACCTCGGTTCGATCGTCGGCCAGATCAGGGGGAGGCAATGATCCGTGCGCGGGTGGTGAACCTGGTGTTTCCCGCTTTTCCGTTCGGTGCATTCGGCCGGGTGTGCCGCGAAACCGGCACGGGAAATGCGACGCCCCCCGTCGCCGGTGCTCGCGGAGATTCGATCGCATCATCTCGGCGCCTCGGTGATGAGGAACCGTTCACTCCCGCTTCGGAACCCGGCACCGGTTGAGATCGGTCACCGGTACATCGAAGAGCACATCGTGTACGTGGCCACGGTGACGTTGACCGCGACCGACGCGGCCGCCCGACGCCAGATCGCCTCACCGCTGGTGACCGACATCCTGTGGGCCGCGGCCGTTCCGGCCGACGACCTGGAACACCTCCACTCCCGGGCCGTACCGGAGCGGATCGACCTGACCTTCTTCCATCGAAGCCCGGATCCGGAGCGGGCCGACGCCGCCGCCGTGCGCATCTGCCGCCGGGCGCTGGACACCTCCCCGGCTCTTCGCGGCTGGGTGCTGCACAGGTAGCCGTGGCCGGGGCGGGTTCTTCTCGCCCGGTCGCTCGTTCGTCATGCCGCTGACCGGTGTCAGGACGCACCGGCACTTCCCCTCCAGGAGACACGCGATGACCTCATCCGTTCCCGATCCCCGCCGCCGGGCGGCCGAAGTGACCGTGCGGCCCCTGGCCGCCGTCGACGCCGAGGTGCGAGTGCTCGGCTCCAAGAGCTACACCAACCGCTATCTGGCGATCGCGTCGCTGTCGGGGCAGGAGACGACCCTGGACAACGCCCTGGTCTCCGACGACACCGTGTACTTCTCCCGCGGTATCGAGGCCCTGGGCCACGTGCGCGTCGAGATCGACGAGCAGCGGGGGCGCATCCACGTCACGCCCACCGGGGAGCCGATGCGGGCCCCGCAGGAGGAGATCTTCATGGGAGGCGCGGGCACCCCCCTGCGGTTCCTGATCTCCATGGCCGGTCACGCCTCCGGGGTGACCACGATCACCGGCAACGCGCGGATGCAGGAGCGTCCCATGGGCGACCTGCTGGCCGCGCTGCCCGCGCTCGGGGTCGAGGCGGTCAGCGTCCGCGGGAACGGCTCTCCGCCGATCAGGGTCGCCGGAGGGTCGTTCCGGGGCGGCGCCACCCAGATCAGCGGGGCGGTGAGCAGCCAGTTCACCTCCAGCCTGCTGATCAACGGGGTGGCGGCCGAGAACGACGTGGAGATCACCGTCGTCGGCGACCTGATCTCCAAGCCCTACGTCGACATGACCGTCGCCGCGCTGGCGGAGATGGGCGTGCAGGTCAAACGGGACGGCTACACCCGCTTCACCGTCACCGCCGGGCAGAGCTTCCGCGGTGGCCCGGTCACCGTGGAGCCGGACGCCTCCGGCATGTCCTACCTCCTGGCCGCGGCGGCGGTGCTCGGCGGGCGCGTCACGATCCCGGGCATCGGCCCGGACTCCCACCAGGGTGACGTCGGCCTGGTCGAGGTGCTGACGCGGATGGGCTGCAGCGCTTCCTTCGACGACGGCGCGATCACGCTCAAGGGCGGCCGGCTGCGCGGCGTCGAGGTCGACATGGACAACATGCCCGACGTGGTGCCCACGCTGGCGGTCGTGGCCGCCTTCGCCGAAGGCGACACACACATCAGCAACATCGCCAGCCTGCGGGTCAAGGAGTGCGACCGGATCGCGGCGGTGACCACCGAGCTGCGCAAGATGGGCATCTCCGTCCAGGAGTACCCGGACGCGATGACCATCACCGGCGGCACGCCGGCCGGTGCGGTCATCGACACCTATGACGACCACCGGATCGCGATGTGCTTCGCCGTCGCGGGCCTGCGCACCGAAGGGGTGGTGATCCGCGACCCCGGTTGCGTCGCCAAGTCCTTCCCGACGTTCTGGCAGACCCTCGACACGCTCTACCCCGACGGGGTGTCCACCCGATGAGCACGGCCACGGGAGACACCGAAGGCGCCGGGGGCGGCGGGGGCGCCGGGGGCGCCGGGGGCATCGTGCTGGTGCTGGACGGCTGGGGGCACGCGCCGCCAGGGCCGGGCAACGCGCTCAGCCTGGCCTCGACGCCGACCCTGGACGCGCTGACCTCGACCGCGGGGGCGACGCTGGTCCAGGCCTCCGGCGAGGCGGTCGGGCTGCCGGCGGGAACGGTCGGCAACTCCGAGATCGGGCACATGGTGATCGGCGCCGGGCGGCCGCTGCCCTACGACAGCCTGCTGGTGCAACAGGAGATCGAAACCGGTGCGCTGGCGGCCAACGCGGTGCTGAGGCGGACCTGCGCGCGGCTGTCGGCGGGCGGGCGGGCCCTGCACCTGATCGGCCTGTGTTCCGACGGGCAGATCCACGCCCATGTCGACCATCTGCGCGAACTGCTGAGGATCGCGGCCGCCGAAGGGGTGCGCGCGGTGTGGATCCACGCGATCACCGACGGCCGCGATGTGGCCGACGGCACCGCGGCCGCCTACCTGGAGCGGGTCGAGAAGCTCGCCGCCGAGGCGGGCGTCGGCCGGGTGGCGAGCGTGGTCGGGCGCGGCTACGCGCTGGACAAGAGCGGGGACCTGGAACTCACCCGGGTGGCCGCGCTCGCGATGGCCGACGGGGCCGGAACCGGCGTGGCGCACCCGCGTGACGCGCTGGAAGGCCCCGGCGGCAGCGATGTGTGGGTCCGGCCGAGCGTGGTCACCGGCGCCGCAGGGGAGCCGGTGGGCGCGATGGGGGACGGTGACGCGGTGCTGTTCACCAACTTCCGCAGCGACCGCATTCAGCAGCTCGCCGACCACCTGGTGAGCCATCTGCCGCCACGCGACGTCACGGTGCTGAGCCTGGCCCGCTACGACACCCGGGCCGCGATCACGCCACTGGTGGATCGCGCGGACGCCTCCGGCGGGCTCGCCGACGAGCTGGAGCGTCACGGGCTGCGCTCGGTGCGCATCGCCGAGAGCGAGAAGTTCGAGCACGTCACCTACTACCTCAACGGCCGTGACGCCCGCGTCCGCGAGGTCGAGGAGCACGTCAGGATCACCGCCGACGGCTCGCCGGACCACCGGGCGGCCCCGCGGATGAACCTGCCGCGGGTGGTGGCGGCGGTGGCGAAGGCCGCCGGTCGCGCCGACGTCGCGCTGGTCGTGGCCAACCTCGCCAACATCGACGTGGTCGGGCACACCGGCGACGCCGAGGCCACCGTGGCCGCCGCCCGGTACACCGACGAGGCGGTCGAGGCCGTCTGCGCCACCGCCCGCCGGAGCGGGCGCTGGGTGCTGCTGGTGGGAGATCACGGCAACGCCGAGCAGATGTCGAAACCCGGCGCCGACGGCGTCGCGCGCCCCTACGGAGGGCACACCGTCAACCCGGTGCCGTTCGTCGTGGTGCCGGCCCCCGGCAGGCCGGTGGGACAGGTACGCGCAGGTGGCACGCTCGCCGACGTCGCACCCACCGTGCTGGCCCTGCTGGGCCGGCCGCCCGGCGCGGTCATGACGGGCAGGGCGCTGCTGTGAGCGCTCCCGCCCTGGATCGCGACGGCCGGGCGCGGCGGGCAAGAGCCGTGAACGAGCCGGTCCGTCGCCTGCGGCCGCACGGTTTCGTCCGGACCGGCTGTTTCGCCGGCATTCACGAGGAGAACACGCAATGACCGAGCGTCCGCGGATCGCAGTGATCGGGGACCGCAGCTCCACGGTGCCGGCCCACCCGCGCCTGCAGGCCCTCATCCCGCACCTGGGGGTCGAGGTCGACTGGATCCCCACCCCGGCCGTCACCGGTCCCGAGGTCCTGGCCGGCTACGCGGGCATCTGGGTGATCCCCGGCTCGCCGTACGCCTCCAAGGAAGGGGTGCTGTCGGCGATCCGGCTGGCCCGGGAGAGCGGCATCCCGTACCTGGGCACGTGCGGCGGGTTCCAGCACGCCCTGATCGAGTACGCGCGCAACGTGCTGGACCTGCCGCACGCCGACGACGTGCAGTACGACCCTGACGCCGCCACCCCGCTGATCACCGCGCTGTGCTGCTCGCTGGCGGGGGAGCAGGCTCCGCTCCTGCTGGGCGACGGCAGCCGCCTGGCGTCGGTCTACGCCCACGCCGACCAGACGGTGGAGACCTTCCACTGCAAGTACGGCCTCAACCCCGACTACGTCGGCCTGATCGAACGCAGTTCCCTGGTGATCAGCGGCTGGGACGCCGAAAGGGCGCCCCGGGCCATCGAGCTGGCCGATCACCCCTTCTTCGTCGGCACCCTCTTCCAGCCCGAGCTGTCCTCGACGCCCGCCTCGATCCACCCCCTCATCGAGGCCTTCGTCGATGCCGCGATCCGGCACGTCACGAACCTCACCTCCCCCCTCACCCCCCCGCTGGAGGCCGTTGCCCCATGGAGATCCTCGTCCTGATCCTCGTCGTGGCCCTCGCCGCGGCGAACGGCGCCAACGACGTCCCCAAGGGCGTCGCCACGCTCGCCGGCGCGGGCGTCACCAAGATCCGCACCGCCATCATGTGGGGCACCGTCACCACGGCCCTGGGCTGCCTGGTGTCGCTCAGCCTCGCCTCGAAGATGACCGCCCTGTTCTCCAGGGGCATCGTCTCGGCCGCCCCGAGCGCGGCGTTCGCCGCCGCGGTACTGATCGGCACCGTGTCCTGGGTCACGCTGGCCACCGTCCTGAAGCTGCCGGTGTCGACCACCCATGCCCTGGTCGGGTCGCTGCTGGGGGCCGGCAGCCTGTTCGCGGCCGACGCCGTGCAGTGGAACGGGCTGCTGGCCAAGGTCGTGCAGCCGTTGCTGCTCAGCATCCTGGTGGCCTACGCGGTCTCGGCGGTGCTCGGCGTCGTCACCCGCAGGATCGTCGCCAGGTCCGCCAGGAGAAGGGCCGCCGCCGAGCCACCGCCCGCCGGCCTCTCGGCGACCCTGACCGCCACCGCCACCGCACCGGTGGACGTGGAGCCCACCAGGGCGCAGAAGGCGATCGGGATCGGCCACTGGATCACCAGCGGCCTGGCCAGCTTCGCGCGCGGCCTCAACGACGCCCCCAAGATCGTGGCGATCGGCTCCTTCGCGATGATCGGCGGGATGACGACCACCACCCTGCTGCTGGCCGTCACCGTCGCCATGGCCCTGGGCGGTCTCGTGGCCGGCTCGCGCATCGCCGACCGCCTGGCGTACTCCGTCATCAAGATCCCGCACGTGGAGGGGTTCACCGCGAACCTGACCACCGCGAGCCTCGTCGGGCTGGGCGCCACCCTGGGCCTGCCCATGTCCACCACCCAGGTCTCGGCCGGAGCCATCTCCGGTATCGCCGCCGACGACCCGTCCCGGCTCAACAAGAAGACCGTCCGCGACCTGCTGATCGCCTGGCTGTGTACTCCGCCGGTCGGCGCGGCCGTCGCCGCCGGCGCCTACCTGCTGCTGGCCTGACGACCGGGGCCGCCGGGGCGACCCGGCGGCCCCGCGGACGAGGACCGCCCGCTGCCGACGCATTGACAGCACCTATGATTCGATGATCTCCTAATTAAGAATTCTTCAAAGCAAGTCGATCGAGAGGACCGGTCATGACGACGCGATCGGACGAGGACACCCCCGCCACCGGCGGACCCGTCACCGACCCCGCCCAGCAGACGGCCGCGGTGACATCGGGATGCTGCGGCGACCCCGTCTCGGGCCCGGTCGAGCCGGACCTCACCGAGCTGGACCTGGACGACACCGCCAGCGGCTGCTGCGGGGGGTAGCGTCCCTGCCGGCGCGGGCCCGTCGCATTCGCCCGGCCCGGAACCACCCCGGCAGGCGATCGGGCCACCGGACCGCTCACGAGGGCCCTGACACGCCCCAGGGCGACACCCCCAGGGCCGGGACACGACGCCGACACCACCTGACACCGACACCAAGGAGTACCGATGGCGACCGCGGCGCCCAGCATCACCAGCCAGCTCATCCAGCTGGCCCCCGACGTCAGAGACAGCCACGCCGGCTTCTCCGACAGCTACCAGAGCTTCTTCAACGCCGTCTTCAACGGCGGAGCCCTCGACCCCAAGGCGCGGGCCGCGGTGGCACTGGCCTCCGCCCTGCTGCTGGGCCGGGAGGAGACGGTGCGCTCCTTCCTGGCCGCCGCCAAGCAGATCGGCCTGGGGAACGAGGAGATCGGCCAGGTCGCCGGCATCGTCGAGGTGCTCAGGCTGGACGCCCTGCAGCGCCCCGCCCAGGCCGCGGCCGCCCCCGTCAAGAAGGCCAACACCTGCTGCTGACCGGCGGGCCGAGTTCGGCCGCGTCGCACCGTCACAGAACGGAGCGCCGATGACAGGCGACGGCACGATTCCCGACGGCACCCTCCCGGCAGGCACCGTCGTCCTCATCGGCGGCCGGGCCCAGCGGGAGTTCACCCTCCTGCACCGGCTCGGCTACCGCATCCTGCACCTGGACCGGCGCGTGCCGCTGCACTGCATGCCGTGGGCCGACATGCCGGTCGACGTGGACGTCGACGACTGGGACCTGGTGCTCGACGTGGTCCGCGACCACCTCGGCGGATCCGCCCCCGCGGCCGTCCTGACGCACGTGGAGCCACGGATCCCGCTGATGGCCCACCTGGCAGGACGGCTGCTCGCCGACCGGCCGGGACTGAGCCTGCAGGCGGCGTGGAACTGCCACGACAAATGGCGCAGCCGCACCCGGCTGCGCGAGGCCGGCATCGCCGTCCCCGCCTTCGGCCTGGCCGGTGACGCCGACGAGGCGGTACGGATCGCCCGCGACATCGGCCTGCCGGTGGTCGTCAAACCCCGCGACGGAGCCGGCGCCTTCGGTGTCCGGCGCTGCCTGAGCGCACAGGAGGTCCACCGGGCCGCCTCGGCCGTCCTGGCCGACCCCGGACCGGGAACCCGGGCCGGAGTCCTGGTCGAGGAGTACGTCGAGGGCCCCGAGTACGCCGTGCAGACCCTCACCAGGGACGGCCGCACCCGGCTGCTGAGCGTCTTTCGCCAGCACATGACCGAACCGCCGGTGTTCGTCGAGATCGGCTACGAACACCCCAGCGGGCTCGATCGGGACGACGAGGCGGCACTGGGCGACCTCGTCACCTCGTCGCTGGCCGCCCTGGGGGTGACCGACTGGATCAGCCACACCCAGGTCCGCCACGGAGCGGACGGATTTCGCGTCGTGGAGGTCAACGCCCGCCGTCCGGGCGGCCGGCTGGTGGAGATGACGGCCGCCGTCTGCGGCGTCGACATGACCAGGGCGGTCTCCCAGATCGCCCTGGGCCTGGAGGTCACCGCCGACCGGCCGAGCGCCACGCACGCCCTGTACAGCAGCGTCGTCTTCGACGAGCCCGGCTTCGTGACGTACCACACCGGAATCGACGTCTCCGACCACGCGCTGCCGCCCATCGTCGAGATCGAGGTCGCCCCGGGAGAGCCGGTACTGCCGGCCGACCATCCCGAAGGCGGGGTCTACGGCCGGATCGTGGCCTTCGGGCACTCGGCCGGCGAGGTCGCCGACGGCGTCGGCCGAATCAGGAAGGCGCTCGGACTGCGCGTGAGCCGCCTTGAGGGCCTGGCCTGGCAGGAGGAGTCGGACAGCCGTGAATTCAAGTCGTGTTGCTGAGAGTCGTGTCGCCGGGATGAGCGTGGAGGGGTCCACGACGACCCTGACGAACCCCCGCGTTCCCGGCGAGCCGGCCGGCCGCTACCGGGTGGAACTCGCCCGGGGCGTGGCCGCCGTCGACCGGGACGCCTGGAACGACGTGGTGAACCGCTGCGCAGGCGCGATCTTCTACGCCTGGGAGTGGCTGGCCGCCTTCGAGGAGTCGCCCCCGGGCGTCTTCGAACCGGCTCACCTGCTCGCCTACGACGGCGAGGACCTGGTGGGGGTGTGCCCGGCCTACCTGGTCCACCACTGCCCGCGCCTGGAGTACGCCCTCACCCTCGGCGCGCCGATCGACCTGCGCCGCGACGGCCCCGTGTTGCTCGCGCACAGCCTGGCCGCACTGCGCGGCGGCCCGCTGGCACTGCCCGGCCACCGGTCCGCCGCGCACGCCCTGGTCACCGGCCTGGAACGCGCGGCCGGCGCGCTGGGGGCGTGGGCGTGGGGCATCGCCAACGCCCCGGCCGGCGACCTGGCCGGCCGGCTGCTGGGACAGGGGTACGCCGCCGCGCACCTGACCACCGCCTACCGGCTCGACACCGTCGCCACCACCCCCGAACGGTACTGGGACGGCCTGCCCGGACGCCGCCGGCGCCGGCTGCGGCGCGAACAGCGCCAGGGCGCGGAAGGCCTGGTCATCGGTGAGTCCCGGCCGGACGCCACCACGATGGTCCGGCTCGCGCACGCCGTCCTGCGCGAGCACGACACCCCCGTCGACGTGCTCCCCGAGCCCTACCTGCGATCCCTGGCCCGCCACCTGCGGCCCTACGAGAGGACGATCACCGCCGCCGACGAACGCGGCGAGGTGGTGGCCATGTTCGGCGGCTGGCAGTTCGGCGGGGAGTGGGCACTGTGGATCGCGGGCCTGCAGACCGGCCGCTACTCCGTCTTCGAGCCCTACCACGCGATGATCGCCCACAGCGTCGAGGCGGCGATCACCACCGACACCCGCGTGCTCGACCTCGGCCGGGGCAACGGGGTGGTCAAACGCCGCTACGGCGCGACGGGCACCCCGCTCTTCCTGGCCCTGAAGGCGGCCGATCGCGGCCGTGACGCGCTCCTGCACGCCTGGTGCCGGCAGGTGCAGGCCCGCAGCCAGACCTCGGCGCACGGTCTCGGCGTGGCGAGCAGGAGGTGCTGCTGATGCCGGAAGCGATCCCACGGCCGATCCCGGAAGCGGTTTCGGAGACGGTCCCGACGCCGGCGTCCGGGCGGGCCGGTGACGATCGGCCGAGCGTCGTGTGCGTGTCGGGCCGCCGCGTCGTGCAGGTGCTGGCGCAGCTGGGCGCGCGCACGGTGCTGCTCGGCGACCCCACCCCCCTCGACCTGGCCTGCGCCGCCGACGTGCCGATGGACCTCGACCTCGACGACTGGACGGCGGCCGAGGCCGCGCTGCGGCGGTTGCACGCGACCCACCCCGTCCGGGCCGTGCTGAGCGTCTACGACGCCCACCTTCCCCTGGCCAGCTTCCTGGCCGCGCGCCTGGACGTGACCGGGCTGGCCCTGGCCGCGGCGCTGAACTGCCACGACAAGCTCCGCATGCGCCTGGCCCTGCAGGCCGCGGGCCTGCAGGGGCCGGCCTACGCCGTCGTCGCCGACGAGGGCGAGGCCCAGGCCGCCGCCCGGTGGATCGGCCACCCGGTACTGGTCAAGAAGATCACCGCGGCGGCGGGCCGGGGCACCCTGCTGTGCCGCGACCCCGGCGAGGTCGCCGAGGCGGTCGCGACCCTGCGCGAGGAGCAGGCCCCCAACCTCCTCGTCGAGGAGTACGTCGACGGGCCCGAGTACGCGATCCAGAGCGTCACCTCCGGCGGCGTCACCGAGGTGATCAGCATCCTCGCCCAGCACACCGCCCCCGGGCCGCGGCCGCTGGAGGTCGGCTACGACTTCCCCAGCGGGCTGGGCGAGCGCGGCGAGCACGACCTGGGCCGCTTCGTCGCCGAGGCGCTGCGCGCGCTCGGCTTCGACGACGGCATCGCCCACACCCAGGTCCGGCTGGGCCCCGCCGGCCCGGTGGTCGTCAACGTCGGCGCCCGCCCTCCCGGCGGGCTGCTGTGCGCGGTCACCGAGGCCGTCCGCGGCGTGGACATGGTCCGGGCCGCGGCGCAGGTGGCACTCGGCCGGCCCGTCACCCGCCGGGCGCCGGTGGCCCGCCACGCCCGCTACCGCTGCGTCACCTTCGACGTCTCCGGAACCGTCGCCTACGACCCGCGGGCCCTGACCGGCGCGCGCCTGCGGGCCCCCTCGCCGGTGGTCGGCATGGACGTCGACCCCGGGGAGGCGGTCTCGGCCCTGGACGACCCCGGCGGCGGCACCTACGGGCGCATCGTCGTCTACGCCGACACCGAGGACGGCCTGGACCCCGCCTACCGGCGCGTCCTGGACGCCTTGCGGCCCCGCGTCGAGCGGGCCACGACCCACACCCCGTGAACAGACCCCTACCGGAACGGTGACCCCCACGTGCCAGACAACGCAGGACCGCACACGCCCGGCGACAGGACGCGCGTACTCGTCCTGGGCGGCCGGCGTACCGTCATGATGCTCAAGGAACGCACCACCTACGAGGTGGGCTTCGCCGACGAGGCCATCCCCTTCGACCTCCTCGCGGCCGCCGACATCCCGATCGAGGTCGACTTCGACGACTGGGAGGAGGTGGTCGAGGCCGTACGGCGGGTGCACGCCCTGCGGCCCTTCACCGCGGTGGTCAGCCAGGTCGACCGCCTGGTCCCGCTGGCCGGCCTGCTGCGTGAGCGGCTGGGGCTGACCACCGGCATCACCGCACAGGCCGCCCGGAACTGCAACGACAAGGCGGCCACTCACCGCTGCCTGTCCGAGGCCGACATCGCCGTGACCCGCCACCGCGTCGTCCACGACGGCCAGGAGGGGGTGGTCGCCGCCAAGGAGATCGGTCTGCCCGTCATCGTCAAACCCCGTGACGCCTCCAGCGCCGCCGGGCTCATGCACTGCGCGAGCCTTGAGGAGGTCTCCGCGGCCGTGAGCGACATCCTGGACGGCGGCCGCGACAGCGCGCTCGTCGAGGAGTACCTCGTCGGCCCCGAGATCGGCGTGTTCGCCGCCCGCGCGGGCGGGCGCACGCAGATCCTGTACGTGTTCACCGGGGAGGTCGGCCCGCCGCCGAAGTTCGTCAAACTGGGAGGCTGGTTCCCCAGCGCCCTGGACGAGGGGGAGCGGGCCCGGCTCGGCGAGCTCACCGGACGGGTCCTGGCCGCCCTCGGGCTCGACGACTGGGTGGCGCTGGTGCAGTTCATCCTCACCGACGACGGACCCAAGGTCGTCGAGGTCAACCCGCGCGTCTCCGGAGGCCAGGGCGTCGCGCTGATCGCGGCCACCACCGGTTACGAGATGACGCTCGCGGCGGTGGAGGCCGCCCTGGGCCGGCACGTCCGGCCCGACCCGCCCAAGGCCGCCATCGGGATGTACCACAGCATCGTCTTCGACCAGGAGGGGACGCTGTGGTACCGGCCCGAGGCCCTGCGCGGGATCGAAGGGCTGGAGTCGCCGGTGCCGCCGGTGATCGAGATCGACGTCGCCCCCGGAGAGGCGGTCCTGGCGATCAACCATCCGCGCGGGGGCACCTTCGGCCGCATCGTGGTGGCCGGCACCGGCCGCGAGGAGGTCGTCCGCGACCACGAACGAATCATGAGGCACCTCGACCTGCGGGTCGAGCCGCTGGAGAACGCCGAGGCGCAGGTCGACAAGCCGCACACCTCCTGCTGCTGAGGCCCACCGCCCGGCAGCGGTCACGACGATCCCTTGACGGGACACGAACCTTCTGATTCGATAATCTTGGAATTATCAAATCAAGAGGAGGACGCCATGGCAGAAGACATGATCGGCTCGGGCTGCTGCGAGACCAGCGGCATCGAGGACGCCGCGGAAGACGGCGCCGAATGCAGCTGCGCCTGTGCGTGCTGCGACTAGGCCACGGCCACCACGTGTGAACAGGCGCGGTCCGCGCCCGCGAAGGCGTGGACCGCGTCGCACACCGCAGGTCCGGCCGGCCCGGCCAGAAGGAAGAGGAACGTGAAAGAGTCACTTCACGCGCTACGTTTCATCTACGGCTACCCGCTGCGCTACCGCGGCGCGATGATCGTGGCCACGGTCACCATGCTGGCCGGGCTGCTGAGCACCATCGTCATCCCCCTGATCATCCGCGTCGCGATCGACGCCGGGGTGCTGGGCGGCGACCCCGGCCTGCTGCTCGGGATCGCCCTGGGGATCCTCGCCATCGGCGCGATCTCCGCGGCCCTGCTGCACCTGGGCAAGCAGCTGCGCTTCAACGTCGCCAGCCGGGCCGTCAACGACCTGCGCCACGACCTCTTCCGCACGCTCCTGCGCCTGGGGCCCGCCGACACGGCCGAGGCCTCCGGAGGACGGGCGCTGACCCGCCTGGTCTCCGACGCGGTCTTCGTGCGCGGCCTGACCAACGGCGGGATCCTGGAACTGCTCAACCAGATCCTCGTCACCTCGGTGATGTACCTGGTCGCACTGCTGATCGACGTGCGCACCACGCTGGTCGCCTCCCTCCCGCTGGTGATCGTGATCATCGGCAACCTGACCGTCCAGGGACGCCTGTCGCGCGTGTTCGGCGAGGTCAAGGGACAGTTCACCAACCTGCTCTCCGGCGTGGGGGAGTCGCTGTCCAACATCGGCGTGGTGAAGTCCTTCGGCCGCGAGGACGCCGCCTCCGGCCGCCTGCAGAAGATCAACGAGGAGCTCTCGGCCCGCAGGGGCAGCATGAAGACCACCTACAGCCGCTGGGAGGCCGTCCTCAACGTCGTCGGCGCGCTGCCCACCCCGATCGCCCTGTGGCTGGGCGGCACCGCGGTCGTCGCCGGTCAGATCACCGTGGGCAGCCTCGTCGCGCTCACCGCGCTGATCATGATGGTCCAGATGAGCATGCACATGGTGACCATGCACGCCAACGGGATCTTCCGCTCGGTGGTCGTCGCACAGCGGCTGCTGCGCATCGTCGACGCCAGGCCCGTGCTGACCGTCGAACCGCGGACCCGGTCCATGCCGGCACCCGACGGCGCACTGTCGGCCACCGGCGTCGTCGTCGAGATCGGCGGACGACGCGTCCTGGACGACGTCGACCTGACCGTGCGCGCCGGCGAGGCGGTCGCGCTGATCGGCCCGACCGGCGGCGGCAAGACGACCCTGCTGCACGTGCTGGCCCGGCTGCGCGACACCCAGGCCGGCGTCGTGGCCTACGACGGCGTCGACGTGCGCGACTACGACCTGGAGTCGGTACGGCGACAGGTCGTCTGCCTGCCGCAACGGCAGTGGATCTTCGAGGGGACGCTCGCCGACAACATCGGCTTCGCCCGGCCCGGCGCGACGACGCGGCAGATCGCCGACGCCGCGCACGCCGCGGGCCTGAACGACCTCCCGCTGGACCGCGTCCTGGCCGCCGACGCCGTGGACCTGTCGGCCGGAGAGCGCCAGCGGGTGGGCCTGGCCCGTGCCCTGCTGGTGGACCCCGCCGTGCTGCTGCTGGACAACCCCACCGCCAACCTCGACGCTGAGACCGAGGCCGAGCTGCTCGACACCATCGTGCGGGTCCGGCGCGGGCGCACGCTCGTCATCGCCACCCAGCAACCGGCCGTCACCCGCTACGTCGACCGCGTCGTCGCAATCGAGAACGGCGCCCTGGTCGCACCCGAGTCCCTCGTCGGCGACGCGACCGACACCGCGACCGGCGACGGCCCGACCGGCACGACCGGCACGACCGTCTCCACCGGCGACACGACGGGCCCCACCACCGGCGGCGACGCGGCGGACCGGCCGCTGACGCCCGCCGGCGTACAGGAAGGAGCCCAGGGCAATGGCTGACATCGCCTCCCCACCGGCCGCCCTCGACCCGGGCGAGGTCAACCGGACGCTCCGCCGGGCGGTACGGCGCTTCCTTCCCTACCTCAGACCCCACATCGGATGGATCGCCCTGGCGACGCTGGTGACCATCCTCAGCTCCGTCATGACGATCGCCCAGATGTACGCCGTGATGCTCGGCGTGGGCCACATCGTCACCGGCGACATGCAGGCCGTCGCCGGCACGGCGATCAACCTGGTCATCCTCGCGGTCCTGGACAACATCATCCGCATCACCTACAACACCGCGATGATCCGGGTCAACGAGCGCATCACCGTCACCCTGCGCAACGACCTGGTGGCCCGCCTGCACGGCGTGCAACTCTCCCGTCACGTCTCCCAGGCCAGCGGGACATGGGTCACCCGGGTGTTGTTCGAGGCCGAGCGTTTTCGCGGCTACATCACCAAGACCGGCATGGAGCTGGTGCAGAGCGCGGTGTGGTTCATCGCCTTCGCGGTGTTCCTGCTCGCCCTCAGCCCCGGCGTGGCCCTGCCGACCCTCGTGGTCATCCCCATCATGATGATCATCGCGTTGCGCTGGACCCGCCACCTCAAGGCCGACACCGGCCACCAGCGCGAGGCGTGGGACGGCATGGTCGGCTACCTCGACCAGCGCATCGACGGCCTGGCCGACATCCGCGCCTTCGGCCGCGAGGACAGCGTGATGGCCGACCTGGAACAGCGGTCGGCCCGCTACACCGTCATCCACAACAGGCTCTCCACCAAACGGCTGTGGCTGACCTCCTACCTCGGCTTCACCGTCCACATCGCCCTGGCACTGCTGATCTTCTTCGGCGGCCTGCAGATCATCAACGGCCACCCGCTCGGATCGGGCTTCTTCTTCGACCTGGCCGCCGGCATGATGCCGATGACCTGGATGCTGCTGGGCACCGACACGATGATGGCCTCCATGGGCATGGCCCAGGGCGCCGCCCTGGCCGCGGGCACCCTGGCCGCGTTCGCGCTGTTCTCCAAGCGGATGCTCAACCCGGTCCGCGACGTGGCCAACCAGCTGGGCCAGGCCTCCGACATGGCGGTCTCGGCCCAGCGCGTCCTGGAGGTGCTGGACCTGCCCGCCGAGGACGACAGCGGTCGCCCGCTGGGCGAGATCCGCGGCCACCTGCGCATCGACCACGTGGGATTCGGCTACGACGACGGACCCCGGGTCCTGCACGACGTGTCGCTGGAGGCCCACCCCGGCGAGCACGTCGGCGTCGTCGGCGCCAGCGGCGCCGGCAAGAGCACCCTGATGCAACTGCTGGTGCGCTTCTACACCCCCACCTCCGGCACGATCCACATCGACGGCCACGACCTGTCGCAGGTGAGCAGGTCCTCGGTACGCGAGCAGGTCCTGCTGGTGACCCAGGAGGCCCAGCTGTTCGACGGGACCGTCGCGGAGAACATCCGCTTCGGCCGCCCCGAGGCGACCGAGGAGGAGATCGCCGAGGCCGCCCGCGCTCTGGGCGCGCACGAGGTGATCGCCGGACTCGGCGAGGGATACCGGACCCGGGTGGGCGAGCGGGGATCGCGGCTGTCCACCGGGGAGCGGCAACTGGTCGCCCTGACACGCGCCATGCTCGCCGACCCCAAGGTGATCATCCTCGACGAGGCGGTCTCCAGCGTCGACCCGGCCCGGCAACGGACCGTCCTGGCCGCGATCCGGCGGCTGCTGGAAGGACGCACCGCGATCGTCGTGGCCCACTGGCTGACCCTCGTCGAAGACCTCGACCGTGTGTTCGTCCTCGAGGAGGGACGCATCACCGAGTCCGGCACGCCGGTGGAACTCCTCACCCGCGACAGCCGCCTCGCCGAACTGTGCAAGGTCCAGACCGGACAGAGCACCGCCCAGCCCACCGGAAGGAAGTGACCCCATGTCCGTCACCGAGCAGAACCTCGGCCAGCTGTTCTGGTCGGCCGCCCGCAACGAGCCGACGGCCACCGCCAAGCCCGAGCCCAAGGCCCAGCCCGAGCCCGGAGCCAAGAGCTCCTGCTGCGGTCCCAAGCCCGCCGCCACGGAGACCACCGCGGCCGCCGCGGCGACCGGGAAGGCTCCGGCCGCGAAGACCTCGTGCTGCGGCCCCAAGCCCGCCGCGACCACCGAACCCGCCACCGAACCCGCCGCCGTCACCGAGAGCGGGAAGGCTCCGGCGGCGAAGAGTTCGTGTTGCGGATAACACCCCGCGAACGGCGTACCGCCCGGCCGATCAGGAGATCCACGACAGGAGGCAGGAGATGAGCAGGCGCTCACGTCGGGCCGTGGCGGCCGTGGCGGCCGGGGCCATCGCGATCGTCACCACGGCGGGCTGCGCACAGAGCAGGGCCGCCGGCACCACCGGCACCACCGGCACCACGTCGTCGGCCGACTGCCAGACCCAGCAGCAGAACGCCGGGCTCACCGTGCAGTTCACCACCGTCCCCTGCCCGGCCAAGGGCGGAACGGCCACCACCGCGCGGTTCACCGTCAAGGACTCCGCCGGAGCGGTCGTCCCCGACGCCACGGTGAAGGTCGACTACGACATGCCCAGCATGGACATGCGCGGCGCCCCGCAGACGGCCACCCGCAAGGGCGACGCCTATGAGTCCACGCTCGTGCTGGGCATGTCCGGCCACTGGGCGGTCACCGTCCAGATCAGCCGACCCTCGGGGCCACCGGCCGCGGTCCGGTTCGACGTCAAGGCCAGGTAGGAGGAAGCCCATGCTGAGTCGCCGCGCGGCACAGCTGCCGCCGTCGAGCACGGCGGCGCTCGACGCCCGCGCCAAACAGCTCGCCGAGGACGGCGTCGATGTCATCAACCTCACCGGCGGCGAGGTCGACTTCCCCACACCGCGCCAGGCGCGCGAAGGCGGCATCGAGGCGATCACCCGGGGATTCACCCGCTACACGGCGGTGGCCGGCATCATGCCGCTGCGCCAGGCCGTCGCCGCGCGCCTGGCCCGCACGTGGAACGCCCCCTGCGCCGCCGAGGAGATCATCATCACCAACGGCGCCAAGCAGGCCCTCGCGAACGCCTTCGCGACCCTGCTGGACCCGGGCGACGAAGTGATCATCCAGGCCCCGTACTGGGTGAGCTTCCCGCACATGGTCACCCTCGCCGGAGGGAGGCCGGTCGTCGTCCCCACCGGAGCCGGCACCGGTTTCAAGCTGACACCGCGAGCCGTCGCCGAACGGATCACACCGCGCACCCGGGCACTGCTGATCAACAGCCCCTCCAACCCCACCGGCGTCGTCTACGACCGGGCCGAGCTGGCGGCACTGGCCGAGGTGGCGCTGGAGGCCGGCCTGACCATCGTCAGCGACGAGATCTACGGTGACCTCGTCTACGACGGCACCGCCTTCACCGCCGTCGCCTCCCTGAGCCCCGAGGTCCGGGAACGGACCGTCACGGTCGGCGGATGGTCGAAGACCTTCGCGATGACGGGATGGCGCGTCGGGTTCGCCGCCGCCCCGCCCCCCGTGATCGCCGCGATGACCGCCCTGCAGGGGCACACCACCTCGGCCGCCTCCTCGATCTCCCAGCACGCCGCGCTGGCGGTACTGCGCGAGGAACCGGCCGGCGAACTGCGGCGGCGCACCGTCGCACTTGACGAACGCCGGCGCGTCCTGCGGGACGGCCTGGCCGCCCTGCCCGGACTACGGCTCGCCGTCGAACCCCGAGGGGCGTTCTTCGCCTTCGTCGAGGTCTCGGGCGCCTACGGGCCCGGCGCGAACGGTCAGATGATCGACAGCGCCGCGGCCTTCGCCGAACACCTCCTGCGCACCGCCCGCGTCGCCGTCGTCCCCGGCGCCGACTTCGGCGCCCCGCACCATGTGCGGATCTCCTACGTCGCCGACCCCGACACGCTGCGCGAGGCGCTGAAGCGCATCCACGACGTCCTGGCCACCCTCGGCGGCACGATCACCTCGCCCGGGCGATGACATCCCGCCACCCCGACCATTCCGCGTTCGACTCCCCGCCCGGACCTCCGGACACCGGCTGAAAGGCAACACCCATGAGCGTCGTCACCACCTACGCGGTGCAGGGCATGACGTGCGGCGGATGCGCCAAGCGAGTGCGAACCGCCCTCGACACCGCGATCCCCGGCCTCGAGGACATCGAGGTCGATCCCAAGGCCGGCCAGGTGCGGATCAGCGCACCGGCCCCGGTCTCCGCCGAAGCCGTCCAGGCCGCGGTGGAGACGACCGGATACCGCTTCGCCGGGGTCCTGTCATGAGAAGCGGCGTCAAGGTCGCGGGATTCCTGCTGCTGCTGGCGGCGGTCTTCGCGCTCGCCTACGCCCTGGGAACCTACGTGCCGCCGGTGGAGCTGTAGGCCCGTGGAAAGGAGATGAGAGCGGTGTCCGTATCGGCGCCGGGACTCGCGACCCGGTCGGAGGTCACGCTGCTGATCGGCGGCATGACCTGCGGCTCGTGTTCGGCCCGCATCGAACGCAAGCTCAACCGCATGGACGGCGTGCGCGCCGAGGTCAACTTCGCCGTCGAGCAGGCCCGCGTCGAACACGACGCCGACGTCTCGGTGGACGATCTGATAGCCGTGGTGGAGGCCCTCGGCTACAGCGCCACCGTGCCGGCCCCCGAACCCGTCGCCACCGAGGAGGACTCCGCCGAGCACGCGGACGACGAGACCCTGGCCGCCCTGCGCCGGCGGCTGACGATCTCGGCGGCCCTCAGCGTCCCGGTCGTCGCCATGGCGATGATCACCCCGCTGCAGTTCACCTCCTGGCAGTGGCTGTCGCTGACGCTCGCCGCCCCGGTGGCGACCTGGGGGGCCTGGCCCTTCCACGTGGCGGCCTTCAAGAACCTGCGTCACGGCGCGGCCACCATGGACACCCTCATCTCGCTGGGGGTCAGCGCGGCGTTCGGCTGGTCGCTGTACGCCCTGTTCTTCGGGTACGCGGGGCTGCCGGGAATGCGGATGCCCTTCGTGATGCGACCCGTCGCCGGAGAGGGCCTGCACCACATCTACCTGGAGGTCGCGGCCGGCCTCACCGTGTTCATCCTCGCCGGCCGCTACGCCGAGCACCGCTCCAAACGCCGCGCCGGATCGGCCCTGCGGGCACTGCTGGAACTCGGCGCGAAGGACGTGGCGGTACTCAGCGAGGGCCGCGAGATCCGCGTGCCCGTCGACCGCCTGGCCGTCGGCGACCTGTTCGTCGTCCGGCCGGGGGAGAAGATCGCCACCGACGGCGTCGTCGTCGAGGGCACCTCCGCGGTGGACGCCTCCATGCTGACCGGCGAGAGCGTACCGGTCGAGGTGGGGCCGCACGACGCCGTCGCGGGCGCCACCGTCAACGCCAGCGGGCGGCTGATCGTCCGGGCCACCCGGATCGGCGCCGACACCCGGCTCGCCCAGATCACCCGGCTGGTGACGCAGGCGCAGGCCGGCAAGGCGCCCGTGCAGCGCCTGGCCGACCGCGTCGCCGCGGTGTTCGTACCCGTGGTCGTGACGATCGCCGTCGCGGCGTTCGGCTTCTGGCTCGGCAACGGCCTGGACGCCGCCGGAGCGCTGACCGCCGCCGTCTCCGTCCTCGTCGTCGCCTGCCCGTGCGCGCTCGGCCTGGCGACACCCACCGCGCTGCTCGTCGGCACCGGACGCGGCGCCCAGCTCGGCATCCTCATCCGCGGCCCGGAGATCCTCGAATCCACGCGCCGGATCGACACCGTCGTCCTGGACAAGACCGGAACGGTCACCACCGGCTCCATGCGGCTGGCCGACGTGGTCGCGGCCCCCGGCCAGGACGCCGACGAGGTGCTCAGGCTCGCCGGCGCGCTGGAGGACGCCTCGGAACATCCGATCGCCAAGGCCGTCGCGGCCGCCGCGCGCGACCGCGTCGGCCCGCTGCCCCCCGTCACCGCGTTCGAGAACAGCACCGGCCTGGGCGTGCGCGGCGAGGTCGACGGGACGACCGTGCTCGTCGGCCGGGCCGGCTGGCTGGGCGCGGAACTGTCGATGCCCGCCGATCTGGACGAAAGCCGCCGCAAGGCCGAGGAGTCCGGCATGACGGTGGTCTTCGCCGGATGGCGGGGACAGGTGCGCGGCATGCTGGCCGTCACCGACACCGTCAAGGAGACCAGCGCCGAGGCCGTGGCGCAGCTGCGCGCGCTCGGGCTCGCGCCGATCCTGCTGACCGGCGACAACGCGCGGGCCGCGCGGGCGGTCGCCGCGCAGGTCGCGATCACCGACGTCGAGGCCGACGTGATGCCCGCCGACAAGGTCGCCGTGATCCAGCGGCTGCAACGCGACGGGCGGGTCGTGGCGATGGTCGGCGACGGGGTCAACGACGCCGCCGCCCTGGCCCAGGCCGACCTGGGCATCGCCATGGGCACCGGCACGGACGCGGCCATCGAGGCCGGCGACATCACCCTCGTGCGCGGGGACCTGCGCGCGGCGGCGGACGCGGTACGGCTGTCCAGGCGCACCCTGACGACCATCAAGGGCAACCTGTTCTGGGCGTTCGCCTACAACGTCGCCGCCGTTCCACTGGCCGTGATGGGCATGCTGAACCCGATGATCGCCGGAGCCGCGATGGCGGTCTCCAGCGTGTTCGTGCTGAGCAACAGCCTCCGGCTGCGCCGCTTCCAGGCGCATGCCTCCGCGCCTGACCCGGCCACCCGGCCGCTGGCCACCGGCACGCCCGCCCCGGACAGGACGCTCCAGGCGACCGGCGGGAGGGGAGACAGGTAGCGGCGCCCGGCGGCCGTCGCCCGTGGTCCGGCACACCCCTGCGAGCCAGGAGCATCACATGGATCCGGTCGTGTTCGGCCGATGCGCGCCGCTGGCGCGTGAGCCACTGGGCCCGTCCCCCGCGGGGGACCTGGCCCAGGCGTTCAAGGCGCTGGGCGATCCCGTGCGCCTGCGACTGCTCTCCCTGGTCGCCTCCCACCCCGACCGCGAGGTATGCGTGTGCGACATGTCCGGCGACGTCGACCTGTCGTCCCCGACGATCTCCTACCACCTGAAGGTGCTGCGAGCGGCCGGGCTCATCACCGCCGAGCGGCGGGGCACCTGGGTCTACTACCGCGCCGTGCCGGCGACGCTGAACGACCTGTCCCGGCTGCTGCGGGCCCACGAGACGGCGCCGACGGTGCCGACGGCGTCGTGGGCGACGCCCACCGGGACGGACGGTGAGGGCCGATGATCCTCAAGACCGCCGCCGGTCTGCCCCTGGCCGTGGTCGACGTCCACGAGGCGCTGGAGGGCGACTGGAGACGCCACCGGCACGAGGTCGACGTCGTACGCGTGCAGAACCCCCCGCCCGAGTGCTGGGCGGAGCTGGCCGCGGCGGGTTTCGCACCCAAACCCCAGGTCGTCGTGTGGCGCGCCGCCACCGCCGCGAGCGATGAGGCCTTCCTCGAACGCCTGACCACCAGGGACAGGCGCAACGTCTTCGTGGCGCGCCGCCGCGGCCTGGCCGCCGGACTGCGTCTCGACGTCCGGCCGGTGTCCCCGGCGCTGCTGGAGGCGTTCCTGCCCCTGTACGAGAGTCAGATCACCGAGATGCGGCACGGATGGCCCGTCGCCGCCCGCCACCGGGAACGGATCCTGGCCGAAAGCGAACACTACTTCGCCGTGTGCGCCTGGGAGGGGGCGGATCTGGCCGGGGCGTGCATCAGCCTGCAGTCACCGGACAAGGACGAGGTACGGGGACGTTTCGGCGCGGTGGCGGCCCGCCACCACGCGACCGGGCTGACGCGCCTGCTCTACATGGAACTCATCGGCGAGGCCCGCCGCCGCGGATTCACCTGGGTGAGCCTGGGCAGCGACCCCAACCTCTACGGCCACCTGGCCAAGCCGGGCCTGTTCGGCTTCAAGAGCCGTCTCGGGTTCGTTCCCCTGCCCTCCCACCTGGTCGACCCCGGATCCGGATCCGACCAGGCCGACCGGATCGTCAACCTCGCCGCTCTCGGCGACCCCTCCTTCGTGCTGGCCTACGCCCCCGGACCCGATGGACGGCCCGAGCGCGGACCGGCGCTGCGGCTGGAGATGTTCAGCTTCACCGAAGACCTCGACCTGCGTCCCTACAGCCCGGCCCACCTCGCCGGCGTACGGCTGCACCACCTTCGCCGCCCCTGCCTCGACACCCCCGCCCGACAGGCCCATCCTTGACGGAGACGTCCATGCCCGATCCGCTCACCCCGGCACTTCCCGACCTCGACACGCTCACCGGCGAACTCGTGCGGGGGGCCGGCTGGGACACCCTGCGCCTTCCGGCCCTGCGTCCCGGCGCCGGCTGGGACCTCCTGCCCGCCGCCCCGGACGACGGGGTGCGGGACGCGCCCCGGCCTCCGGCACGCGGAAAGGCCGGCGGGGCCCACCCACCGGCCTTTCCGCACTCACCGGGTCACTTCTTGCGGACGCGGCAGGCGAAGCACTTGTACGCCTGCTGTCCCGAGAGGTTGTCGTAGAGCAGGTCGTCGATCAGGGTGTTGGCCGCCTCGTAGCGAGGAGCGCCGTAGAGGTCACCGGCCCGCTGGGCCGGGCCGAAGGTGTTGGGGAGGTAGACGGTGTCGGCGCGGATGCCCTCGTCCAGCTGGGCGGTGCCGCTCACCGCACCACGCGGGCTCTCCACCAGGACCTGATCGCCGTCGGCGATGCCGAGCCCGCGGGCGGTGGCCGGGTGGATCTGCACCAGGCGGACGCCGTTGAGCCGCTTGCCGGTCGGCGTCCAGTGGGTGACGGAGGCGAAGTGCACCACGCTGGGCCGGCCGGTCATTCCCATCAGCGGGTACCTGCGGTGCACCGCGTCGGAGCCGGCGACGCCCAGGCGCACCGGCCGGGTGAGCGCACCGGGGTTGATCGGGTTGGTGATGTAGCGGTCCTCGTAGGCGATGGTCGGGTGCGCGCCCGTCACCTCGGGGTGGGTGTAGAAGACCGGCAGCGCATGGTGCCCGCTCGGGGCGAGCCTGCTCTCCAGCTCGGGCGTGTAGATCTCGGCCTTGCCGCTCGCCGTCAGGAACCGCTTACCACGGTTGGCCGGGTCGAGCGACTCGGCCGCCCTGTACCAGCTGGGGTGGTCGAGATACAGCGTGCTGACCCCCGGATGATCGGTGTCCGGGCACGGCCAGCGCAGCGGTTCGGCCCGCGCGCGCAGTCGCCGGCGGGTCATGCCCGCCATCCCGGGGGTGTGGGCGACGAAGGTGTCCCACAGCGTGCCGTAGTCCTTCCACTCCTGGGGGAAGGCGTCCGTCCAGTACGAGCGGGGACGGCGGCGGTCGTTGCGGCCGAGCGCGTGGGCCAGGTCGATCCAGATCTCGGTGTCGGAGCGCGTCTGGCCGACCCGTTCCACCGCGGCGTCCTGCCAGCGGACGGCACGGTCGTCGCGGCGCATGTAGACGCCCTCGAACTCCAGGCCGCTGCAGACGGGAAGGATGATGTCGGCGTAGTAGGCGGCCTCCTCCATGAACAGGCCCGTGTAGACGTAGAAGTCGAGCTCGGCGAAGGCCTCGCGCACCTTGCCGGTGTTGGCCGAGCTGATGAGGGGGTTGCCCTCCGTCATGACCGCCTTGAGGCGGTAGGGGCGGCCGTTCAGGATCGACTCGGCGAAGGAGTCGGGGCCGACGGGCAGCGCCGGGCCCCGGGTGGGGGGTGTGACCTTCAGCGGGGGAAGGTTCAGCCCGCCGGGCCAGGTGTTGTGCATGAAGTTGCAGCCGCCGCCGGGCACACCGATGTTGCCGGTCACCGCGGCGAGCATCGTCAGGGTGCGGTAGGTGTCGAACGCGCCCAGCTGGTGGGATATGCCGGCGTTGCAGAAGATCGCGGCGGGTCGGGTGCCGGCGTAGTCGGCCGCCAGTCCCCGGATCGTCCCGGCGGGAACGCCGCTGACGCCGGCCGCCCACTCGGGGGTGTAACCGTGCTCGACCAGGTGCGCGCGCAGCTCGTCGAAGCCGAGCACCCACCGCTCGACGAAGGCCCTGTCGTGGCGGCCGGTGGTGACGATGTGATGCAGCATGCCCAGGACGAGGGCGAAGTCGGTGTGCGGCTTGGGGGCCACCCACTGGTCGGCCAGTTCGGTGGTGGGGGTGGCGCGCGGGTCCACGACCACCAGGCGCGCCCCGGTGCGCGCGCGTTCGCGCAGCAGGTGGGCGAACGTCACAGGGTGCGTCTCACCCTGGTTGGTGCCCAGGAACAGGAAGAACTTCGCCGAGCCGAGATCCTCCCTGCCGGTCGCGCCGTCGACGCCGTAGCCGTTGGTGAAGTTCCCCAGCCCGAACGTGGTGGCCAGGGCGTTGCCGCCGGCGTCGTTGCACACCGGGCCGACGTCGGTGTCGTTGGGGCTGCCCAGCAGGGTGAAGACCCGCGAGACGAGCGACCCGGTGCCTCGGGGCAGGCGGCCGGTGGTGCGGTTGGCGATGGCGCGGGCCTGTCCGGCGTCGCGCAGGGCGAGCCAGCGGCGTGCGATGACGTCCAGCGCCTCGTCCCAGGAGACGGGGGCGAAACGGCTGTCGGGGTCGCCCTTGCGGCCGGAGACGCGGCGCAGCGGCGTGGTCAGGCGCAGCGGGTTGTAGGTCAACTCGGTCATCATGGGGGCCTTGACGCACAGGTTCCCGTCCTGCACCGGATCGGCCTGCTCACCGCGGATCTCCAGCACCCGGCCGAGCTTCAGGGAGACCTTGATCCGGCAGTTGCTGTTGCAGAACTGGCATGCGCTGTCGACCACGCGGTCGGGGGTCAGCGCCGCCGACCCGGCCGTGAAGTCCGGCACGGCGGACCCCGGCCCGGGAAGAGGCGGCGCGGCCGCGGCGAACGCGGCCTGCCCGGTATGGGGAACGAGGCCCGGGATGCCTCCGGTGGCGGTTCCGGCACCGGCGAGCATCGCGCCCCGCAGTACCCCGCGCCGTGTGACACCTTGATGATCTGCGGGAAGTGTGTTGTCCTGCTCCACTGAGGAAGATCTCCCGTCGCAATGAGACGTTCGCGGGGTGGGCGGGCGCCGTGGCCTCTCGCGTGAGCGATCGGGACACTGATGGATCGGCCACGCCCGTGAGCCGCGAAGGGCTCGCGTGTTCCCTGTGAGCCGATCGGATTCGGCGTGCGGACGAGGTCGTTGCCGCGACGTCCCGTTCACGAGATCGCGTGTCGTACACAACCACTCTCATGACCGTCTTCCCGCCGGGAAAGTGATCGGGCCAGGCAGCAAGTTGCCCGGCACCTTGGTGCCAGCACACCGCCCGGCCACCGCGCCCGCATGCGGCCGACCCGCCGGGAGGCCGGGCGCGGGCGTGCCCTGCCGGCCGATCCGCCGTACCCGGTGGCCGGGAAGGGGACCGCTGCACCGTGCCCTGATAGACATGTGTCAATATAGATACTGATTGACTTCGACCAGCGTCTATATGAGGGGTGTCCGATGGAGCCACCGGAGCTGTCAGGGTGCAGCCCGCCGCTGACGCGCGAGCCGCTCAGCGCCGAGCGGAGCGCCGCGGTGGCGCGCGTGTTCAAGGCGCTGGGAGATCCGGTACGGCTGCGCATCGTGTCGATCGTGGCCAGCCACGCGGGCGGCGAGGTGTGCGTGTGCGACCTGACCGGTGCCTTCGAGCTGTCGCAGCCGACCATCAGCCACCACCTGAAGGTTCTCAAGGAGGTCGGGCTGCTGGTCTCCGAGCGCCGGGCCTCGTGGGTGTACTACCGCCTGGTCCCCGAGACCCTGGCCGACCTGTCAGCCCTGATCGACGTTCCCGCCTCGGCCTGAGCGCGGACCACGAAGGAAGCGTGATGTCCTCACCTACCGCCGCCCCCGCCCCCGCCTCCACGGCGAAGGGCGGCGTGGTCGGCGCCCTGTCCACCCTGGACCGTTTCCTGCCGGTGTGGATCGGCCTGGCGATGGCCGCCGGGCTGCTGCTCGGGCGCCTGGTGCCCGGCCTGAACTCCGCGCTGGAGGCGGTCAAGATCGGTGAGATCTCGCTGCCGATCGCCCTGGGCCTGCTGCTGATGATGTACCCGGTGCTGGCCAAGGTCCGCTACGACCGCCTGGGCACCGTCACCGGCGACCGGCGCCTGCTGATCGCCTCCCTGGTGCTCAACTGGATCCTCGGCCCGGCACTGATGTTCGCGCTGGCTTGGCTGCTGCTGCCCGACCTGCCCGAGTACCGCACCGGCCTGATCATCGTCGGCCTGGCCCGCTGCATCGCCATGGTGCTGATCTGGAACGATCTCGCGTGCGGCGACCGTGAGGCCGCGGCCGTGCTGGTCGCGATCAACTCGATCTTCCAGGTCGTCGCCTTCGGCCTGCTGGGCTGGTTCTACCTCGACCTGCTGCCCACCTGGCTCGGCCTGGGCCAGGGCAGCGCGCTGCGGGTCTCGGCCTGGGACATCGCCCGATACGTGCTGATCTTCCTCGGCATCCCCCTGGCGGCGGGCTACCTGTCGCGCCGGCTGGGCGAACGCACCCGCGGCCGCACCTGGTACGAGGAGCGCTTCCTGCCCAGGATCGGACCCGTCGCCCTGTACGGGTTGCTGTTCACCATCGTCATCCTGTTCGCCCTGCAGGGACAGACGATCACCTCCCGGCCCGGGGACGTGGCCCGGATCGCACTGCCGCTGCTGGCCTACTTCGCCCTCATGTGGGGCGGTTCCTTCCTGGCCGGCCGGGCGATCGGCCTGACCTACGAGCGCACCACCACGCTGGCCTTCACCGCGGCCGGCAACAACTTCGAGCTGGCCATCGCGGTCGCGGTCGGCGTCTTCGGCGTCACCTCCGGCCAGGCCCTGGCCGGGGTGGTCGGCCCGCTGATCGAGGTGCCCGTCCTGGTCGCCCTGGTCTACGTCAGCCTGGCCGCCCGCCGCCTGTTCCCCACCGTCCCTGTTCCCCCCGCGTCACAAGGATCGGCCCATGCCTGACACGCCCAGCGTGCTGTTCGTCTGCGTGCACAACGCAGGCCGCTCCCAGATGGCCGCCGGCTGGCTCACCCACCTGGCGGGGGAGCGGATCGAGGTCCGCTCGGCCGGATCCGAGCCCGCCGAGCAGATCAACCCGGTCGCGGTGGCCGCGATGGCAGAGGTCGGCATCGACATCACCGCCGGACACCCCAAGATCCTCACCGTCGAGGCCGTCCAGGACTCCGACGTGGTCATCACCATGGGCTGCGGCGACACCTGCCCGTTCTTCCCCGGCAAACGCTACGAGGACTGGAAGCTCGACGACCCCTCCGGCCAGGGCATCGACACCGTCCGCGCCATCCGCGACGAGATCCGCGCCCGCGTCGAGAACCTGATCGCCGACCTCGACGGGTGAGCGGCCGGGCGGTCCGGACCGGGTCCCGCTCCTGAACGGCCCCGAGCATCCCGGTCGCGGAGCCGCACGCCGGCGAGCCGGACCCGGCGGCACCGCTCAGGGGCGCGTGCCGGCCAGCAGCCAGACGGTGGCGACGAGCAGGCGGGCGGCGGTCACCAGGGTGGCCGCCTCCACGCGGTCGGGGGTCTCGGCGGGGGTCTGGTAGCCGGGCATCCCCATGCCGACGCCGATCGCGGCCAGTCCCGCCGCGGCGTAGCGGCGGTTGTCGGAGGCCATCGCCCCGGCCCGCAACGCCACCCCGGTGCGGCGCCCGGCCCGGTCCAGGACGGCCAGCAGGGCATGGGCCGGGCCGCCCGCCTCGACCGCGGCCGCCTGATGCAGCCGTGCGGCCCCGTCCAGGTTGACGACCTGGGTGTCCGGCGCCACGGCAGGGGCGTGGTGGGCCGAACCCCGCGCCCCGGCCTCCTCGGCGTCCAGAAAGGACACCCTCAGGTCCACCGGCACGGTCAGGGTGGCGGCCAGGACGCGGGCGGCCTCCAGGACCGCGGCCACCCCGGAGGCGTTGTCGGCCGCCGCGGGCAGGCGGCGCTCGGGGTCGTCGCCCACCCCGTCGAAGTGCGCCGTCAGCAGCACCCGGGGCCCGCCCGCCGCTTCCTGTTCCACCCCCTCGCGCCGCACCCCCTGTCCGAGCGGCAGATGACCGTGAACGTTGACGGCGCCGGCGGCGACCGCGCGCAGCGGTACCGACGCGGTCACGGTCACCTCGTTCGCGGCGAGGGCGTCGGCCAGCCGCCGGTGCAGGTCGGCGCGTACGCCGATGACCGCCACCGCATGCCGGGCGGGCCCGGCGATCATCTTGGGCATCCACCCGCCGTCGTCGGTGCCGCGCGCCGTCAGCACGCCGAGGGCACCGCCGGCTTCGGCGCGCCGGCAGGCCTGCTCCCATTCACCGGCCGGAGCCAGCACCCAGCACCCGCCGAGATCCGCCGTACCCGCGTCCACCAGCGGTGCCGAGCGCGGGTCGGGCAGCTCGGCCGAGGTCAGGTGCTCGACGAAGTCGCGTCGATGCTCCAGCGGCCGGGTCTGCCGGCCGTCGCTCCAGCGCAGCACCGGTGTGCGGTACAGCTCGCGCACCTCGGCGACGTCGAACGGGTCGAGCCGGACCTCGGCGCCCAGCGCGCGTAACCGGCCGGCGAGCCAGGAGGCGGCGGCGCGACCGCCAGGGGTGCCCACCCGGCGGCCAGCGTAGCGGTCGGCGGCCAGCTCGGTGACGCAGTCGAGCATCCGCCCCGCGCTCACCTGCTCCAGGGCGGCCATCAGGCCGGGGACCTCGGCCGCCTCCGGTGGCGCGGCCGAGGCGGAGGGCGGGGAGCTCATCCGCAGCATCCGCCGGAGGCTCCACCGGCGGCGGCCGGACCGGCCGGCGCCTGAGCGCGGTCCTCGTCCTGGGGGGTCTGCTCGGCCTCGGACGTCTCTCCGCAACACGACGTGGCCACGGCGGCGGCGTCCTGGGACGCGCTGGGGGCGGGACCCCCGCAGCATCCTCCGGCGGCGGGCGGGGTGAAGGCCTCCTGCAGGTCCCCGATGAATCCACCGGTGTTCTCGTTTGCCATGGTGTGCCCCTTTCGAGGGAACGGCGCGCTCTCGCGCGGTAGTGACCTCATCCGGCTTTGACGTACATCTAAGTAAGGTCAGCGTTTCACTGTGATTAGAAGAGTGTCAAGTTAGAGGAGCGTCTAATTAAAATGGCGAGGCGCACTCGCAGCTCAGGCGACGTTTCCCTCCTCGCCCGGGCGCCGCTCACCGTGCACGATCACCTCCCCACCCCTTCCCGTCTCTCCCGTTCCGCTACGACGAGCGGACATCAGGACGCGAGCTGCCGCAGGACGTCGGCGACACAGGTCTTGGCGGTACGGGCGGCGCCGATCAGGGTGGCCGAGGCCGGGCCGGTCCAGTCACCGTAGCCCAGCAGGTGCAGGCGGGCTTCCCCGAGCGCACGGGTGCCCTCGACAGGGATCAGGCCGTCGGGACCGCGAAGTCTCAGCGGAGCCAGATGGCCGAGCGCGGGACGGAACCCGGTGCACCAGATGATCGTGTCGCACGCCAGCTCGGTGCCGTCGGCCCAGGCCACCCCGGTCGCGGTGAGCCGGGTGAACATGGGCTCGGCCTTCAGCGCGCCACGGTCGCGGGCCTCACGGACGGGTGGCACGGCGACGATGTCACCCAGGTCCGCCGGGTCACCGGTATCGGCCACATCGGCCGAGCGGGCACGA
Source organism: Streptosporangium longisporum (assembly GCF_039534895.1). Classification (NCBI taxonomy): domain Bacteria; kingdom Bacillati; phylum Actinomycetota; class Actinomycetes; order Streptosporangiales; family Streptosporangiaceae; genus Streptosporangium; species Streptosporangium longisporum. The sequence goes on along the minus strand of NZ_BAAAWD010000013.1, from coordinate 94,235 downwards.
CGGGTGGCCAGGTCGAACAACGCCTTGCCGTCCACCTCGTCGGGCAGCAACCGGGGTGGGCGAAGGGTGATCCAGGTCGTGCTCGCGACGGTGGAGACCTCGGCGAGGATCTGCGCGGCGGAGTTGCCGCCGCCCACGATCACCACCCGCTCACCGCGCAGGGACTCGGGCCCGGTGTAGCCGGCGGTGTGCAGTTGCCGGCCCCGGAAGTCGTCCATGCCCGGGTAGTGCGGGACGAACGGCCGCCACCAGGTGCCGGTCGCGCTGATCACGATTCGTGCCCGCCAGGCGCCGGTGTCGGTCAGGACCGCCAGGCGATCCTCGTCCCGCCGTATCCCCTGCACGTGCACGGGGCGAATGATCGGCAACCCGTAGTGCCGCTCGTAGTCGGCCAGATAGGCGACGGTGTCGGCGGCGCTCGGAGGGCCTCCGCCCGGAGGTGCGGGCATCATCCGGCCCGGCAGGGAGCTGTACCGGGCGGGGGAGAACAGGCGAAGCGAGGGCCAGGCGTGTCGCCAGGCACCGCCCGGCCCGTCCTGAGCGTCGAGGACGACGAAATCGGCCTTCGCCCGGCGCAGGTGGTAACCCGCGGCCAGACCGGCCTGCCCGCCGCCGACCACCAGCACGTCCACCCGTCCCGGCGCGGGCGACGGGGCCGCCGTCCCGGCCGGGTTCACGCGTTCGCGGGTTCGGCCGCGTCGGCCGGGGAGATGGGCTCGCGCGCGATCGGCGCGCAGCAGGCGACGGTGGCGGCGGTCATGCGACGGCTCCCCCTAATTCGACATTTATCTAAATCATACGCGGTGGTAGGCGATCAATGCGAGCGCGGCGACGGCGCAGGCCAGCGCGACGGCCGCCATCACCCACGTGTACCCGGCCGCCTGGGCCAGCGTGATCGCACCCAGCGGGGCCAGGGCCTTGTCGGCGACGGAGAAGGCGGCGACGCGGCCCGACAGTGAGGCGTAGGCGCTGCTGCCGTACCGCTGCAGCAGCAGGTGCGGCAGGGTGACGGAGGCGATGCCGAAGCCGAGCCCGAAGCCGACGACGCAGCCGACGGCGCCCGGTACCGTACGCCCGGCCAGGGGGAGCAGCGCGGCGGCGACGCCCTGCAGGGTGAAGATCGCGGCGGCGATGAGGGCGGCGGGCAGGCGGCGTTGCAGGCCGGTGGTGAGCAGGCGGCCGGTCACCGACAGCACCCCCAGCAGCCCGGCCAGGGTGGCGGCCAGGACGGGGGAGTGGCCCAGGTGGAGGAGATAGGTGATGAGCAGGACCGACATCACCGCCGCCGCGCCGCCGTTGGCGGTGAAGGCGATCACCAGCAGCCGGAACGGCCGCGTCCGGGTGGCGTCCTTGACGATCCGGGCCCGCTCGCGGGTCGTGGCCGGTCGAGGTCCGGTGCGGGCGGGGCGGCGCACGACGAGCGCGTGCAACGGGATCGCCGTCGCCCCGTAGAGTGCGGCCAGGATCACCAGGGCGGTGCGCCAGCCGTGGGCGTCGACCAGCAGCCCGCTCAGCGGGAGGAAGACGGTGGAGGCGAACCCGGCGACGACGGTGAGCGCGAGCAGGGCGTTGGCCCGGCCGTGACCGTGACCGGGGGCGGGGTCGCGGCCGTGACCGTGACCGTGACCGTGACCGGGGGCGGGGTCGCGGGCGAGGCCGGGGTCGTGGTCGTGAGCGCGGACGGGGTCGTCGGCGGGGGAGTTGTGGGCGGGAGCGGGGTCGTCACCGCGGGCGGGGGTGTCGAACCAGCTGACGATGACGGCGAAGGCGCTTTCGTAGAGCGCCATGGCGCACGCGATGCCGATCGCGGCGAAGACCGCGTACAGCTGGGGCAGGGTCTCGACCCGTGACCAGGCCAGGACGGCGAGCGTGCCGATGATCGACCCGGTGGTCATCAGGCCCCGCCCGCCGTGGGCGTCGAGCAGGCGGCCGACCAGCGGGGCGCACAGCGCGGCGATCAGGATCGAGCCGGTCAGCGCGGCCGTGATCCGGGGGCCGTCGGTGTGCAGGTCGGCCGCCATGGGGGTGAGGAAGACCGAGAAGGAGTAGTAGAGCACGCCGTAGCCGATGGTCTGCGTCACGGCCAGGGCGGCGACGATGCGCCACCCCTGCGCCGGACGCCACCGGCCGCCGTTCCCGGGGACGAGGGCGGCTTCGGCGGTGGAACTCACCCGAGGTCACCGGCGCAGCCGATCAGCCGGCGCCCGTCCGCGCTCGTCCGGAGCTCGCCGGCCGGGTCCGCGATGACGAACCCCTGGGCCTGCAGCCGCCAGGCCAGGGTCCGCGCCGTCCGGGCGATCGCCGGGGCGAAGCCCGGATTGGTGCTCGGCTCCCGGGCGGCGACCAGGTGCTCACCCAGGCGGCGGGTGCCGATCGGCTCGTGCTCGCAGATCAGGCGCAGGGCCTCCTTCTGGACCGCGGTGGGGTATCCCTCGGACATCTGACACTCCCTGCTTGTCCGCGTCGGTGGTCGGTGCGTTCAGCCGCAGCAGCCGCCGTCGTCACCGCCGACGGTGACCAGCGGGAGCGGGGTGGCGAGCAGCCCGCCGCCGATACCGATGGCCAGGCCCACCCTCGCCTCCTTCGCCTCTTGGGCCTCGGCCAGGCCGGAGGAGCACACGCCCGTCTCGGGCAGTTCCAGGTGCACCTCGCGGGCGGCGTCGAGATCCCCGGCCAGGGCGGCGACCACCGAGCGGACCTGTTCGTAGCCGGTGGCCATCAGGAAGGTGGGGGCGCGGCCGTAGCTCTTGACGCCGACGGCGTAGTAGCCGGCCTCGGGGTGGGCCAGTTCGGCCTCGCCGTGGGCGGGGACGGTGCCGCAGGAGTGGTGGTTGGGGTCGATCAGCGGCGCCAGCGCGCGGGTGGAGCCGAGGACCGGGTCGAGGTCGAGGCGCAGTTCGCTCGCGATGGAGTGGTCGGGGCGGTAGCCGGTGGCGGCCACGATCCGGTCGGCGGTGATGCTCTGTTCGCCGCCGGGGGTGCGGCCGGTCACGGTCACGCCCGCGTCGGTGGTGGTGACGGTGTGGGTGAAGAAGCTGGTCAGCAGGGTGATGCGTCCGTCCTCGACCAGGGTGCGCAGGCGGGTGCCCAGGGCGCCGCGCTCGGGGAGCGCGTCGGCCGCGCCGCCACCGTAGGTGCGCTCCGCGCCGCCCGCGCGGATGGCCCAGGTGACGGGGGTGTCCTGCAGTTGTGCCAGGGCCAGCAGGGTGGTGGCGGCCGAGTGCCCGGCGCCGATCACGAGGGTGTGGCGGCCCTCGTAGGTGGCGCGGTCGGTGCCCAGCACGTCGGGCAGGGCGTGGTCGACGAATCGTGCGGCGTCACTCTCACCGTGGGCGGGCAGGCCGTTGGCGCCCAGCACGTTGGGGGTGTTCCAGGTGCCCGAGGCGTCGATGATCGCGCGGGCGTGGATCTCTTCGCCGTCGGCCAGGCGGATCACGAAGGGGTCGTCCTGTCGGCCGGTGGAGCGGACGCGGTCGTGGCTCTGGCGGCTGATCGCGCTCACCGTGGCGCCGAACCGCAGGTGGGGGGCGATCGCGGGGTGGGTGGCCAGCGGGGTGAGGTAGTCCTCGATCAGTTCGGCGCCGGTGGGCAGCCAGTCGGGATCGGGCTCGGTCCATCCCTCGGCGGTGAGCAGGCGGCGGGCGGCGGCGTCGACGTTGTAGCGCCACGGGCTGAAGGTGCGCACGTGTCCCCACTGGGCGATCGAGGCGCCGGCGTGCCGCCCGGCCTCCAGGATGAGGAAGCCCAGGCCGCGTTCGGCCAGGTGGGCGGCCGCTGCCAGGCCTACCGGGCCCGCGCCGATCACCACCACGGGCGGCGCGGAGCGCTCACCGCCGTTCCCCGTGGAACTCGCGGACGTGAACGGCTCGATCTCGACGGCCGCCGGACCGCAGCATCCATCACTCATGGTCGTCTCCTGTGCGTCGTGCGCTGATCGTCAGGGGCGCCGAGGGCGTCGGTTCCGGCCCGCAGGACCGGCTTCCGGCCTCGACTGTTTAGAAGCCTGTCTAAGTAAAACCAGAATGCCCATTGATTTGAGGGTTGTCAATATAGACACGTACCTAAGTTGTGAGGTGCCGGCCCCGGAGAGCCTCTCCCGCCGGGCCGGTCGTCGCCGCCCCGCCCTCGCCGCCGGTTACCGGGCTCATCCGCAGGGGGCGTCCGGTGAGCGGTCGCCCGGGGGGCAGCACGCCCGCAGGCTCGCCTGCAGGTCGCTCAGGGCCCGGCCGATCCGTCCCGCGTCCGCCCGGTAGTAGACGGTCTTCCACTCCCGGCGGGAGGCCAGCACGCCGCCGTCGCGCAGGGTGGCCAGGTGGGTGGAGGTGGCCGACTGGGCCAGCGAGAGGCGCTCGGCCACCTCGGACACGGTCAGCTCCGCCCCGCCGGCGAACAGCACGAGGATCTGCTGGCGGGTCTCGCTGGCCATCGCCTTGAGGAAGGCGCGTGCCGCATCGCTCAACTCGATCCCGTCGGTGCTCATGGTCATAGCATCACCCCATTTTGTCATATTGTCATTTCTGGATTCGAGGATATGATCCGGGGTCATGAGCACCGATTTCCCCGACGTCACCGACGTTCTCGACGCCGTCGTCATCGGCGGCGGCCAGTCCGGGCTGGCCGCCGCCCGTGCCCTGCTGGACGCCGGCCTGACCCCGGTCGTCCTGGAGGCCGGCGAGCGGACGGCCGGTTCCTGGCCGTCCTACTACGACAGCCTCACCCTGTTCTCACCCGCCCGCCACAGCACCCTGGGCGCCCTGCCGTTCCCCGACGGCGGTGACGGCGACCGATATCCGCATCGTGACGAGGTGGTGGAGTACCTGCTCCACCACGCCGACCGGCTGCGGGCCGACGGGGCCGACATCCGCGTCAACACCCCGGTCGAGGCGGTGGAGCGCGACGGAAGCGGGGGCTTCGTCGTGCGCACCGGCGACGGGCGGCCGCTGCGCACCCGGGGCGTGGTGGCCGCCAGCGGCTCCTTCGCCAACCCGTACCTGCCCCGGCTTCCCGGCCAGGAGGACTTCACCGGACACCTGACGCACGTGGCCGGCTACCGCGACCCCGCCCCGTACGCCGGGTCGCGCGTCATCGTGGTGGGCGCCGGCAACTCCGCCGTCCAGGTCGGCCACGAGCTGGCGGGGGTCGCCACGGTCACCCTGGCCACCCGCGCCCCGGTGGCGTTCCTCGACCAGCGCGTACGCGGCCACGACATCCACCACTGGCTGGCCGCGACCGGGTTCGACGACCTGCCACCCGAATGGCTGGCCGCGATGGGCGGACCCACCCTGGTGCTGGACGAGGGCCGCTACCGGGAGGCGCTCGGCTCGGGGAGGATGCGGCGCCGTCCGATGTTCACCGCCTTCACCCCCGAGGGCGTCGTCCGGGCCGACGGTACGCGCGAGCGCGCCGACGCGGTCGTCTTCGCCACCGGGTACCGGCCCGCCCTGGACTACCTGCGTCCCCTGGGCGCCCTGGACGCCGACGGCGCTCCCCGGCACGCCGGGGGAATCTCCACCACCCATCCGGGCCTGGTGTACGTCGGGCTGGAGTTCCAGCGCTCGTTCGCCTCCAACACCCTGCGCGGCGTCACCCGCGACGCCGAACACGTCGCCGGACCGCTGGCCGCCCGCGTGCGCGACGCGCCCGCCGCGTTGTTCCAGCCCTGACGGCGTCCCGGCCGAACGGCCGCTGCGAACCCGATCGCCGCCCGGGAGCGACCGTACTCGACCACATGCCCAAGGGGCGATGAACACTGTGACAGGGCGGTAGAAGCCGGCGGCCGCTCCTCGCCTCGTCAACCACACGCCATGGACCTGTCACCGAGACTTTTCGCGTGGATGCTCGTCGGCCTCTCGTGCCCGGGTACGAAAAACATCAAACTCTGCATTCAAGAATAATCACCTTCTCGTGCGGAGAAAGATGGTTTGATGTCAAATCCCGAAGAGATCGGCAATGCGCTGGTGGACGCGGTCAACAACCATGACCTGAAAGCGTTGATGCGATATTACAGCCAAAATGCCGTTTTCGTCGCTCCGGGAGGGGTCGCGGAGGGGCACGACCAAATCCATTCGTATTTCGAGCACTTTTTGAAGGCGTTCCCAGATCTGCGGGTGACGCTCTGGGCCATGATCGAAGACAAGGGTGACCGGGTCTACGAATGGTCGCTCTCCGCCACTCACACGGGCCCCTTCCTGGCACCCGGAGGGGGAACCCTGCGGCCGACAGGGCGGACGGTCGTCACCCGCGTATGCAGTGTCCATGCAATGGAGAACGGTCTCGTCCTCAGCAGCCGCATCTACTTTGATCAGCTTGACCTGTTGCTCCAGCTCGGCACCAGACTCGACCTCGGCGACGACTGAGGAGATCGCGCGGCCGGCTCGGTGGCTCGAAGCGCCACATCGCCCGAGGGGTCTACGCGCTCCCCGACCCCGGGGCCGCACGAGAAGGTCTCGTTTCTGTCGCCTGACCGGTCACAGGAGCATCCCCGTACGGGCGGTCACGCCGATTTTCGGGAACCTGAGGGGGGCGGCGCTCAGAACAGGCGCGTCAGGGCGACGGTGATCGTGAGGATCACGATGGCGGCGATGATCAAATCGATCGCCCACTGCAGGTAGCGGTGCTTGACGAGCGCCAGCCGGGACAGCAGGAGCGTCTGCCGCGCCAGGGACAGCTCGCCGTCGGCCAGCTGCGCGCGTATGCGGTCCAGTACATCCTGCGGCGTGGTCGTCGCGGAGTAGAGGGCGGTCGCGGTCCTGCCGTGCCTGGGCAGTGTGGGGCGGATGGTGAGCAGGATCAGCACGACCGCCACGGAGAGCATCATGACCGCCACGATGACCCCGAACCGCGCGATCCCGGGGAAGTGGTCCGGGCTCGTGACCAGCAGGGTGCCCAGCAGGCCGAATGCGGCGCCCGCCCAGGACAGCAGCAGCCCCGACTTGCTCTCCCCGGCACGCACCAGTTCGGCGTGAGCCATGGTGACAGCGGTCTCCAGCGCGTGCTTCAGGGCGGGGTCCGGCTCCGTCGGCGCGGGGCGCGCGGTGGCGTCGTCATCGAATCCGGGGCCCGGCCCCGCGTGGTCGTGACTCATGGTGAGCGATCCCTTCGCGCGAAGAGCAGGGCTGCCGCTCGGCGAGGGGCTCGAAGGCGCGGCCCGATGGCGAAGTCGTACCCCCGTGGCGTCCGGCGGCCTTGAGCTCGATCCTGTCAGGCGCCGGCCGGGGACCGCGCCGTGGGGCCTGTCGAGGTCGTCAAGCAGGCGTCGTTGCTCGCCCGTGAGATTGCCGGGCCGGGCGGCGCGGGGAGAGGGGCAGCCGGCTTCGACGCGGCCTCGGGTGACGAGCCGTCTTGCCTGTAGATCACAGAATTTCCACGATGAAACTGTGCAAGATATAGAAGAGAGTGCAATCTACTTATATAGGGACGAAGGGTCATGCATCGGCCCTGGTGTCACGGGACGATCAATGACAAACCGGACACCGCTCGGCGGGTCGGTACGGTGTGAATGTCCAGCCCCGCGAGGTGTCATGGCGGATACCCCGGAACGAGGCGATGGGGTACGCTTCCGGTTGGCGTTTCGGGACGCAGCCGGTCCGCGGAAAGGGCTCAGACCCACCCGAGCCCCAGCGTGTTCATGGTGGCATTCCTCCTTTTCGGCCCGAAGATGCGGACGTCGGGCATATCCGAAAGGGAGGTCTCCGTGGCCAACCGTCTGCCCGAAAACCCCAGCCTGGACCATCTGAAGAACGAGGCCAAGCAACTGCTGCGCGGCGTACGTGCGGGCGAGATCCGCGCGATCGCGACGGCGGGCGGGTGGCTCCGCACCGCCGGCGATCGAGAGCTGTCGGGACTGCAGTTGGCCGGCGCGCAACTGGCGGTGGCCCGCAGATACGGTTTCACCAGCTGGTCGCAGCTGCGGGCACACCTGGCGATGGTGGAGACGTTCGCGCGCCGGCCGTACGAGGTGGGCCCATCGGCCGACTCCGCAACGGAGTTCCTGCGGCTGGCCTGCCTGAAGGACCACGGGCCCGTGGCCGCCGAGGCTGCGACGCGGTTGCTGCTCGCCCATCCCCGGACAGCCGATGCGTCGGTGTGGACGATGGCGGCGGTCGGTGACGCCGCCGGGACAGCACGCGCGGTCGCGGTCGATCCCGCGTCGGCCCAGGCGTACGGCGGCCCTTTCGGCTGGGAACCACTGCTGTACCTGACCTGTTCACGGGTGGCGCAGGTCGACGCCGTGGGGACGGCGCGGGTCCTGCTGGCGGCGGGCGCCGATCCGAACGCCGGCTACCTGCCTGAGGGGCAGGGGCCACCGGTCACCGCGTTGACCGGGGCGCTGGGCGGGGGCGAGCTGAGGCAACCGCCGCACCCGCAGGACCTGGAGCTGGCCCACGTACTCCTGGAGGCCGGGGCGGACGCCAACGACGGCCGGGCACTGTACAACCGCGGGGTCGGAGGTGACGACATCGGCTACCTGGAGTTGCTGCTGAAGTCCGGACTCGGCCGCGGGGACGGTGGGCCGTGGCGCGCCAGGCTGGGCCAGGTGCAGGACGCGCCGACCCGCATGCTGGCGACCGCCGTGCTGACGGCCGCGTTGCGTGGCCAGGCACGCCGGATGCGGTGCCTGCTGGGGCACGGCGCACCCGCCGACGCCAAGGGCGACGGGCACCCGTTCTTCGGCGGGCACACAGCGGCGGAGCTGGCGCTGCTCGGCGGGCATACGGAGGTCGCGCGGCTCCTGGCCGACGCGGGGGCGTCCAGCACGCTCCGCGGGCTCGACGCCGTGGAAGCGGCGATCATGCGCGGCGAACGGGAGCAGGTCGAGCAGCTGCTGAGCGCCGATCCCGGACTGGCCGGACGACTCCTGAGGCGGCCCGATCTGGTCATCAAGGCCGCGGAGTACGGCCGCGTACCGGCCGTACGGCTGGCCTGTGCGCTGGGCTTCGACGTGAACACACGCCTCCGGTCGACGGCGTTGCACAAGGCGGCGCGGGCGGGCGACCTGCCGATGGTGCGAGCGCTGCTGGAGCATGGAGCCGATCGGTCACTACGGGATTCCGACTACGATGCCACGCCGTCGGAGTGGGCACGGTTCGCCGGTCAGGCCGAGGTGGTGGAGTTCCTGGGCTCGTAGCGGCCGGCTCGCAGACGAGACAGGGACGCTGAGCACAGGGTCACCGGGACGCTGATGGCCGCTGTTCGCATCGTCCGCCTGCCGGAACCTGTCGGCCCGACATCAACACTGACCGGCTTCTCCATCGCCGGTGCTCGCCACCCCGCCTGCGTTCTCAGCGCCGAAGGCCTGGAGGAAGGTGTGGGTGGCGGCTCGGGCGATCCCCTGCAGTTCGGTGTCGTCGAGGCGGCGGGTGCCCATCCGGGAGCGTGGTCGCCACCACGACACTGGCGAGCGCCCTGGACGCCTCGCTCAGCACGGTCGGCTGGGCCTCCACCGGCTTCCTGCTCGCCGTCACCGCCACCATCCCCTTCACCACCTGGGCCGTCGACAGGTACGGGGGACGGCGGCTGTGGCTGGCCGGCTTGGCGGTGTTCATCGCCGGATCGCTGGCCGCCGGCCTGGCCTGGAACGCCGGCAGCCTGATCGCCTTCCGCACCCTGCAGGGCTTCGGCGCCGGGCTGCTCGACCCGCTCGTGCTGATCCTGCTGGCCCGCGCGGCCGGACCGGCACGCGCGGGCCGCGTCATGGGCCTGATGGGCGTAGTGCTGTCCCTCGGCCCGGTCCTGGGACCGATCGCGGGCGGCGCCGTCCTGGGCAGCCTGTCGTGGCGGTGGATGTTCCTGCTCAGCGTGCCCATCGGCCTGATCGCGTACCTGCTGGCCGCACGCGTGCTGCCCACGGACCCCCCGGCCGGACGACAGCCGGCGGTCCGGCTCGACGTCCTGGGACTGGCCCTGCTCGCGCCAGGATTCTCCGCGATGGTCCTGGCCCTGTCGCAGACGGCCGAGCACGGAGCGTCAACCGCCTGGCAGGCGCTGCTGCCGCTGGCCGCGGGCATCGTACTGCTCACCGGCTACGTCCTGCGCGCGCTCGGCTCCCGCCGCACGCCACCGCTGATCGACGTGCGGCTGTTCGCCGGCCGAGGGTTCACCGCCGGTGTCACCATCATGGGCCTGGGTGGACTGGCCAACTTCGCGACCCTGTTCGCGCTCCCGCTGTACTACCAGCAAGCACATGGCCACGGAGTGCTCACCGCTGGGCTGCTGATGGCCCCGGCGGGCCTGGGCGGCGCCGTCGCCATGCCGCTGGCCGGACGACTGTCCGACAGGATCGGCGCCCGCGGCCTGGCCGCCGGCGGCGCGCTCGTGGCCGGGCTCAGCGCCCTGGCCTTCACCCGGATCGCCGCCGACACCAGCCAGGCGTGGCCGGTGCTGGCGGCGCTGACCATCGGCTTGGGCATGGGCTGCTTCAGCGCGCCGACGATGGGCTCGCTCTACCGGAGCCTGCCCGGCCCGCTGGTCGCGCAGGGAAGTTCGGTCCTCTACATGCTCAACCAGCTCGGCGCCGCACTCGGCATCGCCCTGGTGACCCTCATCCTGCAGACGTCCGCGGACGTGATCACCGGCCTCCACAGTGCCTTCTGGCTCGTCACCGTGCTCATCGCGGCCGTGCTCGCCGCGACCCCGCTGCTACCCGGCCGCACCCACACCCCGGCCACCCACTCCGAACCCGCCACCACCAGAGCAGAGGGGTCCTGATGACCGGCACCGCGAAGACCATCGTGATCAGCGGCGGCACCGACGGCATGGGCCGGGCCCTGGCCGCCACCTACCGTACCTGAGCCGGTTCCTGCTCAGCCACGGTCTGGACCGGCCACGCGTCATCGTCAACGTCTCCGGGCCCGCACCCGGCGTCCCCACCGGCCGCATTCATTGGGACGACCTGATGCTCGAACGGCGCTATGACGGGGTGACGGCCCAGATGCAGGCCGGACGGGCCAACGATCTGCTCGCGGTCGCCTTCGCCGCCCGCCGTTCCGCCGGTCCCACCCGCTACGTGCTGATCAACCCCGGCCCCGTCTCGACCGGCTTTGCCGGCGACTACGATCCGGCCACCGCCGCCCACGTCACGGCGCTCCAGAGGCACGGTGCCCCCGTCGGGGAAGGCATCGAACCGATCATCGCCCGCATCGACGCCCCACCCGCCGAACCGCTCAGCGCCTTCATGCGCTTCGACCCGATCGCCGTGAACGAGCCCTCCTTCGCCCCCGGCGACGCCGCCCGCCCCGACGCCCTCACCCGCCACCTGCTGCGCGACCAGGAATCGAAGCCGGGCACGAGGCCGTGAGCGACCCGGTCGGCCTCGCCACGACCACCGAGACCGACCTGGTGATCAGCACCTACCACGCGACACCGTGCGGACCCGCCACCTACCACCCGTTCGCCCTGCAGACCGGTTACGTCGCCGCCGGCGACGTGGTCTCCCGGACCACCCTGTCCGGCGCCCAAGAGGTCGAACCCCGCTTCCACCTCACCGGGGTCGACGTGCGGACATCGCCTGGGCGCCGCGTCGTGGCCGCCCTCACCGAGGTCAGCTCGATGCTTCCTGGGTCGCGGCCCGGTCAACGGTCCAGACCTTGATTGCTTCTGTCGGGAGGCCGGGTTCAGACGGCCTTCGACCGCTTCTGACACCGGTTGCGGCTGAGGTCTCGTACGCGGCCCGGCGCCCGTTACCGGGGCCGGCCGCCCCCGTTGTCCTTGAGCAGGTCTCGGGTGCGGCGCAGGAGTGTCTCGCGTACGTGGTCTGGTGACAGGATCCGTAGCGTGGTGCCCAGGCTGAGGAGGTATGTGGTGAGCTGGTCGGCGTCGTTGCCGCCGATCTCGACGACGGTGGCGTCGGGGCCGTCCGGGCGGTGAGTGCCGATCGTGGGCGGGATGAGTCGTAGTGCCTGGTCCATGGGGTGTGCCAGCCGGACGGTGACATACAGCGGGTACACGACGCCTGCGATGGATCGAGAGACGAGGAGTGCCGGGTCGGGCGGGTCGATGAGTTCGGCGACATGTCCGGTCGGTTGTGCCCGTACCACCCGGTCGGCTCGGAATGTGCGCCATTGGTCCCGGGCCACGTCTCGGGCGACGAAGTACCAGCGGCTGCCTGTGTGCACCAGGCGGTAGGGGTCGATGTCTCGGACGGTGGTCTTTCCCGCATGGTCGCGGTACGAAAGCCGGGTGCGCTCGCCATGGCGGCAGGCGGCGGCCAGTTCCAGCAGCATGCCGGGCGAGATCTGAGGTTCCTCGGGTCTGGGGGTGTGGACGAAGGTGGCGTCCATCTCCGCCAGCCGGTCTGCGATCCGGGGCGGCAGGACCTGTTGTAGTTTCAGCAGCGCCGACAGTGCGGCCTGGTCTGTGCCCAGGACGCCGCTGAGCGCGGCCTCTCGTAGTGCGACGGCCACGGCGAGTGCTTCCTGGTCGTCGAGGATCAGTGGTGGCATCCGGGTGCCACCGCTGAGGCGGTAGCCGCCCCAGGGTCCGGGGTCGGACTCGATGCCGTAGCCGAGTTCTCTCAGCCGGGCGATGTCTCGCCGGACCGTGCGGTCGGTGACCGTCATTTGCCCGGCCAGCTCGCGGCAGGTCCACGCCGGTCGGGTGGACAGCAGCGAGACCAGTCGCAGCAGGCGGGCTGAGGTGCTGATCACACTTCGAAGTGTTCCCCATGACCAGGACCGTAACTGTCCTGGTCGCGTCGTAGCGTCCTGTTCATGAGTACCGAACCCACGTCCGGGCCTGCGATCCGTTTGCTGTCCGTCGATTTCGACTGCCCGGACCCCGCCGAGCTGGCCCGCTTCTACGGTGAGGCGCTGGGTTTGCCCGTCGTCTACTCCAGCGACGATTTCGTCCTGCTCGGCCGGGAGGGTTCATCTGGGCTGGGCTTCATCCGGGTGGCCGACTACCGGCGTCCGACCTGGCCGGACCCGTCCCAGGGCAAGCAGGCTCACATGGAGCTGGGCGTCGACGATCTGGACGCCGCCCATGCGCGGATGCTGGCACTGGGAGCCGTGGAACCCCCTGTCCAGCCGCACCCCGATGAGCGCAGGGTCCTGCTGGACCCCGCGGGCCACCCCTTCTGCATCTCCACGCAGGACTGAGCACCAGCGGCCGGCCGACGACCACGGCCGCGCGCCACGCAAGGTGGTGAACTCATCGTCGTGCTCGGGGGAGGGCGGCGGGGTCGCGGCCGGGGCGGGTGTGACGATCGAGCCAGTGACCGAACTCGAAGGCACGGCCGGTGACGTCGGCGAGCCGTCAGAGCTCGGGTTGCCGTCACTGGCCGTGCTGATGCGGTGGGGTCGCCGGGGTGGGGCCTGTGGAGCCCCGGTCGGCCACTGAGGTTCGCGGTTCGGCGGGAAGGTGACCGGTGATGCTCCCCGGCGCTCTGTCTGCTTCGGCGCGATCACCGTGACCCGTTACTCGGCGTCCCCTGCCGCCAGGCCGCGCACCGGGTCCTGTGCCGTGTGAGGCCAGGCCGGACGTCGGTCAGGAAATGTCGACCGTGACCTCCAGGCCGCTGATGGACATCTCGTCATCGGTGTCGCTGCTCTGGAAGCGTCCGTCACGCCAGTATCCGCCGTACTTCCTTCCGCTGAAAGAGATCTTGTAGATCCCGCTGCTCACCTCGAAGGTGTGCGTGAGGCTGCCGTTGCGGTTGCCGCCCCATATCTTGCTGAGGTAGGGGGATTGGCTGGTCGCTCCGGTCGATGTGTCGGTCAGGGTGAAGTGGCCGTTCAGGTTGCACTCGGATGGACAGTCGTCGTACCAGAGTCCTACCCATTGGTAGAAGAAGTCGCCGGAGAGGTGGGCTCTGATGGCCCTGGTACCGTCGGGGCGCCCTTCCCCGCCCACGCACATCCGTACGTTGCCCTTCGATCTTTCGTCGTAGGAGTGGAAGGTCTTCGTGCCGCTGCTCGGGGCGCATGTGCTGGTCAGCGCTCGTTCATGTGTTGCCGCGGGTGCCGATGCCGTGGCCGGCGTGGGGACGGTCGCAGCAGCGACAATCGTCAGGGCTGCCATGGCTGTTGCGATTCCGTGCGTCCGCCGATGTCCCGGCAGAGCGATATCACTCCAAGTAATCATTCAGTGATGATAAGTGCGGTCGCCGCCGTCGTGGCGGTGACTGGCCGTGAGGTGACCGGTTGAAACCGCGACGCCTGGAGCCGCTTCGTCTACGGGGACCGGTATCCACTGCCTGGCCGGTCGGCAGGGCCGCGGACTGCTGTCGAGGGCGAGTGGGTCAAGGGTGTCACCGTTGGCGGGGGCGTGGCCGGGCCGGATCTGGTCCGCCGTCTACCGGCATCGGAACGGCCACTTCGCTCATGATCGCTTCCGAGGCTCGGGGCCATCAGAAGCGATCATGAGGTGGGACGCGCCGGCAAGCGCCGTCCCGGTTCAACGCCGTCGTGCTAGAGCGTGGTCTTGGTCGCCTTCCACGTGCCGGTGCCCGGGACGCCTTGGCCGCTGCTGCGATCGCTGTAGTCGCTGGTGGACACCTCGTACAGGCCGCCGGCCGGCCCGGCGTGGGCGGTGTCGAGGAAGCCGCCCTTCCAGTCGTCATAGCCGTTGAGGAAGCGCAGGACATCGCCCTCGCGCACCTTGGAGTCGTTGGGGGTGGAGCTTTCGGCGAACACGCGCCACCTGCCGGTTCCGGTGGCGCGGTCCTTCACCGACGAGGTGGTCACCTCGTACTTGTTGGGTGCGGTGGCGTGGCCGTTGGTGTCGAGGTAGCCGCCGTCGCCGCCGTAGAGGTTGTGCAGGTGGACGGTGTCGCCGCTGATGACATCGGCACCGGCTGGTTTGCCGGTCGCCGACAGGATCTCCCAGGTGCCGGTGCCCGGGGCCCGGGCGGGCGTGGAGGCGGTCGACACCCCGTACTTGTTGCCGGTGGCGTGGCCGTTGGTGTCGAGATAACCGCCGTTCCAGCTGTTGTAGCCGTTCTGGGGATGGATCTTGTCGCCGTACGTCAGGACGTCCGTTGCGTGCCCCTGGTGTTCTGTCGCGATGGGTGGGGCGGGCGTCGCGTGGGCCGTTCCGGGAGCGAGCAGGGTGAGTGCGCAAGCGGTAAGGCCGACGACGGCGAGCGCCGGACGGGTGATGAGAGACATGGGAACCCTTTCCGATCGACTACTGAGAGTAGTTGTCAATCGCGGATCGTAGTTTCTCCCGGTGCGGTGTACGCGCACGCCACAAGCGACATGTTCGAGCTCGCGGCAGCTGCGAAGGGCGGCCCGGGTGGCGCCGGCCGCCAACCGGAACGCCGTGCGACTCGCTGTTCATCTTGGACACTCTGCTGAACCTGGACGGCGGGGGAGCCGGAGGTGGTTGCCACCGGGCGACGACCTGGCCGGGGAGGCGAACGTCGACACGGCCTGGCTCGCCCCGTTCCATGACCTGGTGGGGCGGGCGGCCGAGGCGGGCCATGGCGACCACGGCATCTCGGCGTTCACGGAGGTGCTCGGGAAGCCGGCGCGGCAGCCGTGAGCCGGCTCGGCTCATCGGTGGTCGATGGTGCGGCTGGGCCATTGGTGGCCGGTCGAGGTGGGTGTCGACGTGTTCGGGAGTTTCGCTGAGTACGTACCGGTTGGCTTCGGTGTCGTAGCGGCCGTCGCGCCAGTGACTGCGCAGGCCGGTGAGCCAGAGCTCGAATGCGACCGGCGGCAGCCCGTCGGCGCCATGCCAACGACGGCTGCCGGGGGAGTGGGGCGAGCGTCCCGGGGAATCCCTCGCGACGGGCCGCGTGGTCTGCCTCGACAGGGTGAAGTCTTGCCGGAGGGGCGTGAACCGTCTCCGCTCTCACCGAGAGTCATCAATGACATACGATGAGTGACTCATCATGGGTGCCGGGGGGAACGCTTCGTACAGGCCACGCCGGGCGGCGTGGCTTGCCGTGGTGATCGCGATCTTCACCCTGGCCCATCTGTGGGCCCATGCCACCGCCCCGCACGAGGACCACCACGCTCCGCACGCATCCGCGCAGGTGTGGGCCTGTTGCGCGCCGTGCTCCCATGAGCACCACGACCAGGTGGCCCACCCCGACGCCTTCGTCGTGCCGGTGGCCGCCGCCGGTGCGCCGGTCAGGAGCACGGCGGTGCTCGCCCGGCTCACCGGCGCCGTGAGCGCGCCGCCCCCGCCCGGCGTGCGCGGACGCTCGGCCCGGGCACCACCGCGAGGTCATCGGGCCCGCGCGGTACGCACCCACACCCTTGAGGTCTATCGGCCCTGATCGGTACGGAGGCAGCCGGCCGTCTCACCTGAGGCCTGGCGGCAGGAGGTTTTTCCCGTACCCATCAGCGACCGGGCGCGAGCATGCGCCGAAAAGAGCCGATCATGTTTTCACGTACCACCACCGAGCCCGCCGTGCCCTTGCTGTCGCAGCTGGTCGGGCGAACACCGCTGTGCTGGATCGGGGAGCCCTTCACCGCTTGTGCTCAGGGTTTCTGGGCCAAACTGGAAGGCGCCAACCCCGGCGGCATCAAGGACCGTGCCGCGCTGCACATCGTGCGGTGCGCCCGCGCCCGCGGTGATCTGCCGCCTGGGGCGATGATCGTCGAGTCCACCTCCGGTACCTTCGGCCTGGGGCTGGCCCTGGCCGCGATCGCTTATGGCCACCCCGTCACCGTGGTGTCCGATCCGGGCATGGAACCGATCGTGCGGCGCCTGCTGAGCGCTTATGGCGCCCGGGTGGACACCGTCACCAGGCCGCATCCGGTCGGCGGCTGGCAGCAGGCCCGGTTGGAGCGTGTGGCGCAGCTGCTGAAGGAGCACCCGGGCGCCTACTGCCCCAACCAGTACGACAATCCCGACAACGTCGAGGCCTACGCCGGTCTGGCCGACGAATTGCTCGATCAACTGGGCCGGATCGACGTGCTGGTGTGCAGCGTGGGCACCGGCGGTCATTCGGCCGGCATCACCCAGGTGTTGCGCCGCTCCTGTCCGGGGCTGCGGCTGGTCGGGGTGGACGCCATCGGCTCGGTCATCTTCGGCCAGCCCGCCCGGCCCCGGCTGATGCGCGGCCTGGGCAGCAGCATTCACCCGCGCAACGTCGCCCACGCCTTGTTCGACGAGGTGCACTGGATCGCCCCGCACGAGGCGGTGTGGGCGTGCCGGCGTCTGGCCGCCACCCATTACACCACCGGCGGCTGGAGCGTCGGCGCGGTCGCCACCGTCGCGGCCTGGTGTGCCCGCACCATGGCGCCGCGTACCCGGATCGCGGCGATCTTCCCCGACGGGCCCGCCCGCTACCACGGCACCGTTTTCGACGACGCCTACTGCGCCTCACACGACCTGCTGCGGCGGCCACCGGCCGATGAACCGCAGGAGATCACCCATCCCGGCCAGGCCGAGGCCACAGGCTGGACCCGCTGCGCTGCGATGGGGAGGCGCTGATGTGGCGGCGGCTGCGCGGTTTCGAGCGCAGCGTTCAGCTGCTCATGCTCAACCAGCTGACCATCAACATCGGCTTCTACATGCTGATGCCCTACCTGGCCGGGCACCTGTCGGACGGGCTCGGCATGGCGGCCTGGAGCGTGGGGCTGGTGCTGGGCATGCGCAACCTCAGTCAGCAGGGCCTGTTCGTGCTGGGCGGTATCCTCGCCGACCGGCTCGGTTACCGGCCGCTCATCCTGGCCGGGTGCCTGCTGCGCACCGCCGGGTTCGCTCTTTTGGCCTTCGCCGACAGCCTGCCCGCGCTGCTGGTCGCCTCGGCGGCCACCGGAATGGCCGGAGCGCTGTTCAATCCGGCGGTGCGCGCCTATCTCGCCCACGACGCGGGCACGCGCAGGGTGGAGGCGTTCGCGGTGTTCAACGTCTTCTACCAGGCCGGCATCCTCATCGGGCCGGTGATCGGGCTGGCGCTGGTGGCGGTGAACTTCCGGCTGGTCTGCCTGGTCGCGGCGAGCGTCTTCGCGCTGCTCAGCGCGCTGCAGTTCCTCGCCCTGCCGCCGTGTCGTGCCAGCGCGGCACCGGCCGGCGTGGCGCCGGCAGGCTGGCGGACGGCAGTGGCCAACCGGCCGTTCCTGCTGTTCGCCCTGGCGATGGCCGGCTCCTATGTGCTGTCGTTCCAGATCTACCTGGCGCTGCCGCTGGCGCTGGGCGACACCGGCGCGGTCGGCCTGTTGTTCGTGCTCTCGGCGATCGTCGCCATCGCCGGTCAGCTCCGCATCACCGACTGGGCACGCCGGCGCTTCAGCGGTCCGCAGGCCATCGTCGCCGGGCTGGCCCTGATGGCGCTGGCCTTCACGCCACTGGTGCTCTGCGGCGCGCTGTGGCCCGCTTCGGCGCCGGCGCAAACGGCCGCCACGGTGATCTGCGTACTCGTGCTGAGCGTGGGAACGGCGCTGGCCTACCCCTTCGAGATGGACCGGGTCGTCGCGCTGTCGGGTGGCCGCCTGGTCGCCACCCACTACGGGTTCTACAACACGATCGCCGGGATCGCCGTCGCCGCGGGCAACCTGCTCATCGGTCTCCTGCTCGACAGCGCCCCCCGCGTCGTTGTCTGGCTGGCGCTGTCGTCGCTGGGACTGGCGTGCGCGCTGGCCGTGCGGGCGTTGAACCGCCGCCAACGGCAACCGCGGACCGCACCCGGCCAGCCGTGCCGGCCATCGCCTGCTCATCGGCGCGACGACGGCCTCATCGAACCGACCGGGCCAGCCGGGCCAGCCGGGCCGGCCGGGTCGGCGGGGGGAGCCGACCGCTGATCTTTTTCCTGCACACCCCACGAGACGGGCGCCGCGGTGCAAAGGAACCTCTCTGCTGGAGGATCCGCCTGCGGTGCCCGCGGCACACCGTCATGGTGTGCCGGGCCGCGGGGCGGGCCACCGCATCGTGTGGAAACGTGCGGCACCGTGCGGTGCGGGCGGTTCATCGGACGCTTGTGGCCCGGCGCCAGGCGTCCTCGCGCAGCAGGCGCAGGCCGTTGAGGCCGACGATGACGGTGGATCCCTCGTGCCCGGCCACGCCCAGCGGCAGGGGCAGGTGCCCGATCAGGTCCCAGAGGGCCAGGACGGTGATGAAGGTCGCCGCGATGAGGAGGTTCTGCACGACCAGGCGGCGGGCGCGCCGTGACAGGGCGATCACGGCGGGGATGGTGGTGAGTTCGTCGCGGACGATGACCGCATCGGCGCTTTCCAGTGCGAGATCGGAACCGGCCCGGCCCATCGCGATGGCGGTGTGGGCGGCGGCCAGGGCGGGGGCGTCGTTGACGCCGTCGCCGACCATCAGCACCTTGCGCCCGGCTTCGCTCAGCTCGCGCACGGCGCCGACCTTGTCCTGAGGGAGCAGGCCGGCGCGGATGTCGGTGATGCCCACCTGGTGGGCGATCCGCCGGGCGGCCCGGGGGTTGTCGCCGGTGATCAGTATCGGCCTGGAAGCGGTCAGGGTGGTCAGGGCGGCGACTGTGGCGGCGGCCTCGGGGCGTACCCGGTCGGCGATGCCCAGCAGGCCGACGGGCCGGTCGTCACGGGTGACCAGCACGGCGGTGTGGCCTTGCCGTTCCAGTTCGGCCGCTATCGCGCGGGCCCGCACGGCCAGGGCGTCGGCGCGGTCGTTCAGCAGGCGGGCGGGGCTGCCGACGGCGACGGTGACGCCCCCGACGGTGGCGCTCACCCCGATGCCGGGACGGGAGGCGAAGTCCGTCACCGCTGCGACGGTCAGGCCGCGGGTGCGGGCGGCGTCCAGCACGGCGCGTCCGAGCGGGTGTTCGCTGGGGTGTTCGGCCGCGGCGGCCAGCGCCAGCAACGTCCGGTCATCAAGGCCGCAGCCGTCCAGTGGGCGTAGGCCGGTGACCTGCGGGGTGCCCTGGGTCAGGGTGCCGGTCTTGTCCATCGCCACGGCGTCGACCTTGCCCAGGCGTTCCATCACCACGGCGGATTTGACCAGCACGCCGTGACGTCCGGCATTGGCCATCGCCGACAGCAGTGGCGGCATGGTGGCCAGTACCACCGCGCACGGCGAGGCGACGATCATGAAGGTCATCGCGCGCAGCAGCGACTCGGTCATCTCGGCGCCCATGGCGAGCGGGATCGTGAAGACGGCCAGCGTGGCGACCACGACGCCCACCGAGTAGCGCTGCTCGATCTTCTCGATGAACAGCTGGGTGGGCGCCTTGGTGGCCGACGCCTCTGCCACCATGGCGACGATTCGTGCGACGACCGTGTCCGCGGGGTCGCGTTCCACCCGGACCCGCAGCGCGCCGGTGCCGTTCAGCGTGCCGGCGAAGACCTCGTCTCCCACCTGTTTGGCCGCCGGAAGCGGTTCGCCGGTGATGGTCGCCTGATCGACGTCGCCGGCGCCTTCCAGGATCCGCCCGTCGGCGCCGATGCGCTCGCCGGGGCGGATCAGCATCACATCACCGGGGCGCAGGTCCTCGGCGGCGATGTTCTCCTCGCGGCCGTCGGCGTGCAGCAGGGTGGCGGTGGCCGGGGCCAGGTCCAGCAGGCCGCGCACCGAGTCGGCGGTGCGGGCGGTGGCCAGCGCCTCCAGCGCGCCGGAGGTGGCGAAGATGACGATCAGCAGGCCGCCGTCCATCACCTGCCCGATCGCGGCCGCCCCGACCGCGGCGACGATCATCAGCAGGTCCACGTCCAGCGTCCTGTCCCGCAGGGCCTTCACTCCTGCCAGGGCCGGCTCCCAGCCACCGGTGAGGTAGCAGATCGCGTACACCGTCCCCCAGGTCCACGCGGGTGCCCCGCCCAGGTGCAGGGGCACGGCCACGGCGAAGGCGGCCAGGGAGGCCGAGGCCCAGCGGACCTCGGGCAGGGTCAGCAGTCGCGTCCGGCGCGAGCGCGGTCGCGCGCGGTCGGCGGGTGGCGCCGTGGTCGGCGGATCGGTGAGCGCGGTGTGCGACATGGGAGGTCCCCGAAGAGGTGAGGGAAGGAATGCCTCCACGTTATCAGAACATATGTAGACGTCTTCATGTGTTGATGTTCGATAGGATCACATCATGGGACATGGACCTGACGAGCAGGTGAGGCCGACCGCGTATCTGGACGTCGATTCCGCGGCCACCATCGCCGCCACCCTGCAGGCTCTGGCCACCCCGTCCCGGCTGATGATCCTCACCCGCCTGCGGCACGGAGCCCTGCCCGTCACCGAGCTGGCCGACGCCGTCGGCATGGAACAGTCGGCCGTCTCCCACCAGCTGCGGCTGCTGCGCGCCCTGGGCCTGGTCACCGGCCGCCGCGCGGGGCGACGCATCCTCTACAGCCTGTACGACAACCACGTCGCCCAGCTGCTGGACGAGGCGATCTACCACATCGAACACCTGCACCTGGGCGTGCGCGACCTGCCCGAGGAGCTCCCCGGCGACGCACAGGCCCGGTGAGGACCGGCTGACGGGCACCGCCTTCCTTCGGTCAGTCGGGGTGGCGGGGGATGCCGGAAATCTCGTGGTCGGCGTGGAAGAGAGCCTCGCCGATGAGGGTGCGGACATGGACGTCGCGAGCCCGGTACAGCACCCGGCGGCCGTCTCGGCGGGTGCTGACCAGGCCGGCCAGGCGCAGTTTGGCCAGGTGCTGAGAGACCGAGGGGCGTGCGACCGCGACGGCCTCGGCCAGGGAGCCGACGTCGTACTCGCCGGAGGCCAGCAGCCACATCAGGCGCAGCCGGGTGGCGTCGCTGAGCATCCGGAAGGCCTCGACGGCGGCCTCCACCTGGGCGCCGGTCGGTTGCTCCTGCGAGAGGTTGGTATCTGAGACGTTGTCGCGTGCGTACATGAATACATATAGTGCGTGACAAGGTCCCCGCACGCAAGCGAGGTAGCGATGTCCGATCAGCGCGACGCCGGTTCTTTGCCTCCCCAAGGGCCCGACGGCCACGGCCACCGGCACGACCACGGCAACGACCACGGGCACGGGCACGAGCACGGGCACGGGGGAGGATCCGCGCGTGGCCGGCTCGGGCGCCTGATCGGGCGCGCCGGTCATGCCTTCACCCCGCACAGCCATGACAGCGCCGGCAAGAGCGACGCGGCGCTGGAGTCCAGCGACCAGGGGATGCGGGTGGTGGCGATCTCTTTCGCCGTCCTCATGGTGACCGCCGTCATCCAGATGGTCGTCGTGGCCTTCTCCGGCTCGGTCGCGCTGCTGGGCGACACCCTGCACAACGTCGCCGACGCGCTGACCGCGATCCCGCTGGCGATCGCGTTCTCCCTCGGGCGCCGGGCGGCCACCCGCCGTTTCACCTACGGATACGGCAGGGCCGAGGACCTGGCGGGCATCGCCATCGTGATGATCATCGCCGCCTCCGCCGCGTTCGCCGGGTATGAGGCTCTGCAGCGTTTGATCGACCCCCAGCAGGTGCGGGCACTGGGCTGGGTGGCCGGTGCCGGGCTGATCGGGTTCCTCGGCAACGAGTGGGTGGCCCGTTACCGGATCAGGGTCGGCAGGAAGATCGGCTCGGCCGCCCTGGTCGCCGATGGCCTGCACGCCCGCACCGACGGGTTCACCTCGCTGGCCGTGCTGCTGAGCGCCGGCGGCGCGGCGCTGGGCTATCCGATCGCCGACCCGATCGTCGGCCTGGCCATCACGGTGGCCATCTGCTTCGTGCTGCGCCAGGCGGCCCGGGAGATCTACCACCGGCTGATGGACGCGGTCGATCCGGCCCTTCTCGACCAGGGCGAGCAGATCCTCACCACCACTCCGGGCGTACGGCGGGTCGGATCGATGCGGCTGCGCTGGGTCGGTCACACACTGCGCGCCGAGGTCGACATCGTGGTCGATCCCGGCCTGTCGCTGCTGCGGGCGCACGCCGTGGCGGTGGAGGCCGAGCACCGGCTGATCCACCATCTGCCCCGCCTGGGCGCCGCCACCGTGCACGCCGACCCCGATCATCTCGACGGCGCCGACCACCACGCCCCCCTGACCTCCCACCGCTGACCGGACAGGAGTGCCGGCCCCCTGGTTTGTCAGGGAGCTCGTCGTGGCCCGTCAGTGACCCATCACCGGCTTGGCACCCGTCTGCTCACCCTCGCGCTCCTCGCCGTCACTTCGCTTTGAAGAAGCGCCGTTGTCGTACAGGACAATTCATGAGAACAGAAGGGCACGCCGAGCTGAAACGAAGCGCATGGACGTAGATCGTTGAAAACGGTAACGTCGGTGACACGACCGTACTCGGGGTTGTGAGGGTGAACGGGAGCCGCTGGATGTCCTCGAAAAAGGCCAGGCCATCCCGCCCGCCGGCTCGGCCGGACACTCGTTCGTCCGACAGGATGCGCTACATCGTGACCATCCTTGTCGCCGTCGCGATAGCCGGATCACTGGGTTACCTTTTCGCTCTCCCCGATGCCGGCCAGGCCGCCGTCGCCGACATGCAGGAGGCGGAGGCGAAACGGGATGTCCGGCAGATCAGTGAGCTGACCACCACGGCGCGTGTGACCGCCGGTGATCTGAACGGGGTGCTGTCCGGCCTCGCCAAGGCGCTTCCCCAGGACAGGACCCTCACCGCGCAACCGGCGCGGTCGGCGGAGATCGACGAGTGGCGGCGTGTCCTGCGGCAGGCTGTCGACAGGCATGCGGAGACTCCCTCCGGGACGACCGCGACCAACGTGGCTCGCATGGGGTTTCGCAACGCGGTGAACGCCGTGGTGATCGCGGTCGATGCGTACGCGGCCGGACAGCGGCTTCCCGCAGATCTTCGCCGGGACTTCCTCGATCTGGCGGCCCGACAGCGGTCCGCCGCCGTCGCGACGTGGTCCGTCGCGGCGACACAACTCGACCAGATCAATGTCAGCGCCGGCAACGGCCACCAGCATGTCTACCTGACGAGTGCTCCGGGAGAAGGGGCGATGTCCGCGGACACCGTTCCGGAAGGTGCGCCCGGTTAGTTCCGCCCGAGGTTCTTCCGGGTGAACGATGTGGGTCGTTCAAGAGGTCGGCCGACGCACGGAACCGCTCCGCGATCACAGGAAGGCCATGCGGGCGCAAGAGGGATGAGCGGCACACGGCCCGGCGTGGCCGGGGTCGCGGCCGGCCCAGCCGTAAGGACAGGGCCGGCCGCGTTCGATGGTTCGTCACGGACGGGCGTCGATCACTGTGAGCGGGGGTCGGCGTACCAGGTGTTGGTGAACTGCCGCAGTGCGGCCAGGTCGAATGCCGGGCAGGTCAGCATTTCGAAGGCGTTGATCGCCCTGATCGGTTGCTTCTGGTCCGGTGCCGGTCCGCCGACGACCCGGGTGCCTTCCGGGCTCGTGACGTACTTGCGAAGCTGGTCGAGCACGGTCGGGGCCAGTGTCGGCTGGTACTGCACGATGACGTATCCGTCACCGAGGACGTGCCCGAAGTCGTCGCGTGGTGAGGCTTCTGCGGGTTCGAAGAAGTCCTTGGCCGGGTGGCCCCCTTCTCTGGGGAAGGGCTGCGTGCGCGGGCCCACCGTGCATTGGCCGATCGCCGTGATCGGGTCTTCTTCGGTCGCGGCGATCACCGACAGCGCGACGGCGGCGACCAGCCCGACGACCACGAGGCCGGCGTAGGCGACCCGTGGCGCCTTCGGCGACCTGACGAAGCGGGCGATGAGCCTGCCGATGACCAGCAGCACGGCGATGCCGAGCAGTTGCCCGATCTCGATCCCGATGTTGAAGAGGATCACCCGAGCCAGCAGGCCGTCCTCCGGCAGGCCGAGATCCTGCAAGCGGGCCGACAGCCCGAGGCCGTGGATCAGCCCGAAGCCCAGTACGGCGAACCCGAACAGCCGCCAGCGGTCGCGGTGGCCGAACCAGCCGACGATGCCGACGATGCCGACGAAGACCAGGCTCAGCGCGATGACGACGTCGACCGCTGCGGCGCTGACGTGCCAGCCGACCGCCGTCGCGATGATCAGGGTGGTGCTGTGCCCGGCGACGAACACCGAGATCATCTGGGCTGCCCGGCGCATCTCCCCGGCCAGCAGGACAACGCCGGCGATGAAGAGCAGATGGTCCCAGCCCAAAAGCATGTGCTCGATGCCGAGCGGGATGAATTCCCAGGCGTCCAGGTCCACGGCGGAGCCCTTGATCCCGTGGGCCCACGCCGTGCCGGGCGTGGCGATCACCCCGGCCACACCGAGCAGCATCGCCGCCGCCAGCCGTCGGCGGCGCGGCCACATCGATGTTCCGGCGGTCACTGGGGCAGCCCCGTCTCCTCGGCGGCGACGACATATTCGTTGCCGCCGACCGTGATGTAGGTGATCCGGAAGCCGATGTCGGTGAGTCCGGCGTGTGAGGCCAGGTGCCGGATCCCGAGGCGGGGAGCCTCCTCGGCCCGGATGAGGAAGGTGCGGTCCTTGCCGTCCGGCATGGTGAGGACGAGGTGTTTCTCGTCGACGGACTTCAACAGTCCGACGACGTCAGCGGTGGGTGCCTGGTCGGTCGGCTCGGTGGCCGGAGCGGCCGGAGCGGCCGACGTCGGGGCGGCCGATGGGGCCGGCTCGCTGCTGCAACCGGCCGCCAGGGCGGCACCGAGCAGCGCGACCGACAGGAGACGGATGGAGGTTTTCACTGTGCAGGACTCCTTGAAGCACGCATGGAGGCTTCGCCCGGACGCTGATCCGGGCAAGCAGGAAACGCCGATCGCGCGGTGGTCGCGGCGAACCGGGAGGTCAGAGGACGGGGGCGGCCGGCGGCGCGCGGCCGGCCTGGGCCAATGCCTGCCAGGTACGGCGGGCGGCGATCCGGTGCTCGGATACGAGACGGATCCGCGGATCGAGGTTGACCGTGGTGTCGCTGCGCAGCCGGCCGGCCCGCCGCACCACGCCGCGGACGAAGCAGCCCCACAGCAGCGAGAAGACGGCCCCCAGCACGGCGTGCACGGTGCAGCCCATGAGCAGCACGCCTGCGGGCGGGATGTCGTGCTGACCGGTGGCGGCGTGTTCGGCGAACTCCGCCGCCACGAAGGCCCCGGTGCTCAGCAGACCCGACCGGCGAGCGGCGGCAAGGCGCACCCGGTGGGAATCCCAGCGGGAATCAGGGTGCAGACGCGTCGAGCCGGACAGCGCGGCCACGAAGATCGCGAGCAGCGACCCACCGGCCAGGCAGGCGACCAGCAACACGGTGGTCGGTAGATGAGCATGCTGGTGCGGGATGACGTCGCGACCGAGGCCGTGCCCGGCATGGCCCGCCAGCCACCCCGTCGCACCGTGTGCCGCCAACCATCCGAGGATGCCGAACAGCAGCGCCGATGTGGTCGTCAACAGGCGGCCACCACGCTGTCGGGGTCCTCGGGTCGTGTCCGTGCCGGCCCCTCGGGATCGGTGCGATGCTCTGCGGTGCGGATCATCGTAACGGTCACGCATCCCACACGGGAACCCGCAGGGACCGGGGCGGAAGCACGCCGCGGATTCGATTCTGAAGCCCTCGCCCCGTTATCGCGGCAGGGGTGAGACCGAGTGCGATGACGCAGACCAAGACGCCCGCGCCACCTCCCCGCCACCGGACGAGTTGTCCGCATCGGTGCTGGACATGCCGGTCGCGGGCTTGGTCCAAGACGGCGTGATCGCCGCCGTGGTCGGCGGTGCCCAGATGTATCGAGCCCATCCCGTGAAGAGCGCGTTGCCGGGAGACCGGCACGGCGGGTTCGGCGAGAGGTCCGGGGAAACGGACCGGGAGCGATCCCGGTACCGTGCCCGGGGCCTGCTCAGCGACCTGAGAGGGAGCAAGGGCTGGGAAGGTTGCATCCTGGGATCATCGTGATCGTTTCTCGGGGGAGTGACTTCCTTGCTCCAGGAGGGAAGCCGGCAGGAGCTGTGCGGCTTTGGGTGCACCTGCAGCCCATGCGCTGGGCCGAGGACGGCTGGCCGGTCCTGGGCGCCGACGGCGAACCTGCCCGGCGGGAGCAAGCCCGTCGGCGGGTTCCCGGCGGCCGTGCCGGACACGAGTGACTCCTTCCAGAGCCTCCGGTTGCGGCCGCAGTGGCACTGGCCGGTCAACCCCGGCCCCGGCTGGTGGCGCGCCGGGGGCGGGACGCTGGCGCTGGCCTGCCTGCCCGGCCCCGGCGACCTGCGCGAACGCGGCACGGTGCTGGCACAGCGGTTGCCCGCCGCGCCGTTCACGGCACGCACGCGACTGACGCTGCGGGCCAAGCTCGGCTCGCGGGCCGGGCTGGTGATCTGCGGAAACGCCTACGCCTGGCTCGGAGTGGAACTCACCGCCGACGGACCCGTGCTGGTCTGCCGCACGGCCGCCCCGGGAGAACCCGAACACGACCTGGTCCCCCCCCGAGCCCCTGCGACAGCCCGAAGCCGAGCTCAGCGTCGAGGTGGACACCGCAGGACGATGCCGTTTCGGCACCGGAGGGATCTTCGACGCCGTACCGGGACAGTGGGTGGGCGCCGTCCTGGGCCTGTTCGCCGCGGGAACGGCGGGATGGGCGACTTTCCGGCGCTTCGACGTCGAGGAGCCGAGGAGCCGAGGAGAGAGGTGATCTCGCCTTCCGGTGCCGGCACCGGTTCGGCACCGGTTCGGCCGGCCGGCCGGCAGCCTGTTCTCACCGATCGGATCCGGTCCTCCGGCGCGGGCCTGGCCGGCCGATTCGGTCACCGGCTCGCGGCCCGAGGTCTCACCGTCCCGCGTCACCGCGGGCTGCTGCGGGTCCATCGCCTCGGATGCCTGGATCGCGGTGGTCGTCACAGGCGTCTCCTTGATCAGGAGGTGCGCCGTTGTCCGTACGGTCCCGGCCGAGGAAGCACGACAGGAGTCGCGTGAAGTCGTGCGGGTGCTCCAGCGCCGGCACGTGCCCGCACCGGCCGAGCACGTGCAGACGGACATCGGCCAGGTGCCCGAGCAGGGGCAGGGCCGCCGTGCCGAGCGGGGTGACCCGGTCCTCGGCGCCGTGGACGAGCAGCACGGGCGCCCGGATCCCCGCCAGCGTCTGCGCCGAGAGGGTGAGATCGTCGGCCCAGCGTGCCCTGGGGGGAGGGAACAACGCCGCGTACGCGGCCGCTCCCGCCTGCATCGCGGCCGCACGGGCGGCGACGGCCGACTCGGTCACGAGGGCCTGGTCGAGGACGAGGCGGCTCAGCATGTCCCGTGCCCCGGGCGGGCCGGCGGGGGCGGCCCAGACCGCGTCGAGGTCGGCGGACAGCGGCGCCCCGGGGGCGCCCATCGTCGAGACGGCCACGACACGGGTGACCTGCCGGGGACGCGCGGCCGCCAGCGCCAGCGCGACGGCACCGCCCATGGAGTGGCCCACCACGGCGTAGTGCTCGGCGCCGAGGGCGTCCATCAGGCCCGCGGCCTGCTCCGTCCACAGCCGGAGCCCGCCCCTGGAGCCCGCCGGGACCGGTGTGCGGCCGAACCCCGCCTGGTCGGGGGCCACCAGGTGCCAGGAGGTGCCCAGCGCCTGTGCCGTCGTCGCCCAGGCTCCGGATCCGGTCGTACCGGGTCCGGAGCCGTGCAGCATCAGCACCGCGGGCCCGGCGCCGCTCTCCAGGACGTGGACGGGGGAGCCGCCGACCGTGACGGTCCGAAGTGCCGTCACCGGGACGGGCCCGGTGCGCTCATGACGACGCGGAGCCGACGGACTTCGAGAAGACCTCCATCATCGCCCTGCCGAACTGCGGCATGTCGGGCCAGCCCCGGCAGGAGACGAGGTTGCCGTCCACGACGTCGGGGGCGTCGACGACCGTCGCGCCCGCGTTCTCCATGTCACCGGTGATGGGGGGGAAGCACGCCGTCTTGCGCCCCTTCAGCAGCCCGTACACGGCCGGCACCTGCGCGCCGTGGCACACCAGCGCGATCGGGAGGTTGCGCGCGAAGAAGTGCTCGGTGATGCGCCTGACGTCGGCGTCGACCCGGATCCACTCGGGGGCACGTCCCCCGGGGATGATGAGGGCGTCGTAGCGCTCGACGTCGACCTCGGCCCAGGGCACGTCGACCGGCAGCTTGCGGCCGTTCTTCTCCACGTAGGCGTCGGAGTTGGGGTCGAACTCGTGGATGACCAGCTGAACGTCACGCATCGTCCGTGACGAGACGTCGACGTCCCAGCCGCCCTCCTGCACGCGGTAGTAGGGATACATGGTGTCGAGCTCCTCGGCGGCGTCGCCGGTCAGGAGCAGCGCTCTGGGCACCTACTTCTCCTCGCATCTGGAGCGGGTGAGGTGGATCCGATCCGATCCGATCGGATCTGGTTGAGTCAGCATTCCCCGGCCCGGTCCTCCCGTCAAGCCTTTGCCGCCATTGCGTCCGCGCCCTCGGCCTGGTCGAACAGCCGCCGGAACCGCTCGCCGGACAGCAGGATGTGCCGGCGCATGGCGTAGGCGGCGGCGTCGGGGTCACGCCGGGCGATCGCGGCCAGGACCTCCTCGTGCTCGGCCATGGCCAGGTGGGTGACCTGGGTGTCGTGCAGAAGCCGGAACAGGTGCACGTGCGTGTGCAGGCGGGCGAGCGCCTCGCGGATGACCTGGTTGCCCGCGCTCAGGGCGACGAGATCGTGAAAGGCGGCGTCGCGCAGCCCGAAGGCGCCGTAGGCCATGGGCCCGTCGCCCCCCTCCAGCTCTGCCATCTCCTCCAGCATCCGCCGCAGGCCGGCCACCTGCGTCGACGAGGCGCGTTCGGCGGATCTGCGCGCCGATGCCGGCTCCAGGAGCAGGCGGATCTCCAGCATGTCCTCGAACCGGTCACGGGTGATCTGGGGGGGAATGCGATAGCCGGCGTGGGGCACGCGCACGACCAGGCCCTCGGCCTCCATGCGGTTCAGGGCGTCCCGGATCGGCGTCTGCGAGACCCCCAGCTCCCGGGCCAGGACGTCGATGGTGACGCGGGAGCCGGGCTCGATCCGCAGCGACATCAGCTGTCCGAGCAGCGTGTCGTACACCTCGTCGGCGAGCCGGCCGCGCGATCTTCCCGGCGGCGTCCCGCCCGTCGTGGCCCCACGGCGCCGCGCGATCATCGCTTCGTCGTCCATCGTGACGTGAGGTCCTTTCCTGCGTCTTCGGGAATGTGTCGACATCGATCGCAATGCTGCTGGATGTTGACGCTCCCACCCGAATCGTATAGGAAAGGTGGCGGATGCCACCCATCCTTCACCCATCGCGGAACCGCCCCCATCGCTCCGATTCGATCAGTCGGAGCTCTCGTGAGCATGCTCGACGTCCTCCTCGATCCGCCACCGGGCCGCACGAGGACCTGAAGGGCTTCTCGACCGCCTGAAGCCCCATTACATCGCGGCGTACTCGTGACGCCGGTCTGCGGGTCAGCCCCTGCGACCGCCGACGACACGCCTGAACGACCCGGCAACCGCTCGGCGAAGCACGCAGCAAGGCCCCAGAGGTCCCCCCAGAAAGCAGGCAAGAAGATGCGGTATCCGCGAACAGGACGACTGTCCGTCCCCGGCCGGAAGGTGCAGCTGGCGACGGCGGCCGTACTGGTGGCCACGACCATGGCGGCCTGCGGCCAGGACGACGGCGCCAAGACCGGCGCCCCCAAGGCGCCGGCGGCCGTCCCGGAGCTCACCAAGGACCCGCTGACCCTCAGCTTCATCTGGTTCGACTGGCCCCCCGCCCACGCCCTGGAGGACTTCGCGAACGCGGAGTACACCAAGCAGCGGTCGAACGTGACCATCAAGGTCAACACCGTGCCGAACGCGAACTGGCACGACGCGATGTTCACCCAGTTCGCGGCGCACAAGACCGACTTCGACATCCCGATCCTGGACTCGCAGCACATCGGCGAGGCCGTGACGAACGGCAACATCCTCGACCTCACCGACTTCGTCAAGCAGAACATCGACGTCAAGGCCTACAACCCGTACCTGCTGGCGGCCTACGGCCAGTACCCCCAGGCGGAGACCGGCAAGCGCGACGAGAACGCCAGCCTGTACGGGCTGCCGCTGCTCGGCGACACCTGGACGATGATCTACCGCAAGGACCTGATCGGCGACAAGCCGCCGCAGACCTGGGACGAGATGATCTCGACCGCCGAGAAGTGCCAGGCCGACAACCCCGGCGTCAGCGGGCTGGCCTTCCACCAGGCCAACGGCTCCGACGCCGCGGCCGTGACCTACAACACGGTCAACGGCGTCTACGGCGGCAACCTCTGGAACCCCAAGACACGCAAGATCGACGGCGTCATCAACGACACCGCGGGCCAGCAGGCGATGGACGTCCTGGTCAACAAGATGAAGCCGCTGACCGCCAAGGGCTCGGGCAACTGGTTCATCGACGAGGTGAACGCGGCGGTCGCCCAGGGCAAGGCGTGCATCGCGTTCAACTGGATCGCCGCGAGCGGCGGCCTGCTCGACCCCAAGCAGTCGACGCTCGGCACCACGCGGGACGAGATCCTCGAGAAGCTGGGGTTCGCCACCCTGCCGAGCCAGAAGACGAACCTGGTGCCCCTCGGCGGCATGGGGATGCACGTGTCGGCCTACTCGTCCGCGGAGAAGCAGGCGGAGGCCCTGAACTTCATGAAGTGGTTCGAGCAGGCCGACGTCCAGAAGAAGTGGGCCGCGGCCGGTGGCGTGCCCTCGCGCACGGACGCCCTGGAGTCGCCCGAGTTCCTCAACGCCGGGCCGTTCAACCAGGTGTACACCGACTCGGTCTCGCGGATGCGGGACATGTGGAACGTCCCCGAGTACGCACGCCTGGTCGACATCGAGAACACCAACGTGAACGCGGCCCTCAACGGCGCCAAGACGCCGAAGGAGGCACTGGACGACATCGCCAAGGAGCAGCAGGCCGTGCTCGACTCCGGCAACCGCAAGGGCGGCGGCGGACTGTGAGTGACCCCGCCCCGCCGACGACCGGCGACCCCGGGCAGGTGGCGTCCGCGACGCCGCCCGCCCCGGGCCGGTCCCGCCGCCTGAGCGACCGCCGGCTCGCCGTGGCCTTCATCTCCCCGGCGCTGCTGCTGTTGCTCGCCATGTCGGTGTTCCCGTTGCTGTGGGCGTTGTACCTGTCCTTCACCGACTACTCGGCCACCCGCGGGGGGTCCGCCACCTTCGTCTGGTTCGAGAACTACACCGCGATCCTGACGTCGCCGCAGGTCCACCTGAGGGCCCTGACGACGTTGATCTACGTGGTCGGCGCGGTCACCCTGCAGACCGTGCTCGGTTTCACCATCGCCTACCTGATCTCACGGCGCACGCACGGGCGGGGACTGCTGACCACCCTGTTCCTGGTCCCGATGATGCTGTCGCAGGTCGTGGTCGGGCTGTTCTGGCGATTCATGCTCGACGCGCAGTTCGGCGTGATCAACAGCATGCTCGGCTCGCTCGGCCTGGGGCAGGTGGAGTGGCTCACCCGGCAGCGGACGGCGTTGATCTCCCTGATCGTGGTCGACACCTGGCAGTGGACGCCGTTCATCATGCTCATCGCCCTCGCGGGCCTCACCGCGGTCCCCAAGTACCTCTACGAGGCCGCCTCGATCGACCGGGCGTCGGAGTGGTTCCGGTTCCGCACCATCACCCTTCCGCTGGTGTGGCCGCTGCTCCTCATCGCCGTGCTGTTCCGGGCCATCGAGGCCTTCCGGCTGTTCGACCTCGTCTACATCCTCACCAGCGGAGGCCCGGGGGTCTCCACCGAGACGTTGTCGTTCCACGTCTACAAGGTCGCCTTCCTGGGCTTCAACACCGGGACCGCCTCGGCGTACGGGATCCTCATGGTCGTCATCGTCATCGTCCTCACGCAGCTCTACCTGCGCTACCTGAACAAGCTCAAGGAGGACTGATGGCCCTCTCCGTCGACGAGGCCGTGTCCGCAGGTGCTGCCCGGGACCGCACGCCCCCCGCGCGCCGCCGCGGCGGCCGGGGCCGCTCGGTGCTGGAGGTCGCGCTGCTGGCCGTGCTGGCCGTCGTGATGCTCTTCCCGGTGCTGTGGATGATCGAGACGTCCATCAAGGAGAACCGGGACGTCTACGCCATCCCGGCCAAGTTCTTCGACTTCACGGTCACCATGGACCACTTCAGGGACGTGTTCTTCGCCTCCGGCGGCGGCCGTTCGTCCCTGTCGGTCTCGTTCCTCAACTCCGTCGTGGTCGCCGGGGTCTCCACGGCGCTGGCCACCGTGCTGGGCGTCCCGGCGGCCTGGGCCTACTCGCGCTTCGCCGTGAAGGCCAAGAAGGACCAGCTGTTCTTCATCCTGTCCACCCGCTTCATGCCGCCCGTGGTGGTCGTGATCCCGATCTTCCTCATGTACCGCCAGGCCGGGCTCATCGACACCAAGCTCGGCCTGATCCTCATCTACACCGCGTTCAACGTCCCGTTCACCATCTGGATGATGAAGGGGTTCGTCGACGAGGTGCCCGCGGAGTACGAGGACGCCGCCATGCTCGACGGCTACACCCGGCTGCAGGCGTTCTGGAAGTTCACCCTCCCCCTGCTCCTGCCCGGCATCGCCGCCACGGCGGTCTTCGCGCTCATCTTCTCCTGGAACGAGTTCGTGTTCGCCATCTTCCTCACCTCCAGCGACAGCGTGCGGACGGCCCCGCCGGCCATCGCCGGCCTCATCGGCGGGACCACCGTGGACTGGGGTCTGGTGGCCGCCGCCTCCGTGGTGTTCGCCCTGCCGGTGCTCGTCTTCGCCTACCTGGT
Source organism: Streptosporangium longisporum (assembly GCF_039534895.1). Taxonomy (NCBI): domain Bacteria; kingdom Bacillati; phylum Actinomycetota; class Actinomycetes; order Streptosporangiales; family Streptosporangiaceae; genus Streptosporangium; species Streptosporangium longisporum. Next base: position 60,747 of record NZ_BAAAWD010000013.1, on the reverse strand, counting down.
GCGCAAGCACCTCGTCGCCGGCGTGACCCTTGGGGCGGTGCGACGCTGATGGCGGGCATCGAGGTGACCGCCCTGCACAAGCGCTACCCGGACGGGACGGTCGCGGTCGAACACGTGGACCTGTCCATCGGCGACGGCGAGCTGTTCGTGATGCTCGGCCCCTCGGGGTGCGGCAAGACGACCACGCTGCGGGCCATCGCCGGCCTGGAGAGGCAGACCACGGGCGACATCCGCATCGGCGACACGCTGGTCAACGACCTGCCGCCCGCCGAGCGCGACATCGCCATGGTGTTCCAGTTCTACGCTCTGTACCCGCACCTGAGGACCCGCGACAACCTGGCGTTCCCGCTGCGGGCCGAGGGGCTGCCCAAGCAGGAGGTGCACGAGCGGGTCGACGAGGCCGCCCGGCTGATGCGGCTCGGCCCGCTCCTGGACCGGCGGCCGCACCGGCTGTCCGGCGGGGAGCAGCAGCGCGTCGCGCTCGCCCGTGCCCTGGTGCGGCGACCGCGCGCGTTCCTCATGGACGAACCCCTCACCAATCTGGACGCGGAGCTGAGGGCCGACATGCGCACGGAGATCAAGCACCTGCAGGGGCAGCTGGGGACGACGATGGTCTACGTCACCCACGACCAGGTCGAGGCGATGTCGCTCGGTCACAGGATCGCCATCCTCAACAAGGGCCGCGTCGAGCAGATCGGCACGCCGCTGGAGGTCTACGACCGTCCGGCGAGTCTCTTCTGCGCCGCGTTCATCGGTTCCCCGCCGATGAACCTGATCGAGGTGGAGGTGGCCGACGGGAAGCTGCGCGGTCAGAGCGGGCTGGCCCTCACCCCGCCGCCGGACCTGCCGCGCGGCCGTTCCCTGGTCGCGGGCGTCCGGCCGGAGGCGCTGGAGGTCACGGAACCGGGGGCGGAACGTTCGGTCCCGGCCCGCGTGGTCTCGGCCGAGTGGCTGGGCGACGAGATCATCTACGTGGTCGACCACGACGGCCGGCGCGACGTACGGGTCCGGATGCCACCGACCGTCCGTTTCGCCGCCGACGCACCGGTGGGGCTGCGGCACACCGGCGGGCCCCCGCCGGTCTACGACGTGAGCACGGAAGAGCTGGTGGCCTGATGGGAACCGTGGCGGTGCACGGATTGCGCAAGTCCTTCGGCAAGGTCCAGGCCCTGGACGGGGTGACGCTGGACGTGCCGGACGGCTTGTTCTTCGTCGTGCTCGGGCCCTCCGGGGCGGGCAAGACGACGACCCTGCGCGCGATCGCCGGCCTGGAGAAGCTCGACGCCGGGTCGGTGCGTCTGGACGGAAGGGACGCGACCGGTGACACCCCGGCCGAACGCGACCTGGCCATGGTCTTCCAGAGCTACGCCCTCTACCCGCGGCGCACCGTCTACGAGAACATCGCCTCACCGCTGCGGGCACGCCGCCGTTCCTCGAGCGAGATCGCCGCCGCCGTCGAGCAGATGTCGAACCTGCTGCACATCGAACGTCTGCTGCAGCGTCGCCCCGCGCAGTTGTCGGGCGGTGAGATGCAGCGGGTCGCCCTGGCGCGGGCACTGGTCCGCCGCCCGCGCGCGTTCCTCATGGACGAGCCGCTGACGAACCTCGACCTCAAGCTCCGCGTCGAGATGCGCACCGAGCTCACCCGCATCCACCGCAGCCTCGGGGCGACCTTCGTCTACGTGACCAACGACCAGGTCGAGGCCCTGTCCATGGCCGACCGGGTCGCGGTCCTCAAGGAAGGAAAGGTCCAGCAGGTCGGGACACCGGCCGAGGTGTACGAGCGCCCGGCCAACCAGTGGGTCGCGGGCTTCGTCGGGAGCCCGCCGATCAGCCTGCTCGCCTGCCACGCCGAGGGAGATCGCCTGGTCGGGGCCGAAGGCTGGACGCTGCCGCGGCCCCGCTGGACCACGGCCGAGGACGGTCGCCCGCTGCTGCTGGGCCTGCGCGCGGAGGACCTGTCCGTCGAGCGGCGCGGGGACGCGTCGCTGCCGGGTGAGCTCTACGGCCTCGAGCCGCTCGGTGACCGGACGGTGGTCGACGTCCAGGTGGGGACGGAGATCCTCAAGGTCAAGGCACGGCCCACCGTCACCGGCACGCCGGGCGAGCGGCTGCTCGTCACGGTCGACCTGGATCGTGCGCACCTGTTCGACGCGGGCACCGGGCTGGCGCTGTCCGAGGCCGGGAGATAACCGCGCGGGGCGTCGCCCCGGGGCCGGGGCCACGTCCGACCCGCTCGGCCCGCCCGGCACCCTCGGCCCCGGCGAGACCGGGTGACCCGTTCGCCGACCCGCGTGGCGCGATCGCCCAGGTCACACCGGACATCACCAAGGACATCACAGGAGGCGACGCAATGAGTGACCCGATGAACGTCCTGGCCCCCGAGCACCGGCGGCTCCGGATCGGCGACGCCTGGCGCGACGCCGCCGACGGAGCCACCTTCGCCGTCGAGGACCCGGCCACCGGCACGACCATCGCCGAGGTGGCGGACGCCGGCGTCGCCGACGGGCTCGCCGCTCTGGACGCGGCGAGCGGGGCGATGGCGCAGTGGGCGGCGACCCCGCCGCGAAAACGGTCGGAGTTGCTGACCACGACGTACCGGGCACTGACCGAGCGGTCCGAGGAGGTCGCCCGGCTGATAACGCTCGAGATGGGCAAGCCGCTCGCCGAGGCCAGGGGAGAGGTGGCCTACGGCGCCGAGTTCTTCCGCTGGTTCGCCGAGGAGGCGGTGCGCGTCGAGGGGCGCTACAACACCGCTCCCGCCGGTGGGTATCGCATCCTCACCGTGCCGAAGCCGGTCGGGCCGTGCGTCTTCGTGACGCCCTGGAACTTCCCGCTGGCCATGGGCGCCCGCAAGATCGCTCCTGCGCTGGCGGCGGGCTGCACGACGATCACCAAGCCGGCCGCCCAGACGCCGCTCACCATGCTGCTCCTGGCCCGCATCATGGAGGAGGCCGGCGTTCCCCCGGGTGTCGTCAACGTCGTGACGACCCAGCGTGCCGGCGAGGTGGTCTCGGCGCTGCTGGCCGACCGCCGGACCCGCAAGCTCTCGTTCACCGGGTCGACCGAGGTCGGACGCGTGCTGCTACGGCAGGCGGCCGGCAACGTGCTGCGCACCTCCATGGAACTGGGCGGCAACGCGGCCCTGATCGTGTGTGCCGACGCGGACCTGGACGTCGCGCTCGACGGTGCCATGGTGGCCAAGATGCGCAACATCGGGGAGTCCTGCATCGCGGCCAACCGGATCTACGTCGAGGAGCCGGTGCGCGAGGAGTTCACGGCGCGCTTCGCCGAGCGGATGGGCGCGCTCTCGGTGGGCCACGGTCTCGACGACGGCGTGGACGTCGGGGCGCTGATCGACGAGGCCGCGGTCACCAAGATCGGCGAGCTCGTCGCCGACGCGGTCGATCGCGGCGCCCGCGTCCTGGTGGGCGGCGAGCGGCCGGACGGGCCGGGCCACTTCTACCCGCCCACGGTCCTCGCCGACGTGCCCGAGGACGCGCGGATACTGCAGGCGGAGATCTTCGGCCCGGTGGCGCCGATCATCTCGTTCACGTCCGACGACGAGGTGATGGCGAAGGCCAACGACACCGAGCACGGCCTGGTCGGATACGTCTTCACCCGTGACCTCCAGCGGGCGCTTCGGTTCACCGAGGGGCTCCAGACGGGCATGGTCGGCGTCAACCGTGGCCTGATCTCCGACCCGTCGGCTCCGTTCGGAGGCGTGAAGCAGTCCGGGATCGGCAAGGAGGGGTCGCACGAGGGCATCCTCGAGTACCTCGACGTCACCTACGCGGCGATCGACCTCCCGTGACCGGCCCGCCGCTCCGGGAGCCCGGCGCGCGCCCGCGTCACCCGGCAGCCGACCTCGCCGACGCCGTCCCGGTCCCGCAGGTGACCCGGACGTCCGCCCGGCACACCACCGCCGACGTCGCCGACGTTCCAGAAAGGCACCGACATGCTTGAGACCGTCCGCGGACCACGCCAGCTGATCGTGGGCGAAGGGGTCGCGCAGAACATCCCGCGAGTGGTGGCCGAGTGCGGCTCGCGCGTCCTCATCGTGACCGACCGGGTCCTGCTGGGGCAGCCGGGCGTGGCCGAGATCGTGGCCACCGTGCGGGAGAGGGCCGGCGTCGTCGGGGTGTTCGCCGACGCGACCCCGGACGTGCCGCTCGCCGACGTCGCCCTGGCCGTCTCGGTCGCCGCGGAGGTGGACGCCGACGTGATCCTCGCCGTCGGGGGCGGCACGGTGATCGACCTCGCCAAGATCGTCGGCGTCATCCGGCGCCACGGCGGGACGCCGCGTGACTTCTACGGCGAGTCGAAGGTGCCGGGGCCGACGATTCCTCTCGTCGCGGTCCCGACGACGTCGGGCACCGGCTCCGAGCTCACGCCCGTCTCGGTGCTGACCGACCCGGACCGCGCGCTGAAGGTGGGGGTCTCCAGCGTCCACATCGTGCCCGACTTCGCCATCGTCGACCCCGAGCTCACCTACACCTGCCCCGCGACCGTCACCGCCCACTCCGGCATCGACGCGTTCTGTCACGCGGTGGAGAGCTACACCGCGCGACCCCGGGCCCACGGGCCGCGCGACCCGGTGGAGCAGGTCTTCCTCGGCCGCAACCCGATCACCGACCACTACGCGCTCCTGGCCGCGGAGCGGATCGCCCGCAGCCTGCCCCGTGTCGTCAGGGACGGAGGCGACAAGGACGCGCGCGCGGACATGTCCTACGGGTCCATGCTGGCCGGGCTCGCGTTCTCCCACGCGGGCAACGCGGCCCCGCACGCCCTCCAGTACCCCATCGGCGCGGCCACCCACACGCCGCACGGCCTGGGCGTCGGGCTGCTGCTGCCTTATGCGCTGGACGCGGCCAGGGACGCCATCGGCGACCGGCTGGCCGTCCTGGCCAGGGTGTGCGGGCTCGACGTGACCGGCGCCTCGGACGCCGAGGCCGCGGAGGTGTTCCTCACCTGGCTCGACGGGCTCCTCGCCGACATCGGCATCCCCGCCACCCTGGCGGACATCGGCGTGGCACGCGCCGACCTCCCGCGCTTCGCGGAGATGGCCGCCGGCGTCACCCGCCTGATCCAGAACCATCCGGGCCCGACCGACACCGCCAGCCTGACCGCGATCCTCGAAGCGGCCTGGGCCGGGGACCGGACCCGGCACGTCCTGACCCCGGAGCAGAGACGCTGACGGACGACCGAGAACCGGGCACGCGTGCGCCCGGTGGGCGAGGGAGGCGCGGACACGGTCGGCAGCCTTGATCACCACGTCCCGCCGTGGCGGCGCAGACGGTCCTGCGGGCAGCCCACCGGTGAACGGAAAGTGAATTATCAATACGTTGTGACTACCTCGCTCCGCACTGTCGCTGTTAATCACATAATTCAATTACATCCGCTATTTCGTAGCGGTACGGGGCGAGGTTTCGAGGAAACACATGAGGCGTTGGATCGGTGTCGGGCTGGCGCTCCTCCTCGGTGCCGCCGTGGTGGCGGCGGTCGTGGCGGGCAACCGTGACGGCGCGGAGACGCGGGAGCTCACCCTGGTCCGCGGGGTGATCGGCTCGGAGAAGAAGCCGTTCTTCGACGACCCGAGGGTGCGGAAGGTCTTCGCCGGGCGCGGCCTGCGGGTGGAGGTCGACACCGCCGGATCGCGGCAGATCGCGACCACGGTGGATCTGGGGAAGTACGGCTTCGCGTTCCCCTCCAGCGCTCCGGCGGCCGAGAAGATCAGGCGTGACCGGGGCGCCGCCCGCACGTTCGCGCCGTTCTCCTCGCCCATGGCGATCGCCACGTTCACCCCCATCGTGGACGTGCTCACCGGGGCGGGTGTCGTACGGGACTCCGGTCAGGGTTATCACGTACTCGATATCCAGAAATATCTGGATATGGTGGCGAAAGGTATCCGATGGGATAAATTGCCGGGAAATACCGCGTACCCGGCGCGTAAACGCGTGCTGCTCACCACCACCGACATCCGCACCTCCAACTCGGCGGCGATGTACCTCTCGATCGCCGGTTACGTGGCCAACGGCGACGACGTGGTCACCTCCGCCGAGCAGGGTGCCAAGGTGGCCGGAACCGTCGCGCCCCTCTTCCTCGACCAGGGCTACTCCGAGACCTCCACCGAGGCGCCGTTCGAGGACTACCTGTCCCTCGGGATGGGCAAGACGCCCATGGTCGTGATCTACGAGGCGCAGTACGCCTCGCGCCTGTTCGCCGGGGACGGCTCGATCCGTCCCGGCATGCGGCTGCTCTATCCCTCGCCCACGGTCTTGAGCAAGCACACGCTCGTACCACTGAGCGCACAGGGCGGCGAGGTCGGCCGTCTCCTGCAGGAGGACCCCGAACTCGGGCGCCTGGCGGCCCTGTACGGCTTCCGCACCGCCGACGCCAGGGCGTTCGACGACCTCGTGGCGAAGGCCGGGGCCCCGTTGCCGCCCGGCCTGGTCGACGTGGTGGAGCCTCCCGACCACGACCGGCTGGAGGGCATGATCTCCGCTGTCGAGACGCTCTACCGGTCCGGAGCGGTCCCCTCACCCACCCCCTGACCTCACCTTTCCAGCGCTTCGAGGAGAGACCACCGTGAGCGATCTCATGCTCAGCCCACCGGAACCCGTGGCCAAGGTGCCCGCGGAGAAGGCCGCCACCATGCTGCCGCTCCCCGAAGGGCGGGCCGAGGAACTGGCGCGCAAGGCCGAAGGCTTCGCCGAGGAGCTGAGCGGCCTGGACCCGAGGTCGCCGGAGTTCACCCGGAAGGTGAACGACATCACCTCCATGGGCGACACCGAGATCCGGGCCTCCTCCCAGGTGGCGAACCGCATGCTGAGGCGCCCGGTGGCCGCGCTGGCCTCCGCGAGGGGCGAGGGCAAGGACGCGCAGGCGGCCGTGGCGGGGCAACTGGTCGCGCTGCGCCGCACGATCGTCGACCTCGACCCCAGGCAGACGTCCGGCCCGGCCAGGAGACTGCTGGGGATCATCCCGTTCGGCGACAGGCTGCGCGACTATTTCGCGAAGTACCGATCAGCACAGAAACACCTCGACGACATCATCCGCGCCCTCACGTCCGGGCAGGACGAGCTGCGCAAGGACAACGCGGCCATCGAGGGGGAGAAGACCAACCTGTGGGAGTCGATGAAGCGCCTGCAGGAATACGCCCTGCTCGCCGCAGCCCTCGACGCGGCGGTGGAGGAGAAGATCACCTACGTCGAGGCGGGCGAGCCGGAGAAGGCCACCGCCCTGCGCTCGGACGCGTTGTTCGGCATCCGGCAGAAACACCAGGACCTGCTGACCCAGCTCGCGGTGTCCGCCCAGGGATATCTCGCGCTGGACCTGATCCGCAGGAACAACCTCGAACTGATCAAAGGCGTGGACCGGGCCACCACGACGACGATCGCGGCATTGCGCACGGCCGTGACCGTGGCCCAGGCCCTCGCCGACCAGAAACTCGTGCTCGACCAGATAACGGCGCTGAACAGCACCACCTCCGACCTGATCGTGGCGACCAGCGAGATGCTGCGCACACAGGCCGCCGACATCCAGACCCAGGCGGCGTCGACCACGGTCGGCATGGACGCGCTGCGCAAGGCGTTCGACAACATCTACTCCACCATGGACATGATCGACACGTTCAAGGCCAAGGCCGTCGAGAACATGGCGATCACCGTGGACAGCCTCACCGTCGAGCTGGACCACGCGCGCACGTACCTGGAGCGCTCACAGCGGGGCGACGAGCAGGGGAGCACCCGATGAGCGGGCCGGTGCCCGGCGCGAAAGCGGGTGCGCCCCGGGCCGGGCGGGCGCCCGCCGCGGGCTCGGGCGCCCGTCCTGTCCGGCGGGCGCTCGCCGTGCTGGCCCTGCTGGTGGCGTCGGCCGCGTGCGGCGGCGCCGACACGCCCACCACCCCCGGCGGCGTCACCGGCGGCGTTCCTGACGGCCCCGACGTGCTCCGCGTCCTGGCGGGAAGCGAGGTCGGCGACCTGGAACCGCTGCTCAGACGGGCCCAGGACGCCGTCGGCGTGCGGGTCGCGCTGTCGTACGCCGGAACGCTGGACGGGGCCGACCAGGTGGCGAGCGGCGGCGCCGACGGACGCCACGACGCGACGTGGTTCTCCTCCAACCGCTACCTGTCACTGATCGACGGGGCGGCCGCGCGGCTCTCGACCCAGACCAAGGTCATGGTCTCGCCCGTGGTGCTCGGGCTGAAGGCCTCCAAGGCCCGCGAACTCGGCTGGGACGCCAGGACCGTCACCTGGAACGACATCGCCTCGGCCGCGAGCGCCCGCAGGTTCACCTTCGGCATGACCAGTCCCGCGGCGTCCAACTCCGGATTCTCGGCGCTGGTCGGCGTGACGGCGGCACTCTCCGACGCCGGCGAGGCACTGGAGGAGGCCCAGATCACCTCGGCGACCCCCAGGCTGAAGGAGTTCTTCTCGGCGCAGACGCTCACCTCCGGCTCCTCCGGCTGGCTCGCGGACGCGTACGCCAAGGAGGGCGCGGTGGACGGGCTCGTGAACTACGAGTCCGTGCTGCTCGGCCTCAACGCCTCGGGGAAACTCGCCGAGAAGCTCACACTGGTCTACCCGGGCGACGGGGTGGTGACGGCCGACTATCCGCTGACGCTTCTGAGCTCCGCGCCCCCGCGCAAGAAGGAACTGTACGGAAAGCTCGCCGCCTGGCTGCGCACGCCGGAGATCCAGCGGGAGATCATGACCACCACCCATCGCAGGCCCATCGTCCCCGAGGTCGGGCCGGACCCGCGTTTCGGGACCGTGCCGCTGGTGGAACTGCCCTTCCCCAACCGGCGCGGCGCGGCCGACGAGCTGATCGGCGTCTACCTCAACCAGGTGCGCAGGCCGTCACGGACCCTGTTCGTGCTGGACACCTCCGGTTCGATGACCGGGGGGCGGATCGCCGCGCTCAGACAGGCGCTGACCGCCCTGTCCGGCGCCGACACCTCCGTCAGCGGATCGTTCTCGCGCTTCCGTGACCGCGAGACGGTCACGATGATCCCGTTCAACACCGCCCCCGGCACCCCGCAGACCTTCACGCTGCCCGAACGCGATCCAGGGCCGGTGCTCCAGCGGATCCGCTCCTACAGCGAGGGACTGCAGGCCAAGGGCGGCACCGCGATCTTCGACAGCCTGCGGGCCGCCTACGGGCAGGCGTCGTCCGCGTCCGCGTCTGCGAAGGACTTCACCTCCATCGTGCTGATGACGGACGGCGAGAACACCGACGGCAGTTCCTACGACGACTTCGCCGCCTACTACGCGTCGCTGCCCGTGAAGTTCAGGACGTTCGTCGTGCTCTTCGGCGACAGCGACGCCGAGGAGATGAGGCGGATCGCCGAACTCACCGGCGGGGCGGCCTTCGACGCCCGCCAAGGGTCTCTGGTCACGGCCTTCAAGGAGATCCGTGGCTACCAGTAGCCCGAAAGGGCGGATCCTCGCCTACGCCGGGTCGACCAGGAACATCGCCGGGTGCGTCCTGGCCCTCGCCGGGGTGGTCCTGGTCTTCCTCGGCGTCGCCGGGACGTACTGGCCCGTCGTGGTCGCCGGGCTGTACGGCGTCGGGGCGCTGCTGGCCCCTGCGGACCGGGTGAGGCTCACGATCTCGCACGCGGAGGTGGAGTCCGGACGGCTGAGCGCCGACCTGGACACCCTGCTGGGCAAGGTCGGCGGGAACCGGTTCCCCGCCGACGTGGTGACGAGGGTCGGCGCGCTCGCCGACGTGGTGCGCGACATCCTGCGGCGGGCGGACACGCTCACCGCCTCACCCGACCACCTGCACGTCGTGTCGCAGACGATCAGGGACTACCTGCCCTCCAGCCTGGAGGCGTACGCGAACCTGCCCCGCTCCTACGCGCTCACGCGGCGCGGCGAGCGGGAGCACAGCGCGCACGAGGAACTGCTCGCCCAGCTCGACCTGCTGGACACCCAGATGCGCAAGGTGGCCGAGTCGGTCCACCGGGGCGACGAGCAGGCCCTGCGCGACCATGGCAGGTTCCTCCAGGACCGGTTCGGCGATTCCGGCCTGGATCTCCGGTTTTGACGACGTGGCTGTCCGATTCCCGGATCCGGCCTCGACTACTCCATGACCGGACGCACCCGGCGTCCATCGTCCGAGGAGTCGAGGCATGACCACTTTCACCACTCCGTCCACCGCGGACGGCACCCGAACCGACCGGCTGCTGACCGCCGGCCTCCTCGCCGGGCCCGTGTTCGGCCTGACCTGGCTGGTTCAGGGCCTGGTCAGGGACGGCTACGACTTCACCCGCCATCCTGTGAGCCTGCTCGCCCTGGGCGAGGGCGGCTGGGTCCAGATCGCCGGCTTCTGCGTCACCGGCGCCCTGATGATCGGCTGCGCCGCGGGTCTTCACCGCACCATGGACGACGGCCCGGGTGCCCGCTGGATCCCCCGGCTGACCGCCGTGATCGGCGCGGGCCTGATCGCGGCCGGTGTGTTCACGACCGACCCCGGAGCCGGCTTCCCGGCCGGGGCGCCGCAGGGGGCGCCGGTGCTGAGCTGGCACGGCGTCCTGCACGAGGCCGGCCACCTGGTGGTGGTCACGGCCTGGATCGCCCTATGCTTCGTGCTGCGCACGCGGTTCGCCCGCCGGGCCGACCGGGGCTGGGCCCGGGCCTGCGTGGCGGCGGTGCCGATCGTCATCGCCCTGGTGGCTTTCCCCCATCTCGACTCGTTCCCGATCCGCATCGTCGTGGCGTCGGTGCTCCAGCTCGGCTTCGTCGGGCTGGCGGCCCGGCGGCTCGGCCGCCCCACCCCGACCCGCTGACCACCGCGACGACACGAGAGGACCACGGACGGTGAAGTACATGATCTTGACCTACGGTTCGCAGCAGGACTACGACGGCATGGCCGGCCAGGACACGGACCTCCCCGCGTGGACCCCGGAGGACTTCGCCGCCATGGGCGCCTTCATGGGCGAACTCAACCGGCGGCTCACCGAGTCCGGCGAACTGGTGGAGACCCGGGCCCTGGCCGCGCCGGTGCACACCCGCCGGGTGCAGAACGGCTCCGCCGGTACGCCGATCGTCACCGACGGCCCGTACGCCGAGACCCAGGAGGTGCTGGCCGGCTACTGGATCGTTCAGTGCGACAGCTTCGACCGGGCCACCGAGATCGCGGCCGAGTTCGCCAACTGCCCGGTACCGGAGCACGTCCGGGCCGCGGCGTTCGCCGACGTCCGCCCGATCGACGAGTACGTCGCCGACGACGTCTGAGGCGATGACCGGCACCGAAGTGACCGAGGACCTGTGGCGCCGGCTGGCGCCGCAGGTCCTCGGCACGCTCGTCCGGAGGTACGGGCAGTTCGCGGTGGCCGAGGACGCCACCCAGGAGGCGCTGGTGCAGGCCGCCGCGGAGTGGAGCCGCTCCGGCGTACCGGACAACCCGCGCGCCTGGCTGACCACGGTCGCCTCGCGCCGGATGACCGACCTGCTACGGGCCGAATTGGCCCGGCGGCGGCGGGAGGAGACCGCGGCCGCGTGGACCTACCCCCTGGAGACGTCCGCGGCCGACGGGGCCGTCCCGGCGGACAAGGACGACAGCCTGGTCCTGCTCTTCCTGTGCTGCCACCCCGCGCTGGACCCGGCGGCCCAGATCGCCCTCACCCTCCGAGCGGTCGGCGGGCTGACCACCGCCGAGATCGCCCGGGCCTTCCTGGTGTCCGAGGCGACGATGACCCGCCGGATCACCCGGGCGAAGAAGGCCGTCCGGGACAGCGGCGCGCGCTTCTCGATGCCCGGTGGCGACGCCTACGCCCAGCGCCTGGGGGTCGTCCTGCAGGTGCTCTACCTGATCTTCAACGAGGGCTACGCGACCACCGCCGGGGAGAACCTGCAGCGCGGCGACCTGACCGCGGAGGCCATCCGGCTGACCCGGACGGTGCACCGGAGCCTGCCGGACGACGACGAGGTCACGGGCCTGCTGGCGCTGATGCTGCTGACCGACGCGCGCCGGCCGGCCCGTACCGACGAGCACGGCGACCTGGTGCCGATGCACGAACAGGACCGCGGCCGGTGGAACGCCGCGTACATCCGCGAGGGCGTCGCCCTGCTCACCGCCGCCGTGGCCCACCACAACCCCGGGCCGTACCAGATCCAGGCCGCCATCGCGGCCCTGCACGACGAGGCCCCGACGGCCGAGGCCACCGACTGGCCCCAGATCCGGGCGCTGTACGAGGCGCTGCTGCGGGTGTCGGACAATCCGGTGGTCGCGCTGAACCATGTCGTCGCCATGGCCATGGCCATGGCCGACGGCGCCGACGTGGCCAGGGCACGGCTGACCGAGGTCGCCGCCGACCGGCGGATCGCCGACCACCCGCGGTTTCACGCCGTGTCGGCCCACCTGCTGGAGATGGCCGGGGACGTCGAGGCCGCCCGGACCGCGTACGCCGAGGCCGCCCGGCGGAGCACCGGCATCCCGCAGCAGCGCTACCTCCACGGCCGGGCCGCCCGGCTGGCGCGGAACGCACAGACCTCTCCGCCGTCGGCCGGGTAACGGCTTCGGAGGTCGTCGCCTGGCCGGAGCAGGGACAGGCTCACGAAGCGGCCACCCGCCCGGCCTGGAAGGGCGGCTCGTCACCGAAGGGGAGCGGTGTCGCGGTCGCCCGGGAATCGTTGGCGAGGACCGGTGATACCCGCGGGGGCGGGGCCTGCGTGGTGCTCGGCCTGGGGATTGGGCAGGCGCCGGCGATGTCACAGCGACCCGACCGGATACGCACATGTGATCGTCGGCAAGGGCTGCAGCTCCCGCACCGTCCGCACCTGCCTTCGCCGACGCGGAATCGGCGCGACCATTCCCGGGCGCGCCGGCCAACCGGCCGCACGAGCCCGCCGCGGACACCGCCGTCACACTTTCGCCCCGATCCGCTACAAGCGGCGCAACGTCGTCGGACGCTGCTTCAACCGGCTCAAACACTTCAAAGGCATCGCCACCCGCTACGACAAACTCGCCGCCCACCATCGATCGGCCGTGACCATCGCCTGTCTGCTGCTCCGGCTCAGATGATCCACGAAACAGGACCTGGCGCAGTCGTTGCACGTCCCGGGCGCCCATGTCGAACAACACGTTCGGCTGAACGTACGTGAAGGTGCGACCGGCGATGAGCGCGGCGGCGATGAACTCGCCGTTGGTGACGTACTTGCCGGTTGACCGGCGAGGAGAGTGAATGAAGGATGAGGCAAAGCCCTTGGCTGAAAGGGTGACAGGGAATGCGGTGGTGGCCCGAACGCTGGCGGCGACGTCCGGCCGAGTCCGGTTCTTCCGCCGACCCCCTGCTGGCGGCGGCACGGGAACGGGGCATCCCCACCGTGCGGGTGAGCGCCTCCCAGGCCGAGGACCTCGCGATCGCGATGGCGAAGATCAACTATGAGAAGGGTGACGTCGCCGCGGCGGAGGAGACGCTGCGCCGGATCGCGACCACGGGCAGCCCGTCGCCCGCCGGGACGGCGGCCTTCAACCTGGGCGTGATGCTGGAACTGCGCGGTGACGTGCGCGGCGCCCGGAACGCGTACCGGATGGCCGTGGACTCTCCCAATCCCGACGCGGCGGCGATGGCCGCGCTGAACCTGGGGCTCATCCTGTTCTACGCGGGTGACATCGAGCAGGCGCGCAACCTCATGACCCTGGCCATGGAGTCGGGGCACGAGCAGGCCGCGCCGAAGGGGGCTTTCAATCTGGGGGGCCTGCTGGTCAGCCAGGGGCGTACCGAAGAGGCGATGGTCGCGTTGCAGCGCGCGGTGGACTCAGGTCATCCCGACGAGTCCCCGGGAGCACTGACCCAGCTCGGCGCCCTCTGGTTCAGCGCGGGTCGCGTCGCCGACGCCGAGGCGGCGTTCGAGCGGGTCATCGCGACACGGCACCCGGAGTTCGCACCCACGGCACAGGCGTGCCTGATCGACCTGCGTCGCCGGCGGGGCTGATCGCAACCGTACGGATCATCCCGGCAGGCCGGACTGCCGGGTCAGCCCGCGGGGGCGAGGCGGGCGATGGCGATGCAGGTGATGGTGTGGTCGGAACCGGCCCGGTGCTCGGGTGGCCGACCCGGCCCGCCATTTTCGATCTTGCCGACGCCGGTCGGTGGTCCGTACGCGGCAGCTCGACGGCGCGGGCCCGGCCGCAGCGGTGGGCAGCGGTGGGCAGCGGTGGGCAGCGGTGGGCAGCGGTGGGCAGGGTGTGGATCCGGATCGAGTTCGGCGAGGCGTGCCCGGGCGATTCGGAGACCAGCACGATGTCCGCGCCGGTTCGTGTCCGCCCGTTGTCGCCGCCGGACACACGAATCCGCCGGGGGACTTGACCCTGACGCTGCGTCAACCCTGCATGCTGGCTGTCATGAGCATCCCGGCAACAACCGATCAGGTCCAGGAGACCGCAGATACGTTCCGGCGGAAAACGGCCGGGAATCTCCGGAGCTACGTGGCCAGACATGATCCCTTGACGGCAGGTGTACGGCCCCGCCGTGTGGAGGGGGCGTACCTCTGCCGATGGGGTGGGTCGTCGTCGCCCACCTGTTCGCCACCCTTTCCTGCCGTCGCAGGATCTCCCGAGCCGGCGCCGGCCGGGTCCAGGCGAAGTTGAGAGCGGGATCAGAGCATGCTGACCATCGGTCAATTGGCGGCGTACGCCGGCGTCACGGTGCGGGCGGTGCGGCACTATCACCAGATCGGGCTCCTGCCCGAAGCGGACCGGGACGCCTCGGGTTATCGGCGCTACAGCGCAAAGGCGGTCGTGTCGCTCATCAAGATCCGGACCCTCGCCGACGCCGGCGTGCCGCTGTCCCAGATCGGTCAGATGCTCCACGCCGACGCGTCGGCCTTTGCCGAAGCGGTCCAGCGGATCGACGGTCGCCTGCACGACGAGATCGAACGGCTTGAGACCAGCCGCAAGCAGATCGCGCAGCTCGCCGCCGGGGACAGCCTGGCGCTCCCGCCGGAGGTGGTCTCCTACCTCGATCTGCTTCGGGAGATCGGGGTGGGGGAGCGGATGGTGGAGGCGGAGCGGGACGGGTGGATCCTGGTCGTTGCCGCCTCCTGGCCCGAGGACATCCCCGCGGTCATGGCCGCGAAATTCGCGCAGCTCGATGACCCGCACCTCGTTCGGCTCTACCGGATCCTGTCGGAGATCATCGAAGACGACGACGCGGGCGACGACGACCCGCGTCTGGCAGAAGCCGCCGACATCATGGCCGGCCTGGCCGAGCAGGCATACACCTGCGGTGAGATCGACCCCGGCGAGGTCGCGCACGACGACCTGCCGGTTGCCCTTCTGGACGCGCTTGCCGTCGAGTCCGACCCGCGGGTGGAGCGGCTGCTGGACCTGATGCGCGAGCGCGGCTGGGCCGGTTGGCACCGGATGGAGCGGCTGGCGGAGCCCCCCGACTGACCTGCGGACGTCGTTTCACACCTGGCCGTCCACTGCTCACGCCGGCGGTCGGCGAGGTGCAGGACCAGGCTGATGGAGCGCGGTACAGGGCCGGCGTCGTCCCGGGACAGCAGGATGACGGCCCGTGACCAGCCGGCGACCACCTGGATACGACGAGCGCGCCGTCCGGGACCCGGCCACCGGCACCGGCCACCGTTCCCGATCCACCTCTGAGAAAGGAAGCTCATGACCATCAAGCGATCCCCCTGGACCGGCATGGTCCCGGTGGACGACACGGCCCTGGCCGTCACCGACACCGACACCGACGGTGTCCCCGTGATCTACCTCAACGGCCACGCCGCCGTTCAGCGGCAATGGCGGCGGGTCCTTGCCGAGCTGGGGACGCAGTGGCGGCATATCACCTACGACATGCGGGGGCGTGGTAGGTCGAAGCGTTCGGCGGATTACTCGTTCGAGACGAACATCCGAGATGTCGATGCCGTTCTCGCAGCCCGGGGTGTGGCCCGGGCGGTGGTGGTGGGCTGGTCCTATGGAGCGTTTGTCGCGGCGCACTGGGCCAGCCGGAATCCGGCCCGTACCGTGGGTGCGGTCCTGGTGGAGGGCGCGCAGCCCTACGACTGGTTCGACGAGTCCATGGAACCGGGGATGCGCAGGATATGGAAGCGGATCTGGTGGCCCATGCAGCTGCTGCGCCCGTTCGGCATGGCTCCGCGGATGACCGGCGACCAGCTGGCGGACAGCAACATCGAGGTCGGCAAGATCGCCCGCGAGCGTGACCTGGGCCCCGTGCTGGACAGCATCACCGTCCCGGCGCGCTACGTGGTCGCCTCCGGGGAGTCCTTCGGAAGTCAGGGCGGGCACGAACGGATACGCGCCGGCCTCCCCGCGGTGACCGCCCGCAATCCGAACATCCACATCAGCGCGAAAGTCGCCAGCAACCACGGTTCGATCCTGCGTAAGGACTATCGCGCCATCGCCGAGACCGTACGTGAGGTCGCCGCCCTCGGCCACGAGGGGGAACCGGAGACGCCGCCGTCACGGTGAATCCCGCCGGGTTCGTCGCCGAACAGCAGACCGTGCGCGACACCCAGCGCCCGGAGCGCACCATCTACGCCATCACCGGGGACGGCCGCACCGAGCTGTACGACTGGATGCGCGAACTGGTCGCCCGGCCACGCGAGGAGTACCCGCACTTCGGGGTCGCCCTGTCCCTGCTGGCCGTTCTGTCCCCGGCCGAGGCGGCCGAGCTGCTCACCCAGCGCCTTGCGGCCCTGGCCGCGCAGGCCCAAGAGGTGCGGGCCCTGCTGGGCAGAGCCGCCGACGACGGCGTCTTGTGGGTGTTCCTTGCCGAGGAGGAGTACCGGCTCGCCGTCCTGGAGGCCGAACACCGTTTCGTCACCACCCTGATCACCTCCCTCGCCGACCCGGACTACGAGCGGACCTGGCGGCAGTTCATGGAAGGACCGACATGACCAGAGCAAGGACAGCACTGGTCATCGGCGGTGGCATCGCCGGACCCGCGGCCGGGATGGCACTGCGCAAAGCCGGCATCACCGCCACCGTCTACGAGGCCCACCCCAGCACCGCCGACGGCGTCGGCGGCTCGCTGGCCATCGCACCGAACGGGCTGTCGGCACTGCGCGCCATCGACGCCGAAAGCGCGGTACGCGCCATCGCCCGGCCGATGCCGGGCGCGGTCATGGCCGTGGACCGCAAGCGGCTCGGATCGATGCCCGTCCTGTCTGACCTGCCGCCGCTGCAGCTGGTGTGGCGCTTCGACCTGCACCGGGTGCTGCACGAGCGCGCAGCCGCCTGCGGCGTGCGCATCGAGTACGGCAAGCGCCCGGTGAACGTGAGCGAGTCCGCCTCCGGCGTCAGCGCGCACTTCGCCGACGGCACCGCGGCCGACGCCGACATCCTCATCGGAGCCGACGGCATCCGCTCCACCGTCCGGACGCTGATCGATCCGGCCGCGCCCGGCCCCCGCCCCACCGGCCTGCTCGGTTTCGAAGCCATCGCCGACCTCGACGTGCCCGAAGATCCCGGCACCATGGTCTACGTCTTCGGCAAACGCGGCTACTACCTCTACCGCACCCATCCCGGCGGCGGAAGGGCCGCGATGCCCCTGGTGATGCCGATCATGATGAGGACGGTCATGGCTCCGCGAAGACCATCGGTCCGGCGCAGCGCTACGAGATCGTCTGGGACGAGCCGGTCACATCTGAACCGCGCCGGGATCGATGGAGGCTTTGATGTACCCCGGCGCGGTTCACCCGGCCGTCCGCGCCGCCGTGGCTCAGCGCTGTCGCAGGGGATCGGTACGGACCACGGGAACATCGCCACTGCGACCGCTCCCTGGAACCCCACACGAACAGGACGGACGGTTCGCGATACACCTGCGGGCCTGCCGGACATGACCTGAGCATGAACGTCACCGATACCGGGCCGCCGCGCACCCAGCGCTTCGCCCAGCTCTACGAGCAGACGTACGCCGCGTTGCTGCGGTTCGTCGAGCGTCGCGTCCCCCCCTCCCACGCCGAGGACGTGGTCGCCGACGTGTTCCTCGTCGCCTGGCGGCGCCTGGACGACGTGCCGCCGGCGGCGGACGAGGCGCGGGCCTGGCTGTTCGGCGTGGCGCACCGCACCCTGCGCAACGGACTGCGGGCCGACCAGCGGCGGCAGGCGCTCACCATCCGCATCGCCGACGACCGGCTGACCGGCGCCGCGGCGGCCGGGCTGGACCCCGAATCGGTGGCACGCCGGCTCGACCTCGTCCAGGCGTGGCGGCGGCTCAGCCCGCGCCACCAGGAGACGCTCGCCTTGGCCGTGTGGGACGGCCTCACGGCTCCGCAGGCCGCGCGGGTGCTCGGCATTTCCCCCGTCGCGTTCCGGCTCAGGCTCACCCGGGCCCGGCGCGCCCTGCGCCTGCACGCCGACGCGGCCCCCGCCACCACGACCCAGCCCGTGGCGACCGCCACCACGAACTCCCGGAGCGCGCGATGAACGACGCCCTCGACCAGGCCCTGCGCGACCTCGACCCGGCCGTCACCCCCTCCGGCCTGGAGGTCGGCGCCGACCCCAGGGCCCGGGCCCTGCTGGCCCGGGTGGTGGCCACCGACCCGGCGAAGGCGCCCGCCCCGGCGACCAGCGGCCCTCGCCTGCTCACCCCCGGGCGTCTGACCGCTGTCGGCGCAGGAGTGGCCGCCGGCATCGCGGCGGCGTTGCTGCTGCCCGGCGTGTTCGGCGGGGGCTCGGCGATGGCGGCGTGGACGGCGACGCCGCACGCGGTGAGCGGTGACCGGGCCACCGACGCCCAGCAGACGTGCCTCGACAGCGCCCGGGACACCGCCAAGAACACGACCGGGCGCGAATTCGGCTTCCGGCCCGTGGTGACCGAGGGCCGGGGGCCCTGGACGCTCGTCTACGTCAACGACGGCAGCGACCACCTGGCCGAGATCACCTGCCTGCTCCGCGACGGCGACCTCGTCGGATCGCAGGGCAGCACGCCGGGACCCGGCGCACGACCGCTCCCGCCGGTTCCCGCGGGGTCGGCGCGGGCCGTCCTCGGCGCGGTCATGAGCACGAGTGAGCAGAGCGTGCGCATCGTGACCGGCAGGGTGGGTGCCGGCGTGGCGGGCCTGGAGCTCTCCACGGAGGCGAAAGGCAGCGTGACCGCGACCGTCACCGGCGGCTACTTCACGGCCTGGTGGCCGGACGCGCCGACGACGGAGGAGCGCGAGAACGCCTCGCCCCGCGGCGGCGTCAGGAGCGTCACGGTGATCCTCCAGGACGGGTCACGGCAGGGCGTCTCCCTCGAGGAGCTCACCGGCCGCACGAGCGCGCAGCTGAACACGTCGGCCGGGGGCGGCTCCGCACGCGACTGACCCGGCCACCCGCGGCGCCGGGCCACACGGTCGGGCAGGTCCGTATCGCCCGGGCGGCACCGCCCGGGCCGAGGACGTACGCCGGCAGAGGCAGCAGGCATCGTCGCCCGCCGGCGAAGGCGGCACGATCGACCCCACGGCCGCTCGTCGGTGATCGGGTTCTCGACGAACCAGATCGTTGACGAGCGGTCGCTCGTGTGCGCAGTCCGTTATGAAACCGCGATCAGTGGTCCCTCATGGCGGGATCCTCAGGCGCGTCCCACCCGGCCGGCCACGCAGAAACCCGTTCCGCAGCCGGTGCGGATCACCGCCCCTTGCCCGGGAAGGAGCACCGCTCGCGCTCGCCCACCCCCAGGAAACGCTTGACCACCCCCCACGGGGACATCCCGTCGAGGAGGCAGGCCTGGTCGACGCTGTTGGACACGCCGGGTAGTTCGCTCGCGGCCCGGGCCACGGCTGAGAAGTCCGCGCCCGCCCTGATCCGGGCGCGAAAGGACTCGGGCATGTCTTCGGGGCCTATCGCCTGCAGGAGCCGGTGGTCGTCCTTGTTCGTCCGCCGGAAGTTCTCCCAAGCCTGCCGACGGTCCTGAAAGGCAACGCTCTCTGTTTCGGGCCGGGCCTCCAGCGCACGCCGGAGGTCTTCCCGTTCGGTCCTGGTGATCGCGCCGCCCTCGCAGCCGGGAAAGGGATCGTCGTCCCTGCAGAGGAAGACCGCGACCTCGGGTGTCCCGGATGGCGCCATGTCGCTCATGGACATGGCGACGGTGCTCTCTCCCCGCGGCCCGGAGGGGGCGAGGAGCCGTATCACTCCGAAGGTCGTCACGGCGACGGCCAGGGCGACGGCGGCGATCTTGACCGGGCTGCTCCTGGAGGCGCGGCGGGACTGCGGCGCGGGCAGGGGGCGGTAATCATCTTCCACGATGTCCGCACGGGCCGTCATGGCGTCACGGAGCCGGTCTTCGATGCTGTTCATGCGTTGTCTCCCAGTTCGCGAAGGAGCCTGGCCAGGGCGCGGGCGGTCGTGGACCTGACAGTGCTCTGCCTGACGCGCATGATCTCGGCGATCTCGGCGTCGGGCAGGTCGAGGTAGTAGCGCAAGACCAGGGCCTCTCGCTGGCGGCGCGGCAGCCGGGCCAGCGCGAGCAACACCTCCCGCCGCGACTCGCCGATCAGCGCGGCGGTCTCCGCCGAGTCGACCAGGTCGGTGACCCGCTCTCTCCACCGCAGCGCCACCGCCCGGCGGCGCAGAATCGACCGGGAGCCGTTGAGTACGCAGGTCCTGACATAGGCGAGCGTCGTGACTCCCGGCCGCCACGTGCCGTGCAGCCGGGCGAACACGTCCTGCACCACGTCCTCGGCCGTCTCCGGATCTCCGACGAGCAGCACCGCGAGCCGGACCAGGCTGAGCCGGTGGTCGCGGTAGAAGGCGACCAACTCGGCGCCGGGGTAGGAGGCTGAAGGAGCCGGCACCTCCAGCCTCAAAATTTCACCGTCCATGACCTATGAACGCGCACCCCCGCCGATCCGCTGCTTCTCCACTCGCTCCGCACAGATCATCGGGGTTCGCGGCTCCTGGCACGATTCTCAATGGCACCCCAGCACAAGTGGCAAAAGGGGAAAACATGCGGGTCGGCGGGGGTGGATGCGGTGCCTGCTGAGAGGGAGGACAGCGCGGTGAAACGTTCTTGAGCTCCGACAGGGGCGGGGTGCCTGCCCAGACGGCGAGGGACAGCAGGAACGGGACGTCGCGACGACTGTGCAAGAGGTCGGCACGCCGGGTACCTCCACGGCCGGTGTCCCGCAGGGCTCGACGGTGCTGGTGGAGGCCTGGGGTGCAGGTGGTGGTGGCGGCGGCTCCTACGGCAGCGGCTCCGCCGCCTCAACTCCCGTCACGCCGAACACACCCGGCAGGGTCGCATCGAGACGGTCACCTGGCGGGTGGAATCGACCGCTCCCTCGGTGGATCGGGCCGTCATCCACCAGGAAGGCCTCCGTTCTGCTCCGGGTCGCCGGCCGTCGCGACGGCCAGCGTCGCCTGCACCGCGTGCAGGCGACGCTGAGCGCGGCGATACAGCAGGAAGTCGCCCAGATTCGCCACGCAAATGATCGCGATGACCAGTAGGACCGACATCAACCCGCTGCGGTCAAGGACATTCGCCGAGGCCGATGCGACAAGAACCGCCGTCACGACAGCCGAGACGACGACCGCGATCAGGTTGTTGATGAGGAAGTACACCGCCGTACGCGCGATGCGGATCGGCAGCAGGGACGTCAGCCACTCCGTCACCGCGCCGATCACCAGGCCCACGGCACCACAGGCCAGGACAGTCAGAGCGCGGTCGGAGAAGTGGACGTTCGCCGCAGCCGACACCTGCAACGCGACGCCGACCGCCGATCCGAGGGCGAAAGACTTCAGTATCGCTGTCGTGTCCGTCACGATCGCCGCCTCATATCTTCAGCGCGCTACGCAGGCGCTTCGCGTACGTCTTGGAGACTTCGAGTTCCTCGCCGCCGGCGAGGCGCAGCACGTAGCGCGAGTTGAACCACGGCACGATCTCCCGCACATGCGCCAGGTTGACCAGCTGCGACCGGTTGATCCGTACGAATCCGAGCCCTGCCCAGCTCACCTCGTAGTGCTGCAGGGTGCCCCGCACACGGTCCCGGCCGGACGCGGTACGGGCGACGATCCCCTCGGCGGCCGCCTCGAGATACACCACCTCGCGTGCCGTGAGCACGACGAAAGCGCTGCCCCGCTGGCCGACCACGGAGCGGACGGCGCCGTGCTGTTCACGCACACCCGCGACCAGCAGGCGGACCACGTCCATGAAGTCGAGTGCGTCGAACACGATCGCCGGGCATCCCACCGGCACCTCGTACCCGCGCTCGACGAGCACCCATCGGTTCCCGGTGCCCAGCTCGACGTCGTGCGCCGCGAGCTCGCGTTCCAGCCGCGCACGCAGGTCCGGCGAACACACCAGCTGCACCATCGCGTCAGACCTCCGGGTCAGTCCGCGAGACGATCGATGATCAGCCGGAGATCGACAAGTTCCTCGATCGCCTTCTCGCCGAACTCCAGCGATCCGTAGTTGGCGACGAAGAACGTGTCACCGGCCGGATCGTAGAGAGCGTACGTGCCCGTCGCGCCGACCCCGCCGTACGCGTCCGACATGGTGAACAGCAGTGGCGACAGCTCGCTGAAGCGGAACCGCATGACCCCCATGCCGTACCGGATGCCCGGCTCGAATTCGTGCTCGAAGGCGGTCAGCCGCGCGAGCGTGTCCGAGGAGACCAGCCCGGCCGACGTGAACGCACGCATGAACGTGACCAGATCGGCCGTCGTCGTCACGACGCCCCCGCCGGCCCAGTCGACCGACATCGCGTTGCCGGTGCTCAGGTCCACGCCGCGTGCGGTCACCGCCAGGATGTCGGCGTCCGCCCCGTACTCGGTCAGCAGATCGCTGTCGTGCATGCCCAGCGGCTCGAACACCCGGCGTTCGAGGATGTCTGCGTACGATCGTCCCTCGATCGCCTCGAGTGCGAGGCCGAGCAGCACGTAGCCGGTGTCGGAGCAGGCGAAGGCCGTGCCCGGCGCGGCGGTGGGCTTTTGGTGGTCGCGGGAGAAGGCGAGCAGGTCCGCCGGGGTGAAGAGCCGGTCCGGGGTCGAGGTGATGAGCTCGATCATCGGCGAACCCGAGACCACGGGCCCTTCGAAGTAGTCGGCTGCGCCGGACGTGTGGCTGAGAAGCCGGCCGAGGGTCACGTCCGGGCTTCGACCGGCGACGAAGAGTCCGTCGAGCACCGGCGCGTCGAGCCACCTGCTCACGGGGTCGTCGAAGGTGACACGCCCTTCGTCGACGAGCTGACCGTAGACCGCGGCGAGCATGGTCTTCCCGACGCTCGCCGAGTGGAACCGGCTGTCCACGTGCACCGGCTCGTCAGACCCGGCCGACACCGTGCCGGCGGCATAGCGATGCAACCGACCCGTCCGCCCCGAGTAGGTCGCGAACAGCGCGCTCGAAACGGACTCGTGCTCGGCCACGACGTCCTGCAGGCGCCGCTGGATCGCCTCGTCGACCTCGGCGCGGGACAGTGGTCGGTTGAGGACGGCAAGCGTGCCCACTCCGGCCACGAGCACCGCTACCGTCCCCGCAGCGATCCAGAGTGTTGTTCGAGTGCCCTTGCGCATGCCCATGCCCTCCCGTTGCCGTGGGCACGACCATACGAAGGGCGGCCGCACGCCGGGAACGACACGGACGCGAACGGTCGGAACGCGGGGCTCAGTGGTCGCCAGAGGGCCGTGACCTGTCGGAGAGCAGGCGTTGCCGACGACACGCGACCACCGCAAGCGCCGCTCCGAGGTGCGAGGTGACCGGCGAAACCGTCGCCGCGACACGAACGGGAACTCACCTCGCCCCCCTGCAGGCGCGCCGAAGCGCACACACGCGGTGCGCTCCGATGCGGCCGGCAGCCTGGCAGAAGCTCACCGGGGTGCGCTCGAACGCGGCCGAGGAGCCTGGCCGGCCGACGCGGCGGGCCGGCTGGTGGCTACGCGTCGCGGCGCTGCATCAGCACGGCGCCCGCGATCACGACGACGGCCACCCAGACCAGGTAGACCGCGAACCCGCTCCACGGGCCCAGGGAGCCGTTGTCGAGGCCGGACACGATCAGCAAGCCGGCGTTCGTGGTGAAGTACTCGGCCACGGTCCTGCCCCACCCGCCCGGGAGCTGGTTCGCCATCGTGGGCAGCACCAGGATCAGGGCGATGGCCGACATGATCGCGCCCGGCGTGTGCCTGACCAGCGTGCCCAGTCCCAGCCCGAGCAGCCCGCACGCGGTCAGGTAGAGAGCGGCCCCGAGCGAGGAGCGCACCACCTCGCCCATCTCGATCGACGGCGGCTGGGAGATCGCCAGGCCGACGCCGACCGCCCCGGCCGACGCGACCGCGCAGACGACCAGCGAGATCGCGGCGAACACCACGATCTTGGCGGTCAGCAGCCTCATGCGCCTGGGCACGGCGATGAGCGAGGTGCGGATGCCCCCGGTGCGGTATTCGCTGGAGATCACCAGAACGCCCAGGGTGGCCATGGCCAGCGAGGCGAGCATCGTACCGGCCAGGCTCATCGCGATCGCCTGGTCGGCCGGGACCGGCCCCTTGGCCGCGCTCTCGGCCGCGGCGTTGATGAGGGCGGACAGGCCCGTCATCAGCACGACGGTGACGAGCAGGGTCCACACCGTCGAGCGGACCGAGCGGATCTTGGTCCATTCGGACCTGAAAATGTCGATCATGACGTGAACTCCAGACTGTCCTTGGTGAGCTCCATGTAGGCCGATTCCAGCGAGGGCTGCACGAACGTCAGCTCCTCCAGCGGGATGGCGGCCCTCGCGGTGAGCGTGCCGATCTCGAGCGGGCTCATCGCGGTCACCCGCAGGTGACCCGGGTGCGGTTCGCCCACCCTGATCAGCTCGGCCACCTCGGCCAGCCGGGGCGAGCGCACCCGTACATACCCCTGTGAGCTGCGCCCGATGAACTCCGCCACGCTCGTGTCGGCGATGAGCCTGCCCTTGCCGATCACGATCAGGTGGTCGGCGGTCTGGGCCATCTCGCTCATGAGGTGGCTGGAGACGAACACCGTGCGCCCCTCGGCGGCCAGATCGCGCATGAGCGTGCGGATCCACAGGATGCCGTCGGGGTCGAGGCCGTTGACCGGCTCATCGAAGATCAGGATCTCCGGGTCGCCGAGCAGCGCCGCGGCGATGCCGAGCCGCTGCGACATGCCCAGCGAGAAGCCGCCGACCCTGCGCCTGGCCACCTCCTGCAGGCCCGTGGTCTCCAGCGCCTCGTTCACCCGGGTCGCGGGGATGCCGTTGCTCTGGGCGATGGCCAGCAGGTGGTCGCGCGCGCTGCGTCCACCCTGCACGGCCTTGGCGTCCAGCAGCACGCCGACCTTGCGCAGCGGGTGCCGCAGCTCGTGGTAGGGCCGCCCGTCCACGAGCGCCGAGCCGCCGGACGGCCGGTCGAGCCCGAGGATCATGCGCATGGTCGTGGACTTGCCGACTAATAGATTGGGGAATATATCCAGTAATCAACCGAAGTGGCAGGAAAATTGAAGATCAACGCCGATTATGCCCGAATCAGCAGCGACAAGAGCGGCGCCGGAGTCGGAGCCGAGAGCCAGCACATCGAGAACGAGGAGTTCGGCGAGGAGATCGGTTTTCCGATCGAGGCCAGATACACCGACAACGACCGATCAGCCAAAGCGCGCCCTGACGGCACGTTCGCCCCGCGCCCTGACTACGAACGGCTAATCGAAGACATCTATGCGGGCACTGTCGGTGTGATCATCATTTGGCACGCCAACCGGCTACACCGCAACGTCGAGGAGGTCACCCGATTCATCAAACTTGCCCTTGAGTACAAGGTCCGCTTGTTCTCCGTGAAGCGCGGCGGAGAGTACATGTTGACCCGAGCGTCCGGGCGAGCCGACCTGTTGCGCGACACCGTAACCGCGCAAGAAGAGAGCGAGCACCGGGGGGAACGCGTGGTACTCGCCCGCAAGAGGCAGGCCCGCACCGGCGCCTACGGCGGAGGAGTACGCCCCTACGGATGGGGGGTGGACACCGGCCGAACCCGCCGTGTCTGCCTGAACCCTAAGGACTCACCCGAGACGCGCGAGTACCGAGACGTGCCGGTACTGGACATGAGCCAGCACAACACCGAGGAGGCCGAGGAGATCCGGCGATGGAAAACGGATCTTCTAGCCGGGATTTCTACGAGGCAGGTCCTAGCCGACCTTGCCGCGCGGGGGGTACTCACGGTGGCTCAGAAGGATGAACGGACGTTGCGCAGGGACGGCCTGGAGGTCAAACACAAGGGATGGGGTTCCCGGACCATTCAACAGATCGTGACCAACCCCCGTACGGCCGGACATTCGGTCTACCAAGGGGAGATCGTGAAGCGCAACGCCTACCCGCCGATCATCACCGAGGATGAGCGACAGGCATTAATCACGATGTTCGCCGACCCGACGCGCAAGACCAGCCCCGGTAACACGCCCAAATGGCTAGGTTCGCTGATCTACCGGTGCGGTAGCTGCAAGAAGGCCGAGCGTCGCAACCCAGACGGTAGCCCGGTCACTGAGACCGTACGCAAGAACTCTTACGGCACGCACATCTATCAGTGCAGGGACAAGGGGCATTGTTTGCACCCGGCGGAGGGGGTGGACGCCTACGTGGAGCGCGTCATGATCGCACGACTGTCACGTGAAGATATCGCCGGCCTGTTGCCACAGCGGATCAGCGTGGATGTGACCGCCCTACGCGAAGAACTCACTCTGTTGGACATTCAAGAGAAAGAGATCGGCCTGTCGCTGGCGAGGAAGAAGATCAGTCTTACCCTGGCGGAAGTCGCACAGGCGGAGATCGATAAGCGGCGCACCGAGATCAACGCTGAGATCAAAGACGGCACGGCGGAGCACCCGCTACAGGAGTTCGTGACCTCTGATGACGCGGAAAGCACTTGGAAGCAGCTCACACTAGGCCGCAAGCGTGAGATCATCCGACTGTTGGTGACAATCACCTTGCTGCCCGCCGGCAAGGGAAACCGGCCGCCCGTTCACGAACGTGTGAAGATCGTTCCGAATAGGTGACGAACGACGAGGCCGCCCCCGCTGATTGATGCTCAGCGGGGGTGGCCCCTTGCGTTCTACGCTATCGCGTTGTTCTCAGCAGCAGCGCCAGGCGATCACGCTGCCTATCGGTCAGCGGAGGCCAGCCATCCACCATGGCCCTGATGAACTCCGCGTACTCGCCGTCTTCACCGTCGGTCCTCTTACCTCCGCGTGTCGTTGACCGCGCCCTACCCGCCGCAGACCCCTCCCTGTCGCTACTCGCCGTATGTACCTAATGCACCCCTGACTACTTTCTGTAGCCGGGGAGTTTGGTGTGCCCACTTTCCGCGCCAACCCGCCCACCCACCCAGGCGTTATCGGTGCTTCGCCCGCCCGCTTGGCGCGCATGACCACTTGCCCCCCGATCTATCAGGCGCAGCCACCGCTGTCGTGATCAGATACCTGCCGTTGGCTATGACTCGATCCGCGACTTCCACCGCCACGGGTACGCCTGCCTACTCACCCCGCGCCCGTCCTGCCAGGCCCACACCGTCGAAGACCGCCCGGCCTCATCATCGAAGATCACCCACGCTTCACGGACGTCGGCCCGCTTGGACTTCTCCACCGCCCAGTCACGCGCTTGCGGCCACGACACCCGCCACTCTTGAACCTCTTGCGGTTCCTCCTCAGCGTTGATCACCCCGACGAGGTACGTCCGCACCGGCCACGCCGTCCCGGTCTGCGACGGCAGACGATGATCCGCCAACGGCAAGACCGGCCCCGGACGCCGTTGCTGCATACGCCGGATCCGCTCATCCCGCACACGCCGATGCCTCCACCACATCAACAGCGTCCACACCACCAGCGCCGACACTGCGATGATCACCGCCACACCCCAATCACCCGCCATGAACCCCGTCCCTTCTGCCTGACATCGATGTGCGCCCGCCGCAATGGGTCGCCGCTATCGCCGGTAAGTACGCCGAGGGGTATCGCCCACCGGTCCGCCCACCCGCACGCCGCCCCGCCAGGTCCACGTCACCTCCGCCCGGTTGGCCCCCGCGCGATCACGTACACCTCCGCCCCCGAAGGCTCCGACCGCCGCGCCGCATGCGCACTGACCTCATCCCAGGTCCCGTGAAACACCTCCGACGTCACCCCGGTAACGCAGTGAACGCCGATCGTGTACCGCTGGACCGACCCGCCCAACGGTCTGCGACGCTCCAACCACCGCGCCCGCTCCCGCTCTTTCTCGGCTTGAGCGATCCGGCGATTTTCATCAGGGCTTCTCCATGCGCCCGGCGTACACAAGAACGCCAGGAAAAAGACCCAGGTCACGACCAGGCCGATAACGACCACCCCAGCCCCTACGCCATGACCGGCCATCTACTCTCGCCCCCCTTTTTTCTTCCCGCCCCCTCTAGTAGCTGGTCGGACGGTCATAGCGACTGTGCCTGTCATCCCACGCCCGCCTGGCCTGCTGTTCCTCCAGCAGCTCCCGCACGTCCGAGTTCGACAGCTTCGACAATCCCTTCCGCTTGCGCCACTTCCAGTCACGCCAGCGCTCTATGCCTTCCCTGATCACGCTGACGATCATGATCAGCCCACACAGGATGAACATGCCCCAGTGAAACCACGAAAAGCTACCTATGAACCCGTCGAAGTCGAATCCCATTCGCTAACCTTCCTTCCGAAGTCCGTGTGTTCCTGTCTATCGCTTTAGCGCGCTTATTTCACCCGCCTAACAGGACATCACCATTTCCTGTTTAGAGAGGCATTCCTCAGCCTCAGGAGGCGGGTCGATCTTCGCCCGCGCTTGTAGGTCGGCCAGATGCGCCCGCCAGGCTTGCGCCCGCGCCACCTCCCGCAGCAACCGCCCCCGCCGTGTCGGCAGCGAGGTATCCCCGGCCCGGATGGGGCGCCACAGGTAGCGGCCCGCCTCCCGCTCTGCGTCGCCTCTCTCGGCCAGGCCCAGCACTTCCAGCACCCAGGCCCGCCGCTCGTGGCGGTGCTCACGCAAGGACTTGCCCGACCACTTGCGCGAGGCCAGCACCCGCCGCCCGCCATAGCCCAGGTGTTCGGGCTTGTGCGCCTTGCCCCGACACCGGCCCGGGACCATGCCCGGCTTTGCGTCCTTCGGCTGCACCCCATAGCGCAGCCAGTTCGCGCACCGAGGCGAGCACGGCTCATAACGCAGCGCTTCCACCAGCCGCGCCGCATGCGCCGCCCGATCGTGATCCTCCGGCCCGATACCCCCGCCCAGACTCTTGGTCAGATACTTGGCCAGGTAGCGAATCCGCTGATCGGCATCCGAGGTTCCGGCCAAGACGCCTTGCATGTCCATCTGGTCACCGAACCGGACCACGTGCAGCGGGACGGCTTCCTCATCGGCATCCAGGCGATCCAACGCCTCACCCCACGAAGGCAGCACCTCACCCGTGGAGGGATCCACATACGCCCCGGCGCCTTCCAGATCACCATCCAGGGCATCGCCGTTACTGGCCACCCACGCCGGCAGGCGATCACCGGAGAAGCGCACCTCATCGCATGAGGGCCACCACACTTGGTGGTAGGTCGCTGCGACGATCTGCCGTAGGTCCGCCCGTGAGACCGTGCCTCGCACCGCCATGTGCAGATGCACCGCCAAGCGCCGTTGCGGCTCCACACTCGCGAAGTACTGTGCGTCGAAGCCCGCGACCCGGCGAAGGTTCTGCACGAACCGATCGACCAACCGGCCGAAGTGGATCGCATCCCGCGCGGCCCGCCGGTAGTCATACACCGCCGGATCGACCGGCACCCCGTTACGCACCCGCCCGTAGGACGGCAGCGTCAGCGTGATGAACATGCTTGGTCGAAACGCCCGCCCATCTGACCCGGTGAAGGTCTGCCCCAGCGTCGTACGCCGCATCACCCGCCGAGGCAGATCCGGCGCATCCTGACGCCGCCGCGTCGAGCGCTTACGAGAGACCGCCCCCGCGCGCCCCCGCACATCACCCCGAAGCCCCGTCGCTTCGATAGCCGCATCCAGGTCAGCAATCGCCTGGTCGATCGCATCGGTTGACTCACCCAGCGCCGCCGCCTCAGCGCGCCAGCCCTCCCACTGCGCCCGCACCATCACCAGGTGCCGCTGTTCGTCGGTGGCCGCCGCCGGATCCCGCACCGGCTCAGACTCCAGGTGCCAGCCCTGACGGCACTGAACCGCCCGCAGAGCCCGCGCCCGCCGAGCACAGGGCGGACACTTGCTCTCCAGCGTCGCCCCGCACGGCAGGTGCACGATCTCTGCCGCACTGCTGCGCGTGTCGGTCACCCGCATCGGGATCGGGTACAGACACACCCCGTTCTCAACCGCGATCTGTTCGACGACCTCTGTCGCGAGCGTCTGCGCCATCCGTAGCGCCCGCGACACCATCCCCGTGGACTGTCCGACCTCCGTCAGAGCGCCCACCCCTCGTACGGGTCGTACTCGCCCGCCATCTCCGCCCCGTCCGGCGTCGGACGCTCAACCTCCATCGGGTAGAAGATCGCTTGATGTCCGCACGCCCCGCACTCGGCCAGCCCGCGCAGCACATCCACGAAGATGTAACCGACCGCCCCGCAGGTCATGCAGCCCATCTCAGCCAGGTATCCACTCAGCCCCATCAGCGCCACGCCTCCCGTACGTCCGAGTACCGCATGATCATGTTCTTGATGTCGTCGTCACTGACGTAGGCCGCCCGCACCCGCAACGGCTCCGGCGAGGTCTCCAACCGCACGAACGCCACCCCCGCACCGACGCTTGGGTCGTCCCGATCACGGGGGATCTGGTCGGCCAGTGCTCCCCGGTCCCGCGCGCCGTCGCCAAGCACCATGTCCACCTGTTCGGCCTCATCCAGGCGAAGCGCGATCTTGTCGGGGAACAGGTTGCGGATATTCATGACCTCTTTGCGCGGGTCCTGCAACGCGGCCATCACCCCGACGCCGACCGCCCGGCCTTGCGTGGTCAGCGTCGCCAACGCCGCCATGATCCGCAGCTTCAGACCCTTGTCCGGCTGATAGGCGGTCAGGAACGCCACCTCATCGACCATGACGAGAATGAACGGATCTTCGATGGTCGGCACGTGCGAGCGCCGCACCCCGGCGTAGCGGTCCGCCCGTTCCTGCATCACCTCTACGGCGCGCTCCAGCAGCTCCGCACACTCCAGTGGAGTTGCGGCGTACTCGTTGAACAGGTCCTTGCCGAAGGACAGTTCCATGCGTTTGGGGTCCAGCCCCCACACCTGAGCCAGCCCCACATCCATCGCGGGCAGCAGCCCCCGCACCGTGCCCCACAGCCATGAGCCCTTACCCGCGCCCGTTGCCCCCGCGATCAACACGTGCGTGCCGTGCACCTTGAGACGGTAGGGCGTGCCGTCCTCACACAAGCCGATGTTCACCGTGCCCACCACCGGCCGGTTCGGGATCGGCCGCGCCCGCAACACCTTGGCCAACGGGTCATACCGGGGGAAGGTCAGCATCAGCCATCCCGGGCGAGGCGACGAGATCCGGCACCAGGGCGAGCCGAAGCCGTGAGCGAGGTTGGGCGCCCGCGCCGCCCAGTCCTCATCCGACTGGCCCGCCAGCATCCGCACCGTCACCACATCGGCCCACGATGAGCAGGTCACCCGCAGCAGGTCCGGCGTGTAGGTGCGTCCGTTGATCGACCGGCGCAGCCCCGTCACCGCCAGCACCGAACCCCACCGGCGCCGGTACACCCACATCCACCGCCACCAGGCCACCAGCGGCCAGCCGATCACCCGCATGCCCGGCACGGGCCACAACCCCGCCCACGTGCTGACCGCGCAGAGCAGCGCCACCACGATGATCGACGCCAGCCGCACCCCGAGTGCGTAGACCATCCCCGAGACCAGCGCCACCAGCGAGCAGGCCACCGGGTGACGCACCACCAGATGCACCACCCCCACCACCAGACGCCACAGCATGATCAACAGCGTCACAATGGCCGGAGTGCGGACCACGGTCGGCGCGAACACCACCGCCGTCTCAGGCGTGGTCGAGACCAACCCCACCTCTTCCGAGCCCGGTAATCGGCGCAGCAAAACAACCCCTCCTATCGTCGTTGAGAAATGCGGACAGGCCGCAGAACGAAAGAGCCGATAGGGCGGGGGACGCCCATTCATCGCGGCGGCCCCCGCCTTACCCGCTTAGGGGGTAATGGGGTCGCGTCCCTTTGGAGCCTTTACCGGCATCGGGACCGGGCGGATACCCGTCGCACGATACGACAGTGCGATTTTGGCGCCGTCAAGCCATGGCGTGATCGTCAGCCCCTCCAGCACCAGGGGCACGAACGGGACACCGACCGCCGCCAGCTCCGCAGGCAGCTCAGGCAGTACCGGCATGTCCGCCGCAGCGATCTTGAACTGCATGGACTTGTTCGCGGCCCGCGCGGCAGGGTCCGCATCCAGCACCGAGACCGCCCACATCGGCAGCCCCGTCTCCTTGTCGCGTTGCTGGACCTTCCGAGTAGGCGTAGACGCCTCAAAGTCCGCAACCGCTGTCACTTCCCCCGAGGCGAAACAGCCATACGGGAAAAGATCTTCGAACCGTACAGGGATACGTCCTCCCTGTAGTGCCAATTGCAACTCCCTTGTTCGGTGACGTGTGAATGATCCAACGGCCGCGCCTTATCGCCGGTTCCTCCCACGGCGTACCGACTACGATTACGGACACCCATAAGTGCCGTAGCCGTCCTCATGGCCGATATGCAACTCATCAGTAACAAAAGGTGTCGCCCTCACCAGCGACGCACACAATCCCCTACTAGTATGGGATTGTCATGTGATGCACGTCACACCACATCCGAAACGGTCGTTTGATCTATCTTTGGAGCATGTCCACTTCGCCCCCACATGACAACAAAACACCCGCCCGATTAGCGCCATGGGTGAACCGCATTCTGCGCCGCCGCCCGCCTGTTCATGATCTCGATGCCCTCACCGCCAAGGAACGCCAAGACCTGATCGACGCCCGCCGCCACCGCCGGTTTCGCACAGCGGTCATTGTCCTTGCTTCGGCCGGTGTGCTGTTGGGCGTCGTCCACAACCTCAAAACCACCCGGGAGCAGCAGACCGCCGACCGCTACACCAAGGGCGTCGAACAACTCGGCTCACCTGTCAGTGAAGTTCGACTCGGCGCCATCTACGCCTTACAGCGCGTCGCCGACGACTCTCCACGCGACCGCCTTGCCATCCGCAACGTCCTTACCGCGTTCGTCCGCAACCACGACCTTTGCTCAGCGCAGCCGCCGAAAGAGTGCGACAACAAGCCGGTCAAGCTATCGGCGACACCGCACACAACACCACTGGCCGCCGATGTCCGCGCAGCCCTTACCATCGCACCAGCCCTCAAACCGCCCGGTGACACAGCACCGGCTGACTTGTCCCAGGTGCGGTTCCCCACCGCGATCCTGGCTGAAGCGAACCTCAGTGACGCCAACTTCAACGGCGCTAACTTCAACGGCGCCGATCTCAGCGGCGCGAACCTCAGCCGATCATGGATGGAAAACGCGAAGCTGACCGGAACGAGCATGTTCCGCGCGAACCTGACGAACACACACCTGAGCTATGCGGACCTGAGCAATACGAACCTGTTCGGTGCGACTGCGATCAACGCGAAGCTAGGGCAGGCGACACTAACGCGCGCGAGCATGATCGATGCGAATCTGACCAATGCGACCCTCATCAAAGCGCACTGCGCCCACGCGAATTTCGGCGGCGCCACCCTCACCGGCGCAAAACTGATCCACGCGGACCTAAACCACGCCGACCTAGCCCACGCCGATCTCACCGGCGCAGACCTCACCGGCGCGGACCTGAAAGACGCAGACCTCACCCGCGCAGTCCTGCCCAGGACAAACCTCAGCGATGCGAATCTGACCGGCGCGGACCTGACCGGCGTAAGCCTGGACCATGCGAATCTCACCGGCGCCAACCTAACCGGTGCAGACCTAGGCGGGGCGATCCTGACCGATGCGGATCTCACCGGCGCGATCCTGACTGGAGTCAAAGGCATCACGGCGGATCAGGTCAGGAACCAGGCATTCACCGATGCCGATACCAAGTTCTAATCATTTGTCATACTACCTAATTGCGGCCAAAGCTATAGAGAATGGACATTGCTCTCAAGGCGGTATATGTCGGGCAACGCTTGTGGAGATCCGGTTACGACCTTGACGTGCAACGTATGCCTCACCATGAGGCGGCACCACAATAAGAACCATGGGTGGGCAGCAGGAACACAACCGGCGATGGTGGCACAGGCAGCCATGGATAGTCGCTGGACTAGCGCTTTGCGTGTTGGCGCTAGGGCTGTGGTTTTTCCTGCGCGCCTTAGGCTTGGAGACCGCAGCCAATATCGCCGGACTGATATCCCTGATGGGGACTGTGACGGCAAGCGTGGTCGGGTGGGTGCGCTCTCGGAACCAGGTCATAAGCCCACAGGTCGAGCACACCACTCCGGCGACGGTGGCGGAGCTGCTGGAAACCATCACCGAAACCATGGACCGTGTCCAACACTCCATCGACCGGCAAAGATCTCTAGCCGACGGCCTCACCGAGATGCGCAACCGACTCACACAAGCCGCAAGCAGACTGGGCAGTCAACGCCAAGTCCTCCGCCAGCAACTCGCCGACCACCAGTCGCCGCCCCCCAGGCTGGCAAGCATGGGCGCCGCCGAACGGGAGCAACTCAAAATTGAAAACGCCCGACTACGTAACGAGCTGACCGACACGCAACAACGTTTGGAAAAAGCCGAACGATTGCGTGCCAGGGTAGAGCAACGGCTAGCGGAAGCTAAAGGCCGATGCACCCAAGCCGAACAGCTTCATCAACAGGCGCGTGCGCAAGCCGAAGATCTCGCCCGTCGCCTCGCCAACCTAACAGCCATCTCAGTCCCCACACCTATGGCTCCTACCAGCCCCGAACCAATCACCGGTCCCCAACCACTCATGGGAGAAACTGACCAACGGGTCGCTGACCAGATTTTGCGCCATGTCGACCAGATGCTTCAACAAGAGACCAGCACTCTAGATCGAGCCCACGATGACCTCGCCAAGAGCGCAGTCACCATCGACCAACTCGATATGACCATCCTCCCGCCTCAGCCGTCGACAAGCCGTCCACCAAGGATGCTGATCGCCAGCGCGGCCGTGGTCGCCATCGGTGCTTT
The DNA here is from genome assembly GCF_039534895.1 of Streptosporangium longisporum. NCBI lineage: Bacteria > Bacillati > Actinomycetota > Actinomycetes > Streptosporangiales > Streptosporangiaceae > Streptosporangium > Streptosporangium longisporum. Next base: position 25,648 of record NZ_BAAAWD010000013.1, on the reverse strand, counting down.
ACTCCTCGCGAGCTTGCTGCCGCAAATCTTCCAGCGCACAGACCAACCACACGCCTCCCAACACCCTGAGCAGTCACACAAGCCAGCCAGCACACCATCCCGCCACACCGGGTGGATCTACACCACCCGCGCCGGGGTCTTCTCCAGTCCGGCGGTGGTCGATAACACCGTCTACGTCGGCAGCAGCGACGGCAACGTGTACGCGCTGAACACCACCGACGGCACCAAACGCTGGACCCACACCACCGGCAGTGACGTTGACTCCAGTCCGATAGTGGTCGGTAACGCCGTCTACGTCGGCAGCCGCGATGGCAAGGTGTACGCGCTGAACACCGCTGACGGCACCAAACGCTGGACCCACACCACCGGCAGCGCCGTTGTCTCCAGTCCGGCGGTGGTCGATAACACCGTCTACGTCGGCAGCCGCGATGGCAACGTGTACGCGCTAAATGCCGTCAATGGCATCAAACGCTGGACCCACACCACCGGCAGCGCCGTCGAATCCAGCCCGGCGGTGGTCGATAACACCGTCTACGTCGGCAGCAGCGACGGCAACGTATACGCGCTAAACACCACCGACGGCACCAAACGCTGGACCCACACCACCGGCGCCGAGGTTTTCTCCAGTCCGGCGGTGGTCGATAACGCCGTCTACGTCGGCAGCCGCGATGGCAAGGTGTACGCGCTGAACACCACCGACGGCACCAAACGCTGGACCCACACCACCGGCAGCGCCGTTGACTCCAGTCCGATAGTGGTCGGTAACGCCGTCTACGTCGGCAGCCGCGATGGCAAGGTGTACGCGCTGAACACCACCGACGGCACCAAACGCTGGACCCACACCACCGGCAGCGCCGTCGTCTCCAGTCCGGCGGTGGTCGATAACACCGTCTACGTCGGCAGCAGCGACGGCAACGTATACGCGCTGAACACCGTCAACGGCACCAAACGCTGGACCCACACCGCCAGCGACGACGTTAACTCTAGCCCGGCGGTGATTGGTGACACCGTCTACATCGGCAGTAACAACGGCAAGGTGTACGCATTGAACGCTGCGACAGGCCGGCCTGATTAACGAGGCAGAAATCTGTTGTTGACACCCATCGGTCACGACATCCAGAAGTGATGTGTACTGCCGAATTAATTTTTTATTAAGGTCCAGCATGATCGACGCGAACCTGACCCGAGCCGACCTGACCGGCGTAAGCCTAGACCGCGCACATCTCAGCGGCGCCAACCTCACTGGCGCAGACCTAGGCGGAACGATCCTGGCCGGCACGGACCTCACCGGCGCCAAAGGCATCACAGCGGATCAGATCAGGGACCAGGCCGTCACCGATGCCAACACCACGTTTTGAGCACCGCATTATTGAACTGCACTTATATGAGAATAAAGCAGACACGGTCAGTTAATCGGTTCTTATGACTACTGGCCGTTTGGTCCCTACCGTTGAACCGTGCCCACTTCACACCCTCAACGGCGGGTCACCCGCACCTTCACCAACCTGTCGCGCCGCCCTTCTGTCCCAAAGGGCAACGAGCCGCCCGCGCTATCACCCCAGCCACCCGCAACCCCGTGGTTCGACCGCATTTTGGGCCGCCACTCACCTATCACCCCGCCCAGTCAGGCCGAGCTCGATGCTCTCTCCCCCAAGGAACGCCAAGAACTCTTAGATGCCCGTCATCAACGCCCCCTTCAAACACTGACCACATTCGTTACCTCAGCTGGTGTCCTACTGAGCATCGTACTCACCGCTTATGGATTCAGCTATACCTCTCAAACCCTCAGAGCGACCCAAGAAGGACAGATCACTGACCGGTACACCAAAGCCGTTGAACAACTCGGCTCGCCTGCCGTCGATGTACGACTTGGTGCTATTTACGCGCTTCGGCGCATCGCCATCGACTCCCCTCGCGACCGCGTCACCATCCGCGATGTCCTTGTTGCGTTTGTCCGAAACCATGACCTTTGTTCAATCAAGAAACCGCCAAAGCAGTGCAAAGAAAAGTTGATTGAAGACCTTAGTAGAACGTCTTCAGTGCGGTTAGCTACCGACGTCTACGCAGCCCTCGCCAGCGTGCCCATGCTCACGACTATCTACGACATACCATCCGACTTTTCTCAAGTGCGCTTACCCAAAGCTCTCCTGTCTCGCGTGAATCTGTCCGGTGTGAGTTTGACGGAGGCTAACTTAACTAACGCGTACCTGCGCCGCGCGAATTTGAGCGGAGCATACATGATCTATACAAACCTGAGTGGCGCTGATCTGATCGACGTTAATCTTACCGGCGCATACCTAGCCGGTGCGGACTTAACCTCTGCGTACCTGAACTACGCAAATCTGACCAAAGTTAATCTGATAGAAGCGAACTTGAAGAAAGCGTCTTTGCGCTACGCAAACCTGGCTGCTGCCAACCTGCGCGGAGCGCAGTTGACCGATGCGAACCTAACCGATGCCAACTTGACCGGCGCAAACTTGACCGGTGCGAACCTGATCGGCGCAAACTTGGCCAGAGTCAGAGGGATAACCCCAGACAAGATTCGGGAAGTGGCGATCACTGACTCCACCACGAAGTTCTAGCTCTCACAGGACAGGGGATGTACTCCATACCTACACCAGCACATGGAAATACGTGTTGGTTGGGGATGCGCCCCTACATTGCCGAATTGTTCTTATCAGTATCAAGCGGGGCGGCAGCGCTCCGCGCCGCCGCCCGGCGGGGCGTGACCGCCCCCGCCGGGCAGACATCGGGACCGGGCATGCGGCGTGGCCGCCGGTCCCGCCCCGCGCCCGCCCAGCGGGAACGGTCAGACCCCGCCGCCCGCCGCACCAGCCACCCGCCGCACCGACCGCACCCGCCGACCGGGGACGCGCAGCCGCCCCAGACCCAGGACTCCGCGATGACGTACACCCGCGCGGTACGTCATCCATAAGACGTACCGACTCCGTCATGCCAACACCCGACGTGAGGCCGCTTCGACTGGCAGGCCCCAACCGCTACGCGGCCCCTTCGGGGTCCTTTGGATTGGCGCCGGCCCGCTCCGCTCCGTGATCTTGAAAGGCACCGCGGACTCACCTAGTTGATCTTGATCGCTGCTCATGACACGACAAAGCCGGACCCTCCCTATGGAGAGCCCGGCTTTGCTACGTCCTACGCCTGGTACTCGGCAAGCACCTGCCGCCGCTTCTCTTTGGTAAGCGTCAGTGACCGGCACGGAGGACACCGGCACTTGTGCTTGCGGTACGCGGGGGACGTCCCGTGGGGCAGGTTCGGATCTCGGACGCTCATTAACAGCCGATTGATCCGGCCACGCCAAAGATCATCCATCCTTCCCCAGATCCAAAAATGCCTCACCCTGAACCCGTACCTCTGTGCCACCTTCGCCAGCGCATCCGCCCGAGCCCCGGTCGTTGCGATGTCTTGGAGGATGCGAGCCTGTAACTCCCTGTCCTTGTACGGCGGCATCCCGACATGCAGCGACCGTAGAACCTTCCCGTGCCGACTGGCCGCCTCCACGACGGCACGGTCAAACTCTTGATCCTTATGGCGGCAGACCAAGGCCGTCAGCTCTTTGACCTCCGCCCTGGCGCAAGCTTCCTTGAAGCTCAGCCCGGAGGCGAGACCACCAATGATGGCGCGCTTTCTGGCGCTGTCATTGATCAGCAGATACATCTCATGTCCACCTCATGAACGCTTCCGATGGTGGGCCGGAGAGATCCACACGTGCGCTCCATCGTGCGGATCTCCCCGGCGAGGTGCGACGGCCTACACGCGGGGATGGCGCACCGCCGCACCAGCTCTAAAGATCAGTGGGGAGCGTGATTCCAGGCGAGATGGAACCAGAGCGCACGGCCTATCTCCGGGTCATAGTCGGTACCCCAGCCGTCCGAGAGCTGATTCACCCAGGCCAGACCCCGCCCGCCAAGGTCCTCATCCTCCGCCGGGCGCATGGCGGGAACGTTGACCAGTGACCCAGGGTCGATCACCTCGATGTAGATCATGCCGCGACCGATACCAACGCCCACCGTGATCAACCCATCGGGATCACTGCCGGAGTCGCTGTAGAGGAAGCTGTTCGTAACGACCTCACTGACCAACAGTTCGACCGTCTCCAGCAGCTCCCCCGGGACGTCATGCACGCACAGCACATCCACCACCCACCGACGCGCCTGCCCCGGCACTTGTGCGTCGCCGCATCGGAAGTTGCGAGTCCCCACGATGCGTAACCCGTCCCAGCGCCGGACCATCGCTTCTACCGCGCTGTAGACGTCCTCCCGGCTCACTGTGCCACCTCACGAATCAGGTCCGCCGCGTGAGGCGCGAGCGCCGGTACCGACTGCTTAGCGTCCCGCCCCCAGGTGAACCACCAATCCCTACCGCGCCGCACTGCCATGACCCGCGTCGAGAAGAGGGGAAGGGAGGGAGAGACCAGCAGCACCGGCTCTCCTCCTACCGGCAGCTCCACAGACGCCCTCATGCCACGTTCGTGCAGGTCCCACGCAAGCCGTACGAGGTGGATGAACTGCTGTTCTTCCCGGTGCTCTTGCGGATGTCGCGCTGCCATAGCTCACCCTTCCGGATGGTGAATTCGGTGACGAAATGACCGCATAGCGTTACCGCACCAACACTCACAGAGCGTTTGGTGACGCTGTCTCGGTGTTGCTAGAGTCAAGCATCACGAGGCCCCGATATGCAAGCTTTCATTTCGAGGCTTCGAAATGAGAGTCGGACATTGCAGGACGAACCTTCGGGTGCTTTCATTCCGGGTGTACGGATGCCTTCATAGCGAGGGGTAGCGAGGGGGAGGTGGGCGATGCCAGAGGGCGTCACAGGCTCAACGGTGCCGCGCAGACAGTTAGGGCGGTATCTCCGTGATCTACGCTCGCAAGCACGCCTGACGGTCAAGGCCGCCGCGTCCAGGTTGGAGTGGAGCGAGGCGAAGATCTGGCGAATTGAGACAGGTCAGACATCGCTTCGATCCTTGGATGTCGAAGCAATGTGCAGGATCTACGGCGCAGATTCCGATCTCACGCAAGGGCTAATGGGTCTAGCTAAAGAGACCAAAGCTCGCGGATGGTGGCATGCGTACGGTGATGTGATCCCGGAAGGCTTTGATCTATACATCGGATTAGAAGAAGCCGCTTCCGAGATCGCTTGGTACGAGTCAGAGCTAGTTCCCGGCTTGCTGCAAACTGCTGACTATGCGAGCGCGGTGATCAGCGCCGATAATCCGGGCGTAGATGATGCCGAGATCGAACGTCGCGTACATCTACGCATCGCTCGGCAGACGTTGCTTACCAGGGTTACAGCCCCGCCAGCACTGCGCGTCGTCCTGAACGAGGCTGTTCTCCGCCGCCCCATCGGAGGCGAAAAATCGATGGCGCGTCAGCTTGCCCACCTGCTAGATGTTGGTGAGCTGCCCAACGTCGCGATCAAGGTGATGTCGTTCAACCGTGGGCTGCACCCCGGCATCATGTCGGGGCCATTCGTCACGCTGCGGTTTCCCATCAACGGCGATGGCAAGGAGACGGAGCCGACCACCGTATATGTAGAAGGCTTCACAGGAGCGCTCTACTTGGACAAGGAGACCGAGGTTCAGCGTTACGGTCTCGCTTTTGATGGCATCTGGAGCGCTGCGCTAAACGAGCAAGAATCAAGAGACCTTATCTCGCAGGTGGCAGGGAGCTATGAATAGGGACCTAGTTTGGCGAAAAAGTAGCCTAAGCGGCGGACAGCAAAACTGCGTTGAAGTCGCACAGATAGGCGATTCCGTGGCTGTCCGGGACTCTAAAGACCCTGACGGACCTAGGCTCACTTTCACCCGTAGCGTCTGGCTGGACTTCGTCGCAGGTCTGAAGGGCCACGCGTAGATCTCCACAACAGAGCAGGACCGGCTTTCCATAAGGGGAGCCGGTCCTGCTCTGTTGTGTGGGTTCGTCCATCGAAGAAGGGGGGCCGGAATACGGAAGAAAGACACCACGGGCAGCTTGGCGCAGGCGATTGGGAGTTCCGCGCTCGCGACTGCATCGGCGGCCGAAGGCCCGTGGTCGATGACGACAAGCGCGCCGCCATCCTCGCCCGCCGCGAGCGCGGCGAGTCCATCCGCACCATCGCCATCGGCGTGGGGGTATCGGTCGGCGTCGTCCACAAGACCCTCACCGAGGCTAAAACCGCCTTGTAACCAAGAGTTGATACTGGCGTCCGCGTGGCGTGCCGCATTCATCGGCCGGTCCCCGTCCGGTGATCTAGAGTGGGGGTGTCCGTGCCATATGGTCCGCCGGTGGCATGGGGCGTATCCCCTCGAAGACTCCGCACGCAGAGGTCGAGGAGAAGGCCCATGTCTGGCAGCCACGCCACCACGGCGGGATGCGTCCTGGCGATCGTCGCACTCGCCATGTCCGCCGTTCCGGCGGTCGCCGACCATCAAGGGAGCGCTTCGGCCGGTCGGGCTGGCGCCGTGAGAACATCGATCTCGCTGAAGACGGTGCGGAGGGTGGGGGCACCCCAGACACCGGCCGCTCGGCCTGTGCGAGCCGCGCGGGTCGCGCCGCCGCCGGGCATGCTGGAGGCCCTGCAGCGCGATCTGAGCCTGAACGCGGCCCAAGCTCAGGACCGGTTGCTCAACGAGGCTCGCCTCACCCCGATCGCGGAACGGCTGGGCAAGGTGCTCGGTCCCCGGTTCGCCGGCGCGTGGCTGCGCGGGAACACCGCGCACACGCTGGTGGTGGCCACCACCAGCGCCGCCGATATCCCGCTGATCCTCGCCTCAGGCGCCCAAGCCGACGTGGTCACCAGACCGCTGACGCTCCTCAACACTTTCAAGCAGAAGATCGAGGCCTCTTTGCCGGTCGACCGGCTGGTCTCCACCGTGCGCTATGTCGACGTCAGGAACAACAGGGTGGTCGTGCTGACCCCACAGCCCATCCAGGCCGAAACCCTCATCCAAGCAGCTGGGGTCAGTGGCCCGGCAGTGATCGTGCTGCCCTCCAGCGAAGCCCCGCTGCCGCTGTTCGACCTGGTCGGCGGCAACGCCTTCTACATCGGTGTGACCCGGCGCTGTTCGATCGCCTTCTCCGTCCTCAAAGACACCCAGGCCGGGTTCGTCACCGCCGGCCACTGCGGTGTGAAGGGCTCGGCCACCACCGGCTTCAACCGCGTCCCGCAGGGGGTCTTCCAGGCGTCGACATTCCCCGTCGACGACTATGCCTGGGTCGCGGTCAACCCCGCCTGGACGGCCACGCCCGCGGTGGACAACGGCCAGGGCGGCACCGTCCCGGTCGCCGGGGCCAAGCCCGCCATCGAGGGCTCCTCGGTCTGCCGGGCCGGTGCCACCACCGACTGGCGCTGCGGTCTGATCCAGCAGCGCGACGCCAGCGTCACCTACCCCCAGGGCACCGTCTTCGGGCTGACGCGCACCACCGTCTGCGCCGAGGGCGGCGACTCGGGCGGGGCGTTCATCTCCGCCAACCAGGCCCAGGGCATCACCTCGGGCGGGTCGGGCGACTGCAACCTGGGCGGGGTCACCTACTTCCAGCCCCTGCTGGAGGTCCTGTCCGCCTACGGCCTGGAGCTGCGAACGACCAGGGGCAACCCCCCACCGGCGAGCACCGGCACCTGCACCGGCTACTCCAGCACCTACGACGGCGACCTGAAGGCCGGGGAGTCCGCCTACCAGCCGAGAGGGATCTACTACACGACGAAGGTCGCGGGCTCCCATCTCGGCTGCCTGGACGGCCCCCAGGGCGCCGACCTCGACCTGTACCTGCAAAAGCTGGCCGGCACGACCTGGACGACCGTGGCCACCGCCGACGGCGCCGGCCCGGATGAGAACATCGCCTACACCGGCACACCGGGCCGCTACCGCTACAAGGTGAGTGCCACGGCCGGTTCTGGCGCCTACACCCTGGGCTTCAGTGCCCCCTGACCCGCAGGTCAGATGGTGGTTGCGGTGTCGTGTAGCCCAGCAGGTAGGGGCCGGCGCCTTTGAAGGAGATCAGCAGGTAGCGGTAGACGCCGGGCGGGCCCAGGTAGCCCAGTTCCTCGAACGGGCTGGGAGTCTGGGAGATCGCGACGGTGCTCCAGGTGAGGCCGTTTTGTTTTTGCAGGTACAGGTCGAAGTCACCGCTGATGTTGGCCTCAAGGCAGCCGTAGTGGGTGCCGGTGACACTCGTGCGGTAGGACAGGCCCGCGGGCTGGTAGATGGTCTGGCCGCTCTTCAGCGCGCCGGTGGTGGAATTGGGGTAGCCGTTGCAGGAACCGGTGCTCGCCTCGTTCTTCGTGAAGGTCACCAGGGTCAGGCCGTAGGCGGTGAGGATGTCGTTGATCGGCTGGACGTAGGTGACGCCGCCGTTTTCGCAGTCGCTGGAGCCGCCCGAGACGATGCCCTGGGCCTGGCCGATCGAGAGCATGGCGGCGCCCGCGTTGCCGAGGTGGGCGCAGGCGCTGGTGCGCATCACGTCCTCGACGACCCCTTCGGGGTAGGTGACGTCGGCCTCGCGCTGGGTGATGGTGCCGCAGTGCCAGTCCAGGCCGGCCAGGGAGGAGCCGGCCAGGCAGACCGAGCTGCCCTCGATGGCCTCTTTGGAGCCGTAGACGTGCATGATGCCGCCGCTGTCGTTGCCCACCTCCGGCCGAGGGGTCCAGGCGTCGTTGAGCGCCACCCAGGAGTGGTCGCCGTCGCCGGGGAAGGTCGAGGCTCGCACGCTGCCTTGGGTGAGCCGGTTGAAGCCGACGGTGGCGGTGCCCGGGGCGCCGCAGTGGCCCGCGCTGACGAAGCCTTTCTGGGTTCCCTTGGTCACGGCGAAACCGACCGAGCAGCGGGTCGCGGTGCCGGCGTAGTAGGCCTGGCCGCCCACCAGATCGGTGGGCGGGACACTGGGCGGGTAGCCCTGCGGGATGACGGGCACGCTGGCCTGCAGGAGCCGGGGCCGCTCGGCCGAAAGGGCCACCCGCACCGCGGCGGGGGCGACGTCGGCGGCCTTGATCGAGTTCGCGGTCGCCTTGGGCGTGCTCGAGGAGATGACGACCTTGTTGGTCTTGAGGTCGATGTAGCGCGTGCTGCTCACTGCTGAGAGGGCGGGCCGGGCAGCGGTGAGCTTGTCCTTGACCGCCTGCAGTTTCGCCAGGGATCGGGCGACGATGAGGGGCTCGGCGCCCGCGGCGGTGATCTGGGCGGCATCGGCGCGGCTGGTGGTGGCCACCACCAGCGTCTGCCCGATGGGTCCCTGCAGCCAGGAGCCGGCGAAACGATCACCGAGCCTTTCGTGCAGCTGCGTCGCGATCGGGCTTAGCCGGGATTCATTGAGCAGGCGGCTTTGGGCCTGGTTGGCGTTGAGCCCCAGATCCCGCTGGATGGCCGCCAGCATGCCCATCGGGGGCTTGCGCGCCGACAGAGCCGACAGGCCCCGCCCTGCGGCCTTCACCCCAGAAACGGCAGGCACCGCCTGAGCCGCAGGGGCGGCGACGGCCGGGGCCGTCATCGGGGCAAGGACGGTGATGGCCAGGCAACATCCCACGGCGGCGGCGGCACAGGTACGGAACATCATGATCTCCTCGACCTCGGCTGCGTTGAGCGTGAGGGGAGATCGCCGTACGGCACCGATTGATCCGGTACACCAGCGAATACCACCTTAACCAGGCCATTGCCGCTCAACACCCCGAAAGCTCCACGACACACCGAGAACGACGTCCCGGCTCCGGTCATCACCTCCAGGACGTTGCCGGGAATGTGAATCGGCTGGCCTTCAAGGCCGACCCCAGGGAGCCGTCTATGAGCTGACCAAAACGATCAACCATCAGCCCGCGTGGTGTCTTTCAGCCGTATTCCGGCTGTCCCCCAAGAACGGAAGCAGTCTGTTAAGAAGGCGCCTCCGGCGGGGGTCTCCGCTCCGGGATGAGGAGAAACGCGGCACGCGGGTAGCGGAGTGGCTGAAGTAGACGCCTGATCATCCCGCCTGCCACGACCCAGGCAGAGCCCAGCAGCCCGACTCCTACGAGTCAAGCCCGTCTGTGACCGATGACATCCCATGATCGAGGAACGGCGACCGGCGAATGGACACGCAAAGACGACCTTGACCCTCCGTCCCCGGCCCGCTGTCGCTACGCGATGGGTCGAGGCAGACGGGATGATCAGGCTAGGCGGAGTATGCGCGGGTCAGCGCGCCCTACCTGTTCATGCCTTGACCTAGGGAGATGGGTAACGATAAGGCTGCAAAGATATGCCCTAGCTTGATAGTCGGCTTACCGGCCCCGTTGGGGCCCAGGAATCCGGTCACCAGACCGGGTTTGACGTCGAACGACAGGTCCGCCACCGCGGTGGTGCCGCCATAACGCTTACTCAGGTTCATTGCACGAATCACGGTCATGATCCCAGCGTGCCGTCGCGGGCGGCCGGTTTCTTCCTGCCGGGGAACGGTCCTGGGGGAAGGATTCTGGGATTCTGCTCCTACTCTCCAGGGTGGACCAGGGCCGCCTCGTAGGCGACGATCACGGCCTGTGCCCGGTCCCTGACGCCGATCTTGGCGAACAGGCTCGTCACGTGGTTCTTGACGGTCGACGGGGAGACGGACAGGTCGACGGCGATCTCCGGGTTCGAGCGGCCACGGGCGATCAGTACGAGGATCTCCCGCTCCCTGCTGGTCAGCCCGGCCAGCTCGGCGGGCACCGCCTTCGGGCGCGAGGCGCGGACGAACGTGCCGATGAGCCTGGTCAGCAGGCGCGGCGCGACGGCCGACTCGCCGCAGTGCACCACGCGTACGCCCTCGATCAGCTCCTCGGCGGAGATGTCCTTGGGCAGGAATCCGTCGGCGCCCGCTCTCAGCGCCGCGACCACGTTCTCGTCCAGGTCGAACGTGCTCAGCGCGAGCACCCGGACGCCCGGCAGCTCCGCGGTGATCAGCTCGGTGGCGCGCACGCCGTCCAGGCCGGGCATGTGCAGGTCCATGAGCACCACGTCCGGCCGCAGCCTCCTGCTCAGCTCCACCGCCTGCGCGCCGTCGGCGGCCTCGCCGACCACGCTCAGGTCGGGCTGGGCGTTCAGCATCAGCCTGAAGCCCATGCGTACCAGCGCGTGGTCGTCGGCCAGCAGAACTCTGATCATGATCTCTCCAGGGGTATGCGGGCGTGTACCCGGAAACCGCCTTCTGGGCGCGGGCCCGTGGACAGCCGGCCGCCGCACAACGCCACCCGCTCGGCCATGCCGCTGAGCCCGAACCCGGCTACGCCGGCCTCTTCGGCCAGGCCGTCGTCGACCACCTCGACCTCCACCGCGGCCGGCTCGTAGGCCAGCCGCACGTCGGCCCTGGCGCCGATGGCGTGCTTGCGCGTGTTGGTCAGCGCCTCCTGGACGATCCGGTAGACGGCGTGGTCCACGGCGGCGGTCAGCTCGACGGGCTCGCCGGTCACCGACAGGCTGACGGGCAGTCCCGACGATCTGGCCTCCTCGATCAGTACGGGCAGCCGCTTCGCGGTCAACCCCGTCGCGGCGTCCGCTCCTTCGTTGCCGCCGGCCCTGAGGACGTCGAGCAGCTGCCGCATCTCCGACATCGCCTCGCGGGCCGTCCGCTCGGCGCTCTCCAGAGCGTTCCTGGCGACGTCCTGCCCGGGTGGGAGCGTGGCTCGCGCGCCGCCGACCAGGGCGTTGATCACGGTGATGTGGTGGGCGACCACGTCGTGCAGTTCCCTGGCGATGCGCCGTCGCTCGGCGCCCACGGCGGCGCCGGCGGCCTCCTGCCTGCTGCGCTCGTTGAGCTCGGCCCTGAGCCGGACGAACTGGCCGATGCCCACGGGCGCGAGGACGCTGAGCAGGGACGCCAGCCAACCGCCCGGCATGGGGAGGAACAACCGCATATCAACCGCGTAGACGGCGAAGACCGTCACCGAGGTGATCAGCATCGGGCGGCCGGTGGTGTAACGGCCCAGGCTGTAGTACGCGACGCACGAGGGCAGGCCGAGGAAGGACAGCGAGTGCGTCGCGATGCCCACCGCGCTCAGCGTGGCCACCAGCCCGGTGGTGAGGACCGGCCGGCCACGCCTCATGAGCAGGCACAGGGAACTCGCCAGATGGAGCCCGGCGGCCGGCACCACCCGGGTGTCGCCCGGGACGGTCGCGGCGGCCGTGTCCGGGAGCACAGAGACCACGCCAAGGAGCACCGGGACGCAGAGCACGATCACCAGCGTCGTGTCGAAGACCCGGGGGCGTCTGAGGAAACGCGCGATCTTCGTGGGGGTTCGTGCCATACGCACGCTAGAACCTCACGTCAGGTCACTTCACCGTGAACCCGGACGACACGGTATCCGTGCCGGCTCTCGTCCGGGTAGGCCATCACCACTTTGCGGCGCGGGCCGATGTCGTCGAATCCCGGCCGGCCGCCGGAACGGTTCCTCTCGCACGCCGAGCGGTCCGGTGGGCCCGGCTCGCGGCGTACCGGAACGGGCGGCCCACGGGCAGGGATGCCACGTCCGCGCCAGGCCAGCCTACTCGAGTTCGCGCAGGGCCAGGACCAGGCCGGCCGCGGTAGGGCGTTCCCGAAACAGCCGGGCCGTGACCGGGCCGCGCTTCTCCCGGGGAGCCCGGGGGTGGGGAGCCAACGGCTGTCCGCAGGCTCCCCGACCCCGAAGCGCAGCAGCTGGCGGGCCGACCGGCAGTGCTGAACCGATGCCGGCCGGCCCCATGGTTCAGCTCGTCTTCATCGTGGTCTTGGTCATGGGCCGGCAGGGCGGTGTCTGGAAGACCACGCCGTCCAGGAAGTTGCCGGCCGTCGGGGAGCCTCCCGCGGCTGACACCGACTGGAAGGCGAATCGTGTGGTGGTCTGTCCCGGCGGGACGACGTAGACCCCGGTGTACTGACGCCAGGCGGTGTCGTCATCGGAGATGTCCGGGGAGGAGGCTCCGGAGGGGATCTGGGCCACGGTCGCGCCGGGTGCGCCGATGAGCACGTGCATCACGTCGGTACCGAGGCGGCCTCGGTGATACAGCGACCAGGTCATCGGCGTGCCCGGCACGGTGGGCACGTCCTGGTAGAGGGTGGAGACCTGGGTGGCGTTGAGCTCGGCGAACTGCCCGCCGTCGGCTGATGGGACCCCGCTCGCGCCGCCTTGCCAGAATTCCAGCTTGTTGTCGGTGGCGGTGGTTCGCCAGCCGACGCCGGGGTTGATCGAGGCGTCGGAGATGGAGTAGTCGACCCCGGCCACGGGCGGTCCCTCGAAGCTGCCGTTGACCAGGTTGACGGGCGCATAATCGCACGGAACGGCGACGGTGACCGTGGCGGTACTGGTGCCGCAGGCGGTGGTGATGGTGTAGGTGAAGGTGTCGATGCCGCCCAGACCCGCGGCGGGTGTGTAGATCACGGTGTTGCCGGAGATCGCCGCGGTGCCGTTCGCGGGCTGGGTGAGGCCGGTGATCGTCGGTGCGGTGGCGGTGTCGTTGGCCAGGACGGGCACGCTGACGGCCGTGGCCTGCCTGGTGGTGGCGCTGTCGTCGGCGGCCCGGGTGGGGGAGATGGACTGCCCTCCGGCGATCTGGATCGGCGGGGCGGCGGTGTTGTTCCCGAGCTGACCCGGGGCGGCCAGGACGCTGCTGATCCCGGTCGGCCGGATGGTCATGGCGCCCCCGGCGGTGCCCTGCCTGACCTGGAAGGTGATGACCTTCGCCGGCGGATCGGTCTTGCTGCCCGAGGAGGGGATCGTCAAGGTGCTACCGGAGATGGCGCCGGCCCCGGACTGGCCGACGACGTCGGCGTGGGCCAGCAGTGACGACACGTCCCAGGTGGTGGTGTAGCTCCTGACCAGGAACGGCCACTGATTCGTGCGGTGGGCCAGCGTAAGGGTGAAGGTGCCGCCCGGTGCGATCTGCCCGCCCCACAGGGACGGCGAGGTGGTGACCGAGATCGAGCCGCTGCCCAGCCTCATGCCGAACGCGTTCTTCCAGTAGTAGTCCACGGGGTAGGTCGCCTGGCCTTGCCGCACACAAGGCGCTGCGGTGGCTCGCGTGACGGCCTGCCGCACACCGCCCGCGGCCCGCGCATCGGCATCGGCCGCCACCGGCGTCCCCGACACGGCCGGCGCCGACAGCAGGCAGGCCAGCGCGGTGAACGCGGTGAGCGCGGATCTGAATCGTTGTGATGACACCACTGAACTCTCATTCCGTCGTGAGGGATGCCCTCATAGATCAACTTCACAACGGACGCTACTCTCCGTAGTCGACATGTTGCGTCAGGCATGCAGGTGATCTCTCGCCGGTCGTCGGCGGTATCCAGATCAGTCCGTCCGCTCGGCGCCGGCCGGCTCGGGCGCCTGCACCCTGGGCTTCGACACCCCCCTGACCGACTTTCCCCGGGGCGATGACTCCGGGTTCATCTCCGGGGGCGGTAACGACGGCCCCGGGCGCGCTCAGGGGGTGCGTTCACTTCTGCGTGCGCTTCGTGCCGCTGCTCTGCTTCGCGGGCGATCGCCTGCTCCGCCTCCTGGGCCATGAGCTCCAGTTCCGCGGCCACGGCGTGCCGGCCGGACGGGGCGAGCGGGCTCGTGCCGGTCCAGGCCGGCAGCAGTGCCGGGATGGCGATCGTCACGATCCCGGGGCCGGACAAGACCGAGCGCAGGTGCCGCAGCAGGCTCGGCGTGCTTTCGTCCATGGCGGCCGTCTCGCCTTCTCCGATCATCACGTGTCCTTCGGCGTGTCCTGGACGGGTGAGCAGCAGCCGTCCGCGCAGCCGCCGGCCTCGTCCGCCGTAGTGCCGGAGACGGTGCCGGCCGACAGTGAGGCTGCCGGGACGGCGCAGCAGGCGTCCCCGCGCCAGGCCTCGCGGCCTTCCTTGACCGCGACGGCGGCAATGACCAGGGCGGCGATCGGGTCGGCCCAGGACCAGCCGAAGGCGCTGTTGAGTGCCAGTCCGACCAGCAGCACGGCCGACAGGTAGGTGCACAACAAGGTCTGCTTGGAGTCGGCGACCGCGGAGGCCGAACCGAGTTCACGGCCTGCGCGGCGTTGGGCGGCCGACAGGAACGGCATGATGACCAGGCTCAGGGCGGCCAGGATCAGGCCGGGGGTGGAGTGTTCGGCCTCGCCGGTGCCCAGTAGCGCGCGCACTGCGTCGACGGTGACGTAGGCGGCCAGCGCGAAGAAGGAGAAGGCGATGACGCGCAGCGCGGTCTTCTCCCGTGTCTCGTGGTCGGTGGCGGAGAACTGCCAGGCGACCGCGGCGGCGGAGGCGACCTCGACGACGGAGTCCAGGCCGAACCCGATCAGGGCGGCCGAGGAGGCGAGGGTGCCGGCGGTGATGGCCACGGCGGCTTCGACGACGTTGTAGGTGATGGTCGCGGCCACCAGCAGCCGGATGCGGCGCGCCAGCGCGGCGCGGCGGGCCGGGGTGGGACCGAGCGTGAGGGCGGTCATCGGCAGCAGCCCTTCTCCTTCGCATCAGCGCAGGTGTGCTCGGCATCGGCCGCGACCGCGATGACGGCGCCGCTCAGGTCGGCCAGGGCGTGGCCGAGCCGGGGGTCGGCCAGCTCATAACGGGTGCGGCGGCCGACCGGGACGGCGACGACCAGACCGCAGTCGCGCAGGCAGGCCAGGTGGTTGCTCAACCGGGTGCGGGAGACACCCAGGAGGTCGGCCAGGTCGGCCGGGTGGGCGGGGGCCTCGCGCAATGCGAGCAGGATCCGGCAGCGGATCGGGTCGGCCAGCGCGCGGCCGAAACGCGTCAGGACCTCGATCTCGGAGGCGATCGTCAACATACCCCCAAAGTACAGAATTTCCTGAATTCAGAAAAGCCTGTACTCGGGGAGTTGGCGGGGGCGTGCCGGGGCCGGTTACATGAAGACGCGCTCGACGACTTCGGACATGGTCTTCGGCATCAGCGAAGGCGGACACCGCTGGGGCCGGCCAGCCCCGGCGGCATGACACTCGAAAGCGAGCGGCCACCGCACTAGGCCTCGGCCATGGCAAGTCCCTGGTCGTCGAGCCTGGCCGCCAGGCCGAAAGTCGCGTAGATGCCGGGGTCCTGGAAGACCGAGTTTCGGGTGATGCCCTCGTCGGTGACGGTGAAGATCTGGAGCGTGTGCAAATTGTACCCGTTGCCGACGCTCTGATAGGCGGCGAATCCGGGCTGGCCGCCGTTGGCCGCGACCTCCTTGAGGAGCCAGTCCTTCCCGGCCGCTCCGAAGACCCATTCCATGAACAGGCCGTAGTTGCCGCGGCCGGAGAACCAGTTGAGCATCGGCGGCATCTCCATGATCACATCCTCCGTGAGCAGCCGTTTGAGGCCCTCGACGTCGGCCAGCTCGAATGCCTTCATGTAGCGTTCGACCCAGGCGCGCTGCTCGGCCGCGGACGGCTCGCTGACCCGTTCCTGCCGGACCCCGACCTCCTTGACGCGGGTACGCGCCCGCTGCAGGGAACTGTTCACCGACACGACGGTGGTGCCGAGGATTTCCGCCGTTTCGGACGCGGAGAAGCTGAGCACGTCACGCAGGATCAGCGCACCGCGCTGACGCGCCGACAGGTGCTGCAGGGCGGCGGCGAACGCCAAGCGCAGGCTGCTGCGGTCGATCACGGCCCCAGCCGGATCGCCCGCGTCCAGCAGCGAGTCCGGTAAGGGCTGGAGCCAGGCGGCGTGCTCTCCCTGGACGAGCGGCCCGAGCGGATCCGACGCGGCCACCAGCCCTGACGGCAGCGGTCGGCGACCGTGGACCTCCAGGGCGGTCAGGCAGGCGTTGGTTACGATCCGGTAGAGCCAGGTGCGCAGTGAGCTGCGGGTATCGTCGTACTGCTCCCGTGCCCGCCACGCCCTAGGTACGTTTCCTGGACCAAGTCCTCTGCGTCGTGAGCCGAGCCGAGCATCCGGTAGCAGTACGCCAGCAGCTCCGTCCGGAACGGTTCGATCCGGCGATCGAAGCCTTCCTTGCCCGTCATCACGCCACGCTCCATCTCCACTGCCGTCGCAGCCACAATATTTGGCGACTGCAGTGAGCATCCGCTATGGGCCGATAGATCACCCGCGTGGTCATCAACAGGCCGGCCATGGCATACATCCCAGATTTTGGATGAACAGCGCTGTTCCTGAACGTCGCTCGTAGGTACGGGCGTCGGTACGAAGATCACGCCAAGGGGTCTGGGAACAGGTCCTTGGCGTGACCTTTCGTTCGAATGCGTCTCTTGGGTCCTCCGGGTTGCATGTGGTGCAAGGTCCGAGGCGCCCATGCGAGCGCATCTGGCCCTCGGGGAGTGAGGTTCCCACAGCTCAGAGCGATGCAGGGCTTTTCGGTCCGATATTCGTCATGGCCCTGCACACGGTCGCTGCTGGTTGCAGGGAAGGGTTCACTGCGCAGACGCCAGCACCGGGCTGTTGTGATAGGCGGCGATCAGCCACTGGCCGTCCCGCTTCTCGAAGACCCAGGTCGCGTTCACCTTACGCATGTCGTCCGGGACCTCGGTCTCGCCGGGGAACAGGATGGCGGATTCGCTGATGACGATCGCGCCGTCCCTGCCGACGAAGCGGATGCTGAGCTGCTTGTTGTAGGTCGAGCTGCCCTTGAGCGGCCCCTCGAAGGCCAGGGCCATGTTCTGACGGACCACGTCACGGCTGTCGCGGAGCGAGCCGGGCATGATGGCGGTCGCGTCCGCGGTGTAGTCGGCGACCATGCCGTCGGCGTCGCCTGCCTCCCACGCCTTGTAGGAGTCAACCAGCACGGCCTGGATGGCGGCCTCGTCTGCCGCACGACTGTTCGACATTGGATTCTCCCTTGTGATCGGTTCGCTCGGGGTACTCCGGCGAGCTCGTGAGTACATACCGGCGGTGGGGTCGGAACTCATCGCGGCGGATGAGAATCGGTCTTTACGTCTTCGAGGGCGGCCTGGCGGGCGCCATCGCTGCCGAGCTCAACAACCGTCCCCGCAAGATCCACGGCTACCGTACTCCGGCAGAGATCTACGCTGAGATCCTGAACAGCGGTGATGCATTGATCCTTTGAGCGCGCCTTCGTTTCTTGAAGATCACGCGCTCAGGGTCGGGGAAAGGCCCCCAACCCTTCAAAAAGTCCTTCAACAACCTGAGCCGTTCAACAATCTCACGTAGCCCTTTGCCGAGACGATGACGGCGTGCCCGCGCCCCTGGAGGCCTCCGGCCACCTGCTCGACGCCTTCCCCGCCGCCCGCACCGAGATCCACATCGGCTACGCCCGCGTCTCGACCAAAGGCCAGAAGCTGGAACGGCGAATCGACGCGCTGACCGCCTATGGCTGCCGCCGCATCTTCACCGACACCAAATCCGGCAAGAACGCCCAGCGGCCCGAACTCGAGGCCTGCCACGCCTTCCTCCGACGCCGCGTCCTCGAGCCCATCCGCGAAGACGACCATGCCGCCGCGCAGCCGCAAGCCCTGATGTGTCTGCCGGACCGGGGCGACTCCAGGCGTCGGACAGGATCAGTCGTGAGACGGCGCCTGGGCGCCTCGTACGTCGGAGAGCCATGCTCGGGGCGTGGACGAGCCGAACAGGTCGGTGCCGCTGACCAGCCAATCGGCGCCGCCGGCCGTGGCGCGACGGCCGATCTCGCGGGTCACGCCGCCGTCGAGCCCCAGCAGGCGGGAGGCTCCGGAGGCGGCCTCCCGGAGTGCCCGCACGGTCGCGAGGGCCGACTCGTCGAACGTGGCGCCGGCCTCTCCCGGGACGACCGACATGGTGAGAACGGCCAGCTCGTCCGAGGGCACGAACGTCGCCGGGGTGCCCCGGGACAGGGCCAGGGCCGGCCGGGAACCGCGTCGTTCGATACGGTCGAGCGCCGCCCGCCACCCCTCGGCCTCGGCGTGGACGACGACGAGCTCGCAGAAGCCGGTCCATGCGTCGAGGCGGGCGAGCGGGTCGGTGACCATGAGGTGGGCCTCGGCGCGCATCCCGCTCTCCCCGGTCATCACGGCGGCCGTCTCGGCCGAGAACCCGCCCTCACGGGCGAAGACGCCGTCGGTGGTGTCCCAGTGGAGCACGTCGAGCCCGGCGTCGCGAAGCCGGTGCGCCTCACTTGCCTGCGCGGCCGGGGGGGACCGACCACAGGGAGCCCGCGATCCGCATGCGCTCAGCCACCGGCGGGGTGGTCGAAAGGCTCGTGGAGCACGACCTCGGCGAGGGCTCGGTCGGTGACCAGGGAGGACAGCAGCCCGGAGCGAGCCACGGCGAGCACGGCCTCAGCCTTGTCGGCGCCTGCGGCGACCGCGATGACGCGCGGCACCCGTCCGAGCTCCTGGGCGCTGATGGACAGGCACCGCTCGGCGAAGTCCTCTCCGACGAGGCGTCCGTGGCGGTCGATGAGGATCCCGGCGACCTCGGCCTGCACCCCCCTGGCCGCGAGTTCCGCGCGGTCGGCGTCGGACATGACCTCGCGGAACTGCGAGATCGGCGGATCCCATGAGCCGACGGCGACGACGGCGACGGTCACCTGGGTGAACAGCCGCATGGCCGCGGCGACGTCGGTCTGCCGTCGGAGGGCTGCCGCGGTCGCCGCGTCCTCCACGACCAGTGGCGCGAAGATGGCGTGCGCCTTGCCTCCCGCGCTCAGCGAGGCCTTGCGCACGACCTCGACGGGGGACTCGGCAAGGTCGGAGCCGACGGCGCCGGTGAGCTGCACGACCGAGACGGGTGGCAGGGAGGTGAGGTGCTCGGTCATCGCGGTGAGGGTTCTGCCCCATGCCAGGCCGAGGACGTCGCCGGGGTGGAGCGTCTCGGTGAGCAAGGTCGCGGCGGCGGCCCCGACCTGGCTGCGCACCTGCGCGTCGGTTCCGAGCGTTTCGACAACGATCGCCTCGCGGAGCCGCATATGCGCGCTGAGCTGGGCGGACATGACGTCGTCGACATACCCGGCGTCCCTTAGAGTGATGGTCACGACACCGGTGCTCTTCGCCTGCTCGAGCAGTCGGGCGATCTTGAATCGCGAGAGCCCGAGCTCCTTGGCGATCTCCACTTTCGAGACGTCATCAATGTAGAAGCGTCTCGCGACGGTTGCCATGAGCCTTCGTTCGGCGGCCGTCATCTTCGCAATATCGCTCATATGAGCGCCGGTATTGCTCATTCGTTACCTCACTGCGACCCGTATGTCTTGTTAGCAGACTCTGATGGACCTTATAGTACACAAACGAGCACCCTTTGCGCTCATATGAGCGAGGCTCGGGAGGGGGAGTTGTGAGAACACGCCGTATGCCGGACGAGATCGGGATCTTCGGGATTCTGATCCTGGTCGCCCTCGTCATGAGCCTGCTGTCCGAGAACTTCCGGACCGTCGACAACCTACAGATCTTGCTGCTCAACGGCGCGGTCATCGCCTTCCTCGCCCTGGGGCAGACCTTCGTGCTCCTGACAGGAGGCATCGACCTGTCCACGGGGTCGAACGTCGCCCTGACGGGGATGCTGGCGGCGGTCGTCATGAAGGCAGGGGTCGGGTGGCCGATCGCCGCGCTGGTGGCCATTCTCGCAGGAATCGCAGTCGGCCTGTTCAACGGCGCGATCATCCATTACCTGAAGCTTCCGCCGTTCATCGTGACCTTCTCCACCTTCGGCATCGCCGCGAGCATTCCCCAGATCATGACCGGCGCGAAGTCGGTGTCGGTCACCGACCCGATGTTCGCCGTCATCGGCCGCGGCGCCTTGCTGGGCGTCCCGATGCCGGTCGTCCTGGTCATCGTCGCCGCCTGCGTCCTGGCCTTCTTCCTGCGCAGGACCGCGACGGGCGTGCACATCTACGCCGTCGGCGGCAACGCCGAGACCAGCCGCCTTGCCGGGATCGGGATCGGGCGCACCACCATGCTGGTCTACGCGGTGAGCGGCCTGTGCGCGGCGTTCGGCGGGCTCATCACCACCAGCCGGCTCATGGTCGGCTACCCCACCGCCGGTTCGGGCAACGAGCTGTTCTTCTCCATCGCGGCGGCCGTCGTCGGCGGCGTCAGCCTGTTCGGCGGCATCGGCTCCGTCCCCGGCGCCTTCCTCGGCGCGGTGCTGATCGCGACCGTGTCCAACGGCATGAACGTCATCGGCGTCGACAGCTTCTGGCAGCCGCTCGTCATCGGCGTCATCATCCTGCTCGGCGTCAGCCTCGACACCTACCGCCGCAGGCTCTCACTGTCCGACTTCTCCCGGCTGTTCAGCCGTTCCGGTCCCCCGGGCCCGACAGCTCGTGAACCGCTCGATTCCCTCGCGCCGGGCGAAGGCGCTGTTTCCATCGAAAACAAGAGGTAGCTCCCATGAAGCGACGTTTTTCCCTGGCCACCGGCGCGGCGCTCGCCGCGCTGACCCTCGCCGGATGCAGCACAGGGGTCGACACCGGCGCCCAGGCCGGCGCCGGCAAGCCCGAGGGCGGCATTCCCCGGCCCGAGGCGTGCGCCGCCGACTCCAAGTACGTGGCGGTCGCGCTCCCCAACCTGACCAACCCCTACTACGTGGCCATGAAGAAGGGCTTCGAGACGGCGGGCCAGGCGGCGGGCTTCAAGACCGAGGTCCAGATCGCCAACGACGACGACGCGGCACAGCTCGCCCAGGTCCAGGCGATGCTCCAGAAGAAGCCGTGCGCGCTCGCGCTCAACCCCGTGAAGTCCGAGCCCGCCGCGGCGATCGTGAAACTGGCCAACGACGCGGGCGTGCCCGTGTTCACCGTGAACGTCACCGTGGACGACGCCGCGCTCAAGGCCCAGGGCGCGAGCATCGTGCAGTACCTCGGCGCCGACAACGCCGCAGGCGGGAAGCAGGTGGCCGAGCAGGTGCTCAAGGATCTCGGCGCCGACGCCGACCTCAAGGTCGGTTTCATCACCGAGCCCGACGAGGGCCCGGTCGTCGCCCGGGACAAGGGCTTCGAGGACACCATCGCCGCCGACGCCAAGGCCAAGGTCGTGGCCAAGGTGGACGGCAACGTCAAGCCCGACGACAGCCTTGCCGCGACCACCGAGATACTCCAGGGCAACCCGGACGTGAACGTCCTGTTCACCAGCACAGGCCCCGCCTCCTATGGAGCGCTCCAAGCCATCCAGAGCGGCGGCAAGAAGGTCAAGGTCTACGGCTTCTGCGCGGCCGACGAGCCACTGACCGACCAGTACCCGGCGTGCGTGGCACAGGAGCCCGAGGACTACGGCAAGCGCGTGATCGAGCAGATCTCCGCCTGGCTGGGCGGCGCCAAGCCCGAGGCCCAGATCCTGCGTCCGCTCAAGCTTTACACCAAGGGCCAGACGCCCGCACCGGGCGAGGTGGGCTGAATGACCGGGCCGACGGCGACGGCCACGTCGGCCGGAGGAGCGCACCCCGGACCGGCGGAGGGTCTCCGGGCCGAGGGGATCGTCAAGCGATACGCCGGTGTCCCCGTGCTCTCCGGCGTGAACCGTCACCGTCCGGCCCGGCGAGGTCGTCGGACTGGTCGGGCACAACGGCGCGGGCAAGTCCACCCTGCTCAGGACGCTCTCCGGGGCGATCAGGCCGGACGAGGGGACGATCAGCGTGAACGGCGGCCGGATGCAGCTGACCGGCCCCGCGGTCGCCCTGAAGGCCGGCATCTCCACCGTCTACCAGGAGCTGTCGCTCCTGCCGAACCTCACGATCACCCAGAATGTGTTTCCTGGGCCGCGAGCGGCGGCGCGGCACGCGGACGCTCGACGGCGAAGGCATGCGCCGGGCGGCCCGGGACCTGGTCGATCGCTTCGGCCTGCGGGTCGACGTGGACCGGCCGCTGGGCCACTATCCGGTGGCCACCCGGCAGCTCCTGGAGATCGCGATCGCCACCGAGCGCGAGACCCGTTTCCTGCTCCTGGACGAGCCGACGACGAGCCTGGAGGTGAGCAGGTCGACAGGCTGCTCGAACTGATCAGGTCCTTGACCAGGGAGTCGGGACTCGGCGTACTGCTCCGTCGACCACAAGCTCGACGAGCTGTACGCCGTGGCCGACTCGGTCGTGGCCCTGGTCGACGGCGAGGTCCGAATCGCCGGGCCGGTCGAGGAGACCGACCGGGCGGACGTCATCCGCGCGATCGCGGGTGAGGAAGCCGCCGTGCACCTGGCCGAGACCGGGCCAGTACGACCAGCTCCCGGTGGAGGAAACTGGGCGACCTGGCGTCAGGGCGGGCCCCAGGGACGGCGTCCCGTCTCGGCGCTGCCGGCCGGGGCCCGGCCGAGCCTCCGGGTGCGCGGCCTGCGGGCCCCCGGCCTCACCGACGTGTCCCTCGACGCCCCATCCGGGACGGGTTCTCGGCGTCTACGGCCTTGTCGGGTCGGGGCGCACGGAGTTCCTGCGCGCGCTGGTCGGGCTGGACAGGATCGACGCCGGGCGGCTGGAGCTGTTCGGAGAGCCTTATCGGCCGCGCAACCCCTCCCACGCGCGGCGAGCCGGCGTCGTCTACCTCACCGAGGAACGCAAGATCGAACGGGATCGTGCCCGGGCTCGACTCCGCCACGAACATCGTCCTGCCCGTGCTGCACGGGTTCTCCAGGTACGGAGTGCTGGACCGCCGTGCCATGGCAAGGAGCGCCACCCGGTTCATGGGACCAGCTCCACGTGCGCGGCGACAGGGACGCCCCGGTCGTCAGCCTGTCCGGCGGCAACCAGCAGAAGGTCCTCCTGGCGCGAGCGCTGGCGCAAGAGCCCCCGGCTACTGCTTCTGGACGAGCCCACCAAGGGCGTGGACATCGGCGTGAAGACCGAGATCCATCGCCTGCTCCGCCGCCTCGCCTCCGGGCAGGGCCATGACCGTCGTGGTCGTGTCGAGCGAGGAGGAGGAGATCCTCGACGTGTCCGACGACGTCGTGACGTTCCTCGCACGGGCGATGCGACGGCGTCACCCAGCTCGCCTCCGAGCTCTCGCTGGTCAAACTCCGGCAGGTCGCGTGGGGGGGCGGCATGATCCCCCGCCTCGGGCCCGCTCCCCAAGAAAGGCAACAGAGAACAGTGATGGCCGCTGCTGCGAATGATGTGCTGTCCGAGGGCCGCGAAATCGTACGCCGGGAAGCGGACGGCGTGCTGTCCCGTCGCCGACCAGCTGGACGACAGCTTCGTGGAGGCGGCCCGCCTGCCTCTACGACTGCGAGGGCAAGGTGTTCGTCACCGGGGCCGGGACCTCCGGGGCGGTGGCCCGGCGCATGGCTCATCTGCTGTCGTCTGCGGCACGCCGGCGCTGTTCATCCAGGCGGCCGACGCCCTGCACGGCACGATGGGAGCCGTCACGGAGGGCGACATCCTGATCGCGATCTCGCGGGGCGGCGGGTCCCGGGAGATCAACGACTTGACCGAGCGCGTACGGGAAACGCGGTGCCCGGGTGATCGCCCTGACGGCGGTCACCGAGTCCGAACTGGGGAACCGCGCGGACCTGGTGGTCAAGCTGGAGAGCCCGCCGCGCGTGGATCCGGGCGAGGTGATCGCCATGGGTTCGACGCTCGTCACCGCGGTGTGGGGCGACCGCGCTCGCGTACGTCCTGATGAGGCTGCGGCGGCTACGGATGGGAGCAGGTGCTGCACAGTCACCCGTCGGGGGGCCGTCGGGCAGATCGACGACGCCCCGGAAGCCCCTGCCCGCGCTGAACCTTCGACACCGGCACCGAGGCGGCGGGCGTGTCGAGGGGCACGGTCTGACCATGCCCCTCGTCGCAGGCATCGACAGTTCGACGCAGTCCTGCACCGTGGAGCTCCGCGACGCCGATGACGGTGCGCTGCTCGGGACCGGCCGCGCCCCGCATCCGGTGACGCACCCGCCGCTCAGCGAGCAGGATCCCGCGGCCTGGTGGCACGCCCTGGCCACCGCGCTCGCCCTGGCCTGCCGGGACGCGGGCGTACGGCCGGGCTCCATCGACAGCCGTGAGCGTGGACCGCCCAGTGTCACGGCCTGGTCGCCCTCGACGCCGCCGGCCAGGTCCTGCGGCCTGCCAAACTGTGGAACGACACGACGTCCGCAGCCGCAGGCGGCCGGCCTGGTGGCGCGCTACGGGGCCCGGAACTGGGTGCGCGCGACCGGCCTGACCCCGACCGCCGCGCTGACCGTCACCAAGCTGGCCTGGCTGGCCGAGCACGAGCCCGGCAACCTGCGGGCGCCTCACCACCGTGCTGGTACCGCACGGACTGGCTGACGTACCGGCTGACCGGCGAGCGTGTCACGGACCGGTCCGACGCCTCCGGGACCGGTACTACGCGGCGTTCGAGA
This sequence comes from Streptosporangium longisporum, assembly GCF_039534895.1. Classification (NCBI taxonomy): domain Bacteria; kingdom Bacillati; phylum Actinomycetota; class Actinomycetes; order Streptosporangiales; family Streptosporangiaceae; genus Streptosporangium; species Streptosporangium longisporum. The sequence continues at coordinate 497 of NZ_BAAAWD010000013.1, read as the reverse complement.
ATCGGTGGCGCACCGACCTGCTCACCGAGCTGGTGTCGCCGGACGTCGACTGGGACGCGGCGGGTTTCCCCCGGTGCTCGGCCCCGCCGAACCCGCGGGCCGCGTGCTGCCCGAGGTCGCGGCCGAGCTCGGGCTGCGGCCCGGCGTGCTGGTCGGCCCGGGCGGCGGCGACCAGCATCTCGGCGCCGTCGGTCTCGGCCTGAGGACCGGCGACGTCGCCTACAGCCTCGGCACCTCCGGGGTGGTGCTGTCGGTGAGTGCCGACCCCGTCTTCGACTCCACCGGCTGGGTGGACGGCGTCGCGGACGCGACGGGGAGGCTACCTGCCGCTGGTGTGCACGCTCAACTCCACCAAGGTCACCGGACACCTTCGCCCGCCTGCTGGGGGTCGACGTCGGGACACTGGGCCACCTTGCGCTGGCCGCCGCCCCCGCCGCAGGCAACGGCCTACGCTGTCGCCTATCTGGACGGTGAACGCCAGCCCGGACCTTGCCGAA
>NZ_BAAAWD010000012.1:0-206901 GCF_039534895.1 Streptosporangium longisporum | reverse complement strand
GGCATCACCCAGGACACCTGCGGCTGTACGAGCACCCCAAAGGACAAGCTCTCGCACTACTCCAAAGCGACCGTCGACATCGAGTACCGCTTCAACTTCACCGGCACCGAGTGGGGTGTGAGCTGGAGGGCATCGCCAACCGCACGGACTTTCGACCTGAACCGCGCACGGCAAGGCCTCGGCACCGACCTCAGCTTCTTCGAGCAGGACAGCGGGCGAGCGCTACGTCCCGTACGTGATCGAGCCGGCCGCCGGTGTCGACCGCGCCACGCTCACCTTCCTGATCGACGCCTACACCGAGGACGAGGCGCCCACGCCAAGGGCGTCATGGAGAAGCGCACGGTCATGCGCCTCGACCACCGCCTCGCGCCGGTCAAGTCGCGGGTGCTCCCGCTCTCGCGCAACGCGGACCTGTCGCCAAGGCCAAGGACCTGGCGGGCCCAGCTCCCGCGCCGGGGAACGTCGACTTCGACGACGCGGCGCGATCGGCCGCCGTTACCGGGCGCCAGGACGAGATCGGCACGCCGTTCTGCATCACCGTGTCGACTTCGACAGCCCTCGACGACCAGGCGGTGACCATCCGCGAGCGCGACTCGATGGCCCAGAAGCGCGTGGCCCTCGACCAGGTCGAGTCCTACCTGCGCCCAGCACACTCAACGACTGAGACGGTTTCCGGCCCCGGTGATCGGGGCCACGTCCGCCCGGTGACGGCCGGCGACCCCGCACAGGGTCGCCGGCCGTCGTGCTTTCCCGGCCCGCCCCTGCCCTCGTCCCCTTCCCCGTCCGCCCCGGCATCCCTTCGATGATCGACCGGAGCGAAAGACAACATAAAAACCCGCCTTACAGCGGTTTTCGGGGCCTTTTGATGACATCAGGGGGATCGTTCGTTCAACGAAGGGGGAGAACGATGACCCGCGTATCACCGTGGAAGGCCGTGCCGGGGGGTCCTGGCCCTCGGCGGGGGCCGTCTTCCTGCTCACCGGCAGCGCCGCTCACGCCGACCCGCGTCCCGACGCGGTCGAGCTGCGGCTGCTCGTCGACGACTGCCCCGCCCCGACCTCCGCGACCGCCCCGTGACCGGGGACGTACGCCAGGTGACCGGGGACGTACGCCAGGTGCCGCCCGGCACGGGTGACGACACCGGCAGGGTGCCGGAGAGCGCCGTGCTCGGGCGGGCGCTGTTCGAGGTCAAGCGTGTGATCGTCGGCCAGGACCGGATGGTCGAGCGCCTGCTCGTCGCGGTCCTGGCCCGGGGGCACTGCCTGCTGGAGGGGGTGCCCGGCATCGCCAAGACGCTGGCGGCCGAGACGCTCGCGGGTGTCGTGGGCGGCACGTTCGCCCGCATCCAGTTCACCCCCGACCTGGTGCCCGCCGACATCGTCGGCACCCGCATCTACCGGCCGTCCACCGAGGGGTTCGACATCGAGCTCGGCCCGGTGATGGCCAACTTCGTGCTCGCCGACGAGATCAACCGGGCCCCGGCCAAGGTCCAGTCGGCGCTGCTGGAGGTGATGGCCGAACGCCAGGTGAGCATCGGCGGGCGTACCCATCCGGTGCCCGCGCCGTTCCTGGTCCTGGCGACCCAGAACCCGATCGAGTCCGAGGGCGTCTACCACCTGCCCGAGGCCCAGCGGGACCGCTTCCTGATGAAGATCGAGGTGGGGTACCCGAGCGAGTCGGAGGAGCTCGCCATCCTGTACCGGATGAGCACCGACCGGCCCGTCCCGCGCGGGGTGCTCGACCCGCGGCGGCTGCTCGCGCTGCAGGCCGCCGTGGACGACGTCTTCGTCCACCACGCCGTCGCCGAGTACGCGGTCCGGCTGGTGTACGCGACCCGTGAGCCCGCGCGGTTCGGGCTGGCCGACGTCGCGCCGCTGCTGACCTACGGCGCCAGTCCCCGGGCGACGCTGGGGCTGGTGGCCGCGGCCCGCGCGCTGGCGCTGGTGCGCGGGCGCGACTACGTCCTGCCCGGGGACGTCGCGGACCTGGCCCGCGACGTGATCGCGCACCGGCTGGTGCCGTCCTTCGACGCGCTGGCCGACGACGTCCCCCCGCGGGAGATCGTGGACCGGGTGGTCGCGGCGATCCCGGTGCCCAGGGTCGCCCCCGGGCAGACCGAGGCGGCCTGATGCGGCACCTGCCGTCCGAACGGGTGCTGCGCAGGCTGGAGCTGACGGTCGTCAGGCGTCTCGACGGGCTGCTCCAGGGCGACCACCTCGGGCTGACCCCGGGCCCCGGCGGCGAGCTCGCCGAGGCCAGGCAGTACGCGCCCGGCGACGATGTACGGCGGATGGACTGGAACGTCACCGCCCGCACGGCGGAGCCGCACGTGCGGGACATGATCGCCGACCGGGAGCTGGAGACCTGGGTGCTGCTCGACGCCAGCGCCAGCATGGACTTCGGCACCGCGCTGATGGAGAAGAGGGAGCTCGCGCTCGCCGCCGTCGCGGCGGTCGGTTTCCTCACCGAGCGGACGGGCAACCGCGTCGGCACGCACATCCTGCACGGCGGCGAGGTCCGGCGCTTCCCCGCCAGGAGCGGGCGCGCGCACCTGATGGCGCTGCTCGGCACGATGTTCTCGCTGCCGCGTACCGAGCCGGGCACCCCGGCGCCGCGCCTCGGCCCGGCCGCCGACGACCTGCGCCGCGTGACGCGGCGGCGCGGGCTCGTGGTCGTCGTCTCCGACTTCCTCGACCCCCCGGAGAGCTGGGAGAGGTCGCTGCGTCATCTCGCGGTCCGTCACCAGCTCCTGGCGGTGGAGGTCGTCGATCCCCGGGAGCTGACCCTGCCCGACGTGGGGGTGCTCACGCTCGTCGACCCGGAGACGGGCCGTCGCCGGGAGATCTCCACGGCCGGTCCCCGCCTGCGCGAGCGCTACGCCGAGGCCGCCGCCGGTCAGCGGGCGGCCATCGCGGACGCCCTGCGCAGGGCCGGGGCCGCCCACCTGCGCCTGGGTACCGATCGCGACTGGGTCCGCGATCTGGTCCGCCACGTCATGGTCCAGCGCCGCCTGGCGCGGACGAGAGCCGTGAGAGGTGGTGTCGCGTGACGTTCCTTTCCCCCGTCTGGCTGTGGCTGCTGGTCCCCGCCCTGATGATCGCGGTCCTGTACGTGGTCATGTACCGGCGGCGCAGCCGGTACGCCCTGCGGTTCACCAACCTGGACCTGCTGGACAAGCTGGCGCCCAGGACGCCGGGGTGGCGCAGGCACGTGCCCGCCACGGCCTTCATGGGAATGCTGGTGCTCCTCGTCGTCGGGTTCGCGCGGCCGACGGCCGAGACGCGGGTCCCCAAGGAGGAGGCGACGATCATCGTGGCCTTCGACGTCTCCGCGTCGATGCAGGCCACCGACGTGGCGCCCGACCGGTTCACGGCGGCGCGCGAGGCCGCGCGGTGGTTCGTCGGGGACCTGCCCGCCCGCTTCAACCTCGGCCTGGTCACGTTCTCCTCCTCGGCCTCGGTGAGCGTGCCGCCCACCACCGACAGGGCGGCGGTGCTGTCGGCGATCGACCGGCTCACCACGGACTCCGGCACGGCCGTCGGCGAGGCGGTGTTCTCGTCCCTGGACGCGATCGACGCCCTGCGGAGCAGGGAACGGCCGCCCGCCCACATCGTGCTGATGTCCGACGGGTCGAGCACCATGGGCAGGCCGCCGGAGCAGGCGGCCCGGGAGGCGACCTCCCGGCGCGTGCCGGTGTCCACCATCGCGTACGGCACGCCCGACGGCACGATCCGGATGGGCAACCGGGAGACCCCGGTGCCGGTGGACGGCCCGGCCCTGCGGGAGCTTGCCCGCAGCACCGGCGGGGGCTTCTACGAGGCGGCCTCCGGTGACGAGCTGCGGGCGGTGTACGACGACATCGGCAGCTCGGTGGGGTACCGGACCGAGCGGCAGGAGGTCTGGCCGTGGTTCGTCGGGATCGCGCTGCTCGGCGCGGTGGTGGCCGCCGGGACGTCCCTGTTCTGGTTCTCGAGGATCCTGTGAGGAGTCGATCATGGTGATGCCGCACGACCGGCCCCCCGGGCTCGGACGGCCCCGGGGCCCCGGTTTCGCCCCGGGCCCCCCGCCGCCCACCTCCCCGGAGGCGCCGTCGCGGGCGGCCGGCGCGACCGCCGCCCCGGCCGTCCCGGTACGGAAGGGGAGCGGGCGTCTCCTGGCCGCCGCGGTGCTCGTCGCCGCGCTCACCGGAGGCGCGGCGGGCGTCGCGGGCGGCCGGCTGGCCGTCGGGGACGAGGCGGCTCCCGCGGCCCTGCCCCGCGCCGCAGCGGCCCCGCCGGCCCCGTCCGGCTCGTCCGGCTCGCCCGGCTCGGCGGGTGGCCTCAGCGGTACCGCCGCCAGGGTGCTGCCGAGCGTCGTGTCGGTCGAGTCGGGCCGGGGCGCCGGGTCAGGCTTCGTGATCGACGGCTCCGGGCACCTGCTCACCAACGCACACGTCCTGGCCGGGAGCGCCGCGGGTGCCGGCGTCACCGTCGTGCTCGACGACGGGCGCCGATTGCCCGCCGTCGTCGTGGGCACCGACGAGGCGTACGACCTCGCGGTGCTCAGGGTGGACGACGCCCGCGGGCTGACCGCCGCGGTGCTGGGCAGGTCCGCGGACCTCGCGGTGGGGGACCAGGTGCTGGCCGTCGGCTCCCCGCTGGGCCTGGCGGGCACGGTCACCGGCGGCATCGTCAGTGCCCTCGACCGCCAGGTGAGGCTGGGCGGGCGCGGGCAGACCGCGTTGCAGACCGACGCCTCCATCAACCCCGGCAACTCCGGCGGGCCGCTGGTCAACGCCCGCGGCGAGGTGATCGGGATCAACACCGCGATCGCGACGCTCTCGCGGCGGGGGACCGGTTCGATCGGCATCGGCTTCGCCATCCCCATCGACCGGGCGGTGCCCGTCGCCGAACGGATCATCCGGGGGTGAGCGGAGTGAACGCGGACACGGGACGGCGGCGTCCGAGAATGACGGGGGTGAGCGGGAGTGAACGGGAAGACGGGACGGCGGTGGCATCCGCGTTTCCGGCCGCCCACGACCTAGGTTCGTACCATGCGACTGCTCGTTGTCGAAGATGAGGAAGACCTGGTCGATGCCCTGCGCGTGGGGCTCGTCCGGGCCGGATACGCGGTGGACGTCGCCTACGACGTGGCCCAGGCGCGCGAGAAGCTCCAGGTCAACTCCTACGACCTGGTCCTTCTGGACCTCAACCTGCCCGGCGGGGACGGCTTCGAGGTGTGCCGGGCCCTGCGCGGGACCGACCAGGGCCAGGCCGTGCGGATCATCATGGTGACCGCGCGCGACCGGCTGGACGACCGGGTCAGGGGGCTGGACGAGGGCGCCGACGACTACCTGGTCAAGCCGTTCGCCTTCCCCGAGCTCCTGGCCCGCGTCCGCGCCCTGCTCCGCAGGGAGCAGGGCGGCGGGACGGCGATCCTGCAGGTGGGCTCGCTACGGCTGGACACCTCCCGGGTGGAGAGCCATTCGAACGGGAGGGAGCTGGGGCTGACCCCCAAGGAGTTCGGGGTCCTGCACTACCTGATGACCCGTCCCGGGCACGTCGTCTCCGCCGAGGAGCTGCTGGAGCACGTCTGGGACGAGCACACCGACCCGTTCACCAACACCGTGCGGGTGACGGTGGGCAACCTGCGGCGCAAGCTCGGCACCGACGCCGTGATCGAGACCGTGGTCAGCAAGGGCTACCGGCTCAGGGAGGACACGTGAGGCCCCCCGCCGCGCACGCGATGGGAGGACGACACGTCGGACCCCTCGCCGCGCACGCGATGAGAGGACACGTGAGGTCCCTCCCCGTGCGCGCGGGCCGCCGTCGACCACGGGAGGACGCGTGAGGTTCTCCTTCGTGCACACGATCCGCTTCCGGCTGACCGTGCTCTACTCCAGCCTGCTGTTCCTGCTCTCCGGGCTGGTCGTCGGCCTGCTGTACGTCGCGGTGGCCAGGAGCGCCGAGGAGCGCCCCTACACCGTGCAGCAGGCCAAGCTCTACAGCGTCGACACCGAGCGCTACATCGGCAAGGCCCCGGTCGTCGAGCTCGCCGAGGTCGAGAACGCGGTCAACCTGCTGACCCTGAGGACCATGCGCGACTACTCGCTCCTGACCCTGGGCGGACTGTTCGTGGCGAGCTTCGGCATCGGCTGGGTGCTCTCGGGCCGGGTGCTGCGCCCGGTCCGCTCGATCACCAGGGCCGCCGCCGAGATCCAGGGCACCGACCTGTCGCGGCGGATCCTGCTCACCGGCCCCAAGGACGAGCTCCGCGACCTCGCCGACACCGTCGACACCATGCTCGGCCGCCTGGAGGGCGCGTTCCTGGCGCAGCGGCAGCTGATCGACGACGCCTCCCACGAGCTGCGCAGCCCGCTGGCCATCATCCGGGCCAACGTCGACGCCGTGCTGGCCTCCCCCGACAGCACCGAGGAGGAGCGGATGCGCGCGGTGGCCATCGTGGACCGGGCCACCACCCGCATGACGCGCCTGGTCGAGGACCTGCTGGCGACCGCCCGCCGCTCCGCGCCCGCGCTGGCCGACGCCGAGGTGGACGTGGGGACGCTGGCCGCCGAGGCGGCCGAGGAGTTCACCACGCTCGCGGCCGGGCGGGGGCTGACGATCCGCAAGGCGCTGCCCTCCGGGCTGCGCGGGGTGGGGGGACCACGACGCCCTGCGCCGGGCCGTGGGCAACCTGCTCTCCAACGCCGTACGGCTCGCCCCCGCCGGCAGCGAGGTGGTCGTGGCGGCGGGCCGCAGTGACGGCTGGATCTGGGTGGCGGTGCGCGACGCCGGGCCGGGGGTGTCCGAGGACGACCACGCGCGGGTGTTCGACCGCTTCTGGCGCGGCAAGAGCGGCGCTGAGACGGGGGAGACCGGTGGCGGGACCGGCCGCCGGGACCGGCACAGCGGCCTGGGCCTGGCGATCGTCCGCCAGATCGTGGAGTCCCACGGCGGCCACGTCCGCCTGTTCTCGCGGCCGGGCCAGGGGAGCGTGTTCGTGCTCTGGCTGCCGGCCGGGGACGGGCCCGCCGAGGGGGAGGTGCCCGGCCTCAACCCGCTCGCGGACGCGGCCCCGATCACTCGCCAGGGCCGTCGTGAACGGGCGTGAATGCCGGTGGAATTGGTTTATACCAATTGGTGTAAACCAATTCTTGCGACGGCCGGAGTTGCCGTTCGTTCGATCTTAATTTGCATTGGATTAGACCGGTGAACATGTTCTGAGCTGCGGTGATGTCGTTCCTGGCGGTGGGTGCCGTTTCATTGGCCGATTCGTCTGTAGAGTCCGGAGAGAGGCGGGACCAGACGTCGTTTTTTGAAGCCGTAGGAAGCCGTAGAAGGAGCGACCGTGCCCAAGTACGTTTACGACTTCACCGAGGGAAACAGAGATCTCAGAGACCTGCTCGGCGGCAAGGGGGCGAACCTCGCCGAGATGACCAATCTCGGGCTGCCGGTGCCCCCCGGCTTCACCATCACGACCGAGGCGTGCCGGAGCTTCCTGGCCGACGGCGTCCTGCCCGAGGGGCTGGAGGAGGAGATCGCCGGCCACCTGTCCGCGCTGGAGGCCGCGATGGGCCGCGGGCTCGGCCAGGCCGACGATCCGCTGCTGGTGAGCGTGCGCTCCGGGGCCGCGTTCTCGATGCCCGGCATGATGGAGACGGTCCTCAACATCGGGCTGAACGACGACTCGGTCCACGGGCTGGCCAAGCAGGCCGGCGGCAACGAGCGCTTCGCCTGGGACTCCTACCGGCGCCTCATCCAGATGTTCGGCAAGACCGTCCAGGGCATCGAGGGCGAGCTGTTCGACGACGCCCTGGAGCGGCTCAAGGACGGCCGCGACGACCTGGAGCTGGAGGCGGCCGACCTGCGGGCCCTGGTCGCGACGTACAAGGAGATCGTCCGCGCGCACACCGGCGAGGACTTCCCGGCCGACCCGTACCTGCAGATGCGCATGGCGGTGGAGGCGGTGTTCTCCTCCTGGAACGCGCCGCGCGCCGTGCTGTACCGCCGCCAGGAGCGCATCCCGGCCGACCTGGGCACCGCGGTCAGCGTCTGCTCGATGGTGTTCGGCAACTGCGGCATGGACTCCGGCACCGGGGTCGCCTTCACCCGCGACCCCGGAACCGGCCAGCAGGGCGTGTACGGCGACTACCTGCAGAACGCCCAGGGCGAGGACGTGGTCGCGGGCATCCGCAACACCCTGCCGCTGCAGGAGCTCCGGACCATCGACCGGCCCGTCTACGACGAGCTCATGCACACCATGCGCACCCTGGAGGAGCACTACCGCGACCTGTGCGACATCGAGTTCACGGTCGAGCGCGGAAAGCTGTGGATGCTGCAGACCCGCGTGGGCAAGCGCACCCCGGGCGCCGCGTTCCGCATCGCCGTGCAGCTCGTCGACCAGGGCGTCATCGACCTCGACGAGGCGGTGACCAGGGTCACCGGCGACCAGCTCGCCCAGCTGATGTTCCCCCGCTTCGCCGAGGACACCGGCAGCACGGTCATCGCCAGGGGGATGAACGCCTCACCGGGCGCGGCCGTGGGCAAGGCCGTCTTCTCCACCGACCGCGCCGTCGAGCTCGCCGCGCAGGGCGAGGCCGTCATCCTGGTACGCCGCGAGACCAACCCCGACGACCTGGCCGGGATGATCGCCGCCCAGGGGGTGCTGACCAGCCGGGGCGGCAAGACCTCGCACGCCGCCGTGGTCGCCCGCGGCATGGGCAGGACCTGCGTCTGCGGCGCCGAGGCGCTGGAGGTCTCGGCCGCCGACCGCACGTTCACCGCCCCCGGCGGCGTGGTGGTCTCCGAGGGGGACGTCATCTCCATCGACGGCACCAGCGGGGCCGTGTACCTCGGCGAGGTGCCCGTGGTCCCCTCCCCGGTCGTGGAGTACTTCGAGGGCTCGGGCGACCGGGACGACGAACTGGTCCGCGCGGTGCACCGGCTCATGACCCACGCCGACGAGGTGCGCAGGATGGACGTGCGCGCCAACGCGGACACGGCCGAGGACTCGGCCAGGGCCCGCAGGTTCGGCGCCCAGGGCATCGGCCTGTGCCGCACCGAGCACATGTTCCTCGGGAAGCGCCGCAGCCTGGTCGAGGACCTGGTGCTGGCCGGCACCGACGAGGAGCGGGACCGGGCGCTGGCCGCGCTGGAGCCGCTGCAGAAGGAGGACTTCACCGCCATCTTCCGCGCGATGGAGGGACTGCCTGTCACCGTCCGCCTGATCGACCCGCCGCTGCACGAGTTCCTGCCCGACTTCACCGAGCTGTCGGTGAAGATCGCCCTCGCCGGGGACGAGGCGCCGGAGAAGGACCGCAGGCTGCTGGTCGCCCTCAAGCGCCTGCACGAGGAGAACCCCATGCTGGGCCTGCGCGGGGTGCGGCTCGGCCTGATCATCCCCGGCGTGTTCGCCATGCAGGTCCGGGCGATCGCCGAGGCGGCCAAGGCCGTGCCGGGCAGCCGTCCCGAGATCATGATCCCGCTGGTGGCCGCGGTGCAGGAGCTGGAGCACGTCCGGGACGAGGCGCGGGCGATCCTCGCCGAGGCCGGCGTCGAGGCGCTGATCGGCACGATGATCGAGGTGCCGCGCGCCGCGCTGACCGCCGCCCAGATCGCCGAGGCCGCCGAGTTCTTCTCCTTCGGCACCAACGACCTGACCCAGATGACCTGGGGCTTCTCCCGGGACGACGTCGAGGCCGCGTTCTTCGCGAAGTACCTGGAGCTGGGCGTCTTCGGCGTGTCCCCGTTCGAGACGCTGGACGCCGACGGTGTCGGCAGGCTCGTCGAGATCGCGGTGGAGCAGGGCCGGAGCACCCGTCCCGACCTCAAGCTGGGCATCTGCGGCGAGCACGGCGGCGACCCCGACTCGATCCACTTCTGCCACCGGGCCGGCCTGGACTACGTGTCCTGCTCGCCGTTCCGCATCCCGGTCGCCCGGCTGGAGGCCGCCCGCGCCACCCTGGCCTGCGCCGGGTCCGACACCCGCTGACCCGGCGGACCGCCCGAGGCCCCGTCCCCGTCCTCGTCCCTCGCCCGGCCTGGTCGTCCCTCGCCCGGTCCGGTCGTCCCTCGCCCGGTCCGGTCGTTCCCCGGGCCGGGCGGGGACGAGGGCCGGTCCCGGGGGCGCTCGTGGTGCCCGTACCCCTGGTAACCAGGTGTTTTCCCGCCGTTCGGCATGAGGGCGGCCTTTCGCGGATAAAATCACTGCACGTATGCACGGTTATGACGAACACGATCAGGCCAGGTGGGTGCCGGAACCGCCCGGCAACCCGGGAAGAGGCCCGTTCCAGCGCGACCGGGCGCGGGTGCTGCACAGCGCCGGGCTACGGCGGCTCGCGGCCAAGACGCAGGTCGTCGGCCCGGGGGAGACCTTCGGTGGCGGCCAGCACATCCCCCGTACCCGCCTGACCCACTCGCTGGAGTGCGCGCAGGTCGGCCGGGAGATGGGCGAGGCGCTCGGCCGCGACCCCGACCTGATGGAGACCGCCTGCCTGGCCCACGACCTGGGTCACCCGCCGTTCGGCCACAACGGGGAGACGGCGCTCAACGAGCTGGCGAGCGGCTGCGGCGGCTTCGAGGGCAACGCGCAGAGCCTGCGCCTGCTGACCCGGCTGGAGGCCAAGGTCGTCACCGAGGACGGCCGCAGTGCCGGGCTCAACCTGACCCGGGCCTGCCTGGACGCCGCGGTGAAGTACCCGTGGACCCGCGAGCGGGGAGCCAAGTACTGCGTCTACGACGACGACATGCCGGTCTTCGAGTGGATCAGGCAGGGGGCGCCGGAGGGCCGGGTCAGCTTCGAGGCCCAGATCATGGACTGGGCCGACGACATCGCCTACTCGGTGCACGACCTGGAGGACGCCCTGCACTCCGGCGACGTGGTGCTGGAGGCGCTGCGCGACCCGGTGGAGCGCCGTGAGGTCTGCGTCACCACCCGCGACTGGTACGCCCCCGACGCCGAGCCCGGGGAGCTGGAGGACGTCTTCGTCCGCCTGACCGCCCAGTCGCTCTGGCCCCGCCACTTCGACCGCTCGCTCGCCGACCTGGCCGCGATCAAGAGGCTCACCAGCTCGCTCATCGGTCACTTCTGCAGGTCGGCCGAGTTCGCCACCCGCGAGGCGTACGACGCGGCCGCCGGGCGCCACGGCGCCGACCTGATCGTGCCCAGGACCACCCGGCTGGAGTGCGCGCTGCTCAAGGGCGTCACCGCCCACTACGTGATGACCAGGGACGAGCACAACGCGAACCAGGCGCGGCAGCGCGAGCTGATCCACGACCTGGCCCACCAGATCATGCTGGGCGCCCCCGGCACCCTGGAGCCCGCGCTCAGGCCCGCGTTCGTCCGGGCGTCCGGCAACGCAGGGCGCCTGCGCGTGGTCATCGACCAGATCGCCTCGCTCACCGACACCTCGGCGGTCGCCTGGCACCGCCGCCTGTCGGGCCGCTGACCGGCCGTCCGCCCCCGGCGCCCCGCGAGGACCGGGCGACTTCCCCACCCGAAGGACGAACATGAACGCACGCTCCGAGGCGGGAGGCCGTCTCACCGCCCTGGGCACCCAGCTGCTCGAGGTGCACGTCTGGCTCCGCGAGATGCTGGAGGACCTCCAGGACGGCATCGACGACTACTTCGACGGCAGGGGGCTCCCGCCACGGGACCTGCGCGCGCACTGCCTGTCGTTCTGCACGGCGCTGACGCGCCACCACACCGGCGAGGACGGCGGCGCGTTCCCGGCGATCGCCGAGGAGTACCCCGAGCTGCGCAAGGTGCTCTCCGACCTGCGCACCGACCACAACCACCTGGACTGGCTGATGGGGAACCTGCGCAAACTCCTCGACGCCCTGCCGGAGCGACCGGACCCGGCCACGGCCTCGAAGGTGCGCGAGGAGGTGGAAGCGCTGTCGGCGGTCATGCGGACGCACTTCATCTACGAGGAGAAGAAGCTCGTCTCCGTGCTCAACGCGATGGACGTCCCCGAGTGGCGCGAGAACCGGCCCGCCTTCCTCCTGATCGACGACGAGGACGAATAGGGCGATCAGCGTGACGGGGACGCGTTCTCCGACGTCCCCGCGCACCGGCGGGACGCCGCCCGCGCCGCCCGCGCCATCGCGGCCGCGACGGCCCTTCTAGCCGACACCGCCGTCGCCGCCCAGGGTGATCTGCTCGGGCTCCTCCGGCGTCGGCGAGGGCCTGGGCTTCTTCTTGGCGGGCTGCGGCTTGGACGCGCACAGCGTGAAGCAGCGCGGGGCCGCTCCCGTCCGGTTCATCACGGTCTGCATCTCCTCCCGGGGCGAGAGCGTGGGGTTGCCCTTCAGCCACGCGTCCAGGTAGTTCCACGGGTTGACCATGCCGCGGCGGACCCACCAGAGCTGGGGGGAGGTCTTCCAGGAGATCGCGAAGTAGAGGTTGCTGGCGGTGGAGCGCGCGTTCCCGGAGTTGCCGATCCGGCCGAGCGTCTGCCCGGCGCCGACGCGCACCCCCGGCCTGATGCCGTCGACGACCTCGTCCAGGTGGCCGCCCAGGTAGCGGACCCCGTCGTCGCCGACGACCGTGACGAACCGGCCCTCGCGGTCGGCGCCGCGGTCGGTGGAGGGCTTCCACCGGTTCTTGGTGTTGACCTCGTCGACCACCCCCGACACCGGCGAGACGAACGCGCAGCCCTTGCCCGCCCAGATCGTGGTCTTGGGCAGCACCAGCAGCCGGCTCTGGTAGTTGACCGAGCAGCCCTTGACCGGGAAGACGTAGCTGTACTTGGAAAGCTTCGGCGGCGGGACCCGCACCGGCGGGTCGGCCTTGGGGCGGTCGACCGCCGTCTGCGGGACGGGGGTCGGCGTCGAGTCCGGGATGGTCGCGGTGACCGAGCCGGGGGTCCCGGCGGCGCTCTCCGCCCCGGGCGTCGGGGGTGCCGTGCCGATGCCGGCCACCCCGCCCGGGGACGCGCAGCCTCCGGTGACGAGCACCGCGCCGGTCACCGCGGCCAGTCGTGCCATGTGCCGCGATCGCATGATCTCCACCCGCGTACAGTATCGAGAATTCGCTCTTACCTTTGTAACCGACGTCCTGGTTGGTCATGACCTCTTCGGGAAAGTCATCGTTCCTCCTGCCCCCGCCGCCCCGTCCGTACCGCCCGTACCGTCGGTGCTGTCGGGGGCTGTCGGGGAGCCGGACTAGACTCGCGGCGTGGCAGGCCGGATCAGTGACGAGGACATCGCGCTCGTACGGGAGCGCTCACCGATCGCCGACATCGTGGGCGAGCACATCCAGCTCCGCAACGCGGGCGGCGGCAACCTGAAAGGGCTCTGTCCCTTCCATGACGAGAAGAGCCCGTCGTTCAACGTGACCCCCACCCGGGGGTACTGGTACTGCTTCGGCTGCGCCGAGGGCGGTGACGTCATCACCTTCGTCCGGCGCCTGGAGCACCTGTCGTTCGGCGAGGCCGTCGAGCGGCTGGCAAACAGGGCGGGCGTCCAGCTCCGCTACGAGCAGGGCGGCTACGTGCCCGGCCGCGAGCAGGGCGAGCGCAGCCGCCTGGTCGAGGCCCACCGGGCGGCGGCGGAGTTCTACGTCTCGAAGCTGTCGGCCCCCGACGCCGCGCCCGGACGCCGCTTCCTGTCCGAACGGGGCTTCGAGCGGGTCGACGCCGAGCGCTTCGGCGTCGGGTACGCCCCGGCCGAGTGGGAGGCGCTGGCACGGCACCTGATGGGCCGGGGCTTCACTGCCGCGGAACTGATCAAGGGAGGGCTGGCCAAGGAGGGCCGGCGCGGCCCGATCGACCGGTTCCGGGGCCGGCTGGTCTGGCCCATCCGCGACATCACCGGCGACGTCATCGGGTTCGGCGCGCGGAAGCTGAACGACGCCGAGGACGGCCCGAAGTACCTGAACACCCCCGAGAGCCCGCTCTACCACAAGAGCGAGGTCCTGTACGGCATCGACCTGGCCAAACGCGAGATCTCCAAGCGCTCCCAGGCCGTGATCGTCGAGGGCTACACCGACGTGATGGCCTGTCACCTGTCCGGGGTGCCGACGGCGGTGGCCACCTGCGGCACCGCGTTCGGCGAGGAGCACATCAAGGTGCTCAGAAGGCTGCTGCTCGACCAGTCGGGCTCGCACGGCGAGGTGGTCTTCACCTTCGACGGCGACGCCGCGGGCCAGAAGGCGGCGCTGCGCGCCTTCGCCGACGAGCAGAAGTTCGTCACCCAGACCTTCGTCGCGGTGCAGCCCGACGGGCTCGACCCCTGCGACCTGCGCGTCCAGCACGGCGAGGCGGCCGTGCGCGACCTGATCGCGGCCAGGGAGCCGCTCTTCGCGTTCGCCATCCGCAGCGTGATCTCCAAGTTCGACGTGAGCACCAACGAGGGAAGGCTCTCCGCCCTGGACGCCGCCGCCCCGATCGTGGCCGGCATCAAGGACAGGTCCCTGCGCCAGCTGTACGCCGTCGACCTCGACCGGTGGCTGGGGTTCAACAACGAGCGCTTCGTGATGGACCGGATCGCCGAGATCTCCACGGCGGCCCGGCCGCGCGCCGAACGCCCCACGGGCCCGCGCCGGGTCGCCGACCTCACCGACCCCGGGGTGCGGACCGAGGCCGAGGTGCTGCGGCTGGCCGTCCAGCGTCCCGCGCTGCTCGGTCCCCGCTTCGAGGCGGTGGGCGCGGAGGCCTTCACGCTCCCCGAGCACGTGGCCCTCTACCGGCTGATCGCCGACTGCGGCGGCACCGCCGCGGCCGGGCAGGGCGGCCGCGAATGGGTCGACCTGCTGCTGGGCAGGGCCGAGGACTCCCTGCGCGGGATGGTCACCCGGTTCGCCGTGGAAGAGCTGCGGGCCGACCTGGCGAGCGAGGAGCGCTACGCCTCGGCCATGCTGGCCGCGCTGGAGCTCGTCTCGGTGGCGCGGGCCATCGAGCAGCTCAAGTCGAAGATGCAGCGGACGAACCCGGTCGAGGAGCAGCAGGAGTACAACCGGCTGTTCGGCGAGCTGGTCGCGCTGGAGCAGCAGCGGCGCGTCCTGAAGGAGCGCACCGCCGCGAGCTGACGGCGTAATTTGCTTTAATGTCCATCCGTCGATTCCGCCAAACCTTAATAGGGTCTCGATCCGATAAGGAACAGGCCCTTACCTCCGGTGACAAAAATAGGTCTGCCATTTAGGGGATCCAATACAGCAGACTGTCTCCCGTGGGTGCATCGGTGCTGCCAAGTGGGCCGCCATCGGTAGACCAGGTGGCCGACCTCGTCGCGAAGGGAAGAGAGCGCGGAAGCGTCACGGTCGATGACGTTGCCGCCGCTCTCGACAGATCCGAGCTGCCGTCCGACGCGCTCGAACGCGTCGTCCGCATGCTCGCCGAACAGGGTGTGGAGGTCCTCGAGCCCCAGGGTGACGAGGAACCCGCCCGACCCGATGAGGAGGATGTCGGTAAAAGGGCGCCGACCAGCGATCTCGTCCGTATCTACCTGCGGGAGATCGGCCGGGTGCCCCTGCTCACGGCCGAGGAGGAGGTGGAGCTCGCCAAGTCGATCGAAGCGGGCCTGTTCGCCGAGGACAAGCTGACCAGCGTCGTCTCACGCCTGGGGTTCCCGGAGTTCAGGGAGCTCGTCTGGCAGGGGACGCGGGCCAAGCAGCGGCTGATCGAGGCCAATCTCCGGCTGGTGGTGTCAATCGCCAAAAGATATGTGGGACGCGGCATGCTCTTCCTGGATCTCATCCAGGAGGGCAACCTCGGGCTCATCCGGGCGGTCGAGAAATTCGACTACACCAAGGGCTACAAGTTCTCCACATACGCCACCTGGTGGATTCGCCAGGCGATCACCAGGGCGATCGCGGACCAGGCACGCACCATTCGCATTCCGGTGCACATGGTCGAGACGATCAACAAACTGGTACGGGTCCAGCGCCAGCTCCACCAGGATCTGGGCCGCGAGCCCGCCCCGGAGGAGATCGCCCTGGAGATGGACCTGCCGATCGACCGGGTGATCGAGATCCAGCGGATCGCCCAGGAGCCGGTCTCCCTGCAGTCCCCGATCGGGGAGGAGGACTCCGACCTCGGCGACTTCATCGAGGACGCGGACGCGGTCGTGCCGATGGAGGCCGCCGCCTTCATCATGCTGCAGGACCAGCTCGACGACATCCTCGCGACCCTCTCGGACCGGGAGCAGCGCATCATCCAGTTGCGCTTCGGGCTCGCGGACGGGCATCCCCGGACGCTGGAGGAGGTCGGCAGGGAGTTCGGGGTGACCCGGGAGCGCATCCGGCAGATCGAGTCGAAGACCCTTGCCAAGCTCCGCCACCCGACCAGGGCGCAGATGCTGCGCGACTATCTCGACTGAGGCACCGTCCCCGGTGCCCCGTCAGGGCCGGCGACCCGGCGTTCCGCCCGGTCGCCGGCCCGTCGTCGCTCGTCACCGCTCGTCGTCGCTTGTCGCCGCTCGTCGTCGCGCGTCGCCCGAGGGCCTTCCGCGAGCCGCTCTTCCCACGGTCCGGGCTTCCGCGGTTCGGGCTTCCGGCGGTCCGGCCTTCCCGTGGGCCGGCCTTCTCGCGGTCCGGGCTTCCCGCGATCCGGTCCGGCCTTCCTGGGATCCGGGGCGGCGTCCCCGTGGTCCGGGCGGTTTCCGGCCGTTCCGGGCTGTTTTCCCGGGCGATACAGGCGCAGACTGGGCGGATGGAGTCGCGAGCGGCGGTGGACGACGCGGCGCTGGGGCGCGAGGCATGGGCGGTGCTCGACGCGAACTGGACGGGGTCGGCCACCGTCCCCGCCCCCGGCCTCTACCCGCACCAGTGGAACTGGGACTCCACCTTCGTGGCGATCGGCCTGGCCCGCCGGGACACCCGCAGGGCCGGGACCGAGCTGCTCAGCCTGATGGCGGGGCAGTGGGGCAACGGGATGGTGCCGCACATCGTCTTCCAGCCCGTCCGGGCGGAGGTCTACTTCCCCGGGCCGTCGGTGTGGCGCTCCCGGGAGCACCGCTCGGCCCCCCACGGGGTGGGCACCTCGGGGCTGACCCAGCCGCCCCTGCAGGCGCTGGCGCTGTGGCGGATCTGGCGGCACGCGGCCGACCGCGACACGGCCGCGGCCCTGGTACGGCGGCTCTACCCCATGCTGGTCGCCCAGCACGACTACCTCGCCACGGTCAGGGACCTCGGCGGGGCCGGGCTGGCCGCGATCGTCCACCCCTGGGAGTCGGGAATGGACGACAGCCCCGTCTGGGACGCCCCGCTGGAGGCGCTGCCGGTGACCGGGGCCCCGTACCGGAGGGCGGGGGGATCCTGCGGTGAGGGACGGCCCGGCGGCCACCACGACCCCTTCGTCACGCTCGCCCTGCGCTACCGCGACTCCGGCTACGACCCGGCCTACCTGCGCGACGAGCACCCGTTCGCGGTCGAGGACCCGATGTTCAACGGCATCTGGCTCGCCTCCTGCCAGGCCCTGGCCGAGCTGGCGCCGGTGGCCGGCGCGGACGCCGGGCCGCACCGGGCGGCGGTGGAGCGGATCCGCGCCGGGCTGCTGGAACGCCTGTGGGCCGACGGCCTCTTCCGCGTCCGCGACCTGCGCGGCGGAGGGCTGAGCCAGGTCTGCACGGTCGGGTGCTTCGGGCCGCTGCTGGACCGGGAGCTGCCCGCCGACCGGGTCGCGGAGCTGGTGGGGGTGCTGGAGTCGGCCCGCTTCATGGGGGCGGCCGGGTACCCGGTGCCCAGCTGCGAGATCCGAGCCCAGCAGTTCGACCGCTCCCGCTACTGGCGCGGGCCGTCCTGGGTGAACACCAACTGGCTGCTGCGCCGGGCCGCGGCCGTCCACGACCTGGCGGGACTGGCCCGGATCCTCGGGGCGAGCACCCTGCGCCTGGTACGGCAGGCGGGTTTCCGCGAGTGCTTCGACCCCTTCGACGGCAGCGGCCGGGGCAGCAGGGACTTCTCCTGGTCGGCGGCGCTCACCCTGGACCTGCTCGCCGATACCGTGGAGGAATGAGGCTCTTCAACCGCATGCCCGCCGAGGTCCGCGCGGCCGTCGTCCCGGGTGACCGGGTGCTCACCTACGCCGGAGGGCCGGACGGCTACGTGATCGCCGCCGACCGGGCCCTGTATCTGGGGGACGTGCGCCTGCCCTGGTTCCAGGTGGACCGCGGCGCGTGGGACGAGGAGGGGCTGACGGTCGTCACCACGGACGGGCGGTCGCACCGGGCGCTGCTGCCCGAGCCGGGCCGGATCCCCGAGGCCGTACGGGAGCGGGTGACCGCCTCGATCGTGGTCAACCAGTACGTCCCGCTGGACGCCCGCGGGGGAGTGCGGCTGGTGGCCAGGAGGGCCGAGGCCGACGAGCTGGTCTGGGAGCTCGTCTTCGACGCCGGTCTCGACCCGCACGACCCGGGCCTGCGCGCCCTGGCCGAGCAGGCGCTGGAGGAGACGCGCCGCAGCTTCGGCGTCTGAACGGGACCCGGCGGGCCCCCGGCGTCCGGACCGGTCCCGGGACGACCCACGGCCCCTGAGCGGCTCCCGGTCTCAGGACGCCCCCACGCACCCGGAACGGCTCCGTACACGCGAAAAGGCCCCCGAGGGGGCCTTCGCACCTGCGGGCCGCTCCCGGCCCGCAGGTCCGGAAGCGGCGCGGGGATCAGTACGGCGCGGAGGTCCGCTGGTTCTCCGGCCAGCCGGTGCCGGTCTCGTCCACCTCGTCGCCGTGCCAGCCGTTGGCCGACTTCAGGAACGGCAGCCGGTTCTTGGCCACGTCGCTGACCTTGTCCTTCGCCACGCCGGTGGCCCTGGAGACCTTGGCGCCCACCAGGCCTGCGGTCTCCTGCACGGACGGGTTGTCGGAGACCCGCTGGGCCATCCGCTTGATCTGCTCGTAACGCTCCCGTCCGGCACGGCTCCCCAGGACGTACCCGGCCGCGAATCCCACACAGAACATCATCCGATAACGCATGTCCACCTCCACAAGCTGTTCCGCCGGACCCCGTGATGCGATCACCTGCGGATCGCCACTCGTCCCGCCCCTACCCCGGAGTATCGATGCGACACACACCCATGGAGTGCGCTAATCTATTCCTGCGCCGCAAGGAACGGGGAACATCCGCTCCGACCAGCGCAAAGCGCGATCCCGTGTAGCTCAATCGGCAGAGCAGCCGGCTGTTAACCGGCAGGTTATAGGTTCGAGTCCTATCGCGGGAGCCATCACGAAGGCCCCGGAAGCCCCGCTTCCGGGGCCTTCGGCGTCTCGTATCCCGATTCAGCGGACAAAGCACAGCGAATCACAGAAAATGAGATCGCCGTGCCCGGGGCTCCGTGATCGCAGCGGATGGACCGGAGCGCGGCTGCCGCGGACCACACCGATCGCAGCGGGGAAGGGCCGCCGCGTTCAGGGCACCGTGCCGCCCGGAACGGCCGTCGTGCCCGTGAGCCACATTGGGTGGTTTTGCTGTGCTCACCTGGCGAAGGTCCCGGCGTCATGCCCCGGATCCGGTCCATGTCGTCCCCGAGGCGCCCCCGGCCGTCGCGCGGACCCCGGCCGACGAGAGGGCCGCGGCCGACGTGGAGGCCGCGGCCGAGGACTATCTGAGGTTGTTCCACGCGGAGAATCCCGGGGCAGGTGACCCGCGGGAGCGCCTGCGCGAGGTCCGGCAGGAGATAGCCCGGACCGGCACGTACACGCACACCCCCAGCGAGCTGGTCTTCGGCGCCCGGGTGGCCTGGCGCAACAGCGGCAGGTGCATCGGCCGGCTGTACTGGCGCTCGCTACGGGTGCGCGACCGGCGGTACGTCACCACGGCCGAGGGCATCGCGGTCGAGTGCGTGAACCACCTGCGGGACGCGGCCCCGGCCCGCAGGATCCGCCCGACGATCACCGTGTTCCCCCAGGAGCGGCCGGGCGTCCCCGGGCCCCGGATCTGGAACGAGCAACTGATCCGGTACGCCGGCTACCGGACGGCGGACGGCTCCGTCGTCGGGGACCCGCGCTATGTCGCCTTCACCGAGATGCTGCGCGGGCTGGGCTGGCCGGGCGGCCCCGGGAGCCCGTTCGACGTCCTGCCGCTGGCGATCTCGGTGGGGGAGGGGCCGCCGCTGCTGTCCACGCTCCCCGGCGACGCCGTCCTGGAGGTCGCGCTCTCGCACCCGGTCCACAGCTGGTTCGAGGAGCTGGGCCTGCGCTGGCACGCCGTACCGGTGATCTCGAACATGTGCCTGGAGATCGGCGGGGTCTGCTACCGGGCGGCGCCGTTCAACGGCTGGTACATGGGCACCGAGATCGGCGCCCGCAACCTGGCCGACACCGACCGCTACGACCTGACGCCGTTGATCGCCCGGCGCCTGGGCCTGAACACCGGCACCGACCGCTCGCTGTGGCGGGACTACGCCATGGTGGAGCTGAACGCGGCGGTGCTGCACTCCTTCGAGCGGGCGGGGGTGACGATGACCGACCACCACACCGAGTCCCGGCACTTCCTGATGCACCTGGAGCGCGAGGAGAAGGCCGGGCGGGTCTGCCCGGCCGACTGGAGCTGGATCGTTCCGCCGATGTCGGCCTCGGCCACGCCGGTGTTCCACCGCTACTACGAGGACAGGCGGATGACGCCGAACTTCGTCCACCACCCCGACTCCCTGGAGCGCGGTCTCGGCCGCTCCTGCGGGCCGGGAAGCTGATCACCGGTCCGTCCTCCCCCCGGAGAGGTCCCGCCCCTGCTGACGCCGGGGCGGGAAAAGGTGTAGAACGATATTCTGTAACCTCGGGACGGAGGTTCTGACGCGGGTGCCCCGAGGGCTCCCCGGAGGGAGGCGGAATGCTCGACCTGGTGCTGTCGTCGGTCGAGGGGGGCGTGCTCACCCTGACGTTCAACCGGCCGGACCGGCTGAACGCCTGGACCGACGAGATGGGCAGGCGCTACTTCGACCAGCTGGCCGACGCCGAGAAGGACCCCGAGGTCCGGGTGATCGTCGTCACCGGGGCGGGGCGGGGTTTCTGCGCGGGCGCGGACTTCCGGACGCTCACCGCCATCCAGGACGGCTCCTACTCCGGGGAGCCCGACCGGCGTCCCACCACCTTCCCGACCACGATCCGCAAGCCGGTCATCGCCGCCGTCAACGGTGCCTGCGCCGGGCTCGGCATGGTCCACGCCCTGGTCTGCGACCTGGTCTTCACCGCGGACGAGGCCAAGTGGACCACCGCGTTCGCCCGCCGCGGCCTGGTCGCCGAGTACGGCCTGTCGTGGATCCTGCCGCGCCTGGCCGGCCAGGCCGCGGCCATGGACCTGCTGCTGTCGGGCCGTACCTTCACCGGGGCCGAGGCACGCGAGCTGGGGCTGGCCGTCCGGTCGGTGCCCGGGGAGCGCCTGATGGAGGAGACCATGGCCTACGCCCGGGAGCTGGCGACCCACAGCTCACCGGCCTCGATGGCGGTGATCAAGCGGCAGGTCTGGGGCGACTGGCAGCAGAGCCTGGAGTCCTCGGAGTCGGCGGCCGTGCGCCTGATGGCCGAGTCCTTCACCCGCCCGGACTTCGTGGAGGGCGTGGCCAGCTTCGTCGAACGCCGCGCCCCCGCCTTCCCACCGCTGTAGACGAGCCCTCGTCGTGGACGGGCCCTTGATGTGGAAGGGCCCGTCTGGTCGTGCGGGTTCTGCCGGGTCAGGCGGGCTCAGGTGACCAGGGAGAGCCAGTGCGGAGTGGCGCCGAAGGGAGGGGTTCCGGCGGTGACGGCCTTCATCAGCCAGGCGGCCGAGTCGCGGGCGTTCTGCACCACGTCGGGCGGGTACGCGTACCGGATCCGGTGCTCCTCGAACTCGTCCTCGTCGTCCAGGAAGATCCGCCTGGTGCGGCCCTTGAGCACGTCACGGCGGGTCCGGATCACGTCGAGGTCGAGGTCGATCATGGTGACCTCGCCGTCGCGCCACTCGGGCACCGTGGAGATGTCGCAGTAGATCTCGTGCTTGTTCGGGGCGGCGTTGAAGGCGGCCGTCCACCAGGCGTCGCGGGGGAAGAGCATCACGAAGGGCTGCGGCCAGGCGATGGCGGGGCCGTCCCCCTTGTGGCCGCTGGAACCGGCCACGCAGCCCGTCCACACCCCGTGCTCGTCCTCGCCGAGCAGCAGGCCGCGGTGGTGCCAGTGCAGCGATCCGTCGTACTTGCGGTAGACCACGTTCACGATCTCGTAGGACATCCTTCGACAGTAGGGCTTGACAATGATCCATGCATTTCCTACCTTTTAAATAGGTTAAACGCGTCGATGTGAGACCCCGGCCGGCTGACCGGCGCCCCTTCCGTCGCGAGGGGCGCCTCCGGGGAAAACCCGGCGGCACGGTCGGCGTGCCGCGGACGCGGCCCCCGCCGGGCCGCCGAGACGTGTACGGGAGTGCCACATGTCGCAGAGCGCCACACCGGAACCCGACCATCCCGAACCCCTCGCCCTCGATCCGGACGGCGTCCCGGCCGGGGAGCCGGTGATCGTCAAGGGGATGGGGCCGGCCCTGGCCGGCCTGCTGGTGCCGCTCACCTCGGGCAGGGGCGGCCGGTTCGCCCGCGGGTACGACGGGGAGCTGGTCTACCTGCCCGGCGGACGCGAGCCCCTGCTGCACGTGGGGTCCTCGCGCGGCGTGCCGCACCACCGCGGGTTCGCCCACCCCTTCGGCGGCGCCGAGCCGCCGGTGCCGCGCTTCGTCACCCGCGACACGCTGGGCACGGGGCCGTGGAACCTCCGCCGCGACCTGTGGCCCCTGGTGGCCAAGGAACTCGCCTTCGCGTACTACCACGAGCTCATCACCGCCCACCCGGAGCGGACGCGGTCGACCTGGGAGGAGTTCGAGGAGGCCTTCGCGGCCGAGGAGTGGAACAGCCCCGCGATGCGCAGGCTCGTCCGCGCCGCCGTCCCCCGGCACCCCGACCGGCTCGACCTCGACCGTCTCGACCGGCCGCTGCACGGCATCCGGTTCGGCGACCGGGCGGGGGTGCGCAGGTGGATGCGCGGCTACCTCGCCGCCGACCTGGAACGGCGCTCCGACCCGGCGCACAGCGCCGACCACGCCATGGTCCTCGCCCTGCTCTCCGTCCGCGCCGTCCTCGCCGAGGCCGGCGTGTCCGACCCCTGGTTCCGGGAGTTCTCCGACCATCTCGCCGGTGGCTCGCCCGCGTCGTACCTGGAGGAACTCCGCGCACTCGCCGAGGCGGGCGTGGTCGTCTTCCTCGGCGCCGACCTGGTGATCGACCGGTACGAGGGACGCTGGCGGGCACAGAGCCCCACCGCCCCGGGGGCCGTGACCTCCGCGGTCCTCGTCGACACCGGACGGCCCGTGTGGTCGCCGGACAGGACGGCGGTCACGGCCTCGGGCGCTGACCCGTGGGCCAGGGCGCCGCGCAGGAGACCGGCCACCAGGACCGAGACGAGGTACTCCAGGA
Organism: Streptosporangium longisporum; assembly: GCF_039534895.1. Classification (NCBI taxonomy): domain Bacteria; kingdom Bacillati; phylum Actinomycetota; class Actinomycetes; order Streptosporangiales; family Streptosporangiaceae; genus Streptosporangium; species Streptosporangium longisporum. Next base: position 183,555 of record NZ_BAAAWD010000012.1, on the reverse strand, counting down.
TCCTCACGACGGCTCCGGTGTGGGGACGGCACCCCATCTGATCCCGCACGGCACGCCCCCCGGCCCGGTCGCGTCCGCCACGGCCGCGGGGGAGGTCCCCGCCCGGTCCCGCCCGTTCTCGTGCGAGACCCGCACGGTCCCGCACGGCACGGCTACGTCGCGGGGTGGCTCGGCACGGCCTCGGGGACGGCGTCCGTGCTCCGGTGGCCGAGCCTGCGGATGTCGGGCAGGAGCAGCACGCCCAGGCAGGAGACCGCCAGCAGCGCCGCGGCCCCGTACAGGGTGGGGGCGGTCCCCGCGGCGGTGGCCAGCGGCCCGGCCAGGGCCATGCCGAGGGGCATCAGCCCGAGGGAGAGCAGCCAGTCGTACGCCGACACCCGGGAGATCGCCTCGGCCGGGATGTGCTCCTGCACCAGGGTCTCCCACATCGGGGCCATCAGCGCCAGGCCGCCGGTCATCAGCCCGTAGGCCACCGCGACCATCGGCGCGGACATCCCCGCGGCTAGCAGGGCGAGCGGCAGCGCGCCGAGCGCCAGCACCAGGTTGGCGACGACCAGGGGCCGCTTCGGCCTCACCCGCAGGGCCAGCAGCGCCCCTCCCAGGGCGCCGATCGTGCCGCCCTGCACGATCGTGCCCCAGGCGAGCTCGCCGCCCAGGGTGGTGACGGCGAGCACCGGCCCGATGGTGATCAGGACGCAGCGGCTCAGGTTCCACATGGAGTGGCCGATCAGGTTGGTCCAGTACCACCGGTGCCGTCGCATCTGCGTCCAGCCCTCGGCGAGCTGCCGCAGGAACGGCTCGTGCGGCGTGGGCGGGATCGGCGCGAGCCGGAGGCGGCCCAGCAGGACCGCGCTGACCGCGAACGTCAGCGCGTCCAGGAGCAGTGCCCAGCCGGCGCCGACGGTCAGCGCCAGGGCGGTGGCGATCCCCGGGCCGAGCAGGATGGACCCTCGCTGGGCGATCGCCATGAGCGCGTTGGCCCGGGAGAGGTGCTCCGGGGCCACGGTGGCGGGCACCAGGCCGGTCGTGGCGGGCATGAAGAAGGCGGAACCCGCGCCGGAGAGGGCGGCCAGGATCGCCAGGTGGGCGATGTCGACCGTGCCGGTGACCAGCTCGAAGCCCATGGCCGCGTGGGCGAGACCGCGGACCAGGTCCGCGGCCACCATCACGCGGCGGCGCGGCAGCCGGTCGGCCCAGACCCCGCCGGGCAGCATGAGCGTCACCGTGGCGATCGACTGGGCGGCCAGCACGAGGCCCAGGTCGGTGGCCGAACCGGTCGTGGTGACGATCGCCAGCGCGAGCGCCACGGCGGTGATCGAGTCGCCGACGGCCGACAGGCTCTGCCCGGCCCACAGCAACCGGAAACGGGCGTCCCGCAGGGGGGACAGGGTGTCTCGCATGGGGGTCATGAGAGAAAAGTACTATGAAAACAAAATATATGCATTCATATCTTTGGGTCACCGGCGGGCGGCGTACCCTGTGGGCATGTCAGAGCCCGACTCCGTCGACCGTCACATCGCGCACTGGTCCCGGGAGCTGTCCGACCTCGACCCGCAGCTCGAGGGGATGGTCACGCGCATGCAGATGCTCGTGCGGCTGCTCAAGCGGCACAAGGAGGAGTGGCTGGCCGCCGGAGGGCTCAAGCCGTGGGAGTTCCAGATCCTGCACCACCTGGTGGCCACCGGGCCGCCCTACCGGGCGGCACCCTCGACGCTGGCCGAGTGGCTCGACACCCACCCGGCCACGCTGACCAACCGGCTCGACCGGCTGGAGAAGGCCGGATACGTCGACCGCGTGCACGACCCGGCCGACCGCCGCCGCCTGCTCGTGGGGCTCACCCCGGCCGGCCGGGCCGCCTGGCAGGAGCGCATGGACGAGGGCGACCGGTCGGAACGGGCGCTGTTCGCCCCGCTGGACGCGAACGAGCGGGAACTTCTCGACGGCCTCCTGCGCCGCCTGGTCCGCGCGGCCGAGCAGGAGGGCCCGCCGCTGATGCCCGACTGGCCGGCCGGCCCGAAGGCGCCCGTCCCGCCGGGCCCGTCCTCCGGTCCGGCCTCGGACGCGACGACCACGCGATAGGGCGGCAACTCCGGCCATGGACCCGGACACGGCCCTGGACATGGCCGCGGCCCCGGACGCGGCCCCGGACACGGCCCGGCCCCGGACATGGAGGCGGGCCCGCGCGGAACGCGGGCCCGGGACGGGACGAGGGGTTCAGGCCAGCCGGCGGGCTCCCGCCGCGGGCACCGCGGGATAGATCTCCGGTGCGGCCCATCCGCGCTCGGCGTAGGCGCCGGTGACCGACGCGCGTACCGACTCCACCCGGTCGTCGGCGACCAGCGCGATGGCCGACCCGCCGAACCCGCCACCGGTCATCCGCGACCCTCGGGCCCCGCCCCGGATCGCCGACTCCACGGCCACGTCCAGCTCCGCGCAGGAGACCTCGAACTGGTCGCGCAGCGACAGGTGGGAGGCGTTCAGCAGCGCCCCGATCTCCTCCACCTTCCCGGCCCGCAGCAGCCCGATCACGGCCTCCACCCGGTGGTTCTCGGTCACCACGTGCTGGGTGCGCCGACGCTCGTCGCCGCTGAGCCGCCCGAGGGCGTCCGCCAGGTCGGTGACGTCGCGGAGCGCGTCGACACCGAGGTGCGCGGCGGCGTTCTCGCAGTCCCGTCGGCGGTCGCCGTACTCCCCGCCGGCGTGCGAGTGGTGCACGCCGGTGTTGACGATGAGCAGCTGCAGGCCCACGCTCGCCAGGTCGAACGGGACGTTCCTGGTGCCGAGGCTGCGGCAGTCCATGAACAGCGCCTGGCCCTCCTCGCCGAGGGCGGAGGCCGCCTGGTCCATGATCCCGCACGGCATCCCCACGAAGTCGTTCTCGGCCTTCTGCGAGGCCAGCGCGATCTCCATCTTGGTCATGCCGAGCCCGTACAGCTCGTTCAGCGCCGTGCCGACCGCGACCTCCAGGGCCGCGCTGGACGACAGGCCCGCCCCCTGCGGGACGTCACCGTCGATCACCACGTCGGCGCCGCCGACCCGGTGCCCGGCCTCGCGGAGCGCCCAGAACACCCCGGCCACGTAGCGGGCCCAGCCCTGGGCCGCGTCCAGCCGCTCCAGCGTCACCGGCTCGCCCGCCGCCTGCAGCGACCGGAGCCGGACCACCCCGTCCTCGCGGGGTGAGACCGCCGCGTTCACCCCCCACGGCACCGCGAACGGAAGCACGAACCCGTCGTTGTAGTCGGTGTGCTCGCCGATCAGATTGACCCGCCCGGGAGCATGCCACACCCCTGCGGGCTCCACGCCGTACGACTCCCGGAAAGCTCCAACAACGCGCATGATCCAACACTCCTCAACAAGGTTCCCCAGTAGGGTAGCGAGTCCCCTGCCCCTCGGGTCCGCCCGCGGCCTCGCCGAAGGTCACATCTTGAACCCGGCCCGCCGGGCGGCGATGCGAACGGGCCCGACCTTTGGTTGAATGCCGCGTACGGCGTGCGCGAGGGGCGGTAGCTCAGCCGGTTAGAGCAGGGGACTCATAATCCCTGGGTCGCGGGTTCGAGTCCCGCCCGCCCTACCTCTCGTGAGCAGGAAAAGTGTTTCCGGCCTGCTCTTATGCGTCCCTGTTGATGGCTCGTGGATGTGCTCGGCCTCGGTCAGCGCTGTGACGCGGCCGGCCCGGTCTTCTCGCCGAAGACCTCTTCGATGAGCCTCTGGGTCGCCTTCTGGAAGGGCTCGCCCAGGGTCATCTCGACGTCTTCGACGTAGTTCAGCGAGGCGGTCAGGGTCGTGGCGCCGTCGGGGGTGCTGTACATCAGTGCCGCGTGGCCGGCCATGCCGCCGTTGTGGGAGATGACGGTGCCGCCCGGTGTGGTCAGCACGAACACTCCCAGGCCGTAGTCCATGCCGGGGGCGCCGGTCGGGTAGGGGGTGCACATCTGGGTCAGCAGCGGGGCTGGCAGGAGCTTTCCGCTCACCAGGGCGGAGATGAACGTGTGCAGGTCCCGGGTGGTCGAGATCATGTCACCGCCGCTGGAGATCCAGGAGGGGTTCTGGCGGGTGACGTCGACCGTCCTGTGCTCGCCGTCCTCGGTGTAGCGGTAGTAGCCGTGGGCGTGCGGCCGGGGGAGGTCGGTCTCGGTGGTCGGCACCACGGTGCCCGACAGTCCCAGCGGCTCCAGGATCAGCCGCCGCATCTCCTGGGCGACCGAGCGGCCGGTGACCTTCTCGATCAGAAGCCTGGCCAGCACGTAGTTGGTGTTGGAATAGCTCCAGCCCGTTCCCGGCTCGAAGCGTGCCGGCTTGGACAGCGCCAGCCGTACCAGCTCCTCGGGCAGGTAGGTCTTGAACCGGTTGTCGACCCATTCCTGGCCCGCGGTCGTGGCGGGGATCCCCGGGACGTAGGTTCCGTCGTCGTAGTACTCGCCGGTGAAGTTGAAGATCCCGCTGGTGTGCTGCAGCAGCATCCGTACGGTGATGCGCCGGTCCAGCCCGAACTCGGGCAGGTGGTCGTCGACCGGGTCGTCCAGCTCGAGGACGCCCTCGGCCACCAGCTGCAGCACCACGGTCGCGGTGAAGGTCTTGGTGTTGCTGCCGATCCGGACGTACCCGTCGATCGGCGGCTCGTCGGTTCCGCCCAGCTCGGCCGTGCCGGCGCTGCCGGTCCAGACGCCACGCTCGTCGTGCACGCGCATCGTCATCCCGGTGAAACCGGACTCGACGATCTCCTCGATGGCCTTTCGCAGCTGCGGGCGGTCCTGGTCGGTGAGGGGGAGGGACATGGTGGTGTGCTCCTTGAGAGGTGGTGCGGGATCGGGATGGTCACGCCGGGGAGGTGTCCCTGGCACGGGCTGCGCTACAGGCTGCGGGCGGTGATGTCGCCGTGGGAGGTGGTGGCGTGGATGGTCAGGTCGGCGTCGGTGCCGTTGGTGCCGGTGTTGGTGAGGGCGTTGTGGATGCGGCCGTGGGTGGTGCCGGCGTCGAGGGTGGCGCAGGCTCCGCGGGTGGCGCCGATGTGGATGTCGCCGGAGTCGGTGCGCAGGGTGAGGGTGCCGCAGGTGGCTTCGGTGATGCGGAGGTCGCCCTTGTGGGTGCTGAGCTGGGCGGGGCCGTTCAGGCGGCCGACGGTGAGGTCGCCGGACTGCAGGGTGAGGCGGGCTGCGGTGGTCTCGTCGAGTTTGGCCGAGCCGCAGGCGCTGTCGAAGGTGACGTCGCCGAGTCGTCCGACGCCTCGCAGCTCAGCGCTGGCGGCGGTGGCCTGGATGTGGGAGCCGGTGGGCAGCTGGACGGTGATCTCGATGGCGCCGGGGGCGCCGAGGAGCTGGTTGGTGGCTTTCGGTGCGGTGATGTGCAGGGTGCCGTCGGTGTAGGTGATCTCGGTCTGCTGGGCGGCTTTGACGTCGCGGTTCTTGGTGGCGTCGGCGGGTCGGACCTCGACGGCGGTGTCGGTGCGGTCGGCGGCGATGAGGTGGATGCGGCCGGCGGGGACGTCCAGGACGGCGGTGACGGGGGTGGGGGTGTCGAACTTCTGCATGGTGTCGTCCTTCGGTTCGTTGTTTCTGATGAGGGAAACACTACGTTGCATTTCTAGATACAGCAACATGCGAGTTGCGTATGTAACGCATAAATGCAGGTCAAGACCGTTTAAATGTTGCAATGGTTTTGATTCTAATGCAATGATCCTCATCGGGCTCGTTGCAATAGGATAAGAATGAACGCTATGGCGAGGACGCCGCGGACCACGGGGAGGCCGTGACGCCGGGAGGCGGACTCACCCGCTGGACCGTCGGCGGATCGCGCCGGGACCGGCCGACGGTCCGGTCCACGCGGAGGTCGCCGGAGGTCTCGACCGTCCGACCTCGACGATCACGCGCGAGGTGATGCGCAACGGCGGCCCTGCCGCATACGCGCCGCAGGACGCGGATCGATCCTGTGATGACGGCTGAACCTGAAAAAAGCCCCCGGCCCGGAGGCCGAGGGCTTCTCTCTGAGGTGCCGCTCCCGCTGCGGGGTGGCGACGCGAACCGCACCGGCACCGCGGATCGGTTTCACGCGGGGCGAGCAGGGGTCGTCGGTGGTGCGGTGGAGGGTTCCTGCGCGGTCGTCCTCGTGGCGTGGAGCGGGGTGTACCGTACCCGCTCGACCACGCCGGTGACGCACCGGTGGATCCGGTGGCGTATCGAAGGACCGGCGCTCGGCCGAGGTTCGTCTAGGACTTGCGGGCCAGGCCGCCGTAGTAGGTGTGGTACAGAAGGGTGTTCTTGACGAAGAAGCTCGGCTCGGCACGCCACTCGGGGAGCGGGACGAGCCCCGGTTCGACCAGCTCGAAGTCGCCGAAGTACCCCGTGATCTCGTCCGGGGTGCGCCAGCGGCCGGTGCCGAGGTTCTCGTTGAAGAGCTTCTCGGCCGTCGCGGCCTGCTGGGACGACGCGGGGTGAGCTTCACCGGGGTTGCAGAAGTGCGAGATCGCCACGAAGCTGCCGGACACCAGCGGGGCGCGCAGCGTGGCCGCCACTCCCGCGGGATCCTCCTGGTCGTGCAGATGGTGCAGGATGCTCAGCATCAGCAGCCCTACCGGCTCGCCGAAGTCGATGAAGTCCTTGACCTGATCGTTCTCCAGGATCGACCGCGGGTCGCGCGCGTCCGCCTGGATGACCTTCGTGCTGCCGTCGGTGGCGAGCAGCGCCCGACCGTGGACCAGCACCATGGGGTCGTTGTCCACGTAGACCACCCGGGCCGCCGGATCGACCTCCTGTGCCACCTGGTGCACGTTTCCCTGGGTGGGCAGGCCCGACCCGATGTCGATGAACTGCCTGACCCCCGCCTCGGCCGCCATGTGGTGCACGACCCGCTGCAGGAAGGCCCGGTTCTGCTTCCCGGCCTCCTGGGCTCCCGGGGAGACCTTCATGGCCGCCTCGGCGACCTGACGGTCGACGGCGAAGTTGTCCTTCCCGCCCAGGAACCAGTCGTAGACCCGCGCGATGCTGGGCTTCGTCGTGTCGATCTCCGCGGGAAGCTGACCTCTGTCCGGCATCGCCCCGGTCCCATCCTCGCTGCGCTCGGACACCTCGCCACCTTTGCTCCGATCGGGGTCCCGCTTGATCGCAGGGACTGGGCAGATAATAACCATGAATCCCTTTAAGAGCAGGTATGTAGGGACAAGTTCATGCTTAAGCACCACGGTCATGAGGTGCCGATAACCCTAAGAAAACCGCAAAACACTCAATCGGGTGGCTTTCTCCGCACGTGTCGCCGGCCTCGGCACGATCGAGGCCATGGCGTCGCGACGGTACGGTGTGCCGGTGGGAGACATCTACGAACTCGTGCTGTCCGTGGACGTCCGTGCCGACGTCACCGACGACGAGCTCGCCGAGCTGCGGTGGCACGTGGGGCAGGGACCGCGACCCGAGCGGCTGCCGATCGGCACCGGCAGATACGTGGAGACCTACCCGCTCGGTGACCCCGGCGACCCCGACTGTGAGTGGGAGGACGCGGAGCCGACGCCCGTGTTCGCCCAGCGTGGCGCCGCCCGGCGGGTGGGAGGCGCGCTCGTCGCCGAGCTGGTCGCGCGGGAGCACGCCGACGGCTGGGCGCTGACGGTACGCCAGGAACTCCATCCCGACGACTTCTACCGGCTGCGGGTGCTGCTGCACTGGCTCGGCCGATGCTCGGTGGGCGCACATGCCGCCGATGTCGAGTCCTTCGCCGGTCATCTGCGCTTCCACGAGAGCACCGAGATCGCCCCACTCGTTCTCTCGAACGGACGGATCCGCGTGCCCGAGGACATCGAATCGCACACCCCGCACTGGGAGGACCCCGAGGTGTGACCGGGCCGGAATATGTACGAACTATCTTGAACAGGCAAGCCGGATGTGTCGGATTAAAGATCCGAAAGCCATTCGGCGCTCGGGGGCGAGGCCGTACGGGGCCCAGGTCCCTCCCGTGTCAGTTCCACAGCAGCTGCACGATGGCGGCGGTGCCGACCACCACGATGAGAACGCGCAGCACCGTGGAGCCGAGGCGTCGGCCCACCCTGGCCCCGATCGGGCCGCCCAGGGCGGAACCGGCCGCGATGAGCACGACGGCCGTCCAGTCGAAGTCCGCGGAGAAGAGGAAGAAGAGCGCGGCGACGCCGTTCACGACGATGACGAGCACGTTCTTGGCGGCATTGAGGCGTTGCAGGGTCTCGTCGAGGAGCACGCCCATCAGGGCCACGTAGATGATTCCCTGGGCCGCGGAGAAGTAGCCGCCGTAGACGCTGGCGAGCGTCAGCCCGGTGAGGAGCAGGGGTCCGCCGTCGGGGTCTGCGGAGGCGCCGGTACGTTCACGACGTCGCCGTGTGTTCTCGCTGATCCAGGGCTGGAGGACGACCAGGACGAGGGCGAGGCCCACCAGGACCGGCACGATCGTCTCGAACGCCGTGGCCGGCAGGGCCAGCAGGAGCGTGGCGCCCGTGAGGCCGCCGATCAGGGCGCCGACGCTCATCCTCAAAAGGCGCCGGCCCTGGCCGCGGAGCTCCCTGCGGTAACCGACGACCCCGCCGATGGAGCCGGGGATCACACCGAGAGTGTTGGAGACCGCGGCGGTGACGGGCGGCATGCCGGTGGCGAGCAGGACCGGAAAGGTGATCAGCGACCCGGAGCCGACGACCGCGTTGACGACACCTGCGCCGATGCCCGCCGCGAAGACGGCGATCATCTCCCACGGCGTCACGCCACCTCTTCTCCCGCGGAGCCGGTGCCCGCGTCGGATCGGATGCTACGCGGGAGCCGTGCTCCGCGCCGTACCGGCCCCGGCCACCCTGCCGGTCTCCGTCCGTCAGGTGCGGCATCGACGGACGGAGACCGGAAGGGTGGCCGAAGGATCGCCTCTTCGGCCACCCGGAACGCGGCAGGGGTCAGAGCGGACGGCGGCGCGGGAGCATGTCGTCGTCGGGGAGAGGCGCGGTGCGTGCGGTCGGCGGGGGAGCGGTGACCTCGGCCCAGCGCCGCAGGGTCGCCGTCGCGGCCTCGCGGTCGGCCTCGGGCAGCGCGGCGATGTTCGCCCCGTGGTTGGCGCCCGGCGCGACGTACAGGTGGGAGTCGTTCCGGCTGGGGGTGAACCGTTCCGCGCCCCACGGGTCGTTCTCGCCGTAGATGAACATCATCCTGCTGGAACGCCCGCGGACCCAGTGGTCCACGTCCAGCATCGGCAGGGGGTTGTGCGCGGAGCGCAGCTCGGCGGGGAGCACCGAGTTGGGCTGGTACAGGCCGCGGTGACGGGTCAGGCCGCGCAGGTGGTCGAACCTCAGCTCGGGCCAGCCGAGCTGGTTCGCCGCCTGGTAGTAGTACGGGAGGTAGTACTCCAGGCCCTGGTCGGTGTAGAACGAGAAACCGGCGACGGAGTCGATCCAGTCGTAGATCTCCTCGTCGGTGGCGGTGGCCGGAGGCACCTCCGGGCAGTCGCCGACACCGAGGTACTGCCAGAACGCCCACACCGTGTCGAGCACCGTCATCTCGAACGAGCGGTCGGCCGTGCCCAGCGTCCGGGTGAAGGTCTGGCCGTTCTGGGCGGCCTCCGCCTCCAGGCGGGGCACCAGCCGGTCGCGGCGCTTGAGCGCCTCCTTCTGCACGTTCTCCAGCGCGGTACGGCAGGCCGCGTCGCCGACGGTCGCGAAGAACCTGTCGTACGCCCCGTCGAGGGGGTTGATCCGGTCGTTCGGCGCGACGTAGGCCACCACGCCGTCCACGTCGTTCGGGTAGAAGCGCCGGTGGTAGACCGAGGTCATGCCGCCCTTGCTCGCGCCGGTCTGGATCCATCTGCCGGAGTAGATCGTCCTGAGCGCCTGGACGATGCGGTGCTCGTCGGTGGCCTCCTGCCAGATGTCGAGCTTGCGCCAGTCCGCGGGCTCCGGCCGGGAGGAGCGGAAGAAGCGGTGCTCGACCGAGACCTGGTTGCCCTCGAGCAGCCGGGTCGGCTCGGTCCGGGAGGCCGTCGGGTTCACGGCCAGGCCGTACCCGCCGGTGTAGAGCACCGTCGGCGCGTCCTCGGCGCGGTGCAGCAGGGTGAGCCGCTGCTGGTACGTTCCCCGGCCGGGACGCAGGTGGTCCACCGGCTGGGTGAAGGTGAGGACGAAGAACCGGTGGCCGCTCACCTGGGTCTCGGAGACCACGGTCAGGCCGGGAACGGCCCGGAGCCTGGCCGTCAGGTCGTCGTCCACCACGGGGGAGGCCGACGTGGCCGACGTGGCCGACGTGGCCGACGTGGCCGACGTGGCCGACGTGGCCGACGTGGCCGACGTGGCCGACGTGGCCGGCACACCGGCCGGGGACGTGAGGGACAGCGCGGCCGCCGGGGTGGGCAGAGCGAGGGAACCGGCGGTGAGCAGCGAGAGGACGAGGGCGGGAAGTGCCCGGGTTCGCACGGTCGTGTCTCCTGGGGGTGGGGGAGGAGGCCGGGGACCACGTGGCCGGCGGGGAGGGGTGCCCCCTCCGCGCGACCGTCGGGAAACAGGCGCTATGAGATTGTCCCGCCTACATTCGCTGGATTTCGGAGGATGTTCAAGGGGATCGGATCATGTGAAGGGCCGTTCCCGCGGGCCTTCCGGACGGGAGCGAGGCCGTGAGGGGCCGTTCCCGGTGCTTCCGGCCGAAAGATCGTCTCCGGTGCTCCCGGCCGGAGGGGGGACGTGAAAGGTGCTTCCCGGTGCTTCCCGGTGCTTCCCGGTGCTTCCCGGTGCGGAGCGGGACCGCGGGCGCGCGTGTCGGTGCGAAGGGCGACGGTGAGAACCCGCCGGTCCTGCGGCGAGCCCGCAGACGCGCGCGGATCCGTCCTGTAGCGTCCGGAGAGGGACGTTCGTCGCGATGAGGGACGTCCGTGCGCCGCCCGCCGGTGTTCCGGAAGAGGCGCCACCCGGGCGCGTGTCCCGGAGGAGACGTCGCCAGGTCGGTGGTCCGGGAGAAGTGCCGCCCGGACCGGTGTTCCGGAAGAACGGGCCGGTGCGTCAGGGGGAACGGGGCGGTGTTCCGGGAGAAGACGTCGCAGCTGGGGATCGGGAGAGACGGATGCCGCTTCCACAGGACGGTCACGTGCACAGCCAGTGGTCGTGGGACGCGCTGGCCGGTTCCATGGAGGGTACCTGCGAGCGGGCGGTCGAGATCGGCTTGTCCTCCCTGGCGTTCACCGAGCACGCCGACTTCACCCCCTGGACCCTGCGCGAGGACACCGAGATCCCGGACGCCTGGCGGGTGCTGGTCACCGACGGGGTGCTCACGCCTCCCGAGCTCGACCTCGACGGCTACCTGGAGTGCCTGCAGCGCTGCCGCGACCGTTTCCCGGACCTGCGCATCCTGTCGGGTGTCGAGCTGAGCGAGCCGCACCGGCACGGCCACCGGTTCGACCGGGTGCTGCGGGCGGGAAGGTTCGACCGGGTGCTCGGCTCGGTGCACTCCATCACGGCCGGCGCCGGGTTCGACGAGGTCTCCGGTCTCTACCGGGACCGGTCGGCCGCCACGGTCGTGCGCGACTACCTGGCCGAGGCCGTACGGCTGGTCGAGGGGTACGACGACTTCGAGGTGCTCGCGCACATCGACTATCCGATCCGGTACTGGCCGGCCGGGGCCGAGCCCTATGATCCGGCCGCGTTCGAGGAGGAGTACCGCGCCGTCCTTCGCGTCCTCGCGGGCTCGGGCAGGGCACTGGAGGTGAACACCCAGGTTCCCCTGCACCCGCAGATCGTGCGGTGGTGGCACCGGGAGGGCGGCCAGACCGTCGCCTTCGCCAGTGACGCGCACGAGCCCGCACTGCTGGCCCGAGGTCTCGCCGAGGCGAGCGCGATGGTCGAGGCCTGCGGGTTCCGGCCGGGAGCGCACCGGGACGACTTCTGGAGACGGGCGTGACGGCCCTTGCGGCGTGACCTCTTCGGGTACGGCTCACGAGCCGGGGTGATGCGTTCTGCAGGGACCTGTTCTCTCGGGTCCGGTCCGGCCCGCTCCTCACGCGTCATGCCGGCGTGGTCGGCCACCCCTCGGCGGCGGCGAACCCGGTGAACCGGACGGCGTTGCGCACGGCCGCGCCGCCGGGGTCGTTGTTGAAGTACACGTACATGTCGCACCGGTCGTCCCACGTCTCACCCAGGCGGCGCAGCCAGGAGCGGAGCGCGTCGTCACCGTACGAGGGCCAGGGATTGGCACGGCCCTCGTGGAACCGCAGGTAGCCCCAGTCGGCGGTCCGCCACAGCGGCGTCTGCGGGCGGCCGAGCCGGTCCGCCCAGCACAGGGCCGCGCCGTGCGCCGCGAGCGTCTCGCGGACCGGGTCGCTCCACCAGGACTCGTGCCGCGGCTCGACCGCGATCCGCACGTGCGCGGGGAAGCAGCCCAGGCACGCGTCGAGCAGCCCGGTGTCGGCGCGCAGCGTCGGCGGGAGCTGCAGCAGGATCGGCCCCAGCCCGTCCCCGAGGCCACCGGCCGCCGCCATCAGGCGCTCGACCGGCTCCTGCGGGTCCCTCAGCCGTTTGATGTGGGTGAGGAAGCGGCTCGCCTTGACCGCCATGACGAACGTGCGCGGGGTGCGTTCCCTCCAGTTCTCGAAGGTCTCGCGCGCGGGGAGGCGGTAGAAGCTGTTGTTGTTCTCCACGGTGCCGAAGGTCTCGGCGTACCGCTCCAGCCAGAGCCGCTGGGGCACGCCGGACGGGTAGAACTCCCCGCGCCAGTCGGCGTACTGCCAGCCGGACGTCCCCACCAGCATCATCGGAGTTCGGCCCCCGCCTCCCGCTGCTCGGCTTCCGGTTCCTCATCTTCCCGGCCCGCGCTCCCGCGCGAGCCATGGCCTGCTCCCGTACGAGCCTTCTCCTGCCCGGTGTGCCCGGTGACCATGCCGCCGGATGTGCGGCACTCCTCGTCCGTGACCGGTTCACCGGCCCGTCCTGTCCGGTTATCGATGAAGTGTCATAAATCCTCACTGTCCATTGACATTGGGAAAGCGCTTTCCTACGGTGTGTCTAACCGTCGTCGAGAGCGTTCGTGAGCGACGCGCACCTGCCGGGGGAGAACCCGGCCGCAGGTCCCGCAGACCTGCCGGACCAGCGAGGAGTTCGGTTGTGAGAATGAGATTCGGCGCCAGGGCCGCCGTGGTGGCCGCGGTGGCCGTGGTCACGGCCTCCGGATGGGCGGTCGCCGGCGCGGCCGCCGCGGCCCCGGCCGCCGGGGCGTACACCCTCGTCAACGCGGGCAGCGGCCTGTGCCTGGGCGTTCCCGGAGCGGCCGGCTCCGACGGCGTGCAGCTCGCGCAGGAGGGATGCGACGGCGGCACCGACCAGACCTGGAACCTGACGGCGGCCGGGGCCGGGTTCCTGCTCAAGGCCGCGCACAGCGGGAAGTGCGCCGGTGTCCAGGGCGCCAGTACCTCCGCGGGCAAGGCCGTGCAGCAGGAGGCCTGCTCGGGCGCTGCCTCCCAGACCTGGAACCTGACCGCCTCGGGGTCGGCCTACCGGGTGGCCAACGCCAACGGCGGCAAGTGCCTCAACACCAAGGACAACTCCACCGCCTCCGGCGCGCTGATCCAGCAGAACTCCTGCGACTCGGCCGCCACCAAGCAGTGGCGCCTGGTCCCGGCGGGCGGTGGCAACCCCGACCCGACCCCGACGCCCACCGTCACCCCGACCCCCACCGTCACCCCGACGGTGACACCCTCCCCGACGCCGACGGTGACCGCTCCCCCCGGTAACGCGAGCGGCCTGGTCGGTTTCGCGACCCTCACCAAGTACGGCCGCAGCGGCACCAACGGCGGTGCCGGCGGGCAGACGGTGACCGTCTCCAGCTACGCGCAGCTGGCGGCGGCCGTCGCCGACGACACCCCCCGGATCGTCCGCGTCTCGGGCACGATCACCGGTGGCGGCGCCGACATGCTGGACGTCGGGTCGAACAAGACCATCATCGGTGCCGGGTCGAACGCGACGATCAGCGGGTTCGGTCTCGACGTCAACGGGTGGGGCCCGGACGAGATCGCCTGGGGCGGTGACCTGTGCGACCCCGCGGAGAGGGACAGGTTCACCCACGTCCAGAACGTGATCATCCGTAACCTGACCTTCCGGAACTCCCCGGACGACTCGATCAACGTGCAGTGCTACTCCCACCACGTGTGGATCGACCACAACACCTTCCACCCGGCCGGTGACGGGTCGGTGGACATCAAGCGCGGCTCGGACCTGGCGACGGTCTCCTACAACCGCTACGTCGGCACCGACAAGTCCATGCTTCTCGGGCACAGCGACGGCAACGGCGCGCAGGACAGCGGTTACCTGAACGCCACCTACCACCACAACTGGTTCGACGGGTCGAACACCCGTCACCCGCGGGTCCGGTTCGGGTACGCCCACCTGTTCGCCAACTACGTGGAGGTCGGCGACTACTTCATCGGCCTGGGCGTGGGCGGCAGGATCTACGCCGAGAGCAACCACGTGAAGAGCGCGAAGACCATCACGCAGGACTTCGGCGACGCCAAGCTGACCTGGACGAGCAGCAACTTCTACGACATCGCCACGATCCGGCGGGCGCAGAGCAGCGGCAGCACCATGAGCGACTGGCTGCGCGCCGACGGCAGCGTCACGCGTCCCTCGTACGCCTACTCGGCCGGTTCGGCCTCGGCCACCCCGCCGGCCGCCGGTGCCGGTGTCGGCGGCGCGGACACGATCCCGCAGTAGCCTTCCCACCCCTGTCCGGGCGTGCGGTGCCCGGACACACCCCTCGCCCCGGCCCCGTCCGGACTCGTCTCCTCCCCCCGACGAGCCTGGACGGGGCCGGAGTCGTCCCGGGACGGTACGGGCGGTGCCCGTCCGGGGCGTGGTCCGGGCCGGAGATCCTCCAGGATGGGGCCAGGACGGCTCGGTTCCTGCCGGCGCGTCGTACGGTGGCCTTCCATCCGGGCATGAGAAAGTCGTCGCCCGGCCGATGAGCCGGCCCGGCCGGTGACGTTTCACATGCATGACACTTCTTCAGGATCTGGACATGACGCAGGAGGGGTCGGCGTTCGCCGAGCGGGCCGGGCGGTACCGCCGCGAGCTGCACGTGCACTGCTACCGGATGCTGGGCTCGTTCACCGACGCCGAGGACCTGGTGCAGGAGACGCTCCTGCGCGCCTGGCACCACCGCGACGGCTTCGACGGCGGCCCCGATCTGCGCGCCTGGCTGTACCGGATCGCGACCAACGCCTGCCTGGACGCGATCCGCCGTGACGCGCGACGGGCCGGGCTGCTGCGCTCGTTCGCGGACGTGCCGTGGCTGCAGCCGTACCCCGACCGGCTGCTCGACGAGATCGCGCCCGCCGAGTCCGAGCCGGACGCCGTCGTGGTCGCGAGGCAGACGATCGAGCTGACGTTCCTGGAGTACGGGACCGACCTGGTGGGATCCATCCGCATCCCGGCCGCCTTCTGCGGGGTGTACGGGCTCAGGCCGAGCGCCGGGATCGTCCCGCTGGCCGGGTTCTCGCCGCCGGGCGTCCCGCCGGGTCCCGACGAGGCGGCGTACATGACCTCGGCGGGACCGCTCGCCAGGTCGGCCGGTGACCTCAGGACGGCCCTGGGCGTCACCGCGGGCCCCGACGGGCAGGCCGCCAAAGCCTGCTCCTGGACGTTGCCACCCTCCCGCCACACCCGGGCGGCCGACTTCCGCGTCGGGTTCGTCCTCGACCACCCGGCGGCGCCGGTCTCCGCCGAGGTCGCGGGCCCGCTCTCGGATCTCGTGGACGCCCTCGCCCGTACCGGGGCGACCCTCGTGGAGGGCTGGCCGGACGGGGTGGACCCGGTCCGGGAGGCCGAGTCGTTCGGCTTCCACGTCGGGCTCTTCCTCGCCTCCCAGGGGCCCGGCGGGGAGTTCGCGCCGTTTTCGGCGATCGTCGAGCAGCAGAACCGGCGGACGGCCGCCCGCGCCGCCTGGAACGCCCACTTCGGCGACGTCGACGTGTTCCTGTGCCCGGTCACCTTCACGCCCGCCTTCCCGCACGACCCGCGTCCCTTCGAAGAAAGGATGATCGTGACCCCCGAGGGGGAGCGGCCGTACGGGGACCTGCCGTTCTGGATCTCCCACGCCTCCCTGCCCGGGCTGCCCGCGGTGGCCG
The DNA here is from genome assembly GCF_039534895.1 of Streptosporangium longisporum. Taxonomy (NCBI): domain Bacteria; kingdom Bacillati; phylum Actinomycetota; class Actinomycetes; order Streptosporangiales; family Streptosporangiaceae; genus Streptosporangium; species Streptosporangium longisporum. Next base: position 167,472 of record NZ_BAAAWD010000012.1, on the reverse strand, counting down.
CGCCGATCGGGCGCACCCCGGGCGGGCTCCCGGTCGGCGTCCAGGTCGTCGGCCCGCTCTACGAGGACGACACCGCGATCACCTTCGCCGAACTCCTCGCGGACGTGACCGGCGGCCCGGGGCGCCCTCCGATCTGAGGACGGCTCCGCGCCCGCTCGGAAACGGCCCGGCCCGGCTACCTTGGGAGAGGTGGAAGAGAACAGGGCCCGCAGGGTCGTCGACGCGTTGCGCGACCGTGGCATCAACGCCCAGCTGGCCAGGGGCGGTCATCACATGGGGGTCCGGGTGCTGCTGCCGGGCGGCCGGGAGGCCGACTGGGACACCGACGGCACGGCCGGCCTCGAGGCCCAGGTGATGCGGAACGGGATGCTGGTCGGCTTCGTGCCGGTGATCGAGGGGTCCGAGGACTACGACGAGGAGCAGATCGTCGACGCCATCGCGCGGACCGACTACGACCAGCCCATCGCCCGGCAGCGCGCGACCGCGCCACCCCCGGCCGAGCCGCTTCCCCGGGTGGGCGGGGTCTTCCGCCGGTTCCTGGACGGCTTCCGCTACCGCTGACCGGTTCCTCCCGCCGACCGGGTGCGCGTTCCCACCCCGTGCCCACCTCGGCCTCCTCCCGACCCCATCAAGGGCCCCGTTCCCGATCCCGCCGATCCCGGCCTCACCAGGACGGGTGGGCGTCGTCCCGGCCGTCGCGCGCCGCGTCCAGGGCGTACTCGGGCGACAGCACGCCCATCTGGGCGATCTTGATGCCGGCCTGGAAGCGGCTGGTGGCGCCCAGCTCGTCCATGATGGCCGACATGTGCCGACGGCAGGTCCTGGCCGCCATGCCGAGCCGGTTGGCGATCACCTCGTCCTTGAGGCCGGACGCCATCATCCGCAGCAGCGAGAGCTTGATGTCCGCGGAGACCTCGTCGTAGCTCACGTCCCTGCCCTCGAACGGCATGGCGCCCGCCCAGGCCCGTTCGAAGCCCCGGTAGAGGAAGTCGACCACCACCGGATGAGTGATCATCGCGGCGCCCGAGGGGGCGTCGCCCTGCGGGTCCGTGGGGATGAAGGCGAGCTGCCGGTCGAAGACGAACATGCGCTCCAGGCTTTCGGAGGTGGTGCGGACCAGCCCCCCGTGCTCTGCGGTCCGGGCGACGTAGGAGCGCATGCCCAGGCTGGCGCGGGTGGTGTGCTGGAACAGCATCCGCCGGGTGATGCCGCGCTTGAACATCGACGCCTCGGTGGAGACGGCGTCGGCCCGGCGTCCCTCGCGCTTCCAGCCGCCGGGCCGCATGACGACCACCTCCCGGGTGCACCGCAGGCTCGCCGCGTCGATCTCCCGCTGGACCTCGGCGGGGTCGGACACCAGGTACACGCCCTCGGTGCCCTGGGGACGGGCGGCGGCCCGCGCCAGGTCCTCGGAGATGCGCTGGATCCGGCGGGTGTTGACGTCGATCGCCTGTTCCCGCCGCCTGATCTCGTCGGCCAGCGGTTCGTTCAGCACGGTGAGCGCCAGGTCGGGATGGACCGGGATCAGCGTCCCCTCCGTGTCCTTCTCCATCAGCAGCTTGAGGTCCAGCAGGTTCTCGCAGGCCTCGGCCGCCTCGGCCGGGCCCATGCCCAGCTCGGACGCCACCGTCCCGGCGTCGACGTGACCGCACATGATCGCGTACCTGTACACGGCGACGGCGGTGTCCATGAGTTCCGGCGGAGCCGCCGGAATGTCCGTACGCATGTTGGATCGCTCACCTCCACGGCACTCGAACGTCACGGCACGGGGCTGCAGACCAGCCGGAACTGGGACGCGGTCTTCACGATGGCCTTCTCCACGTCGTCGGTACACGCCCCGCGGAACCGGAACCGCGCTCCGACGTGCTCGTAACCGCCCACCCGGGGCACCAGGCGTCCCACCGGCGGCACGACCCGCGCGTACGGGCCCTCCTGCGGATCGATCCGCAGCTCGGCCGAGACCACCCGGCAGGGAGCCGGTACGGGGGTCGGCACCAGCAGCCAGCCACCGGTCTCCCAGGTGGCCGGCACCCGCAGCGAGGGGGTGCGGCCGAGCTGGACGTCGGCGGCGGCGGCCATCAGGTCGATGCCGTGAACCTCCCGCCACAGGAAGGGGATCTCGGCGCCGCCGACCCGGTACCCCGCCTCCAGGAAGGTGATGCGCGGCAGGCCGTCACCCCCGGATCCCACGAACACCTCCAGGTGGAACACCCAGGGCCGGTCGCTCAGGGCACCGGCCACGGCGGCGGTGAAGTCGCCCAGCGGGCCCAGCAGGTCCGGGTCGTCGACCTCCACGGAGCCGAGCACCTCGCCGACGGTGAAGTCCACGCAGGTGTTCAGGTAGCGCGACGCCCGCCAGGGACCCAGTTCCGTACCGGTCCACAGGCCGTCGACGTGGTAGACCGGGTCGGGACAGAAGCGCTGCACCAGCCGCGGTTCCGGCGCCAGGTCACCGAGCGCGGACACCTCCTCGGCGGAGTCGAGCCGCAGCACGCCCCTGCTGGCGGTGCCGCGCCGGGGCTTGACCACCACGGGCCAGCCGTGCGTCTCCGCGAAGTCCAGCACGGCCTCCGGGCCGGGCGCGTCGGCGAAGGCGGGGACCGCCAGACCGGCCGCCGAGACCGTCCGGACCATCGTCAGCTTGTCGCGGAACCGGGCCAGCCGGTCCGGCCGCTGCCCCGGGTACCCGAGATGGGCGCGGAGCCGGGCGGCCGTGTCGAGGTCGCCCTCGTTGAGCGCGAGCACCCGGGCCGGGGGTCCGAAGCGCGCGGCCAGCGTCTCCGTGGCCGCGCGCACCGCCTCCAGGTCGTCGGTGGCCGGGACCGTCACGATCTCCGCGGCGGTCTCCGGTACGGACGCCCTGCCCAGCTCGGTGGTCACGTAGCTGACCCGGTGGGCGTGGTGGTCGATGTAGTGCTCGTACAGCGCGTGCCGGTCGCGCCAGCGGTGGATCACCAGGATGTGGTCCGTCATGGCCGTTCCGTGGAGATCCAGTAGGTGCGGGCGCGCCGGTTCCAGCGGCGGCGCAGGGGGTCGCGCGTCACCCGGGCCAGCAGGCCGGCCGGGGTGATCACCAGGTAGTAGGCGGAGAGAAGTGCCACCTTGCGCATCGGGGATGCGTTCCTTTCTCGGACGTACGGGGAGGCGGGCACGTACGGGAGGGGCGGGTGCCCGGGTCAGTCCAGCGGGATGGCCTCGCGCCAGTCGTTCTCCTCGCGCCACTCCGGCTGGGCCGTCTTGTCCAGCAGGAAACCGCCCATGGCCAGCAGGTCGATGTTGGTGCGCATGAAGCAGGCGTACGCCTCGCGCGGGGAGTTCACGATCGGCTCGCCGCGGACGTTGAACGAGGTGTTCACCAGCACCGGGCAGCCGGTCTCCTCCTTGAAGGCGGCCAGCAGCCGGTGGTAGGCGGGGTTGTTGTGCTCGGTGACGGTCTGCACCCGCGCGGACGAGTCGACGTGGGTGACCGCGGGGATGGTGGACCGCTGCACGCGGAGCAGGTCCAGCCCGGTCGCGCCTCCGGTGTCGGCGGCCTCGATCCGCTGCGCCGCCGAGACCCCCGCGACCACGAGCATGTACGGGCTGTCCTGCTTGAGGTCGAAGTAGTCCTTGGCGTCGGAGGCGAGCACCGACGGCGCGAACGGCCGGAACGACTCCCTGAACTTGATCTTGAGGTTCATCTCCGACTGCATCCCGGTGTCCCGCGGGTCCCCGAGGATGGAGCGGGCTCCCAGCGCGCGGGGCCCGAACTCCATCCGTCCCTGGAACCATCCGGCGATCCTGCCCCTGGCCAGCTCGGCGGCGACCCTGCGGGCCAGCTCGTCCGGCTCCAGCCGCGTGTAGGGGATGCCCTCGGCGTCCAGGTAGGCGCCGATCGCCTCGTCGTCGTAGGCGGGCCCGAGGAGCGACCCCGACATCCCGTCCCGCCCGGTGCCCAGGTGCGCGCGCGGCGCGCCCCGCTCGGAGGCGACGACGAGGGCGGCGCCCAGGGCGCCTCCGGCGTCACCGGCGGCGGGCTGGATCCACACCTCGTCGAAGACCTCCTCCTGGATCACCTTGCCGTTGGCCACGCAGTTCAGCGCCACCCCTCCGGCCAGGCAGAGCCGGGACTCGCCGGTCACCCGCCGGGCCGTACGGGCCAGGGCGAGCACGACCTCCTCGGTGACCTGCTGCACCGAGGCGGCCAGGTCGAACTCGCGCTCGGTGAGGGGGCCTTCGGGCAGCCGGCGCGGCCCGTCGAAGAGCCGCTCGAACCCGCGGCCGGTCATCACCTGCCCGCGCAGGTACTCGAAGTAGCGCATGTCCAGCCGGAACGAGCCGTCCGGCTTCAGGTCGATCAGCCTCTCCCTGATCAGGTGGGCGTAGCGGGGCCGGCCGTAGGGGGCCAGGCCCATCAGCTTGTACTCGCCCGAGTCCACCTTGAAACCGCAGAAGTAGGTGAACGCCGAGTACAGCAGCCCCAGCGAGTGGGGGAAGCGCAGCTCCGCCAGCTGCCGCAGCCGGTTCCCCCGCCCGTGCCAGAGCGTGGTCGTCGCCCACTCGCCGACCCCGTCGATGCAGAGCACCGCGGCGCTCTCGTACGGGCTGGGCAGGAAGGCGGACGCGGCGTGGGACTCGTGGTGGCGGCGGATCACGATCCGCGGCACCGGTCCGGCGTCCAGCTCGGCGAGCCTGCGCCGCAGGGTCGTGGCGACGTCCAGTTTCCAGGAGAGCCACTCGGGAAGGGTGGCGCTGAACGAGGCGAAGCCCCGCGGAGCCGCCCCCAGGAAGGTCGACACCACCCGCCGGAACTTCAGCTTCGGGTCCTCGTAGTAGGCGACCGCGGACACGTCGCCCAGGTCCGCCCCCGCCTCGCGCAGGCAGTACTCCACCGCCCGGGACGGGAAGGCGGAGTCGTGGCGGCGGCGGGTGAAGCGTTCCTCCTGCGCCGCCGCGACGGGGACCCCGTCGGCGACCAGCGCGGCCGCGCTGTCGTGATAGTAGGCCGAGATGCCCAGGACCAGGTCTGACACGGGCGTGCTCCTTCGGGGTGCTGCGGAGGGGTGCTGCGGAGAAGGGCTCAACGGGGGTCGCGGGGCGCTCGTGCCCGACGTGCGGCCTGGCGGGCCCAGAACCCCCTCGGCGGGTTGAGTGACCGGTAGCCGGCCCGGACCCGTCCCCAGGCCCGCGCCTGGGCGCCGGTTCCCCGGGAGGAGGGCAGCGCCGCCATGTAGGTGTCGACCGCGTCTGCGGCCCACGCGGAGTGACCGCTGGCGACGTTGTCGATGGTGTTGTGGATGTCGACGAACCGGGTGCTGAACCCGTGCTTCCTGAGGGCGATGCGGGCCCGCCGGTAGGTGCCGCCGACCCCGGACAGCTCCATGGCCAGGTTCAGCCCCAGCACCTCGGGCATGAACGTCTGCGGGAACCGGCCGATGCTGAGCCAGTACACCGGCAGCTCGAACGAGCCCTCCCGCAGGCCCGGCCAGCGCGCGAACTCGGGCGTCCCGGTGGGCGGCAGCTCGATGCCCATCTCCGCGAGGACCTGGCGGTAGATCAGCGGATGGTTCAGCTTCACCTCGCCGTTCCCCAGCTCGTCCCAGTAGGTCTCGAAGAGGGAGTGGCCGATCTCGGAGGAGGCGTGCTCGTAGTCGGTGAACCCCTGCAGCCAGCTCCCGTCGATCAGGGTCAGCGGCGCCAGCTGGAGCGTGGAGTCGATCAGCTCCTCGCGCGACGGCACCGGCACGTCGGCGTTCTCCTCGAACTCGCGCCCGTGCCGGTCGTGCTGCTCGGCCAGCCAGGGCCGCAGCCCCTCCGGGCTCCACCGCTCCGGGAGCTGCAGCTCGCCGTTGTCGATCCCGTGCCGGGACCGGGCGAGCCAGCGGTGCACGTACGTCAGCGCGAAGCGGCGCAGGGCGGGCGTGTCGGTCCTGCGCTGCAGCAGGTGGTAGGCCTCCCGCAGCCCCGAGGGGGTACGCCCCTGCTCCGGCGGGGCGGCGTGCAGCGACGGCAGCACCAGCGGGTCCCGGCCGGGAACGGCCGGGAGCGGCACGGCCGCCGGCCCGTCCCCACCGGCGGGGAGCGCGTCGATCCAGCGGCGGATCACCGACAGGTCCTCGGGGCCGAAGACCCGGAACATCGGCCCGCGCTCACCGACCAGGCCGTTGACCAGCGAGCTGGCCGACGAGCGCCCGGGTTTCACCAGGCGGCTCCCGGCCAGCGCCTCCAGCAGCGGCCCGGGGTCGGTCCGGCTCTGCTTCAGCCACTCCGACAGCGACCGGTCCTGCAGCGTGAAGTCGTGGTGGTAGACCGATCCCTCGCGGGACCTGATCCTCAGCAGCTCGGCCATCTCGTACGCGGGGTCGAGGGAGGCGTCGAGCTCGGCGTGCAGGTCGTCGCTCCAGCGCCGCAGCGCGGCCAGGGCCCAGCCGAAGCCCAGCGCCACCCGCTCCGCGTCGCCCCCGGCGGGACGGGACACGTCCCCCCTTCCGCCGGGCGCCGCGTCGAGAAGCGCCTCCACCGCGACGCGGCTCTGCTCGGCCCCCGAGCGCCATCCGGCCTGCCGGACGGTGCCCGGATCGATCGCGGTCCAGTCCGTGGCCGCCGGATGCGCCTGCCTGACCAGGCTGAGCGCGGGCGGCAGCCCGGCGGAGCGCAGGCACAGGTCGGCGCCGAGGATCTCCGGCCGGAAGTCGTCCGGACGGCGGCTCATGCCCAGCAGCAGGGCCGGCAGGTAGAAGGCCCCGTCGGCGATCCGCCGCTCCAGCGCGAGACGGGCCCGCGGGACGGCGTTCTCCGACAGCAGCAGGTGACGCAGCAGGACGAGATAGGCGCTGCCCCGGGAGGCGCGGGGATGGCCGACGCCCACGTCGGAGGCGTACAGGGTGAGGATGTCGAGCACGACGGCGTCGTCGGCGTTCCCCGGGGAGCTCAGCCACTGCAGCCACGCCCCGGACGCCAGGCCGAGCGGGGCGCAGCCGAGCGCCGCCCGGCGGACCAGGACGTCGCCGGCGCCGGGCGGGCCGGAGGAGGCGCGCTCCATCAGGGACCGGTAGCGCTCCCTGTCCTGCCCGGCCCAGGTCGCGGCCTGCTCGACGAGATCGTCCAGCCGTGGCGTGCCGTCGTGCGGGCCGGCGAGCCGCCGCAGTTCGGCGCGGATCTCCTGGACGAACCCGCCCGCCGGGAACGAGCCCTCCGGATCGCCGGCCCTCGCGTACAGCGTCCTGGAGGTGGATTCCGTCCCGCCCCGGGGTTGCGCGTCCGGAGGAGATGTGTGTGACGTACGACGTCGCACCTTCCTGCCCTTCCTTCGTGTCTCAGGGATCCGTCCCCCGGCGAGCCGGGGGATCGCACGGGCTCGTCAGAACATGGGGTAGATGGACGCGTCGTCCTTCTTCTTCTTGGGCCTGCGGCCGAAAAGCCTGGACAGCACCCTTCGCACGAACGACATGACGGCACACGTTCCTTTCGGGGGTTCGGTTCGGGACGGGTCGGCTTGAGCCCGGTCAGGTCAGGCCGAGGGAGTCGGCCAGGATCCGGGAGACGATGTCGTGGCCCTCGTCGGTGAAGTGGGCCCGGTCCACGAAGAGCCAGTCCTGCTCCCGTACGGCCTCGGAGAGCACCGGGTTGATGTCGAAGAAGTCGATCTTCTTCTTCTCGCAGGCGTCGCGGAGCGCCTCGGCGTAGGCGCGGCCGGCCTCCTTGGTGGCGATGTCGCCGTAGAGGGACCAGAAGTTGGACTTCTCGTCCAGCTCGCCGAACAGCAGCCTCTCCTGTGGGGCGTGCTCCTCCCTGACCCAGGTGGCGAGCGGCTGCATCACGAAGGAGAGCCGTGCCCCGGTCTGTCCGGCCAGCAGGCGCCAGCCTTCGAGGTGGCGGACGGTGAGGTCCGCCGCGTAGGAGATGCGGTCCGCCAGCGGCGGCACCGGTGCCTCCTCGGGCGGGGCGGTCCTGCGCTCGGCACGCCGGCCGAAGACCACGGGCGTCTTGCGATGCCGGGCGCGCAGTTCCTCCATCTGCTCGAAGTACTCGCCGCAGTTGAAGAAGCCGCCGTGGTCCCCCCGCTGCCACTCGGGCAGCCGGGCGAGCGCCAGGTTGTTGAGCCCGGAGAAGACGACGATCTCCTCGATCTCCGGGAGCAGGTGACGGTAGAGCAGGAAGAGCGACAGCTCCTGCGTCGAGTTGTAGCTCCGTCCGGCGAAGTTCAGCCAGGGCACCGACGGCGCGTACTCGGTCCACAGCCGGGAGGGGATCGTGGCGGCGTCGGTCGTGGAACCGATGCCGAACGCGGTGGAACTGCCGGCGAACAGCCGCACCGGGCCGCGCGGCAGGTCGCCGCCTGCGGAGGCGCGGGCACCGGCGCCGTGGGAGATGCGGAAGCCGAGCGCGTCGGTGTTGATCACCTCGGAGCGGTAGCCCACCCGGTGGAAGTACATCAGGTAGGGAAGCCACCGGGTCTCCGAGCGGTGGTCGAAGTCGTCGTACCGCAGCATTTGAGGCGTGAGGGCAGCGCGCTGCGACTTCACAGGTGATTCCTCCTTGGTCGTGGCCGTCGGCCGCCCGCGCCGATGGCGGGCGGCCCGGGACCGCGATGACGAAAAGGTCTTCCTGCCGATGCCCTGGAGTATTCGGGCATGGCAAAAGTTAAAGGTGGTGCGACATCGAACGCTGATATCCACTGAGGGAGATTTGTTCCGAGCGGCGTCCTCGTCGCTGCCGACCTGTCACCCCGATTTTTCCCGTGTCCTGCGCCCAAGGCAGGGGGAATTGGCTCAACCACGACAAAGGTAGCAAGGCGCCCGTGCGCTATCAAGCTCTTGATTGACATATATCCATGTGATAACAGCGGTTATCGGTTTTAACGGTCCGCATTTGTTAACGGAAGATGTACTCGAATATCACGATGGGTGACCCCGTGTATTAGAGGCCGTTTTCCATGTCAATGGGGAGGCGTGGCCGGGCCGGCCGCACGATCCGAAAATCGGCTTTCCGGCGCACCCGCCCTGGCCACGGCCCCGGCTCCGGCGTGTCCCACTCCCGGGCGAGGGCGCCGCCGCGGGGAGGTCGTCTACACCAGGACGGAGCGGTGTCCGGATGTCGAGACCGGCCCTGGGACCGGGCGCTCGCCGTCGGCGAACAATCAAGGCCGCCAAAAACACAATAAAAGACCGATATCATGAAAGTTTACGTTGAATCGGACACGAATGGGCGCGCGCACCATCGCCCCCTTCTTTTCCGTCCGCATCCCGTGGCCTACGGGACCCATGAAAAACGGCCCGCCGGTGACGACGGGCCGTAAATCGCGAAATGACGCTGCGTGGGGGACGGGAACAGGCGACGGGGTCCGCCGATCCGTCAACCGACGGAAATGAATAAGGGTCGACGTGGAATGCTCACGAAGAGCTTCCGGGTGGTCACACCATTTCGTTCTGCCGATTCATCCGCCGCGCCTTTCATGAGGACGGCTCAGGAATCGTTCGCGGAGGAGGGGAAGAGCGGGCCGCGGTGCACCTTGTGCTGGGCCGCCTGCGCGAGCGGCCGCACGACCAGCTGGTCGATGTTGACGTGGGGCGGCAGGCCGATCGTCCACGCGATGCACTCGGCGACGTCCTCGGCGACGAGCGGCCGGTCCACGCCGGAGTAGATCGCGGCGGCCTTGCCGGCGTCGCCGCGGAAGCGGTTGAGGGCGAACTCCTCGGTGTGCACCATGCCCGGCGCGACCTCCACCACCCGGATCGGCTCACCGGCCAGCTCCAGCCGCAGCGTCTGCACCAGCGCGTGCTCGGCGTGCTTGGCCGCGCTGTAGGCACCGCCGCCCTCGTAGTTCACGTAGGCCGCGGTCGAGGTCAGGGTGACGATCGTGGCGGTGCCCGCGGCACGCAGCAGGGGCAGCAGCGCCTGGGTGACGTGGAGCGTGCCGAGCACGTTGATGTCGAAACTACGGGCCCAGTCGGCGGGGTCGCCCGTACCGACGGACTCCGAGCCGATCGCCCCACCGGCGTTGTTGACCAGCACGTCACACCTGTCCAGCGCCGCGGCGAGAGCGGCGACGGACTCGGGGTCGGTGACGTCGAGGTGAAGCGCGCGCCCGCCGATCTCGTCGGCGAGCTCCCGCAGCCGGTCCAGGCGGCGAGCCGCGAGCACCACGTCGTACCCGTCCTTCGCCAGCCGTCTGGCCGTCGCCGCGCCGATTCCACTGCTCGCACCGGTCACAACCACGGTTCCGGTCATCAAATGCTCCCATCGGCCGGCGATTCACGAGAAACGAACACTGGGCAGAAGCAACAACGTATCAAGCCCCGCGAATCACGGAACCGCCGTTTCATCTGCTGGACGGACGCCCGCCGGTGCCGGTTCCCCCTGGATCGCCTGGGGACGGAGATCGACCCTCTGCTTTCGCGCGTGTTCCTGGAGCGACTTCACATCGTGGTCACTCCATGCCATCGCCTGGATGCCTTGGACGGCTGCGGCCAGGCCCTGGACGGTGGTGATGCAGGGAATGGCGCGCAGCACCGCGGCGGTGCGGATCTCATATCCGTCCAGGCGGGGGCCTGCTTGCCCGGGGCTGCCGAAGGGGGTGTTGACGATGAGGTCGATCTCGCCGTCGAGGATCTGTCCCACGATGGTCGCCTCACCTTCGGGGCCGGTGCCTTCGCTGTGTTTGCGCACGATCTTGGCATGGACGCCGTTGCGGCGCAGTACCTCGGCGGTGCCTTCGGTGGCCAGGATCTCAAAGCCCAGGTCGGCCAGCGCCTTGACGGGGAAGATCATGGCGCGTTTGTCGCGGTTGGCCACCGACACGAACGCCCGCCCCTTGGTCGGCAACGACCCGTAGGCGGCGGCCTGGGATTTGGCGTAGGCGGTGCCGAAGAAGGCGTCGATGCCCATCACCTCGCCGGTGGAGCGCATCTCCGGGCCCAGCACGATGTCCACCCCGCGGAAGCGGTTGAAGGGCAGCACGGCTTCCTTGACCGCGATGGGGGCGTCCAAAGGCAGGGTGCCGCCGTCGCCGGTGGCGGGCAGTAGTCCTTCGGTGCGTAGCTGGGTGATGGTGGCACCCAGCATGACGCGGGCGGCGGCCTTGGCCAGCGGGACGGCGGTGGCTTTGGAGACGAACGGCACGGTGCGGCTGGCGCGCGGGTTGGCCTCCAGCACGTAGAGGATGTTGGCCGACATGGCGTACTGGACATTCAGCAGGCCGCGGACGCCGACGCCGCGGGCGATGGCCTCGGTGGCGGCGCGGATGCGTTTGATGTCGTACCCGCCCAGCGTCATGGGCGGCAGGGAGCAGGCCGAATCTCCCGAATGGATGCCGGCTTCCTCGATGTGTTCCATCACCCCACCGAGGTAGAGTTCGGTGCCGTCGTACAGGGCGTCGACGTCGATCTCGACGGCCTCGTCCAGGAACTTGTCCACCAGCACCGGGTGGGTGCTGGCTGCGCCTGCTCGTTCCATGTAGGTGGTCAGGGTGGTGTCGTCGTAGACGATGGCCATGCCCGCGCCGCCCAGTACGTAGGAGGGGCGGACCAGGACGGGGTAGCCGATCTCGGCGGCGATGGCCAATGCCTCATCAGGGGTGACGGCGGTGCCGTGTTTGGGTGCGGGCAGCCCGGCCTCGGCCAGCACCCGCCCGAACGCCCCCCGCTCCTCGGCCAGGTGAATCGATTCCGGGGAGGTGCCCACGATCGGCACACCCGCATCCTTCAAAGCCTGCGCCAGGCCCAGCGGGGTCTGACCGCCGAGCTGCACGATCACGCCGACGACGGGGCCGGTGCTTTGTTCGGCATGGACCACCTCAAGGACGTCCTCCAAAGTGAGGGGTTCGAAGTAGAGGCGATCAGAGGTGTCGTAGTCGGTGGAGACGGTCTCGGGGTTGCAGTTGACCATGACGGTCTCATAACCGGCTTTGGACAGCTCGAAGGAGGCGTGTACGCAGGCGTAGTCGAACTCGATGCCCTGGCCGATGCGGTTGGGGCCGGAACCCAGGATGATGACCTTGGGCCGGTCCCCGGTGGGGACTTCGGTCTCCTCGTCGTAGGTGGAGTACAGGTAGGGGGTCTGGGCGGCGAACTCGGCGGCGCAGGTGTCGACGGTGTGGTAGACCGGTCGTACTCCCAGGGCGTGGCGCAGGTCGCGCACGCGTGCTTCGTCCATGTCGCGCAGCTCGGCGATCTGCGCGTCACTGAACCCCAGGTGTTTGGCGTGAAGGAGTGTGTCCGCGGTCAGCCGGGAAGCACGCCGTATCCGTATCGCGCTCTCTTCGATCGCCATGAGCTGGTCGAGGAACCACGGATCCACACTGGTGGCCTCGAACAGTTCCTGGACGGTGGCTCCGGCGCGGATGGCCTGGTGCATGGTGACCAGGCGCCCGTCGTGCGGGGTGCGACACGAGTGCAGCAGCTCGTCCTTGGAGCCGGGTTCGCCGGCCCAGCTGAAGGAGGAGCCCTTCTTCTCCAGGGATCGCAGTGCTTTTTGCAGTGCTTCGGGGAAGGAGCGGCCGATGGCCATGGCCTCGCCGACGGACTTCATGTGCGTGGTCAAGGTGGCGTCCGCGCCGGCGAACTTCTCGAACGCGAAGCGCGGTACCTTGACCACGATGTAGTCCAGGCTGGGCTCGAACGAGGCGGGGGTTTCTGCGGTGATGTCGTTGGGGATCTCGTCCAGGGTGTAGCCGATGGCGAGCTTGGCGGCGATCTTCGCGATCGGGAAGCCGGTCGCCTTGGAGGCCAGCGCCGAGGAGCGTGAGACCCGCGGGTTCATCTCGATCACGACCATGCGGCCGGTGGCCGGGTCCACGGCGAACTGGATGTTGCAGCCGCCGGTGTCGACGCCGACCTCGCGGATCACCGCGATCGCCACATCGCGCATGTTCTGGTACTCGCGGTCGGTGAGGGTCAGGGCGGGGGCGACGGTGACGCTGTCGCCGGTGTGCACGCCCATCGGGTCGATGTTCTCGATCGAGCACACGATCACGACGTTGTCGGCCCGGTCGCGCATCACCTCCAGCTCGTACTCCTTCCAGCCCAGGATCGACTCTTCCAGCAGCACCTCGGTGGTGGGGGAGGCGTCCAGGCCCGCGCCGGCGATGCGCCGCAGGTCGTGCTCGTCGTGGGCGAAGCCGGAGCCGACGCCGCCCATGGTGAACGAGGGCCGCACCACCAGCGGATAGCCCAGCTCACTCGCGGCGGTCAGGCACTCGTCCATGGTGTGGCAGATCAGCGAGCGGGCCGATTCTGCGTTGAGGCCGTGTTCGGCGGCGACGGTGGCGACGATGTCCTTGAACATCTGCCGGTTCTCACCGGCCTGGATGGCGGCCACGTCGGCGCCGATGAGTTCGACGTCGTAGCGCTCCAGCACCCCGGCCTCGTACAGCGAGATGGCGGTGTTGAGCGCGGTCTGCCCGCCCAACGTGGGCAGCAACGCGTCGGGGCGTTCCTTGGCGATGATTTTTTCGACGATGTCGGGGGTGATCGGCTCGACGTAGGTGGCGTCGGCGAACTCGGGGTCGGTCATGATGGTGGCGGGGTTGCTGTTGACCAGGATCACCCGGAAGCCCTCGGCGCGCAGTACGCGGCAGGCCTGGGTGCCGGAGTAGTCGAACTCACACGCCTGACCGATCACGATCGGCCCGGAACCGATCACCATGATCGACTGAATGTCCGTGCGCTTAGGCACCGTGGTTCTCCATCATGGTCGTCCTCTGTCCGGAGTCGTGCCGGCCGAGGAGTTCCTGCCGGTCGGCCGTCGAACCTTTCCCCTGGCTCATCAGCGCGCAGAAGTCGTCGAACAGCCCCGCCGAATCGTGCGGGCCGGCCGCGGCCTCGGGGTGGTACTGCACACTGAACGCCGGACGCCCCAGCAGCCGCAGACCCTCCACGCAGCCGTCGTTGAGGTTGACGTGGGTGACCTCACCCGGCCCGAACGGCGTCTCGAACCTCCCGTCAACCGGTGCGCGTACCGCGAACCCGTGGTTGTGCGAGGAGATCTCCACCTTGCCGGTCCCCTGATGACGCACCGGCTGGTTGACCCCGCGATGGCCGTAGCGCAGCTTGTAGGTGCCCAACCCCAGTGCCCGCCCGAACAACTGGTTACCGAAACAGATCCCGAAGAACGGCACCCCCGCCTCCAGCACGCCGCGCAACGCTTCCACCGGACCGTCGGCCGTCGCAGGATCGCCGGGGCCGTTGGAGAAGAACACCCCGTCCGGACCCAGCGCGAGGATCTCGGACGCGGTCACCGAGGCCGGCAGCACATGCACCTCACACCCCCGCTCGGCCAGCCGATGCGGCGTCATCGCCTTGATCCCCAGATCCACCGCCGCCACCGTGAAACGCCGCTCACCGATCGCCGGCACCACATACGCCTCGCTCGTGGTGACCGCCCCGGCCAGATCGGCACCCTCCATCGCCGGACTGCCCAGCACCCGCTCCAGCAACTCCGCCACCGGCGCCAAAGCAGCCCCCGAGAACACCCCCGCACGCATCGCACCCCGCTCCCGCAGATGCCGCGTCAACGCCCGCGTCCCCGCCATCGCGATCCCCACCACCCCCTGCTCACGCAGGTAGTCGTCCAGCGACCGCGTCGAACGCCAGCTCGAGGCCACCCGCGCCGGCTCCCGCACCACATACCCCGCCACCCACACCCGACCCGACTCGGGATCCTCGTCGTTGACACCGGTGTTACCGATGTGCGGCGCGGTCATCGCGACGATCTGACGGTGATACGACGGATCGGTCAGCGTCTCCTGATAGCCGGTCATCCCCGTGTTGAACACCATCTCACCGAAGGTCTCCCCCTCGGCTCCGTAGGGGATCCCGTGGAAGACACGTCCGTCCTCCAGCACGAGCAGGGCCGTCATCGGCTTCCTTTCAGAACTGGTCGGCCGGGCGCGTTATAAAGCAGGGGAGAGCGGCGCCCGGCCGCGTACCGTCGTCTGGGATCCTCCGGGGTCGCGGGCCCCGGCCGTCCGGGTCAGGCGATCTCGAACCGGATCATGTCGTTGACCGCGTCGCACTTGGCCACCGCGTCGGCGGCGTCGCGTCCGGAGGCGATCACGTACCCGGAGGTGCAGTCGGCGACCGTCAGCAGCGGGGGCACCTCGTCGCCCTCGTTCTTGATGACGACCGCTCCCACCTCGACGTCCAGCAGCGTCTCCAGGTACGGCAGGAAGACGTTCGGCACCTCGCCCGGCTTCATGCGCCTGACCACGGCCGGGATGTCCTCGTCGACGGTGATCGACGCGATCCTGCCGGGGTCGGGGGTGAAGAACCTCACGGCCGCGCCCCTGATCGGCTCGGGGGAGGTGAGCGGCAGCTCGTCGATCCCCAGCGGGACGGTGAGCATCATCCGTGCCAGGTCCAGGCCGAAGGCGCGCCTGACCAGCTCGGGCGCGCCGCTTCCGGCCAGCCGGGCGTGGGACTCCAGCACCCGCGGGCCGTCGGGGGTGAGGACGAACTCGCTGTGCGAGGGCCCCTCGGTGAGGCCGACGGCGTCCAGCAATCTGGGGGTCAGCTCACGGAGCTGGTCGAGGTAGGGTGCGGCGACCCGGCTCGGCGTGCTGACCTCCCACTCGACGAAACGGTCGTTCATCCGGTACTCGGAGTACCCGATGGGCAGGTGCCGGCCGGCGTGGGAGAAGGAGTCGACGCTGACGACCGGTCCCTCCAGGAACTCCTCGCCGATCGCCGACGTGATCCCCGCCTCCTGGAGGTGCTTCCACGCCAGCACCGCCTCGTCGGTGCCCGTGGCGACGTGGATGTGCAGGCTGGCGGCGCCGTCGATCGGCTTGATGACGATGGGGCCGCCGACCGACTCCAGGAACTCCGTGGCGTCCTCGGCGCTGTTCAGCGTCCGGTAGCGCACCGGGCTGAGGTCGTGCTCGGCGAGCAGCTTGCGGGTCAGCGTCTTGTCCCTCAGGGCGCGGGCCGTCGCCTCGGTGACCCCCGGCAGGCCCAGCGCGTCCACCACGTACCCGGTCGACTCGCCCGCGGGTTCGGTGGTGGTGAGCACCCGGTCGAAGGGGCGTTCCTCGTGAAGCGGCCGCAGGACCTCGAGGATCGCCGGGCCGTCGTCGATGGGCGCGTGCACGATCCGCTCGCAGTGCGCCGCGATCGCCGGGTCGTACATGCCCTCCTGGTGGACGAGCACCACGTCGATGCCCAGTTCCTTCGCACCCGTCACCGGGGCGGGCCGGCCACCGATCATCGCCACTCGAAACATTCCCATGCTCCATCTCCTCGGTTCTGTCGTCAGCTCGCGTAGCAGCGGCGCAGCCAGCGCGCGTTCTGGGGCGGCATCGGCCGGAACGCCTTCCGGCGGTGCAGCACCCGGTAGTTGTCGAAGATCATGAAGTCGCCGGGCTCCAGGCAGAGTTCCTTCGACGGCATGGTCGCCAGCGTGTCGGACCAGGTCTGGAGCGCGGCGCCCGCCTCGGCGGTGCGTGCCCTGGTCGTGCCGCGGTCGTAGCGGACCCGCAGCCCCTCCGAGCTCTGCTCCAGCAGCGCGGTGTCGCTCAGCGGGCACGCCCCCGCCGCCCCCGCGTCGTTCGACGCCGGAGGGCTCACCTCGTACGAGGGGGACTGGAGCCGGCGCTGCGTGAGCTCGTCGAGCCGGCCGACGGCGTCCTCCATGGCCGCGAGCTCGGTCGGTACCCGTTCCTCGTTGCGTACCGCGTAGAAGGTCAGGTAGCGCGGGACGTACAGGCGCGGGTTCGCGCCCGCGTCACCGAAGGGCAGGTGGGGGTTGTCGGTGTGCCAGAAGAACTCGGAGTCCGCTCCCCACGAGCTGGCGGTGCCGGACGCGGCCGGGTTGGGGATCACGTTGCGGATCAGCCGTCCGTCGTTCTCGTAGTTCACCGCGAACGGTGTGATCCCGAGGAGCTGGACGAGCCCGAAGTGGAGGGCGTTGATCACGGCCAGTTCGGTCTCCGTGCCGAACCCGTTCACCGGGGTGGCGGGGAACCTCTGGGTGGGCAGGTTCTGCAGGAGGAGCGCGTGGCGGGCCGTCACCGAGAACATGTGGATGCCGTGCAGGATCTCCCCGGCCAGGTAGCGGCTCAGTGCCTGCGCGCCGATACGGGCGAGGATGGCCTCGTCCGCGTCCGGTTCCAGCTCTGCCGCGGTGACGCGCTCGGTGATCTCCTTACCGAGCAGATCACGAGTTCCGTCCTCCAGGCGGTGGTGAGTGAGCCGAATTGAGGATGTCATCGAAGGGGTCCCATCAGTCAGCGGTGCCCGAGTCGCTCAGGCGAGACGTTCTTCGTCGATCGCCGGATCCATGACTAGACGATGCTGACTGCGATGAGATGGGACAACTGTCTCAGGAAGTCCTAAAGCGGCCAGGCCGCTAGATGTCGTGGTGCCGGGCGCCCGGACGGGGCGCCCGGCGGCAGGTCAGCGGTCCACGGCGATGCTGAGGGCGAGCCCGGCCAGGACCGTGCCCATCAGGTAGCGCTGGACGCGGATCCAGAACGGCCGTCCGGTCAGGAAGCCGGCCACGGAGCCCGCGGTGAGCACGATCATGCCGTTGATGGTCAGGGCCACGCAGATCTGGGTGAGCCCCAAAATCAGGCTCTGCGCCGCGACGTTGCCGCGCTCGGGGTCGACGAACTGCGGGAGCAGCGAGATGTAGAGAATGGCGATCTTGGGATTGAGGAGGTTGGTGACCAGCCCCATCGTGAAGAGCTTGCGCGGAGGGTCCTCGGGCAGGTCCTTCGGGGTGAAGACCGACTGCCCGCCCGGCCGGACCGCCTGCCAGGCCAGCCAGAGCAGGTACGCGGCTCCCGCGATCTTGATGGCGGTGAAGAGCTGCGGGACGAGGGCGAAGATCGTGGAGAGCCCCGCCGCGGTCGCGGCCATGTAGACGAGGAAGCCGACCGCGACACCGAGCAGCGAGATGAACCCGGCCCGGCGCCCCTGGGTCAGGGTCCGCGAGATCAGATAGATCATGTTGGGGCCCGGTGAGATGACCATCCCGAAGGCCACCGTCGCGATACCGACGAGGGCGTGAATGCTGATCATGAAACCTTCTTCGTGAGGCCGGCGTGCCGAGCGTGACACGCCGGCGTGTCCGGGTCGTGGCCTCCCCGCTGCGGGCAGGGAGACGCCGGGGTTCTCCGGCGGGCGGGAAGGAAGGACCGTGCCCGTGCGAGAACCCCGGCGTGTGACGAGATGTGCCTCGGTGCGTATCCGGACGCGCTCGCGGGCCGGTGGACGCGGTCGCGTCCCGGACCGGCTCGGGCGCCGTCCTCACGGATACGGCCGAGGCCGTGGGCGTCCTGTCAGATGACGCATCCCCCCATCAGGCGCGGGGCCGGTGGCGGCTCCGGAGGCGCGTGCTCCGGATGCCCGGTGTTGTCGAGGTGCCCGGTGGGCCCGGGACGTCCGGTGGGCTCGGGATGCCCGTGGGTCGTTCCTCCGGGCCCGGACGTCTGCGGTCCGGTACCGGGCACCGGGTGCCGGTCGCCGAGGTCGCCGGCGACCGACTCTCTCAGCGCGTCCTCGCTGACACCCGTTTCGCGGGCCACCTGGGAGATGAGCCGCCGGGTCTCCCTGGCGATCCGGCCGGCCCCGTCGTGAAACTCCTGGTCGTGCTGGCGTCTCTTCTCTGCCGTCACGCCACAACGATACGGGAGGATTCTTGGCACAGATAGCGGCACGGCAGCATATGGCGATTACGTCGGGATCGGTGAAGGTAGCCGCATCGAACTTTGTAGAAATTTCCGGTTTAAATATGAGATGTCGGGATTAATGGGGGAGGGGCGCTGACCAGGGCGGAGGGGCCGGAGTGGGACGGGTATATGCCCGAGACGCGAATTCGGTCCGCGATGAATCGCCTCCCGTGTCCGCTTATCCGGCCGACGGTGATTCGCCGTTTTCCGGCGGCCGGGATATGCGTACCGGACGGTGATCACACGGTGACCACGGAGTGAATACTCCCAGATGACCCCGCTTATCGAGCGCATGCCGACCCGTCGATCCGCCGATGTGGCCGTGACGCCGGTGACGCCGTGACGCCGGTGACGCCGTGACGCCGGTGGCGCCGGTGGCGCCGTGACGACACGGTCTAGTCGCGTGGCTCCGGGTGGACGGGCGGTGGGAAGCGCAGCACCCAGCGGCGCTGCCAGGGGGTTTCGACGGCCCGGCGGTGGTGGTGCTCACGTGCCCAGGCGACGGCGTCGGCCGGGTCGAGACCGGCCAGGACGGCCAGGCACGCGACGACCGTGCCGGTGCGGCCGACGCCGCCCCCGCAGGCGACCTCCACCGCGGCGCCCGCCCGCGCTCGCTCGTACAGCGCGCGGATCTGCTCCACGGCCGCGTCGCGGTCGCGGGGCAGCAGGAAGTCGGACCACCGGATCCATTCGTGCGGCCACGTCAGCCCGCCCTCGTGGCGACGGCGGAGCCGGTCGGAGCCCAGGTAGAGGCCGAAGTCGGGGACGGGCCCCTCCGGTGGGGGGCGGCGAAGGCCGCGGCCGCGGATCCAGGTGCCGTCGGGGAGCCGGAAGGCGCCGGCGAGCGGCGGGCCGCCCGGCGGACGGGCCGTCGTGCCGTTCACGGGGTCGTTCACGGGGTTCTCCTGATGTCCTTCAGTGAGCGGCGCTGCCAAGCCGTCGTCTTTCGCGGTGATTGGCGACATTGATCCGGTTACCGCACACGTCCGGCCTGCAGTAGACGCGACGCCCCCCACGGCTGATGTCGACGAACACCCCGCGGCAGCCCGGGGCGGCGCAGGCGCGGAACCGGCCGTGCCCGAGTGCCCGGACGGCGCCGAGCAGCCCGATGCCGACGAACGCGGCCAGTTCCTCGGCCAGCGGCGCGTCCGGCCTGGTCGGGACGTACCACTGCCACCGCCCGCCGGGGTCACGCTGCAGCACGGGCCTGAGTCCCGCCCGTCCGGCCAGCACGGCGCCGCCCGCGACGGCCTGATCCTCCGTCTCGGTCTCCACGACGCCGCGTACCTCCCGGCGCAGCAGGTGGATTTCGCGGACGTCGTCGCCGGACGGCATCCGTCCGCCGGCCATGGCGTCGAGCCGCAGCCCGTGCCCCGTGAGGAACTCCGTCAACGTCTCGGGGGTCGGCAGGGCCTCGCCCGTCACCGTCTGCACGGTGGGCGAGGTATTGGCCAGATCACCGGCCAGGGTCGCCCCGGCCGCGTAGTCGGTGATGGAGATCCGCACGCTCTTCCCCCGCCTCGGTAACCGAATAAACCGAACTATAACCCTTACACGGGTCGCGTAGGAGCGACGGGACGCGGACGTGGAGCTCCGGAAATTCCCGGGGCTTCTCAGGGCCAGGAGCCCGCGAATCCACGGGCTCCTCAGGACCTCCCGTTCTCCCCGGTGCCGAGGGCCCGTTCGAAGGCGGTGTACGCCTCCTCGTTGAACAGGACGAACCGGACGTCGGTCACCTTGGTCGCGGTGGCGCGCACGGTCTCGACCGCGATCCGGGCGGCGTCGCCGACGGGCCAGCCGTAGACCCCTGCGGACACGGCCGGGAAGGCGACGACGGCCGCGCCGAGCTCGTCGGCGACGCGCAGGGACTCGCGGTAGCAGGAGGCGAGCAGGTCCGACCGGTCCTCGGTGGAGGAGTGCACCGGCCCGACGGTGTGGATGACCCAGCGGGCCGGCAGGTCGCCCGCGGTGGTGGCCACGGCCTGCCCCGTCGGCAGCCCGCCGCCGTAGCGGGAGGCGCGCAGCTCGCGGCACTCCCTCAGGATCGCCGGGCCGCCGCGCCGGTGGATGGCCCCGTCGACCCCGCCGCCGCCCAGGAGTGAGGAGTTGGCGGCGTTGACGACGGCGTCGGCGTCCTGCTCGGTGATGTCCCCGCGGACCAGTGTGACTCTCATGCGGTACGGCCTTCCCCGAAGCTCCCGTCCCTCACCCAGAAGCGGTCCCCGGCGGCCTCCGGGACGCGTCCGCGGACAGCGTTCACGGAACGCGCTCACCGAACGCGCTCACGGACACGTCCGCGGACGCGCTCACGGAACGCGTTCGCGGACGCTCTCACGGCGATCCGGCCGCGGCGGGCGTGGGGCGCGGGGGCCCCGGCACCGCCCGCCGCGGCCGGTGCTCACGCCCTGGCCGGTCCCGGTCCCGGGCCCGCGGCCCGGCGCGCGGTCAGCAGCAACCGGCCCGAGCCGATCCCGAAGGGCGCGTCGTCCGGCCCGCCGAACAACCCGACGTCGACGAACCCGCCCTCGGTGAGCAGCGCGCCCAGGTGGGCGCTGGTGTACACGTGGTGCAGCGCGGTCGACTCGAACTCCTCCGCACCCCTGCGGAAGTGGTACCTGCTGAGCAGGACACTGCGGGCGGCGTCGTACCCGGTCGTCGTGGTCACGACGATGCCGCCCGCCTCCATGTGGCGCGGCTCCCCCCGGTAGCCCGGCAGGACGGACTCAGCGGCGGCGTTGAAGTCCACCACCAGGCCGCCGCCCGGCCGCACCGCCGCGGCGAGCGCGGCGACGAACTCGCGGGCGCCCGCGAGGTCCAGGTAGCCGAAGCTGTTGCCCATGCAGACGGCGGCGTCGAACGAGCCGTCACGCGGGACGTCCCGCATGTCGGCGACGGCGAGCTCGACGTCGAGACCGGCCTCGGCCGCGGCCCGCCGGGCGTACCCGATGGCCTCGGCCGAGATGTCCACCCCGCTCACGCGGTGACCGCGCGCGGCGAGCGCCAGCGTGTGCCGACCGCTGCCGCAGGGGGAGTCCAGGATGCGGGAGGCGGGCCTCAGCCCGAGGTGACGTTCGATGAAGTCGGCCTCGGCCTCGGCGGCCTCCGGCGGCACGGCGCGCCGCCAGAACTCGTTCGGAAGCTCGGTGAAGAAGTCCGCGTACCACGCGGACGAGGTGTCGTGTGACAAGGTAAGGCTCCTACGGTGCTGTGCATCGAAATGATCGCGACATCACCGGGCACCACGAGGCTCGCCGACCACCGCTCAGGGGTCGGACGCGATCGTCACCGGGCCGGAACGGCCGGTGCGACGTGATGGCCCGGTATCGAATCCCGGGCTGCCATGGCTTCCTCCACGCTCGTCGCCGGACGTCGTCCGGCGGGATCCCCTCGACGGTAACAGGGCGGGTGTCCGGCGCGCCTCCGGTTATCCGGCGCGCGGCGCGTCCCTCGCCCGTCCGGCTCGCACGGGTGTCGTCCCGGTCATCCCGGCCGTCCTGCTCGTCCTGCTCGTCCCGGCTGCTCCGGTCGTGCGGGACGGGCTCCGGTCGTCCGGGCCGGGCCGTCAGCGCCCGACGTTGCGTTCCATCGTGGCGAGCACCCGCTCGAAGGCGGCGGCGTCCTCCTCGTCCAGGCCCGCGCGGAGCCGCCGGTCGAAGGAGACGGCGGCCTGCCGCAACCGGTGGAACAGCGCCTCCCCCTCCTCGGTGAACTCCACCACGTGGGCGCGCCGGTTGGCCGGGTCGCGGCGGCGGGTGAGCAGGCCGGCCCTCTCCATCGCGTTGAGGTGATGGGTCAGCGTGGCCCCCTGGATGCCGACCGCGTCGGCGAGCTCGCGCTGGTTGCCCAGCCGCCGGGACTTGAGGGAGATGAGGATCAGCCACACCGGCAGGGAACCGCCCGCCTCGGCCAGCGCCTCGTCGAAGGCGCGGCCCACGGCCTTGGCCGCCCCGGTCAGGCGGAGGCCGATCGGCGGCTCGGAAGGGGGCGGCATGCGGCCAGGATAACACCGCGGTCTAACCATTTGACGTCTAATCATTAGACATCTATCTTTCGGGGAGGCCGCCGGAACGCGGCCGTCCACCCACCCCCCGGACAGGGAGCACCGATGACCGTTCACCTGGGAAGCACGCCATGACCGCCCCGACCTCCCCGGCGGGGGACCGGCCGCTGGAGGGGCGGGTCGCGCTGGTGGCCGGTGCGAGCCGGGGCATCGGCGCCGTCACCGCGGCGGCCTTCGCCCGCGCCGGTGCCGCCGTCGTGCTGGGAGCCCGCGACCTCGAGGCGACGCGGTCGGTCGCCGACTCCATCCGCGCCGAGGGCGGCCGGGCCGTGGCGGTGGCCACCGACGTGGGCGACGCCGGCTCGTCCGAGCGGCTGGTCCGGTGCGCGCTGGAGGAGTTCGGCCGCCTGGACGCGGCCTTCAACAACGCCACCGACGGGCCGCTCCCCGCGCCGCTGGCCGACATCGACCCCGACGACTTCGACCGGGGCATCCGCGTCAACGTCCGCGGCACCTTCCTCGGCATGAAGTACCAGATCCCGGCCATCCTCGGCTCCGGTGGCGGCGCGATCGTCAACATGGCCTCGATCGCCGGGCTGCAGGGCACCGCCAACCTCGCCGCCTACGTGGCGGGCAAGGCCGGGATCGTCGGCCTGACCAAGGTCGCGGCCCTCGACTACGCCGACCAGGGACTTCGGGTCAACGTCGTCGCCCCCGGGCCGATCCTCACCCACCGCCTGCGGGAGGCCGGTGAGGAGGCCCAGCGGATGGCCGGTCTGGCCACCCCGATGCGCCGCGTCGGCCAGGCCCGGGAGGTCGCCGACGCCGTCGTGTGGCTCTGCTCCGACCGGTCGTCCTTCGTCACCGGCACGGTGCTGCCGATCGACGGCGGGCAGTACGCCGGCAACAAGCCCCCGCGGATGTACCGCCAGGGGCCGCCCCAGGGATCGCCCCGGGAGGCACGCCAGGAGCCGCCGGCGTACCGGCGGAGTCCGTGACGGCGGAGCCCGCGACGGGTGCGGCGGCCGGGCGGCGGATCACCGGGCCTCCCGCGCCTCCCGCGCCTTGCGGTCTCCCCGGGCCTCGGGGGCCCCGGGGGATCTCGCGGAGCCCCGCGGGGCTCCGTAGGACGGCGAGCGCGGCTCACCGGCCGCCGGTCGCCGCCTGCCCGGTGGCGCGCTCCAGGACCTCCAGGACGGTTCCGGTGAGCAGCGCGAGCCCGTGACGGCCGCGGGCCACCGGGGCGTGGCGGTCCGCGGCCCTGTCGGCCGCCCGTTCGAGGGGCTCCCCGGCCAGGAGCGCCTCCTCGACGCCGGGCAGGCGCACCGGGACGCGGGCGACACCCCCCGCGGCGACCCTGGCGAGGACGATCCGGCCGCCGTCGACGACCAGCCGCGCCGCCACCTCGACCACCGGCCACTCGGCCTCGGCCCGGGAGATCGCCCGATGGTAGGCGGCCCGCCCGCCCGGCACCGGCGGCGGCAGGACGACCGCGCGGAGGATCTCCCCGGGGCCGAGCAGGTGGTCGCGGGAGGGGTCCGAGCCGTCCCCGTACAGGCCGGGGAGCGGGAACGGGTCGCGGCCGTGGACCTCGACGACGGCGTCGCAGGCGAGCAGCGCCACCGCGAGCGAGGACGGGTGCGGGGCGATGCACGGGCCGGTCTCGGCGAGCGCCGCGTTCGGGGCGAGCCCGATCCGGGCCGGGCAGCGGTCGCCGCCGTTCTGGTGACAGGAGGGGACGGGCGTGCGGAAGTACGCGCAGCGGTTGCGCTGCAGCAGGTTGCCCCCGACGGTGGCCGCCTCCCGGATCTGGGGGGTGGCCAGGGCGGCCGCGGTCAGCGTCAGGCAGGGATGGTCCGCGCCGAGACCGGCGTCGCGGGCGATGCGGGCGACCGTGGTCAGCGCGCCGATCCTGGTCGAGCCGTCCGGCAGCCGGGTGACACCGGACAGTTCCGGCCGGCCGCGCAGGTCCACGTGCGGCCCGGCCGCGCGGCGGCCCATCAGGTCGGTGCCGCCGGCGCGGAACTCGCCGCCGCGCCGCGCGGCCTGTTCGAGGTCGGTGAGCGTGCTCATCGGACGCCTCCCGGGGTGAGGACGCGGACGGGCCGCGGGCAGGAGGTCAACGGGAGATCCCTTCGAGGAGCCGGTCGGGGCGGATGGGCAGGTCATGGGGACGCCAGCCGGTGGCGTTGTGCACGGCGTTGCCCACCGAGGCGGCCACGCCGATCGTGGAGATCTCACCGATGCCGACGCCGCGGCCGTTGACGTGGTCCCACCCGTCCCGGTGGAAGTGCACGGTGATCTCGGGCGTGTCGCCGATGCCCGGGATGCGGTAGCGGTCCAGGTCGGTGGTGAGCACGGTCCCGGTCACCGGGTCGACCAGGCGTTCCTCGTACAGCGCGTAGCCGATGCCCTGGACGACGCCGCCCTCGCACTGGTTGCGCGCCAGGCGCTCGGCGTAGACGTGACCCACCGCCATGCCGGCCCACACCCGCAGCGGCCGGACGACGCCCAGCCGGGTGTCGACCTCAACCTCGGTGACGTGGACGGACCCGCTGAAGCCCCGGCCGAGGGCCATCCCGCCCACCGGGACCGGGGTCAGGTAGCCGCGCCGGTCGCGACGGCGCCCGCCGACGACCCGGGCGCCGTCGGTCAGCCCCACCTCCCGCAGGCGCCGTGCCGCGTCGCGGACGGCCGGGGCGACCGATGTGGTGGTACGGCTGCCGATGGAGGGCGGCCCGTGCACGGTGCCCGTCCTGCCGATCTCGACGCGGATCCGCCCGGCCGGCAGGCCGAGCTCCTCGGCCAGGACGGCCGCGATGACGCTGCGGATGCCGGTCCCGATGTCCTGGGTGGCGGTGGCGGCCACCACCGTGCCGCCCTCGACGCGCAGCTCCACCTCGGTGCCCGGATCGAGGATGTAGGGCCAGTTGGCGGCGGCCACCCCGACGCCCCGGCGGAAGCGGCCCGTCCCGCTGCCGGTCCGCGGCCTGCCGGTCCACTGCGGCAGGGCGGCGGCCACGTCGTACAGGACGCGCCGCTTGGGGTTGCCGTCCCAGCGGCGGCGCAAAGCGACGGGGTCCTCGCCGAGGCGGTGGGCGGCCTCGTCCACCGCCTGTTCCAGCGCCCAGAGCAGGGGCGCCCCGCCGGGGCCGCGGAACGGGGCGCCGGGCGGCTCGTTGGTGACCACGTCGTGGTCGCGCAACCGCCGGGGCGCCGTGCCGTACATGAGCCGGGCGAGCATCGCGACGGCCGATCCGACGGCCACGCCACCGCGCCCGTGGACGTCCACCGACAGGGCGGCGAGGTCCCCCCGGTCGTCGGCGAGCAGGTCGACAACGGTACGGCTGCCGGGACGGCCACCCGCGTCGGTCAGTTCCTCGGCGCGGCCGAAGACCACCCGCACCGGGACGCCGCAGGCCCGCGCGAGCTCGACGGCGGCGACCGTCTCGACGGTGACGCCGCTCTTGGCGCCGAAGCCGCCGCCGACGTGGTCGGCGACGACGTGCACCCGGGAGACGGGCAGGTCCCACCTCTTGGCGGCCTGCTCGGCGGCCATGCCGACGGTCTGGGTGGACAGGTGCAGGTGCAGGTCGCCGCCCGCGTCCCAGCGGGCGACGCAGGCGTGCGGCTCCATCGGGGTGTGCACCTGCACGGCGGTGATGAAGGTGCCGCTCACCAGGCGGGGGTCGCCGGCGCGGCGCGCGGTCTCGATCCGCCTGACGGCGGTGCGCCCGCGCCAGCTCGCCCGGGTGAAGGGGCCGCGCACGTTGCCGTTCCAGGCACCGGGCAGGCTCACGCCCTCGCTGGAGCTGGGGGCACGCCCGCGGGCGGCCTCGTCCTCGTAGACGAGCGGGGCTCCCGGGTCGGCGGCGCCGTCGCCGAGGGCGGCCGGCAGCGGTTCGTAGCCGATCCGGGCGGCCCGCGCGATCGCCAGGGCCTCGCGCAGGGTGGGGGCGGCGACGGCGGCGACGGGCTGGCCGGCGTAGCGGACGACGCGGTCGGCCGAGAGCAGGTCGACCAGGTGGGCGGCGTCCGCGGAGACGCCGGTGACGCGGGCGTGCGCCTCGGTGGAGCGGATGACGACCCCCTCCAGCATGCCGTCCTCGCGCACGTCGGTGGTGTAGCGGGCCCGGCCGGTGATCTTCTCCATCGCCTCCACGCGGGCGGGTGCGCCTGCGGGGTCGTCGTGCTCGCCCCGGCAGGCGGCCGCGACCGCCGCGAGGATCCCCTCGTAGGCCCCGCACCGGCACAGGTGACCGGCCAGGGCCGCGGCGATCCGCTCGCGCGGCGGTGCCGTGTCGCCGTGACCGTCGCGCCAGGCGTCCACGAAGGCGGCCGCCTCCACCGCGAACCCGGGGGTGCAGTAACCGCACTGCAGGCCGTCGTGGGCCGCGAACGCCCGCTGGACGGGGTGGTCCAGCCCCTCGGCGGTGGTGATCTCGTGCTCCTCCAGCACGGCCGCCGGGAGCAGGCAGCTCACCTGCGGGACACCGTCCACCAGGACCGTGCACGCCCCGCAGACGCCGGTGCGGCAGGCCGCCTTGGTGCCGGTCAGGCCGAGTCCCTCGCGCAGGACGTCCACGACGGGGTCGTCGGGGGAGGCGTCCACCGTCGCGGGCAGACCGTTCACGGTGATCTTCATGTCTCTCCGGTTGACGTCGTCAACTTCATGTTGACAGTGTCAACCAGCTACGTTGACGTTGTCAACACAGCATGAGGGAGGGGTGGATCGGGTGGCCGACGACACCAGGACCCGCCTGGTCGAGAGCGCGCTGCGGCTGCTGCGCGAGGAGGGCCTGGACGCGGTGACGCTGCGCGCCGTCGGCGACCTGACCGGCCTGTCGCGCACCGCCCCCTACCGGCACTTCGCCGACAAGACCGCGCTGCTGGCGGCGCTCGCCGTACGGGTCATCACCGACCTCAGCGTGCACGTCGCGGGACAGGTGCTGCGCGAGAGCGACCGGCGTGCCCGGCTGCGGGCCTTCTACCTGAGCTACATCGCCTACGCCGTCGAGCACCGCCAGGAGTACCGGCTGGTGTTCGCCTCGGTGTTCGGCGCGGGCGACCACCCCGAGCTGGAGGAGGCGATCGACCAGGTGATGACCGCGCTCGGCCTGGAGGCCGCCGGGGACGCGACGGTGACCCACGCCCGGATCATGGCCCTGCTGGCCACCGCGCACGGCCTGGCCGAGCTCGCGGTGAACGGCCACCTCACGCAGAAGGGCCTCCGGCCCGGCGACGTCGTCGACGCCCTGCTCCCGGTGGGAGAGGGCTCCGGCCCCCTGGGGAGCGTGCTCCAGGACCTGCCCGGCGAACGACCACGGTGAGCGCGGGGCACGTCGTCCCCGGCCGGAACGTCCGCGTCACGTCGTGCTTCCCCGTGCCGCCCCGGGCCGGCCGGGCAGGGCTCAGGGAGCCAGCACCTCGACCGTGCCGCGCTCGCCGTCGACCCTGATCCGGTCGCCGTCGCGCAGGCGCATGGTCGCGTTCCCGGTGCCGACCACCGCCGGGATGCCCAGCTCGCGGGCGACGATCGAGGCGTGTGACAGGGGAGCGCCCATGTCGGTCACCACGGCGGCGGCGCGGGGGAACATCGGGGTCCAGCCGATGTTGGTCAGCGTCGTCACCAGGATCTCGCCGGGTGCGAGCCGGTCGCCCTCCTCGGGGCCCGTCAGGACGCGGGCCACGCCCTCGACGACGCCGGGGGAGCCCGGGAAGCCGGTCACCGTCTCGCTCACCGGCGTGACGGGACCACGGGCGTCGAACAGGTCGCCGCGCCGGTCGGCGCCGGCGGCCCAGCGGACCGGGTCGAACCTGCCGACGATCACCGTGGGGTAGACGGGCAGCGCCGCGTACCGCTCGTGGGTCGCCCGCCGGACGGCGACCTTCGCCAGGGGCCCCTCGTCACCGCGCAGCACGGTGAGGATCTCCTGGATCGACAGGAAGAACAGGTCCTCGCCGTGGCCGGTGAGCTCGCCGGCCCGCAGCACGAAGGCGCGCAGCGCCCAGAAGGCACGGATCACCTCCGAGCGGGACGCCTCCCGGTCGCGGACGATCGCGTTCCACCGCGCCAGGCGCTCACGGGTCCGGGCCACCTTGCGGGGGTGGCGTTCCGCGAAGCGCCTCCAGGCCGCGTCGCGCGCCTCGCGCCGGCGCTCGAACAACAGGGCGGTACGCCCGCCGTCGGTGGAGAGGGCCGCGAGCTGCGCGTCGATCCAGTCCGGGTCCTCCCCGGGCCGGGGCCGGGAGACCTCGAACTCGTGCGCGCCGCGGTGCCCGTACAGGCGGGCGAAGGTCTCCCGGTCGATCTCCCCGGCGGCGAGCCGTTCCAGCCCGACGATCGTGCCGAGGCTGGCCAGCTCCCCGTCGTCACCCGCCCCGGTGAGCATGGCCTCGGCGTCCCTCTCCCCGGCCAGCCTGTGCAGCCTCTGGCGGGTCATGACCAGGGCGGTGCCTCCCTGGCGTCCGGCGGCCTCCAGCGCCCGGCAGGCCTCGACGAAGTACGGCAGCAGCTCCGACTCCCAGAGCGCGGCCAGCTCGCCGGTGGTCGCGGCGGTGGCGGCCCGCTCGCGCAGCGCCTCGCAGCGCCGCCGCGCCGTGGCCAGGAAGCCCGGGAGCCCGCGGGTGCCGGCCGCGACCCGCCTGCGCATCGTGAGCGCGAGCGGCACCACGATCCTGACGATCCGCAGACGGGACACGGGCAGCGGCGGCACCTCCAGGCCGGCCGGCAACCTGCCGAAGACCTGCTCGATCGTGCCGAGCCTGCGGCTCATGCCCATCGCGCGGGCCACCGAGAACACGACGCTCAGGTTCATGTAGAAGCGGCCGCCGATGTTGCCCGCCACCGTGAAGCCGGGAAACTGCGAGACCGCCATCGCCTCCGCGATGAAGAGCCGCACCAGCGACCACGTGCACGGCGTCATCACGTCGGGGATGGCCTCACCGAGGTTGGCGGAGGTCCACAGGTAGTCGCCGGTCAGGCTGTCGTTCCACTCCTCGACCTGCGGGCCGAGCCGGGTGATCGGGCGGGCCTGCAGGACGAGGAACGCCCCCGCCCGCCTGGCCCACTCCACGTCCATGGGCGTCCCGTACAGCTCCTCGATCCTGGCCGCGAGCCGCGCCAGGTCCGCGATCTGGGGCCGGTCGAGGACGGGACGGCGGCGCAGCTCCCCGGGGACCGGCTCCTCACGGGTACCGCCGGGCACGCGGACCGTCATGACCGTCTTGTCGCCGATCCGCTCCTCGGCGACCTCGCCCCCGGGCACGCCCACGACGACGACGTCGGGCGTGACCTGCCCGCCCACGACGGCCTCGCCCAGCCCCCACGCGGCGTTGATCACCACCTGGTCGCGGGCCCCGGTCACCGGGTTCGCGGTGAACAGCACGCCCGCCGCGTCGGCGTCCACGAGTTTCTGGACCACCACGGCCAGGGCGACGTCGTCGTGCGGGACGCCGTTCGAGACCCGGTAGGCGATGGCGCGGGCGGTCCAGAGCGAGGCCCAGCAGCGCCTGACCGCGTCCGGCAGGGCGTCGCCGCGGATGTTGAGGTAGGAGTCCTGCTGCCCGGCGAACGACATCCCGGGCAGGTCCTCGGCGGTGGCCGACGACCGTACGGCGACCGGCACGTCGTCGCCGAGACCGGCGTGGGCCGCGCGGATCTCGGCGACGAGCCCGGCGGGCATCTCCCGCGCGGCGAACAGGGCCGCGATCCGCCGCGCGGCCTCGTCCGGGGAGGCGCCGGAGACGGCCTCCATGATCTGCTCGTTCAGGCCGTCGCGCGCGACGAAGTCGCGGTAGGCCTCGGTGGTGACGTGGAACCCGCCGGGGACCGGCAGCCCGGCGCGGGCCAGCCGGGCCAGCGAGGCCCCCTTGCCGCCGGTCAGTGCGAGGTCGGCCGCCTCGTCGTCCAGGGGGAGGATCCTCATCGCGCGCTCTCCTCACTGCCGAGGGAGACGCGCAGCTTCCGCTGCGCGCTCTCCACGGCGGCGTCGACGTAGTCCAGGGTGGCCCGTGCCGCCGCGCGGGCGGCGCCGGCCGGGATCGGGCCCTCGGGTTCCATCGCCCGGCCGGCGGCGTCGGCGATCAGCTGCGCCAGTCGTTCGTCGGAGGGGCGGTACTCGTCCGGCATCATCTGCGAGACGATCAGGAACCCGTACAGCACCGAGATGAGCACGGTCACCTGCTCGGCGGGGGAGAGATCGCCGCGCAGCGCGCCGTGCTCGCGCAGCGTGCCGAGGTAGGTCCGGAAGTCGCCGCCAAGCTCCTCGGCGGCCCGGTCCTCCCGCTTGCGGCGGGTGAGCCTGCCCAGCACCGCCGAGTCGCCCAGCAGGCTCGCCCGCATCAGGGGCCTGCCCAGCAGCTCGGCGGCGAGCAGGGCGAGCAGGTCGCGGAGCGTGCCGGGGCCCTCGGTGATCCGCCGCCGCACCTCGGTGATCATCTCGACCCGCTCGCGGCGCAGCAGCGCGGAGAACAGCTCCTCGCGCGTCTTCCAGTGCAGGTAGATCGTGCCCTTGGCGACCCCGGCCCGCTGGGCGATGTCCTCGACGGTGGTCTTGTCGTATCCCCAGCGCAGGACGAGGTCGCAGGTGGCGTCCAGGATGCGGTGCGCCCGCGCGAGCCGGTGCGCGGCGTCCTGCGGGGGACGCCCGGCCCTTCTGCTCTCCGGTTCCACGGTCCCCGCCGTTCTCAATAGTTTGACCAGATCTTCTTATCCGGTCATTAAATTGATAGCACACGTCCGGCGGTGCCGGGCAGGGGGTCCGGGGCCGTGGTCGGTGTCGCGGACGGGGCCTGCCCGTGGCGAAGGGGGGACGCGCCTGGGGAAGCCGTGGTGAGGGCGGATCGGCGGCCGGCGCCGGTACCGTCTCGATCTAGGATGGTCGCCCATGACCGAGCCGGACTTCCTCGCCGCCACCCGTACCGCCTACGACGCCGCGGCCGTCCCCTACGCCGAGCTGGTCGGCGAGCACTTCCCCACCGACCTGATCGGCCACGCGATGCTCTCCGTCCTCGCCGGCCGGGTCAGGGCGGCCGGTGGCGGTCCGGTGGCCGACGTGGGGTGCGGTCCCGGGCACGTCACCGCGCACCTGAACTCCCTGGGCGTGGCCGCCTTCGGCGTCGACCTGTCACCGGAGATGATCGCGCTCGCCCGCGAGGCCCATCCCGGTCTCCGCTTCGAGGTGGGGGCGATGGAGGACCTGCGGGTGGAGGACGCCTCCCTGGCCGGGGTCCTCGCCGGCTTCTCGATCATCCACACCCCGCCCGGGCACCTTCCCCGGACGTTCGCCGAGTTCCGCCGCGTGCTCGCCCCCGGCGGCCACCTGCTGCTGTCCTTCCAGGCGCACGACCGTCCCGCCGAGGCGGCCGAGGCGTTCGACCACAAGGTGTCCCTGGCCTACCGGTACTCGCCCGACCACGTGGCCGGGCTGCTGGAGCAGGCCGGGCTCACCGAGGTGGCCCGGCTGATCCAGGCTCCCGGCGAGGACCCGGTACGGGGCTTTCCGCACGCGCATCTGCTCGCCCGGCGGTGACGCCGGCGTCGTCGAGGATGTCGTCGAGACCCGGTCATCGGCGGGCGGCACGCGGCGCCTCCACCGCCGCGTGCCGCCCGGTGACCGGTGACCGGCCGGTTCCCGGGCCGGGCGGCGGGACCTGCCGGAACCCCGGCGCCCAGGACGCCGGGAACACCGGGGACTTCAAGGACGCCGTGGGTCAGGCGGCGGGGTGCAGCAGGACCGGCAGCTCGCGGTGCCCGTTGGCGATGAAGGAGTCCAGCGGTCGCAGCTCCTCGGCGGGGACGGCGAAGGTGAGGCCGGGGAACCTGTCGAACAGCGACGACAGCGCGATACCGGCCTCCAGCCGGGCCAGCGAGGTGCCCAGGCAGTAGTGGGCGCCGTAGCCGAAGGCCAGGTGCTCGCGGCGGGTCGGGCGGGTGACGTCGAACCGGTCGGCGTCCTCGCCGTGCACGGCCGTGTCGCGACCGGCGCCGGCGTACCCGGCGAGGATCGGCTGGCCCTCGCCGATCACGATGCCGTACTCGTCCAGGACGATGTCGCTGACGGCGTAGCGCAGCGGCAGGCTGGCGACGGGCGCCCGCCAGCGCAGCGCCTCCTCGACCACGTCCGCCCAGGAGCTCTCGCCCGCCAGGACGCGCCGGAGCTGGTCGGGGTGGGTGAGCAACGCGTACAGGGCGTTGTCGATGAGGTTGACGGTGGTCTCGTGCCCGGCGGCGATCATCAGGAAGAGGGTGTCGACGAGCTCCTCCTCGCTGAGCCGGGAGTCGCCCTCCCCGTCGCGCGCGGTGATCAGGTCGCTGGTCATGTCGTCGCCGGGGTTCTCCCGCTTGGCGGCGACCAGGCCGGTGAGGATGGCGTAGGCGTCGCGCTGGGTGGCCAGCACCTCCTCGACGTCGGCGGAGGTGTGGAACACGCTGTCGACGACCCGGCGGATGTCGCCGTGCGACTCCCCGGGCAGGCCGAACAGCTCCGCGATGACCCGCATCGGCACCTGGTACGCGAAGGCGTCGCGCAGGTCCACGACCTGACCGGCGGGGACGGCGGCCAGGCCGTCCAGCAGCTCGTCGGTGATCTGCCGGACGCGCGGGCGCAGCGCCTCGGTACGGCGCGGGGTGAACGCCGGGGAGATCAGCCGGCGCAGCCGGGCGTGGTCGGAGCCGTAGGCGGTGAACATGTTGTTGACGGCCACCCAGGTGAACAGCGGCCAGTCCTGCGTGATTTTGCCCTCCCTGAAGGCGGGCCAGTGCCGGCGCGGGTCCTTGGAGACGCGCGGATCGCCGAGCAGCCGCCGCAGCAGCTCGTGGTCGGTCACCGCCCACGCCTCGACCCCGCCGGGGAGCGTCACCAGTGTCGCAGGGCCTGCGGCGCGGAGGCGTGCGGCCTCGCCGTGGATGTCGGCACCGGTGGGGTCGATGGTGAATGGGCAGGCGCTTGTGACGTCCATGAGCTGTCTCCTAGGGAAAGGGGATGCAGGGGCGTGAAGTGCGTGGGCAGGGAGGTCAGGGCACGCTGGAACGGCCCCGGCCGCCACCGCAGGTCGGCGGCGGGCACCGACAGCTCCACGTCGTGCAGGCGGTCCAGGAGCCGTTCGATGGCGGCGGTGGCGATGAGACGGGCCGGGTCCTTGGCCGGGCAGGCGTGCGGGCCCGCCGAGAAGGCCAGGTGGGCGCGGTTGCCGGCACGGTTCAGCGACGGGTTCAGGACGGGGTCGTTGTTGGCCGCCGCCAGGCTGATGACCACCGGGTCGCCCGCGCGCAGCAGCACGCCGCGCAGGTTCACGTCGTGACGCGGGTAGTGGACGGCGTAGTTGGCCATCGGCGGGTCCTTCCACAGGACCTCCTCCAGGGCCGCGTCCACGGGTAGGGTGCCGCCGGACAGGTCACCGGCGAAGCGGTCGTCGGACAGCAGCAGCTGCAGCGCGTTGCCGATCAGGTTCGTCACCGGCTCGGTGCCGGCGGCGATCATCAGCGTGCAGTGGTGGATCATCTCCTCGTCGTTCAGCCCCGCCGGGTGGGACATCAGCCAGGAGGTCACGTCCGAGCCCGGCCGGGTGCGCTTGAGCGTGATCAGCTCGACCATGTACCGGGTGAACAGCTCGTTGCCCTCGGCGGCGCCGTCCCCGCCCTCGAACATCTTGGCCAGCGCGGCGACCAGCCGGGGACCGGCGTCGTCGGCCTGCCCGAACAGCTGGTTGAAGATGAGCACCGGCAGCGGCGTGGCGTAGTCGGCCAGCAGGTCGGCCCGCCCGTGCGGGGCGAAGGCGTCGATGAGCTGGTCGGCGGTACGGGTGATGAAGCCGTACAGGGTGTGCGGGTCCACCCGGGCCAGGCTGTCGGTGATCGCCTGGCGGTAGCGGCCGTGGTCGGGCTCGTCGGAGAACAGCGCGTTGGGCCGGTAGCCCATCATCGGCATGACCGGGCTGTCGGCCGGGACCTCGCCGGTGGCCAGGGCGCGCCAGTTGCGCGGGTCCTTGGAGTAGATGTGCGGGTTGCGCAGCACCTCCAGGGCCGCGTAGTAGTCGGTGACCAGCCAGGCGTACACGCCGGGGGCCAGCTCGACCGGGGCCACCGGTCCCAGCGTGCGCAGCCGGGCGTAGACGCCGCGGGGGTCGGCGGCGAACTCGGGCCCGTACAGCGGCGCGCACTGCCAGGACGCGGCCGGCGGGTCGGAGCCGGCCGCGGGCGCGGCGGGGGTGGCGAGGTGGCGGCGGGCGGTCACACGAGCTCCTTGGTGGCGCGGTCGAGCAGGTACTGCACGAGGGTGATCAGGGCGTTGCCCGCGGAGACGCGGTCGCGCGCGTCGCACACCACCAGGGGGGTCTCCTCCAGCAGGTCCAGCGCGTCGCGCAGGGCCGCGAGGTCGGGGGCGGGCGCGTCCTCGAAGTGGTTGACGGCCACGGCGTACGGCAGGCCGTGGGACTCGACCAGGTCCATCACCGGGAAGGAGTCCTGCAGGCGGCGCGTGTCGGCCAGGACCAGCGCGCCGAGCGCGCCGTAGGCCAGGTCGTGCCAGAGCTGCCGGAACCGTTCCTGCCCGGGGGCGCCGAACAGGTACAGCACCAGGTGCTCGTTGAGGGTCAGGCGGCCGAAGTCCAGCGCCACGGTGGTGGTGTTCTTGCCGTGCACGTCCGCCAGGTCGTCGACGAGGGCGCCGCTCTGCGTCATGATCTCTTCGGTGCGCAGCGGAGGGATCTCCGACAGGGCGCCCACCAGAGTGGTCTTGCCGACGGCGAAGTGCCCCACGATGAGGATCTTCACCGATCGCCGCACCGTGGCGCCGAGGTAGACGGCGCCCGGGGGACGCTCAGACCAGGGCGCGAAGCCCATCGAGTACCTCCTGTAGAAGTTGGATGTCGGGACCGTGGACGACGGGGGCCGGAGCGCGGGTGCTGATCTGACCGGCCTCGGCCAGGTCGCTGAGCAGCACCTTGGTGACGCTGACGGGCAGGGACAGGTAGGCGGCGATCTCCGCCACCGACAGCGCCCCGCCCCAGCACAGCTCCAGCAGGCGGCGCTTCTCCGGGCTGGTGCCCAGGTCCGGCGCGCCGAAGGCCGCGTCGGCGACGACCAGGGTCACCAGGTCGAAGGGCACGCGGGCGTGGGCGCGGCCGCCGGTCACCACATAGGGCCGCACCAGGTCGTCGTCGCGCGGGACCGGCGTCATGACGAGGTGGTGACGCCGTTGCGGGGCGGGCTGGTCATCTCCCGGCCCAGCTGGTCGACGGTCTTGTGCATCTGGTACGCGATCACCTGCAGATCGGCCGCACCGGTGCACGACACCGCGAGGTAGGAACCCGCCCCGGCGGCGATGACGATCACGTACCCGTTGGCGAACTCCACCATGGTCTGGTGCCAGGAGGTCCGCGGGTCGCCCAGGCACGGCCCGGCGAGGTTGCGGCTGAGGGACTGCAGCGCCGACGCCGCGGCGGCGTACACCTCGGCCTGCTCCCGGGTGATCCCGGCCGAGTGGGCGTCCAGCAGCCCGTCGGCGGTCAGCACGATCGCGTGCCGGACCTCGGGCAGGTTCACGATGTCGTTGAGCATCCAGCTGTCCGTTGTGCTCACTGTCGGTTTCCTTCGTGCTCGATCGGGTGGGAGGCGCGGGCGGCGTCCGACCCGCGCTGGAACGCGCCCATGGCGGCGGCCGCGCGTTCCGCCGACCGCGCGGGCTCCGCGGGCGCGGTGAGCGCGGTGACGTTCTGCTGGAGGTCGCCGTCGGGGACGAGGCGGCGGCGCTGGGGGTAGCCGTTCGATCCCGGGGCCGGGCCCGCTGCCGGTTGCGCGGCCGGCCCCGCGACGGGGTGCGCGACGGGGTGGGCGGCCGGCCGGGCCGTCGGGTGCCGGTCCGACGAGGACGACGCCTGGGGCTGGACCAGGGCCTGGGCCTGGGCCAGGGCGGGCGAGGATGCGTGGGCGGGGGAGGGCAGGGCCGCGTTCGAGGCGGACGACGGCAGGGAGGGGCCGGTCCCCGTGCCCGCGTGGGTCAGCAGCGCGTTGGGCAGGAACACCACGGCGCGCACACCTCCGTAGGGGGATCGGGAGTCCACGGTGACCTGGAAGCCGTAGCGCCGGGCGAGCGTCCCGACGGCGGGAAAACCGATCTTCGGCGGGTTGCCGAGCCGGGTGACGTCCACCGGGTCGGCGCCGGACAGGGTCTGGGTGGCGCGCTGCTTGTCCTGCTCGTGCATGCCGATGCCGCGGTCGTCGATCACGATGACGGCGCCGTTGTGCACCGACTCGATGCTGACCTCGACGTCGGTGTCGGGCGCGGAGTGGCGGGTGGCGTTGTCCAGCAGCTCGGCCATGGCCAGCACCACGGGCTCGACCGCCAGGCCCACGACCGCACGGTCGGTCTGCGCGGACGTCTTGACCCGCAGGTAGTCGCGGATGCGGGAGGTCGCGCCGCGGGCCACGGTCTCCAGCGCGACGTCGCCACGCTGCCGGCCCGGCCAGGACCCGCACAGCACCGCGATCGCCTGGGCGCGCCGGCCGAACTGGGCGTTGGTGTGGTCGATCTCCAGCAGCCCGGCCAGGACGTCGGGATGGTCGTGGCGGCTCTGCATGGCGGAGATGGCCCGGCGCTGCTCACCGGCCAGGCTCTGCAGGCTCCGCATCGTGGCCGTCAGCGTGGCGCGGGCCGCGTGGTCGGCGCGGGCCAGCGCGGAGTGCACGTGGTACGTCAGCAGCGGCATCGTCGCCTGCAGGTTCTGGCCGTACTCGGTGGAGGCCAGGTGCTCGTGCAGGGGGCCCGGGACCACCACCGAGGGCTGGGAGAGGGACTCGGCCAGCGCGGGCAGGCGGGACGTGACCAGGTGGCGGGCCTCCTCGTCGCGGGCGCGCAACTGGTCGGCCAGCTCGTCGTTCCGCCGTCGCAGGGCTCTGGCGGCACGCCACTGGCGCACCGCCACCACCGCGGTGGCCACCAGGCACAGCGCGAGCAGGGCCGCCAGCACCTCCGGCAGGGGTTGTGACATCAGGTCCTCTTGATCGGGATAGGGATGGGCGAGGTCGCGCGAGGCAGGGGAGCCCGGCTCCGGGGCGAGGCGGGGCGGCTCGGGCGGAGCCGCCGGGCGTCGCCGGCGGGGGCCGGGACGGTCATGGTGCCGGTCCTTTCCGGATGGTGCGGGCCGGCCGGAACCGTGAGGTGACGACCGGCCCGCGGACGCACACCCTGAGAGCCGAATCCTGTCGGGGGTGTGCGAGCGGGAACGCGGCGGACCGCGCCGGACGCGGGGCCCGTCCGCCGCGCGGATCGGAGGTGACGGGCCGCGGCGGGGCCGCGGCCCGGGATCACGCCGTACCGCCGAGGGTATGATCGTTCGCGCCGCGCCTGAACTCGTACATACGGGCACCATTGGGAACGCATGGGTCAAACGCCCATTTACAGGGATTTCCCGAATTCGCACATATTTCCGTATGGTCGATCATTCATGCCTCTATTGCTTCAGGGGGAAGAGGGGCGGGCGGCGGCCCGGCGGTCACCACTGCGGGCGCGCGTCACCGGCGACGTGAACATTTCATCGCGCGACGGCGAAGTGGCCGCATCCGGACACGTACGGCGGTGTCCCGCCTCGTGCCCGGAGGCCTTCCGTCACGACGTCGCGCCGCCCCCGGGCGGGAGGACCGTCGTGCCGCGCGCGTCCTCGGGGCCGTACCCCGGGGCCGCTGACCAGGCCGGAGCGCTCTTTCCCGCGTGTCGCCTGGCCTGCCAGCGCATATCCTGACGCGCTGCGAGGTGGTTCATGCGGGCATCTCCAATACGCTGCGGCAACTGTTTCCGGCCATCATCTACAGATGGTGATTATGGACCATATGCAAAGCAGCATGAAAGGGGAGAGCGAGCAAAAAGAAGGACGTGCAGAGAGTCATATGACGTCTCACGCTGTAATCACGAAGGTCGCCGTACCCGGCCGCAATGGTGAATCCCCTGTATCAATCACCGCACGTCCGGCAGGGACCGTGTGTGAGTCAACACGCACGGTCAAGACGGCGAACGGATGAACGCGAGGAGGGCTCGCAGGCGTCGTTCCCCGTCCGTCGCCTCGAGGGGACGGGCTCTCAGGACACCCGGGACGGCGCGGCGGTCCAGGTGTCGCAGGCGGCGGGGGAGACCGCGTCGTGGCCGCGCTCGAACCAGCGGACCCGGTTGGCGCCGATGCCGTGCGTGTGGCGCCCGCCCTCGTCACCGCTGCCGCGGAGCGCGTCGCGCAGCGCCTCCCAGTCCTGCCCGGTACGCGGCAGGAAGCGCCGTACGCCGCCCAGGAACACGCCCGACAGGCAGTCCGCCTGCAGCTCGTAGCGGCGGCCCAGCTCGGCCCCGCGGGCGCGGCCGGAGCGGGCGAGGGCCTCGTAGGCGGCCCTGACGCCCGTGAGGCTCTGCAGGTGGTGGCCGTACTCGTGGGCCGCGACCTTGAGCGGGTACAGGTCGGTCCGGCCCTCGATCCAGGCGCCGTCGAGCGGGAACACCAGCGTGGCCCGCTCGGTGCAGTAGAAGGCCGCGGCGTTCGGCGGCCAGCGCAACCCGCACACGCGCCGCGCGGGCTCCTCGTAGAAGCGGACCACGGGCTTGCGGAACCTCAGGCCGGCGCGGGCGAAGTGCGCCGACCACGACCTGTCCAGGCATCCCAGGACCGCCTTCAGGTACTCGCGCGTCCGCGGGATGCCCCGGTCGACGATCGGCGGTTCCTGGCACGGCGCGGCCACCAGCCTGCCTGACCTCAGCAACGCGCTCCCGGGTGGGGCGGCCTGTGCGGCTCCCGCGGGCGGGACGACCGCGACCGGCAGGACGGCCAGGCACGCGATCACCGGAACGGCTCGTCGTACGACGACGGCCGGGCGACACCGCGGAGGCCGCCGGAGGTCAGCGCGGAACGGGAGGAAGCGCACGGTCGGACAGCATAGGACCCCCGGCGCCCCGGCCGTTAAGCCAGCTGCAAGTCAGGCACAAGACGAGTTCCTAAAGATGATGACTTATAAGCCTTCTTCAGGCCTGGGAACGGATATTCGCTCACCTTCTCTGTGAATTCGGACATGAAGGTGAGCCGGGGCGGCGGGGGCGTCCGCCCGGGGTCTTTCCGATATGCGTGACGCCTCCGCGTCCCCGGCCGTCCGGAACGCCTGAAACACCACCTGTGAGAGTACGGAGTCTTCATGAGCAACCCGTTCGAGGACGAGAACGGCCGTTACCTCGTTCTCGCCAACGCCGAGGGACAGCACTCCCTGTGGCCGGTGTCCGTCGAGGTCCCCGGCGGCTGGGACGTCGTGCACGGCGAGGACGGCCGTCAAGGCTGCCTCGCCTTCGTCAACGCCACCTGGACCGACATGCGTCCCCGCGGCCTTCCGGTTCCGTAGAGCTCCCGGACGTCCGTCTCCCGGTGCACGTCGCCCGGCCCGCGTTCGCCGCGGGTCGTTCCCCGTCATTCCCTTCGTCATTCCCTCCGCCATTTCTTTTCGTTACGCGTCCTGCCGTGAATTGGAGACATCATGAATTCCCTCCCCGTTCGGAGGAACCTTGCCGAGTTGTTCGAGGCGCGGGTGGTGGGTGTGGGTGGTGAGGCGGTGGTGTGTGGTGGTGTGCGGTTGTCGGCGGGTGAGGTGAATGCGCGGGCGAATGTGTTGGCGCGTCGGTTGGTGGCGGCGGGGGTGGGGGTGGAGTCGCCGGTGGTGGTGTTGATGGAGCGGTCGGTGGATGTGGTGGTGGCGTTGTTGGCGGTGGTGAAGGCGG
Organism: Streptosporangium longisporum; assembly: GCF_039534895.1. Classification (NCBI taxonomy): domain Bacteria; kingdom Bacillati; phylum Actinomycetota; class Actinomycetes; order Streptosporangiales; family Streptosporangiaceae; genus Streptosporangium; species Streptosporangium longisporum. Next base: position 127,085 of record NZ_BAAAWD010000012.1, on the reverse strand, counting down.
GTGGGGTGTATGTGCCGTTGCATCCGGGTTTTCCGGTGGGGCGGATGCGGTGGGTGGTGGAGGAGACGGGTGCGCGGGTGGTGGTGACCGATGGGGTGTTCGCGGGTCATGAGGTGATGGCTCATGTCGAGCGGGTGCTGGTGGTCGACTCGCGGAACGTTCCAGACCCTCTTGACGGGGCCGAGGCCGAGGCCGGGGTGGAGGATCTGCGGCTGGAGATCGATCCGGACCGGTTGGCGTATGTGATGTTCACCTCGGGGTCGACCGGGACGCCCAAGGGTGTCGCGGTCACCCACCGCAACGTCGCCTCCTTCGCCGCCGACCGTCTCTGGCACGGTCCGGAGCACCGCAGGGTCCTGTTCCACACGGCCTCGTCCTTCGACGTCTCCATGTACGAGCTGTGGGTGCCACTGCTGAACGGCGGCACCGTGGTGGTGGCCCCGCCCGGCGTGGTGGACGGGCCGGTGGTGAAGTGGGCACTGGAGGAGGAGCGGGTCACCGCGATATTCCTGACGACCGGCCTGTTCAACGTGCTGGCCGAGGAGGCGACGGCCACGCTGGCCACCGTCCCCGAGCTGTGGATCGCCGGTGAGGCCGCCTCCCCGGCCGCGGTGGGACGCGTGCTGAGAGCGGGCGGGAACGTCCACAACGGCTACGGCCCCACCGAGACCACGATCTACGCCACCGCCCACGACGTGACCCACCCCGGCGACATCGTCCCGATCGGCAGGCCGCTCGACGGCACGAGCGCCTACGTCCTGGACGAGGGGCTTCGTCCGGTGCCGGTGGGGGTGCCGGGTGAGTTGTACATCGCGGGTGAGCATCTGGCGCGGGGGTACTTGGGGCGTCCCGATCTGACGGCCGAGCGTTTCGTGGCCGATCCCTACGGTGTGCCGGGGACGCGGATGTACCGCACCGGTGACCTGGTGCGGCTGCTCCCCGACGGGCTGCTCGACTACGTCGGCCGGGTCGACGGCCAGGTGAAGATCCGGGGCATCCGGATCGAGCTGGGTGAGGTGGAGGGGACGCTGGCCCGGCATCCGGAGCTGGCCCAGGTCGTGGTGACGGCGCGCGAGGACCGGCCGGGGGACAGGCGGCTGGTGGCCTACCTCGTCCCGCACCGCCCGTCGGCGGAACCGGCGGAACCGGCGGACGCGGTGGACCCGGGGGAGCTCTCCGGGCGGGTGCGGCGGTTCGCCGAGGAGACGCTTCCCGCCTTCATGGTCCCCTCGGCCTTCGTCGTGCTGGAGGAGCTGCCCCTCAACCACAACGGCAAGGTCGACCGCCGTGCCCTGCCCGCGCCCGAGAAGGTCGCCACCGGCACGGCGCCGCGTACGCCGGTCGAGGAGATCCTCTGCGGGCTGTTCGCGGAACTGCTCGCCGTGCCGGGTGTCGGGATCGACGACGACTTCTTCGCGCTCGGCGGCCACTCGCTGCTGGCCATGCGCGCGGTGTCCGGGATCAGGGCGGCGCTCTCGGCCGAACTGCAGGTGCGGACCGTCTTCGAGGCGCCGACCGTCGCCGAGCTCGCGGTCAGGGTCGAGGAGGCCAGGGGGAAGGGCGGCGGGGTCAGGCCGGCGCTCGTTCGCGCGGACGATCCGCACCCGGTGCTGTCCTTCGCCCAGCATCGCATGTGGATCCTCGAACAGCTCTCCGAGTCGGCCGGGCTCTACACCATCCCGCTGGTGCTGCGGCTGTCCGGACGACTGGACAGGGCCGCGTTGCGGGCCGCGATCGGGGACGTGGCGTGGCGGCATGAGACGCTCCGGACGGTCTTCCCCTCGCGCGAGGGACGTCCGGACCGGTTGGTGCTGGAGACCGTGCCCGGCCTGACCGTGGCGGAGGTCGACGAGGCCGATCTCGACCGGGCGGTCCGGGAGGCGGCGATGCACGCCTTCGACCTGTCGGCCGAGCCGCCGCTGCGGGCCCACCTGTTCGCCCTGCGCCCCACCTCCCCGGGCACTCCCGACGCTCCCGACGGCTCCGACGGCGTGGGCGGCTCCGGTGAGCGTGAGGAACACGTGCTGGTGCTGCTGCTTCACCACATCGCCGCCGACGGATGGTCGATGGCTCCGCTGCGGCGCGATCTGGCACGCGCGTACGAGGCCCGCGTCCGAGGGGAGGCCCCGAAGTGGAGGCCGCTGGCGGTGCGGTACACCGACTACGCCCGGTGGCAGCGCGACCTGCTGGGCGACGCCGCCGACCCCGGCAGCGTCATGAGCGCGCAGAGCGCCTACTGGACGCGGACCCTGGCGGGCGCGCCAGATGAGCCGGCACTGCCCGTCGACAGGCCCCGTCCGGCGGTGGCCGGGCATCGGGGCGACTCGGTGCCGCTGCGGTTCTCGCCCGAGCTGCACGGACGGCTGCTCGCCATGGCCGCGGAGACGCGGACGACGCTGTTCATGGCGTTGCAGGCGGGGCTGGCCGCGCTGCTGACCCGGCTGGGAGCCGGTGACGACGTGCCGATCGGCTCACCGGCCGCGGGCCGCGGGGACGAGGCGCTGGACGACCTGGTCGGCTTCTTCGTCAACACCCTGGTGCTGCGCACCGACACCTCGGGGAACCCGACGTTCCGCGAGCTGCTGGCCAGGGTCAGGGAGACCGGCCTGGCGGCGTACGCGCACCAGGACGTGCCGTTCGAGCACCTGGTGGAGGTCCTCAACCCCGCTCGGGTCCCCGGCCGCAACCCGCTCTTCCAGGTGATGCTCGCCCTCAAGAACACCCCGGACGACGAGACCGGGCTGACCGGCCTGACCGTGACGGCGGACCCGGCCTACTCGCTGTACGGCCTGAGCGGCGCCAAGTGCGACCTGCTGTTCGGCCTCACCGAGCACTTCGCCGACGACGCGGCCCCGGCCGGGATCGAGGGGGTGCTGCAGTACGCGACCGACCTGTTCGACCGCGACACGGCGGAGTCGATCGCCACCCGGCTGGTGAGGCTGCTGGAGGCGGTGGTGGCCGACCCGGACGTCCGTACGGGCGCGGTGGAGCTGCTCGCCCCCGACGAGCGGCACGCGCTGCTGGAGAAGTGGAACGACACGCGGGCCCCGATCCCCGACGGCGACCTGGCCGGGCTGTTCGAGGCGCGGGTGGTGGGTGTGGGTGGTGAGGCGGTGGTGTGTGGTGGTGTGCGGTTGTCGGCGGGTGAGGTGAATGCGCGGGCGAATGTGTTGGCGCGTCGGTTGGTGGCGGCGGGGGTGGGGGTGGAGTCGCCGGTGGTGGTGTTGATGGAGCGGTCGGTGGATGTGGTGGTGGCGTTGTTGGCGGTGGTGAAGGCGGGTGGGGTGTATGTGCCGTTGCATCCGGGTTTTCCGGTGGGGCGGATGCGGTGGGTGGTGGAGGAGACGGGTGCGCGGGTGGTGGTGACCGATGGGGTGTTCGCGGGTCATGAGGTGATGGCTCATGTCGAGCGGGTGCTGGTGGTCGACTCGCGGAACGTTCCACACCCTCTCGACGAGGCCGAGGCCGGGGCCGGGGCCGGGGCCGGGGCCGGGGCCGGGGCCGGGGTGGAGGATCTGCGGCTGGAGATCGATCCGGACCGGTTGGCGTACGTGATGTTCACCTCGGGATCGACCGGGACGCCCAAGGGTGTCGCGGTCACCCACCGCAACGTCGCCGCCCTGGCCGCCGACCGTCGCTGGCGGGGACACGACCGGGTGCTGTCGCACTCCGCGTTCGCCTTCGACGCCTCGACGTACGAGCTGTGGGTGCCACTGCTGAACGGCGGGACCGTGGTCGTGGCCCCGCCGGGGCACCTCGACGCCGGAGCGGTGGAGCACGCGGTGCGGCGGGAACGGGTGTCCGGGCTGTTCCTGACGACCGGCCTGTTCAACGTGCTGGCCGAGGAGGCGCCCGCCGCGCTGGCCGCCGTCCCGCACCTGTGGACCGGTGGCGAGGCCGCGTCCACCCCCGCCATGCGCAGGGTCGTCGACGCCGGTGGCACCCTCCACCACGTCTACGGCCCGACCGAGACGACGACGTTCGCCCTGTCGGGTCACGTGACCCGATCTCCCTCCGGGACCGTTCCCGTCGGTGGCCCGCTGGACAACACGCGCGTGTACGTGCTGGACGGGGGGCTTCGTCCGGTGCCGACAGGGGTGCCGGGTGAGCTGTACATCGCGGGTGAGCATCTGGCGCGGGGGTATCTGGGTCGTCCCGATCTGACGGCCGAGCGTTTCGTGGCCGATCCCTACGGTGTGCCGGGGACGCGGATGTACCGCACCGGTGACCTGGTGCGGCGACGCGCGGACGGGGACCTGGAGTTCGTCGGCCGGGCCGACGGCCAGGTCAAGGTCCGCGGCTTCCGGATCGAGCTGGGTGAGGTGGAGGGGACGCTGGCCCGGCATCCGGAGCTGGCCCAGGTCACGGTGACGGTCCGCGAGGACCGGCCGGGGGACAGGCGGCTGGTGGCCTACCTGGTCCCGCACCGCCCGTCCGCGGAACCGGCGGAACCGATGAAGCCGGTGGACGCGGTGGACCCGGGGGTGCTCTCCGGGCGGGTGCGGCGGTTCGCCGAGGAGACGCTTCCGGCCTTCATGGTCCCCTCGGCCTTCGTCGTGCTGGAGGAACTTCCCCTCAACCACAACGGCAAGGTCGACCGCCGTGCCCTGCCCGCGCCCGCGTGGCAGGAGCCCGCCCTCGCGTCCACCGAGCCCAGGACCGAGGCCGAGGAACTGGTCGCCGACGTCTGGTCCGAGGTGCTCGGGCTGGAGCGGGTCGGCGTACAGGAGGACTTCTTCGCGCTGGGCGGCAACTCGCTGCTGGCCATCAGGGTCGCCGCCAGGATCAGGGCGGCGGTGGACCTGGAGATCCCGGTCAACGCGGTCTTCACCGACCCGACCGTGGAGAGGCTGGCCGACACCGTCGAGGCACTGCTGATCGCGGACATCGAACGACAGGGCTCTTGAGCCGTTTTCCCATGGTTCCCAAGGAAGGAAGAAGTCTCGGATGACCGAGCAGTTGTCGCAGCGCGCGGTGGCCCTGGAGGCCGACACCCGCGCCCTGCTGTCGAAGCGGTTGCGCGGCAGGGGGACGAGCGTCACGGTCCCGCCGCGCCCGGCGGGGGCCGAGCCCCCGCCCTCCAGCGGGCAGGAGCGGCTGTGGTTCATGGAGCAGCTGGCTCCGGGGAACACCGCGTACATCATCCCGCTGGCCATGCGGCTGAGGGGCGAGCTGGACCCCGCGGCGCTGCAGCGGGCCGTGACGGCGCTGGTGGCCCGGCACGAGGCGCTGCGGATGCGCTTCCCCGCCGGACCGGACGGGCTGCCGAGGGTCGTGGTCGACGAGCCCGGCCCGGTCGCGCTGCACGTCGTCGAGGCCGGGAGCGCCGAGCGGGCCGCCGAGCTGGTGGGCGAGGAGCTGATCCGCCCGTTCGACCTGGCCGCCGACGCGCTGCTGCGCGCGACGCTCCTCCGCGCCGGCCCGGACGACCACGTCCTCCTGCTGGCCGTGCACCACATCGTGATCGACGGCCGGTCGCTGGAGATCATGGGGGACGAGCTGCTCCGGCTGTACGCGGGAGCGCGCACCGGATCCCCCGCGGAACCGGCCGGCCTGGCGGGCATGGCGGGCATGGCGGGCCTGGCCGGTCTGGCGGACCTGCCGGAACTCGCCGTGCAGTTCGGCGACTTCGCCACCTGGGAGCGTGAGCGGCTGGCCGGTCCCGCGGTCGAGCCGGACGCCGCGTTCTGGCGGCAGCGGCTGGCGGGCCTGAGCGACCTGGAGCTGCCCACCGACCGGCCGCGTCCGGCCGAGCAGCGCTTCGAGGGCGCGGTGCACGCCTTCACCTGGGACGCCGAGTCGTCCGAGGCCGTACGCGAGCTGGGCAGGACGCACAACGCCACGCTCTACATGACGCTGCTGGCGGCCTACCAGGCGGTCCTGGCCCGGTACTCGGGCCAGGACGACTTCGCGGTCGGCTCGCCGGTCGCGGGTCGCCCGTACCGTGAGCTGGAGGGTGTGGTCGGCTCCTTCGTCAACATGGTGACGCTGCGGGCCGACACCACCGGGGACCCGAGCGTGGCCGAACACCTGGTGCGCACCAGGAAGAGCGTGCTGGACGCGCTGACCCGCCAGGACTACCCCTTCCACCAGGTGGTCAACGATCTGGGGGTGACGCGCGACCCGAGCCGCTCGGTGGTGTTCCAGGTGACGTTCGCGCTGAACGAGCGGCTGGTCACCGAGCGCGAGACGGCCGGGCTGCGGGTGAGCCCGTTCACCTCGCCGCTGGAGGTCACCCAGTTCGACCTGGCGCTGTACGTCACCGACGGCGGCCAGGACGGGCTGAGCGGGTTCTTCACCTACCGCACGGACCTGTTCGACGCGGCCTCGATCGAGCGGATCGAGCGTTCGATGCGGCGCTTCCTGCGTGAGGCGGCGGCCGACCCCGGACGCCGGCTGTCGCTGGTGCCGCTGCTGGAGGAGCGGGAGCGGGAGCTGCTGCTGGGGGAGTGGGCCGGCCCGGGGACGTGGGAGCCCGCCCACCGCACGCTGGGCGAGATGGCCGAGGCGCAGGCCGCGCGTACCCCGGACGCGCTCGCGCTGGTCGCCGGTGAGCGGTCGCTGACCTTCGCCGAGCTGCACCGCGCCGCCGACCGGCTGGCCCGGAGGCTGCGCCGGTACGGGGTCGGCCCGGACGCGCGGGTGGCGATCTGCCTGGACGCCGCCGCCGACGCCGCCGTGGCGATCCTGGCGGTGCTCAAGGCGGGCGGCGCCTACCTGCCGCTGGACCCCGAGCAGCCGCGCGAACGGCTGGAGTTCCTGCTGGCCGACTCCGGGGCCGTCGCCCTGGTCACCGGCCCCGCGCTGCGCGACCGCGTGCCCGGCTTCACCGGCCGGGTCGTCGAGGTGGACGGCGCGGACGACCATGACGGCGGTGACGACGGTGACGACGGCGCAGAGCCGCCGCTGGAGCCGGTCGCGGGCCCCGGCGACCTCGCCTACGTGATCTACACCTCCGGCACCACCGGACGGCCCAAGGGCGTCGGCGTCCAGCACCGCCACATCGTGGCGTACCTGGAGTACGTCCGCCGGGCCTACGACATCGTGCCCGGAGCGACCTTCGGCCTGCTGCAGTCGCTGGCCTTCGACTTCAGCATGCTGATGTTCTACCTGCCGCTGACCGGGGGCGGCACCCTGCGTCAGCTTCCCCGGCGCGGTTCCGGTCCCGAGCTGGCCGAGGCCGTGGCCGGTCTCGACTACCTGAAGATGACCCCCTCGCACCTGGCCGCGCTGGGCGCGGAGGTGGACCCGCTGCTGCTGATGCCGCGCCGGGCACTGGTCCTGGCCGGTGAGGCCGCGCCCGCGGAGTGGGTGCGCGAGCTGGCCGCCACCGCGGGATGCGCGATCTTCAACAGCTACGGCCCCACCGAGACGGTGGTGGCGGTGACCACCGAGCGGGTCGACCCGTCGGCCGTCGCGTCGGGCCCGGCCTGGCCGATCGGCCGGCCGCTGCCCGGCACCCGCGCCTACGTGCTGGACCCGGGGCTGCGGCTGGTCCCGGCCGGGGTGGCCGGTGAGCTCTACATCGGCGGCGACACCCTGGCGCGCGGGTACCTGGGCCGTCCGGGCCTGACGGCCGAGCGGTTCGTCGCCGACCCCTACGGGGAGCCCGGGACCCGCATGTACCGCACGGGCGACCTGGTACGCCGCCTGGAGGACGGCAGGCTGGAGTTCCTCGGCCGTACCGACCACCAGGTGAAGATCCGCGGGTACCGGGTCGAGCTGGGGGAGATCGAGGCCGCGCTGGCCACGCTGCCCGGCGTGGTGCAGGGCGTGGTGGACCTGCGCGGCGACCGCCTCGTCGCCTGGCTGGAGAAGGCGCCCGGCGCCGAGGCCATGCCGGTGGGCGAGGTGCGCGCGCACCTGCAGGAACGGGTGCCCGACTACATGGTCCCCGGCCGGTTCACCTGGCTGGACCGGCTGCCCCTGCAGGCGCACGGCAAGGTCGACCGGGCGGCACTGGCCGACCCCGAGCCCGAACGCGCCGACGACCGGGGCGGCCACGTCGCCCCCCGCGGGCCCGTCGAGGAGGCCGTCGCCGGCATCTGGGCCGGTGTCCTGGACGTCGAGAAGGTCGGGGCGAACGAGAACTTCTTCGACCTGGGCGGGCACTCGCTGCTGGCCACCCAGGTCGTGGCCCGCATCCGCAAGACCCTGCCGGGCGTCAAGCCTCCGGTCGGCGTGCTGGAGATGTTCACGCACCCCACCGTCGCGGAACTGGCCGCGCTCATCGCCGAACGCCGGGACCGCGCCGGGGACGGGCCGGCCGCGCCCCGGCGGATGCTGGCCGAGCTGACCCGCCCCATCGCCCCCGCGGACCGCGTCGGTTCGGTCATCTGCGTGCCGTACGGCGGCGCCAACGCGGTCGTCTACCAGACGCTCGCCGACGCGATGCCCGCCGGGTACTCCCTGTACGCGGTCGCCGCCCCCGGGCGCGAACCCGGCGAGGAGGCCCAGCTCCCCTTCGAGGAGGTGGCCGAGCGGTGCGTGGCCGAGATCGCCGAGCACGTCCCGGGACCCATCGTGATCTACGGGCACTGCGCGCCCGGCAGCGCGCTGGGCGTGGAGCTGGCCCGCCGCCTGGAGAGCTCCGGGCGGACACCGGACGCCCTCTACCTGGGCGGCATCTTCCCCTTCGCCAAGCCCAGGGGACGCCTGCTCGGCCCGCTCAGCACCCTGATCAACGACCGGTTGCAGGGCACCCGTTCCGTCGCGGCCGAGTTGCGCGCCATCGGCGGTGACATGTCCGGCCTGGACGAGGAGCAGGTGGCGTTCACCGTCGAGCTGATGCGCCAGGACGGGAGGATGGCCGAGAGGTACTTCACCGACCTGCTGGCCGTCGAACAACCCCGGCTGAAGACGCCGATCATCTCCGTCGTCGGTGAGCGCGACCCCAGCACCGAGTTCTACCGGGAGCGCTTCAAGGAGTGGTGCCTGCTGTCGGAGTCGGCGTCGCTGGTCGTCATCGACGAGGCCGGGCACTTCTTCCCCAAGTACCGCGCCGGCGAGCTGGCCCGGATCGTCACCGAGACCCACACCGGCGACGCCGCCTGGCGGGCCGGGCACTCGCGCGAGGCGGGCGGCACCTGGTGGCTGAGCGACAGCGTACGGGTCCCGGCCCCGTCCGCGTCCGCGTCCGCGTCCGTGTCCTCGACCGGTACCGGAGCCGAGGCCGGGGCCGCGCGCGGGAGCGGGGACACGAGCGCGGAACGCGAGCCGACCATGCGCCGGTTCCTGCCCGTCGCGCTCGGGCAGCTGGTCTCGCTGACCGGGTCGGCGCTGACCGAGTTCGCGGTCCCCATCTGGATCTACACCGTGACCGGGTCGGTGGCCCACTTCGGGCTCATCGCGCTGCTGGCACTGGTACCGGGCATCGTCGTGGCACCCCTGGCCGGTGCCGTGGTCGACCGCTACGACCGGCGCCGGGTGATGATCGCGGGTGACCTGGCCTCCGGCCTCGCCCAGGCCGTCATGCTCGCCCTGCTGCTCACCGACAGGCTCACCGTCGGCCCGCTGTACGGGCTGATAGCCGTGGTGTCGGTGTCGGTGACCTTCCAGCGGCTGGCCTACCAGGCGGCCATCCCGCAACTGGTTCCCAAGCGCTACCTCGGGCACGCCAACGGCATCGTGCAGCTGGCCGTCGGCACCGCGCAGTTCCTGGTCCCGCTGATCGCGGTCGCCATGCTCGCCGCGATCGGGCTGGAGGGCATCCTGACCCTCCAGGTGGCCGCGTACCTGTTCGCCGTCGTGGTGGTCCTGGTCGTCAAGTTCCCGACCACGCTGGGACTGCACCGCCGCGAGTCGATCTCGGCGGAGATCGTGAACGGCTTCCGCTTCTCCCTGGGGGACCGCGGCTTCCGCGCCATGCTCTTCTTCTTCGCCGCGGTGAACCTGTTCCTGGCCCCGATGTTCGTCATGATCTCGCCGCTGGTGCTGTCGTTCGCCCCGCTGCAGGCGGCCGGTGCGATAGCGGTCGCGGCGGGCGCGGGCACCGTCGCCGGAGGCGTCACCATGAGCCTGTGGGGCGGCCCGACCCGGCGCAGGCTCCGCGGGGTGATCGCCACGATCCCGCTGCTGGCCCTGTCCGGCATCCTGATCGGGCTGCGTCCCAACCTCTGGCTGATCGGCGCGGGCGCCTTCGGGCTGTCCTTCGCCCTGTCCCTGGTCAACGGCATGATCATGACGATCATCCAGGTCAAGGTGCCGCACCGTTTCCAGGGCCGCGTCATCGCGGTCAACACGATGATCGCCGCGGCCACCGTGCCGCTCGGCTTCGGCGTCATCGCCCCGCTGGCCGGCCCGCTGCTGGACCCGCTGCTGGCCCCCGCAGGCCCGCTCGCCGGCACCGTCGGCGCGGTCATCGGCACCGGGCCCGGACGTGGCATCGCCCTGCTGTACCTGCTGTGCGGGGCGTGCATGGTCCTGCTCGTGATCGCCGGTACCCGGATCCGCGTGCTGTCGCGCTTCGACGAGCAGGTGCCCGACGCCCGGCCCGACGACCTCGTGGGGCTCGAAGAGCTGCACAGAGCCCGCGCGTCCTCACCCGTCCCGGCTCCGCGGCAGGAGCTCGCGGCCCATCGTCCGACCGGAGGTCGACTGTGAACACCACCACCACCATCGCCTGGGAGATCCGGGACGGCCGCCCGGCGGCGGCCGACGCCCAGGGATCCGACCTCGACCGGACCTGCGACTGGCTGCGCGGGAACCGCGACGCCATCCGCGCGGGCCTGGACGAGCACGGCGCCCTCTACCTGCGGGGGCTGCCGGTCACCTCCGTGGAGGACGTCGCCAGGGTGCGCGACGCCCTGGTCTCCAGGCTCGCCGGGTACGTCGAGAAGGCCACCCCGCGCAGCCACTTCGGCAACGACGTCTACTCCTCCACCGACCTGCCCCCCTCGCAGTCGATCCGCCCGCACAACGAGAACAGCTACGCGCTCAGCTTCCCCGGGATGCTGATGTTCTGCTGCCTGGTCGCCCCCGACGAGGGCGGCGCCACCCCGGTGACCGACGTGCGCAAGGTGCTGAGCGACATCCCCCGGCCGCTCGCCGACCGGTTCCGCGCGCACGGCTGGTCGCTGGTGCGCAACTACGGCGACCACATCAGCCTGGGCTGGCGCACCGCCTTCGGCACCGAGGACAAGGAGCGGGTCGCCGCCTACTGCGCGGACAACCACATCGCCCACGAATGGGTCGGCGACGACCGGCTGCGCACCGTGCAGCGCCGCTCGGCGACCATCCGCCATCCCCGGACGGGCGAGGAGGTCTGGTTCAACCACACGGTCTTCTGGAACGAGTGGGCACTCGACGAGGAGGTCCGCGAGGTGTTCCTGGAGGACCTGGGGCATGACGGCCTGCCGTTCAACACCGCCTACGGCGACGGGGAACCGATCTCCCGGGAGGACATCGAGACCATCGACGCCGCCTACCGCCGGGCGACGGTCCGGGAGACCTGGCGGCCGGGCGACATCCTGATCGTCGACAACATCCTGGCCGCGCACGCCCGCGAGTCCTTCAAGGGCTCCCGGAAGATCGTGGTCACCATGGGCGATCCGGTGCCCCTGGACGCGTGCTCCCCGACCGTCCCTCCGCGGGCCGGATTCGCAAGAAGCGGAACCGGGGCCGGGGTAACGGCCGGGACGGCGTCCGGGACGACCGACGCGCCCGCGAGGACCCGGCGCTGGTTCGGCCGCCGCTCCTGACGACGGCCGGGTGACGCCGGCACGCCCGCCGCGCACGGGCCGGCGTCACCCCGCGGGGGCATCGGCCCGCGGGGTGACGCCCCCGCCGCCTCTGTGTGCTGCCGGGGGAGGTGCGGGCCGGTCGCCGCCGAAGCGGTAGGCGAACCGGGGCAGGAAGAACTGGGTGACCGGTCCGACCGCGAGCGCGTACAGGACGGTGCCGGCACCCACCTTCCCCCCGAGGAGCCAGCCCGCGGCGAGCACGGTGAGCTCGATCAGGGTGCGGACGAGCCGGACGGAGCGCCCGGTCACGGCGGACATGCCGGTCATCAGCCCGTCCCGGGGCCCCGGCCCAAGACGCGCGCCGACGTAGAGGGCGATGGAGAACCCGTTGAGCAGGACGCCCCCGGCCAGCAGGCCGATCCGGGCCGGGAGGTCGAGGTGCGGGGGGGACGAGCCAGAGACCCAGGTCCGACGACAGCGCCAGCACGGCGATGTTGGCGAAGGTGCCGAACGTCGGCCGCTGCCGCAGGGGGATCCACAGCAGGAGCACCAGCACCCCGACGACGGCGCTGATCGTGCCGAAGCTCAGGGGGACGTGACGCCCCAGCCCCTCGTACAGCACGCTCCAGGGGTTGACGCCCAGCGAGGCCCGGAGCATCAGCGAGAGGCTGAACCCGTACAGGGCCAGACCGGCGAACAGCCGGGGCAGGCGCGTCAGCGGGCGCTCGCCGAGGGGGACGTAGGTCAGGGGCGGGTGCCCGCCGGGTGCCCGCCCGGCCGGGACGCGTTCCTCGCGGCGCGGGGCGTCACGCCCGGGATGGTCGGTGATCTTCTGCTTCATGCCGGTCGCCTCCTGGTGGACGTGCATCAGGCCGATGGAGGCGATCCTGGTACGGTGACCGGCCTGGACGACATGGCCAATTTCCGAGGAGTGGCATGGCCGGCTCGAACCCGTCGCGACCCGCGGAAGGGGCCGGCCGCACCGGCCGCGTCCTGGGGAGCCGGCAGCTCGCCGCCCTGCTGCCCGACCCGGCGGGATCGCGGCCCGTCTACCGCCACCTGGCCCGGGCGATCGGCGCGCTGATCCTGGACGGGCGGATCGCGTTGCACGTCAGGCTCCCGGCCGAGCGGGAACTGGCCGTCGCCCTGAACACCAGCCGGGCCACCGTCACCGCCGCGTACGACCTGCTGCGCGAGAGCGGCCACGCGTACAGCCGCCAGGGCTCCGGCACCTGGACGGCCCTGCCCGAGGGCGCCGTCCCCAGGGAGGTCACCCGGCGTCTCGCACCCCTGGACACGACGATCGACCTGGCCAGGGCGGCTCCCGGACTGCCGGAACGGGTGCTCGCCGACGCCCTGCACCGGGTCGCCCCCCGGCTGGGCGCCCACGCGCACACCCCCGGCTACCACCCCTACGGGCTCCCGGAGCTGCGTGCCGCCGTCGCCGGGCGGTTCACCCGGCGGGGACTGGCCACCGTGCCCGAGCAGGTCCTGGTCACCTCCGGCGCGCAGCACGCGCTCACGCTCGTCCTGGGGCTGCTGTGCCGGCCCGGCGACCGGGTGATGACCGAGAACCCGTCCTACCCGAACGCGCTGGAGGCGCTGCGCCGTGCCCGGCTGCGCACCGTGTCGGTCCCGATGACCGAGGACGGCTGGGACGTCGAGATCGTCGAGTCCACCCTGCGCCAGACGGTGCCGCAGCTGGCCTACCTGATCCCCGACTTCCACAACCCGACCGGCCTGCTCATGCCCGGCCACGAGCGCGCCCGCGTCCTGCGCGCCGCCCGGCGTTCCGGCACCTGGCTGGTCGTCGACGAGACCCTGGCCGACCTCGCCCTCGACGTCCCCGCCCCGCCGCCCTTCGCCTCGTACGCCACGCCCGGAGGGGCCGGGCAGGTCGTCACCGTCGGCTCGATGAGCAAGACCCACTGGGGCGGCCTGCGCATCGGCTGGCTGCGCGCCCCGGCGCGTCTCGTCACCGAGCTGGCCGGTCAGCGCATCGCCACCGACCTGGGCGGTTCGGTCCTGGACCAGCTCCTGGCCCTCGACCTCCTGGAACGGGACGAGGAACTGCTGCCGGCCCGCCTGGAACGCCTGCGCGAGCAGCGCGCCGCCCTGGTCACCGCCCTGTCCGAGCGCATCCCGCGGTGGACCTGGCGGACGCCGCCCGGTGGCCTGTCGCTCTGGGTCGACCTGGGCGAGCCCATCGCCTCGGCCCTGGCCGAGCGGGCCCTGGACCACGGGGTGCGGATCGAGGGCGGCGCCTACTTCGCCACCGAACCGGGCGTCTTCGAGCAGCGTCTGCGCATCCCCTACACGATGCCCCCGGACGTCCTGCGCGAAGCCGTGCACCGCATGGCCGCCACCCTCGCCGGGGGCCTGCCGATCCCGTCGGCCGACCGGCGGCCGAACTGGGTCGCCTGACGACCGGACCGCCCACGCCACGGCCGCCGGTGCTCCGTCGCGTCCGTCGGTGTCTCATCACCATCACGTCCGTCCGTGCTTCGTCGCGTCCGTCCGTGCTTCACCACGTCCGTCGCGCTTCATCACGGACGGACGTGCTTCGGCACGGCCGCCGGTGCTCCGTCGCGGCCCCGGGTCGATCGGGTCAGGAGGCCGGCGCGGACGGCGCGGACGGTGCGGCCGGGGTGGCCGGTGCCTGCGGGGTGGCGGGCGTGGACGGGTTCGCGGGCGGGGTCGCGGGTGCCGACGGGGTGTCCGGCGCGGGCGGGGTGGCGGGCACGGGCGGGGGCCCGCCGGGCCGGTGGCCGTGGCCGTGCTGCCGTTCACCCCGTTCACCGCGTTCACCGCGGTCGCCGCGCATGCCGAACCGGTCGCGCACGGCCGTGTCGCGGATCATCACGGCGGTGGCCGTCCCGCCGTTCACCTTCGCCATGACCCGGACCTTCTGGCCGGTCTTGATCGTGTCGATGCCGGTGCCGCCCCGGCCGACCCGGGTGGTGCCGTCGACCACGTACTCCCTGGTGTGACCGTCCTCGCTCCTGACCGTGATCGAGTCCTGGTCGACGGCCGTGACCTCGCCGTACTGGGTGGCGACGGTCACGTACGCGCCCGCACCGTCCGGTACGACGAACTCGCCGTGGATGGAGGGGCCGCCCGGGCCCATCAGGTGCCCCCGGCCCCGGTGCCGTCCGGGCACCTCGTCGGAGGGTGCCCCGGACGGGCTCGCGGTCGGTGCCGTGGTGGGGGCACCGGCCGTGGGCGTCGGAGCCGGTGAGGGGGAGAACGCCGCCGCCGTGGCGACGCCGGCGCCCGTGATCACGACGAGCGCGCTGGTGGCGGCGAGCAGCAGGGAACGGGGGAGGCGGCGCCTGGATGGTTCGTTCGCCAGTGTCTCCGCGGAGCTGAATCGATCCGGCTCAGGTGCCATGGTTCTTCCTCCCGATAGGTGTGCAACATGACAACCATGCATCAACACCCCTAAAAGCCCTGTAAGAGCGCCCCGTGCCATGACCGCCACCCCCCGTGCGGACCGACAGGACCCGCGAGCCCGGCCCGGACGCGATCCGACCGCGACCTGACCGCGGCCCGAACGCGGCGCGGGGCGGGCCGTCGGGCGGCGGCCGCCCCGCGGCGGGGCGCGGTCAGCGGGCCAGGAAGGCGAGGATGCGCCGGTTGACCTCCTCCGGCTTCTCGGAGAGGAGGAAGTGGCCGGCGCCCTCGATCATCGCGCCGTCCGAGCCCGGCGGCAGCACGGCGACGATGTCGGCGAGCGTCTCCTCGTCGACCACGGGGTCCTCGGTGCCGTGGAGGTAGAGGGTGGGCTGGGTGGGCAGCTCGTTCAGCACCTGGGCCATCTCCCACTGCGGGGTGCCGAACGTCGCGGCGGGGAAGTTCTGCCGGTAGAGCTCCAGCCCCAGGTGCAGCCGCTCGGGGCTGCCGAGCGCCTCCTTCATCGCCTTGCGGTCCTCGGCGGAGTCGTAGCCGGGGACGTTACCCGTCCAGTGGTCCCAGAGCCAGTCGAGGTACGCGAAGTCGTCGATCGCCACGATCTGGTCCGCCAGGGCCATCTGGAAGAAGTAGAAGTGGATGTACCGCTCGATCCTGTCGGGGTCGGCGGCGTGACGGTCGTAGAACCGCAGCGGCGGGACGTCGCCGACGACCACCCTGGACCACCGTTCGGGAGCCGCGGTGGCGGCGCCCCAGGTCGTGAAGCCGCCCCAGTCGTGCCCGATCAGGACCGCGCCGGAATCGCCGCCGAGCGCCTCGTGCAGGCCGTTGACGTCGGCGATGAGGTCGGGAAGGCGCATGCTGCCGTCCGGCGGCACCTGGGAGGGGGCGAACCCCCTCATGGTGGGGACCACGGCGTGGTAGCCCGCCTCGGCCAGCGCGGGCATGAGGTACCGGTACAGCCTGGGTGTGTCGAAACCGTGCAACATCAGGGCGAGCGGCCCTTCTCCCGCTTCGACGTAGGCCAGGTCCAGGCCGTTGACGGTGATCCGCTTGTGTTCCATCTCGCTCCCTCTCGTGGAGATCCTCTAAAACGAACGTTCTAACTAGCGAGGAAGCTAGCACGACGTCCGGGCGGTTCACAAGCTGGAACGAACGCTCTATCCAGTACGCTGTTCCCCATGGCGGAGGACACACCACAGCTGGGGACCCGGGAGCGCATCCTCCGCACCGCCTCCCTGCTGATGCAGCGACAGGGATACGAGGGAACCGGTATCAAGCAGGTCTCCCAGGAGGCCGGGGCCACGCTGGGTTCGGTCTACCACTTCTTCCCCGGCGGCAAGCAGGCGCTGGCCGTGGCCGCGGTCCAGCACGCCGACCAGGAGTTCGCCGACATGCTGTCGGCGTCGCTGTCCGGGGAGGCCGACCCGGCGAAGGCCGTCGCCGCCTGCGCCCGCGCGCTCGCCGGCCACCTGCGCGACTCCGGCTGGGTGGACGGCTGCCCGATCAGCGCCACCGCCCTGGAGACCGTGGGCAGGGCACCCGAGATCGAGCAGGCCGTGGCCCAGGCCTTCCAGCACTGGCGCGACCTCGTGGCGGACACCCTTCGCGAAGCCGGATTCCCGGAGGACGACGCGCGCGACCTGGCCATCACGATCATCAACACCCTGGAGGGCGCCGAGCTCACCGCGCAGGTCTTCAAGAGCGAGACACCGCTGCTGGTCGCGGGCGAGCACCTGGCCAGGCTCATCGGCTCCTACAGGGGGTGAGACCGCCGGACGGGGCACGCCCTTATCCGACTTATCCGGTTGCGCGCCCTTCGGCACCGTGGCAGGGTTGGCCACGCTTCTCGGCACGCACGTACACATGACAAAGGATTGAGGCCATGGTCTCGGCGCCCCTTCGCGGTCGCCGCCGGCACTGACCGGTCTGCTCTCTCGCAGCACCGGCGGCATCGGTGCCACGCCCCTCTCGCGGCGACCCCACGCGCGGTGTCCCGACACACCGCTCCGTCCCGGTACGGGGACGGCCACGGACCGATGCCGGGTCTGACGATCCCGCGCGTCCCATCCGATCCGGCACGTCCGGCGGGAGCGCGCCCACCATGTCATCTGCGTGAGGTCACCATCATCATGGACATCGACGTCCAGAATTTCACCGTCGCCAACCTTCACCGCCGTCCCGTGGTCGTCCAGACCGCAGGCTTCGTCGCGGGGTTCCAGCGCGACAGCACCAGTCCCTACCTCAACTACGCGACCCCCGTACCCGGCGCACGGCCGACCGGCCGGGACGTCGCGTCGCTGGTCGAGGCGTTCCGCGAGCGCGGCCTCAAGCCGCGGCTGGAGTTCGCGCCGGACGCAGCCCCTGCCGTGGAGGCCGCGCTGCGCGAGGCGGGGTTCACCACGGAGGCGGTGCACGAGTACCTGGTCTGCACCCCGGCCACGCTGACGGTGCCGCCACCGACGGCGCCGGTCACCGGTGCGTCCGCGCGGGCCGCGGCCCCGCTCCCGGTGGAGGTCCCGTCCACCGACGAGGACTACGCCTCGATCGACGCGGCCCTGTCCGAGGCGTTCGACGGCGAGTTCGTCTCCTCCCCGGAAGGCGCGGCCCGGCTGCGTCACATCCAGGAGAGCGGTGGTGCGGTGCGGTTCGTCCGGGCACCCGGCGGAGATTGCGCCGGTGGGGCCTGCTGCTCCGCGCCGGCCGTGGGCACCGCCGAGCTGTCGGGCGTGGGCACCCGCCCCGCCTTCCGCGGCCGTGGTGTCGCCGTCGCGGTCACCGCCGCGCTCACCGAGGTCATGTTCGCCCGCGGAGCGGGGTCGGTGTGGCTGGAGTACGGGGGCGAGGGGTCACGCCGCGTCTACGAACGCGTCGGCTACCGGCCCCGGGGCACCCGTCTGTACATGGCGCTCGAAGGGTGAGGACACGGGCGGGACACGGACGACACTGTCCCGCCCGGCTCCGGATCGGTCAGGCGACCGGGGACAACAGGGGACGGGCGGACCGGTGCGGGGCGACGGCCGGGCGGTGCGGGGCGACGGCGCGGCCGTCGGGCAGGAGCTCGCCGGTGTCGTCGAACAGGACGACGCCGTTGCACAGCAGGCTCCATCCCTGCTCGGGACGGAAGGCGACGGGGCGGGCGGCCTCGCGGTCGGACGCGTACGCGGAGGGGCAGCGGGGTTCGTGCTGACACATGGCGGACCTCGATGGTCGGCTCGGCGGATGACGGCTGCTCGCCGTCGAACACCTCCCACTATCACCCTGGAACCGTCCGCGGGTCCTCGTACAAATACCCCTAACGTCGCTGTGTGTGAAAGTACGGGTTCATAGGGGTCGGGACAGCGCCGTCCGTGCGCGGGCCCGCCACCCCGTGACGGCGTCACCGTGCACGGGCGCGTCCCGCCATCCCGGCACCCCGTGACGGCGTCGCCGTGCGCGGGCCCGTCCCGCCAGCCGGTCCCCGCAGGCGGCAGGCCCCGTCCCCGCGGGCGTCCGGCCCCGCCCCCGCCTCCGTCCCGTGGTCGGGGGCCGAAGGCGGGGCCGGGGTGCGCCTCCTAGTGGAGGAGGTAGAGGTCGAAGGAGATGCCGGCGGCGGCCCTGCACTCGAAGTCGAGGGCGCCGTTGAAGACGGCCCTGACGCCGGCGTTGGCGCAGAAACTGCGCATCCTGTAGTTGCCCGCGTAGTACCAGCTCTCGGCGAGCCGCGCGGAGTCGGCCGCCGACACCGTCCCGGCCGAGACCGTCCCGGCCGAGACCGTCCCGGCCGACACCGTCGCGGCCGTCGCGGGAGCGGCCATGGCGCCGAGGGTCAGGCCGCCCGCGATCAGCACCGCCGTGGCCAGACGACGAGTTCTCATTCTGTTCCGCCCTTCGTGAGGAGGCGCGCGTCCGTGAGCGTCGATCCGCGAAGGATCGCGTACGGGGCGCGTGATGTCCCTTCAGAGGGTTCACGGGCACCCTTGGAAGCCACTTGCGGATCACCTGGAGACGCGCGGGCGGGGATGCGGCTCGTCCAGATCCGATGAGTCTGCCCGTCCCAAACTACTTAGGTAATGCTAACCTAATCGGACGTTCAAGAACTTCCGAGGAGCACCATGAAGGCCGGCGTCCCCTTCCTCCGATCACGGCTCGTCGCGGCACTGGTGGCGGGAACCTTCACGCTGGCGGCGTGCGGTTCCCCGGCGGCCCCAGCGTCCCCGGAGCCCCCGTCGTCCGCGCAGCAGCCGGCCGCCTCGCCGGGAGGCGCGGCCTTCCCCGTCTCGATCGAGCACAAGTTCGGCTCCACCACCGTCCCGGCCCAGCCCCGGCGGGTCGTCACCGTCGGATGGAACGACCAGGACTTCGTGCTCTCCCTCGGCGTCGTGCCCGTCAGCACGCGGGCGTGGTTCGACGAGTACGCCACCTACCCCTGGGTCACGCCGAAGCTGAACGGCCGGCCCCTGCCCACCTTCTCCGCCGAGCTGAACTTCGAGGCCATTGCCAAGCAGCGCCCCGACCTGATCCTCGCCATCTACGAGACGATCTCCAAGGAGACGTACGAGAAGCTGTCGTCGATCGCCCCGACGGTCGTGCAGGCCGCCGCCTACCCCGACGAGCAGACGCCGTGGGACGTGCAGACGCTGACCACCGGCAAGGCCCTGGGCAAGGCCGCCGAGGCCCAGGCGCTGGTCGACAAGGTCAACGCGAGGATCGAGGACGCGAAGAAGGCGCACCCCGAGTTCGCGGGCAAGGTCATGGCGGTCGACTTCGGCCCGGACAAGGGCCAGCACTGGATCCTCCCGGCCAAGGACCCGCGCCGCGCGCTGTTCGACGCCCTCGGCTTCGGTGCCCAGGAGGTCGCGAACGAGCTCAGCGACGAGCGCCTCGACCTCGTCGACAAGGACGTGCTGTTCGTCAACGGCGCGACCAGGAAGACCATGATGACCTCGCCCGCCTTCTCCCGGCTGGACGTCGTCAGGACCGACCGCACCCTCTACTGCAGCTTCGACACCCCGCTGGGCGGCGCGCTGTCCTACAGCGGCCCCGACGCCCTGCTGTACGCGCTGGACGCCCTCGTCCCGCAGCTCGCCAACGCCGTGGACGGCGACCCGGCCACCGTGGTCGGCGACCTGTCGTAGGGACACCGTCCCGGCTCGTGTCCCGGCTCGTGTCCCGGCACGCGTCCCGGGAGGCCGCCGCCAGGGCCGAGCCGCGCCACGACCCGGCGACCCCGCCACCTAGGATCGGGCCATGGCCCTGACCGCGGACGACGTCGACCGGTTCGAGGCCTCCAGGCCACGCCTGGAGGCCATCGCCTACCGCCTCCTCGGCTCCGCCGGGGACGCCCAGGACGCCGTGCAGGAGACGTTCCTGCGCTGGCAGGCCGCGGACGTCGGCCGCATCGAGGTCCCCGAGGCCTGGCTGACGAAGGTCCTCACCAACCTGTGCCTCAACCAGCTCACCTCGGCGCGGGCCCGCCGCGAGACCTACGTGGGCCAGTGGCTCCCCGAGCCGCTGCTCGCCGGGGACCCGATGCTCGGCCCGGCCGAGACCGCCGAGCAGCGCGAGTCGGTCTCGTACGCGGTCCTCGTGCTCATGGAGCGCCTGACCCCCAACGAGCGGGCGGTGTACGTGCTGCGGGAGGCGTTCGGCTACCCGCACCGGGAGATCGCCGACATCCTCGGCATCACCGAGGCCGCCGCCCAGCAGATCCTCCACCGCGCCAGGAGGCACGTCGCGGACGGCAGGGTCCGCGCCGAGGTCGACGAGGCCGCCGCGCGGCGGATCGTCGAGGAGTTCCTCGCGGCCGCCACCAGCGGCCGGACCGAGCCGCTCGTGCGCCTGCTCACCGAGGACGCCGTCTCGATCGCCGACGGCGGCGGCAAGATCCCGGCCCGCACCAAGGCGTTCGAGGGCGCCGTCGCGGTCGCGAAGTTCCTGCGGGGCCTGTTCAGACCCGGCGAGGCCAAGCGCGCCCTGGCCGGCGGCTCGCCCGAGGTTCACGCCTGGACCGCCAACGGCGACCCCGCCGTCGTGGTCGTCCTGGACGGCCGGGTCGTCGGCGTCATGTGCCTGAAGGTCACCGCCGAGGGCGTCGCCGCCCTCCACAACCAGGTCAATCCCGACAAGCTCGAACGCGCGACCGCGTACTGGGCGGTCAGCGACCACGGGGAGCCCCTGTTCAACGCCTTCTGATCGGCGTGTGAGGCGCCTCACACCGCGCTCCTGTCAGGAAACGGCGCGCCGTCCGGTTCAAGGGACGAACCCGCACAGGACAGGAGCAGGGACATGCAGCACCGCATCATCGTCCTCGGAGCCGGATACGCCGGAGCCATCACCGCCGGCTACCTCGCCAGGCGGCTCCGCCGCGAGGACGTCGCCATCACCGTCGTCAACGCCGAGCCCGACTTCGTGGAACGCGTCCGCATGCACCAGCTCGCGGCGGGCCAGGACCTCAGGCCCCGGCCGCTGGCCGAGATGTTCGCGGGCACCGGTGTCGAGCCGAGGATCGCGACGGTCACCGGCGTCGACGCCGACCGCAAGGCCGTCACCGTCACCGACGCGGACGGCGTCGAGGAACTCGCCTACGACACGCTCGTCTACGCCCTGGGCAGCGGCTGGAACGCCGGTGGCGTCCCCGGCGTCGCCGAGCACGCCCACGACGTCTCCGGCCGTCCCGGAGCACTCCGGCTGCGCGAGCGCCTGGCCCGCCTCGACGCCGGGCGGAGCGTGGTCGTCGTCGGCGGCGGCCTCACCGGCCTGGAGGCCGCGACCGAGATCGCCGAGACCCGCCCCGACCTCGACGTGGCCCTCGCCGTCCGCGGTGGCCTGGGGGACGATTTCTCGCCCAGGGGCCGCGAGCACCTGCGCAGGGTCCTCGACGGGCTCGGGATCACCGTGCACGAGCACACCGACGTCACCGGCGTCGAGACCGAGCGCGTCACCACCGCGGGCGGCGGGGCCCTCCCGGCCGCGGTCACCGTGTGGACCACCGGCTTCGCGGTGCATCCGATCGCGAGGGCCACCGGCCTGGAGGTCGCCGTCACCGGCCAGATCGTGGTCGACGCGACCATGCGCTCGGTATCGCACCCGGACGTGTACGTCGTCGGCGACGCGGCCATGGCGATGGGCCCCGGTGACAAGCCGCTACGCATGTCGTGCGCCTCGGGAAGCGCGGCCGCGTGGCAGGCCGCAGGCGCGATCGTGGCGCGCCTGACCGGTGGAAGGCCTTTGAAGATGCCGATCCGCTACTTCAACCGGTGCGTCTCGCTGGGCCGCAGGGAGGGCCTGGTCCAGTACGTCACCGCCGACGACCGCGCCGTGCGGGCGGCTCTGACAGGACGGCTCGCCGCCGTCTACAAGGAGCTGATCTGCAAGGGCGCCGCCTGGAGCGTGTCCAACCCGACGGTCGGGCTGCCGACCCGGCGCCGGCGCGTCGTGCCGGAGCGGGCCGTGACGGGCCCGGCGGTCAGGGAGCCGGCATAGGGCACGGGGCGGAGCGGCACGAGGTGGAACGGCGCTCCGGCCCGGGACGGCCCCGGATGGCCCCGGACGGCCCCTGACGGTTCCGGACCGCCCCGGCCGGAGCCGACCGGCGCGGGACCGCCGTTCCTCAGCGCGACTCCCAGGCCTCCCACAGCCGGGCGTAACGGCCTCCGGCGGCGACCAGCCGCTCGTGGGGTCCCTCCTCGATGATCCGCCCGTGCTCCAGGACGACGACCCGGTCGGCGGAGACGGCCTGGGTCAGCCGGTGCGCGACGACCAGGGTGGTCCTGCCGCGGGTGGCCGCGGCGGCCGAGTCCTCCAGCACGCGCGCGCCCATGCTTCCGGCCTCCGCGGTGGCCTCGTCCAGGACCGCGACGGCCGGGCCGGCCAGCACCAGGCGGGCCAGGGCGAGCTGCTGCGCCTGGGCGGGCGACACCTCGTGGCCGCCCTCCCCGACCACGGTGTCCAGTCCGTCGGGCAGCGCCAGCGCCCACGGCAGCGCCCCGACCGTCTCCAGCGCCGAGGCGACCTGCTCGGCCGTCGCGCCGGGACGGGCCAGGCGCAGGTCCTCGACGAGGGGCCCGGCGAAGACGTGGGTCTCCTGCGTGATGATCGCCACGTGCCGGCGCAGCCCGGCCGTGCCCAGCAGGGAGGGCGGCACCCCGCCGATCAGCACCCGGCCGCCGGTCGGGCGCAGCGAACCGGCCGCGATGGCGGCCAGGGTCGACTTGCCCGCGCCGGTCGAGCCGACCAGGGCCACCCGGGCCCCGGCGGGGACGTGCAGGGTGACGCCGTGCAGGACCTCGGCCGAGCCGTCGTAGCTGAAGCGCACGTCGACCAGGTCCAGTGAGGCGTCGGCCGGTTCCGGTCCCTCCTCGGGCTCCGGGGCGGGCTCCAGGCCGGCGACGCCGACCAGCCTGGCCAGGCTCGCCCCGGCCGCCTGCACCTCGTCGAAGACGAACAGCAGCATGCCGATCGGGTTGAACAGCCGGTGGAACAGCACGGCCGCGGCGGCGGCCTCGCCGACGGTGACGGCGTCCGCGCGGACCAGCAGGAAACCGGTGACCAGGATGACCGTCAGGCCGAGGAACTCGGCCCTGTTGACCCGGCCCACGAAGCGGGTGAACAGGTCCAGCACCCCGACCGACACCCGGCTCGACTCACGCGAGGCGGCCTCGACGGCGCGCAGGTGATCGTCCTCCACCCGGTAGGCGTGCACCGTGCGCACGCCCTGCATGCTCTCCACCAGCCGCTGCGACGAGCGCGCGACCGTGGCGCGCTGCCGCGCGTAGTGAGGGGCGGCCCGCGGCAGGTACCAGCGCAGCGCCAGCACGTACGGCGGCACCGCGACGGCCCCGGCCAGGCCGAGCCGCCAGTCCAGGCCGGCCATCGCGGCCAGGCTCAGCGTGCCGAGCAGGATCGAGGTGATCACACCGGGGACGACGTCGGAGACGGCCCTGGTGACCTCGGCGGCGTCCGCGCTGACGCGGGAGAGCAGGTCGCCCCGGCCCGCGCGTTCCAGCCTGGTGAGCGGGAGCGCCAGCGCGCTCGCCACCGTACGCTCGCGGAGGACGGCCAGGACCCGGCCCCCCAGCCCGGCCACCAGGTAGGACGTCAGCCCGGTGGCCGCCCCGCCGACGAGGGCCGACACCGCGATCGTCACGGCGACCGCGACGATCACCGAGGTGCCCGACTGCTCGCGCACGCGGTCGACGAGGACGCCCAGCACGTACGCGGGGACGACCGACGCCGTCGCGCCGAGCAGGCCCACGAGCAGCGTCACGGCCACCGCGCCGCGCCGCTCGCGCAGGCGGGCGCGCGTCCAGTGCCAGGTCTCGCGGCCGCTCGCGATCGGCAGCGGGTGCCCTTCCGGTGGAGTGCTCATCGCTGGACCGTCCGCCGGTAGTCGTCGTCGGTGGCGCCCAGGTCGGCGTGCGAGCCCTCGGCGACCACCCTGCCGCCGTCCAGCACGACCACCCGGTCGGCGGCGGCGAGCAGGGCGGGGCTGGTGGTCACGACCACGGTGGTGAAGACACCGCGGTCCCCGGCGCCGCCCCCGTCCCCGGAGGTATCGGGGTGGCGCAGGGAGCGCAGGCCCCGGGCGATGTCCTGTTCGGTGACCGTGTCCACGGCCGTGGTCGGGTCGTGCAGCACCAGGATCGGCGGGCGGGCCAGCAGCGCCCTGGCCAGGGCCACCCGCTGGCGCTGGCCGCCCGACAGGCTCGCGCCGCGCTCCACCACCTGGCGTTCCAGGCCGTCGGGATGGGCGTCGACGACGTCGCCGGCCGCCGACGCGGCCAGGACCGCCGCGAGCTCCTCCGGGTCCCCCGGCCGGCCGCCCAGGGTCAGGTTGGTGGCGAGGGTGCCCTCGAACAGGTCGGTGTGGTGGGGCTCGACGAGGATCCGGCCGCCGATCCGCACGCTCCCGCCGTACCCGGCGGGGTCCACCCGGCCGGACAGCACCCGT
This sequence comes from Streptosporangium longisporum, assembly GCF_039534895.1. Taxonomy (NCBI): domain Bacteria; kingdom Bacillati; phylum Actinomycetota; class Actinomycetes; order Streptosporangiales; family Streptosporangiaceae; genus Streptosporangium; species Streptosporangium longisporum. The sequence continues at coordinate 102,062 of NZ_BAAAWD010000012.1, read as the reverse complement.
ACCAGCGCGTCGGCGTCGGCGGGGCGGTGGGCCACGACGCCGACGAACTCGCCCGGCCCGGCCACCAGGTCCAGGCCCTCCAGCACGTCGTAGCTCAGCCCGGAGACCTCCAGCCCGGACGTCCCCCCTGCGGGGACGTCGCCTTCGGACGGGCCCGTGGCGTCCGCGGTGCCGGGGGTGTCCGGGGCGTCCGCGGTGTCCGGGGCCGTGCCGGTGACGGCATCGGCGGGCGAGGGGAGGGAGAGCGGCCGGGCCGCGGGCAGCAGCACGGGGGCACCGGCCACGCGCGCCACCCGGTCGGCCGAGGCGCGCGCCTCGGCCACCCAGCCGGGCACCATCGTCAGCGTGCCCACGGGTTCCATCAGGAACTGCGCCAGCCCGATCACCGTCAGGAACTCCCCGACGGAGATCCGCCCGCGCAACGCGAACCACCCGGCGAGCACCGCGACCCCGCACGCCAGCAGCGCGCCGCCCGCGCTGGAGACGGCCGCGTAGATCCCCTGGGTACGGCCGGCCCGCAGCGCGGCCGCCAGCGACAGCCGGCTGACGACCTCGTACCGCCGGGAGGCCGCGGTCTCGGCGCCCAGGCCCCGCAGCGGCCGCACACCGCTGACCAGGTCGGTGGCCAGGGACGCGGCCCGTCCGGCCAGCTCCTGCTGGTCGGCGACGTGCCGGGTGATGTACGGCGTGCCGGCGTGCAGCGCCAGCAGCGTCAGGGGGGTGGCGACCAGGACGGCCAGGCCGAGGGGCAGGTCGATGAGCAGCAGCGTCACCGCGCACACCGCCGCCGCGACCAGCGCGCCGACCGCGCGCGGCAGGTGGTCCAGCAGCTCGGAGGTGTTGTCGGCGTCGTTGGAGGAGATCGTCAGCAGCTCGCCCGCGCGCAGGCCGGTGTCCAGGCCACGCGGATCGATGATCTTCGCGGCGAGCTCCAGACGCAGCAGGTGGGTCTCGTGGGCGATGGCGCGCATGAGGGTCCGCGCGCCGTACCGGTAGGCCAGGGTCAGGGCGGTGAACAGCGCGGCCAGCGCGGCCAGCCACCACAGCAGGGCCCCGGTGTCACCCGGGCCGATCGCGCGGTCGACGATCACCCCGATGAGGATCGGCACGCTCGCCTCGCACACCTGGTGCAGGCTCAGCAGCACGGTGCCCGCGCCCAGGCGTGCGCGGTTGCGCCTCATGGTCCTGCGCAGGACGCCCGGCCCGGTGGTCACGCGCGCGACGTCCGTACGGGTGGTCGTGCCCCTGGTCGTGCCCCTGGTCGTGCCCTTGGTCGTGCGCGCGCGGTCCGTCCCGGTCATGCGCGTGCCCTCGAAGCCAGCAGCCACGCGAAATAGGCCCCGCCCAGGCTCACGGTCACCACCCCCACCGGTAGCTGTGTCGGAGAGAAGAGCCGTACCGCCAGGAAGTCGCCGATCAGCAGCAGCAGCGCGCCGGTCAGGGCGGCCGGGGCAAGCGCGATCCCGGGGGCACGGGTCAGGCGCGCCGCGATCTGCGGAGCCGCGAGCGCGACGAAGGAGATGGGCCCGGCCGTGGCGGTCGCGACGGCGGTCAGCGCCACGCCCACCGCCAGGTAGGCCAGCCTGGCCGGCCCGCTCCGCACGCCCAGCGAGGTGGCGGCCTCCTCGCCGAGTTCCATGACGCGCAGCCGCGCTCCCATGGCCACCAGCAGCAGGCAGAGCGCGCCGACGGCCAGCAGCACGGGCGGGACCTGCTGCCAGCGCAGCTCGTTCAGGCTGCCCCGGCTCCACAGGTTCGCCGCGTAGGCCGCGCGCAGGTTCACCTTGATGATGAACCACTCGTTCAGCGAGGCCAGGACCGCGCTCACCCCGATCCCCACGATGATCAGCCGCAGGTCCGCCACCCCGCGGCGGAAGGCCAGCAGGTAGACCAGCGCGGCCGTGGCCAGCCCGCCCACCAGGGCGCCCGTCGCGCTCAGCCAGTGGTCGCGGCCCACGAACGTGATCGTGAACAGGACCCCGGTGTAGGCGCCGGTGTTGAAGCCGATCACGTCGGGGCTGCCCAGCGGGTTGCGCAGCAGCGACTGGAAGACCGCGCCGCTCAGGCCGAGCGCCCCTCCCACCAGCAGGGCCAGCAGTACGCGCGGCAGCCGCCAGTCCAGGACGACCAGCCGGGCGAACCCGGTCTCCCGGCCGGTCAGCACCGCCACGACCTCGCCGGGGGTGAGGGCGAACTCGCCGGTGCCCAGCGCGAACACCGCCACCACGACCGCCGTCGCGACCAGGATCGCGCACACCACGGCCGTCCGTACGGACAGGCGCATCGACAGGGCGGGCCAGGGGCGTACCACCACGGTCCTGCGGGCCGTCACAGCGCACCCGACCCGGTCCTGCGGGCCATCCAGATCAGCACGGGTGCCCCGACGAACGCGGTGACGATGCCCGCCTGCAGCTCGGCCGGCCTGATGACCAGCCGTCCGACGACGTCGGCGACCAGCAGCAGGGCGGGGCCGCAGACGAGGCTGAGGGCCAGGATCCAGCGCTGGTCGGTGCCGACCAGCCGGCGGGCCGCGTGCGGGACCATCAGGCCGACGAACCCGATCGGTCCCACCGCGGCCGTGGACGCGCCGGCCAGCAGCATCACCGCCACCATGGCCAGGGTCCTGGTGATCACGATCCTCGCGCCCAGGGCGCGGGCCAGGTCGTCGCCCATCGCGACGGCGTTGAGCGACCTGGCCACCACCAGCGCCAGCAGCAGCCCGGCGCCGACGAACGGGGTGACGGCCCAGGCGACGTCCAGGTCGCGTCCGCCGAGCGTGCCGACGTCCCAGAAACGCAGGGAGTCGAAGGCGCGGGGACGCACGAGCCTGATCCCGCCCGACAGGCCCTCCAGCACCGCACCCAGCGCCACCCCGGCGAGCGTCAGCCGCAGCGGGGTCGCACCGCCCCTGCCCATCGAGCCCAAGGCGTAGACCGCCACCAGCGCGACGGCCACCCCGGCGAAGGCGAACCAGACGTAGGCCCAGATGTCGGTCAGCCCGAGGAACCCGATCGCGACCACCACGAACAGCGCCGCGCCCGCGTTGGCACCGAGGATCTGCGTGTCGGCCAGCGGGTTGCGCGTCACGGCCTGGATGAGCGCCCCGCACACCGCCAGCGCCACCCCCACCAGCAGGCCGAGGACGGTACGGGGGACGCGCAGGTTGCGCACGATCGCCTGCTCGTCGGTGTCGGCGAAGTGGAAGAGCGCGTCCCAGACGACACCCGGGCCGATGGTGCGGGTGCCCAGGGCCAGGCTCAGCACGCACGCGACGAGCAGCAGCACCACGCAGGCCCAGAGCCGGGCGACGCGCCGTGCGGAGGACATGTGGGGGGCTCTTTCGTGGCGGCTTCGTGACGGCTCTGGACGGACGGGGAGGAGAGCTCGCCTGAAAGAGGTAAGCCTTTCCTAATTAAGGTAAGCCTAATAGGGGTCGGTCAATTTCGACAAACCGGACGACGGTCACGATTACCGCCGTCCGGTGAGCACGAGGCCGGAACCGGGCCCGAGCGGGAGCGGGGCCGGGGTAGGGCGGGAGTGGGACGGGGACGGGTCAGAGGCGGGTGAGGCGTACGGCGTCGGCCACGACGAGTCCCTTGCCGGAGGTCCACCTGCTGACGCCGACGGCGTCGTACGTCCCGCGTTTCAGGGCGAACGCGCCGATGCTCCGCCAGGCACCGCCACCGGTGCGCTGGTCGACGTGGACCGTCCTGCTCCCGGAGGAGGTGGCGACGACGTACGGGGCGGCGCTGTTGTGCCCGGGGGCCGCCGGGTACCAGACCTCGACCCGGTAGGTGCCCGCGGAGGGGACGGCGAACCGGTAGCGGGCGACGTCGCTGGAGGTCGCCGGCCTCGCCCGGCGATGGTCGGGGCCGTGACGCCCGGCCGTGGAGGCCGAGCTCCAGCTCGCGCTCGCGGTGAACGCGCCGGAGGTGGAGTTGTCGACCGTGGCCGACCAGGGGGCGGTGTTCCCCGTGACGTACCGCATGTACCTGGCCCAGTCCCACTTCGAGCCCGGGTCGGAGTGCGTGGCGCCGGGGACCTGGTTGTGCCCGATGATGTGCGCGCGGTCCTTGGGGATGCCGTACCTGTCGCAGACGGCGCGGGTCAGGGCCGCCGACGCGCGGTACATCGCGTCGGTGAACCAGGAGGCGTCGCTGACGAACCCCTCGTGCTCGATGCCGATGGACCTGGTGTTGTACGACCAGTTCCCGGCGTGCCAGGCCACGTCCCTGTCGCGCACCGTCTGGGTGATCTGGCCGTCGGAGGAGCGGACGACGTAGTGCGCGGAGACCCTGGCGGCGGGATTCTGGAACCAGGAGATCGCGCCCGCGTAGGCCCCCTGGGTGACGTGGACGACGACCCGGTCGATCCGGTGGGTCCCCGGCCGCCCGGCGGCGGTCCGGTTGCCCGCGTGGGCGGCCACCCACCTCGCGCCCGGGTGGTCCGGGCTCGCGGGCGGCGGGGCCGCCTCCCGCAGCCCCTCGTGCGGGCCGCGGTCCGCCCTCAGCTCGGTCGGGGGCACCGTGACGACCTCGCCTCCCGCGACGGTGGCGCGCACGCCGCTGCCGAGGAGGTCGTAGACGGTGTCGGCGTACAGCCTGGCCGTCTCCGGGCCGGAGGCGTTGCCGTACTCGGCCACGGCCCGGTACCACCGGCCGGCGTCCTTCCTGGCGGTGGCGTCGAGGCCGAGCGCGTCGGCGTGCGAGCGCAGCACCGCGGCGCCCCCGCGGATGTTGGCCGCGTCGTTCTCGCGCAGCGCCGCCGCCGGTTGCCCGGTCAGCTCGGCCGCGCGCTCCAGGACGCGGGCGGTGGGGTTGCTGACCAGGTGCATGACCCCGTACCCGCCGCTCGCGCTCGGCTCGCCGCCGTGCCCGTCGAGGTGCGTCTCCGCGTACGCGAGCGCCACGAGCAGGTCGCGCGGCACGTCGTACGTCTCGGCGGCGCGGGCGAAGGCGTCGGCCAGGGGACCCGCCGTCCGGACGGCCGCCGTCCCGGCGCTCACCGTGTCGGCACTCACCGTCCGGGCGGATGCCGTCCCGGCGGACGCCGTCTGGACGGGTGCGGTGAGCAGGACGGTGAGAACGGCGGACAGGACGGCGGCTGACCGGCGATGCGAGCGCGGCCGGGCGTTCTGCACGGAGCCTCCTCGGGAATCGGGGATCGGAGGCCGGTGCCCCGGGCCGGGGGTCCGAGAGGACCCGGGGACCCGGTGGGGTTCGGGGACGGGTACTCGGGCCCGTCCGGACACCGGCTGATTCGGCACCGTAAAGCAGAATCGCAATACGTGTAAATAATTGACACTTCTTTGTTTGTTTTAATTAATTCCCCTTTTTGATCTGATAGGCCGACATATGCGCAGGTGAGACGGGGTCACTCGCCGTTTCGCAGGTCCGCGAGGCGTTCCGGCGAACGGCGGATGTCCTCGAAGCGGACGGTGCAGCCCTGGCCGGTGGGCGACTGCGCCAGGAAGCCGACCTCCGGGTCCCCGTCGAGCGCGAAGTACCTGACCAGGTGCCAGAAGCCCGTGCCCGTGGAGACGTGGAAGGCGAAGGCGGAGCCGATCCGTGAGATCCGCAGCCTGATGTCGTCCCCCTCCACGGTCAGGGAGTTGCAGTCGTCGGACACCCCCCGGGTCACCACGGAGACGATCGTGGGCCTGCCCTGCGGGGACATCTCCAGGCAGAACTTCGCCCAGGCGTGCTCGCCGGCGTACAGCAGCAGGACCCCGGCGTCGTAGGTGGACAGCAGGTCGGCCCGGACGCGGGCGCTCAGCGTGAAGTCCCCGTCCAGGCGCCCGACCAGGGCCGGTGCGTTGGCGAAGCGGTCGGGCCCGCCCGGGTCGGTGAACAGGTCGGTGTTCGGGCCCGCCTCGACGGACAGGTCGTCACCGTCGGCGCTCCATCCGACCGGCGGGTTCAGCCAGCGCAGCGGCTCGGGGAAGGCGGGCAGGGTGACCGGCTCGGACATGTGTCTCTCCCTCTTCGCGGTGAACCGGGAACGATCTCCTCACGGTGGCCCCGGTCGGCCGGGTCCGGGAACGACCGGACGGCCGCGCGGCGGCCCGTCCGGGAGATCCCGCACCGGGAGGTGATCTTCTCCGGGATGCGACGGTACCGCTCCCGTGGGAGGGACCGACAGGCCCGTCTTCGTCGGGTCTTCCCCTTGATCGTCGACTGTTCTATGGTTCTTTGGAACATTGGCCGACGGAGAGGCGGGGGCGGGATGTCGTACCCACGGGCGCGTTACCTGGGCGAGCGGGGCGAGAGCAGCGGGGTCTTCCGGCCCGCGAGCGCCGAACCGGACCTGATGATGGGCGAGGGCGGGACGCGGGTGCACTACCTGGGCACGGGCGCGTCGACGGACGGGCAGTTCGGCCTGTACCGATGGGACATGTCAGGCAAGCCGACCGGTCCGGCGCCCCACTTCCACAGGACCATCTCCGAGTCGTTCTTCGTCCTGTCCGGGACGGTCCGGCTGTCCAACGGGGAGCGCACGGCCGACGCGACCGCGGGGGACTTCCTGTACGTCCCGCAGGGCGGCGTCCACAGCTTCTGCAACACGTCCGGCGAACCGGCCTCCATGCTGATCCTCTTCACGCCCGGAGCGCCCCGCGAGGCGTACTTCGAGGAGCTCGCCGAGATCGCGACCGGCGGGCGTACCCTGACCGACGCCGAGTGGACGGAGCTCTACCTCCGCCACGACCAGTACATGGTCTGACGTCGTGACGGAGTTCCCCGAGGAGCCCATCTACCGGCAGCTCGCGCGCATCGGCAGGACGCTGGCCAGTCCCGTGCGGCTGAGGCTGCTCGACGTGCTCGACGCGGGCGAGCGCACCGTCGAGCAGCTCTCCCAGGAGGCCGACGTCCCGCTGAAGAACACCTCGGCCCAGCTGCAGCAGCTCCGCGCCGCCCACCTGGTGACGAGCCGCAGGGAGGGGACGCGGGTCTACTACCGGCTGGCCGACGAGCGGGTCTCCCGGTTCCTGGGGGAGCTGCAGGACTTCGCCGCCGGCAGGCTCGCGGACCTCAGACAGGCCGTGTCCCGGCACCTCGGCGACCCCGTGGCGCTGGAGCCGGTGACCGCCGAGGAGCTGGCGCGGCGTCTGGCCGACCCCGGCGTCGTGGTCGTCGACGTCCGCCCCGCCGCCGCGCACGCCCGCGGCCACGTGCCGGGGGCGGTCTCGGTCCCGCTGGCCGAGCTGCGGGACCGGCTCGGCGAGCTGCCCCGGGACGCCGAGATCGTGGCCTATTGCGGCGGGCCCTACTGTGTGGTCTCCCCGCAGGCCGTGCTGCTGCTGCGCGACCACGGCCTGCGGGCGCGCACCCTGGAGGGCGGGATCACCCGCTGGCGGCGTACGGGCAACCGGCTGGAGGAGGGGACCGCGACGAGGTGACGGTGGGGGCGTCCCGTACGGCCTCCCGAGGCCCCGAGGCCCCCGCGTCCTCCTACGACCGGTGCCTGCGGACCATGCCCGCGGCCAGGGGCGCGCCCGAGAGGTCACCGGCCGCGATCCGGGCCGCGACGGTGCGGCGTACGAGACGGTCGGCCAGGGCCGGGGCGTGCCTGCCGACCATCATCTCGACGCGTCCCCGGGCGGTGGTGGCCACGTCGCGCGGCGCGCGGCGGGCGGTGAGGGCGCCGACGACCGCGTCCACCACGCCCTCCACGGGTTCCGGCCTGGAGACCGCGTCCAGGGAGAGCCCGGCCTGCCTGGTGCTGTCGTGGATCGGGCTGCGGACCATGCTCGGGTAGACCGTCGTCACGCCGACGTGCGTGCCGACCTCCAGGCGGAGCGCGTCGGCGTAGGCCGCCAGCGCCCGCTTGGAGACGCCGTACGCCGCCGCCAGCGGCAGCGGCAGGACCGCCATCCGCGAGGCGATGAAGACGACCCGCCCGCGGGCGCGGACGAGATGGGGCATGGCCGCGGCCGTCACCCGCCAGGCGCCGAGGAGGTTCAGCCGCAGCTGCGCCTCGGCCTCCTCGCCGGGGGCGAGCTCGGCGGGCGCGGGCCCGCCCCGGCCCGCGTTGTTGACCAGCACGTCGATGCCGCCCAGCAGCGTCACGGCCTCGGCCACGGCCGCGTCGACGGACTCGGGGGAGGTGATGTCGCACGAGATGATCGGGACACCGGACCCGTCGCCGGAGCCTGTGGGGCGGGCGATGTCCAGGCCGGCCACGCGCGCGCCCAGGGCGGTGAACCGGGCGCTCATCGCCCTGCCGAAGGTGCCGGCCGCCCCGGTGACCAGGATCCGGCGCCCGGCCAGCGGACGGGACGCGGCGGGACGCAGCTCGCGCCGCATGACGTGGAGGTAGCGGTCGACGTCGATGCGCATGTGCGGCCTGCGGTCCCCCCAGCGGTCGCGCGCGGCGGCGAGCTCGGCCGAGGCGATCTCGCGCGCGGTCCCGGGGTCGGGCAGCCGGTGGGTCCCGGCGCGCACGGCGGCCAGGAGACGGGCCTGGGCCTCCACGACGGGCAGCGCCGAGCCGGTCGACTGCATCAGGCCGATGTAGCTGATCGAGGCGTCGCCGATCGGGAAGACGTGACGGTACAGCAGCAGGGACGACGGGTCGGGCACCAGGGCGGGGTCGAGGAACGGCGTCACGGCCCGGTAGCCGGTGCACCAGACGATGTGGTCGACCTCGTCCGCCCGGCCGTCGGTGAAGTGGACCCGGGTGCCGTCCAGGCGGGCGATGCCCGCGCGCGGCAGGATGTCCCCCCGCGCCACCAGCTCGGGAACGGCGTCGCTCAGGGTCGGGTGGTCCTGGAGCACGCCCCGGGCGGGAGCGGGCAGGCGCGGCCCGGCGTACCTGGGGGCGGCCACCCTGAGGACCGCCTGGGAGACGACCTGGCGCGCCCGCCAGGGCAGCAGGGCGGCGAGGGCGCCGTTGAGCTGGTCGGAGGGACGGCCGAGCAGCCGCTTCGGCAGCACCCACACGCCCCGCCTGGCCGAGAGCAGCACGGTGGACGCGTGCCCGGCCAGCTCGGCGGCGATGTCCATCGCGGAGTTGCCGGTGCCCACGACGAGCACCCGCCTGCCGGCCAGCTCGGACGGGCCGACGTAGTCGTGCGCGTGGGACTCGGTGCCGGTGAACGTCCCCGGGTACGGCGGGTCGGGCAGGCGGGGTTCGTGGTTGTGCCCGTTGGCCACCACCAGGTGCTCCACCCGTTCGCGGTACGGGCCCTCGGGACCGGTCAGCTCCAGCTCCCAGCCCTCGTCCACGCGCCGGGCGGACTCCAGGACGGTGCCGAACCGGAACCGCTCGCCGACGCCGAAGTGGTCGGCGTACGAGAGCAGGTACTCCAGCATCAGGGCACGGCCGGGGTAGTCGGGCCAGTCGCGCGGCATGGGGAAGTCGGAGAACTCGGTCCGCGCCCTGCTGGTGTTGAGACGGAGGCTCTCGTAGGAGGCGGTGCCGGGTTCCAGCCGCCACAGGCCGCCGAGGGAGGCGGCACGCTCGATGCCGAGGACGGGCAGACCGGCCTCGACGAGGGCCTTGGCCGCGGCGATGCCCGCCGCGCCGCCGCCGACCACGGCCGTGACCCCCCGGGCGGGTACGCCGCCGGGGAGTGCCTCCCGGCTCGGCGTGACGTCCGCGGCCGTGCCTCCCTGGGCGTGTGTGACGCCAGGGAGCGCACCCCGGCTCGGCGCGGCCCCCGCGGCCGTGTCCGGGCCCGGTGGCGCGGTGTCGGAGGTCGCGTCCGGGGCCGGTTCCGTCGAGGTCATCCGCTGCCTCCATATTCCATCAGATGATGGAATACTAGCCGTCCGCGGCGCCCGCGCCAGGGGGTGCGTAGAACCGGTCGACGAAACGGTGGGCGTAGGCGCGGAACTCGCGTCTCTCACGGTCGGCCGTGACGGCGTCGCCCCCGCGCGCGCTCAGGGCGGTCACGTGGCCGTGGGCCGCCCAGACCAGGCTGCGCACGGTGATGTGCGGGGTCGGCTCGACGACGAGGCCCCGGGTGGCCGCCTCCAGCAGGGCCCGCTCGATCTCGCCGTAGATCGGCAGCGAGTACGCCTCGTCCAGGGACAGGTGCAGGGTCGGGTCCAGCCACCGCCGCAGCCACAGGAACGTGGTCTGCGGGTGCTCGTCGAGGAAGTCGACGAACGCGTCCACCAGGTCGTGCGCGGCCCCGACCACGTCGCCGGCCGGCTCGGAGCGCACCGCGGCGAGGAAGGCCCGCACCGGCGGGGTGAGCGTGGCCTGCTCCAGCTCGAAGACGCGGGCGAAGCAGGCGTCGTACAGCGACGCCTTCGACGGGAAGTGGTGGTGCACGCTGGAGACGTCGATCCCGACCCGGGCGGCGATGTCGCGCATGGAGACGCCGTCGGCGCCGTGCCGGGCGAACAGGGTGGTCGCCTCGGCGAGGACGCGGTCGCGCGTGGACGGCGCCGACCGGTCCGCGGGCGGGCGCCCCCGGCGGCGCGTCCGGGGCGCCGCCGCGCCCTCCGGTCCCTCGCTGTTGCTCATGCGGACAGTCTGCCAGGCTCGTCCCCGCCTCATAATCCATCGGTGAGGGGATTGGCGCGGCGTCCCGGAGCGGGAGGAGGACCCCGGGGTGGGGATCGGGTTACGAGGCCGGGGCGAGGTCCTGGACGGGGACGAGGCATGCCGGATCGTCACGCGGGGGCACCCGAGGCCGGGGAGCGGATCCTGGGCCGGGGCGGGGCGGGCCCGGCCGTCACGCGGGGGAGGAAGGCCGTTCCCCGGGTACTGCCGGGGCATGACGACAGAACCGAAGGACTCCCTGGAAGATCTCGACCCGTTCGACCTCTTCGACGCCGAGGCGGCCCGTCTCGACCGTTACTTCTCCGGGCTCGGCGAGGAGGGCTGGAGACGTCCCTCGCGGGCGGAGGGCTGGTCCGTCCGCGACGTGCTGGGGCACCTGGCGGGGGAGGAGCTGTACAACCACGCCTGCCTGGACGACGACATCGACGGGTTCACCGCGATGCTCCGGCGCGAGGGCGCGGGGGAGGGCTTCGACGGTTTCAACGCGTGGTGCGTGGAGCGGCGCAGGCACCTGCCGGTGGCGGAGGTGCTCCAGGAGTGGCGGCGCGAGAACGGCGACACCCGCGGGCGGATGCGCGCGCTCGGCCGCGACGCCTCGCTGCCGACCTTCGCCGGGCCGTACCCGGTGGGGTCGCAGACCTTCCACTACGCCTCGGAGTACGCCACCCACGCCGACGACGTGGGCGCGCCCGTCGCACCGGACGAGGCCGCGGCGCGGGCCCGCTGGCGGGCCAGGGTGGGCGTCTTCGTGCTGGCCGAGCAGAACGCCGAGGCCCGCGCCGAACTCGTCGGCACCGGCGGTGCCGGGGACACCGGGAGCGCCGGGAATACGGGGGACACCGGGAGCGGCGGGAACGGCGGGAACGCGGTCCGGGTGCACGCGTACGGGACGAGCCAGGAGCTCTCCCTGCCGGTGTTCGTGGAGGCGACGGTCGGACGGCTGCCGGAGGACCACCCGATGGAGGCCCGGCTCAGGGACGCCCTGCGCTGCCTGGCCTGACAGGCAGACACGAGCCGGTACGGGGCCGCGCGCCGGCTTCTCAGTCGGCGGCGGGTCCCCGGTGGCCCGGCCGTTCCTCCCGGTCCTCCGCCGGGTCTCCCGTCCCGTCACGGTCGTCGCCCCGGCCGCCGTCCCGGTCGCCGTCCGGGGCGTCGCGCCGGTCCCCGTCCTTGCGGCGCAGCCGGTGCAGGGTTCCCGCGTGCGCGCGCTCCTCGGGGTGGGCGCGCACCCGGCGCATGCTGGCGATGACGGTGATCAGCAGCACCAGGAAGATCACACCCAGGGAGAGCGGGGTGGAGACCTCGGGGAAGGACTTCGAGACGTCCTCGTGCAGGAACGACAGGATGAGCTTGAGGCCGATGAAGGCGAGGATGACCGCCAGGCCGATCGACAGGTAGACCAGCCGTTCCAGCAGGCCCTCGATCAGGAAGTACAGGGCACGCAGTCCCAGCAGCGCGAAGGCGTTCGCGGAGAAGACGATGAGCGGGTGGCTGGTGACGCCGAAGACCGCGGGGATGGAGTCGAGCGCGAACAGCAGGTCGGTGCTGCCGATGGCGATGAATACCACGAACAGCGGCGTGACCATCCGCTTGCCGTCCTCGTGGGTGACGAGCTTGCCGCCGTGCAGTTCCTCGGTGACCGGGAGCACCTTGTTCGCGCCGTTGATCAGCGGGTTGTTCTCGACGTCGGGGTCCTCGTTCCGGTGCCGGACGAGCTGGATCGCCGTCCAGATCAGCAGCAGGCCGAAGACCAGGAACGTGGGGGAGAAGAGGGTGATGGCGGCGGCGCCGACCGCGATGAGGATGGCACGCAGCACCAGGGCGGTGGCGATGCCGAACAGCAGCACCTTCTGCTGGTGTTCCGGCGGCACGGAGAACCGCGCCATGATGATCACGAAGACGAAGAGGTTGTCGACGGACAGGCTCTTCTCGACCATCCAGCCGGCGAAGTACTCGGTGGCGAGCGTGGCCCCGGCCAGCCACCACAGGACCAGGCCGAAGGCGATGGCCACGCCGATGTAGAAGACCGTCCACGCGGTGGCCTCGCGCAGGCCCACCGCGTGCGGGCGTCGCGCGGCCACCACGAAGTCGATCGCGAGCAGTACCACCACCAGACCGATGACCGCGATCCACATGCCCAACGAGTCGATCGCCATCCGTGTCCCCTCATACCGGCCGAGATCATTCGCCTTACCCGGCGTAAGGGGCTCCACACCATGCCCGGCGGCCACGGCGCCACCGCCCGGCGACCACGGCGCCACCGCCCGGCGACCATGGCGCCACCGCCCGGCGGGCCGCGCCCGGTCACCGGCCCGGCACCGGCCTGTGCCGGGCCTGTGCCGGGCCTGTGCGCAGGTGACGGGCCGACGGCCGCCGCGCCCGGCGGCCGTCCTCGGGCCCGGGGTCAGCCGCCCCCGCCGGCCCGGCGCTTGGTCCAGACGTCCAGCGCCACGGCGGCCAGCAGGACCAGGCCCTTGAAGAGCAGGACCCGCTCGCTGGGCGCGCCGATCAGTGACATGCCGTTGTTGATCACGGCCATGATCAGGCCGCCGGTGAGGGCACCGACCACCCTGCCGACCCCGCCCTGGACGGCGGCGCCGCCGATGAACGCGGCCGCGATGGCGTCCAGCTCGAAGTTGCCGCCCGCGGTCGGGCCGGCCTGGTTCAGCCGCCCGGCGAAGATGATCCCGGCGAGCGCGGCGAGCACCCCCATGTTGACGAAGATCCAGAACGTGACCGACTTGACCTTGATGCCGGACAGGCTCGCCGCGTTCAGGTTGCCGCCGATGGCGTAGATGTGGCGGCCGAAGACGGCGCGGTTGGTCATCAGCGTGTAGCCCAGCACCAGGATCGCCAGCAGCACCAGCACCCAGGGCAGGTTCTTGAACCTGGCCAGCTGCACGATGACCACCATCACCACCGCGGCGGCGGCACCGATCTTCAGCAGGAACAGCGGTAGCGCGTCGACCTTCTGCCGGTAGCCCAGCCGGGCCTGGCGGGCCCGCCACTGGGTGACGGCCAGCCCGCCCACCGCGACCAGGCCGACCAGCAGCGTCAGCAGGTCGGCGCCGCCGAGCGGGCCCAGGCCGATGTTGCCGAAGTAGCCGGGCACGAAGCCGTTGGCCAGGGTGCGGACCTGGTCGGGGAAGGGGCCGATGCCCTGGTTGCCGAGCACGGTCAGGGTCAGCGCCCTGAAGATCAGCATTCCGGCCAGGGTGACGATGAACGCCGGGATGCCGAAGTAGGCGATCCAGTAGCCCTGCCAGGCCCCGATGAGCGCGCCGGCGACCAGCGTGACGAGGATCGCCAGCGGCCACGCCACGTCCATGTCGACCATGAGCACCGCCGCGATCGCGCCGGTGAGCCCCACCACCGATCCCACCGACAGGTCGATGTGACCGGCGATGATGATCAGGATCATGCCGATCGCCAGGATCAGGATGTAGGAGTTCTGCACCACGATGTTGGAGATGTTCTGCGGGCTGAGCAGCTCACCGTCGGTCAGGACGGAGAACAGCACGATGATCAGCGCGAAGGCGATGTAGATGCCGCTCTGCCGCAGGTTGACCGAGAAACGGCCCGCCGGCGTCTTCGCGGGCACCAGGGGAAGGCTGCCGGTCGGTGGCGCGGTTTCTGTCGGGACCTTGCCGCTGCTCATTGTCTTCCCCTATTCCTTTTCCTTGGTCATGAACTGCATGAGCCGCTCCGGGGTGGCCTCCGCGCGGGAGACCTCACCGGTGATGCGACCGGCCGACATGGCGTAGATGCGGTCGCAGACGCCCAGCAGCTCGGGAAGCTCCGAGGAGATGACCAGAACGGCCTTTCCCTGCTCGGCGAGCCGGTTGATGATCGAGTAGATCTCGTACTTGGCACCCACGTCGATGCCGCGGGTGGGCTCGTCGAGGATCAGCACGTCGGCGTCGGTGAAGATCCACTTCGACAGCACGACCTTCTGCTGGTTGCCGCCGCTCAGCTTCCCGGTGACCGACAGCACGCTGGGAGCCTTGATGTTCATGCTCTCCCGGAAGCCGTCGGCGACCTCGTACTCCCTGTTGTCGTCCACCCAGCCGCGCCTGGCCAGCTTGCCCAGCGCCGCGGCCGAGACGTTGCGCTTGATGTCCTCGATCAGGTTCAGCCCGTAGCGCTTGCGGTCCTCGGTGGCGTACGCGATGCCGTGCTCGATCGCCTCGCCGACCGTGCGGACCTTGATCTCCCTGCCGTTCTTGTAGACGCGGCCGGTGATGCCCACCCCGTAGCTGCGGCCGAACACGCTCATCGCCAGCTCGGTGCGGCCGGCGCCCATCAGGCCGGCCAGGCCGACGATCTCGCCCCGGCGCAGCGTCAGGGAGGCGCCGGCGACCACCACGCGGTCGTGGTCGGCGGGGCTGTGCACGGTCCAGTCCTCGATCCGCAGCACCTCCTCGCCGATGTCCGGCTCGTGCGGCGGGAAGCGGTGCTCCAGGTCGCGGCCGACCATGCCGGAGATGATGCGGTCCTCGCTGACGTCGTCGCCGCGCATGTCCAGGGTCTCGATCGTCCGCCCGTCCCGCAGGATCGTGGTGGAGTCGGCGATGGCCCGGATCTCGTTCAGCTTGTGCGAGATGATCACCGAGGTGATGCCCTCGTCGCGCAGCCCGCGCAGCAGGTCGAGCAGGTGCGCGGAGTCCTCGTCGTTGAGCGAGGCGGTCGGCTCGTCGAGGATGAGCAGCCGTACCCGCTTCGACAGCGCCTTGGCGATCTCCACGAGCTGCTGCTTGCCCACCCCGATGTCCATCGCGAGCGTCGTCGGGTTCTCCCGGAGCCCGACGCGCTCCAGCAGCTCGGTGGCCTCGGCGTTGGTCCGGTTCCAGTCGATCAGGCCGCGGCCGGTCCGCTCGTTGCCGAGGAAGATGTTCTCCGCGATCGACAGGTACGGGCTGAGCGCCAGCTCCTGGTGGATGATCACGATGCCGAGCTTCTCACTGTCCCTGATGTCGGAGAAGCGGCACTGCTCACCCTCGAAGAAGATCTCGCCCTCGTACGAGCCGTGCGGATACACCCCCGAGAGGACCTTCATCAGCGTCGACTTGCCGGCGCCGTTCTCCCCGCAGATCGCGTGTATCTCGCCCCTGCGGACCACCAGGTTGACGTCCTGCAGGGCTTTGACGCCCGGGAACGTCTTGGTGATGCCGCGCATCCGGAGTATGTCGTCGGTCATGCCGCCCGCCTTCGCAAGGTCCCCTCCACCTTCCGAGCATCCGGCCGGCGGCGACGGGGGTCGCCACCGGCCGGATGTCCCGTCCGCCGTCGTGCCGATCGGTCCTACTTGAGCTGGTCCTCGGTGTAGTAACCGGAGTCGATGAGGACCTTCTTGTAGTTGTCCTTGTACACGATCACCGGCTCCAGCAGGTTGGAGGGCACGACCTTGTTGCCGTTGTCGTAGTCCTTGGTGTTGTTCACCTCGGGCTTGCCGCCCTTGAGCACGGCGTCGGCCATCTCGACGGTGACCGCGGCGAGCTGGCGGGTGTCCTTGTAGATCGTCGCGTACTGCTCACCGGCGATGATCGACTTGACCGAGGCGACCTCGCCGTCCTGGCCGGTCACGATCGGGTAGGGCTGGCCGGAGGTGCCGTAGCCGCTGCTCTTGAGGGCCGACAGGATGCCGATGGACAGGCCGTCGTACGGGGAGAGCACGCCCTGGACCTTGGTGTCACCGGAGTAGTACTTGGTGATCAGGTCCTCCATGCGCTTCTGCGCGGTGGCCGGGTCCCAGCGCAGGATCGCGACGGTCTTGAAGTCGGTCTGCTTGCTCTTGACGACCAGGGTGCCCTTGTCGATGTAGGGCTTGAGGGTGTCCATCGCGCCGTTGAAGAAGAACGTGGCGTTGTTGTCGTCGGGCGAGCCGGCGAAGACCTCGATGTTGAACGGGCCCTTGGCGTCGCCCTCGGAGCCGTCCTCCTTCTTCAGCTTGAGGCCGACCAGCAGCGAGGTAGCCTGCTGCACGCCCACCTTGTAGTTGTCAAAGGTGGCGTAGTAGTCGACGTTCGGCGAGTTGCGGATCAGCCGGTCGTAGGCGATGACCGGGATCTTCTTGTCGGCTGCCTGCTGGAGCTGGGTGGTGATGGCGGTGCCGTCGATCGAGGCGATGATCAGCAGCTTGGCGCCGCGGGTGATCTGGTTCTCGATCTGGTTGACCTGCGTGGGGATGTCGTTCTCGGCGTACTGCAGGTCGACCTTGTAGCCCAGCTTCTCCAGAGCGCTCTTGACGTTGTCGCCGTCGTGGATCCAGCGCTCGGAGGACTTGGTGGGCATCGTCACGCCGACCAGGGTGTCGGCGGGCGCGGCCGAGGCCCCGCTCGTCGCGGCCTGCTCCGAGGTCTTGACGCTCGAACCACAGGCCGTCACCCCCATGGCGAGAGCCAGGCTCACCGCTGCGGTGGCCAGCTTCGCGAACTTCATCGCATACCTCCAGTATGGGTATTTCTCGCGGGAGATGTGAGCGCTAACAAAAGGGTATGGGTCAGTTAAGGCGGTAGTGGCCACCACGTCAAGAGGGTGTTAACAAAGATCTTGGTGTAACCGGACCGTAACGCGGGAGACGCTTGACGCGGGGTGTTGTTAACGCTCACAGTCTGTCCCAAGCCACCAGAAGGAGCCGACCGTGACCGCGAACCGCGACCGCCGCCCACCGGTGATGGCCGACGTCGCGACGAAGGCGGGCGTCTCCCACCAGACGGTCTCCCGGGTGCTCAACGATCACCCCAACGTGCGCGCCGAGACCCGGGCCCGCGTCCTGGAGGCGATCGACGAGCTGGGCTACCGCCGCAACATGGTCGCCCGTGCCCTGGTCACCCGGCACACCCGCACCCTGGGCGTGGTCAGCTTCGACACCACCCTGTACGGCCCGGCCAGCATGGTCTACGGCATCGAGCAGGCGGCCAGGGCGGCCGGCTACTTCGTCAGCATGGTCAGCCTCAAGACCATCGACACCGCGGGCGTGCGCGACGCGCTCGGCTACCTCGCCGAGCAGGGCGTCGACGGCATCGTGGTGGTCGCGCCGCAACGCTCGGCCGCCCCGGCGCTGGCCGACGCGCCCACCGACATCCCCGTGGTCGCCGTCGAGGGCGGCCACGACGGCGACGTCTCGGTGGTCAGCGTCGACCAGGTGGAGGGCGCCCGCCTGGCCGTCCGGCACCTGCTCGACCTGGGCCACGAGACCGTCTGGCACATCGCGGGACCGCCGGACTGGCTGGAGGTCGAGGGACGGCTGGAGGGCTGGCGCGGCACGCTGGCCGCCGCCGGCCGTCCCGTCCCCGAGGCGCTGCCCGGCGACTGGAGCCCGAGGTCGGGCTACCGGGCGGGACTGCGCCTGGCGCGGACGCCCGGGGTCACCGCGGTGTTCGTCGCCAACGACCAGATGGCCCTGGGGGCACTGCGGGCCTTCGCCGAGCGGGGCGTGCGGGTGCCCGAGCAGATCAGCATCGTGGGGTTCGACGACATCCCCGAGTCGGAGTTCTTCACGCCCCCGCTCACCACGATCCGCCAGGACTTCGGGGCGGTCGGCGGGCACAGCATCGAAGTGCTGCTCAGGCAGCTGGAGGCGGGAGCGGAATGGTCCCACGAACGTCACGTCGTCCCGCCGCGGTTCGTGGCCAGAGCCAGCACCGCGCCGCCGGGCGGATGAGCGCGGACGTGTCGCGAACCGCACCGGAGGCCGGCACGGGCATCGGCGCCGGCATCGGCGTCGGATCTCGCCTCGGGACCGGCGTCGGATCTCGCCTCGGGACCGGCATCGGAGCCGGGACCGGCCTCGGCTCCTGCTCCCGTTCCGGCTCGGGCCCTCGTTCCGGCTCGGGCCTCCGTTCCGGTTCCGGCCCGGGCCCCGGAGATCCTCGTCGGGGGCCGGGACGTCCGTGCCCCCCGCACCCCTCACCATCGACCCGACGAGCCGCCCCCGGCGGACGGCCCGTCCCCGCGAGCACAAGGGACGTCGTATGACCGCACCCGATCCGATCCTGCGTATGACCGGCATCAGCAAGGAGTTCCCCGGCGTCAAGGCGCTGGACGGCGTGGACTTCCGGCTCCTGCCGGGCGAGGTGCACGCCCTGATGGGCGAGAACGGCGCGGGCAAGTCCACCCTGATCAAGGTCCTCACCGGCGTGCACCACATCGACGCCGGCGAGATCGAGCTGGCCGGCAGGCCCGTATCCTTCACCGGCCCGCTGGAGGCGCAGCGGGCCGGGATCAGCACGGTCTACCAGGAGATCAACCTCTGCCCGAACCTGTCGGTGGCGGAGAACATCTTCATCGGGCGCGAGCCGCGCCGCCTGGGCCGCATCCGCTGGGGCGAGATGCGCACCCGCGCCGCAGCGCTGCTCACCCGCCTGGAGCTCGACCTGGACGTGAACGCGCCGCTGTCGTCGTACTCGCCGGCCGTGCAGCAGATGGTGGCGATCGCGCGGGCGGTCGACATCTCCGCGAGCGTGCTCATCCTCGACGAGCCCACCTCCAGCCTGGACGCCGGCGAGGTCGCGCAGCTGTTCCGGGTGATGCGGCGGCTCAAGGACGAGGGGATCGCCATCCTGTTCGTCTCGCACTTCCTGGACCAGATCTACGAGATCGCCGACCGGATGACGATCCTGCGCAACGGCCGGCTGGTCGGCGAGTACCTCACCAGCGAGCTCGGCCAGGTCGAGCTGGTCGGCAAGATGATCGGCCAGGCGCTCGCCGACCTGGAACGCCTCGACGACAAGCCCAAGGACCTGTCCCCGGACGCCAAGGTCGTCGTCGAGACGCGCGAGCTCGGCCGGACCGGGGCCGTGGAGCCGTTCACCCTGACCATCCACGAGGGCGAGGTGCTGGGGCTGGCCGGGCTGCTCGGCTCGGGCCGCACCGAGATCGCCCGCCTGCTCTTCGGGGCCGACCACGCCGGCACCGGCGAGGTCGTCGTCGACGGGACGCCCACCTCACTGCGCACCCCGCGCGCGGCCACGTCCCACAAGATCGCCTTTTGCCCGGAGAACCGGCGCACCGAGGGCCTGATCGCCGACCTGACCGTGCGGGAGAACATCATCCTCGCCCTGCAGGCGGCGCGCGGCTGGGCCAGGCCGGTGCCGCGGCGGCGCCAGGACGAGCTGGTGGAGAAGTACATCTCCGCCCTGAAGATCACCCCGCCCAACCCCGAGCAGCTCGTCCGCAACCTCAGCGGCGGCAACCAGCAGAAGGTGCTGCTGGCCCGCTGGCTCATCGTCGAGCCGCGCCTGCTCATCCTGGACGAGCCGACCCGCGGCATCGACGTCGGGGCCAAGGCGGAGATCCAGCGGCTGGTCGCCTCCCTGTCCGACGGGGGCATGGCCGTGCTGTTCATCTCCGCCGAGCTGGAGGAGGTGCTGCGCCTGAGCCACCGGGTCGGCGTGCTGCGCGACCGGCACCTGGTGGCCCAGCTTCCCAACGACGACGCCCTGACCACGGACGTACTGATGCAGACCATCGCGAGCGGAGCCCGCACATGAACCAGGTGATCCGGCACCGCCTTTTCTGGCCGGCCCTCATCCTCGTGCTGCTGCTGGCCGTCAACGTCGTCTTCACCGACGGTTTCCTGTCGGTGGAGATGAAGGGCGGTCACCTCTACGGCAGCCTCATCGACATCATCCGCTTCGGCGCCCCCCTGATCCTGGTCGCGATCGGCATGACGCTGGTCATCGCCACCGGCGGCATCGACCTGTCGGTCGGCTCGGTGGTGGCCATCTCCGGAGCCCTGGCCTGCCTGCAGATCAGCGGGCTGGAGGACCAGAACGCCGTGGGCGGCGTCCTGACCGCGATCGGCCTGGCGCTGGCCCTCTCCCTGGTCCTGGGGGTGTGGAACGGCTTCCTGGTCGCCGGCATCGGCATCCAGCCGATCATCGCGACGCTGATCCTGATGGTCGCCGGCCGCGGGGTCGCCCAGCTCATCACCGACGGCCAGATCATCACGATCAACAGCACCCCGTACAAGCTCGTCGGCGGCGGGTACTGGCTGACCGTGCCGTTCGGCATCCTGATCGTGCTGGTCGTGCTCGCGGTGACCGCGTTCCTCACCCGGCGCCTGGCGCTCGGCCTGCTGATCGAGTCCGTCGGCGGCAACGCCGAGGCCAGCCGCCTGGCGGGCATCCGCTCCCGGGGCCTGATCATCCTGGTCTACACCTTCTGCGGGCTGTGCGCCGGCATCGCCGGGCTGATGATCAGCTCCAACATCTCCAGCGCGGACGGCAACGCCGCCGGCCTGTGGATCGAGCTCGACGCGATCCTCGCCGTCGTGATCGGCGGCACCTCGCTGGTCGGCGGGCGCTTCTCGCTCGGCGGCACCGTGCTCGGCGCGCTGATCATCCAGACGCTGACCACCACGATCTACTCCATCGGCGTGCCGCCGGAGACGACGCTGCTGTTCAAGGCGCTCGTCATCGTCCTGGTGTGCCTGCTGCAGTCACCCACCTTCCGGGCGAAGGTGTTCCGCCGCAGGGAACGCGGCCGTCCCGCCGCCCCCTCCTCCGGTACCGATGCGAAGGTGAGGATCCCGGCATGACCACCCCCAGCGTTCTCTCCCTGAACCGCCCGTTCCCGAGGGCGTACGTGCCGGTGCTGGTGACCGCCGGGCTCTTCCTGGCGATGTTCACGGCCGGCGGCCTGCGCTACGAGGGCTTCGCCTCCGGCCAGGTGGTGCTCAACGTCTTCGTCGACAACGCGTTCCTGCTGGTCCTGGCGGTCGGCATGACGTTCGTCATCCTCACCGGAGGCATCGACCTGTCGGTGGGGGCGGTGGCCGCGCTCGCCACGATGGTCTCGGCGAGCCTGGTGACGAACAAGGGCTGGTCCCCGCTGCTGGTCATCCCGCTGGTGCTGCTGATCGGCGCGGTGATCGGCCTGGCCATGGGCTGCGTGATCCAGTACTTCGACATCCAGCCGTTCATCGTGACGCTGGCCGGCATGTTCCTGGCCCGCGGGCTGTGCTACGTCATCGGCACCGAGTCGATCTCCATCACCGACCCCGCCTACACCGCCCTGGCCCAGACCAGGATCGACATGCCCGGCGGCGCGTTCATCTCGCCCAGCGTGATCGTGGCGTTCGTGGTGATCGTCATCGGGGCCTACGTGCTGCAGTACACCAGGCTGGGGCGTAACGTGTACGCCACCGGCGGCAGTGAGCAGTCGGCGCTGCTCATGGGACTGCCGGTGGCCAGAACGAAGATCGCCGTCTACACGATCAGCGGCTTCTGCTCGGCGCTGGGCGGGGTGCTGATCTCCTTCTACATGCTGTCCGGCAACCCGCTGCACGCGGTCGGCATGGAGCTGGACGCGATCGCCGCGGTGGTGATCGGCGGCACCCTGCTGACCGGGGGGGTCGGGATACCTGGTCGGCACCGTGCTGGGGGTGCTCATCCTCGGGCTGATCCAGACGATCATCAGTTTCGAGGGGACCCTCAGTCCCTGGTGGACCAGGATCGTCATCGGCCTGCTGCTGTTCGCCTTCATCCTGCTGCAGCGCCTCGGCGTGATCCGCCGCACCTGAACCACGGCCCCGGTGCGAGGGGTCGCACCGGGGCCCCGTCCACGGAGGTCCTGATGTCCCGGGAGAGCATGTGAACGTTAACAGTGATCGTTACACGGTCGGGGTCGACTTCGGCACGCTGTCGGGCCGCGCCGTGGTGGTGCGGGTGAGCGACGGCGCCGAGGTCGGCTCCGCCGTGCACGAGTACGCCCACCGGGTGATCGAGGACCGGCTGCCGGGGGGCGGAGCGCCCCTGGGCCCGGACTGGGCGCTGCAGTCGCCCGAGGACTGGCGGGACGTGCTGCGCACGGCGGTGCCCGAGGCGGTGGCCGCGGCCGGCGTCTCCCCGTCCCAGATCATCGGCCTGGGCACCGACTTCACCGCCTGCACCGTGCTGCCGGCCACCGCCGACGGCACCCCGCTGTGCGAGCTGGAGGAGTTCACCGGCCGGCCGCACGCCTGGCCCAAGCTGTGGAAGCACCACTCGGCGCAGCCGCACGCCGACCGGATCAACGCGGTCGCCGCCCGCCGCGGGGAGAGCTGGCTGCCGCGCTACGGCGGGAAGATCTCCTCGGAGTGGTCGTTCGCCAAGGGCCTGCAGGTCCTCCAGGAGGACCCGGAGATCTACGACCGCGCCGAGCGCTGGATCGAGGCCGCCGACTGGATCGTCTGGGAGCTCACCGGCGTGGAGACCCGCAACGTCTGCACCGCCGGGTACAAGGCCGTCCGCCAGGACGGGCAGTACCCGTCGAAGGAGTTCCTCGCCGAGCTCGACCCCGGCTTCACCGGCTTCACCGCCAAGCTCGGCGGCGAGCCGTCGCCGCTCGGCGGCCTCGCGGGCCGGCTGACCGCCCGCGCCGCCGAGTGGACCAAGCTGCCGGAGGGCACCCCGATCTCGGTCGGCAACGTGGACGCCCACGTCACCTCCGCCGCCGCCGACGCGGTCCGTCCCGGCCAGATGGTCGCCATCATGGGCACCTCCACCTGCCACGTCATGCCGTCGGACACCCTGGCCGAGGTCCCCGGCATGTGCGGGGTGGTGCGCGACGGCATCGTGCCCGGACTGTGGGGGTACGAGGCCGGCCAGTCGGGCGTCGGCGACATCTTCGGCTGGTTCGTCGAGACCTCGGTGCCCGGCTCCTACGAGCGCGAGGCCGAGCGGCGCGGGCTGAGCGTGCACGGGTACCTCACCGAGCTCGCCGCGGCCCAGCCGGTCGGCCGGCACGGCCTGGTGGCGCTCGACTGGCACAACGGCAACCGCTCGGTGCTGGTCGACCACAACCTCTCCGCCGTGGTCGTCGGCCAGACGCTCGCGACCCGGCCCGAGGACACCTACCGCGCGCTGATCGAGGCCACCGCGTTCGGCGCCCGTACGATCGTGGAGACCTTCGAGGCGTCCGGGGTGGCCGTCACCGACTTCGTCGCGGCCGGCGGGCTGATCAAGAACCGTTTCCTGATGCAGGTCTACGCGGACGTGCTGCGCCGCCCGATCTCGGTGATCGGCTCCGAGCAGGGATGTGCCCTGGGATCGGCGATCCACGCCGCCGTCGCGGCCGGGGCATACCCCGACATCACCGCGGCGTCGGCCGCGATGGGCGGGCGCGGCGAGACCGTCTACCGGCCGGACCCCGGCCGCGCCGACGCCTACGACCGGCTGTACGCCGAGTACCGCCGGCTGCACGACCACTTCGCCGACGGAGCGATGCTGCACGGCCTGCGGGCCCTGCGCTACGAGGCGAGCCGACCCGGTGACGAGAAGGAGGAGGACGCGTGAGCGGCGTCACGGTACGGAGGCTCCAGGAGACGGTGTGCCGTCTCCACGAGGAGCTGGTCCGCTACGGCCTGGTCGCCTGGACCGCAGGCAACGTCTCCGGCCGGGTCCCGGGTGAGGACCTGTTCGTCATCAAGCCGTCCGGGGTGTCCTACGACGACCTGACACCGGAGTCGATCGTGGTGTGCGACCTGGACGGCGAGCTGGTCGAGGGCGAGCTGTCGCCCTCCAGCGACACCGCCGCGCACGCCTACGTCTACCGGGCGATGCCGCAGGTGGGCGGGGTGGTGCACACCCACTCCACCTACGCCTCGGCCTGGGCCGCGCGCGGCGAGGCCATCCCGTGCGTGCTGACGGCGATGGCCGACGAGTTCGGCGGCGAGATCCCGGTCGGGCCGTTCGCGCTGATCGGCGGGGACGACATCGGCAAGGGCATCGTCGCCACCCTGGAGGGCCACCGCTCCCCGGCGGTCCTGATGCAGAACCACGGCGTCTTCACCGTCGGCGCCGACGCCCGCGCCGCGGTCAAGGCCGCGGTGATGTGCGAGGACGTCGCGCGCACCGTGCACGTGGCCCGCCAGCTCGGCGAGCCGCTGCCGATCGCGCGACCCGACATCGACCGTCTGTACGACCGCTACCAGAACGTCTACGGGCAAAGGAGTCCGCGTTGACCGTCCACGAGCGTGAGATCTGGTTCCTCACCGGAAGCCAGGGGCTGTACGGAGAGGAGACGCTGGCCCAGGTCGCCGAGCAGTCGCGGCGCATCGCCGAGGAGCTCGGCGAGCGGCTGGCGTTCCGCCTGGTGTGGAAGCCGGTGCTCACCGACGCCGCGGCGATCCGCCGGGTGTGCCTGGAGGCCAACGCGGCCGACGACTGCATCGGGATCATCGCCTGGATGCACACCTTCTCCCCGGCGAAGATGTGGATCGCCGGCCTGGACGCGCTGCGCACCCCGCTGCTGCACCTGCACACCCAGGCCAACGTGGAACTGCCGTGGAGCTCCATCGACATGGACTTCATGAACCTCAACCAGGCCGCCCACGGCGACCGCGAGTTCGGCTACATCCAGTCCCGGCTGGGCGTGCCGCGCAAGACCGTCGCCGGGCACGTGAGCGACCCGGCCGTGGCCGCCCGCGTCTCGGCCTGGGCACGGGCCGCGGCAGGCCGCGCCGAGGTGGGCACGCTGCGGCTGGCCCGCTTCGGCGACAACATGCGCGACGTGGCCGTCACCGAGGGCGACAAGGTCGAGGCACAGCGGCGCTTCGGCGTCTCGGTCAACACCTACGGCGTCAACGACCTGGTCGCCGTCGTCGACGCCTCCTCCGA
This sequence comes from Streptosporangium longisporum, assembly GCF_039534895.1. Lineage (NCBI taxonomy): Bacteria > Bacillati > Actinomycetota > Actinomycetes > Streptosporangiales > Streptosporangiaceae > Streptosporangium > Streptosporangium longisporum. The sequence goes on along the minus strand of NZ_BAAAWD010000012.1, from coordinate 76,950 downwards.
CGCCGACGTGGACACGCTGACCACCGAGTACGAGGACACCTACAAGGTCGCTCCCGAGCTGCGCGCCGGGGGCGAGCGGCACGACGCGCTGCGCTACGCCGCCCGTATCGAGCTGGGGCTGCGCCACTTCCTCACCGAGGGCGGCTTCGGCGCGTTCACCACCAACTTCGAGGACCTGGGCGGGCTGCGGCAGCTTCCCGGCCTGGCCGTGCAGCGCCTGATGGGCGACGGCTACGGCTTCGGCGGCGAGGGCGACTGGAAGACCTCGGTGCTGGTCCGCACGCTCAAGGTGATGTCGGCCGGCCTGGAGGGCGGCACCTCCTTCATGGAGGACTACACCTACCACCTGACGCCCGGCGAGGAGGTCATCCTGGGCGCGCACATGCTGGAGGTCTGCCCGACGATCTCCTCCGGGGTGCCCTCCTGCGAGATCCACCCGCTGGGCATCGGCGGCCGCGAGGACCCGGTCCGGCTGGTGTTCGACGCCGAGCCCGGCCCGGCCGTGGTGCTCGGCCTGGCCGACATGGGGGACCGGTTCCGGCTCGTGGCCAACGAGATCGACGTGGTCGCCCCGGCCCAGCCGCTGCCCAGCCTGCCCGTCGCCCGCGCGGTGTGGAAGCCCCGTCCCTCGCTGAGCACCTCGGCGGAGGCCTGGCTGACCGCGGGCGGGCCGCACCACACCGTGCTGTCGGCCGCGCTGACCGTCGAGGAGCTCACCGACTTCTCCGACATGCTCGGGGTCGAGCTGCTGGTCATCGACGCCGACACCACCCCCCGCCAGTTCGCCAAGGAGATCCGCTGGAACCAGGCGTACTACCGCCTGGCCCAGGGTCTCTGAGGGGAGCGCCGGGACCCCGGCCCGGGCGGACGTCCGCCCGGCCGGTCCGGTCCGTGCCCCTGTCAGGGGTACGGGCCGTACGCGCCGCTCAGCCCGCCTCCGTGGCCGGGGGCTCCCCGGGAGGCGGATCGACGGACACGGGCGGCGACGGGGGCGGCGCGGTGGAGGAGCGGACGACGAGCTCGGCGCCGACGGTGTAGCGGCGCGGTTTCAGCTCCTGGCCGTCGATCGAGCGCAGCAGGAGCTCGACGGCGAGCCTGCCGAGCTCGTGGGCGCCGGTGTCGACGACCGTGATCGGCGGGCTCCACCACTCCAGCAGCGGCATGTCCTCGAACGCGACGACCGACAGGGCGGACGGGACGTCGACACCGGACCTGGCCAGCACCGGCAGGGCCCCGTAGGTGGCCTCGTGGTTGGCGAGCATCAGCGCGGTCGGCGCCCGCTCCGCCCCCAGCAGCTCGCCCATGGCCCGTGCCCCGTACGCCACCTCGAACGGGCCACGCCGGACCAGGTCCGCGTCCGGGGTCAGGCCGGCGTCACCGAGTGCCTGGACGAACCCGGCGTACCGGTCACGGCCCGAGGTGGTCTCGGGCGGCCCGCCCACGAACGCGATCCTGCGGTGCCCCAGGTCGAGCAGGTGGCGGGTGGCCGACACGGCGCCCTCGCGGTCGGCGGCGAGCACGGCCGGCCCCTGCGAGCCCTCGATCTCCCGGATCAGGTCGATGACGGTGATCCCCGAGGCGCGCAGCTCGTTGACCTCCTTGACGTTCCGGCCGGTGCCCACGATCAGGACGCTGTCGACCTGGTGGTCGCGCAGCAGCCGCAGGTAGTCCGCCTCGACCGCGGGGTCGGCGTTGGTGATGCAGAGCAGCGCCTGGTAGCCCGAGGCGACCAGGCGCCGCTGCACGGCCTCCACGACCGTGTGGAAGGTGTTGTTGACCAGGTTGTTGAGCACCAGCCCGACCAGCCCGGAGCGGCGGGTCCGCAGGCTCGCGGCGGCCAGGTTGCGCCGGTAGCCCAGGGAGCGGGCGGTCCTGGAGACCCGCAGGCGCGTCGACTCGGAGATCTCCGAGGACCCCGAGAGCGCGCGGCTGGCCGTGCTCACCGAAACCCCGGCGGCTGCCGCGACGTCGCGGAGCGTGGCGGCCATGTCCTCACCGTTCCTCAGGGCCGGCGCTGTCCGGCCGTCCGGGTGTCCCCTAGATCATCATCTCGGATGATACGGCCCCCGATGCCGACGAACGACACGTCCCGGTACGCATTCAGATCACGAAGGGGATCGTCGCGCAGCGCGATGAGGTCCGCGGCGTAGCCGGGGGCGATCCGGCCCAGACGGGACGAGGCCCCCACCAGCTCGGCCGCGGTCAGCGACGCGGACCGGATCACGTCGAGGTTGCTCAGCCCGGCGGTCGCCAGCAGGAGCATCTCGTGCACGTGCGCGCTGACCCCGTCCACGTCGTCGCCCGGCGGGTAGTCGGTGCCGGCCACGATCGGCACGCCCTCGCGCACGGCCGTGCGGATGCTGTCCAGGTGCCGGTCGGCCGCGTCCAGGGCGTTGCGGATGGAGAACTCCTCGAACCCCTTGGCCCGCATCCAGCCCTCCGAGCGCGTCACGCAGAGCGTCGGGGTCAGGAACGCCCCGGCCTCGCGCATCCGCCGCGCGGTCTCCTCGTCCAGGTCGTAGGCGTGCTCGAAGGACCGTACCCCCTGGGCGAGGGCCTGCCTGATGGCCTGCCAGGCCCCGGCGTGCGCGGCGACGTAGGTGTCGTGCTCGTGGGCCGCCTCCACCGTCGCCCGGATCTCCTCGTCGGTCATCTCCGGCTCGGCGAAGTCCTCGCCCTCGTGCGCCAGCCCGCCGGTGATGAAGATCTTCAGGTGGTCGGCGCCCGCCCGCAGCTCCTGCCTGGCCGCCGCGCCGAACTCCCCGGCGCCGGTGGCGTACGCGCAGGCGCCGCCCTTGCCGTGCCCCTCGGGACGGGAGATCGCCCGGCCCGCGCCGAAGATCCGCGGGGCGTCGATCCAGCCGTGCGCCGCGGCCTCGCGCAGCAGCAGGTCCGCGCGGTTCTGCTCGTGCACGCACCGCAGTGTGGTGACCCCCGCGCGCAGCGCGTCCTGGGCGCGGACCGCCGAGCGGTACGCGGTGAGCGCGGGGTTCTCGGCCTCGTCCGTCGCCGAGAACGGGTAGACGACCGACAGGTGCGTGTGGCAGGAGATGAGGCCGGGCAGCAGGTAGCGGCCCCCGAGGTCGTGGACGTCGGCACCCGGGGGAGGGCCACCGGAGGTGATCTCGGCGATGAGCCCGTCGTCGGTCCGGACGCTCCGGCCGCGCAGGACCGTGCCGGACTCCACGTCGACGATGTTGCAGTTCGCGAGCCACACGGTGGGGGCTCCTTCCGGGACAGGGGGACGGACGGGCAGGACGGGAGCGGGGACGTGACCGCGACGGGCACGGGGCGTGGCCGGGACGGGCACGGGGGGCGTGGCCGGGACGGGGGGGAGGGGGCGGGGGACGGGACGTGCGGCCGGGGCGGGAGCACCCCGGCCGCGGGTGCGGAGGGCGGGTCAGGGGCGGGGGGTGAGCGGGACGGTGAGCGGCTCCTTCACCACCGGGCAGGCGACGCTGTGCCCGGGGGCGACCTCCAGCCGTTCCGGCACCCGGACGGCGCACTCGGGCAGGGCGAGCGGGCAGCGCGGGTGGAACCGGCACCCCGTGGGGGGCGCGGCCGGGTCGGGCACGTCACCGGGGAGCGGCGCCGGGAGCGTCCCGGAACCGTCGGGCCTGGGCACCGCGTCGATGAGCGCCCGGGTGTACGGGTGCCGGGGACGGGCCCACAGCTCGTGGGTGGGGCCGTGCTCGGCGATGGTGCCCAGGTACATGACGGTGGTCACGTCGGCGATCTGCCGCACGATCGCCAGGTCGTGTGAGATGAACAGCAGGCCCATGTCGAGCTCCCTGGCCAGGCCGACCAGGAGCGTGGCCACCGACGCCTGCGCCGAGGCGTCCAGCGCCGAGATGGGCTCGTCCGCGACGATGCAGCTCGGCTCGGCGGCCAGCGCCCGCGCGATCGCGATCCGCTGGCGCTGGCCGCCGCTGAACTCGTGCGGGTAGCGGCCGGCCGCGTCGACCGGCAGCGCGACGCGCTCCAGCAGCTCCCGTACCCGCCCGGCGTCGCGCCGGTGACCGGCGAGCCGCAGCCCGTCGTTGATCTGCTCGCCGACGCTCCGGCGGGGGTTCAGCGACGAGAACGGGTCCTGGAAGATCATCTGCAGCCGGCGCTGGGCGACCGGCCTGGCCCGCCGGGTGAGCGGCGCCACCGGTGTCCCGTCGAAGACGACCGTGCCCGACGACGGGGCCAGCAGGCCCACCGCGGCCTTGCCCAGGGTGGACTTGCCGCAGCCCGACTCGCCGACCAGGCCGACGATCTGCCCTCGTTCGACGGAGAGCCCGGCTCCCGCGACCGCGGTCACCGGCGGCCTGCCCGGCGTCTGGTAGGTGACGACCAGGTCCCTCATGTCGAGCAGGGTCATGAGGGGACCTCCCGGGAGAGCGGCGGACCGGAGAGCGGCGGGCCGAACGGGTCGACCGGGCAGGCGGCCGAGTGCGCGGGCGCCAGCTCGACGAGGCCGGGCAGCCGCTCGACGCACGACTCGCGCGCCCACGCGCACCGGGGGTGGAAGGGGCAGCCAGCGGGCGTCGTACCGGCGGAGGGCGGCTGGCCCGGGATGGGACGGAGCTCGGAGGTCTCCTCCTCCGGGTGCGGCAGCGCGTCCAGCAGGCCGCGCGTGTAGGGGTGGCGGGGCTCGGTCAGCACATCCCGGCGCGGGCCGTTCTCCACGACCCGGCCGGCGTACATGACCGAGATCCGGTCGGCCAGCGAGGACATCACCCCCAGGTCGTGGGTGATCAGCAGCACCGACATGTCCCGCTCCCGGCGAAGCCGGTCGAGCAGCCGCAGGATGCCGGCCTGCACGGTGACGTCGAGCGCGGTGGTCGGCTCGTCGGCGATGATCACCTTCGGGTCGCAGGCCAGCGCCACCGCGATCGCGATGCGCTGGCGCATGCCGCCGGAGAACCGGTGCGGGTAGGAGCGCAGCGCCTGCTCGGGGCCGGGGATGCGCACGGTCTCCAGCAGCTCCAGCGCCCGCGCGCGGGCGTCGGCCCTGCTCACCCTGCGGTGGTGGCGCAGGTGGTCGGTGATCTGCCGCTCGACGGTGAGCATCGGGTGCAGGGACGTCATCGGGTCCTGGAACACCATGGCGATGTCGCGTCCGCGCACGTCGCGCAGTGCCCGCTGCGGCAGCGCCAGCAGGTCGCGGCCCTCGAAGAGGATCTCCCCGGTGGTCCGTGCCCCGCCGGGGAGCAGGCCGAGCGCGGCGAGCGCGGTCATCGTCTTGCCGCTGCCGCTCTCCCCGGCCAGCCCGACGATCTCACCGGGACGCAGGACGAGGTTCATGCCGCTGACGGCCGACAGCCGGGCGCCGCCGCGGCGCGGCAGCGTGACGGTGAGGTCGCGGACGTCCAGGACGGGCGCGGGCGCGCCGGCCGGCTCCGAGGGGGCGCTCATGCCCGCCCCCTGCGTGCCGAGCGCGGGTCGAGCACGTCGCGGACGGTGTCGCCGAGGAAGTTCGCGGCCAGCACGACCAGCAGGATCGCCAGGCCGGGGAAGACGCCGAGCCACCACTTGTCGAAGTACTGCGCGCCGCTGGCCACCATGGACCCCCACTCCGCGACCGGCGGGCGGGCGCCCAGGCCGAGGAACGACAGCCCCGACAGGGTCAGCACGGCGTTGCCCACGTCGAGCGCGGCCAGGACCACGATCGGCCCGACCACGCCGGGCCGTACGTCGACCCAGAGGGTGCGCAGGCTGGAGGCGCCCAGCAACCGGCTGGCGTGCACGTAGTTCTCCTCCCTCATGCTGAGGATCATGCCGCGCACGACCCGCGAGTAGGCGGGCCAGCTCACGATCACGACCGCCAGCACCGCGTTGACCAGGTCGGGCCCGAGCGCCGCCACCACGGCCATCGCCAGGATGATCCCGGGGAAGGCGAAGACCAGGTCGGCGCTGCGCATGATCAGCCCCTCGGCCCAGCCGCCGAAGTAACCGGCGATCGCGCCGAGCAGGGTGCCCACCGCGCAGGCGACGGCGACCAGCAGCAGGGCGACCGGCAGCGAGAGCCGGGCCCCGTAGATCACCCGGCTGAACACGTCGCGGCCGATCTGGTCGGTGCCGAACCAGTGCTCGGCCGAGGGCGGGAGCAGCTTCATCGAGTCCTGCGCGATGGGGTCGTACGGCGCGACCAGCGGGGCCGCGATCGCCAGGAACAGGAACAGCGCCAGGATGACCAGGCCGATCACGCCCAGCGGCCTGAGCCAGGGCGAGCGCATCGCCGAGGCGTCCTCACGGTCCAGGCGGCGGGCGGCACGCGCGGAGGCCCTGAGGCCCGGCGTTCCCGCGTTCACCGTCGCGAGGTCCACGCCTCCGGGGCCCACGCCTCCGGGCTCCACGCCTCCGGGGCCCACGCCTCCGGGCTCCGCGTCTCCGGGCTTCATGCCTGCGGGCTTCACGAGGGACTCACCCCAGCCTGATTCTGGGGTCGACGACCGCGTAGAGCAGGTCGACCACGAAGTTGACGACCACGTAGACCACGGCCACCACCAGGCTCACGCCCATGATCGCCGGGAGGTCGAGGGTCAGCGCGCCCCGGTAGGCGTAGGCGCCCAGTCCCGGCCAGGAGAACACCGTCTCCACCAGCACCGCGCCGCCCAGCAGGTTGCCGAACGCCAGCCCGGCCACGGTGATCACGCTGACCAGCGCGGGACGGAGGATGTAGCCGAACGTGACGTACGACGGCGACAGGCCCTTGGCCCGGCCGGCCCGCACGTAGTCGTTGCCCACCACCTCCAGCACCGAGGCCCGGGTGAAACGGGTCAGCGACCCGATGGTGAAGATCGCCAGCACCAGGGCGGGCAGCCACAGGTGGGCGGCGGCCTCGCCGAGCACGGTCCACTGGCCGCTCAGCACGGCGTCGACGGTGTAGAGGCCGGTGACGTCCGGTGGCGGGGTGGTGCCCGGGTTCAGCCGGCCCGAGCCCGGCGAGATGCCGAGACGGGCGTAGAACACGTACATCGCCACCAGCGAGAGCCAGAACGTCGGCACCGAGACCCCGGCCAGCGAGACGACCCGGATGATCTGGTCGGCGAGCCGGTCGCGGCGCATGGCGGCCAGCACGCCGAGGCCGACGCCGAGCACGAGCGCCACCGCGATCGCGGCCAGGGCCAGCTCGAAGGTGGCCGACATGAACTGGGCGAGGTCCTGGGTGACCGGCCGGTGGCTCTGCTGGGAGGTGCCCAGGTCGCCGCCGAGCAGGTTGCCCAGGTAGTTCAGGTACTGCTGCGGCAGCGGCAGGTCCAGGCCGTGCTGGCGGCGCCAGGCCTCGACGACCGCGGGGTCGGCGGCGGCGCGCTCGCCCAGGTTGGCCGTGACCGGGTCGCCCGGCACCAGCTGGGTCAGCACGAACGAGACCAGCGTGATGCCGAGGACGAGGAGGATGCCGGCCGCCAGCCGGCGGAGCGTGAACCGGAGCAGGCCCGGTAACGCGTACCACCGTCCGGCGACCGGTGTGAGGAACGACGTCATCGATCGGCGCCGGCTAGCGCAGCGTGGTCAGGTCGACGGTCCACAGGGGGTTGTAGTCGAGCGGGCCGAGCTGCTTGGCGCCCGCGACCACGGCCGACGGCTGGAACAGCGGGATGAAGGGGCCTTCTGCGTTCATGGCCTTCTGCAGCGCCTGGAAGTCGGCGTCGCGGGTGGCGTCGGCGGCGGTCTCGGCCTTGTCGGCGAGCTCGGTGATCTCCGGCGCCGCGTTCTCCTTCCAGCCGGCCCGAAGGCCCACCATCTGGCCCGGGGTGAACAGCAGGTAGTCGTTGGGGTGGTTGTAGTCCGGTCCCCACCACTGCAGGCTCAGCTCGTCCTTGCCGGCGCGGTAGGAGTCGAGCGCGGTGGTCACCGGCTTGCCGTCGAGCTGCACGTCGATGCCGACCTCCTTGAGGTTCTGCTGGAGGCGGGCCGCGATGTCGGCCATGCCCACGCCCTTGTAGGTCAGGTCGGAGGCGTAGTTCAGCTTCACCGAGGGGGAGGAGATGCCCGACTTGGCGAGCGCCGCCTTGGCGCGGGCGACGTCGCGCTTGACGGCGTCGGCCGGCGCGAGCGCCCCGGAGAACATCGAGGGGACGACGCCGCCCGGCTGGACCGCGCCCTCGCCCACCAGGTTCAGCAGGCCCGCGTAGTCGACGCCGTAGCGCACGGCCTCCTGGAAGTCCTTGTTCGAGGTGGTCGACGAGACCGCGGGGTCGTCGTTGACCAGCAGGAACGCGATGTCGGCGGCGGCGGTCTTGTTGACCGTCACGTTCTCGCCCAGCGAGGTGGCCTGGTCGGGCCGCAGGTCCAGCGCGAGCTGGCTGCCACCCTGGGTGAGGTTGAGCTGCTGCACGTTCGCCTGGACGTTACGCACGACGATCTTGCTGTAGACGGGCTTGGTGCCCCAGTAGCCGTCGTTGCGCTCCAGCACGACCTCGCTGGCCGCGTCGAACTTGGTGATCTTGTACGGGCCGCTGCCGTAGGAGGCCTTGGCGAACTCCGGCTCGGCCTTGTCGCTCTCGGCGTCCTTGGTGCCGCCCATCTTCTCGACCGCCGCGCTGTTCTCGATGCCGAGCGCGGGGTTGGAGAGCTTGGCCATCAGCGCCGAGTCGGGCTTCTCGGTGGTCAGCACCACGGTCTTGTCGTCGGGGGCCTCGGTCTTGATGCCGTCGAGCAGGAAGGACGGGTTGCCCTTGAGGCCGGCGATCCGCTCGAAGGTGTAGACGACGTCCTTGGCCGTCATCGGGGTGCCGTCGCTGAACTTGACGCCGTCGCGCAGGGTGAAGGTGAACTTCTTGAAGCTCTCGTCGATCTTGGGCAGCTCGGCCACCCCGGGGACGGCCGTCTTGACGTCGGCCCCCTTGTAGGTCACCAGCGTCTCGTAGACGGGATAGAGCACCGTCTGCGCCGTGGGCTCGAACTGCCGGGCCGGGTCGGCGGTCTTCAACTGGAACGAGGTGTCGACGACCAGCGTGCCGCCGCCCGCCGCACCGCCCGTCCCGCCGCTCGTGGGAGCCGTGCCCGCCGCTCCTCCGCCGCCGCCGCAGGCGGCGGTCAGCGCGGCCACCACGCCCAGGCCGAGGACCGCGAGACCTCTACGACCAACCATCCTGTCCGCCTCTCATACGTCGCGTACCGGGCTCATGGCGCGAGACGGTTCCGCAAGGACGCAAACGATTCCGGTCAACCTCTTTTATGTCAAGGCTTCAACCGATAAAACCACAGGTGAGCGTATATGTAATCTTTCGGAAATGTTTCTGCAAAGCGGGGCCCGGCAGGCGTCCGGGCACGCCGGAACCCGCGGCCGTCCCGCCCCCTCGGGCCCCGGGGTGGTCCGCGGTGGCGGAGCCCCGGAACGACGCGGTCCCGCAGGGCCCCGTCGCGTGCCGGAGGGCCGGGGACCGGTTCGATCCTGCCTCGAAGGCTAGGGCGCCTCGGTCACGTATCGGAGACGTTTGTGTGAAATTCCATGAACAGAAGTCGGTGAAACGATCTTTCTTTTTCATCGTACACGCTCTGAGCAAGGGGTTTGCTCGTGAACGATCGTTGTTCGCTTGTTCACTGAACTCGCGTCTGATAGAACATACGGCATGTGCGGAACGGGCGGGCCGTCCACGGCCGCCCGCGGGGCGCCCCGGCGCCGCTCCCCGTTCACGACGTCCGCGTTCACGACGTCCTCGCGATGGGGCACGACGTCCGCGACGAGGGCCGGAGGGGCTCGATCGCGCGGCCGGGGCGGGTACCGCTCCGGAGCCGGGCGCGGGGACCGGCCGGGCATGATCGGGACCGGGTCCGCCGGGACACGGCCGACGACCGCGTCCCGGCGGACGTCACCCGCCGGACCTACGGAGTGGAGGCCCCGATGAACGACGTGGTCATCGTCAACTGCACGGTCACCGACGCCCGTGCCGCACGGGGGAGCACCGCCGAGGGGCGTGTCGCCGACGCGGCGGTGTGGGTCCGGGGCGACCGGATCGCCGCGGCCGGCCCCCGCGAGGAGGTGACGGGCCTGGCCGGTGACGCCCGGGTGATCGACCTCGGCGGCGCGCACGTCACCCCCGGCCTGGTCAACATGCACACCCACCTGTCCCTGTCGCTGCCCGGACGGGCCGGCGACGGCGTCAGGGACATGACCGCGCACGAGCTGGCCCTCTACATGGCCGACGGTGCCCGCCGGACCCTGCACTGCGGGGTCACCACGGTGCGGTGCGTCGCCGAGAAGGACCACGCCGACTTCGCGCTGCGGCGGGCGATCGAGGCGGGCAGGGCGACCGGCCCGCGCATCTTCACCGCGGGCCGCGCCCTGGTCTGCACCGGGGGGCCACGGGCACGAGGGCGGCGACACCCTGGAGTGCGACGGCGCCGACGGGTTCCGCCGGGGGGTACGCGCTCAGATCAAGGCCGGCGCGGACCTCATCAAGATCATGATCTCCGGGGGGATCGCCGGGGAGCACGAGAGGATCGACACCCCGCAGCTGTTCTCCGACGAGATGGCCGCCGCGCTGCGGACCGCGCACGCCTGGGGCCGTAAGGTCACCGCGCACGCCGGACCGGCGGCGGTGATCGCCGAGGCCGTCGAGCTGGGCCTGGACTGCGTGGAGCACGGCTACCAGCTCACCCCCGAGGTGGCGGAGCTGATGGCCCGGCACGGGACGGCCCTGGTGCCGACGTTGCTCGTCACCCGCTGCAAGGAGTTCTTCGACGAGCTGGGCGTGCCCGGGTGGATGCAGTGCCGCTCGCTCGGCGCCGGACCCCGGCACCTGGAGAGCTACGCCATGGCCCTCGACGCCGGGGTGGAGGTCCTGCTGGGCAGCGACATGCCGCCGTTCTGGGCGTTCGAGGGGACCAACGCCACGGTGCGGGAGCTGGAGTTCATGTCCGACGGCGGGCTCGGCCCGGCCGGGGCGCTGCACGCCGGGACGCTCGGCCCGGTGCGCTGGCTTGGCGCCGACGCCGACCTCGGCACCGTCGAGGCGGGGAAGTACGCGGACCTCATCGCCATGGACGCCGACCCCCTGGAGGCCACCTCGGCCTTCCGCGGGGTCCGCTGGGTGATGAAGGCGGGCCGGGTCGTCCGCGACGACCGGTCGGGATGGGAGAGACCGTGAGCAACCGGACGGGAGGGCCCGTGAGCAACGGCGCAATCGATTCCGCAACGGACGCCGGGGCGGACGCCACCGCGATCGCCGCGGGCATCGACGACATGTACGACGCCTTCCTGGCCGCCGACCGCGCCCGGTTCGACCGGCACCTGCACGCCGAGGTGACCACCTGGGAGACGCATCTGCCGGGACCGCTGCGGACCCGCTCGGAGCTGGACGCCTACCGGGACGGCCGGGACACCTCGGGCGCCCGTCCCGGACTCGACCGGCTGGCGGCCGAGGACAAGCGGATCGACGTGTGGGGCGACACCGGGGTGGCGCGGTACGTGCTGGTCGCCGAGCCGACGGGCGGGCCCGCCCAGCACAGCAGGGTGACCGACGTGCTCCGCCGCGTCGGCGGTGACTGGCTCATCGTCCACCACCACTCGGAACTGCTCACCGGGCACGGGTGAGGACACGGCATGGGCGGAAGGGATCCGCGGCCCGCACGGGCCGGAAAGGGGACGGGCATGGGCGACGACGCGAACACCGGCGCCGGAGGTGTCGCCGACGGCACCTCCGGAGCCGAGGGGACTGACGGCGCTGACGGCACTGACGGCGCCTCCGGTGGTGACATGGAGCTGTACGACCTGCGGGTCGTGGTCGACCGCATCGAGGGCAGGTCCGTCTGCGGGATGGAGGTGGGCGACTGCTTCACCCTGGAACGGAGCGCGCACCTGCGGCTCCCCGACGGCAAGCACTTCTGCGTCTACGCGCTCGCCGCGGTCCTGCCCTTCCTCGCGGCCAAGCAGCGCGACCTGGCCCCCGGGGACTGGCTGGCGCGCGACTCCCTGTTCTGCTGCCCCGACCCGGAGGAACGGCTGGTGATGCGGGTCGAGCGGACCGGCCGCCGCCGGATGAACTCCGCCGACCTGACCTGAGGGGACCCCATGAGCACCGCCGAGATCGGCCTCGGCCTGCAGAGCGACAAGCGGGCCGGTGACTACGCGCGGCTCGCGCGCCGCGCCGAGGAGCACGGCTTCGACGTGCTGAGCGTGTTCGGCGACCTGATGTACCAGCCGCCGATCTTCCCGCTGCTGGAGATGGCCGCCGCCACCGAGCGGGTACGGCTCGGCGCGGCCTGCCTCAACCCGTACTCGCTGGCCCCGTACGAGATCGCCGGGCAGCTCGCCGCGCTGGACCTGGCCTCGCACGGCCGCGCCTACCTGGGGCTGGCGCGCGGCACCTGGCTCGGCGCGGTGGGCATCGCCCAGCCCCGCCCGCTGACCGCGCTGGCGGAGGCCGCGCGGGTGGTCCGGCTGCTGCTGGCCGGTGACGCCGGGGGGGTTCGAGGGGGAGATGTTCCGCCTCGCGCCCGGTACCCGGCTGCGCTACCCGGTACGGCGTCCCCGCCCGCCGCTGCTGCTGGGCGCCTGGGGGCCGAAGGGAGCGGCCCTGGCCGGCCGGATCGCCGACGAGATCAAGGTGGGCGGCAGCGCGAACCCGGCGATGGTCGGGGTGATCCGCGAGCGGGTCGCGGCCGGGGCCGTCCCGGCCGGGCGCGACCCCGGTGAGGTCGGCGTCGTGCTGGGGGCGGTGACCGTGGTGGACGCCGACGGCGCCGCGGCCCGCGCCAGGGCCCGCACCGAGGTCGCCATGTACCTCGCGGTGGTCGCGGACCTCGATCCGACCGCGGGGGTCCCCGCCGACCTGCTCGGCCGGGTCAAGGAGCTGGTCGACGCCGGGCGGGACGAGGACGCCGGGCGGCTGATCCCCGACGACGTGCTCGACCTGTTCGCCTTCTCCGGCACCCCGGAGCAGGTGGCCGCCCAGGCCCAGGCCCTGATCGACGCGGGCGCGCACCGGGTGGAGTTCGGCACCCCGCACGGGCTGACCGACGACGGCGGGGTGGAGCTGCTGGGCGGTGCGGTGCTGCCGCTGCTGGACCGCACCCGGGGCCGCCGGTGACGGCCCCGCCCCTAGGGCCGGGCGGCCGGGGCCGGGGTGGGCGGGGTGACCGGGCGAGCGGAACGGGTATACCCCTCGCGAGCCCCGGGAGGTGACGCTCCGTCACCTCGAAACCCGATGCCCGCAGAACCTTCCATCCGTAAAGCGAACGCCCCGAATCCTCTCGTACTCCCGATTTCACCTGCGTTCAGCATGAGTGAACATGAAGGGGACGTAAGGAGATGACGCGATGAGCGAGCGCACCGCAGGCCCGGCGACCAGGACCGGAGGGCCCGGCGAGCAGGAAGCGCTGGACGCCGACGCCCGGGACACGACCTGCCGCCGCGCCGAGTTCCTCCTGCCGCCCCTGCCCGCGTCCGCCCGTCACCCCGAGGTCGCCTACTTCGCGGGCAACTCGCTGGGCCTGCAACCCCGCGCCGTCCGTGCCGCGGTCCTGGCGGAGCTGGACGACTGGGCGCTGCACGCGGTCGAGGGGCACCACCGGGCGACCCACCCCTGGCTGCCCTACCACGCGGAACTGCGCGAGGACGCCGCCACGCTGGTGGGCGCCGCCCCCGAGGAGACCGTGGTGATGAACTCCCTCACGGTGAACCTGCACCTGATGATGGCGACGTTCTACCGCCCCGAGGGCGAGCGGACCCGCATCCTCATCGAGGACCACGCCTTCTCCTCCGACAGCTACGCGGTACGCAGCCAGGCCGTCCACCACGGCCTCGACCCCGACGAGACCGTGGTCCGGCTGCGCCCCCGTCCGGGCGAGGACTGCCTGCGCACCGAGGACGTCGTCGGCCACCTGGCCCGCGAGGGGCACCGGGTGGCGCTCGTCCTGCTGGGCGGGGTCAACTACCTGACCGGCGAGTTCCTCGACATCCCCGCCATCACCGCCGCCGGGCACGCGGCCGGGTGCCGGGTCGGCTGGGACCTGGCGCACGCGGTCGGCAACGTGCCGCTCGCGCTGCACGACTGGGACGTGGACTTCGCGGCCTGGTGCTCGTACAAGTACCTCAACGCCGGGCCCGGCGCCGTCGCGGGCTGCTTCGTGCACCGGCGCCACGTGACCGACCCGGATCTGCCCCGGCTGGCCGGGTGGTGGAGCACCGAGCAGGCGACCCGCTTCGAGATGCGGCCCGAGCTGGTGCCCGTCCCCACGGCCGACGCCTGGCAGATCTCCAACCCGCCGATCCTGGCCATGGCCCCGGTCCGGGTCTCGCTGCGGATGTTCGCCGAGACCGGGATGGCCAGGCTGCGCGAACGCAGCCTGGCGCTGACCGGGTACCTGGAACGGCTGCTCACCGAGGTGATCCGGGACCGCCCGCTGGAGATCGTCACCCCCGCCGACCCGGCCCGGCGCGGCGCCCAGCTCTCCCTGCGGGTGGGCGGGGGCCGCGGGGGTGCAGGGAGTGGCGGGGACGCCGACGCCGCCGGCCTCGCCGACCGGCTGCACCGGGTGCACGGCGTCCTCGCCGACGTGCGGCGCCCGGACGTCATCCGGCTGGCCCCGGTGCCCATGTACTCCACGTTCCACGACTGCTGGCGGGCGGCCGAAGCGCTCGCCGCGGAGGTGAGCCCGTCATGAGGTGCCCGCTGAGGTCCCGTACGAGGTCCCGCGGGGGGTCGTCATGAGGTCCGAGGAGGTCGCCGTGGTCGGCGCCGGGCTGGTCGGCTGCCTGACGGCCTGCTACCTGGCCCGGCGCGGCCACCGCGTCGTGCTGTACGAGCGCAGGCCCGACCCGCGCTCGGCGGCGCCGGAACGCGGGCGCTCGATCAACCTGGCCATCTCCGAGCGGGGGATCGACGCGCTGCGCCGGATCGGGCTGGACCGGACCGTGCTGGAGACCGCGCTGCCGATGTCCGGCCGGATGATGCACGCCCCCGACGGCACGCTCGGCTTCCAGTCCTACAGCGCCGGAGGGGAGCGGGCGATCAACTCCATCAGCCGCTCCGACCTCAACCGCACCCTGCTGGAGGCGTCCCTGGCCATGCCCGGCGTCCAGGCCCTGTTCGAGCACCGGCTGACCGGGCTCGACGCCGACTCCGGCCGGATGGAGTTCGACACGCCCGGCGGCCCGGTCACCCGTACCGCCACGGTCGTGCTCGCCGCCGACGGTGCCTACAGCGCGGTCCGCGAGCGGCTGCGGCTGCCCGGCGGGGTCGAGGTCACCCAGGACCACCTCGACTACGGCTACAAGGAGCTGACGATCCCCGCGCGCGACGGCGAGTTCGCCCTCGACCCGGGCGCGCTGCACATCTGGCCGCGCGGCAAGGCCATGATGATCGCGCTTCCCAACCCGGACCGGTCGTTCACCTGCACGCTGTTCTGGCCCCGGAGCGGGCCCGGCAGCTTCGAGGAGCTGGACACCGCCGAGCGGTTCGAGGAGTTCTTCGCCGCCGTCTACCCCGACGCCCGCACCCTGATGCCCGACCTCGCGGACGACTACGCGCACAACCCGATCGGGCGCCTGGTCACCGTACGGGCCCGGCCCTGGCACGTGCGCGGCGCGGGCGCGGTGACCGGGCTGCTCGGCGACGCGGCCCACGCCATCGTGCCCTTCTACGGCCAGGGGGCCAACTGCGGCTTCGAGGACTGCGTGGAACTCGACCGCTGCCTGGAGGAGACCGGCGACGACTTCCCCGCGGCCCTGGCCCTGTACGGGAGCCGCCGCAAGGAGCACGCCGACACCATCGCCGAGCTCGCGCTGGAGAACTTCGTCGAGATGCGCGACAAGGTCGCCTCCCGGTCGTTCCTGCTGCGCAAGCGCCTCGAACACGGCCTGGAGCGGCTGCTGCCCGGCCGCTACGTCTCCCGCTACGAGCTCGTGTCGTTCAGCACGGTGCCCTACGCCGAGGTCAGGCGGCGCATCGCCCGCCAGAACCGGGCGGTCGCGGCCGTCGCGCTCGGCATTGTGCTCGGTGTACCGGTCGCGGCGGCGGTGACCACCGGGCTGCTGCGGCGCCTCAGAAGAGGCGGGGCGTGACCACGGACACGACCGTGGTGACCCGGTCGGTGTCGTTGAACATGCTGTGCGGGACGGTCGACCTCAGATGGACGCTGTCGCCCGGATGAAGCCGGTGCTCGACGCCGTCGACCTCGTACAGCAGCTCGCCCTCCAGGACGAAGGCGAACTCCTCACCGGCGTGGCCGTAGGAGTTCTCCCGCCTGCCGCCGGGCGCGATGTGCACCAGCAGCGGTTCGAGCACCAGGTTCGGGCCCCTGGCCGAGAGCATGCGGTAGGTCTGCTGGCCCGAGATGTACTCGGTGGCGGCCGTGCTGGAGCGGGTGAGGGTGAAGTGGCTCGGCAGCGGGGAGGCCGGTGCCCGCCGGTCCTCCTCCCCGCCCTCCTCGGCCGGGGCGTCGTTGAAGAACTCCGCCACGCTCCGGTCCAGCGCCGTGGCCACGCTGTTGAGCGCGGTCAGGCCGATCGAGGAGATGCCCCGCTCGACCTGCGAGAGAAACCCGATCGAGAGCCCGGAGTGGGTGGCCAGACCGCGTAGTGTCAGACCGCGCTCCTTGCGGAACTGCCGCATCCGGGCTCCGACGGCGTCGTGACGGTCCAGCTCCACCCCGCCCCGGCGCTCCGATGTGCCCACCTGCGGCTCCCCTCCGTCGAGCGGCGTGGCCGCCTGTTCGCTGTAGCTAAACATATTTCACAGCAAGAGTCCTCGCGCGTCAAAAGGGAGTGGGAAATGGCAGACGGTGAAGTCGGCGGTGTCGGCGGTGTCGGTTATGTCCGGCAGCGGCTGGGGGGCCTCCCGGCACCGTACGAGCCGCCGGAGGTGATGAGCGACGTCCCCGGCTCCTTCACCTGGCGGGTGCTGCACGAGCGGCACCCCTCCCTGATCGCCAGGGTCCGCGAGGCCACCCCGTACGACGCCCGCCGCAACCGGGCACTGGACGCGCTCCTGGAGGAGATCGAGGGGATCATGGCGCCGCCGGAGGACTCCGCGCACGACCGCGACCTCTGGGAGAGCTGGGACCGCGGCCACATCGGGCGGCGCTGGGACGAGGTGCCGTTCCTGTGGGCGGAGAGCTACTTCTACCGCAGGCTGCTGTCGGCGGTCGGCTACTTCGAGCCGGGGCCGTGGCGCGGCGTGGACCCGTTCGAGCCCTTCAAACAGGCCGAGCTGGAGGGCGAGGCCGTCGACGAGGAGCTCCGGGAGCTCGACGCACTGGCCGACGCACCCGCCGGGGAGCGGGACCAGGCGCTGATCCTGCGGGCGCTGTGGGGCAACCGGGCCGACCTGGTCTTCCGGATCTCGGCCGGACCCGACCTCGCCGACCGGGAGGCCGGGCTGGTGGCCGACGACAGCGCGCTGCTGTGGTCGCTGGCCGGTACCGGGCGGGTCTGCCTGGTCGCCGACAACGCCGGGAGCGAGCTGCTCCCCGACCTCGTCCTGATCGACCACCTGCTGCACGCCCGCGGGACGGGCCAGGTGATCCTGCACGTCAAGCCCCTGCCGTACTACGTGTCCGACGCCACCGTGACCGACGTCCTGGCCTGCCTGCGGCGCATGGCGGCCGCGGGCGGCGAGGCGGGACGGGTCGCGGGCAGGCTGCGGGCGGCGATCGGGTCGGACCGGCTGGTGCTGCGGGCGCACGCCTTCTCCTGCGCGCCGCTGCCCTACCGCGAGATGCCGGTCGGCATGCGCGACGACTTCGCCTCCGCGTCATTGACGATCATGAAGGGCGACCTGAACTACCGCCGCCTCGTCGGGGACCGGGCCTGGCCGCACACCACCCCGTTCGCCGAGACCACCGCGTACTTCCCCGGCCCGGTCGCGGCGCTGCGCACCCTGAAGTCCGAGGTCGCGGTCGGCCTGACCGGCGGGACGGTCGAGGCCCTGGAACGGACGGGCCGCCCCTGGCTGACCACCGGCACCCACGCGCTGATCCAGGCCAGGGCCTGAGGGGCGGGGCCACGGGCCGGCTCGGCTCCGGGGCGGTGTCGGCGTGCGCGTGCCGGTCCGATGCGGGCCTGACGGGGAAGGGGCGAGCCGGCTCGTCCAGGGCGGCCCCGGGGGCCCGCGTGCCGGTCCGGTGCGGGACCCGTCCGATGCCCCGGGTGGGACACCGGGACGGCCGGGTCCCGCCCGCGGGGCCCTGACGGCTCAGCCGGAGGACTGGGGAAGGAGCGGCCCCTCGCTCGCCTGGACGAGGACGAACCCCTGCCCCCGGAACGCGAGCTGCGCGGCCTCACCGCTCCCGCGCCCGATGAGCGCCCCCACCTTCATGGTGCGGTTGACGCCCACCTGAAGCCCGGCGCTCCAGCAGACCGCGGACTGGCTGTCGGCGAAGGTCGGCGCGTGGGAGGTGTCGAGCAGCACCGGGGCGCCGTGCGCGGTGACGGCCACCCAGCCGGTCCCGGTGATCGTGGTGTTGAACAGGCCGCCGGTGGCGATGCCCGCGCCTTGCACGCGCTGGATGTCCCAGGTGAGCTGCGGGTCGAAGGCGAGCAGGTTGGAGCCGTTGACGGTGATCGCCTCGTTCTCCAGGTAGAACAGGTGCACGTCGTCGGCGTTGTAGGCGACGAAGAGGGCTCCCTGGCCGCGGACGCGCATCAGCGGCGCGCCCTCGCCGGTGACCATCTTCTTCAGCATCCGGCCGACCCCGCCCCCCGCGTAGTCGAAGTCCATCTGCCCCTGGAAGGCGACCATCGACCCCTGCCGGGCCATCACCTCCCCGTTCAGCTCCACCCGCAGCATCTTGCTGTTCTGCAGGGTGAAGTGGCCGGGAAAGTGGCCGTGGTCGAGATTTCCGAAGAACGAACTGCGCACGGAGGATGCCTCTCAGCGTCGGGGACGTCGCACCCTGAACGACGAATCCGGCCGCCCCGGAGTTCCCGTCCGGTTGTTACCATCGGCCGGTGCCCGGCGCGGGGAGCCGGTGCCACGACCCCGGAGGAGAGCGTGGACGAGCGTCCGTACGTGCTGCTGAGCTGCGCGATGTCCGTCGACGGCCACATCGACGACCGCACGCCGCGGCGGCTCCTGCTCTCCAACGACGAGGACTTCGACCGGGTGGACGCGGTCCGCGCGACCTGCGACGCGATCCTGGTCGGCGCGGAGACCGTACGGCGTGACGATCCCCGGCTGCTGGTCCGGTCGCCCGAGCGCAGGCGGGAGCGGGTCGCGCGCGGCCTGCCGCCGTCGCCCGCGAAGGTGACGCTGACGGCCACCGGCGACCTGGACCCCTCCGCCGCCTTCTTCACGGCCGGTGACGCGCCCAGGATCGTGTACGCGGCCTCCCCGGCCGTGGCGGGTCTCACCGGACGCCTGCGCGACGCTGTCGCCGGGGGTTCGGGTGGCACCGGGGTTTCCGGGCCGTCCGGAGACGCCGGGGCCTCCACGGGCCTCAGCGCCTCCAAGGCCTCCAGGGCCTCCAAGGTCTCCGGGGCCTCCGGAGCCGTCGGAGCGCCCGGGGCCGTCGGAGCTTCCGAAGCCTTCGGGGCTGTCGGACCTCCCGGGGCTGTCGGAGCTTCCGGGGGTCTCGGGGCCGAGGTGGTCGACGCGGGGGACCCGATCGCCCTCGGCCGCGTTCTCGCCGACCTGTACGGGCGGGGGGTGCGCCGCCTCATGGTCGAGGGCGGTACGTCGGTGCACACCCGTTTCCTGCGGGAGGATCTCGTCGACGAGCTCCACCTCGCCGTCGCGCCGTTCTTCGTCGGCGACCCCGGCGCCCCGCGTTTCGTCGGGGACGGGCCCTTCCCGCGCGACGGCCGCCGCAGGATGGAGGTGGCCGAGGTCCGCGCCATGGGTGACGTCACCCTGATCCGCTACCTGCTGACCTGATCCGGCCTGCCGTGCACGGGGGGAGAAGCGCATGAACGACCGCGACTGGCTGGGGCTGGCGTGCGACCTGGCGAGGCTGTGCCCGCCCTCGGGGACGGCCTTCTCGGTGGGGGCCGTGGTGGTCTCCGCGCGGGGGGAGGAACTCGCCCGCGGGTACTCCCGGGAGACCGACCCGCACGTGCACGCCGAGGAGGCGGCGCTCGCCAAGCTCGACCCGGACGATCCCCGGCTGGTCGGCGCCACGGTCTACAGCAGCCTGGAGCCGTGCAGCGCGCGCAGGTCACGCCCGAAGACCTGCACCCGCCTGATCCTGGAGAGCGGCGCGGGCCGGGTGGTGATGGCCTGGCGCGAGCCGCTGCTCTTCGTCGACTGCCACGGGGTCGAGGAGCTGGCGGCGGCCGGGGTGACGGTGCTGGAGATCCCCGAGCTGGCGGAGCGCGCCCGCGAGCCCAACGCCCACCTCGTCACCGGCTGACCGATCCCGGAGGGGGAGTCGGCCTGGTTCCGATGGACACGTCCGGTCCGGGGGGTGCCGGCACCCGACGGGCCCTGGCGCGTCCCCCGGGTCCCCCGGGTCCCCCGGGTTCCACCGCGTCCCACCGGGCCACCGTCCCACCGGGCCACCGTCCCACCGGGTCCCATCGCGTCCCGGCGCGTCCGTTCCGTCCGGCGGTGAAGGTACCCGAACGAAGGATGAGATAACCGTCAAAGTAGTTACTTATAGTGATAAAGACGACCACTTAATACCTTTAACTGCCTCTATATGCGATTTTTCGGTTTGAAGAACGCTGCTCTCGGTAGTCAGTAGGTATCGAGCGAGAGGCCGGCGCCATGAGATTTCCCGGTGTAGAGGCGATCTTCCGCGTTCCGCCGGCCGCCTCCGTGGACGACGCGGAGACGGACCCGCGGTGAGCGGCACCGTGCTCGTCGCCCGCCTGGACAACGCCGGAGACGTCCTGCTGGCAGGACCCGCGATCCGGGCGGTGGCGGCGGGCGCGCGAGAGGTCGTGCTGCTGACCGGGCCCTACGGCAGTGACGCGGCCCGCCTGCTGCCCGGCGTCTCGCGGACGGTGGAGTGGCGCGCCCCCTGGATCGAGCCGGCCGCACCACCCGTGACCGCGTCGCCTGTGTCGTCCGCACTGCCCACGTCGTCCGCACCGTCCGCACCGTCCGCACCGTCCGTGCCACCCGTGACCGGGCCGCACGTGCTGAGGCTGCTGCGGATCGTCCGGGACGTGGCCCCCGACCAGGCGTTGATCCTCACCTCGGCCCACGAGTCCCCGCTGCCGCTGGCCCTGCTGTTCAGGCTGGCGGGCGCGTTCAGGATCACCGCGGCCTCCGCCGACCAGGCCGGCTCGCTGCTCGACGTACGGCACGTCGCCGACGAGGGCGCGGACCCGCCCGAGGCGGAACACATGCTCGCCCTGGCCCGGTCCGCGGGGTTCGACCTCCCCCCGGGGGACGACGGGCGTCTCGCCGTACGGCACCCGCTGCCGGAGGTCGGCCACCTCACCGGGCCACCGGGCTACGTGGCCGTCCACCCCGGCGTCTCCTGTCCGGCCAGGGCGTGGCCGGTGGAGAGCTGGGCGCGTACCGTCCAGGACCTCGCGCGCTCGGGACACAGGGTCGTGGTGACCGGCGGTGCCGACGAGCGGGTGCTCACCGCGCGGCTCGCCTCCGGTGCCGGTCAGCACGGCCTGTCTCCCGGCCCGGTCTTCGCGGGCGGCTGGACGAGGGGCGGGCCCGGGGACGCGTGCGGCCCGGAACGGGACGAGCTCATTCGTACCGGCGGGTGGGCGGGCCGTCATGTCGAGACGGCGGTGGACGGCTGGATCGACGGCTGGAGCGACGGCGAGCTCGTCGCACCGGACAGCGCGGGCGGTGCGAAGGGGAGGTCCGTGACCGATCTGGGGGGCCGCACGACCTTCGCCGAGCTCGCCGCGGTGCTCGCCGGGGCGTGCGTCGTGGTCGCCGCCGACAGCGGCCCCGCCCACCTCGCGGCGGCGGTCGGCACGCCCGTGGTCAGCCTGTTCGCCCCCGTGGTCCCGGCCGGGCGCTGGGCGCCGTACGGGGTCCCGGTGGTGATCCTCGGGGACCAGCGGGCGCCCTGCCGGGGCACCCGCGCCGTCACCTGCCCGGTCCCGGGGCATCCGTGCCTGTCGTCGGTGGCGAGTGCACGGGTCGTCGAGGCGGTCGACCGCCTGACGTTCGCGAAGGAGAGCGTGACATGACGTTCACGAAGGAGACCCTGACATGAGGACCGTGACATGAGGGCCCGGACATGAAGGCCCGGACATGAGCGCCGACCCCGCGCCGGAACAGGCGGACCCTCTCCCGGCCGACGCCGGGGCTCCGGAGGAGGACGCGCCCGTCGCGGCCCCGGTGGACTCGGTGGACCCGGTGGACCCGGTGGACCCGGCGGCCCTGGCGGCTTCGACGATCCCGGCGGACCCGGCGACCCCGGTGGCCCTGACCGCCCCGGCGGACCGGCCGGTCATGGTGGTGCTGCGCGGCCTGGGCATGGGCGACCTGCTCACCGCCGTGCCCGCGCTGCGCGCCCTGCGGCGCTCCCACCCCGATCACCGGATCGTGCTGGCCGTACCCTCCGCCCTGGCACCCCTGGTGCCGCTGATCGGCGCGGTGGACGAGATCTGCGACGTCGCCGGTCCCGGTCACGTCCCGCCGCTCGGCCGGAGCGTGGACGTCGCCGTCAACCTGTACGGCGGCGGCCCGCACGGGGTCGCCGCGCTGCACCGTACCGGTCCGGCCCGGCTGCTGACCCACGCGCACCCGGCCTTTCCCACCGTGCCCGGACCGCCCTGGCGGGACGGCGTGCACGAGGTGACGCGCTGGTGCGACCTGCTCGGCTGGTACGGCATCCCGGCCGACCCGGCCGATCTGGCCCTGGAGCGCCCCGCCCGCGCCGAGGGGGAGTCCCGGCCGGTCGTCGTGCATCCCGGTGCCGCGTACCCGGCCAGACGCTGGCCACCGGAACGGTTCGCGCTGGTCGCCGCGGCGCTGCGGGAGGACGGGCACGAGGTGGTCGTCACCGGCGGCGCCAGGGAGCGCGACCTGGCCGAACGGGTGGCGCTGCTCGCGCGGCTGCCGTCCTCGTGCGTGCTGGCCGGGCGTACCGGGCCGCTGGAGCTGGCCGCGCTGGTGGCCGGGGCGTGCCTGGTGATCTGCGGGGACACCGGTGTCGCCCACCTGGCGACCGCGTTCGCCACCCCGTCCGTGGTGATGTTCGGCCCGGTCCCGCCCACGCTCTGGGGACCCCCGCCGACGGGACCGCACGTCGTGCTCTGGTCGGGCGGCCAGGGGGACCCGTACGCCTACCGGCCCGACCAGGGGCTGCTGGAGATCGGTGTGCGGGACGTCCTCGGCGCCGCGGAACGCCTGCTTGAGGTGAGCGTACGGTGAGCGCCCGGCGGGTGGTGGTCACCGTGACGGCGTCGATGCCGGCGTCGGTGGGGACGACGGTGGGGGTCAGGCCCGGTCGTGGGCGTCGGCGCGGACGAGGCGGAGGAACGCCTTAAGCCCGGTGATGACCTCGTGGTTGTCGGTGAGACCGTCCACGGTGTCCTCGAAACGCCGTGCGAGCCCGGTGATCCGGCGGTCCAGGGCCTCGTCGCCGTCGCGCAGGGCGGCCCGGAGCGACTCGGCGTCCCGGTGGAGCCGCTCGGTGGTCTCGTTCAGCGCGGCCACCTCGGCGGTCAGTACGTCCACCCTGGCCACGAGCGAGACGACGTCCTCGCGCGGATGCCGGGCCTCGCTCATCAGCGTGCCGACCCGCTCGCGCAGGTGCGACAGGTAGGCGCCCGCCGGGCGGAAGAACGTGCTCAGCAGGTAGAAACCGGCGAAGTAGTAGCCCACCGACGCGCCGGAGAAGTAGGTGATGACCGCCAGGATCAGTGCCGAGACGAGATGGCCGCCGACGGCGAACCGGAGCATCCGCCGGGCGATCTCCAGGGCCTCCGCCTCGTGCCCGGCGGGCACCTCGATGCCGCGCTCCCGGGACACGCCGATCTCGTGCACCACCTGCCGTGCCCCGAAATAGAGGTTCCACGGCAGGGTGAGGAGCACGACCAGCCAGATCAGACTGATCGCGCCGAGTCCCAGGGACAGGAACGTGGACAGCGGGACGTCGGCGTACACGAGGAGCCACGCGGCGACCACCGTGCCGACGAGGGCGACCAGAAAAATCCACCATTTCATGATCAGAGCATTTCGAAGATCGCGAAGCCCCGGGAGAGGCCGGGCACTCAGCCGCGCCTGAGCATCCCTACTCAGATCCGCCCGCCCGTGCTCCGTCCCGCCCCGGCCGTCCTCACTCCGGCCGTCCTCACTCCGCCTCGCCGGTGCCCCGTTCCGTCCCCGGTCGTCCTCACCCGGGACGTCCCTCGGCCGCGTCCGGCCCGCGATCAGTGGGGTTCCGGGCGTCCGGTCTCCGGGGCCTGGGGTTCGTCCCGGTCCGATCTCCAGACGACCTCGCCGTCCACCCTGCCGGAGGTCGGCGCCAGGCCCGCGCGGCGCGCCACCGCCGACGAGGCGGCGTGATCGGGATGGACGGTGGCGACGACGGTCGCCGTACCGCGGTCCCTGAGCCAGCCGACGAGCGCGACGGCGGCCTCCCCGGCGATGCCCCGGCCCTGCCACGGCGTCCCCACCACCCAGGCCACGGCCGCGCGGTCACGGGTGACGGTCGCCTGGACGTAGCCGACCAGCCGGTCCGGGCCGTCGAGGCGGATCACCCAGTTGAGCCACGACTCCGCGTGGCCGGGAGGCGGGCCGGCGACCAGGCGGGCGTACCGCTCGCGGAGCCGTTCGGGGGTCTCCGGAGAGCCCCCGACGAAGGTGTGCAGGGCCGGATCGCCGAGCACCTCGGCCATCTCGGCCGCGTGGTGCACCGCAAGGGGTACGAGCGTGAGCCGGGCGGTCTCGATGGGTTCGGCGTCCATGGTCGGACGAGTGTCCCACGGGCGCCGCCGGGCGCTCCCCGGGTGAGGTGGTGACTTTTCACCTGGTCCACTCACGTGGAGCCCGGGGGACCTCCCGAGGTGCGCGAAGGCCGCGGTGGTCGTGGTGACCGCCCGAGCGTGGCCGGAACGCGATCAGGCGGTGGTCATGGACCGTCCGAGCGCGGCCGCGCGGTCAGGCGGTGGTGATGGACCGGTCGACGCTGCCCGGTGCCAGGACGTGCTCGATGACCATGACCGCGGCACCGATCATGCCCGCACGGTCGCCCAGCTCGCTGGCGGTGATCGTCAGGTGCTGGGTGGCCAGCGGCAGCGACCGGCTGTAGATGACCTCGCGCAGGCCCGCGAGCACCTGCTCCCCGGCCTCGGAGATGTCGCCGCCGACGACTATCACCGCGGGGTTGAAGAAGTTGACGATCGAGGCGAGCACGTCGCCGACCTCGCGGCCCGCCTGCCTGATCAGCTGGACCGCCTGGGTGTTGCCGGTCCGTACCAGGCGGACCACGTCGCGGCTGTCCTCGGCGTCCACCCCCTCCGCGCGGAGCCGGGTGGCCATGGCGGCGCCGCCGGCGACGGCCTCCAGGCAGCCGAGGTTGCCGCAGCGGCAGACGGTGTCGAGCCCGGAGGCCACCCGGATGTGGCCGATGTCGCCGGCCGCGCCCTGGGCACCCCGGTGCAGGCGGCGGTCGCTGATGATGCCGCAGCCGATACCGGTGCCGATCTTTATGAAGATGAGGTGGTCGGCCTCGGGGCGGGCCGCCCAGTGCTCGCCGAGCGCCATGATGTTCACGTCGTTGTCGACGAGGACGGGGACGCCGAGGCGCGAGCCGAGCCACTCCGGGACGGGGAAACCGTCCCAGCCCGGCATTATCGGCGGGTTGACCGGGCGTCCCGAGCCGTACTCGACCGGGCCCGGGAGACCGACGCCGACGCCGCAGACCTGGTCGAGGCGGTGGCCGGTCCCGGCGAGCATGTCCTCGAAGGTGTGCTGCAGCCAGCCGAGGGTCTCCTCGGGGCCGCGGTCTATGGGCATCTCGACCGCGCGTTCGGCCAGGACGGTGGTGCCGAGGTCGGTGATCGCGACCCGGGCGTGGGTCGCGCCCAGGTCGGCGGCGAGGACCACGCGGGCGGTGCGGTTGAACGTGAAGGCGATGGCGGGACGGCCCCCGGAGGAGATGGCCTCCTCGGTGGGCACGATCCACTCCAGGCTCACCAGCGCGTCGAGCCGCTGGGCGAGGGTGGACCTGGCCAGCCCGGTCAGCTGGACCAGCTCGGCGCGGGTCCGGGCCCGGCCGTCGCGCAGGATGTTCAGAAGCGCCCCGGCCCCGGCGATCGAGCCGTTCGCCTCGTTGATCATGCGCACAGTCAACACCTCTCGTCTCACCGTTGAGGGACTTAAGCCCGTCAACGGCTCCATTATGCCCAGCGGAGAGGTACTTTTGACGACCGCCGACTTAAGACGTGTGATGTGTGACGTTTGAGGCGTCCGGATGGTCCTGAACCGCCGGTCCGCCCGGGCTTCCGGGGCGCCGGGTTCAGGGCGCCCCGGTTCCGTCCGGAAGGCCCGGTGCGCGCCGGGGACGGCGGAAGAACGCGGCCACCTCGTAGGGGTCGACGGGGTCGGTGAGCAGGCCGAGCATCTCCTTTCGGCGTTCCGGGTCGACCTTGAACGGGTGGCCGAACACGTGCGGGCCCGCGCCGTCGTCCAGCAGCCGGGTCAGCATCAGGTCGCCGGGCAGTGCCTGGCCCGCCAGCAGCTCGTCGGCCAGCGTCACCCGCTCCCCACCGGCCGACCCACCGGCCGACCCACCGGCGTCCCCGGTCGCGTCCCCGGCGTCCGTGCCGCTTCCGGAGGGGCCGGTGCCCGCGGACGGGTCGTCCCCGGACGGGTCGCTTCCGGACGGGTCGTTCCCGGGTCCGGTGACCGCGGCCACGGTGATCTCGTCCCCGGACACGTCCAGGACCTCCCACAGCCGCAGCGGCGTCCGCCGCCAGGACTCCAGCAGGCTCACCTCGTCCTCGCGCAGCCAGTCCCCTCGCGCGGCCAGGAACTCGCCGACGACGTCGTTCTCGAACAGCGCCAGGTCCGCCAGGGCGGGCTCGGCCACGCGGACGCTCAGCCCGATCAGGTCCTCGATCAGCCGCCTGCGGGCCGGGCGGTAGGCGTACACGAGCAGCTGGCGGAACAGGTGCGCGGCCCGTTCGGGCAGCGGGGCGCCCGGGTCGGTGCGGCACGCGGCGTACTCGGCCGCGTCGCGCTCGGCCGGCTCCAGGCCGGGGGAGAGGAAGAGCACCTCGGAGATCAGCCCGGCGGCCTCGAACGAGCGGCCCTCGCCCTCGGCCGACCTGGCGACCAGCAGCAGCGCGGCCGGTTCGGTACGGGGCAGCGCCTCGGCCACGGCCGGGGCGAGCGGCTCGCGCTCCACCTCGTCGGCGATCCTGGCGAGCACCTTCTGCGACCGGGACAGGTAGGTGACGGCCTTGGACAGGTCGGCGCCCTCGCCGTAGGTGCGCAGCGCGCTGCGCACCAGGGCCAGCCTGATGATGTCCAGGGGCGCGAGATCGGCGACCGACGCCACGTCCCACGGCGCGCCGACGATGCCCACCCGGCCGTCGCGCAGCTCCAGCGAGGCGTTGCGCAGCAGCGGGGCCAGCGGCGGCAGCGGGTCGGCGAAGGTCTCGGGCGCCTTCATCAGCAGCTCCAGGACCACGACGTCGACCGGCACGCCGGGGCTGGGCTCCAGGCCCTCGGCGAAGGCGCGCAGCGCGTCGAGCGCCTGCTCGCCGAACGCCTGGACGACCCGCATCGCCCGTTCGGCCGGGACGTCCTCCAGCCCGGCCACGGACACCTCCAGGGCGCCGCCGCGCAGGCGCAGCGCGACCACCTGGCCCGGTTCCACCCCGTCCAGCCAGCCGTCGGGCCCGGTCAGCGCGGGCTCGCCGGTGTCGATCGAGGTACGGACCCGGCCGCCCCGGGCCAGCGGCACGCCGTCGCCGTCGGCCAGCCGTGCCCACAGCCTCAGGTCGTCGGAGGCCGGAAGCACCCCGCTCGCCAGTTCGGCCCGGGTGACGAGGTGCGTCAGCACCGCGCCCTCGCTCAGCGTCAGAAGGTCGCTCATCCCCTCATTGTTCTCGACGTCCCGGCATGGCGATGCCGCCCTCCCCCCTTTCGGAGCCCGTGCGCTCCGGGAAGGGGGAAGGGCGGCCGGGGGGTGCGGCCCGGGGGCCGGGGCCGCCGGGACCGGCCCGGAGGTTCTCGGGCCCGGGGCCGATCCCGGCGGGTCGGGTGACGTCCGCGTGCTCATGGCCCCGGCCGGGGCCGTCCGCCTACGGCCTGGTCAGGCCGAGGGTGTACGAGCCCGAGCCGCTGTAGGCGTGCACCCGCACCCGGTAGGTGCCCGCGGTGCCGTTGTAGGTGAACGCCTCGTCGGGGCCGGAGCTGGTCCCGCTGGCCACGGTGGTCCAGGTGGAGCCGCTCAGCTTCTGCAGGTAGGCGTCGTAGTCGGTGCCGTTGGGGGCGTCCAGGCAGACGCGGTGGACGCCCGCCGCGGCGCTGTAGCCGGCGGTGCCGGGCTGGTAGGCGTTGGCGTTGGAGGTCAGCGAGCCGGTGTAGGTGTTGGTGTAGCCGGTGCAGCCGGTGGGCGGCGGGTTGGTCCCGCCGGTCACCAGGGTGAGCCCGTACACCGAGAGGATCTCGTTGATCGGCTGGTGGTAGGTCGTGCCGCCGGAGGTGCAGTTGCCCGAGCCGCCGGAGGTGACGCCCTGCGCCTGCGTGCCGGAGATGTAGGAGCCGCCGGAGTCACCGGGCTCGGCGCAGACGGTGGTGCGGGTCAGGCCCGTGATCGTGCCCTCGGGGTAGGTGACGCTGGTGTTGTGCTGGCTGATGGTGCCGCAGCGGTACTGGGTGGTGGAGCCCGAGCGGCAGATGGAGCTGCCCACGACCTGCTGGGTGGAGCCGTTCACCGGCAGGATGCCGGCGCTGTAGCCGTTCACCACGCCGGTGGGCGTCCAGTTGGCGTTGACCGCGACCCACGCGTAGTCGTTGCCCGGGAAGGAGGAACCCTGGAAGGTGCCCTGGGCGACCCGGTTGAAGCCCTGGGTGGCGGTGCCGACCGTGCCGCAGTGACCGGCGGTGGCGAAGCCGCCCTGGCTGCCGCGGGTGACCGAGAAGCCGACCGAGCACCGGCCGCCCATGTAGTAGGCGTCGCCGCCGCGGACGTCGTACAGCGGCGTGGGCTTCTCCTGGGAGGCCTCGACGCGGACCAGCGAGGCGTCCACGCCGCTGCCGTTCACGAACGCCTGTGCCTCGGCGACGTCGCCCGCCAGCACGACGACGCTGTTGGTGCGCACGTCGACGTACCAGGAGGGGACGGACTTCGGCGCGCTGCTCACGAGACCGTCGAGGGTGGCCTTGGCCGCCTCCAGCGTGGCCAGGGAGTGCTTGAAGAGCTTGACCTCCGCGCCGGACTTCGCCAGGGAGGCGACCTTGGTGGAGTCGCTGGTGGCGACGACCAGTTCCGAGGTGGGGCCGTTCACCCATGCCCCGGCGTAGGCGGCACCGAGCTGTCCGCGCAGGGCGGGCTCGATCTTGGCCGCGGCGGCCTCGTTGATCAGCCGGGCGGCGGCCTGCTCGCCGGTGCCGCCGAGGTCACGCCGGATGGCGTCGAGCAGCCCGGGGGAGGGCTTGGCGGCGGTCGCCGCCACCTTGGCGCGGGCCTCGGCGAAGGTGTAGGGGGGTCGCGGACTCGCCCGGACCCTGCTGGGCCAGGGCGGGGGCGGCCACCAGTGTGAGGGCGAGCGCGAAGCCCGCCGTCACGGCACTTCTGCGGAGCATTGGTTCTCTCCTTGCGTGGGGGGGTCCCGTCACGGTAACGGTCCGTCCGCAAGGCAGGGGTCTACCAAATGTCCCCTATCGTCACGTTATGGAGCGGTGCCCAGTCCGGGATTGTCGACCAGCCATTCGGCGTACCTTCTGCTCCGCCCGACCGCGTCGGAGTGCGCGGCCTTGGCGTGCTCGAGGATCGACGCCGCGACCGCGGCGCCGGAGGCCTCCGGGTGCCAGCCGAACAGCTGCCGCCAGCGCAACGGGGCCCCGGCGATCGGCACCAGCCGCAGCCCTTCGGCGGGCTGGAAGGTCCCCTGGCACAGGGCGGCGGCACGGCCCACCTTGGCGAGGTGCATGCAGGTGGCCACGTCGGTCTCGTAGATGGTCCGGGGGGTGAACCCGGCGCGGGCGCAGGCCGTGGCGAAGCAGTCGCCGAAGCAGCTGTCGCCCGGGGTGACCGTCCACTGCTCGTCGGCCAGCTCGGCCAGCTCCACCTCCTTCCTGTCCACCAGCGGATGGTCCTCGTTGAGCAGCACGAAGACCGGGTCGATGCCCACCGTCGACCACACCACCGGCCCCTCCACCGGAGGCGGGCTCATCCCGCACGCCCCGATGAACGCGAAGTCGATCCGGCCGAGCATCACCATGGTGGTGAGCTCCTTGGCCGACCAGGAGGTGTGGGTGCTGACCGGGGTGTTGGGCCAGGCGGTGGCGAGGCGGTCCATCAGGCCGCCCAGGATCGGCCCGTTGGTGGCGCCGAGCCGGTAGCTGGGAACGTCGGAGTTCGCGTTGGCGAACCTGAGTGCCTCCTCCTGGAGTTCACGGGCGGCGGGCAACAGCACCATCGCCCTGGACAGCACCAGCTCCCCCAGGGGCGTGGGCCGTGCGCCGTTGTGGTCGCGTTCGAAGAGAGCTCCCCCGAGCACACGCTCTATCCGTTTGAGTTGCGCGGTCAGTGCGGGTTGTGCAAGTCCGAGGTGAGTGGCGGCCTTGGTGACGCTGCCAGCCTGTGCCACCGCGCGCACGATCTTGAGATGTCGGAGCTCGAGATCCATACCGGGAACGTAAGGCCGCAACGTTATGGCCGCAATGCCAACATGTCATGAAATATGACTCAATTTTGTCGAATCGTTCCAATGGCCGTTGCGGATGAGAAGGACGCCGGGTTTCGGACGACCTTTTTATCCTCCTCTGAGACTGAATATCCGTTCCGTCCCTTGTGGGAGGCGAGATTCACCCTTCCTTACCACTCGTTTCCGGGATCCGGGATTCACCGATGTTTCGGTCAGCCCGACGGCCCCTATCTCAGCATGCGAGATATCCCCCGCGAGCCCTCGGCGGACAGACCCGCGATGACCGGAAAGGAGCCGCTGAGCGGCCGGTACGGCGGTGCGGGGAAGCGGCCGGGAGAAGGCCGGGACGCCCTCGGGTGACGCTTCGTGACACCGTACGACGGGACGTGACGGCGGGCGGCGAGGGGTGACGGCACGGGGTGACGGCACGGGGTGATGTGCGGGACGACGGCACGGGACGACGGCAGGGGACGCGCGTGGTGCCGGCCGGTGCCCGTGACGGCGGGGCCGCGCGGGGCGGAGGACAGGGAAGTGTGCGGGTACGGGACAGGGGTTCCGGGCGGGGACGCGGTTATGATCCGCCGATGGACGTGGCCGCGCTCACCTGTCCGCAGGCCCGGATCCGCCCGGCCCGGTGTCCTCCCCGGGAACGACGAGCCGGGCCAGCCGCGCGGCGAGAGGAGGCGCGCCGGGACGGTTGTCGATCTCGTCGTGCGGGACGACGGGCGGCTCGTCCACCCTGATGGCCCGCAGGTACTCCTCGAAGCGGCCGAGCTTGCCCGCATCCCTGGCCAGCCCCCTGGCCTCCAGCCGGGAACGCAGGGCCGGGCCGTCCGAGCGGACCCAGAGCAGGCGCACCACGGGCCCGCCCAGCTGCTCGACCCAGCGCTCCCAGACGGCCGCGTCGTGCACCTGGGTGGTGAAGGGGCCCTCCAGCAGCACCGGGCAGCCGTGCGAGCGGATCTGCCGGGCGACCTCGGTCAGGCCCTCGTACTCGTGCCTCTTGACGTTCTCGTCGTACCAGGGGCCCTCGCGCTCGCCCTCGTCGCGGCCGTGGGCCCGGAGGGTGGCCGCCACGAAACCGCCGTAGACGGTGTCCTTGTCGAGCAGGGCCGGGACCGGGTCCAGCAGCGTCAGCAGCGCCGCCGCCACGGTCGACTTGCCGGCCCCCGGCGGGCCGCTCACCACCCACAGCGCCGCCGGCCCGCCCGCACGCGTGCCCCCGGAACCACCGGAACCACCGCAACCGCCGGGAGCGCCGGAACCGCCGGGACCACCCCGGGCCCGTCCCCCGTCCATGCCGTCCTCAGTCCTTCCAGACCTCGGCCACGCTCCCGGCGACGCCGGACGCCTGGGCGAGCCCGGCCTCGAAGGCCGGGCGCCACAGGGCCGGGTCGAGGACGTCGGCGCCGAACACGGTGATCGCCGCCTCGTCGGGGCCGACGTGCGCGATCCGGGCGTCGCCCAGCTCGGCGACCTCGGCCTCGAAGCGGGCCCTGGGCGAGACGTGCGCCAGCGGCTCCAGGATGACGACGACGGAGCTGCCCGCGGCCAGGTCGACGTTGCTCGCCGAGCGCACCCCGCCGTCCATGTAGCGGCGCCCGTTGATCTCCACCGGCGGGAACACGCACGGGACCGCGCAGCTGGAGGCGACGGCCGAGACCAGCGGTGCCCCGGAGTCGCGGTCCCAGACCACGAACTCGCCGGTCCCGGCGTCGACCGCGGTGATCAGCAGGCGGCGCGACGGCCACTCCTTGACGGGCAGCCGGTCGCCGATCGTCTCGATCCTGGCACCGGTGTCCGGCACGGCCAGCGCGAGCTCGCCCACCCGGCGCCGGGCCTCCTGCGGCTCCAGGGTCGGGTCGTAGAGCAGGCTGAAGGCGGCCATGACCGCCTCCATGTCCACCGAGGAGGCGGTCGCGGTCTCCGACCGCGCCCGCCCGCCGACCGCGGTCTCCAGATCGGCCCCGGTGGCCACGAGGGCCCCCACCACCGATCCGGCCGAGGTCCCGACCACCAGGTCGGCCTCTCCCAGGTCCACGCCCGCCCGGCGCAGGCCCGTGATGACCCCGGCCTCCCAGGCGATGCCCGCCACTCCTCCGCCACCCAGCACCAGTGCTCTCGTCATGCGCCCCATTCTTACCTGTTCATCCCTTGAGGCCGGAACGGGAGATGCCCTCGATGACCCAGCGCTGGGCGACGAGGTAGATCAGGATCACCGGGATGCTGGCGATCACCGCCCCGGCCATCAGCAGGTCGTAGCGGATGCTGTTGGCGCTCTGGAAGTTGCCCAGGCCCGCAGGCAGGGTCAGCGACTCGGGACTGAGCAGCACGAAGATCGGCCACAGGAAGTCGTTCCAGTTGGTCAGGAACGACAGCAGGAACAGCGTGGCCAGCGCCGGGCGGGCCAGCGGCAGCGCGATGGTGGTGAAGATCTGCCACCGGTTGCAGCCGTCCAGCTCGGCGGCCTCCTCCAGCTCCCCGGGCAGGGTGATGAAGAACTGCCGCAGGAAGAACACGCCGAACGCCCCCGCCGCCGCCGGGACGATCACCGCGGGCAGGCTGTCCACCCAGGCGAACTCGTTGACGATCAGGAAGTTGGGGATCAGCAGCACCACCGGCGGCACGAACAGGGTCGCCACGACCGTCGCGAAGATCGTGCTCCGCCCGCGGAAGCGGAGCCTGGCCAGCGCGTACGCGGCCGGAGCGGCGGTCACCAGGACCAGGGCCGCGTGGCCGGTGGCGGCGGCGAGGCTGTTGAGGAACCACGTCATGATCGGGCTGTCCGCGCTGCCGAGCAGCTGCCGGTAGGCGTCCAGCGAGATCGGGTCGGGGATCCACTGCGGCTCGGTGGAGCCGGCCGCCTCGCGGGTCTTGAACGAGGTGACGAACATGTAGACCAGCGGGCTCAGGTACAGCGCCGCGATCACCGCCAGGACCAGGTGCAGCAGGGTGCGCCGCAGCCTTCGGATGTCGGTGGTCATCGCGTGCTCCTGTCCCTGAAGGCGCCGAAGACCAGGGCGCTGGCCACCATCAGGAACGCGGCGAGGATGAAGCTCATCGCGGACGCGGTGCCCATGTCGAACTGGCGCAGACCGGTCTCGGCGATGAGGTAGATCGCGGTCTTCGTCTGGTCGGCGGGCGCCCCGCGGGTGATGATGTAGGACTGGCCGAACATGTTGGCCGAGGCCAGGATCGTGGCGTTGACCACGAACACCGTGACCGGCCGCAGCCCCGGCAGGGTCACCGAGCGGAACCGGTGCCAGGCGGAGGCGCCGTCGACCATCGCGGCCTCGTGCAGCTCGCGCGGGATGTCCTGGAGCCCGGCCAGGAAGATGACCGAGTTCAGGCCGAGCGTCCACCAGACCGTCACGCCCACCAGGGCGATCCAGGCGGGCACCACGTCGTTGGTCCACTGCACGTCCAGGCCGAGGTAGTGGTTGACCAGGCCGATGTTGCCGTCCAGCAGGAACTGCCAGACGAACCCGACGACCGCCACGCCCAGCACGTACGGCGCGAAGTAGACGGCGCGGTAGACGTTGCGTCCCGCGAAGCGGCCGTTCATCAGCAGCGCGACCAGCAGCGGCAGCACGATGAGCAGCGGCACCGACGCGACCGTGAAGATGCCGGTGGCCTTCATGGCCGTCCAGAACCGCGAGCCGTCCACGCTGTCGGGGTCGAACAGCTCGACGTAGTTCTCCAGCCCGACGAACGGCTTGTCCGGGAGGTTGATGTCCCACTCGTGCAGGCTGGTCCAGAACCCGAAGCCGATCGGCAGCACCATGAAGACGGCGAAGAGCGCCAGGTAGGGGGCGAGGAACGCGTACGGCGTCCACGCCCGCATTCTGCGTGTGCTCCCGGCCTTGGCGGGCCGGTCCGGTCCGGCGGTGCCGGACCGGCCCATCTCCTCGGTGAGGAGGCTCACTTCTCGTACTTCCGCTTGTTGGCGGCGAGCAGCTTGTCGGCGGACGCCACGCCCTCCTTCAGCGCGTCGGCCGGGGACGCCTGCTTCAGCACGGCCTTGGCGATGGCGAGCTCCAGCGCCTTGGACTGCACGTCACCGACGCCGGGCAGCGGCGGCAGGAAGCGGAAGATGTTCACGTCGGAGGCCAGCCTGATCTGCGGCAGGTCGGCGATCGCCGGGTCCTGGCGGGCGGAGTTGCGCGCCGGGATCATCCCGGCCTTGGCCCACTCGGTCGACTGGCGGCTGATGTGGTCGATGAAGAACTTGGCCGCCTGGACCTTGTTCGGGTCCTTGCCCGCCTGGGAGGTCATCACGAAGTTGTGCGAGGAGGCCCACGCCGCGGCCGTGCCGCCGATGTTCGGGATCGGGGACATGCCCCACTTCAGTGACTTGGCGTTGGTCTTCAGGTCGTTGATCTGCCAGATGCCGTCCCAGGTGAAGCTGACCTTGTCGTTCTTGAAGGCGGCGTACTGGCTGTCCTGGGCGACCTTGGCGGGGCTGAGGCCCTTGTCGATCTGCTCGACCATCCAGCCCAGGGCCTTGGCCCCCGCGTCGGAGCCCCACAGCGCCTTCGCGCCGTCCTCGCTGTAGAGCTCGCCGCCGAACTGCCACAGCAGGGTCATGAACATCAGGTGGGCCGGCCACTTGCTGGGCATCCAGAACGGGTTCTCGATCCCTGCCTGCTTCAGCCTGCCCAGGGCCTCCTCGTACCCGGCCTTGTCGGACGGGGCCTCGCTGAGGTCGATCTTCTCCAGGTGGGAGGTGTTCCAGTAGTCGGCCAGGCTGTGCACGTCCAGCGGGACGCTGTAGCGCTTGCCCTCGTAGATCCCGGCGTTCCACACCGCGGGGATGAAGTCGGCCTCGCTGAGCTGCAGCGCGCCGACCACGTCGTCCAGCGGGATCAGCGTCTGCCGGGTGGCGAAGGTGCCGATCCAGTCGTTGTGGATGACCGCCACGTCCGGGCCCTTGCCCGCGGTGATGGCCGTCGGCATGGCCGGGTACAGGTCCTCCCAGCGCCGGGTGACGTTGCGGACCTCGATGCGGCCGGCGTACTCCTTGTTGAACGCCTCCAGCATGGTCCGCATGTGCGGGCCGTCACCGCCGGTGAAGCCGTTCCAGTAGTCGAGCGTCACCTTCGGGCCGGAGTACTCCCCCCCGGCGAAGGTCGGCGCGGCCGAGGCCGGCGAGGAGGCACCGGATCCGATCTTGGTACCGCCACCGCAGGCGGCCAGCGCCGCGGTGAGGCCGGCGGCGCCGGTCAGGCCCATGAACGAGCGGCGGGACAGGGGACTGGTCATTGTTCCTACTCCTGGGGGGAAGGTGCGAAGCGGACGATGTTCCACGAAACGGGTAGAAGGTTCAGGAAGGCGCGGCGGCCCTCCAGGCGCGCGCCCGCGCCCGGCCTGGGCGTGACGCGGTCGGGCGCGTCGGCGGTGTTGACCGCGGACAGGTCGTCGTCGGTGAGCTCCAGGTGCTCCACGGGCCGCAGGCCGTCGGGCAGCGTGAGCTCCAGCGCGCACGGGCCGTTCCGGTCGCGGTTGACCACGAACAGCACCAGCTCGCCGGTCGCCTCGTCGTGCGTGGCGGTCGCCCAGATCGCGGGCGCCTCCCCGTACCTGGCGGTCGGGATCGTCTCGCACTCGGGCTCGACCCGCAGCACCTGCCCGCGGGCGTGCCTGGCGGTCAGCGCGAACGGGTGGAAGATGCTCTGCCGCCACGCCGGGCCGCCCGGCTCGGTCCTGATCGGGGCGATCACGTTGGCCAGCTGCGCCTGGCAGGCGACGCCGACCCGATCGGCGTTGCGCAGCAGCGTGATGAGCAGGCTGCCGACCACCACCGCGTCGGTCACGTCGTAGGTGTCCTCGATCAGCCGCGGGCGCTCCTGCCAGTCCAGCGCGGACTCGCCCGGGAAGCGGCTCTGGTACCAGACGTTCCACTCGTCGAAGGAGAGCCTGATCCGCTTGGTGCTGCGCAGCTTGGCGCCCACGTGGTCGGCGGTGGCCGCGATCGAGCGGATCATGTGCTCCATGTCGGCGCCGCTGGCCAGGAAGGAGTCGACGTCGCCGTCGGAGGGGTCGTAGTAGGCGTGCAGCGAGATGTAGTCGACCATCTCGTACGTCGCCTCCAGCACCTCCGCCTCCCACGAGCCGAACGTCGGCATGCCGCTGTTGGAGCTGCCGCAGGCCACCAGCGACAGGCCGTCGTCGAAGCGCAGCAGGGCCCGCGCGGTCTCGGCGGCGAGCCGGCCGTACTCGGCGGCGGTCTTGTGGCCCATCTGCCACGGGCCGTCCAGCTCGTTGCCCAGGCACCACAGCCGCACGTCGTGCGGCGCCTCGACACCGTGCGCGCGGCGCAGGTCCGACAGGCGGGTGCCACCGGGGTAGTTGCTGTACTCGACCAGCTCCAGCGCCTCGGCGACCCCCCTGGTGCCGAGGTTGAGCGCCATCATCGGCTCGACCCCGGCCTTGGCGGCCCAGGTCATGAACTCGTTGAGCCCGAAGGCGTTGCCCTCCAGGCTGCGCCAGGCCATGTCCAGCCGCGCCGGACGCTCCTCGACCGGGCCGACGCCGTCCTCCCAGCGGTAGTTGGAGACGAAGTTGCCCCCGGGGTAGCGGACCAGCGTCACCCCGAGCTCGCGGGTCAGCTCCAGCACGTCGGTGCGCAGGCCGTCGGCGTCGGCCAGCGGGTGGCCGGGCTCGAAGACACCGGTGTAGACGCAGCGGCCCATGTGCTCCACGAAGGAACCGAAGAGCCGGGGTTCCACCGGGGCGATCCGGAAGGCGGGGTCCAGGGTGAGACGGGCGGTGGTCGCCACGGCACGACCTCTCTGTTAACGCGACATTTCGTGGTAGGTGGTTTCTACAACGTTGTTTCAACGTTGTAAACAGCCGCTTCGGAAGTCGATACCGGGGCGTTACGATCGTCGGGACCGGATCTCGTACGACCCCGCGGAGCGTCGGCCGGGCCGGGCGACGGGGCCGCGACGGGAATGGGGGAGCGGGTGGGAGCGAGCCTGCGCGACATCGCGCGCCTGGCCGGGGTGTCGGTGAAGACCGTCTCCAACGTCGTCAACGGGTACGCCCGCGTGTCGCCCGAGACCCGGGCCAAGGTGGAGGAGGTCCTCTCCCAGCTGGAGTACCGGCCCAACCTGTCGGCGAGGAACCTGCGCCAGGGACGCACCGGCGTGATCGCCCTGGCGCTGCCCGAGCTCGACGCCCCCTACTTCGCGGAGCTGTCCAGGTTCGTCATCGACGCCGCGGCCGAGCTGAGGTGGCTGGTGGTCATCGAGCAGACCGACGGCAGCCTGGAGCGGGAACGGCGCATCCTCGACGGCGTCCGCGACCACCGGGTGGACGGGGTGATCCTCAGCCCGATCGCGATCGGCGCCGACGAGCTGGCCGCGCGCACCGACGCCACCGCGCTCGTGCTGCTGGGCGAGCGGATCCACGACGGCCCGGCCGACCACGTGGCCATCGACAACGTCCGGGCGGCGCGCGACGTCACCGAGCACCTGATCGGGCTCGGCCGCACCCGCATCGCCGCGCTGGGCGCCGAGGACAACGCCGCCAGCGGCACCGCCCCGCTCCGCCTGGCCGGGTACCGCGAGGCCATGGCCGCCCACGGGCTGCCCGAGACGATCGCCACGGTCGAGCGCTACCGCAGGGACCAGGGGGCGGCGGCGATGGCCGGGCTGCTGGAGCGCGCGGAACCGCCCGACGCGGTGTTCTGCTTCAACGACCTGCTGGCGCTGGGCGCCCTGCGCACCCTGCTGTCATGCGGGCTGCGGGTGCCCGAGGACGTCGCGCTGGCCGGCCTCGACGACATCGAGGACGGCCGGTTCAGCACCCCGACCCTGACCACGGTCGCCCCCGACAAGGCCGAGCTGGCCCGGATCGCGGTCGACCTGCTCAAGCAGCGGATCGAGGGCCCGGCCGACCACCCCCCGAAGGAGGTCGGCGCGGGCTACCGGCTGGTGGCCAGGGAGAGCACCCTCGGCCGGTCGCCCGCGCGACCGCGGCCGGCGGGTCCCGGCCGGTGACCGGTTCTCCGATGACCTGTGACCGGCGCTCCGGCGCTCCGGTGCTCCGGGTGACCGGTGCGCCGGGGGCGGGGTCAGACGTCGCGGGCCTTGAGGCCCTCCTGGGCCTCATCGACGCCCCAGGAGATGATCCTGCGCGGGTGGATGCGGATGACCTCGCGGCTGAGGTAGGGGAAGGGGGGCTCGTGGTCCTCGATGGCCTCGGCCTCGCCGCGGATCTCCACGCCCCGCACCCGCCAGGGGTCGGTGGAGGCCAGGTCGTCCACCACGAAGGCCACCCGCGGGTTCGTCCGGACGTTGCGGAACTTCCTGGTGGTCCCCATCGCGCGGCCGTAGATGTCGACGGTGCCGGTCTCGGGGTCGATGTGGAAGCCGGTCGGGCTGTTCTGCAGCCCTCCGGCGGAGTCGGTCGTGGCCAGCCGGCCCAGGTGCCGGTCCTTGAGATAGGCGAGCTCCGCCTCCGTGAATATCATGTCCCCACTCTGTAACCTCAATTTATGTTGAGGTCAAGTTAGACTGGCGCATGCCCAACACTCCGGAGATGACCGTCGGCCAGCTCTCCGCCCGCAGCGGGGTGGCCGTCTCGGCCCTGCACTTCTACGAGGCCAAGGGGCTCATCCGCAGCCGCCGCACCGCCGGCAACCAGCGCCGGTTCCCGCGCGACACCCTGCGCAGGATCGCCTTCATCCGCGTCTCCCAGCGCGTCGGCATCCCGCTCAGGACGATCCAGGAGGCGCTCGCCGCCCTTCCCGACGGCCGCACTCCCACCAGGGAGGACTGGGAGCGGCTCTCCGCCGTCTGGCAGGACGAGCTGGACGGGCGCATCAGGCAGCTCGAACGGCTCCGGCACGGACTGACCGACTGCATCGCCTGCGGCTGCCTGTCGCTGGACCGCTGCGCGCTGGCCAACCCCGACGACGTGGCCGCCGCGCGGGGTCCCGGCTCGCGCCTGATGGTCGCCCCGCGCCGGGAATGCGCTCCCACCTGCGCGGTGGACTGACGCCCGCCACCGTCCCCGGCCCGTCCGCGACGCTCCGGGACGGCGGTACGGGAGTGGGTTTTTTAGTTGTCCATCCAAACTATTGACGCCCCGGGGTCCGGCGTGTGAACCTCTGGGCGTTCATGCACGCGCATCATGGGCGGTCGACGGTCAGGGTCCCGTCACCTGATCGTGCATGGCGGTTTGTCCGTTGCATTGCGAAGGGAAGCCGTACATGCGAAGAAGGCTGTTCAGCGCGCTCGCCGCCGTGGCGATGGCGTGTGCCACGGTGGGCGCGGCCGGCGCGGGGGCGGGTGCCTCGGCGTCCGCAGCCGGGGCCGGAACCGTGTCCGGCCCCGCGGCCCGCTCCGTGGCCGCCGCCGAGCCGTACGAGTGGAAGAACGTGCGGATCGACGGCGGCGGGTTCGTGCCGGGGATCGTGTTCAACCAGAAGGAGAAGAACCTCGTCTACGCCCGCACCGACATCGGCGGCGCGTACCGGTGGGAGCAGGCGAGCAAGAGCTGGACCCCGCTGCTCGACTGGGTGGGCTGGGACAAATGGGGCTACAACGGGGTGGTCAGCCTGGCCACCGACCCGGTGGAGACGAACCGCGTCTACGTCGCCGCCGGCATGTACACCAACAGCTGGGACCCCAACAACGGGGCCATCCTGCGCTCCGCCGACAAGGGCGCCACCTGGCAGGCCACGACGCTGCCGTTCAAGCTCGGCGGCAACATGCCCGGCCGCGGGATGGGCGAGCGGCTGGCCGTCGACCCCAACAGGAACAGCGTCGTCTACTTCGGCGCTCCCGAGGGCAACGGCCTGTGGCGCAGCACCGACAAGGGCGTGACCTGGGCCAAGGTGGCGAGCTTCCCCAACGCGGGCAACCACGCCGACAACCCCGCCGACCCCAACGGCTACACCAGCCACCGTCCGGGCGTGGTCTGGGTGACGTTCGACCCGAGCTCGGCGACCGCGGGCAACACCACGCAGCGGATCTACGTCGGCGTCGCCGACAAGGAGAACACCGTCTACACCTCCGCCGACGGCGGGACCACCTGGAGCCGGGTGGCCGGGCAGCCCACCGGCTACATCGCCCACAAGGGCGTGCTCGACCACGTCAACCACACGCTCTACATCGCGACCAGCGACACCTCCGGCCCCTACGACGGCGCCAAGGGCGACGTGTGGAAGCTGAACACGACCACCGGCGCGTGGACCCAGATCAGCCCGGTCCCCTCCAGCTCGTCCGAGGCGTACTACGGCTACAGCGGTCTCACGATCGACCGGCAGAACCCCGGCACGATCATGGTCGCCACCCAGATCTCCTGGTGGCCGGACGTGATCTTCTTCAGGTCCACCGACTCCGGCGCGACCTGGACCCGCATCTGGGACTTCACCTCCTACCCCAACCGCAGCTTCCGCTACACCATGGACGTCTCCTCCTCGCCGTGGCTGACCTTCGGGACCAACCCGCAGCTGCCCGAGGTGACGCCCAAGCTGGGCTGGATGACCGAGTCGCTGGAGATCGACCCGTTCGACGGCAACCGGATGATGTACGGCACCGGCGCCACGCTGTACGGCACCGAGGACCTCAAGAAGTGGGACACCGGCGGCCAGCTCACCATCAAGCCCATGGCCAAGGGGCTGGAGGAGACCGCGGTCCTCGACCTGATCAGCCCGCCGTCCGGGCCCCCGCTGGTCAGCGCCCTGGGTGACATCGGCGGCTTCCGGCACACGAACCTCGACGCCGTGCCCCCGATGATGTTCACCTCCCCGATCTTCACCTCCACGACCAGCCTCGACTACGCCGAGACCAACCCGGCCGTCATGGTCCGCGCGGGCAACTTCACCGACGCCGACCGGCCGAACGACAGCCACGCCGCGTTCTCCACCGACGGCGGCGCCAACTGGTTCCAGGGGAGCGAACCGGCCGGGATCAACGAGGGCGGCACGATCGCCGCCGCGGCCGACGGCTCCCGGTTCGTCTGGGCGCCCAAGGGCGTGGGCGTGCACCACTCGGTCGGCTACGGAAACTCCTGGACCGCCTCCACCGGCCTGCCGACCGGCGCCGTGGTCGAGTCCGACCGGGTGAACCCGAACAAGTTCTACGGCTTCAGCGCCGGGAGGTTCTACGTCAGCGTCAACGGCGGCGCCTCGTTCACGGCCACCGCCGCGACCGGGCTGCCCGCCGAGGGCAACGTCAAGTTCAAGGCCGTACCCGGCCGTGAGGGCGACATCTGGCTGACCGGGCCCCGCAGGCGACACCGGCGCCGCCGCGGGCATCTGGCACTCCACCGACGGCGGCGCGTCGTTCACCAAGCTGCCCGGCGTCCACGAACGCGGTCAACATCGGCTTCGGCAAGGCCGCGCCCGGCAAGAGCTACCAGGCGCTGTACACGCTCGCCACCGTCGGCGGCGTCACCGGCGTGTTCCGCTCCGACGACACCGGCGCGAGCTGGGTCAGGATCAACGACGACCAGCACCAGTACGGCAACGCGGGCGAGGCCCTCACCGGCGACCCGCGCGTCTACGGCCGCGTCTACCTCGGCACCAACGGCCGCCGGCATCCTGTACGCCGACAACGACGGGACCGTCCCGCCCGACGACACCGTCGCTCCGACCCGGCCGGGTACGCCGGTGGCGTCGGCGGTCACCTCTTCGGGGGCGACGCTGACGTGGGCGGCCTCGACGGACGCGGTGGGTGTGAGCGGGTACGACGTCTATCGTGAGGCGGGTGCGACGGACGTGAAGGTGGCCACGGCCTCCTCGGCGTCGTACGCGCTGAGCGGGTGAGCGCGGACACCGCGTACACGTTCTACGTGATCGCCCGCGACGCGGCCGGCAACAGCTCCACCGCCTCGGCGCCGGTCACGTTCAGGACCGCGGCCGGACAGGGGGACACCGTCGCTCCGACCCGGCCGGGTACGCCGGTGGCGTCGGCGGTCACCTCTTCGGGGGGCGACGCTGACGTGGGCGGCCTCGACGGACGCGGTGGGTGTGAGCGGGTACGACGTCTACCGTGAGGCGGGTGCGACGGACGTGAAGGTGGCCACGGCCTCCTCGGCGTCGCACGTGCTGAGCGGGTTGAGCGCGGACACCGCGTACACGTTCTACGTGATCGCCCGCCGACGCGGCCGGCAACAGCTCCACCGCCTCGGCGCCGTCACGTTCACGACCGCGGCCGGGCAGGGCGGGGGCTGCACCGCGACCTACAAGGTCGCCAACTCCTGGCCGGGCGGGTTCCAGGGCGAGGTGACGGTGAAGACACCGGCACCTCGGCGACCACCGGCTGGACCGTCACCTGGTCGTTCCCGAACGGCCAGACGATCAGCCAGCTCTGGAGCGGCGTGCACACCCAGACCGGTGCCGCCGTCACGGTGAGGAACACGACTGGAACGGCGCCCTGGGTGCCGGGGCGTCCACGTGTTCGGCTTCGGCGCGAGCTGGACCGGCACCAACGGCGTCCCGTCCACCGTCACCTGCACCGTCTCCTGACGACCGCCCCCTGCCGTCCCCGCGAGACGGCAGGGGGGAGGACCCCGCGGTTGAAACCGCCGCCGAGGCGGGGGGTCCTGGCGGCCCTCCCGGCCTCCCGGCCCTGAGTGAGAAACACGACGGGCCGGGACGCGTACGGCCCCGGCCGAGCCCTGAACGGGCCCGGCCGGGGCCGTCCTGGTTCCGGCACTCCTCAGCACGGGTGACGCGGCCCTCCCGGCGGGACGTGCGTGCCGCGGGCCCGGGCTCGGTCTTATGCCGGTACGGGTCCGTCTTCAGGATGAGATCGCCTCCGCGGAGGCCCGCCCCGCCCGCAGACCCTATTGTGGAGAAGAAACCGACAGTCCGGGGGAGAGCATAGGCGATCTCAGATGGGGTGCGCGGCCCTCGGGACGCGGCGAGGGCTCGCCGAACCCGCCGCGGCTCCGACGAGACCGGTGGGACCGGTGCCGCGCGGCTCCCGGGCCCGGCGTCCGGCCTGCACGCAGCCGACGACATCAGGTCCACCGCACCGGCCGTCTCACCTGAAGATCGTCATCGGTGTGGTCGGCGCCGTGCTGGTCATCGGCGGCCTCATCATGGTGCCCTTCCCCGGGCCCGGCTGGCTGGTCGTCTTCGCCGGGCTGGCGTGCTGGCCACCGAGTTTCACTGGGCCCACCGCTGCTGGAGTTCGGGCAAGCGACTGTCGGCCTGGACGGCCCTGGCTCGGCCGCCGGGGCTGGACCGTCAAGATCTGGTCGTCTGGTCGCCGCGGCCACCGCCGGAGTCATCGTCTACTTCGGCCTCAAGCTCAGCTTCGGCCTCGACCTGGTCGTCGAGGCGCAGAAGCTCCTCCTCCGCTAGACGGCCCGCGCGCCTCGCGCGGACCCGCTCCGACGAGTTTTACCCGTGGAGTACGGCTCGTTATCTTTCCCGGATGTGATCTCCGTAGTGTCTCCACGTCCGATCCGCAGGGACGGATCGGCAGAGACGATTAAGGAGAGTGACGTTCTATGCGCGCCCTGTCCTCGATGCTGGTCCTCGCGGCCGCCGGAGCCGCCATCCTGACCGGCACCCCCGCCACGCCGACGACGTCAACCTGGCCGCGAGGGTGCAGCGGCGAGGAGGTCTTCCTCACGCCCGAGCTCGTCCCGCGGCCCAGTACAACGGGAACGTCCTGATACAAGCTCGACAACAACAGCGTCCCGTCAAGGTCAAGATCGGCAACTGCCGTGGCGGTACATCGGCACGCTGCCGATCGTCCGCCAACGACCACGCCGCCGTAGTGGCCGCCAGCACCACCCGCCCGCGCAGTGCATCCGCTACCGCGTGAAGAACATGGGCAACACACCCGGCCGCCATCACGGGCACCGGTACTCTAGACACCGGTGACGTCGAGGGGGGTCGCGCGACGCGCGGCCCCCCCTTCCGGCGTTCACGCGACGCCCCACCCGCACCCGGGGCGGGTCCGGGCGCTCGCGGCCCGCGATCAGGACGGCCACCCCGTCCAGGATGCGCTCCAGCCGAACGATGAGGGCGTGGGCGGGGTCGGTGATCGCCTGGTGGGCCTACCGGCCGCCTGCCACCGACGCGGGAGGCGACCGGGAGCGGCCGGCGTCCACGAGCCGTCGAGCAGCGGGGCGTTGGACAGCCACCACTCGGCGTCGTCCATCCCGCTCTCCCGCTGGACGCGCAGCTGGTCGGCCCTGGACTGCGATGCTCTCGACGTGGGAGAGGACCAGCCGAGGACGAGTCCATCTCGACGTCCGACAGTCCCCAGCCCTCCAGGGACGCAGCTCGGCTCG
The DNA here is from genome assembly GCF_039534895.1 of Streptosporangium longisporum. Lineage (NCBI taxonomy): Bacteria > Bacillati > Actinomycetota > Actinomycetes > Streptosporangiales > Streptosporangiaceae > Streptosporangium > Streptosporangium longisporum. The sequence goes on along the minus strand of NZ_BAAAWD010000012.1, from coordinate 32,000 downwards.
TACTTGAGCGTGGCGTTCGGGCCCAGCGTGGAGCGCGGGTCGCGGGGCCTGGGAGCATCCACGGGTTGCGCGGTAGAGGTCCCAGTTACGGGCCGGCGAGGAACTCCAGCGCGCCCCGCCCCACCCGCCGGGCTGCCGCGACGGCGCGTCCACGTCGGCGTACAGCTCCCCGTACGTGGCGTCGATCATCAGGTCGGACCAGCTCGCCCTTGCCCGGCACGTGGGTGTAGAGGGACATGGTCCCCACCTCCAGCCGTTCGGCGACGCTGGGCGCATGGAGACCGCGTCGAGCCCCTCGGCGTTGGCCAGCTCGACGGCCGCCAGGGACGATCGAGCGCACCGTCAGCCCGAACGCCCCGGTTTGCTGTGCGAGCCCCACAGGAGGCAAGGCTGCGGGCCGGGTCGGCGTCGGAAGCTCTTCGCACTCACGGGATCGGTCTCCAGATTCTCGCGTCAGGACACCGTAACGGAAGCCGTACGGTGTACCGTACTCATACGGCAAAGGCGTGCCGGGCCGGCGGATCCTCCGTCCGGGCCGGCACGAAAGGACGGGTGAGAACGGTGAGGACGACAGGACGCCAAGGCGGGTCCGCGATCGTCGCGGACGGCCTGCGCAAGGGGTACGCGGGCGCCCCGCCGGGCAACGGGCTCAACGGCTTCGACCTGGAGGTCGCGGCCGGGACGGTCTGCGGGCTCTCCGGTCCCAACGCGGGGCAAGACGACGGCCGTCAGGATCCTGGCCACGCTGCTGCTCCGACGGGGGCCCGCGAGCGTGGCCGGTTCGACGTCGGACCGACGCCGGCGGGGTCCGCGAGCGATCGGGCTGGTCGGGCAGTACGCCGCGGTCGACGAGATCCTCAGCGGGCGGCAGAACTGGAGATGTTCGGCAGGCTGAACAACCTCTCCGCCGCCCAGGCGCGCAGCCGGGCCGGCGAGCTGCTGGAACGCTTCTCGCTGGCCGACGCGGGCCCCCGGTCGGTCGGCGGCTACTCCGGCGGCATGCGCAGGAGGCTCGACCTGGCGGTGAGCCTCATCGTGGCGCCGCCGGTGCTGTTCGTGGACGAGCCACCACCGCCTCGACCCGGCCGCGCGCCGGCAGGTGTGGGCGGCCGTGCGCGACCTGGTCGACGCGGGCACGACCGTGCTGCTCACCCCACCCACAGTACCTGGAGGAGGCCGACCGGCTGGCCGACCGGATCGTGATGCTCGGGGCCGGCCGGGTCGTCGCCGAGGGCACCCCCGAGGAGCTGAAGTCCGCCCTCGGCGGCGACTGGCTGGACGTCGTCCTGGCCGACGCCGGGGACGCGGAGACCACCCGGGCCTCGCGGCGCGGTCGCCTCCGGCGAGGTCCAGGTGGACCGGCCGGGTCAGCGTCCGGTCTCCGAGCGCACCCGGCGCTCGTCACGCTGGTCACACGCGCTCGGCGACGCCGGGGTCGAGCCGGTGGACGTCACGCTGCGCCGTCCCACTGGACGAGGTGTTCCTGCACACCTGACGGGCGACGACGTCCGGTGGCCGCGGGCGTCCGCGGCCCCGGGCACGAGGTGCCCGCATGAGCGTCACGACCCCGCATCGGCGCGTCCCGGCGACCCGGCGGACCCGCACGTGTTCACGACTCTGACGAACATCACGGCGGGACCGTGAGCACTGATGGTCCGCAGACCGGCGCCCGGTCGTGCTGGGGCTGGTCTTCCGGTGCTGATGGTGCTGCTAGTTCGCGGCTGTTCGGGCACGCGGCGCCATCGCGCTGGCGCCTCGGCGGGCCGGGCGCTCAGGTCGCGGGCGACTACATCGACGTCCTGACACGTCCCCGGCCTGTTTACGCGATGCACGACTGCGTTCGGCTGGAGAACCACGCTGCCGGCGTCACCAACGGACCGCGGCCGTGGGCGGTGACCATGCACCGTTCCGCATACGACGCCGATGCACTCACACAGTCCGTGGTCGTCATGGGCCGCGGGATCGCCGCCATGCTGCATCGCACAATAACTGTCGTCGCGGCTGGCCGTCATGTTCGCCACCGGGCTGCTGTCTCGAGAATAAGCTAGCGCGGCGACGGAGCGCCGGTCCGGCACTTGCTGGCCGCGATGGGACGTGCCATCCTGCTGCGGCGTTTCGCCGTGCGCTGGGTGGTGATCTTCATTCCAACGGCCTCGTCGCGGGCGGGCCTGAGCGGATGGCGCCGCGTGCAGATCACTCATCTGCGTCGGGTTCCTGTCAGCTGTGGTCGACGATCCGCGACGACATGAAAGCCCTCCTGGCACGGCGCGTCGACCGAGCGAACGCTCTCGCGAGCCGCGACCCACGCCGTCAGACGGCTCGTCAGCGACGCCCGGCTGGGCGGAGTCCTGTGGTGGCGCAGCACGCGACGCTGATGGCGGTGCTCTGGCCGCTGCTGCTGATCGCCGTGTCCTGCCGCTCTCGCCCCGTACGTCCGCAGGCGCGGCGACTGAGGCGACGTCCGCACGGCACCGAGTCCGGGTTCGTCAGAGCTCAGCCGGAAGGTCCCGAGCCGGGACGGGACGGGCGAGGCGAGCGGGCGGAGGTGTCGCGGTGGCCTGACAAAACACTATCGCCGTCGCCGGAGGGCAGCGGTGTTTACATCGTTTGGGGACGGGGATCGTCCCGCCCTGTAGAACCCAGGTAGTGAGCCTGGAGCATGAGTGAGACGGACGGGACGATCGCTCGGGGTGGACGCTCAACAGGGAACTGCTCAACGTCCGGCGCTGATCACATGCTGTCGCCTCCGTATCGCCCATACTGACGATGGGCCTGATAGACGACGAGAGTACGGGACCGTCATGCTCACTGCTGCTCTGTCGTGCCGTCCGACGCTCTCGGTCACCGCTTCTACGAACGCATCGGCGCACGCGTCCCCGCGCGTGGAGTGCCTCAGGTGCGGCACGCGGTGGTGGGGACCTGATGAACCTGGCGGGACGCGGACCCGCGGCCTTCGCTGTTCATCGCCAGGAAGGCGCTGCTTCCACACCTCTTCAACCTTTCGTCTAGATCACGATCATGAGCGTTTGTCACGGACTTAGATGCGCGCCGTGTCCGTGACTCTGGTACCCGCCGACTGTCGGTCCTCTCGTCGCCTGTGCCGGTCGTGCCGTTCCGGGCGCGCAGCGCCGGACACGTCACCGGACCCGGTGGTCTGCTTGACACAGTGGTAGAGAGAGAGTCACGGACGAGTGTCCCGGGGGGCATCGAGGGGCTTGACGGGTCTCGGTGCGTTCGACGGGTCCCGGCGCGTTCGAGGCGAACCTCGGTGCGGCACCGGAGTTCACTGGGCGCAGGCCACCGAGCGGATCAGGGTGACATTACTCTGGGAAGAAGACCTACCAATAGCAGCGAGGGGCCGCGTTCACCGGCTGGCCGCCTAACGCTAGGTAGGTCGGCATGGCGGCCAAGGCCATCTGGGTGCTTCCTACGGACCGGCGATCGGTGTCTGTGACTTAATCTCCATTGGATTCAAACAGGCCACGATCGTTACGGTCAACGCGGGCTCTTGCGCACTACGACTGGAGCGGAGGCGCAGGGGGTGACCGTAGGCAATCTCGTCGGTGGGTGTGCCGCTTCGTGCTCGTCGTGCTCCTCCGCGAGTGACCGACAACCTGGAGACAGGGTCGACGGGTCGGCGCGGTTCCGCTGAGCTCGGCGAGCGACGTGCTGCGCGTAACCGGGGCACGGCACGTCTACGGCCCGGGGACCTCGCGGTCCGCCGCACACGGTCAGCCCGGCCGGGCTGGGAGGGGAGTGGATAGGCCTTACCTCGTCGGGCCGCGTCCCTGGTGCCTTCACACATTCTTTTAGCACGTCTTGCGTCTGGGACCCTGCGCCTGGTATCTTCTCTCCTCCGGGCCTCGGCATCCGGCCCACACTTGTTGGTCTGGTGGGACGTAGACAGCCCCCTCTCCTTCACTCCCCTCCTTTTTTCATACCCTTTTTCTGTCTACACCTCATGTTCAGATCCCCCTCACGAGATTCCTCTTTCTCCGCCGCTACTGGGACTCCAACCACACTTACCTGTTACCCCCGCGCGCCCCGTGTTGACACGACGCACGTGCCCCGGCACGACAGCCCGAGCTTGACGTGCGGTAATCTCTCTCTGTTTTGTATCTCACTCTTTCTTACACAGCACTTTTTCGCGAGCTCCCACGCTGATATCCTTCACGTCCTGTCCGGTCGAGTCAGGTGGTCCGGTCGATTTCTCAGACACACACGATTCCTTTACATTTATCCTCTGTATATTTATTGTCGTCCCCCATTCTTCTTTCTGCTCCCCCTTGCCGCCCCGGGTATGGTTTCCCTGCGGGTGGCCCGACCACTGGTCGTCCCCGGAGGGGAGACGGCGATGAACTGTGTTCTTGTCCGCACGGTTTGGGCCGGCTGCGGGACCTTGCGGCGCGATGCCGAGGGCCCAGTCGCGCGCCGGCGGTGTGTAGGTGGGGGCCCACTGGTCCTCGGCTGCGTTGCGGGGGTAGGCCGGCGGTCCTTCTCCGCGGGTGCCGGTCTGACCGGTTGGTGAGCGCCGCCTGGCGTCAGCACAGTCACGCCACCGGTCCTCGGCCCTCCTTCGGAGGGAGCGGAGTCGCTGCACAACGCACGGCGTGACGGGCCCGTGCGGCTTCGCCGGTTCGGGACGGTCGCCCGATCCGCAGACGCGGTCCCCGGAGGCTCTGCGATGCGGTAGCCCTGCTTGCGGCCGTACGATTAGTGGGTCAGCAGTGGCGACGGCGTTCTTGGACGTACGGATCTTGGTGGCTGGCGGTAGGTCAGCACGAACACGAGCATGCGAGTGTGGGTTGGTAGCGGTGGGCGCGAGGCTTGCGCCTTGGGCGCGACCGTAGATCGGGGAGGGGTGCCGTCGCGAGGTCGGTTTCGTGGAGGACGTCAGGAGGTTGAGGGTCGTGGCCTTCGAGATTGTGCCGGGTTGACGGTGCGACGACTCGGGCGCGCGAGGACGCGGGGGGGCCGTGAATTGAGGCGTGGAGGCGGCGTCGAGAGGACCCCGCCGGGGACACCGTCGCGGGGACACCGTCGCGGGGAGCCCGCGGAGGGACACCGCGAGACCACCGCGGTCCGGTGACGGGCCGGCGGCGTGCGCGGCGCCGGGAACGGCACGACGGCAGGGCCAAGGCGACGAGAGGACCGAGCAGTCGGCGGATACCAGGAGTCACGGACACGGCGGCATCCTAAGTCGGAAAACGCTCATGATCGTGATCTAGAACGAAAGGGTTAGAAGAGGTGTGGAAGCGGCCTTCCGTGGCGATGAACATCGGAAGGCCGCGGGGTCCGCGTCCCGCCGGTCAGGGGTCCCCCACCGGCGTGCCGCACCTGAGGCACTCCACGCCCGCGGGGACGCGGTGGCGCCGATGTTCGTAGAAGCGGTGACCGAGAGCCGTCGTGACGAGCACCCCGCCGAGCAGCAGGAGCATGAACGGCCCGTACTTCTCGTGTCCTATCAGGCCCATCGTCAGATGGGCGATACCGGCGGCGACGATGATCGCGCCGACGTTGAGCAGTTCCCTGTTGAGCGTCCACCCCGAGGCGGATCGTTCCCGTTCCGTCTCACTCATGCCTCCAGGCTCACTACCCTGGGTTACAGGGCGGGACGGATCCCGTCACCACGATGTAAAACACCGGGCGCCCCTCCGGCGACGGCCGATGTGATCGGCCACCGCGACACCCCGCCCGCTCGGCCCGGCCCGTCCCGTCCCGGCCGGGACACCGGCGAGCCTCGGCGAACCCGGACGGGCCGGGCGGGACGTCGCCTCAGTCGCCGAGCCTGCGGAACGTACGGGCCGAGAGCGGCAGGAACACGGCGATCAGCAGCAGCGGCCAGAGCACCGCCATCAGCGTCGCGTGCTGCGCCACCCAGGACTCCCCGGCCCAGCCGGGGTCGCCGAAGAGCCGTCTGACGGCGGTCGCGGTCGCCGAGAGCGGGTTCCACTCGGCGACCGCGCCGAGCCAGGAGGGCATGGTCGCCGGATCGACGAACACGCTGGACAGGAACCCGACCGGCCAGATGAGGATCTGCACGGACGCCACCGCCTCAGGCCCGCCCGCGACGAGGCCGATGAAGATCCCCACCCAGAGCACGGCGAAACGCAGCAGCAGGAGCAGGCCCACCGCGGCCAGCGTGCCGGCCGGGCCGCCGTCGCCGCGCCAGCCGAGCAGCAGCCCGGTGGCGAACATGACGGCCAGCCCGACGGCCGAGTCGAGCATGTCGGCGATCCCGCGGCCCATGACGACCACGGAGGAGTTCATCGGCATCGAGCGGAACCGGTCGGTCACCCCCCTGGCCGCGTCGGTGGTGACCGCCGTCATCGTGGTCTCCAGGCCGAACAGCATCGTCATCGCGAACATGCCGGGGACGAGGAAGTCGATGTAGTCGCCCGCGCCTGAGCCGCCGGGCCCGCCGGAGGGAGCGCCGATGGCGCCGCCGAACAGGCCGCCGAACATCAGCACCATCAGCACCGGGAAGAACCAGCCCAGCACGACCGGTCCCGGTCTGCGGACCCAGTGCCTCAGGTCCCGCAGGGTGATCGTCCAGGAGTCGGTGAACACGCGGGCCGCCCGGGTCGCCGGGGACGCGCCGGAGGGGGCGGGGGTCGTGACGCTCATGCGGGCACCTCCGTGCCGGGGGCCGGGACGCCCGCGGCCACCGGCCGGGGGTCGTCGCCCGTCAGGTGCAGGAACACCTCGTCCAGGGTGGGACGGCGCAGCGTGACGTCCACCGGCTCGACCCCGGCGTCGCCGAGCGCGGTGACCAGCGTGACGAGCGCCCGGGTGCGCTCGGAGACCGGGACGCTGACCCGGCAGGCCCCGGCGTCCACCTGGACCTCGCCGGAGGCGACCCGCGCCGCGAGGGCCCGGGTGGTCTCCGCGTCCCCGGCGTCGGCCAGGACGACGTCCAGCCAGTCGCCGCCGAGGGCGGACTTCAGCTCCTCGGGGGTGCCCTCGGCGACGACCCGGCCGGCCCCGAGCATCACGATCCGGTCGGCCAGCCGGTCGGCCTCCTCCAGGTACTGGGTGGTGAGCAGCACGGTCGTGCCCGCGTCGACCAGGTCGCGCACGGCCGCCCACACCTGCCGGCGCGCGGCCGGGTCGAGGCCGGTGGTGGGCTCGTCCACGAACAGCACCGGCGGCGCCACGATGAGGCTCACCGCCAGGTCGAGCCTCCTGCGCATGCCGCCGGAGTAGCCGCCGACCGACCGGGGGCCCGCGTCGGCCAGCGAGAAGCGTTCCAGCAGCTCGCCGGCCCGGCTGCGCGCCTGGGCGGCGGAGAGGTGGTTCAGCCTGCCGAACATCTCCAGGTTCTGCCGCCCGCTGAGGATCTCGTCGACCGCGGCGTACTGCCCGACCAGCCCGATCCGCTCGCGGACCCGCCGGGCGTCGGTCCGGACGTCGAACCCGGCCACGCTCGCCCGGCCCCCGTCGGGACGCAGCAGCGTGGCCAGGATCCTGACGGCCGTCGTCTTGCCCGCCCCGTTGGGACCGAGCAGCCCGCAGACCGTCCCGGCCGCGACCTCCAGGTCGAAGCCGTTGAGCCCCGTGCCCGGCGGGGCGCCCGCGTACCCCTTGCGCAGGCCGTCCGCGACGATCGCGGACCCGGCCTTGGCGTCCTGTCGTCTCACCCGTTCTCACCCGTCCTTTCGTGCCGGCCCGGACGGAGGATCCGCCGGCCCGGCACGCCTTTGCCGTATTGAGTACGGTACACCGTACGGCTCCGTTACGGTGGTCCTGACGCCGAGAATCTGGAGACCGATCCCGTGAGTGCGAAGAAAGCTTCCGACGCCGACCCGGCCCGCAGCCTTGCCCTCCTGTGGGGCTCGCACAGCAAACCGGGGCGTTCCGGGCTGACGGTGCGCTCGATCGTCCTGGCGGCCGTCGAGCTGGCCAACGCCGAGGGGCTCGACGCGGTCTCCATGCGCCACGTCGCCGAACGGCTGGAGGTGGGGACCATGTCCCTCTACACCCACGTGCCGGGCAAGGGCGAGCTGGTCGACCTGATGATCGACGCCACGTACGGGGAGCTGTACGCCGACGTGGACGCGCCGTCGCGGCAGCCCGGCGGGTGGCGGGGCGCGCTGGAGTTCATCGCCGCCCGTAACTGGGACCTCTACCGGCGCAACCCGTGGATGCTCCAGGCCCGCGACCCGCGCTCCACGCTGGGCCCGAACGCCACGCTCAAGTACGAGGCCGAGCTGCGTCCCCTGGAGGGCTGGGGACTGTCGGACGTCGAGATGGACTCGGTCCTCGGCCTGGTCCTCTCCCACGTCGAGAGCATCGCCAGGTCCAGGGCCGACCAGCTGCGCGTCCAGCGGGAGAGCGGGATGGACGACGCCGAGTGGTGGCTGTCCAACGCCCCGCTGCTCGAACGGCTCGTGGACGCCGGCCGCTTCCCGGTCGCCTCCCGCGTCGGGCAGGCGGCCGGTGAGGCCCACCAGGCGATCACCGACCCCGCCCACGCCCTCTCGTTCGGCCTGGAGCGCATCCTGGACGGGGTGGCCGTCCTGATCGCGGGCCGCGAGCGCCCGTGACCCGCCCCGGGTGCGGGTGGGGCGTCGCGTGAACGCCGGAAGGGGGGCCGCGCGTCGCGCGACCCCCCTCGACGTCACCGGTGTCTAGAAGTAACCGGTGCCCGTGATGGCGGCCGGGGTGTTGCCCATGTTCTTCACGCGGTAGCGGATGCACTGCGCGGGCGGGGTGGTGCTGGCGGCCACGTACGCGGCGTGGTCGTTGGCGGCGATCGGCAGCGTGCCGATGTACCGGCCACGGCAGTTGCCGATCTTGACCTTGACGGGGACGCTGTTGTTGTCGAGCTTGATCAGGACGTTCCCGTTGTACTGGGCCGCGGGGACGAGCTCGGGCGTGAGGAAGACCTCCTCGCCCGGCTGCACCCTCGCGGCCAGGTTGACGTCGTCGGCGTGGGCGGGGGTGCCGGTCAGGATGGCGGCTCCGGCGGCCGCGAGGACCAGCATCGAGGACAGGGCGCGCATAGAACGTCACTCTCCTTAATCGTCTCTGCCGATCCGTCCCTGCGGATCGGACGTGGAGACACTACGGAGAGTCACATCCGGGAAAGATAACGAGCCGTACTCCACCGGGTAAAACTCGTCGGGAGCCGGGTCGCGGCGAGGCGCGCGGGCCGGTCTAGCGGAGGAGGAGCTTCTGCGCCTCGACGACCAGGTCGAGGCCGAAGCTGAGCTTGAGGCCGAAGTAGACGATGACTCCGGCGGTGGCCGCGGCGACCAGGACGACCAGGATCTTGACGGTCCAGCCCCGGCGGCCGAGCCAGGCCGTCCAGGCCGACAGGGTCCGCTTGCCGAACTCCAGCAGCCGGTGGGCCCAGTGAAACTCGGTGGCCAGCACGGCCAGCCCGGCGAAGACGACCAGCCAGCCGGGGCCGGGGAAGGGCACCATGATGAGGCCGCCGATGACCAGCACGGCGCCGACCACACCGATGACGATCTTCAGGGTGAGACGGCCGGTGCGGGTGGACCTGATGTCGTCGAGCCTGCCGTGCAGGCCGGACCGCCGGGCCCCGGGAGCCCCGGGGGCACCGGTCTCACCGGTCTCGTCGAGCCGCGGCGGGTTCGGCGAGCCCTCCGCCGCGTCCCGAGGGCCGCGCACCCCATCTGAGATCGCCATGCTCTCCCCCGGACTGTCGGTTTCTTCCACAATAGGGTCTGCCGGGCGGGCGGGCCTCCGCGGAGGGCGGATCTCATCCTGAAGACGGACCCGTACCGGCCATAAGACCGAGCCCGGGCCCGCGGCACGCCGTCCCGCCGGGAGGGCCGCGTCACCCGTGCGAGGGAGTGCCGGAACCAGGACGGCCCCGGCCGGGCCCGTTCAGGGCTCGGCCGGGGCCGTACGCGCTCCCGGCCCGTCGTGGTTCTCACTCCGGGCCGGGAGGCCGGTGACGGGCCGCCAGGACCCCCCGGCCTCGGCGGCCGGTTTCACCGGCGGGTCCTCCCCCCTGGCCGTCCTCGCGGGGACGGCCAGGGGGCGGTCGTCAGGAGACGGTGCAGGTGACGGTGGACGGGACGCCGTTGGTGCCGGTCCAGCTCGCGCCGAAGCCGAACACGGTGGACGCCCCGGCACCCAGGGCGCCGTTCCAGTTCGTGTTCCTCACCGTGACGGCGGCACCGGTCTGGGTGTGCACGCCGCTCCAGAGCTGGCTGATCGTCTGGCCGTTCGGGAACGACCAGGTGACGGTCCAGCCGGTGGTCGCCGAGGTGCCGGTGTTCTTCACCGTCACCTCGCCCTGGAACCCGCCCGGCCAGGAGTTGGCGACCTTGTAGGTCGCGGTGCAGCCCCCGCCCTGCCCGGCCGCGGTCGTGAACGTGACCGGCGCCGAGGCGGTGGAGCTGTTGCCGGCCGCGTCGCGGGCGATCACGTAGAACGTGTACGCGGTGTCCGCGCTCAACCCGCTCAGCACGTGCGACGCCGAGGAGGCCGTGGCCACCTTCACGTCCGTCGCACCCGCCTCACGGTAGACGTCGTACCCGCTCACACCCACCGCGTCCGTCGAGGCCGCCCACGTCAGCGTCGCCCCCGAAGAGGTGACCGCCGACGCCACCGGCGTACCCGGCCGGGTCGGAGCGACGGTGTCCCCCTGTCCGGCCGCGGTCCTGAACGTGACCGGCGCCGAGGCGGTGGAGCTGTTGCCGGCCGCGTCGCGGGCGATCACGTAGAACGTGTACGCGGTGTCCGCGCTCAACCCGCTCAGCGCGTACGACGCCGAGGAGGCCGTGGCCACCTTCACGTCCGTCGCACCCGCCTCACGATAGACGTCGTACCCGCTCACACCCACCGCGTCCGTCGAGGCCGCCCACGTCAGCGTCGCCCCCGAAGAGGTGACCGCCGACGCCACCGGCGTACCCGGCCGGGTCGGAGCGACGGTGTCGTCGGGCGGGACGGTCCCGTCGTTGTCGGCGTACAGGATGCCGCGGCCGTTGGTGCCGAGGTAGACGCGGCCGTAGACGCGCGGGTCGCCGGTGAGGGCCTCGCCCGCGTTGCCGTACTGGTGCTGGTCGTCGTTGATCCTGACCCAGCTCGCGCCGGTGTCGTCGGAGCGGAACACGCCGGTGACGCCGCCGACGGTGGCGAGCGTGTACAGCGCCTGGTAGCTCTTGCCGGGCGCGGCCTTGCCGAAGCCGATGTTGACCGCGTTCGTGACGCCGGGCAGCTTGGTGAACGACGCGCCGCCGTCGGTGGAGTGCCAGATGCCCGCGGCGGCGCCGGTGTCGCCTGCGGGCCCGGTCAGCCAGATGTCGCCCTCACGGCCGGGTACGGCCTTGAACTTGACGTTGCCCTCGGCGGGCAGCCCGGTCGCGGCGGTGGCCGTGAACGAGGCGCCGCCGTTGACGCTGACGTAGAACCTCCCGGCGCTGAAGCCGTAGAACTTGTTCGGGTTCACCCGGTCGGACTCGACCACGGCGCCGGTCGGCAGGCCGGTGGAGGCGGTCCAGGAGTTTCCGTAGCCGACCGAGTGGTGCACGCCCACGCCCTTGGGCGCCCAGACGAACCGGGAGCCGTCGGCCGCGGCGGCGATCGTGCCGCCCTCGTTGATCCCGGCCGGTTCGCTCCCCTGGAACCAGTTGGCGCCGCCGTCGGTGGAGAACGCGGCGTGGCTGTCGTTCGGCCGGTCGGCGTCGGTGAAGTTGCCCGCGCGGACCATGACGGCCGGGTTGGTCTCGGCGTAGTCGAGGCTGGTCGTGGAGGTGAAGATCGGGGAGGTGAACATCATCGGGGGCACGGCGTCGAGGTTCGTGTGCCGGAAGCCGCCGATGTCACCCAGGGCGCTGACCAGCGGGGGCCCGGACGGCGGGCTGATCAGGTCGAGGACCGCGGTCTCCTCCAGCCCCTTGGCCATGGGCTTGATGGTGAGCTGGCCGCCGGTGTCCCACTTCTTGAGGTCCTCGGTGCCGTACAGCGTGGCGCCGGTGCCGTACATCATCCGGTTGCCGTCGAACGGGTCGATCTCCAGCGACTCGGTCATCCAGCCCAGCTTGGGCGTCACCTCGGGCAGCTGCGGGTTGGTCCCGAAGGTCAGCCACGGCGAGGAGGAGACGTCCATGGTGTAGCGGAAGCTGCGGTTGGGGTAGGAGGTGAAGTCCCAGATGCGGGTCCAGGTCGCGCCGGAGTCGGTGGACCTGAAGAAGATCACGTCCGGCCACCAGGAGATCTGGGTGGCGACCATGATCGTGCCGGGGTTCTGCCGGTCGATCGTGAGACCGCTGTAGCCGTAGTACGCCTCGGACGAGCTGGAGGGGACCGGGCTGATCTGGGTCCACGCGCCGGTGGTCGTGTTCAGCTTCCACACGTCGCCCTTGGCGCCGTCGTAGGGGCCGGAGGTGTCGCTGGTCGCGATGTAGAGCGTGTGGTTGACGTGGTCGAGCACGCCCTTGTGGGCGATGTAGCCGGTGGGCTGCCCGGCCACCCGGCTCCAGGTGGTCCCGCCGTCGGCGGAGGTGTAGACGGTGTTCTCCTTGTCGGCGACGCCGACGTAGATCCGCTGCGTGGTGTTGCCCGCGGTCGCCGAGCTCGGGTCGAACGTCACCCAGACCACGCCCGGACGGTGGCTGGTGTAGCCGTTGGGGTCGGCGGGGTTGTCGGCGTGGTTGCCCGCGTTGGGGAAGCTCGCCACCTTGGCCCAGGTCACGCCCTTGTCGGTGCTGCGCCACAGGCCGTTGCCCTCGGGAGCGCCGAAGTAGACGACGCTGTTCCTGTTGGGGTCGACGGCCAGCCGCTCGCCCATCCCGCGGCCGGGCATGTTGCCGCCGAGCTTGAACGGCAGCGTCGTGGCCTGCCAGGTGGCGCCCTTGTCGGCGGAGCGCAGGATGGCCCCGTTGTTGGGGTCCCAGCTGTTGGTGTACATGCCGGCGGCGACGTAGACGCGGTTCGTCTCCACCGGGTCGGTGGCCAGGCTGACCACCCCGTTGTAGCCCCATTTGTCCCAGCCCACCCAGTCGAGCAGCGGGGTCCAGCTCTTGCTCGCCTGCTCCCACCGGTACGCGCCGCCGATGTCGGTGCGGGCGTAGACGAGGTTCTTCTCCTTCTGGTTGAACACGATCCCCGGCACGAACCCGCCGCCGTCGATCCGCACGTTCTTCCACTCGTACGGCTCGGCGGCGGCCACGGAGCGGGCCGCGGGGCCGGACACGGTTCCGGCCCCGGCTGCGGACGCCGAGGCACCCGCCCCCGCGCCGGCCGCGCCCACCGTGGCACACGCCATCGCCACGGCGGCGAGCGCGCTGAACAGCCTTCTTCGCATGTACGGCTTCCCTTCGCAATGCAACGGACAAACCGCCATGCACGATCAGGTGACGGGACCCTGACCGTCGACCGCCCATGATGCGCGTGCATGAACGCCCAGAGGTTCACACGCCGGACCCCGGGGCGTCAATAGTTTGGATGGACAACTAAAAAACCCACTCCCGTACCGCCGTCCCGGAGCGTCGCGGACGGGCCGGGGACGGTGGCGGGCGTCAGTCCACCGCGCAGGTGGGAGCGCATTCCCGGCGCGGGGCGACCATCAGGCGCGAGCCGGGACCCCGCGCGGCGGCCACGTCGTCGGGGTTGGCCAGCGCGCAGCGGTCCAGCGACAGGCAGCCGCAGGCGATGCAGTCGGTCAGTCCGTGCCGGAGCCGTTCGAGCTGCCTGATGCGCCCGTCCAGCTCGTCCTGCCAGACGGCGGAGAGCCGCTCCCAGTCCTCCCTGGTGGGAGTGCGGCCGTCGGGAAGGGCGGCGAGCGCCTCCTGGATCGTCCTGAGCGGGATGCCGACGCGCTGGGAGACGCGGATGAAGGCGATCCTGCGCAGGGTGTCGCGCGGGAACCGGCGCTGGTTGCCGGCGGTGCGGCGGCTGCGGATGAGCCCCTTGGCCTCGTAGAAGTGCAGGGCCGAGACGGCCACCCCGCTGCGGGCGGAGAGCTGGCCGACGGTCATCTCCGGAGTGTTGGGCATGCGCCAGTCTAACTTGACCTCAACATAAATTGAGGTTACAGAGTGGGGACATGATATTCACGGAGGCGGAGCTCGCCTATCTCAAGGACCGGCACCTGGGCCGGCTGGCCACGACCGACTCCGCCGGAGGGCTGCAGAACAGCCCGACCGGCTTCCACATCGACCCCGAGACCGGCACCGTCGACATCTACGGCCGCGCGATGGGGACCACCAGGAAGTTCCGCAACGTCCGGACGAACCCGCGGGTGGCCTTCGTGGTGGACGACCTGGCCTCCACCGACCCCTGGCGGGTGCGGGGCGTGGAGATCCGCGGCGAGGCCGAGGCCATCGAGGACCACGAGCCCCCCTTCCCCTACCTCAGCCGCGAGGTCATCCGCATCCACCCGCGCAGGATCATCTCCTGGGGCGTCGATGAGGCCCAGGAGGGCCTCAAGGCCCGCGACGTCTGACCCCGCCCCCGGCGCACCGGTCACCCGGAGCACCGGAGCGCCGGAGCGCCGGTCACAGGTCATCGGAGAACCGGTCACCGGCCGGGACCCGCCGGCCGCGGTCGCGCGGGCGACCGGCCGAGGGTGCTCTCCCTGGCCACCAGCCGGTAGCCCGCGCCGACCTCCTTCGGGGGGTGGTCGGCCGGGCCCTCGATCCGCTGCTTGAGCAGGTCGACCGCGATCCGGGCCAGCTCGGCCTTGTCGGGGGCGACCGTGGTCAGGGTCGGGGTGCTGAACCGGCCGTCCTCGATGTCGTCGAGGCCGGCCAGCGCGACGTCCTCGGGCACCCGCAGCCCGCATGACAGCAGGGTGCGCAGGGCGCCCAGCGCCAGCAGGTCGTTGAAGCAGAACACCGCGTCGGGCGGTTCCGCGCGCTCCAGCAGCCCGGCCATCGCCGCCGCCCCCTGGTCCCTGCGGTAGCGCTCGACCGTGGCGATCGTCTCGGGCAGCCCGTGGGCGGCCATGGCCTCGCGGTACCCGGCCAGGCGGAGCGGGGCGGTGCCGCTGGCGGCGTTGTCCTCGGCGCCCAGCGCGGCGATGCGGGTGCGGCCGAGCCCGATCAGGTGCTCGGTGACGTCGCGCGCCGCCCGGACGTTGTCGATGGCCACGTGGTCGGCCGGGCCGTCGTGGATCCGCTCGCCCAGCAGCACGAGCGCGGTGGCGTCGGTGCGCGCGGCCAGCTCGTCGGCGCCGATCGCGATCGGGCTGAGGATCACCCCGTCCACCCGGTGGTCGCGGACGCCGTCGAGGATGCGCCGTTCCCGCTCCAGGCTGCCGTCGGTCTGCTCGATGACCACCAGCCACCTCAGCTCGGCCGCGGCGTCGATGACGAACCTGGACAGCTCCGCGAAGTAGGGGGCGTCGAGCTCGGGCAGCGCCAGGGCGATCACGCCGGTGCGTCCCTGGCGCAGGTTCCTCGCCGACAGGTTGGGCCGGTACTCCAGCTGGGAGAGGACCTCCTCCACCTTGGCCCGGGTCTCGGGCGACACGCGGGCGTACCCGTTGACGACGTTGGAGACGGTCTTCACCGACACCCCGGCCAGGCGCGCGATGTCGCGCAGGCTCGCTCCCACCGCTCCCCCATTCCCGTCGCGGCCCCCGTCGCCCGGCCCGGCCGACGCTCCGCGGGGTCGTACGAGATCCGGTCCCGACGATCGTAACGCCCCGGTATCGACTTCCGAAGCGGCTGTTTACAACGTTGAAACAACGTTGTAGAAACCACCTACCACGAAATGTCGCGTTAACAGAGAGGTCGTGCCGTGGCGACCACCGCCCGTCTCACCCTGGACCCCGCCTTCCGGATCGCCCCGGTGGAACCCCGGCTCTTCGGTTCCTTCGTGGAGCACATGGGCCGCTGCGTCTACACCGGTGTCTTCGAGCCCGGCCACCCGCTGGCCGACGCCGACGGCCTGCGCACCGACGTGCTGGAGCTGACCCGCGAGCTCGGGGTGACGCTGGTCCGCTACCCCGGGGGCAACTTCGTCTCCAACTACCGCTGGGAGGACGGCGTCGGCCCGGTCGAGGAGCGTCCGGCGCGGCTGGACATGGCCTGGCGCAGCCTGGAGGGCAACGCCTTCGGGCTCAACGAGTTCATGACCTGGGCCGCCAAGGCCGGGGTCGAGCCGATGATGGCGCTCAACCTCGGCACCAGGGGGGTCGCCGAGGCGCTGGAGCTGGTCGAGTACAGCAACTACCCCGGTGGCACCCGCCTGTCGGACCTGCGCCGCGCGCACGGTGTCGAGGCGCCGCACGACGTGCGGCTGTGGTGCCTGGGCAACGAGCTGGACGGCCCGTGGCAGATGGGCCACAAGACCGCCGCCGAGTACGGGCCGGCTCGCCGCCGAGACCGCGCGGGCCCTGCTGCGCTTCGACGACGGCCTGTCGCTGGTGGCCTGCGGCAGCTCCAACAGCGGCATGCCGACGTTCGGCTCGTGGGAGGCGGAGGTGCTGGAGGCGACGTACGAGATGGTCGACTACATCTCGCTGCACGCCTACTACGACCCCTCCGACGGCGACGTCGACTCCTTCCTGGCCAGCGGCGCCGACATGGAGCACATGATCCGCTCGATCGCGGCCACCGCCGACCACGTGGGCGCCAAGCTGCGCAGCACCAAGCGGATCAGGCTCTCCTTCGACGAGTGGAAACGTCTGGTACCAGAGCCGCTTCCCGGGCGAGTCCGCGCTGGACTGGCAGGAGCGCCCGCGGCTGATCGAGGACACCTACGACGTGACCGACGCGGTGGTGGTCGGCAGCCTGCTCATCACGCTGCTGCGCAACGCCGATCGGGTCGGCGTCGCCTGCCAGGCGCAGCTGGCCAACGTGATCGCCCCGATCAGGACCGAGCCGGGCGGCCCGGCGTGGCGGCAGAGCATCTTCCACCCGTTCGCGCTGACCGCCAGGCACGCCCGCGGGCAGGTGCTGCGGGTCGAGCCCGAGTGCGAGACGATCCCGACCGCCAGGTACGGGGAGGCGCCCGCGATCTGGGCGACCGCCACGCACGGACGAGGCGACCGGCGAGCTGGTGCTGTCGTGGTCAACCGCGACCGGAACGGCCCGTGCGCGCTGGAGCTCACGCTGCCCGACGGCCTGCGGCCCGTGGAGCACATGGAGCTCACGACGACGACCTGTCGCGGTCAACACCGCCGACGCGCCCGACCGCGTCACGCCCAGGCCGGGCGCGGGCGCGCGCCTGGAGGGCCGCCGCGCCTTCCTGAACCTTCTACCCGTTTCGTGGAAACATCGTCCGCTTCGCACCTTCAGGAGTAGGAAACAATGACAGTCCCTGTCCCGCCGCTCGTTCATGGGCCTGACCGGCGCCGCGGCCTCACCGCGGCGCTGGCCGCTGCGGTGGCGGTACCAAGATCGATCCGGTGCCTCTCGCCGGCCTCGGCCGCGCCGACCTTCGCCGAGTACTCCGGCCCGAAGGTGACGCTCGGACTACTGGAACGGCTTCACCGGCGGTGACGGCCAGCACATGCGGACCATGCTGGAGGCGTTCAACAAGGAGTAAGCCGGCCGCATCGAGGCCGCAAACGTCACCGGCGCTGGGAGGACCTGTACCCGGCCATGCCGACGGCCATCACCGGGGCAAGGGCCCGGACGTGGCGGTCATCCACAACGACTGGATCGGCACCTTCGCCCCCGGCAGACGCTGATCCCGCTGGACGACGTGGTCGGCGCGCGTGCAGCTCAGCGAGGCGACTTCATCCCCGCGGTGTGGAACGCCGGATCTACGAGGGCAAGCGCTACAGCGTCCGCTGACGTGCACAGCCTGGCGACTACTGGAACACCTCCCACCTGGAGAAGATCGACCTCAGCGAGGCCCCGTCCGACAGGCCGGTAGAGGAGGCCCTGGCAGGCTGAAGCAGGCAGGGATCGAGAACCCGTTCTGGATGCCCAGCAAGTGGCCGGCCCCACCTGATGTTCATGACCCTGCTGTGGCAGTCGGCGGCGAGCTCTACAGCGAGGACGGGCCCGCGAAGGCGCTGTGGGGCTCCGACGCGGGGGCCAAGGCCCTGGGCTGGATGGTCGAGCAGATCGACAAGGGCACTCAGCCCCGCCAAGGTCGCCCAGGACAGCCAGTACGCCGCCTTCAAGAACGGACAAGGTCAGCTTCACCTGGGACGGCATCTGGCAGATCAACGACCTGAAGACAACGCCAAGTCCACTGAAGTGGGGCATGTCCCCGATCCCGAAACATCGGCGGCACGGCCGCGGCGTGGGCCTCCTCGCACAAATTCGTGATGACCTCCAGGCGGGCAAGGATCCGAACAAGGTCCAGGCGGCCAAGTTCTTCATCGACCACATCAGCCGCCAGTCGACCGAGTGGGCCAAGGCCGGGATTGATCCCCGGCGCGCAACTCCGCCCGCAGGACCCGGCGATCGCCGACCATGCCGCAGATCAGGCTGGCCTCCGACGTGAACATCTTCCGCTCCTGCCGGCCGCTGCCCGGCGTCGGTGACGTGCAGTCCAAGGCGCTGGAGCTCGCCATCGCCAGGCCGTGCGAAGCAGGCGTCTGGCCGACGCGCTGAAGGAGGGGCGTGGCGTCACCGCCGAAGCAAGCTGCTCCGCGCACAACAAGCGGAAGTTAGGAGAAGTGAGCCTCGACTCACGAGGAGATGGGCCGGTCCGCACCGCCGGACCGGACCGGCCCGCCAAGGCTCGGGCGCACATCGCAGAATGCAGGGCGTGGACGCGTACGCGTTCTCGCCCCCTACCTGGCGCTCTTCGCCGATCTTACATGGTGCTGCCGCTCGTGGCTAGGGGTTCTGGCACTCAGGACCTGCACGAGTGGACGTATCCAACTCCGCGGACAAGGGCCGTTCGTCGGGCTGGAGACACTACGTCATGAGCTGTACGCCCCGACAGCGTGGACGGCTCGCGGTTACTGTGTACGGCATGAAGGACCACCGGCATCTTCACGGTCGCGTCGGTGCCGCTGCTTCATCGTGCTGCGCCGCTGCTGGTCGCGCTCGCTGCTCCTGATGCAACGGCCGCGTCGCGGGACGCAACGTCTGACCGCCAGGCCGTTGCTACTTCGCGCGTACGTGCATGCGCGCGTGGCGTCGTCGGGTTCGTCTGGCAGTCTCTGTGCTGGACGGCAACATCGCATGGTCAAACCACTACCACGGCCTCGGACGTGCAGTGGACACAACGACGCGTGGTGCCCGCCTGGATCGCTGTCCTGGTCGGGCGTGACGGTCATGGTGGACGCTCGGCCTGAACTCGCGTCATCTTCTGCTGGCGTGGCTCGTCCAGCACATCCCGCGACGAGCTGCACGTGAGCCGCGCTGGCTCGACGGCGCCTCCGCCTGGCACCGGTTCCGCTCGGTGCACCCTGCCGGGGCTGCGCCGGTCACGGTGTTCGTGCTGGCAAGCGCCACGATCATGGCCTCGGCCAACATGTTCGGCCCGTCCTACATCATCACCCGCGGGGCGCCCGCCGACCAGGACGAAGACGCGATCAGTACACCTCATCGCACGAGTGACCAGGCTCTGCGCCAGTTCGACATGGGCCACCGCGTCCGCGATGAGCTTCATCCTCGCCGCGTTCCTGAATGGTGGCTCAGCGCCCTGCGTCTTCGGCGCCGTTCAGGGACAGGAGCACGGATGACACACCGACATCCGAAGGCTGCGGCGCACCTGCTGCACCTGGTCCTCGGCGGTGATCGCGGCGCTGTACAGAGCCCGCTGGTCTACATGTCGTCCCCTCGTTCAAGACCCGCGAGGCGGCCGCTCACCGAGCCGCAGTGAGTATCCCCGACCGATCTCGCTGGACGCCTACCGCAGCTGCTCGCAGCGCGGATCAGCGCCGATCAGTGACGTGGTCCTCCTCAACACAGCCTCGCCGCCGCCACCGGCCACGCGCCCTGGTCCTGGTGACCGCCGCTCCGGCCGCGTACGCGCTGGCCAGGCTCCGCTTCCGCGGGCGGAGCACGATCTTCGCGACGGTCGTGGCGCACGCTGTCGGCCGCCGGTGCGGTGGATGCTGCTGATCCCCAACTTCCTGATCGTCAACGAGTTCGCCTGGGTGGACAGCCGGCCGCGGTGATCGTCCCGGCGGCGGCGGGGGCGTTCGGCGGTGTTCTTCCGCGGCAGTTCTTCATCAACCCTGCCCGGGAGCTAAACGAGGAGGGCCGCTCCGAGAGCTCGGACGGCTGCAACACCGGTGGCAGATCTTCACCACCATCGCGCTGCCGCTGGCCCGCCCGGCGCTGGCACGCTGTTCCTGCTGCTGTCGTTCCTGACCACTGGAACGAACTTCCTGTGGCCGATCTTCGTGCTGCTCCCAGTCCGAGGACGCTGACCCTGCCTGGCGCGCCGCGGCAACTACCAGAGCGCCAACAGCATCCGCTACGACCTGTGATGGCCGGCGTGCGTGATCGCCAGCAATCCGGTGATCACTGATCTACCCGTCGCCCAAGCGCTGGGTCATCGAGGGCATCTCCCGTTCGGCCTCAAGGGATGAACAGGTAAGAATGGGGCGCATGACGAGAGCATGGTGGGGTTGGCGGAGGGAGTGGCGGGCATCGCCTGGAGCCCGGGTCAATCACGGGGCCTGCGCCGGGCGGGCGTCGGACCTGGGGAGGCCGACCTGGTGGTGCCGGGGACCTCCGGCGGATCGGTGGTGGGGGCCCTCGTGGCCACGAGGGGGCCGATCTGGAGACCGCGGTCTGCGGCGGGCGGGCGCGGTCGGAGGACCGCGACCGCCTACTCACGGTGGACATGGAGGCGGTCAGGCCGCCTTCAGCCTGCTCTACGACCCGACCCTGAGCCGCAGGAGGCCCGGCGCCGGGTGGGCGAGCTCCGCTGGCCGTGCCGGACACCGGTGCCAGGACTCGAGACGATCGGCGACCGGCTGCCCGTCAAAGGGAGTGGCACGTGCGCCGCCTGCTGATCACCGCGGTCGAAGCCGGGACCGGCGAGTTCGTGGTCTGGGACCGCACGACTCCGGGGCAACCGCTGGTCTCGGCCGTCGCCTCCAGCTGCGCGGTTCCCGTGCGGTTCCCGCCGGTGAGATCAACGGGCGCCGCTACATGGACGGCGGGGTGCGCTCGGCGAGCAACGTCACGAACCTGGCCGCGGGCAGCTCCGTTCGTCTCATCATGGAGCCGCTGGCGCACGTCTCGCCCAGGGCCCGCTTCGAGGCCGAGGTCGCCGAGCTGGGCGACGCCCGGATCGCGCACGTCGGCCCGCACGAGGCGGCGATCACCGTGTTCGGCAGCCGACGTCCTCGACCCGGCCCTGTGGCGCCCGGCCTTCGAAGGCCGGGCTCGCCCAGGCGTCCGGCGTCGCCGGGAGCGTGGACGAGGTCTGGAAGACTGAGGACGGCATGACGGGGGACGGGCCCGGGGTGGTCCGGCGGTCACGGCGCCTCCCGGCGGTTGCGGTGGTTCCGGTGGTTCCGGGGGCACGCGTGCGGGCGGCCGGCGGCGCTGTGGGTGGTGAGACGGCCGGACGGGGGCCGGCAAGTCGACCGTGGCGGCCGGCGCTGCTGACGCTGCTGGAACCCGGTCCCGGCCTGCTCCACAAAGGACACCGTCTACGGCGGTTTCGTGGCGGCCACCCTCGGGCCCACGGCCGCGACGAGGGCGAGCGACGAGGGCCCCCTGTACGACGAGAACGTCAAGAGGCACGAGTCACGAGGGCCTGACCGAGGTCGCCCGGCAGATCCGCTCGCACCGGTCTCGCACGTGTGCGTGGAGGGCCCCTTCACCACCCAGGTGATGCACGACGCGGCCGTCTGGGAGCGATGGGTCGAGCAGCTGGGAGGGCCCGTGGTGCGCCTGCTCTGGGTCCGCTCGGACGGCCCGGCCCTGCGTTCCCGGCTGAGAGGCCAGGGGGCTCGGCAGGGATGGGGCAAGCTCGGCCGCTTCAGGATACCTGCGGGCCAATCAGGGTGGACCCGGCCGCCCGTCGCCTCACCGCACACGACGAGATCGACAACCGTCCGGCGCGCCTCCTCTGCCGCGCGGCTGGCCCGGCTCGTCCGTCCCGGGGAGGACACCGGGCCGGGCGGATCCGGGCCTGCGGACAGGTGAGTCGCGGCCACGTTCCATCGGCGGATCATAACCGCGTCCCCGACCGGGAAACCCCCCTGTCCCTACCCGCACACTTCCCTTCCTCGCCCCGCGCGGGCCCCGCCGTCACGGGCACCCGGCCGGCACCACGCGCGTCCCCTGCCGTCGTCCCGTGCCGTCGTCCCGCACATCACCCCGTGCCGTCACCCCGTGCCGTCACCCCTCGCCGCCCGCCGTCACGTCCCGTCGTACGGTGTCACGAAGCGTCAACCAAGGGCGTCCCGGCCTTCTCCCGGCGCTTCCCCGCACCGCCGTACCGGCCGCTCAGCGGACTCCTTCCGGTCATCGCGGGTTCCTGTCCGCCGAGGGCTCGGGGGGATATCTCGCATGCTGAGATAGGGGCCGTCGGGCTGACCGAAAACATCGGTGAATCCGGATCCCGGAAAACGAGTGGTAAGGAAGGGTCGAAGCTAGCCTCCCACCAGGGACGGACGGATATTCAGTCTCAGAGGAGGATAAAAAGGTCGTCCGAAAACCCGGCGTCCTTCTTCCATCCGCAACGGCCATTGGAACGATTCGACAAAATTGAGTCATATTTCATGACATGTTGGCATTGCGCCATAAACGTTGCGGCCTTACGTTCCCGGTATGGATCTCGAGCTCCGACATCTCAAGATCGTGCGCGCGGTGTGACAGGCTGCAGCGTCCACCAAGGCCGCCACTCACCTCGGACTTGCACAACCCGCACGACCGCGCAACTCAAACGGATAGAGCGTGGCTCGGGGGAGCTCTCTTCGAACGCACGACCACAACGCGCACGGCCCACGCCCCGGGGGAGCTGGTGTGTCCAGGGCGGATGGTGCTGTTGCACACGCCCGCCCGTGAACCCAGGAGGAGGCACTCAGTTCGCCAACGCGAACTCGACGTTCCCAGCTACCGCTCGGCGCCACCAACGGGGCCGATCCTGGGCGGCCTGATGGACCGCCTCGCCACCGCCTGGCCCAACACCACCGGTCAGCACCCACACCTCCTGGTCGGCCAAGGAGCTCACCACCCATGGTGATGCTCGGCCGGATCGACTTCGCGTTCATCGGGGCGTGCGGGATGAGCCCGCTCCGGTGGAGGGGCCCGGTGGTGTGGTCGACGGTGGGCATCGACCCGGTCTTCGTGCTGCTCAACGAGGACCATCCGCTGGTGGAAGGAAGGAGGGAGGAGCTGGCCGAGCTGGCCGACGAGCAGTGGACGGTCACCCCGGGCGACAGCTGCTTCGGCACGACTGCTCGCCACGGCCTGCCCACGCCGGTTCACCCCCCGGACGCATCTACGAGACCGAGTGGCCACCTGCATGACCTCGCCAAGGGTGGGCCGTGCCGACCCGCCTGTGTCCAGGGGACCTTCCAGCCCGCGAAGGGCTGCGGCTGGTGCCGATCGCCGGGGCCCCGTTGCGCTGGCGGCAGCTGTTCGGCTGGCACCCGGAGGCCTCCGGCGCCGCGGTCGCGGCGTCGATCCTCGAGCACGCCAGGCCGCGTCACTCCGACGCGGTCGGGTGTCGGAGCACGAAGGTAGCGCCGAATGGCTGGTCGACAATCCCGGACTGGGCTACGCGCTCCATAACGTGACGATAGACATTTGGTAGACCCCTGCCTTGCGGACGGACCGTTACCGTGACGGGACCCCCACGCAAGGAGAGAACCAATGCTCCGCAGAAGTGCCGTGACGGCGGGCTTCGCGCTCGCCTCACACTGGTGGCCGCCACCGCCCTGGCCAGCAGGGTCCGGGCGCAGTCCGCGACCCCCTACCTTCGCCGAGGCCCGCGCCAAGGTGGCGGCGAACGCCGCCAAGCCCTCCCCCGGGTGCTCGACGCCATCCGGCGTGACCTCGCGCGGACCGGCGAGCAGGCCGCCCCCGGCTGATCAACGAGGCCGCCGCGGCCAAGATCGAGCCCGCCCTGCGCGCGACAGCTCGGTGCCGCCTACGCCGGGGCATGGGTGAACGGCCCCCACCTCGGAACACTGGTCGTCGCCACAGCGACTCCACCAAGGTCGCCTCCTTGGCGAAGTCGGCGCGGGAGGTCAAGCTCTTCAAGCATCCCTGCCCACGCTGGAGGCGGCCAAGGCCCACCTCGGACGGCTCGTGAGCCAGCGCCGCGAAGTCCGTCCCTCCTGGTACGTCGACCGCGCGCACCAAACAGCGTCGTCGTGCTGCGGGCGACGTCGCCGAGCACAGGCGTTCGTGAACGGCAGCGGCGTGGACGCCTCGCTGGTCCGCGCATCGAGGCCTCCCAGGAGACCCACGCCGCTGTACGACGTCCCGCGGCGGCGACGCCTACTACATGGGCGGCCGGTGCTCGGTCGGCTTTCTCGGTCACCCGCGGCAGCCAGGGCGCTTCGCCACCGCCGGTCACTGCGGCACGGTCGCACCGCCACCCAGGGCTTCAACCGGGTCGCCCAGGGCACCTTCCAGGGTTCCTCCTTCCCGGGCAACGACTACGCGTGGGTCCGGTCAACGCCAACTGGACGCCCACCGCGTGGTGAACGGCTACAGCGCCGGCATCCTGCCGGTGAACGGCTCCACCCAGCAGGTCGTGGCAGCTCATCTGCCGCTCGGGCTCCACCACCAGTACCGCTGCGGCACCTAGTCAGCCAGCACAACACCAGCGTCACACCTACCCCGAGGGCACGATCACGGGCCTGACCCGCACCACCGTCTGCGCCGAGCCCGGTGGACTCCGGCGGCTCCTACATCTCCGGCACGCAGGCGCAGGGCGTCACCTCGGCGGCTCGGGCAACTGCCACCTCCGCGGCACGACCTCTACCACACGCCGATCAACGAGATCCTCTCGGTGTTACGGGCTCACCCTGGTGACCGGGCGGACCAACGCCGCCCACCGCTGCACCGGCTACACACCAACACCTACACCGGCTCGCTGAACCTCCAACGCCAACGCCTACCAGCCCGGCACCGCCGGCTACAGCGCCGCGGCGGGCGTCCACCGCGTCTGCCTGGACGGCCCCAACGGCACCGACTAACGACGCCTACCTGCAGGAAGCTGAGCGGCTCCACCTGGACCACCGTGGCCAGCGGACACAGCTCCGGCCCCGACGAGGCGTTCACCTACAACGGCACCGCGGCACCTACCGGGTGCGGGTGCACGCCTACCAGCGGCTCGGGCTCGTACACCCTCGGCCTGACCAGGCCGTAGGCGGACGGCCCCGGCGGGGCCATGAGCACGCGGACGTCACCCGACCCGCCGCGCGATCGGCCCCACACCGGCCCGAGAACCTCCGGCCGGTCCGGCGGCCGGCACCCCGGCCGCACCCCCCGGCCGCCCTTACCCCTTACGGAGCGAACGGGACTCCGAAAGGGGGGAGGGCGGCATCCCCATGCCGGACGTCGAGAAACAATGAGGGGATGAGCACGACCTCCTGACGCTGAGCGAGAGGCGCCCCCGGGCTGACGCACCTCACTCAACCCGGCCGACACTGGCGAGCGGGGTGCTCCGGCCTCCGACGACCTGAGGCTGCTGGCACGTCTTTGCCGACGGCGACGGCGTGCGCTGGCCCGGGGCGGCCGGGATCCCGTACCTCCGATCGACACCACGGCGAGCCCGCGCTGACCGGGCCCGACGGCTGGTGAGACGGGGTGGAACCGGGCCAGGAGGCTCCGAGACTGCGCCTGCGCGGCTGCGCCCTGAAGGTGCTCCGTGGCCGGCTGGAGGACGACCCCGCCCGAACGCGCGATGCGGGTCGTCAGGCGTTGGCGAGCAGGCGATCGACCCGCTGCGCGCCTTCGCACGAGGGCCTGCGAGCCCAGCCAGGCAGTGCCGGTCGAAGTCGTGGTCTGAGCTACTGATGAAGGCGCCCGAGACCTTCGCCGACCCGCTGCCGCCGCTGGCCCCGCTGACGCGACAACGCCTCGCTGGAGCTGCGCGACGGCCGGTTGGGCATCGTCCGGCGCGCAGTGGACGTGGCGCCGTCGCCGAATCTCGACCCCCTTGGACATCATCATGCTGGCCCTGGTGCGCAGCGCGCTGCGCACCTACGGCGAGGGCGCCGACCAATGTCCAAGGCCTTCACCTACCTGCCCGGTCGCAGAAGGTGACATCGCCAGGATCGCCGACGAGGTGGAGCCGCGAGCCGCTCGCCCCGGCCGTGGGCCGAGGCGCTGCCCCTACGAACCGGCCGCGCTGTGCTGGCGACAGGTCGGCCGAGGCGAGGAGCCGCTCGTATCGAGGCCGCCGGGCTGACTCCGAGGTGCTCTTCCTCTCCCCCGGCCTGGAGGCCGGCCGAGCGCGACGCGGCCGAGTACGCCGCGTGGCCCACCGACCCGGGCGACCCGCTGCCCGAACGGGCCGCGCACCTGTTCCGCCAGGCTGCTCGTGTACGCCTACCGCCCGGCCCGCAGGCGCTGATCGAGGACCTGATCGGGCTGAGCGTCCGCGGGCCGAGCCCGCCCTGGCGGACCTGGCGCTGTTCGAGAACGACGTCGTCGGCGAGTTCCTGGCCCGCGCGAGGGGACTGGCTGCGCGACGAACGAGGTGAGCCTGCTGGAGTCCTGGCGGCGGACGCCGCTGCGGCTGTGGGAGTCCTGGGACGTGTCCGGGGAACGAGATCACCGTGGCCGCGGTCACCGGACCCGGGAACGACCCGCGGAAGGACCCGTCCGGGGAACGACCCGTCCGCGGGCACCGGCCCCATCCGGAAGCGGCACGGA
Source organism: Streptosporangium longisporum (assembly GCF_039534895.1). Lineage (NCBI taxonomy): Bacteria > Bacillati > Actinomycetota > Actinomycetes > Streptosporangiales > Streptosporangiaceae > Streptosporangium > Streptosporangium longisporum. The sequence goes on along the minus strand of NZ_BAAAWD010000012.1, from coordinate 5,301 downwards.
CGCCGGGACGCGACCGGGGACGCCGGTGGGTCGGCCGGTGGGTCGGCCGGTGGGGAGCGGGGACGCTGGCCGACACGTAGCTGCTGGCGGCCAGGCACTGCCCGGCGACCTGATGCTCACCCGGCTGCTGGACGACGGAGCGGGCCCGCACGTGTTCGGCCCACCCGTCAAGGTCGAACCGGAACGCCGAAAGGAGATGCTCGCCCTCGCCACACGACCCCGTCCGACCCCTACGAGGTGGCCGCGTTCTTCCGCCGTCCCGGCGCGCCACCGGGCTTCCGGACGGAACCGGGGCGCCCGTGAACCCGGCGCCCCGGAAGCCGGGCGGACCGGCGGTTCAGGACCATCGGGACCCTCAAAACGTCACACATCACACGTCTTAAGTCGGCGGTCGTCAAAAAGTACCTCTCCGCTGGGCATAATGGAGCCGTTGACGGGCTTAAAGTCCTCAACACGTGAGACGAGAGGTGTTGACTGTGCGAATGAATCAACGAGGCCGAAACGGCTCGATCGCCGGGCCGGGCGCTCCTCTGAACATCCTGCGCGACGCCGCAGGCCCACGGACCCGCGCGAGTGGTCCAGCCTGACCGGCTGGCCAAGGTCCACCCTCGCCCACGGCTCGACGCGCGGTGAGCCTGGAGTGATCGTGCCCACCGAGGAGGCCATCTCCTCCGGGGGCAGTCCCCCATCGCCTCACGTTCAACCGCAACCGACCGCGGTGGCCTCGCCAGCCGACCTGGGCGCGACCCACGCCCGGTTCGCGATCACCGACCTCACGGCACCACTACGTCCTCGCGAACGCGCGGTCGAGAGAATGCCCATAGACCGCGCCCCGAGGCAGACCCTCGGCTGGCTGCAGCACACCTTCGAAGGACCATGACTCGCCGGGACCGGCCACCGCCTCGACCACCAGTCTGCGGCGTACGGCGTCGGTCTCACGAGAGCCGGTCGAGTCTACGGCTCAGGGAGAAAGCCCGGTCAAACCCGCCGATAATGCCGGGTGGGACGGTTTTCACCGTCCCGGAGTGGCTACGCGCTCGAGCGCCTCGGCGTCCCCGTCCTCGTCGACAACGACGTGAACATCATGGCGACTCGGCTGAGCACTGGGGCGGCCCGCCCGCAGGCCCGACCCACACCTTAACCTTCATAAAGATCGGCACCGGTATCGGCTGCGGCATCATCAGCGACCGCCGCCCGCCACCCGGGGTGCCCATGGCGCGCACGCGACATGGCCACATCCGGGTGGCTCCGGGCTCGACACAGTCACGCCGCTGACGCAACCTCGGCTGCCTGGAGGGCCGTCGCGCGGCGCCGCCATGGCCACCCGGCTCCGCGCGGAGGGGGTGGACGCGAGGACACAGCCGCGGACGTGGTTCCGCCTGGTACCGGACCGGCAAAACACCCAGGCACCGTCCAGCTGATCCAGGGCAGGCGGGCCGACGAGCGTCGGCCGGAACGTGCTCGCCCTCGATCGTCAAATCTCTCTTCAACCCCGCGGTGATTAGTCGTCGGGCGGGCGACATCTCCGAGGCGGGGAGCAGGTGCTCGAGGGCCGCGCACGAGGTCATCTACAGCCAAAACGAGTCCACGCTGGGCCAACCCAAGCCACCTGACGATCACCGCCAGCGAGCTGGGCGAACCGTAGCGGGCATGAATCGGTGCCGCGTCAATGGTCATCGAAGCACGTCCTGCACGGGCAGCGTCGACCGGCCACACCACCGCCTGACCGCGCGCGGACCGCGCTCACGGACGCGTCCGATGACACGCCTGGATCCGCGTTCCGGCCACGCTCGGGCGGGCACACACCACGACCCACCGCGGCCTTCGCGCACCCACGTCGGGAGGTCCCCCGGGCTCCACGTGAGTGGGACCGTGAAAAGTCACCACTCACCCGGGGAGCGCCCGGCGGCGCCCCGTGGGACACTCGTCCGGAACTATGGACGCCGAACTACCACCGAGACCGCCCGGCTCACACGTCGCTACCCCTTGCGGTGCACCACGCACGCGCACGAGATGGCCGAGGTGCTCGGCGATCCGGCCCTGCAACACCTTCGTCGGGGCCTCTCCGGAGACCCCCGAACGGCTCCGCGAGCCGGTACGGCCCGCCTGGTCGCCGGCCCGCCCCTTACCCGGCAACAGCGGAGTCATGGCTCACGGGTGATCCGCCTTCGACGGCCCGGACCGGTGGCGGCTACGTCCAGGCGACCAGTCACCCCAGGACCGCGACGGCCGTGGCCTGGGTGGTGGGGACGCCTGGCAGGGCCGGGGCATCGCCGGGGAGGCCGCCGCGCGCCTCGTCGGCTGGCTCAGGGACCGCCGGTACGGCGACCGTCGTCACGCACACCGTCCAATCCCGATCACGCCGCCTCTTCGGCGGTGGCGCGCCGCGCGCGGCCTGGCCGCACGACCTCGGCACGGTGGACGGCCGACGGTAGTCTGGAGATCGGACGGGACGAAACCCAGGCCCCGGAGACCGGACGACCGAAACCCACTGATAGCGGGCCACGGACGCGGCCGACGGGACGTCCCACGGGTGAGGACCGACCGGGGAACGGAAACGGGGCAACCGGCACGAGGCGAAGTGAGGCACACGCCGGAGTGAGGACGGCCGGGCGGGACCGTAGCACGGGCGGCGCGGATCTGAGTCAGGATGCTCAGGCGCGGCTGAGTGCCCGGCCTCTCCCGCGGACTTCGCGATCCTTCGAAATGCTCTGATCATGAAAATGTGGATTTTTTACTGCCGCCCTCGTCTGCACGTGGTCGCCGCGTGGCTCCTCGTGTACGCCGACGTCCCGCTGCTCCACGTTCCTGTCCTGGGACTCGGCGCGATCAGTCTGATCTGGCTGGTCGTGCTCCTCACCCTGCCGTGGAACCTCTATTTCGGGGCACGGCAGAGTGGTGCACGAGATCGGCGTGTCCCGGGAGCGCCCGGCATCAGAGGTGCACCGCCGGCACGAGGCGGAGGGCCCTGGAGATCGCCGGCGGATGCTCGTTCCGCGTCGGCGGCCATCTCGTCTTCGGCACTGATCCTGGCGGTACCACTACTTCTCCGGCGGTCGGGTGGCTAACTACTTCGCCGGTTTCACATGCGAGCACGTTCTTCCGCCGCGCGAGGCGCCTACCTGTCGCACCTGCGCCGAGCGGGTCGCCACGCTGATGAGCGAGGCCCGGCATCCGCGCGGGACGTCGTCTCCGCTCTCGGGCCAGGGTGGACTACTGACCGCCGAGGTGATGGCCGCGTGAAACGAGACCACCGAGCGGCTCCACGGGACGCCGAGTCGCTCCGGGCCGCCCTGCGCGACCGGCGACGAGGCCTGGACCGCCGGATCATACCGGGCTCGCACGGCGTTTCGAGGACACCGTGGACGGTCTCACCGACAACCACGAGGTCATCACCGGGCTTAAGGCGTTCCTCGCCTCGGCGCGTTCCCGCGCGAGCCCCCCCACACCGGGCCTGACCCCCAACCGTCGTCCCCACGACGCCCGGCATCGACGACCGTCACGGTGACCACCACCCGCCGGGCGCTCACCGTACGCTCACCTCAAGCAGGCGTTCCGCGGCGCCGAGGACGTCCCGCACACCGATCTCCAGCAGCCCCTGGCGGGCCGGTAGGCGTAGGGCTCCCCCTGGCCGCCCGACCAGAGCACGACGTGCGGTCCGTCGGCGGGGTACCCCAGAGACGTGGGCGATGGACGGGCCGAACAATCACCACGGACGGGGTGGCGAACGCGGTCGCCAGGTGGGCGACACCGGTGTCCCCGCAGATCACCAGGCAAGCCCCGGCCCACCAGCGCGGCCAGCTCCAGCGGCCCGGTACGCCCGGCAGCACGCACGAGGACGGCAGCCGCGCGAGCAGCGCCACCCGCTCGGCCAGTCGCGCTCCCTGGCGACCGCCACGGTGACGACCACCTCGTGCCCGTCCTCCCGCAGCGCCGCGGCGACCAGCGCGAACCCCGTCCGGTGGCCAGCGTTGCCGGGTAAGCGGCCACCGGGATGCACGACGACGCCGGGCTCCCCTCGGCGCAGGCGGGGCGTCCAGGGCAGATCGGCCTGCCGGTTCGCCCGGGAGCCGTACCAGCCGATCATAGTCGCACCAGCGCGTCACATCGTGCAGAACCTCCCGCCAGGGCGGCCCGTGCCACGGTGGGAAAGGCCGCTTGCGCGTGGGTCAGACAGCCGGGCCGGACCGGTAGGTGCAGCGCGGCGACCGTCGAGGGCCCCGCCGTACAGAGTTGACGGCGACGCTCCACGCATCCGCCCCAGCGGCGGGAACGGACCGGGGACCGGCGACTTCGCACGAATATCGTCCACCGCGCACGATCAGCGACCAGGGGTGCCAGGGCGGAGGGTACGGCCGCACGATCCAGTGAATCGGTTGGGAGCGCCGCAGGGCGCGCAGCGCGGGCACGGCGGTGAGCAGGTCGCCATGCCCAGGCCGCGCAGCACCACCAGACCGGGCCGGTCGCCGGGGCGTCAGGGCCACCCGGGTCGCCGGGTCCGCCGGGAATCGTCGAAGCCATCCAGGGCCGCCGCGGTCCACCGCAGGTCCACCCGGTTCCAACCGAGTCCACCGGGCCGCGACGGGCGCCCGTCCTCCTCCGAGCCCCGGCGCGGCGGGATTGAGGGTCCGCCTGTTCTCGGCCCGCGGGGTCGGCGATCATGTCCGGCCTTCATGTCCGGGCCCTCATGTTCACGGTCCTCATGTCAGGGTCTCTTCGTGAACGTCATGCGTTCACGCTCTCCACATTCGACGAACGTCAGGCGGCTCGACGCTGACGACCGTGAACTCCGCCACGACCGACAGGCACGGATGCCACACGGGACCGGGCAGTGACGGCCGCGGGTGCCCCGGCACAGGGCGCCCACGTGGTCCAGAGGATCACCAACCGGGACCCCGTACGGCGCCCAGCGCCCAGGCGAGGACCACGGGGGCGAAACAGGCCTGACCACGGGCGTGCGACCGGCACCGCCGCGATGGTGGGAGGTGGGCCAGCTGTCGGCGGGCGAACCACGACGCACGCCGCGCGAGCACCGCGGCGAGCTCGGCGAAGGTCGTGCGGCCCCCCAGATCGGTCACGGACCTTACCACCTTCGCACCGCCGCCCCGCTGTCCGGTGCGACGAGCTCGCCGTCGCTCCAGCGGTCGATCCAAAAGCCGTCCACCGCCGTTCGACATGACGGCCCCGCCCACCCGCCGGTACGAGAGAGCTCGTCCGTTCCGGCCGCATACGCGTCCCGCGGCCCGCCTCGTCCAGCACGCCCGCCGAAGACCGGGCCGGGAGAACAGAGTCCGTGCTGAC